>CAVTFS010000022.1:0-192729 GCA_963734005.1 uncultured Actinomycetota bacterium
GCTTGCGGCTGCCGAAGCCCCTGCCACAGCGGGCTGACCTCGATGTCGTCGTGGGGAGCTGTCCGCGCGGGCTAGGCAAACCTGTGCTTGCTCAGGCGGTCGGGTGCAGCTGATCGGTGGTACTGATTCAAGCATCTTAAGTTTGCTACGCCCGCGCGGACAGCTCCCCACGACATTCACGACAGCGGCGGCCGTCACCTGACTCAAGCAGTCCCCGATGAGCGCATCGTCCAGCATTGCGGGCCGAGCTTGTCGAAGTCCGCGTGAACGCCGGCGATTGACGGGCTCAGCCGCCGAGGAAGGGGGCGGGCTACCTACGCTGGGCCTGGTAGTACGTGATCAGCGCCTGCGTCGAGGAGTCTTGTTTGGCGAAGGCCTCCTCGTCGCCGCCGACGGCTGGAGTGACCTGGAGCGCGAGCTGCTTGCCCAGCTCGACACCCCATTGGTCGAAGCTGTCGATGCCCCACACCACTCCCTGGGTGAAGGTGATGTGCTCGTACAGGGCAATCAGTTGGCCCACCACCGACGGCGTCAGCGCTGGAGCCATGATCGAGGTGGTTGGGCGGTTTCCGACGAAGACTCGTGCTGGCACGATCGCTTCGGGAGTTCCCTCGGCACGGACCTCGTCGGCTGTAGTAGGTGATCAAGGCCTGCGTCGAGGAGTCTTGTTTGGCTAGGGCCTCGTCGTCGCCTGAGACGGCTGGGGCTATCTGCAGCGCGAGCTGCTTGCCCAATTCGACACCCCATTGGTCGAAGCTGTCGATGCCCCACACCGCGCCCTCGGTGAAGGTGATGTGCTCGTACAGCGCGATCAGTTCGCCCACGACGCGCGGGCTCAACTCCGGGGCCATGATTGAGGTGGTCGGGCGGTTCCCGGGGAACACCCTCGCCGGGACAATCCCTTCGGGAGTGCCTTCGGCACGGACCTCGTCGGCGGTCTTGCCGAAGGCCAGTGCCGCTGTCTGGGCAAAGAAGTTGGCCAGGAACAACTCGTGTACGTCATTGTCGCCGTCGACCAGCGGGTGCGCCGGGTTGGCTACCGCGACAAAATCGGCCGGGATCATCTGGGTGCCCTGGTGAATCAGCTGGTAGAAGGCGTGCTGGCCGTTCGTACCGGGCTCGCCCCAGAAGACCTCGCCCGTTTCCGTGGTCACCGGCGAGCCGTCATAACGCACGCTCTTGCCGTTGGACTCCATGGTGAGTTGCTGCAGGTACGCCGGGAACCGGTGCAGGAACTGCGCGTACGGGAGTACGGCGTGGCTGCCAGCCTTGAAGAAGTTCACATACCACACGTTCAGCAGGCCCATCAGCGCCGGCACGTTGCTGGCAAGTTCTGTTTCGGCGAAATGCCGGTCGATCGCGTGGAAGCCTGCGAGGAAGTCCGCGAAGTTCGCTGGTCCGATGGCAACCGCGACCGAGGTACCGATTGCCGAGTCGACCGAGTACCGGCCGCCGACCCAATCCCAAAAGCCGAAGGCGTTCTCTGGGTCGATACCGAACGCAGCCACGTTCTCGAGTGCGGTAGACACTGCAACAAAGTGCTTGGCCACGGCGGCATTCGCCGCATCATCGCCGGCTCCGATGGCTCCTGATTCGCGAAGCTTGTCAAGCAGCCAGGTGCGGGCGAGGCGCGCGTTGGTCAGCGTCTCCAGCGTGGTGAAGGTCTTGGAGGCAACGATGAAGAGCGTGGTCTCCGGATCAAGATCTTTCGTCTTCTCTGCGACATCAGTCGGGTCGATGTTGGAGATGAAGCGCGCCTTCAGACCGGGCTTCACATACGGCTGCAGAGCCTCGTAGACCATCACTGGACCAAGATCAGATCCACCGATCCCGATGTTGACCACCGTCGTGATCGGCTTGCCGGTGACGCCCACCCATTCGCCGCTGCGCACTTTGTCCGCAAAGGCGTACACCTTGGCAAGCACCTTGTGTACCTCGGGAATGACATCGGTCCCATCCACGATCAGGCTGGATCCCTCGGGGGCACGCAGCGCCGTGTGCAGCACCGCGCGATCTTCGGTGACGTTGATGTGCTCGCCCGCAAACATGGCATCGCGGCGTTCCACCAAACCCACCTGATCGGCAAGATCAACAAGGGCACTCAGGATGTCAGCATTGATCAAATTCTTGGACAGGTCGACGTAGAGATCACCGGCGCTGAAGGTGAACGATTTCGACCGAGAGGGATCAGCGGCGAACCAGCCGCGCAGATCAGGCTCCAGAGATTCGTAGAGGGCCGCCAGCTTTGCCCAGGCCGGGGTCGTCGTCGGATCTACAGGCTGGCTCATCAGATTCCCCTCGTTGTTCGCTGCTACCAGGTCACACTACTGAGCCGGGCGCGCTCACCTCAATCACCTCTTGAGCGGGCCATACGCGTCCGACGTCCGCCAGCTTCACACAGCTTGCCTACGGTCTGCATAGGTTGCAGCCTGTGTAGACCGACGGAAACATACGTGCACGTAGGTTTCGTGCGGCGAGCATGTCGGGTGCATTGGGCTTCGGTAGCGTGCGAACATGGATCCCCGGCTGGCCAGGTCGCGACCGGAGCCGGACCGTCCGTACCCGCCAGGCGAATCGGAGTTCCGCACTGACCTCGAGCGGATTCGGTTCGCGAGCGCTCTCTCGCGGCTGGCCGACGTCACGCAGGTGGTCACCTCGATGGCAACCAGCGGAGTCGTTCACAACCGGCTCACCCACACGATCAAGGTGACCGGTGTCGCTCGAGCGATCGCTGTGCGACTACTCAGCACTCAGGATCAGGATCTGTTTCGTGATTTCGGAGGTCTTGATCATGTTGTGGTACAGGCGGCGGCCACTGCTCATGATCTTGGCCATCCTCCATTCGGCCATTTGGGCGAGCGGGTTCTTGATCGATTGGCACGAGAGCGGTTCGGGTTGGCAGATGGTTTCGAGGGAAATGCACAGACCTTCCGGGTCCTGACCGAGCTGGAGGTCCTGGGACCCGGCTCACAGGGACTCAACCTCACCGCGGCCACCCGGGCTGCGGTGCTGAAGTATCCCTGGGCCTACTTCCACTATCCCGATCCCCACCCCACCGACTGGCCCATTCCGCCACGTGGCGCCGGTCACGCCCGCGGCGCAGCCGGAGCAGCGAAGTTTTCCGCCTACATGATCGACCTGCCCCAGATGCTGGATGCGCTTGCCGCCTTCCCCGAACTGCCGCCGGGGCGGCAAACATTGGAGTGCTCAGTGATGGATCTCGCCGATGACATTGCTTACTCGCTGCACGACGTGGATGACTTTCATCGCTCGGGCGTGCTGCAGTTCTCTCCTGTCTCCGGCGAATTTCGATCATGGGAGAGCGGACGAGCGGATTTCACTGATCTTGATGACAGCGATCTGGTACGCGCCCGCCGCAAGCCGGGAGCCGGCCTGGAGCGCTTGCGCCGGCGGCTGATGCGCAGAGACGGCTGGATCTTCGACGAGGATATCTTCGCGACTGCGGTGCAGACGGTCGGCGAAGAGTTCGTCGACGGAGTGCTGGCGACGCCGTACGACGGATCGATGGCCGCGGACCGCGCCATATCGGGCTTCACCTCCAAGTGGATCGAGCATTTGGTCAGTTCGGTGAGTCCGAATCCGCATCCTGCGGTCCGCTCCGGATATGTCTCCATGGATGCGCAGGCTTGGCATGAGGTGTCGGTGCTGAAGTTCGTCAACCAGTACTTCATCTTGGATCGGCCCGACCTAGCGATGTTCCAGCGCGGTCAAGAGCAGACAGTCGAACACCTCGTTCTCGCACTCGAAGACTGGCTTTCAGACCGCATCGACGCAGATCGGGCGCCACGCCGACTGCTGGATCTGGTAAACGCAGCAAGCTACGGCTATCAGAGAGCGGCCAAAGAGCATCCAGAGTGGCTCGACGGGAATGTGTCCGATGCCGATCTGGCGCGAATGGGACGAGGTCGCGGGATCATCGATTTCGTCAGCAGCCTGACGGACGCTCAAAGCATCGCGTTCGGCGCCCGGCTGGGTGGAGCGAGCGGGCTGCTGTGGAGCAGCAGTCTGTAAGGGCCTGACCGCGAGAGAGGCAGACGGCGCGCTCTTCAACAGGCTCAGGCCACATTCCACGCAGGCAGACGGGCGGCATTCCACGCTGGCACACCGCGCGGTCAGCATTCATCGTTCATGCTTGAGGTGTGGAGTTGATCGCTGAGGTATGGCGGCGGGCGACCGCTGTCCAGCCACCGCCGGCACCGGTCGTGGTCGCTCTAGCAGCTGTCATGGCCGGCGCTCTGGTCTTGCCGGGCGCGATCTGGCCGTACACCCGGATGATGGTCACCATCACGCACGAAGGCGCTCACGGCGTCGCAGCGTTCTTGACCGGCCGCCGCCTGCAGGGCATCCGGCTGCACTCAGACACGTCCGGCTTGACCGTTTCCAGCGGACGACCGAGTGGCCCGGGCATGGTCATCATGCTCCTCGCTGGCTATCTCGGGCCGGCTGTGGTGGGCTTGGGGGCTGTCGGGCTCTTGATCGCTGGGCACAGCCTCGGCTTGCTCTGGCTGTTCGTGATCTTGCTGGCGCTGTTGTTGGTCCAAATCCGCAACTTCTACGGATTCGTCCTGGTCGTTGGCTGTGCGGTCGGGCTGATCCTGGTGAGCTGGTACCTTCCGGCGACGATGCAGTCCGGCCTGGCGTATGTGCTGACGTGGACGCTGCTGCTCGCGGCACCGAAACCGGTGATCGAGCTCATCCGCCAACGACGAGGTGGGCGGGCGCCCCACTCCGATGCCGATCAGCTTGCCATGCTGACTCGCGTCCCAGCGACCGTGTGGGCCTGTGGATTCCTGGTCCTTAATTGCGTCGGCCTGATCTTGGGATCCGTGCTGCTCCTGCCCGTCCTGGCCGAGCTGGGACACAACGTCGCGGAGCAGTTTGCAGGCGCGTGAGACCACCGGCATGACAAGGGCTCCCATCCCAAAATTGGGATGAGAGCCCTATCGTTGCGAGTCTTTTACAAGACGTTGCCAGCGCGCTGAGCGACCAGGATCAGTTCGTCGCGCATCGACGGAGTGGCAGCGTTTCTGATCGCACGGTTCAACTCACGTCGCGTGCGACTGATCTCACGGCGGCTCCGGATGGCCTTTACGAGGCGTGGCATTAGCGACCATCCTTTCTACGAGTTCTTGGTTTTGAAGATTACTTATTGAACGCCAGCAGCCGCTGGGATATTCCATGTGGTGAGCGGGAGCGACACCACCGCGGGCTAGGCAAACCTGTGCTTGCTCGAGCGTTTTGTGTGCGGTTCCTAGGTGGTGCTGATTCAAGCATCTTAAGTTTGCTACGCCCGCGCTGGCGTCGCTCCCTTGATCCGGCCTCCCAAATTCAGGCCGCTATCACGCCCGAGTTTGGTTCAGGCTGCCTGACCGAACCGCCGGTCACTCAAGATCACGCCCGCACGCTCTAACTCTGCCTCGACTCGAATCCGTTCGATGTCGCGCTCGAAGCCAATGGACTCGCCCTCCAGATCGTGTTCGATCTCGAGCATTTCGCAGACCTGCATCAGGAGCTTGTCATACGCCAGCCGGTTGCCCATCTGGTGGGCGGCGGAGCGATGGGCATCGGTACCCAGAATGGCCCGCAGCCGCCTCAGATCGGCAGCGAGCTGCTCGATTGGGACACCTTGCTGGTGGCGAAGTTCGCGTACCGCCTGCCGGTGCGCCGCAGCCGAGGAGCGCCGTTCTCGCCACCGACTGAGGGTGTCGTCCCATCTTCCGACTAGCAGGTCGTAGAACAGCACACTCAGAATCGGGACGAGCACCATGATTGCGACGGCAATAGCACCAAGGATCACTTGGTACAAGTCCACCGCCATGCAATAACACTAAGTCGGGCGTACAGGCTTCACAAGCCGAGTCCAGAAGGGTGAGCCAAGCCGTAACAGTTCAGCGGCCCCACGCACTGCGCACTCAGCGATTGCTGAGCGTGCAGTGCGCGTTGCTTGGTATCAAGCGGTCGAGGTGCTTCCTGAGTCCTGGTTGTAGGGAGCTGCCCTCCACGCCGATGACGAGACCAAGGTGCCCGTGTCCAGAGCTGTGAAGTTCCACGCTCCAACGTAGGTGTTGTTGCTGAACACGTTGCCTTGGTTGTACACGATCGCCTTGCTGACCGCGTCAGCCTTGTAGGGCGACCATGACGGGTACGTGCCGTAGTTGGAGAAGATGGCATTGCGGCCACACATGCTCGTCGCGCAGTTGAAGAAGTTGGTGCGGTCCATCTTGAACGTGTTGTGATGCACCTTGACGTTCTGGGTCTTCCATCTGCAGTCCGAGTAGTACGGCGACTTGGAGATGTTCGCCGAGTTGCAGGTCGAGAGTTTGGCAACCGACGGGTTCACCAACGTGCAGTAGCCCGTGGAAGTGTTCGCCGGCGAGCCGCAGAAGCGGTCAGCGTTTTCCCACAGCGTCACGCCGTTGTAGTTGTCCTCGATCAAGTTGTTCGAGATGTCGATCGTCGGGCTGCCCACCAGGTCGTGAGGCAGCCGTGCGTCACCGCCGGACTCGGAGACGTAGATCGCAGCGTCCGGGAAGTTGTCTTTCGACCGAATGCGCTCGGGTCCAACGGCCATCAGGTTGTGGCGGATCACATTGTTGCGGATGGCGGCGTTGTAGCTGATCTCCCAGAAGATCGCGTGCCCGTCGTTGTTCTCGATCCAGTTGCCCTCGAACAAGAAGTTGTTGTCGTTCGTGTCTGCCCACAGGCCGACGCTCTTGTTGTCGTGGACGTAGTTGTTGGTGACACGAACATTGCGGACGTCCCAGAACTTGCCACCGCCGGTGCAGCCACACCCGTCGATCTTGGATTCCCAGTCGCCGGTGTTGTTGCCGACGATCTCGTTGTGGTCGAGCACGATGTTGGACTCGCCACCGTCAGCACCGTAGGCCTGGAATCCGTACTGGCTGTTGTCCTTGAGGCAGTTGTACGAGGCGACGTTGCCTGCACCCACAAAGATGCCGGCACCCCCGTTGTTGCTGACGGTGTTGTACTGCATCGTCCAGTTCTCGCCGGAGTCGTGGTTGACCGTGCCTTCGTTCATCGGAGCAACGAAGTTTCTGATCGTCAGGTACTTGATGGTGACGTTGCGGGCGTGCTGGGTGAAGGCGTAGTTGTTATTGCCTTGTCCGTCGAGGATCGCCCCTGGTCCACCGATGTAGGTCGAGTTGTCGCTCGGGATGATCTGGTCGTACTGACCGGTGCCGAGTGTGTGAACTCCCGGAGCGAACCAGTACGTCTTGCCGGCCTGCCGCAGATCAAGAGAGCTGTTGTTACCGGCGGGAACGACAATCGCACCAGCCGGCGCGGTAGCAGGTCCGCTCAGCAAAGACGCATTGCCGCAGATCTTGGCGGGAGGTGAGCTTGGCCACGAGCCATTCGGGGCCGGCAGCGTCGTTGTCGTTGGCGAGGCCGTGGTCGTCGTGGTCGGCGGCTGGGCCGTGGTTGTCGTTGGCGCCGTCGTGGTCGGAGCGGACGTGGTCGGAGCCGTGGTGGTCGGAGCCGCAGTGGTCGGAGGCGCAGTGGTCGTGGATGGCGGATCCGGCGCAGTGGTCGCTGTCGGCGCCGGTGCGGCGGTCGTTGTGGTCGTCGGCGACGCGGTGGGTGTGGTTATTGGGCCCTTGTTGCCCACCTTGAAGCGCCCACGACGGCTGGAGGTTGTGCCGTCCGTCCACGTCAGTACGACCCTTATGGTGTGCGTTCCATCCGCGAGCTTCGCGGTGTCGTACGGACGCGCCCTGCCGTCGGCAGCGGTACCCGCCAAGTCAAAAGGTGGCTTCCTGTCGGTTCGAACGAGCGGCTTCGTCCGCCGCGAGCTGTCCAGATAGAAGTCGACCTTGTCGAGGGTGTTCGAATTCCTGACGAAGACGTAGATCTTTCCCTTGACCGCCGAGCCGTCGAGTCGCACTGCACTCGACCGATCCGGCTTGAAGCTCACGGCGAGCCTTGACCGTGTCGAAGCCGAGGCCGACTCGAGGCCGAGGCCGCTCAGCGCCAGGCCGGTGATGACACTAAGTGCGACAACTACCTTGCGATGGCGGCGCAGTGCCAGCCGAGGCCCACCTAGGAGCATGTCCATCCTCGGCATGTCAAGAATCTTTTGGGAAGGGGTGTTTCGGAATCCTCAATTACTAGGCGGTACCGCTGCTGCCGTAGACCGAGACGTGTACGTGGTCCATGTGATTGGCGGTCGGTGAACCCCGGTCCGACATCGGGCGCCAGCCCTCCGAACCCCGTTGCACGGTCCAGATCTGCTGCCGATAGATGACCTCCATTGCGCCGAGGCTCTTGGCATTGGCTCGGACCCACTTCGCGATCTCCCAGCCGACCGTGGAATCGGAAATCATGCAGTCAAGGGCACGTCCTTGCCCGTGGTAACCGCTCGTGGTCCGGCGTCCGAGGAAGCTCGTGATCTGGGGATAGCGATGGCAGAGGGCACGATGGACCCGGATCGCGTCATTCGTGAGACCGGACTCGACCGAAGACCCTCCGGGGCAGGGTGCTCCCGATATGCCGCCGCCAGCGCTGCTGCTGGACGTGGACGTCGGCTTGGTGTCGGAAAGGTACTTGTTCGTCACCCAGCGACCCTTGTCGCGGTAGGACACGTATCGGTATCCGTTGCTGACAGTTTTGGTGACCGCCAGCTTGGTTCCTTTGTCCACCTCCGCCACCACGGAGGCGCCACTCCTGGGCTCGGTCCGTACGTTCAGGTCGGTGGTGGCGTACTTACTATCGATGATCTTGAGCCGCGGGATCGGAGTGATCGTTTCTGAGGCCGAACTCTTGGGCTTCGGCGCCGAGCCAACCTTGACTGGCGATCGGTTGGCGCGTCGGCTGAGTTCCTGCCCTCGTCCGGCTGTCTCGCTCGGTGACGACTCGACCGACGCTGTCGAGCCTGGAGCTGGATACGCGAGCTGTGGGTCATCACCGGGCATGACAGCACCGGCGACGCCTACGCCCAACGCCGTTATCACCGCCGTTGGAACCGCGATGCGTACTATGCGCGCCGCAAGAGGCGGCCGCATCGCCCTTCGTGGGCGCGGTCTAGACACGTGTTCTCAATCCCCCGAGCAAATGAGACCAAAGCGTTATCTCCCGCAGGAGTCTAAACAGTTTGGTCACGATTGCCCAACCCTGACCCAGGGTTTGGACTGAATTTTTTTGTCGGAACGAGTCCTTATCGTTACCTGATCGTGTCGGCGACTTCCGATTTCAGAGGAAGCGACCGCCTATCGCGGGTCAGGCGCAGCCGCAATAGCGTTAGAACTTGCCGATTCCCTCCAAGGAAGGTTGACCCCACATGGCTCACTACGACGCGATCGTGATCGGAGCTGGACAGCCTGGCCCGGGACTGGCTGGAGCCTTGGCAGACGACGGCAAGCGGGTTGCCATCATTGAGATGGACCGCGCTGGCGGCACATGTCTCAACCACGGCTGCAAGCCCACCAAGGCCCTTCGAGCCAGCGCGTCGGTGGCCCATCAGGCCCGGCGGGCCGCAGCATACGGCGTGCACACCGGAGAGATCACCGTTGACTTCGCCGCAGCCATGTCGCGAGTGCACTCGATCATCGATGGGTTGCGTGACTCGCTCGACGACTGGCTGGCCGGCGTGAATGGCCTGGATCGCTTTCACGGCACAGCGACCGTGATCACCGACCCCACCGGCCAGCAACATCGGGTGAGCGTTGACGGCCAGTATCTGACGGCGCAGCAGCTGTACCTTAATCTCGGCGCCCGCGCAAGCACTCCTCCGATTTCGGGTCTGGGGACTGTCGGGGCCATGACCGAGGTCGAGCTACTGGCCCTGAAAACCCTCCCCGATCACCTGATGATCATCGGCGGTGGTTACATCGGGCTGGAGTTTGGTCAGATGTTTCGGCGGTTCGGCTCGCGCGTCACGATCATTACCGGCAGCCGTCTCGCCGGGCGGGAAGACGAGGACGTGTCCGCGATGCTTGCGGAGATGCTTATTGAGGAGGGCGTCGATATCGTCTACGGGCGCCCCGCACGGGTCGGAGCGGGCGCCAACGGAATCGAGGTGGAGCTTGGGGACGACAGGACCATCATCGGCAGTCATCTGCTGGTGGCCACCGGCCGTCGATCGAACTCCGACCTGCTTGGTCCCGACCATGGGATCGAGACCGATGAGCGCGGTTTCTTCACCATCGATGGCCGATTTCAGACCTCGGTCAAGGGCGTGTGGGCGCTCGGCGACGTGAACGGTCACGGCGCGTTCACCCATACCGCCTATCAGGACGGGCAGATCCTGCTGCACCCGCCGCGTACGGTCGACGGACGAGTGACCATCTACGCGATGTACACGGACCCGCCGCTGGGACGTGTGGGCATGACAGTCAGCCAGGCGCGCGCCTCCGGTCGGAACGTGTTGAAGGCGGAAGTGCCGATGAGCAGCGTCAGTCGCGCCATTCTGGAAGGCGAGACCACCGGGCTGATGCGAATCCTCGTTGACGCCGACACAGAGGAGTTCCTTGGCGCAACGATTCTCGGGCTGCATGGAGACGACCTCATTCAGATCGTCGGAACAGCCATGCAGGCTGGCGTTCGCTATCCGGCGGTTCGTGATGCACTGCCGATTCACCCCACGATGGCGGAGTTCATCCCATCAGTCCTGGGGTCGTTGCAGCCCTTGGATTGACCCTGACCTCAGCCTTGCTGTCACATCGATTACGTCTGGATCGTCAACCACTATGACGGCAACCGATGTGAGGATGTGACCGATGGCCGAGGACGACTGGCTGGCCGACAGATTCGAGGAACACCGCCGCCATTTGCGGGCAGTCGCCTACCGGATGCTCGGATCGGTGAACGACGCCGACGATGCGGTCCAGGAAGCGTGGATCAGACTCAGCCGTTCCGATAGCAGTGCCGTTGAGAACCTCGGCGGCTGGCTCACCACGGTGGTGGCTCGGGTCGCGCTGGACATGCTGCGCTCGCGAACCTCGCGGCGCGAGGAGCCAGTAGGCGAGATGCCCGTGGCACACAGCGACAACGGCGCCACTGGAGCTGAACCAGAGCGAGCGGCTGAGCTCGCCGACTCGCTCGGTCCAGCCATGCTGGTCGTTCTGGAGACGTTGTCACCTGCGGAACGGATTGCCTTTGTGCTCCATGACATGTTCGCGGTTCCGTTCGACGAGATCGCCCCTGTCATTGGGCGTTCACCCGCAGCCACGCGGCAGCTAGCCAGTCGCGCTCGACGCCGTGTGCAGGGAGTCGACGCAGTAGCTCCGCATGATCGCAACCGGACACGGCGGATTGTCGAAGCCTTCCTTGCCGCTTCGCGCAATGGGGATTTCGGAGCTCTGCTGGCACTGCTCGATCCGGATGTCGTGCTGTCGGCCGACGCGGATGCGGTGCGAGTGGGCGCGTCGGATCTGGTACGCGGAGCAGAGGCCGTCGCCCAAACATTCTCAGGACGGGCCCGAGCCGCGCAGCTGGCCATGATCGATGGGCAACCGGGGGCAGTATGGGCGCCCGGTGGAAAGCCTCGGGTCGTCTTCAGATTCAGCTTCGATGACGACAAGATCACTGCCATCGAGCTGCTGGCCGACTCAGCTCGACTCGATGAGCTCGACCTCGTGCTGCTTGATGTGTGATCTCCGACCGCGTCACCTGAACGTGACATTTGCCCATGCATTCTTAATGATCCCAGCGCTGCGCGATCGGGCTGCCCGGGATCGCCCGGGGCGCTCTGGGGCTTCGTTTGTAATCCGAGACAAAGCGGCTGTCGCCGATCCAGAACCGCCAGGGTCGATCCGCCTCGACGGAGACGCCGACTCGCGGCCCTACCATGATCATCTCTGCTTCGCCCGCCGGAAATTCAAGCGTCACAGGTCCGTCGCCCAGCAGGTCACAGCCCTTGTGCTCAGGGTGCAAACCGAGTGCCTGAGTGAGCCGGCCGGGACCGCGCGCAAGATCACGATCGATTGCCCGTCCCCGTCGAGACCTGGCAACCTCAAGGCCTTCGATCACCTCGCCGGCCCGCATCAACACTCCAGAGCCGACTCCCTCGGGCCCGCAACTGATATTTCCGGCCCAGTGCATGCCATAGGTGAAGTAGAGGTACAAGTGGCCAGCTGGTCCGAACATGACAGCATTGCGCGGTGTACGGCCGCGATAGGCATGTGACGCTGGATCCGTGGCGCCGTCGTACGCCTCGAGCTCAGTTAGCCGCACCGCTACCGGTCCGTGTCGAATCACCGCGCCAAGCAGCCGCGGCGCCACCTGCTCGACCGGCTGCCAGAGGTCGGTTCTCACGTGAGCACCTCGACGGTCCCCGCAGTCCCATCAACTCGTACCCGATCGCCGGTCCTGAGCCGCATGGTGGCGTTGCCACAACCCACGACTGCCGGAATGCCGAGCTCGCGCGCGACGATTGCGGCGTGGGAGAGCGGCGCGCCGACATCGGTGATCACCGCTGCCGCCCGCGGAAACAGCGGTGTCCAGCCAATATTGGTGATCGTCGTGACGAGCACCTCGCCAGGCTGTAGCGCAGCACCGTCAGCCGCATCCTCAAGCACCCGCACCGAGCCCTCGACGACGCCGGCCGATCCCGGAAAGCCGCGTACTGCGACCTCGGATTCGCTCACGCTGCCCTCGATGAAGATGTCCGATCGCCGGTTCGGGTCGGCCGCCCAGGCGTACGGGTTGAACGTGCCACGGATCAGCGCTGGATATTTCGGAAGAGCCGAGTACGCCTGGTAGGCGGCGCGGCGACGACTGATCAATGCCGGACCGATCGTTTCGCCCTGCAGCACGCGTACGATCTCGGCTTTGTCGAGAAAGAAGATGTCGTCGGCCAGCGCGGTTAGCTCACCGGCCCGCAGCGCGTACGCGCGCAGCACCCAGAGGTATCTGATCACCTCTGTGCGGGCCCGCTCCCGGTCGCGAGAGATCTTGGCCCACACCCGCAGTTGATGGTGCAGGATCCTGGCTTGCACGGGGTGACGCTGCTCCAGCTCGGCCCACGCCTCGTTCCGCCGTTGCTCCTGGGCGCGGAGCAGGCCGCGATAGCTGGTGGTCGAGGCCGCCCGCACCGCCAGTTGCTCGTCGATCCAGTGCGGATCCTCCCCCGGCCGCGGCGTAGATATCTCGAACTCATGCGGCCCGCGGTGACCATAGCGTCGATTGAAGCAGTCGCGATCGATCTCGCCGGCAGCGAGCTGTTCCAGGCCGTCGAGTAGCCCGAGGCTTGCCAACTGTCCGGCTTGCGCGCCCAGCCCCGCAGTGAGGGCGTTCGCGGCGGCGTGGCCTAGCAGCCGCTGCAGCCGCTTTCGGGTGGTGATGAACGAGGCTCCGCTGGAGCGGGTGGCCGCGGACAGCATCCAGCTCACGCGATGAAACTCGGGACTGAGTACGTCGGTCCACAGGTCAGCAAGCTCTACTGGACTGGAGATCGCCGCAATCTCCGCCCGACGGCGATCACAGAGCGCCGGATGCTCGGAGAGATAGGCATCCAGCACCTTGACGTCGCGGCGGGCCTCGCCGAGGACGTGCAGAGCCATTGGCAACACCGCTCGAAGGATGTCTCGCTTGCGTGCCTTGACCGGCGGAATCTCAAGATCAGCAGGAAGTCTTCCGAAGACTTCTTCGCTCAGGCTGCGATAGGGCTTCTCACCAATTCCCACTGCGGCGGACAGCGTCACCAAGACGCTGAGATTGAGATAGATCCGCCCGCCGATCCGGCCATAGCCCACATATGGCGGGATGGAGGCGGTAGCCATCGCGTCAGTCAGGAACACCTGAACCATCGACCAGGTCGCCGGTGTCATGACGTCAGGGATGGCCTCGCCGACATTGGTGTTGCTCCACAGAAAATCGCCGGAGCGGCTGTCATTCCACGGGTCGGGGTGGATCGCTGTGGTGATCGGCCTCGCCTGCAGCAGGAAAAGCTGATCACCCCTGCGACACCATTCGATATCCACCGGATTCTTGTCGATGTCCTCGACCATGATCGCAAGATCGGCCAGTCGCAGGGCTTCGCGGTCTGTCACAGCGGGTGCGGTCTGCAGTTCTTGGGGTACCTGCACCTCTGTCGTCCCGGCGTCGCTGCTTTGAGTCATGATCGTCTTCGTATTGATCACGGTTCGCATGATCCGGCGCGAGTCACGATCGACGCTGATCGTGTCCGGAGTAACTCGACCACCGACGATCGCCTCACCCAGGCCCCAGGCGGCATTGATCTCAATCATGGCGTCGTCTCCAGTAATCGGATCGGCGGTGAAGACGATGCCAGCCGCCTCCGCGTCAATGAGTTCCTGCACCACGACTGCAAGGCTGATCTTGTCGGGCTGGATCTGGTGTTGCGCACGGTAGCTGATGGCGCGGGCGGTCCACAGCGACGCCCAGCAGCGCCGTACTGCTTCCAGAAGATGCTCAATACCAGAGACGTTGAGGAAAGTCTCCTGCTGTCCGGCAAAGGATGCGTCCGGCAGATCCTCGGTTGTTGCAGAGGAGCGCACCGCCACCGGCCGCGAGCCGAGCTGCTGGTACGCCCGCGCTATGTCAGCTGCTATGGCGGGCGGCATCTCGTGGCTGGTGATCAGCGCCCCAATGGCAGATGCCACCTGGCCAGTTGCCTCGTCTGCCGGATCACTGACAGTTGCCAGCTCTTCGTTGATTGGGCCCTCAAGCTGGTTTTCAGCGATGAAGTCGTCGTATGCAGCTGTGGTGATGTGGAATCCGTCGGGCACCGGCAATCCGGCCGACGCTAAGCGGGCGAGGGACTGGCCCTTGCCACCAATCTCAGCGAGGCCGAAGCCTTCGTCGGCGAGGGAGCGAACATACGTCGCAGTCATAACGTGCTGCGGTGCCTAGCGTCGTGTCACTAGCCGACGCTGATCCACTCTCCGCTCGCCGCAGAACGCAGCATCGCATCGCAGATCTCTGCAGCCCGGGCTCCGTCGGCAAAGGTAGGCAGACCCTCAGGGGCCCGCCCACTGCCGTCGTGGGCATCCACGGCGGCGTAGGAGTCGGCGACGTAGTTCTCGAAGCATTGGGCATAACCCTGGGCGTGACCCGCGGGCAGCTTGGACAGGCGTCGCTGCTCGGCGGACCCGCGGGTTGGGTCGCGGACCAGGAGCTGGGCACCCGCCTCACTGCCGATCCACAGCTGCTCGGGCAGTTCTTGATCGAAGACTGCGCTCTGGTGCATGCCGTCCACCTCGATCCAGAGGCGGTTCTTGCGGCCGGCACTGAGCTGACTGATCACTGCGGAGCCCGCGATGTCGTTCGCGGTGCGGAACAAGATCAGGGCACTGTCTTCGGTCTGCACATCCACCAGCGGTGCATCGCTCTCCACAGCGCTAAAGGTGGCGGCGCTGGAGGCCGGGCGCTGCTTGATCGTGATCGAGGTGGTGGCCACGAGTCGGGCGATCCGATCATCGGTCACCCACTCGACAAGATCACACCAATGTGAGCCGATGTCGCCAAAGGCTCTCGACGGTCCCCCGGCCTTGGGATCGACCCGCCAGCTGGTGGCTTTGGGGTTGAGCAGCCAGTCCTGGAGATAGCTGCCGTGCATCAGGTTGATTGCCCCGAACTCTTCAGCCTGCACTCGCGCTCGCATTTCCCGGGCCATCGGGTGGAACCGGTAGGCGAATGGGATGGTGTTGACCAAACCGGTGTCCTCGGCAACTTTCGCCGCGTGCTGGGCGTCCTCGAGGCTGACCCCGAGGGGCTTCTCGCAGAGCACGTGCTTGCCGGCCTCCATCAGCGCCACGGCGTACGGAACGTGGGAGGAGTTCGGCGTACAGATGTGAACGATCTCGGCCTTGCTCTCGGCGACTTCGTCGATGCTGCCGTATGCCTGCTCGACCCCCCAGGCTTGGGCTACTTCGCGCGAGCGCTCCGCGCTGGAGGCCATAACTCCAAGAACCTGAGCGCCGGCGAGCATCGCAGCCCGCCTATGCACCTCGCCGATCATTCCCGCACCCAGAATTGCTACCTGTTTCGCCGCCATGTCGCACAGACTATGCGGGCTCAGCCGTCGAAGCCCCACAGGGTAATGCGTGCTGAGACCTGTCACGGCCCACGGTTTGCTTCGAAGCTCAGGGCCCAGGACGGAGGCGCTGATCGCTCAAATTTCCACCAGTGCGGAGTTTCGACCACTAACGCGCGTGCTCGTGCTCGAATCGCCGACCAGTGCGGAGGTTTTGAGCGCTTGGCAGACCAGAGCCAGCGGCCCGCCCAGCAGGCAGAATGACCGTGTGACAGCGGCTCGAATCCTGGTGGTGGAGGACAGCAAGGCCATTCGGCTGCCCGTCGTCACAGCATTGTCCGCCCAGGGCTTCGAGCTGGCATCGGCCGCGAACGGCGGCGATCTTGAAAAACTACTGCCGTCCTTTGCGCCCGATCTAGTGATCTTGGATGTGATGCTGCCGGGCCGAGACGGCTTCGAGCTGCTCCGGGTGGTACGCCGGACCAGCACCGCAGCGGTGTTGATGTTGACGGCTCGGGACAGCCTCGCCGACCGGCTGCAGGGCCTGACCGGAGGCGCGGACGACTATTTGATCAAGCCATTCGCGATGGCGGAGCTGGTGGCACGGATCCACGCGGTGCTGCGGCGCAGCCGTCCTGGCGGCAGCTCCATCTCCATCGACGACCTTGTGATCAATGATGACGCCACGCTGGTGCAACGCGGTGGCGACTCACTCGACTTGACCGAGACCGAGCGGCGGCTGCTTGGCTACCTCGCCGCGCATCGGGACAGAGTCGTGAGCAAGACCCAAATCCTTACCGCGGTCTGGGGGTATGACGGCTTTGACGAGAACGTGGTCGAGGTGCACGTCTCCTCGCTGCGCCGCAAGCTCGAGGCGGGCGGCCGCTCGCGACTTGTGCACACCGTACGGGGGCGTGGCTACCTGCTCGGAACGACAGCGTGATTCAACCGAACCCCCCGGCCGCGGCAGCGACGAACCGGCTGAACACCGTCTCCCTCAGACTTCGTGTCACCGCCGCGGTGATGATCGTCCTCGCAGTGATGTTGATCTTGCTCAGTATCGCGATCAATGCGATCTTCATCGCGCAGTCCAATCGGAGCCTCGATGCCCTGCTCGCCGGCCAGGCGCAGCTCGCGCGACAACTGGCTCGCTCGGGTGCCGGGCCGCAACAGATCGTCAACCGGGTGCAGGCCAGCGGCGTACAGGCCTACCTGGTGCTGCAGAACGGGGCCGAGTTCGGCACACCTATCAGCAGCGGCGCCACGACCAAGACGACCACCATCACGCTCAATGCGCCCACGCGAGTAGACGGCGCAGACCTCACCCTCTCGGTTGACACGGCGCTCGTCTCCGGAGCGCGGCGTACGCTGCGTCGGGTACTGGTGATCACTTCGGTGATCGCACTGCTGGTCAGCGCTGCGCTCGTCGCGGCGGCAGTCCGCTTTGCGCTGCGGCCGCTCGACTCAATGGCCGCGCTCGCCAAGACCGTCAGCCAGGGCAACCGTGGCTATCGGCTGGCGCCGACCCGCACGGACACCGAACTAGGCCAGACCGCCCAGGCGTTCGACGAAATGCTGGACGAGCTCGAGGGTGCGGAAACTCGGGCGCGACAAGCCGAGGAACGGACGCGCGCCTTCCTGGCCGATGCGGCCCACGAGCTGCGGACTCCGATCGCCGGGGTCCAGGCTGCGGCTGAGACCCTGCTGCACCACGATGATCAGCTCAGTCATGATGAACGCCAACATCTGCAGGCCCTGTTGGTACGCGAGGCCGAGCGCGCCGGTGCGCTCATCTCGGATCTGCTCACCGCAGCTCGGCTGGATGCCGGGATCGATCTTGATCTTGCTCCGGTATCCCTGCGGACCCTGGCGCGGGGCGAGATCGATCGGGTACAGCTGCTTCACCCCGAGACGGTCGTGACGATGAGCGGACCAGAGGTTGTCGCCCGTGCCGACGCCGCCAAGGTCAGCAGCATTCTGCGCAACGTCATCGACAACGCGGTGCGTGCCGCCGGCCCGCAGGGCGAGGTTCACCTGGTGGTACGTGAACATGATCAATTTGCGATCACCGAGGTCTGGGACTCCGGGCCCGGAGTGCCCCCATCGGAGCGAGACCGGATCTTCGAGCGCCTGGTACGGCTTGATCATGGTCGAGCCGGAGATGCCGGCGGCTCAGGCCTTGGGCTGGCAATCGCCCGCGGCTTTGCCCGGGCGCATGGAGGAGATCTCACCTGCGAGGATCCCCGCGGCAGCGGCGCGATGTTCCGGCTGGTACTGCCGCTGGAGCCGCGGGAGGTGACACTCCACTAGACGAGCCGGTGCCACCCTGAATAGCTACTTGCACGGGGCATCAGCCGCGCAGATGATGCCAAGACCAAGCAACCGGTGCGGAGTGGGATCAGGACCGGGGCACCTCGAGGCGGATGTCGCCCAGGCCGCGGGCAACGAGGAAGGTGCCGCCGGATGGTGGTGACCAATCGGAGGTCGTTTCGTCCCAGAGCCGAAACGCCCGCGGGTCACACGCGACAGTGACCGTGCGATCCTCTCCGGGAACCATCTCGTCGGCAGTGGCGTAGCCCACAAGCCGTATCGGGGCCACACCCTCGGGACGCCAATAGACCTGTACGACCTCACCTGAGGGACGGTCGGCAGTGTTGGCCAGGACCACCTTCAGCGCCTCACCGTCCTCGCTGCGCACGTGCTCGGCCGAGCGATAGTCCCATCTGCCCCAGCCGAGTCCCGCGCCGAACCAGAAGGCCGGCTCGACATTGGAGCCGTACCAGCCGCGATAGCCAACGCGCGTGCCCTCGGCATAGTCCAACGCCCCGTCCTGCGGCGTGACGGTCCATGCTGGGCCATCGCCGTCGGCTACCGGGAATGTAGTGACCAGGCGACCGGTCGGCTCCGCTTTGCCCAGCAGCACGTCAGCGACGGCGTGACCGCCTTCCTGCCCAGGCAGGCCGATCCACAGCACAGCATCCACATCCTGCAGCCACGGCATGAGGACCGGAGTTGCCGAGTTGATCACCACCACAGTACGCCGAGCGGCCCTCGCGACCGCCCGAACAAGATCATCTTGACGTCCTGGCAGCGCCAGCGTGCTCTTGTCAATCGCCTCGGTCTCCTGCTCGGCGGTCAAGCCGACGACCACAACCGCCGGCTCCGCATCGCGAGCCGCCCGCACCGCCCCCATGATCAATTGCTCATCGGGGACGGGAACCAGCTGGACCACCAGTCCGGCCAGAGCGATCCGCTCGGAGATCACCAGTCGTGCCACGAGAATCCGGCCCGGCGCCGCCTTGACGACATGAGTCCAGCTCGGCGGCACCATGAAGCCCACTTCCTCAGACTCGCCAGGCCGCAGGCCGGTGGCAAATGCGTACGTCTCGTCGCCGTAGCTCAGTGTCCATTCACCGACGCCGCGTACGCCGACCAGTAGTTGACTGCCGTGAGGGGCGACCAACTCGGCGGAAAGCTCAAGGACACTCGCCCCCTCATGTGGTCCACCTGATAGGCCGAGCACAAACTCAGCCACTTCGCTGTTGGTGGACGCCTGCTCGGCACCCGAGCCGTCGAAGCTGGTAACCCGCATGCCCGGCCGACCAGTTAGTGGATCGATGATCGATTCCGGCGCCGCGGCCGCGGGGTTGATTCGTACGGCGACGCCATCGACAACCTGCACCCGATCCTCGCCGAGCGCTTCAGTCAGCCCATCCGCGATCGATATCTGATGCGGCGGGCGCACCGAAGCCGAACCCCCGCCCTGCAGCGTCGTCTCCAGGGCGTGCCGGCCGATCAGCAGCAGCGGTAGGTCGCGGGTGATCAAGGAATCCTGGAGCGGGAGAATGTCCTGACCCTTGAGCAACACCATGCCGGCCGTTGCCAGGCTCCGCAGGCTCAGCCGAGTCGCGACTGAGTCAGCCTCCACAACCGGACCCAGTTCGGCGGTCCGCTCGGCTGGAATACCGCGCAGGGCACCAACCCGACCAGCCAATCTCAGCAGCCGCGCCAGATGATCATTGATGGCCGCTTCAGCCACAGCGCCAGAACGCACCGCCGTCACCAGCTGCTCACCCCATGGCCCGCGGGGCCCGGGCATGACAAGATCAAGCCCACCGTTCGCGGCGGGCGCAGCACTCTTCGTGGCTCCCCAGTCCGACATCAGCAGGCCGTCCCAACCCCATTCCGACTTGAGTACGCCATTGTTCAACTCGTCCTGCTCGGTAGCAGCCACGCCGTTGACGTCGTTGTAGGCGGCCATGATCGTCCAGGGATGCGCATCAGCTACGCAGATCTCAAATGGCAACAGGTAGAGCTCTCGTAGCGCCGCCTCGGAAACCCGCACGTTCACGGTGCGCCGCTGGGTCTCCGATTCGTTGGCCACATAGTGCTTGACGCAGGCTCCGATCCCATAGCGCTGGATGCCCCGGATGTAGGCCGCGGCCAACCGACCACTCAGCAGCGGATCCTCGGCGTACGCCTCGAACAGCCGGCCGCCGAGTGGAGCACGATGCAGGTTGACCGTCGGGCCGAGCACCACGTCGACCTCTTGGGAGCGACCCTCGCCGGCCAGCATCTCTCCGACTCGCTGTGCGGCCGTCTCGTCCCACGTCTGCGCGAGCAGCGTCGCATTGGGGAACAAGGCGACTTTCTTGCCACCCACGAATTCGCTGCCACGGACCCCGGTCGGCCCGTCGCTGAAGATCATCGGACGCAATCCGATGGCTTCGTCGCTGTGCAGAGAAAACGCGGCGGCCCCGGTCAACAACTTCACTTTGTCTTCAAGATCGAGTTCGCGTACCGCTTTGGCGATCACATCGTCGATCGCGCTGGCTGAGGCTTCGTTGCCATGGGACATGCGGCTCTCCTTCGTGTCGCGGCCCTTTTTATCAGAAACTGCTGATCAAGGAACCGCCGGCGCGGCGCGCTCGAGTCCCGGCCTGAGCTGGATCCGGTCCGAGCCGCTCGATGTCGTTCCGTCGGACCAGAAAGAGCCGCGGTGCCGCCACCGAACACAGGCGAGCCGAGCCAGTCGGTGATGTTGCGAGATCCAGGGTGTCCCGGCCAACAGCTAACTTGATCACCTAGCCAAGAGGATCACCCGGCTGCCCACCCCGACACCACGCACCGAGTCCTCTCCCTATCGACCACGGCTGGGCCGAAATGGCTGTCCGAGGGCCAGCTCATCAGTGATTACGCAGCATCGATACCAGTTCGGATTTCTTTTTCCCTGAGTAGCCGGACATGCCGAGCTCCTTGGCCCGCTTGCGCAAGTCTTTGACCTTCCAGTCGTCGTACGAGCCGGATTTGCCGCCCTTCTTGCCCACTGAGGATCGACCACGCGCCGCCGATGCGTTCGCGATCCGAGCCGCTTTCTCCTTTGATCCGCCCTCATCGCGAATCGCCTCGTACACCTTGTCGTCCTTGACGCTGGGGCCTGGCTTCCTCTTGCCGGGCATGATCGACTCCTTTCAGCTGCTCGTGGCCTGATCTCCTGGTGACTGCGTGGACCGCTCGAGCCGAAGGATGACCGGCAGCACGGCGAGCACGATCACGATGAGCAGCGTCGCACCGGCGGCGATGAGTGCGGCGCTGCGATCCAGCACCAGATCGAAGATCAACAGCACCGTCCCGATCAACATCACCGCAACCCCTGCCAAGGTAATCCGCATGATGACGTGCGCAGTCTGCACGATGATCATCTTTGCGCGCTTGCGGAACAAGGCACGGTGCAAGTTCACAGGCGCCAGGCCAAGGGCGGTGGTAAGGACTGCCGCGATCACGAGAACCAGATAGACCCGAACCTGGAAAGTCGTAAGTTCACTAAACCGCGTCTGAAACGCGATGGTAAGCAAGAATCCTGTGAAGATCTGCGTGCCGGTCTGTGTGACTCGCAGCTCCTGCAGAATCTCGTTCCAGTTCCGGTCCATCCGCTCGTTGAGGGACTCATTGCGCCCGTCCGTCGGGTCGACGTCATCGCTGACATCCACACGCCGGTTGTCGGTCATTTCAGTTCATCACTCCTGCAGGTTCATTCGTCTACTGTGTTAAACCCCGCAGGGACCCTACCTAAACAGGCTCGGCGGCCCCCTCCGTCATCGCTCACGTCCCACTCGTGTCATGCTGAGCCCTGGCCCATCTGTCCTCGTCAGACCGGTGGGCCGCCACATTCACCGCGCGGAGCTACCGCACTGGTCAGGAGCTGCCGACGATCTGCTCGATGATCGCGGTCGTGGAAACCGACGGCGTACGCGGCAGGTACACCACCTGACAGATGTCGTTGAGAAAGTCGAACTTGCCTTTCCAGTCGTCGCCCATCACCAAGACGTCGGCCTTGTGCTCCAGCACATAGTCACGTTTCTGCTCGAGGCTTTCCTCGATGAACACCGCGTCGACAGCCTTGACATTGGCAACGATCTCGAGCCTTTCCTCCTGGCTGAAGACCGGGTTGCGACCTTTCTTGGCGAAGTTGAGATTGTCCGATGACACTCCGACCACGAGCCGATCACCGAGCGCGGCAGAGCGGTTGAGCACTCGCACATGGCCGACATGGAATACGTCGAATGTGCCGAAAGTGATCACGGTCTTGCCCGCCACGGCAAACTCCTCCTCTACGCCAGGCCTGTCCTCGCCAACCCTACGGGTTCAGCTGGGCTGTCGCGTGAAGACGGCTCGCCAGTGATGCGTCCCAGGTGGCTCGCGTACCTCTTCGACACTCACCACCTCCAGACCCTCGACGGCAAAGGATTCGATGTCGGTACGGCTGAGCGGCCACGGCGGCCCGTCAACCGGCTCATCGCTGTCGCGTGCGACCGCCAGCACCAACAACTTGCCTCCCGGTGCGACGAAGCGGCCGACGTGGAGGGCCACGGTTGGGCGCAGGCGTATCGGGAGGGACTGCGTTGTGTAGGTCTCCACCACAAGATCGAAATGCTGACGCCACTCAGTCGGCGGATTCAGCAGATCGGCGACCCGGAAGTCCACCGGACTCGTTGGGAAGCGGTGCCGTGCGGATTCGATCGCAGATTTTGAGATGTCGAAGGCGATCACGCGGTATCCGTGTGCCGCGAGGAACGCCGCGTCGTCACCGAGTCCAGAACCCACGACCAGCGTGCGGCACCGCGACGTATCCGACGGCCCCTCGATCCACTCGACCAGCAGCGGGTGCGGTGCTCGGCGATCCCACGGCACAACGGCCTGCCCCTGGGCGGCGTCAGCGTACAGCCGCTCGAACCAGCCAGTCGGGTCGCCATCACGCAGGGCTTCCCCCGACAGTCGTCGCGCGTCCTCGTCAGGATCCTGTGACGTCATGCCCCTATCCTGGCCGACGGCTAGAGCGACCTGCGCTCCACGCCCGAGGGTCATACCACACTGGACGTGTTGCACCCTGGCCGATCGGGTCGGGGTCACGTCTGGCGACGGTGCAACGGATCTGAGACGCCCGCGGGCTCAAGCCGCGAGAAGGTCAGACGAGGAAGAGTCGCCCTCAACCAGTCAACCGAAACCAAGACTCACTACTAGCTCAAGTCGGCTAGCACGAGTTCGAGTTGGTCCAGACCATGATCGAGCTGCGCTTCGGTGATCACCAGAGGTGGCGCCAGCCGGATGGTCGAGCCGTGCGTGTCCTTGGCGAGTATTCGTCGTGCCGCCAATGCCTCACAGACATCACGACCGGTGCCGAGGCGCGGATCGATGTCGACGCCTGCCCACAACCCGCGGGAGCGGACTCCGACCACACCGCGCCCGATCATGCGGTCCAACCGCTCCCGCAACTGAAGACCCAACTTGGCTGCGCGTTCCTGGTATTGGCCGGTCTCTAGCAGCCGGACCACAGCTAGCCCCACGGCGCAGGCGAGCGCGTTGCCACCGAAGGTGCTGCCATGCTGGCCAGGCTTGAGTACACCGAGCACGTCATGATCAGCAACGACCGCGGATACTGGCACCAGGCCACCGCCCAGCGCCTTGCCCAGTAGGTAGACATCAGCGGTGACGTTTTCATGCTCCAAGGCGAGAGTGCGGCCCGTACGCCCCAGCCCCGACTGGATCTCGTCGGCGATCAGCAGCACCCCGTGCTGGCTGGTCAGCTCGCGGACTCCGGCGAAGTAGCCAGGCGGCGGAATACGTACGCCCGACTCACCCTGGATGGGCTCTAGCAGGACGGCGACCACATCATCAGTAATCGCGTTGCGGATGGCGTCAAGATCACCGTACTGAACTGACACGAAGCCCGGAGTATACGGTCCGTAATGATCATGAGCCAATGGATCGTCGGAAAAGCTGATGATTGTCGTGGTACGCCCGTGGAAGTTGCCGCTGGCAACGATGATCACGGCTCGACGATCGGGCACACCCTTGACCTCGTAGCCCCACTTGCGGGCGACCTTGATCGCGGACTCCACGGCCTCGGCGCCAGTGTTCATCGGCAGCATCATGTCCTTGCCGATCAACGTGGTCAGCCGTTCCGCAAAGGGTGCCAGCTGATCGTGGTGGAATGCGCGCGACGTGAGCGTGAGTCGCTCGAGCTGCTCCTTGGCGGCGGCGACCAGGGCTGGGTGACGGTGGCCGAAGTTCGCGGCCGAGTAGGCCGCGAGGAAATCCAGGTACTGCTCACCGTCGGTGTCGGTGAGCACCGCGCCTGATCCACTTGCCAGCACAACATCCAGCGGGTGGTAGTTGTGAGCGACGTGCTCATCCTCGAGCTGTAGCACTTGGCTGGCAGGGGTGAGGGTCTGGTCCATGGTGATCACGATGATGCTCCTGCCGAGTGTCGGGATGGGTTGTCGGAGAAGTGGCTCAGAACATCGTGCAGCGAATCTTGCTTCGCCGCTGGTGTTTGGTGCTCCTCGCGCATGTCGCGCTGGAAGCGCGACTCCGACGCTCGCCGCACCGGCGCGGGCCTGATCTCCTGGGTGCAGCACTTCACGCTGCCACCACCCTTGATCAGCTCGCTGAGGTCTATGGAGATCGGCCGGTAGCCAGCCGCAGCGAGGCCCTCGCGCAACTGGCGGGCACCTGCGGGGATGAATACATGTAGCCCGTCACTGACCGCATTGAGCCCGAAGGCGTACGCGTCATGTTCGTTCGCGACCAGCGCATCAGGGAACAGCTCAACCAGCAGCTGACGGCTCTGCTGACTGAACGCGTCCGGATAGTAGGCAATGTGATCCCGTTCGTCGTCGAGGACCGCCAGAGCAAGATCGAGATGAAAGAGCCGCGGGTCGATCAATTCCAGGCTGATCACCTCGCGACCAGTCAGCATGGCTAGCTCGTGATGCGCCTCCAGAGTTGTCCGGAAGCCGCGACCGGCGAGGATTCTTCTCGACAGCACGGCGAAATCGCCCTCGGCCTCATTGACGGCCGCGGCCAGCTGCACCTCTCCGCCGCCGTACAGGATGCCGTTCCGCCGATGCCACGCCGCGTGGACGGCAGCTTCTGCTTCGCGCTGTGAGTTGGCGAATCTGGCCGGCAGCGTCCGGCCGTCCACCACGGTGGCGCCGTTCGCGGTATAGACCATGTCGGGAAGCCCGGCCAACGGCTCCAAGAGATCGACTCGATGTCCGGTTGAGCGGTAAACATCAACGAGCCCCGACCATTGCCGGATGGCTAGGGCATGGTCCACCGGTCCGGCCGGGTCCATCCACGGGTTGATCGAATACGCCACGTCAAAGTAGGTCGGCGGGCAC
This sequence comes from uncultured Actinomycetota bacterium, assembly GCA_963734005.1. Taxonomy (GTDB): domain Bacteria; phylum Actinomycetota; class Actinomycetes; order Propionibacteriales; family Propionibacteriaceae; genus Microlunatus. The sequence goes on from CAVTFS010000022.1 coordinate 25,657, forward strand.
ATCAGATAGTGCCGAAGCTTCGCGCGTCGAACGGGGTGTCCAACGTGGTTCAGCACCGTGCTTGTCACTCTTGAAGGGTAGGGTTCGAAAGGGCGCAAGTGAGATAGTGGATCAACGAAAGTCAGGAGACTGTATTGCGTCTTGACGAGATAGATCACAAGATCCTTGCGCGGCTCACCGACCACGGCCGTGAGAGCTTCGCCATGCTAGGGCACCATGTCGGGCTGTCCACGGCGGCCACCAAACGACGTGTCGACCGGCTGCGTTTCAGCGGCGTTATCCGGCGCTTCACGGCCGACATTGAACCTGCTGCACTCGGCTGGACGATCGAGGCCTTCGTCGAGGTCTACTGCGAAGGCCGGGTGCCGCCAGACCGGATGCGCGAGATGGTCAGCACCATTCCAGAGGTTGCCGAAGCGTACACGGTGACGGGTGAGGCAGACGGAATCCTCCGGGTACGAGCCGCCGACACTGGCCACTTCGAGAAAGTGCTCGGCATCATCCGCAACCACCCAGGCGTTTCGCGTACCCGATCATCGCTGGTGCTTTCCCGACTCTGATTTCAGTTAGCCGAGGATCCTTCCGGGTACTGAGCGCTCAACCCCTCCCACTTCAATGAGATCCTGGACGACGCGCACCGTGCTGAACCATGCATTAGGTTCTTCAGATGTGAGGCTGAAGCAGTGACCGACACCGGTCCTCCGCCGGTGCGCCGAATCCGCGTCACCGACTTCTTCACCGCAAAGCGCCAACACGAACGCTGGGCCATGCTCACCAGTTATGACCAATACACCGCCGGGCTGTTTGACGAGGCGGGTGTCTGGGCGCTGCTCGTCGGTGACTCCGCTGCCAACAATGTCTACGCCTACGAGACCACTCTGCCGGTCACGGTCGATGAGCTGCTGCCGCTGGTGCGTGCCGTGGTGAGGTCCACCAAGCGCGCCTTCGTGATCGGTGACCTGCCCTTCGGCTCGTACGAAGACGGACCCTCGCAGGCCTTGGAGACCTCGATCCGCTTCATGAAGGAGGGCGGCTGTCACGCCGTGAAGTTCGAGGGGGGTGTACGTGTCGCTGAGCAGATCCGCAAGGTCACTGACGCGGGCATCCCGGTCATGGGCCATATCGGCTTTACCCCTCAGAGCGAACACCAGCTCGGCGGATATCGGGTGCAGGGCCGCGGCGATGACGCTCGACGCCTGCTGGCCGATGCGCACGCCGTAGCGGAGGCGGGGGCGTTCGGTGTGGTTCTGGAGATGGTCCCCGGAGAGCTGGCACGACAGGTCACCGCTGAGCTCGACATTCCAACGGTCGGCATCGGCGCCGGCCCGGACTGCGACGCGCAGGTCCTCGTCTGGCAAGACATGGCGGGACTGCGGCGTGGCAGGGTGCAACGCTTTGTCAAGCAGTACGCCAACCTGGCCAAGATCATCGGCGACGCGGCTGCCGCGTACGTCGACGATGTCAGGACCGGCACTTTCCCAAGCGAGCAGCACACGTTCGCTTCGACGATTCCGAGTTCCGAGGGCAAGTTATGAAGATCGCTAATAGCATTGCCGAGTACGCCGCACTTCGCAGCGCGCTGGACGGAGATGCTGCACCCCGTGTGGCGTACGTCCCGACGATGGGCGCTCTGCACGACGGGCATCGTTCCCTGATCAAGTTGGCCAAGTCACTCGGCGAGGTCGTTGTGGTCAGCATCTTCGTCAACCCGCTGCAGTTCGGACCTGGCGAAGACTATGCGCGCTACCCGCGGCCTCTCGAAGACGATCTTCAGGTCTGCGAGGTTGAGGGGGTCGACATCGTCTTGGTGCCGAGCGTCAGCGAGCTCTATCCGGCGGGCCGGCAGGTCACCGTCGATGCTGGCATCCTCGGGTCCGTCCTCGAGGGACACTCCCGGCCGGGTCACTTCAGCGGAGTGCTCACCGTCGTCCTGAAGTTGTTCAACATCATCCGGCCGCGGGTCGCCGTCTTTGGCGAGAAGGACGCGCAGCAACTTGCCTGCATCCAGCGCATGGTGATCGACTTGAACCTCGCCATTGAGATCATCGGCGCTCCCATTGTCCGCGAGCCCGATGGGCTCGCACTGTCCAGCCGCAACGTCTTCCTCGCCGTGAGCGAGCGCGCCGTGGCGCGGAGTCTTTCTGCCGCGCTCGAGAAGGCGGCAACGCAAACTTCGGTGCCCTCAGCTCGGGCGGCGGCCTACGAGGTCCTGGATCGGGCGGAGGCAGAGCCGTGCTTTGAACTCGACTACGCCACAATCGTCAATCCGTCAACGTTCGCCGAGGTAGCAGACGATCATGTGGGCCTCGCCATCTTTGTCGTGGCGGCTCGCGTCGGTGGCACCCGCTTGATCGACAACACCGCGATCAACTTCGCTCCCGCGCCATGGGCCTGACCTAGTCGGCGCTGCCCCGTGGACCTGGAGACTGCCACCAACGAGCTCTATGCGCTCTCTCCCGATGAGTTCATCGAGCGACGGCAGCAGCTCGTTGCCGAGGCCCGAAAGGCGCAAGATCGCCAACTCGCCACCCAGATCGGCAAGCTGCGGCGACCCACCCGCAGCGCCTGGCTGATCAACCTGCTCGCTCGCCAAGAGCCTGACGAAGTCACAGCGCTCCTCGAACTCGGCACAGCCCTCCAGGAGGCACAGCAGCGGATGGCAGGCGACGAACTGCGCCAGCTCTCCGCGGAGCGCCGGAAGACAGTGGACGCGTTAGCACGACGGGCGGTCGAGTTGGGGCGAGAACACGGGTACAGCGCGCCGGACGGAGCAATGCAGGAAGTCAGCCAGACGTTGCAGACAGCGCTGGGCGACGCCGAGATTGCGGAGCTGGTACGCGCCGGAAGTCTGACCCAGGCCGTCACGTACGGGGGCTTTGGGCCAACTGATCTTGCGTCCGCTCTTGGTACGTCGCTGCCGACACAGGCCCCGCGCCAGCCGGAGAAGAAGCGGGCGCCGCCCGAGCCGGCACCCGTGCTGGATCCGAAACAGCGCCGCGCAGCCGAGAAAGCTGCTGCAGAGGCCCGGGAGCGAGCGAAGGCCGCGCGTCAGGCCGCCGAGGCAGCGGAGTCGGAGGCAGAGGCGGCTACGGAGCACGCGGATGAATTGGCCGACCAGGTCGAGTCGTTGCGTAGCCACCTGCGCCAAACCGAAGCCGCCGAGCGGGAGGCGCGCGAGGCGGCACGAAACGCGAGGAAGCACTACCAGGAGCTGCGACAGGCCGCACTGTCAGCCGAGCAGGCGGCAGCCGCAGCGGAACAAGCCATCGAGCAGTAGCGCTCGGGGCCTGTTAACCCTGGCCTCGAGACTCGAGGCCGGCGAACGAGCTCAGGCCTTTTCTTAGAGGTACCACCTCGTAGTCTTGACAGCCTGCTCTGCATAGGTTCCCCGCGGTCTGCACTGGTTGCTACCCATGCGGACCGTCACCAAGCTACGTGAACGGAGGTTTCCTACACCTGGGCGACGGACTGGAGGTGGAGGAGCAGCGCCGAGCCACGACGCGCGGGCGGCAACGGGATGCCGGCGGCGCCGAGTGCCTGGCCGGTTAGCACCGGAGCACCCGAGGCCCAGGATGGCGTAACGATCTGAGCTTCGCCAGGGCGAGCGCCGATCACTTCGATCCGGTACGAGGTGGCTGGGTCGAGACCGTCGATGCGGACCCGTCGGCCGGTCAGTGCACGTTCCAGCCAAACCAAAGCGAACAGCGCCTCGCCCCGATCATCGGCCACTACGCCGTGCGCGACGAACCCGCGATCACTCTCGTCTGACCGCACTGTGGTGCCAGAGTGCAGCAACGCTCGGAACCTCTTGTAGAGCGCCAGCCATCGATGGATGGCCCGCAAGTTTCCGGGAGGCTGCTTCCGAAGATCGATTCCAAGACCGAGCCGGCCGAAAAAGGCTGAGATTGCCCGGTACGCCGAGGAGGTTGCGTCGTCTGGCTCGTCGAGTGCCGGCTGCCAAACCAGCCCCGGCGGGAGCAGCTGCACCAGTCCAGCGAAGTCAGCGTGGCGCGCAGTCGAGTCACCAGACAGATCGGCTCCGATTGCCCTGCCCGCCATCGCCAGATCGAGGCTCGTGGTCTGGATCGTCAGGCGCGGATAGCGTTCACGCAACGCATCAAGCAGCCGGTACGCCGCCAACGTGCTGGTGTGCTGCGTGGCTGTGGCTCCCGGCCGACGTGCACCATGAGCGAGCGACCAGCTCAGCAACGACACATGGTGGCGGTCGAGCAGCTTGGTCAGTCGCTCCCAGACATAGACCATTGCCGGATGTATAGAAAGATCCAGCACCTGCTGGGTGACGCCATCACGTTCGACGGTTAGCAGCCATTCGGGATGATCACGGGCAACCGAGGAGGCCGCCTCGACCAGATCCAGCTCAATGGCGAACCCGACCTCAAGATCCAAGTCCCGAATCCGCGTCAGCAGCCCATCAAGATCACCCGGCGAACCCATATCTACGTGTCCGGCGCTGTCGGCGAAGGGGTCAAGGCCCGCTTGGGAGCACCAACCGATGTCGACCAGGAACGTCTCTGCACCGACCGCTGCCGCGTATTCAGCGAGAGTCAGCATTGCCGGTCGATCATGGTGAGCAAACGCCGGTGCGGCGGCATTGAAGATCACCCGATCGTCATGTGGCGCTTCCGGCTGCAGGTGCCGGTGCAAGCGTGCAGCCGCAGCATCGAGCCCATCGCCCCACGTCCACACCACCCACGCGGAGTGGTACGCCTCACCGGTGCCGAGCACGATCTCGCCCGCCTGCAAGAGCTCCCCGCCACCCAGATACGTCCTGCCGTAGGCCGTCCGCTCCACTCGATGCCGGACCGCCCCACTGAAGGCAACATGCACCTGCCACACCTGGCCGCGCCGGAAGCCTGTTCCTGCCTCGGCCAAAGCCAGATGGGCGGGCCGGTCATCGAACACCCCATGATCAACAGACCAGGAGCCGGAGCGCAACGCAACCGTCGACAGCGCAGGACCATCGAACTCAACTCGATGGGTGGCCAAGTCGCTGACAGGCAGGAATAGCTCCAACCCCTCCAGCCGGTAGTCCGCAACGTTCTTGTTGGTGACACCGGCACGGCAGCGAACCAGACCGTTGTCGGTGAGCTGAATGGCGAGGTCCAGGCTCAGCGCGTTGACCGAATCTTCCGCTTCCACGATCACCGTATCGGCGCCGACCTCGGTCAGGCCGGGAAGTACCGGCGTCTCACTGATCAGCCGCGAACGGCTGCGGGTAAAGGATGCCGCGGATGCGTGGCCGTCATGCGAGCCGGCCAGGGCCGCGCGCGCACTCCAGCCAGCCGAGGATTCCGGCACCACTGAAGACATCATGGAGGGCAGCGGATCGAGACTGGTCGGACCGAATGCGGCCAGCAGTGCCGGCGCAGACAACCCGTCAAGATCACCAAGATCAGCACCCCAGTGCAAGATCACAGGAAGCCCGCTGCGCTTCAGCTCAACCAGGAAACTGACACCCTGCGCTCGCATGTGGAGCAGGGAGACCGCTGCGTCATGCTCGGCTGAGAACACCGTCGTCGCAGCATCCTCTACCGACATGGGACTCTCCCCCAAGAACAAGATCTTTCTCCGCTGAGCGCAAAAGCCTCCTCCTCGACAGCGTGCTGGGGTGTGTCGGTATCGGAACGTCGAGAAGATCCCGCGCCTCGACGCCGCCATCGCGCGATCGGGACCATCGTAGATGGCACGTTCATGAGGCTCCCGCGACGTGCAGCCGCGTGTCGGCCGCTTTTTGCAGGCGACTCGTACGTGCGGCCGAGATGCTGGTGGAGACACGCGATATCTCAGTCGGCATTGGGTATCTGATCTGTGATCGATTGATCGACAGGGCGGACTTAGGCGGAAGGACGAACCCTGGTGAATGGGCCCTCGGGGCGACGCTGTGCAGTGGTCTACAACCCGATCAAGGCTTCCGACGACCTCCGCGAGGCGATCACTCGGCAGGCCACAGCGACCGGCTGGGAGGATGCCATCTGGCTGGAGACCCCAGCAGAGAATCCGGGCCCGGCAATCACCGATCACGTGGTCTCGGCCGGAGCGGACCGGGTCATCGTTGCCGGAGGCGACGGAACGGTCCGGATCGTCGCTGATCGACTGGCCGAAACCGGTATTCCCATGGCTGTGGTGCCACTGGGCACTGGAAATCTGCTGGCTCGGAACCTCGACATCCCACTGTCGGAGGCGGAAGCTCTCGAGGTCGCATTCGGGGACCACACGCGAGACATCGATTTGATCAAGGTTACTGTCGATGGCGTACCCGGAGAGCACTTCGCCGTCATCGGAGGGCTAGGCGTCGATGCCATGATCATGGACGAGACCAGCCCGGAGCTCAAGGACGTGATCGGTGCCGGAGCCTACTTCATTGCGGCCGCAAAGGCCCTAGGGCGTACGCCGATCAACATGCGGATCACCCTAGATGATCATCGTCCGCGTCGCCGGAACGCCATGATCTGCGCCATCGGCAATGTCGGCATGCTGGCTGGCAATCTCACGCTGATCCCGGGTGCTCGGCCTGACGACGGCCGCCTCGATGTGTACGTGGCGTCACCGCATCGACTCACTCACTGGCTCCGCGTGTTGCTCCGGTTGATCACCCTGCGTCCGCGTGCTGATGACCGGGTCGACCAGTGGCAGGCCACTCACGCCGAAGTGCGTCTCGATCACCCCGACCCCTATCAACTCGATGGTGATGTGGCTGGGGATTGCAGCACTCTGCGCGCCGAGGTGCGCCCGGCTGCGCTGACGATCTGCGTCCCCGGCTGAGTTGCAGCCGGGGACAGCATTTTTCCAGGTTGCTCGACCAATCGCGCGTGAAATCCGCCGACTTCGTCGCTGAGCGCCTGTCAGACGACTGGCGGCGAACCGTCGTAGCGATTCTCTTGTACGTGCCGGGTCCGGCTGCGTTGCGCCTGCATCACCAGCGCCAGGATCAGCGCCAAGGCACCAGCCACGATGAGGATGATGCCGAGCGTGTCGTCAGACACGAACGGAATGTTGATGTTGAGTGCAAAAAGCAGGATTGCCCCGATCACGATCAAGACGATGCCGACTCCGATACCCATGTGTTCCTCCTACCTGTTTCTAAGGCGCCCCGAGTCAGGAGGTCAACTGGCCTTCTTGGCTGACTTCGCTGTCGTTGCCTTCTTTGATGCCTTCCTGGCCGGGGCTTTCTTGGCCGGCGTCTTCTTGGCCGGAGCTTTCTTCGCCGCAGCCTTCTTGGCTGTGGACTTGGTTTGCGTCGTCTTCCTGGCGGCGCGGTTCTGCTCGACACTGCGTCGCAGTGCCTCCATCAGGTCAACGACCTCACCGCGCTCGGCCTCCTCTTCGGCTTCCTCACCGAAAGTGGCGGCAGTGTCCACGGCGTCGCCCTTCTCCAGCTTGGCGGCGATCAGCTGCCGCAACTGATCTTGGTATTCATCGCTGAACTTGTCCGGGGTGAAGTCGGCGGCCATGTTGCCGATCAGGGACGATGCCATCTTGAGCTCTTGAGAGGAAACCCGAACGTCCTCCTTCAGGCTCGGGAAGTCTGCCTCGCGTACCTCGTCGTCCCAGAGCAGCGACTGTAGCATCAGCACCTTTCCGCGGGACCGCAGTGCAGCCAGCCGGGTCTTCTGGCGCAGCGAGAACTGGGCGATCGCTGTCCGGTCGGTCTCTTCCAGGGCCCGCCGCAGCAGTGTGTACGCCTTGACGGCAGGCTTGTCCGGCTCCAGAAAGTAGCTGCGGTCGAACATGATCGGGTCGATCTGCTCGGACGGCACGAACTCCACGACCTCGATCTCCTTGCTGCGCTCCTCCGGCAGCGACTTGAGGTCGTCCTCGGTCAGGACCACGGTGGTATTGCCCTCCGCGTACGCCTTGTCGATGTGGGAGTACTCGACCACCTTTCCGCAAACCTCACAGCGCCGCTCGTAGCGGATCCGGCCGCCGTCGGCGTCGTGCACCTGATGGAGGCTGACGTCGTGGTCCTCGGTAGCTGCGTAGAGCTTGATCGGCACATTCACCAGGCCAAATGTGATGGCCCCCTTCCAGAGCGCTCGCATGCCCTCGTACTACCCACTCCGGCTGATCAGAATCCGAGCAGGAGGGGTTTTGGCACCCATATTGGCAAGTCGATACTGGCTCCATGGGCAAGGCATCGCAGGACCAGGTGGTAACCGTCGAGGGTCGGACGATCAAGCTCACCAACTTGGACAAAGTGCTCTATCCCCAAACTCAGACCACCAAGGCCGATGTTTTGTCCTACTACGCTCAGGTGGGCCCGACCATGTTGCCGCATCTGCGTGAGAGGCCGGCGACCCGCAAGCGCTGGCCCGACGGGGTCGGCGAGGTGAAGGGAAAGCGGCCGACCGTCTTCTTCAACAAGGACCTGGGCGCGGGCACCCCGGATTGGGTGCCGCGACGGACGATCGCTCATAAAGATCACGACAACGACTACCCAGTGATCAACAATCTTGCGACTCTTACCTGGCTGGCGCAGCTGGCAGCCCTGGAAATTCACGTACCACAGTGGCGCTTCGGGCCCGATGGGAAACCTCAAAATCCCGACCGTCTGGTCCTTGATCTCGATCCCGGCCCAGGGGTGAGCCTGGCTGAGTGTGCCCGGATTGCGATACTCCTACGCGACATCTTGCGCGACATCGGGCACGACCCGGTACCGGTTACCAGTGGCAGCAAGGGCATTCATCTGTACGCCCCGTTGGACGGTTCGCAGACGCCGGAGCAGGCTACGGAGGTAGCCCGCGAGCTCGCGCTGGCGCTGGAATCTGATCACCCCGACCTCGTGATCAGCACCATGAAGCGCTCCGAGCGCGAGGGGAAGGTATTCATCGACTGGAGCCAGAACAACGGCGCCAAGACCACCGTCTCGCCCTACTCACTGCGTGGACGTGACCGGCCCATGGTTGCTGCTCCGCGCACCTGGGAGGAGCTGGAGGATCCGGATCTGCGTCAGCTTGAGTATCCGGAAGTGCTCACGAGGCTGGCCGAAATTGGTGACCCACTCGCACCACTGGCCCCGGGCGCACGCCGGGATCCGCTCGCCACATACCGCAGCATGCGCGATCCGGCCAAGACGCCAGAGCCAGTGCCTGCGGCCCAGCCGGATGGACATCAAGACGGCTTCAGATTCGTCATCCAGGAACACCATGCGCGCCGACTGCACTACGACGTACGGCTGGAACACGACGGCGTCCTGGCCAGCTGGGCGGTGCCCAAGGCGCCACCGACAGACCCGAGGATCAACCACCTCGCGGTGCGGACCGAAGATCATCCGATGGAGTACCTGACCTTCCACGGCACCATTCCCAAGGGTGAGTACGGCGCCGGCACCATGAGTGTCTGGGACACCGGGACATACCGCCTGCACAAGTGGAACGAAGGCAAGGAGGTCATCGTCACACTGTTCGGCCAGCCGGACGGCGGGCTGGGTGGGGTACGCAAATTCGCTCTCATCCACACCGGCACCGGAGACTCGCAACCGGAGAAGAACTGGCTCATGCACCTGATGGAAACTGATCCAGAGGACATGCGAGGGCCTTCCAAAAGCTCAAGCCACATGATCACGGGCACTGAGCCTGGATCTGTGCACCCTGAGCCTGTCGAAGGGCAAACATCCGAGGAGGAGAGTGATTTCCCGGAGCAGGTAGATCCTATGCTGGCCACCTTGGTCGACGCCGCACACTTCGGCGACGAAACCGGCTGGGCGTTCGAGATGAAGTGGGATGGCGTACGCGCTATCGCCTATCTGGCCGGCGGGCGCGTCAAGCTGCTCAGCCGGAAGGGCAGGGATGATACGGGCGCTTACTTCGAGGTGGCGCGGGAGCTCGCGAAGATCAAGGTGCAAACGGCGATCTTGGACGGCGAGGTGGTCGTCATGGATGCGGCCGGACGACCGAACTTCGGCCTGCTACAGCATCGGATCAACCTCACCAAGCCGGCTGACATCGAGCGAGCTGCCAAGGCCTACCCGGCGCAGCTGATGCTCTTCGACATCCTGGAGCTGAACGGTCAGTCCTTGATCAAGAAGAGCTACGAGGAACGTCGAGCGATCTTGGAGGACGTGGTACGCCCGGAGCCAGGATCGCTGATCCAGGTCCCGCCGATCTTCGAAGGTGATCTGCAGGCGGCTCTGGAGACCGGCCGCCTCCTGCAGCTTGAAGGCGTGGTGGCCAAACGTCGCAATTCGACCTACCAGCCGGGACGCCGGACGCATACCTGGCTCAAGATCAAACTGCACCGGGCACAGGAGGTCGTGATCGGCGGCTGGCGACCAGGTCAGGGCAGGCGTAGCGGCGGAGTGGGGTCACTGCTGATGGGGATTCCGACCGAAGCCGGCTTGCATTACGTCGGCCGTGTGGGATCCGGATTCAACGACCGGCAGCTCGACGAGATGCAGGCCATGCTGGAGAAGCTGAGCCGCAAGACCTCGCCGTTCATCGACGTGCCACGTGAGGATGCGCGCGATGCGCATTGGGTTACGCCGTCCTTGGTGGGCGAGGTGTCCTACGGCGAGCTCACCGAACCAGGTCGGCTGCGCCACCCGGTCTGGCGCGGCCTGCGTCCGGACAAATCGCCTAGTGAGGTGGTCTGGGAGCTTCCGGCTGGGACCGGACGCTGAAGCAACTCGTCACTCCTCGACGATTGCCTCAAGATTCTGGCCGCGGTGCGCGGCCAGCCGCTCGGCCTCGACCTCCAGTCGCCTCCGAGCCGGCTTGGACAGAGTGGTCCAAAGCTCGAGGCGCAGCGTGAACTCCTTGCCAGCCGATTTCGGTCGCCAGCTGCCGACGATCTCACTGCCGGAGAGGACGGCGCCGGGCCGGCCCAGAATCGGCCAGAGCGCCTTGTGCTTAGCTGCGATCTGGCACCATCAGGTCGCGGTCCTTGCCCTGAAGAAAGAGATCGAATCCGCCGAGCAGCCGCAGCAGGCCCGGATCCTGATCGGTGTCTGCGACATCACCGAGCATCCAAGCCTGCCGGCCATCCACAGTGACTTCGACAACATCGGCCGGCCAATGCGCCTTGATCTCGGCGACGGGCGAGTCCAGGAACGCTGCGACATCGTTGGGCGTCGCAGGACCAAGAAACCTGAGGTAATTCCTGATCGGTTGCAGTGTCTCCGGCGCGGCCAATGGGTCCGGCGCGGGTCCCGGTGTACGCCTCGGCCAGCCCGGAATGCGACGCAGCACAGGCGGTGAGGTACCGGGCTCTAGCTCGAGCCCGGCGTATAGGGCGCTAATGCGGAAAGGCACTTCCCACGAGTGTGTCGCTTTGCAAGCCCCGCAGTACCTGAGGTAGGGCGGATCCAGACGTGCGGTGAGCTGGGTGGAGACTTCGCCCTTGACCAGCGGGCCGGTCACGACGTGGCGCATCTGGGTGGCAACCTGGGCGAGGCCTGCAAGCGTCGGAATGCCGGCCTCCTTGAGCGGCTTGTCAGCGCCGATCACCCGCTTGGCCGCATCCTTGTCCGACAGCGGCGACGTGGCGACCAGAATGTCGGCCAGGTCGGACCGCCGGTAGTAGTGCGGCGCCGCCCGGAGCGTCCACGCCAATACCACGTCGGGGCTCGCTTCGAGCTCCGCTGCCTCGCGCAGCGTAACGCCACGATTGACCAGCGCCCAACTTGCGCCGTCCCGGCCGGTGTCTTGGATGCCGAAGTCGAAGATCGCAGCATCGGTGATCGCGCGCGCGGCTTCGGGCCGGTCGAGCTGTTGTGCATGGATGCGGTATGCCAGCACCTCTGAACGTTTCATCGTCTGCCTCCCACGACGAGGAGCCTCGGAGTCTCAGTAACCATGACACTGACCACCGATATGCCGTTGTCCAAAATCTCCGGCCGAGGATGGCCATCCAGTTGAACCCAGGATTGGGGCACAGAACCCCTCCGTGGTCGAAATTATGCATCTGGGGTTTACCCGCTCTAGATAAGGTAAGTCGCCCGCAAATCGCGCTCGAGCGGAAGGACTCAACCATGGCCGAGCGTGCTAACTGCGTGATCGCCCTTCGTTCTGAGGGCATCTCGCTCCTGATCGACATCTCGGCCGGCCAGCTCCCCGCCATCGTGCACTGGGGGCCGGACCTGGGAAAGCTCGAACCGGCCGATGTTGAGGCTCTCATTCTGTCCAACGTCGACCCTGGTGGACCGAACATCGTCGACCAGCCAATCCGCTTGGCTGTGCTGCCTGAGCACTGGACCGGCTGGGTCGGTCGCCCTGGCTTGAGCGGATCGCGAGCCGGCCGGGACTGGTCGCCTAAGTTCACTGCAACCGAGGTTCGGCTCGACGGCGAACCTGTAACCGCCACGGACGATTCGCCCACCTTGATCGACGCCGGACCCTCCTCGGTGGAAGTGGACACGATCGACGAAGTGGCCCAGCTGTGGCTCAATATCACCATCGAGATGACCGCTGGCGGGCTCATCAGGGCACGCGCCGAGGTCGCCAACACCGGTGAGGACCCATACGCCGTCGACGATTGCGTGATCGCTTTCCCGATCCCCCAGAATGCCCGGGAGATCTTGGATTTCGCAGGGCATTGGGGCAAGGAGCGGGTGCCGCAGCGGCGACCGTTGGGTGTCGGTATGCACCTGCGAGAGGGACGCAAGGGCCGGACAGGACCGGATGCGGCCACGCTGCTGCACGTCGGAGTGCCCGGATTCTCCTTCTCCGAGGGAGAGATCTGGGCCCTGCACACCGGGTGGAGTGGAAACCACACGCACTACGCGGAGCGGCTCTTCACCGGCGCACAGGTGATCGGCGGCGGTGAACTGCTGCTGCCCGGTGAAGTGATCCTGCAGTCCGGCCAGACCTACCGGACCCCGTGGATCTATGGCTCGTACGCGCGCGGCCTCGATGCGGTGGCGCACCGTTTCCACCGCTTCCTGCGTGCCCGCGAGAACCATCCGTCGCCCACCCGCCCGGTGACGCTCAATGTGTGGGAGGCGGTCTACTTCAAGCATGATCTGGACCATCTGGTTGATCTTGCCGAGCGTGCGGTAGCTGTCGGTGTAGAGCGCTATGTGCTGGATGACGGCTGGTTCGGGGGACGGCGTAATGATCATGCCGGGCTCGGCGACTGGGCCGTCTCACCCGATGTCTGGCCGCACGGATTGCATCCTCTCGTTGACAAGGTGACCGGGCTTGGCATGGAGTTCGGGCTCTGGTTCGAGCCCGAGATGATCAATCTCGACTCGACCATCGCGCGGGAGCATCCGGATTGGATCATGGCGACCGGTGACCGGCTTCCCGTTGAGTCCCGACACCAGCAAGTGATCAACTTAGGAATCCCCGACTGCTATGCCTACATCCGGGATGCGATCCTTGACATCCTCGCCGAGTACAAGATCAGCTACATCAAGTGGGATCACAACCGCGACCTGATCGATGCCGGCAGTGCACCCGACGGCCGGCCCGGAGTGCATGAGCAGACGCTCGCTTTCTATCGCCTCGTCGACGAGATCAAGGCCGCCCATCCGGGCCTGGAGATCGAGAGCTGCTCCTCTGGCGGCGCCCGTGTTGATCTTGGTGTACTGGAACGCACCGACCGCATCTGGGTGAGCGACAGCATCGATCCGCTGGAACGGCAGCAGATGAACCGATGGACGGCTCAACTGGTGCCTCAGGAGCTGCTCGGTTCTCACATCGCATCAGGTCGCTCCCACACAACCGGTCGGGTACACGAGCTGTCATTCCGCGCCGCCACAGCGATCTTCGGCCACCTGGGAATCGAATGGGACCTGACGAAAGCGACGACCGAGGAACTGGCAGAGCTGCGGGAGTGGGTCAGTTACTACAAAGCCAACCGGCGGTTGTTGATGGGCGGCGAAATGGTGCGGTTGGACTTGCCAGACCCCACCCTCCTCGGGTACGGCGTAATCGCCCCCGATCATTCGTCGGCGATCTACACCATCGCTTCTGTCGGCAGTTCGGACGTGATACTGCCTGGCCGGCTGCGGTTCCCAGGGTTGGATCCAAATCGGCGCTATCGCATTCGCCCGGTCGTGGTCGGACGGCCGCCGTCGGGGCTCAATCCGCCGCCGTGGTGGCAGGCGGCAGTCCGCGACTTCCAGCCTTCAGGCGAACGTGAAGCATCCGGATGGGACCTACCTCCCGATGGCGGCACTGGTCTCGTGGTCTCCGGCGCGGCGTTGGCCTCGGCTGGGGTGATGGCCGCCAGCTTTCACCCCGAGCACGCACTCCTCTACCGCGTCGACGCGCTGGACTGATCAACTGCCAGTTCTGATCGCACTCTGACAGGCGGTCCGCCAAATTCGGGCCCCCCTCATAGTGCGAGTGCTGTCGCCATGCTTGGCGCAAGCGGGAGTCGCGGGATCAGGGTCGTCTGTACTGCGTGATACAGGTCGGGTTTGCCTGGCCAGACAGTGTCGATGACGTGATTGCTCGGATCAAGCTGGTGGTGCCAGGACCCGTATTCCAGATCGAATAGGTAGCGTTCGGCGTACGCCCACCAGGTTGCGGCCAAGTCGGCGTAACGATCATGACCGGTCCGCATCTGCAGTGCTGTTGCTGCCGATATGCCTTCGGCGACCACCCAGTGCATCCGGTCACGAATCACCGGACTGCCGTCCCAATCAGTGGTGTAGATGAAGCCGTCGGCACCATCGACCGACCAGCCGTCGAGCACCGCACGATCGAAGAGCGACGCGGCGGCCGGCAGCAGCCAGTCCGGCGGATCAGCCAAGGAGGCCTCCAGGTGCAGCAGCAATCTCGACCACTCCAGGCCGTGCCCGACGGTGGCCCCATAGGGCTGGAACTGATCATCGGGGCGATCCCGGTTGTGCTCGAGCTGCGGCTCCCACCCGGGGTCGAAGTGCTCCGGAATGCGCCATGAATGTGGCTCCGCGAACTCCAGCGCTACCCGGCGAGCGATCCCTAGAGCGCGCGCCCGCAAAGCATGATCACCAGTGACATCTGCGGCGGCCAGCAGGGCTTCGACCGCGTGCATATTGGCGTTCACCCCACGGTAGTCGGAGAGCTGGGTGAAGCCACGGTTCCAGGAGTCGACGAACATTCCGGCCTCAGCGTCGAAGAACCACTGGTCCCAGACGCTGAGCGCCTCGGCAAGCAGATCGGCAGCGCCGGACACGGCCGCAACGGCCCCCGAGGACGCGGCGAGCACCACGAAAGCGTGCGTGTAGCACGCCTTCTCATCGGGAGTCTCACCCGCGTCGTCAATGCTGGTTACCCAGCCGCCATTCCTACGGTCCCGCAACCGTCTGGTCAACCCATCAAGGGCTTGCGCCGCAAGATCGGCATCGCCCGGTCGGCCCATCAGATGACCCAATGCGTACACGTGAAGCATCCGGGCGGTGATCCAGGTGTACACGGGTTTGGACAAGTCCGGCTGGCCCCGTTCATCGAGCCAAGCGGCACCCCCAAGCGGATGCGGGAATTGGCGGCCGAAATCGAGTAGCCGGTCGCATTCAGTCGCGAGCGCCGAGGTTTGGATTCCAAGATCTGGTGAGCGCATGCTCTCACCGTAGCGACGGCGACGCAGGGCCTGAGACGATGGCCACATGACCCAGACCACCGCAGTTGATCATGAAGCAGAAATCGCCGGACGGCTGGCGCAGCTGAGCCTCGAGCAAAAGGTCGAGCTGATGACCGGGGCCGACATCTGGGCATTGCATCCCATCCCCGAGATCGGCCTGCGGCGTCTGGTCACCTCCGACGGGCCAGCGGGGGTGCGCGGTGAGACCTGGGATGAGCGAAGTCCATCCGCCAACGTGCCCTCCCCTACCGCCTTGGCCGCGAGCTGGGATCCGGTCCGAGTCGAGCGGATGGGCCGACTGCTCGCCAGTGAGGCACGCCGCAAGGGCGTCGACGTCTTGCTGGCCCCGACCGTCAACCTGCACCGAACCCCGTACGGCGGCCGGCATTTCGAATGCTTCAGCGAGGATCCCGAGTTGACGTCCATGATCGGCACTGCGTACGTGGACGGGCTGCAGGCCGAAGGCGTGGCCGCCACTGTCAAGCACTTCGTCGCCAATGATTCCGAGACCGACCGGTTCAGCGTCGACGCGCTGGTCGATGAAAGGGTGCTGCGGGAGTTGTACCTGGTGCCGTTCGAGCGCATTGTTGCGGCCGGCGCCTGGGCAGTCATGGCGGCGTACAACCGCGTCAACGGAATCACCATGACGGAGAACCCTCTGGTACGCGAGGTCCTGAAGCGCGAGTGGGCCTTCGACGGCGTGATCATGTCCGACTGGTACGCCACCCGCTCGGTGGCAGCTGCTGGCGAGGACCTGCTGGATCTGGCGATGCCCGGACCCGAAAGCCCCTGGACCGAAGGCCTGCTTGAGGCCGTGAGGTCTGGCCAGATTTCCGAATCTGCTGTGGACGGGCATGTGTTGCGCATCCTGCGGCTGGCGGCGCGAGTCGGTGCACTCGACGGGCTGGAGCCGGCGACGCCACCTGCGCGGCGCTGGAGCGAGGAGGAGTTGAGCTCCGAGCTTCGGGCAGCCTCGGCGGCCGGCATGGTGTTGATCAAGAACGACGGCACACTTCCGCTCGGACGGAATTCAGTCAAGCAAGTCGCGGTGATCGGACCGAATGCGGCGACGGCCCGAACCCTGGGTGGTGGCAGTGCCACCGTTTTTCCCTCCTACGTCAGCTCTCCGCTCGACGGGCTGCGTGACGTGCTGGGTGAAGGGACCGAGATCGTCCACGCAGTCGGCGTCCGCAGCAGCGAGCGCACCGACATCGCCTCGAAGGAGCTGCTGCGGCTCCCGGATGGCAGCGGCCCTGGCGTCGAAGTGATCTTCTTCGATGCCGAGGATCGTGAGCTAGGTCGGGAGCAGCGGCAGGCGGCCAGCATGATGTGGTGGGGTCCCGTGCAGGAGGGTCTGACCGCCGGGCAAATTGATCATCTGCAGCTGGATACCCAGTTGCGAGTGCCCAAATCTGGTCGCTACGGCGTCGGCACCTCCGGTCTAGGCGAATTCCGGCTGGCGATCGACGGCGAGGTGGTGGTCGACGAAGCGATTGAGCTTCCCCCCGGCGCCGATGTGGTCGAGGGAATCATGAAGCCGCCACAGCGGCACGCGATCGTGGACCTGGAGGCGGGGCGAGACCTGCCGGTCGAACTCACTTATCGACCGACGAGTGGAGCCACGCTGCTGGGTGGTGCTGATGTGACCATGCTGACCGTGCAGCTCAATGTCGCGCCGATATTTGACGAACAGGAGGAGTTCGATCGCGCGGTTGCCTTGGCAGCCGACTCAGATGTAGTCGTGGTCGTGGTCGGTACCAATGAGGAGGTAGAGAGCGAGGGGTTCGACCGGGCTAGCCTGGCACTCCCGGGCCGGCAGGACGAGCTGGTCAGCGCCGTCGCTGCTGTCAACCAGCGAACCGTCGTGGTGGTGAACGCAGGCGCGCCGGTGCTGCTGCCGTGGGCGAACGAGGTGGCTGCTGTGCTGGTGTCGTGGTTCCCGGGGCAGGAGGCCGGCCAAGCCTTGGGCGACGTGCTGAGCGGAGCAGTCGAGCCGGGTGGGCGGCTGCCGGTGACCTGGCCGTCCACTGAGGAAGGGCTGCCGTCGGTGCAGCCGGTGAATGGTGAGCTGCCCTACGACGAGGGCCTGCTGATCGGCTACCGCTGGTATCTGTCGACCGGCCGCGATCCCCTATTCCCGTTTGGACACGGACTCGGCTACACGACGTGGGCGTACGAGGGAATCGCGGTCGATGGCGACACCGTGACGGTGAGCGTACGCAACACTGGCGATCGAGGAGGTCGCGAGGTCGTCCAGCTTTACGCCAGCCGGCCCGACAGCACCGTGGAGCGACCTCCGAGGTGGCTCCTCGGCTCGGCGGTCGTCGATGCCGCGGCCGGAGAATTGGCGAACGCGGTCATCACCCTGGGCGACCACAACTTCCGGCACTGGGACAGCTCCACGCACATGTGGATGATCGAGCCCGGTAGCTACCAGCTGCACGCCGGTCGCTCTGTCGTCGACCTGCCGGTCACCGACGAGATATCCCGCGGTTAGCCTCGGCTTCCCCCGCTACCCGATTCCGCGCTGACACCGGTGGGCTCGACCGGTAGTGGGGCACTCCGCCATGTGCCGAGCACGGAACCGATGATCACCAGGGGGAAGCCGATCGCCAGCCCGGTGGTGAGCGGCTCGTCCAAGACGATCGCCCCGAGAAGGATGGCTACGGCCGGGCTGACGTAGGTGATCACGGTCATGCGGGCAGGTCCGGCCTCGGCGACTAGAGCGAACATGACCATGAACGCCAGGGCGGTGCAGACGACGGCGAGCACCACAACTGAGCCAACGGCCGGCACCGTCCAGCGGTCCGGCCAGACGAGTGGGGTGAACGGGGCATAGGCAGCCGCTGAGATCAACAACGACGCCGTGACCACCCCCAGCGATGGCAGATCGGCGAGCCTACGGCTGATGATGATCGGACCTATCGCGTAGCCGATCACCACCAGCAGCACTTGACCAATCGCAATGAAGTCACTGACCTTCACGTCGAGACCGACCAGGAATGCGACTCCGACCAGTCCGAGGACCAGGCCGGAAATCCGCCGAGCACCCAGGCGATCCTGTCCCATGGCGGTCAGGATGATCGCCGCCACGATGGGAACGGCGGCGATGATCAAGCCCGTCGTCGAGCTGTTGAGGCGAGTTTCGGCGTGGCCGAGCAGCCACCACGGTCCGATGATCTCGACCGCGGTGTAGACCAGCAGAATCTTCCAGTGCGGCAGCAACGGCTTCAGCGCCCCTGCGCGTAAGGCCAGCGGGAGCAGCAGCAGAGCACCGATGGCAGTCCGGCCGAACGCGACAATCAACGGATCGAGATCTGCCACGGCTACGCGGATGAACAGGTATGGGATCCCCCAGCACACACTGAGGGTGATGAAAAGCACCCACCCGCGACGCGTCACAACCCACTACCCTACGGTCTGCCTGGCAAGCGACGAAGGAGTCCGATCTCGCGAACAGCTTGTCAGCTCAGCGAGGCTCGGAGCAGAACCTCATTGGTGGCGGTCTCACGAATCTCCAGGTCAGCGATCTGGGACACCTTCAAGGGAGTAGTGCCACTGGGTCGCATCTGCTTGTTCGGCGTCGCCGGCCAATCCTTGATCTCCTCAGCCTGA
This sequence comes from uncultured Actinomycetota bacterium, assembly GCA_963734005.1. GTDB lineage: Bacteria > Actinomycetota > Actinomycetes > Propionibacteriales > Propionibacteriaceae > Microlunatus. Next base: position 44,797 of record CAVTFS010000022.1, read on the forward strand.
CCGGACCGATCCACTACGAAGATCGAATAGGTCTCGTGAGCACCGCCCGGTCGCGGGTCGTTGACCTCGGCATACACACATTCCACCTTGATCTGGGTGCCGTCTTTGTCAGGAATGACATCAGCGACTGCGGTAATTGCCGAGGGTACGACCGGCGAGAAGGCGACCCGCTGCGGGTCCGGCCTGAGGGGGAGCAGCCCGATTCCAATTGCCAGCCCGCCGCCGATCACCAGGATGACCGCTGCGGCGATGCCCGCTACCGCCGCCACCATCCGGCGCCGCCGCCTCCGCACTTTCTTGATCATCTCCGGCAGCAGTGAGGGCGGCGGTCCATGCTCGATCACCTCAGCCTGTGCCGCGCTCAGTGCTGGTGTCTCGGCATATTCCGCCGAACTGTCGTCCCCCAGAGACAACATCGCTGCGTCTGCTGGCGAGATCTGGGCCAGCAGACCAGGCAGTGCAGCCAGTTCGGAGACAGCCGCCTGGCAGGCCGGACAGCTGGCCAGATGCTCCTCGAACTCCCGTCGCTCGGCAGGAGACAGGGCGCCCAGCACGTACGCGGCATCCCACTGCGCGAACTTGTCGGGGATTGCATTCACGGCCGAGTCACTCCTTTCTCCTGTAGTGCCAATCGGAGCGTTCTGAGCCCGTAGTGCAGTCGCGACTTGACGGTGCCCTCCGGAATCCGGAGCCGGGCCGAGATCTCGGCCACCGACCTGCCCTCGAAGTAGGCGGCGTTGATCACGGAGCGATGCTCCACGGAGAGGCTGCCCAGTGCTTCGGCGATCAACCATCGGTCGAGTACCACGCTGGTCGCGTCCCCGGCGCTTTCTTCTGGCGGATCCTCCATCCGTTGCTCGTGCCGCGAGGCTGCGCTTCGCCAGCGGTCGATTATCAGGTTCCGAGACGCTGTGAAGAGCCAGGCGCGTGCGGCGGAGTCCTCCCGCTGCCCGAGGCTGGGATCCTTCCACGCCTTGAGCAGCACCTCCTGGACGACGTCCTCAGATAACTGGCGATCGTGGGTGAGTCGCATTGCGAACCGCCACAGCTCGCTGGCGTGTCGGTCGTGCAGTTCCTGCAGCGCGGCCGCACGCTGCCCACCGACCACCAAGCCTCCTTCCGACCCCAGGCCCGCTTTCCTCTGCAGGCTCACCGCCGTAGCCACGTCCCGCCCTGACCTCATCTTTCACCGATGAGACGACGGCGACGCGCTCTCAGTTCAACCGTGCTCCATCCGGACACGGCCGTCTGAAACTCGTCACTGGTCGGAATCTAGACCATATGTGACCGCATCCTGTCTGGAACAATCCGCAGTGGTCGGAAATTCGACACCGGGTGAGGGCAGTTGCTCAGGCCACCTCACCTCGTACGCTGGGCCGATCGGCAGCCTTCGGGTGTGCCTCGGCCAGGTGGTCACCCGGGCACAGCACCAAGAGCGACCTGCCCTCATGCGGTTCCAGGGAAATCGAGAAGGTGTGCAGGTCGTCGACCTCACCCACCTCCAGATCAGTGAACATGTCAACCAACGCGCTGCCGGGCACCAGATGCTCAGAATGCACGCTGCCGGAAATCGCATGTGCCGAGAAGTTCAGCACCGTGACCTGCTCGGCGTCAGTGAGCTGATGCACCATCACAAGCATGGCCTTGTTGGATGGCTGCGGCACATCCAGCTGGACGCTGGCCGCAATCCCATAGCGCTTACGAACCGCCAGAATCTCAGCGAGCCGGCGGGCGAAAGATGAGCTGTCTTCTAGCTGGCCGGGCAGCGAGCCGTACAGGCTAACGCCGCGAGGCATCTTGGACAGCGACTCGTGAGCATGGGGCCGGTAGTCCATCAGGTCGTAGGCCGCGCGGTGGATCCAGCGGGTGTCCCCATCCGCCAGAAGGCGGCTGACCTGTTTACGGTCGAGGGTCAGCATCCCGCAGAGGTCCCACCCAGACAAGGCGAAACACTCCTGGCTGCAGTGCGTTGAACATTGCCAGCAGCAGGTGCGCTCGCCTGATCTGCTCCACCTGTTCTGGCAGTGAGCTTGGCGATGTTGGTGAAGCCCAGCGACGCCGCAATGATCGTCGCGGTTGTCGACGCGATGCCGTTCTGCGTGAAGGTCGCGTTGTACGGCGCCGCATCACCGGTCAGATGATCAAGAAGGTCCTGTCGAACGGTTTCGGCCAGCTCGTGACCCGTAAGCTCCTTGCTGCGGAAACTGAAGAGATCCCGTGCATGCAGAGTTTCGAAGTGCACCAGTTCATACGTCATCTCGTCGTGGTTTTGCAGCGCATGCACCAACGAGGCCGGCTCCACACCGTGCTTCATCGCCAGATTAAGGGTGAGGCGGAGAAACTCCGTGTCTCCCGTCGCCATCGCGTGGTGATAAGCGGGCCGGTTGATGAAGTCGTAGGACAGGTCGGCGCCACGCTCAGCTGAGCTTTGGATGTCATCGATGGTGAGGTTGAGCTCCTGGAAGGTGAACGCCACCAACCTTGCGGACCATGCTGGCGATCAACTGGTTGGCAGCCTCGGACAGTGGGTGGCCTTCCGACCAGGCGGGCGAGTCCTCGGCACTCTTCTCAACGCCCAGGAAACCGTTGGCGTCGAGCCGCAGCCCGCCGCTGCCAAGATCACCTAGTGAGTGCAGCGCATCGCCGATCACCAGCCGCATGCCGGCGAAGCTCGGGTCGAGCCAGTTGATCGAGGGCTGGCCCTCCTTGAAGTAGTGCAGATAGACCCAACGGCGCTCCAGACCGTCTGGCCCGAGCACTGGCGCGGTGGCGCTCCAGTTGGTGTCCTTGACACCGGGCTCGTAGAAGATCACTCGCTGCATGCGCCCGATGATGTAACCGTGCTTGGCCAGTTGATCTTCGGCTTCGATGTCGAGGTTGATCGAATCGCCCTTGGACACGATGGGCAACAGGTGCCAATCCTTAGGTTCGATCTCGACCATGTGGTAGACGCCCGGGTAGTCGCCAACCTTCATCTCGGCCAGCCGGAAGTCCGAGCCCTTGCCGGTGTGGCCTGGCACGATGTCGTCGATCACCATCCCGAGGTGGCCCGCGGCCACCTCAGATATCGCCCGGAACTCCTCTTCGGTTCCGAACGCCTCGTCGATCATGTTACTGATCCGGTCGAAGGCTCCGTCAACGCTCGGCGTGTAATCCCAGCCCACTAGACCACCGGCCTTCTTAACAGGACCGGTGTGGACGCCGTCAATGCCGATAGCCTCGAAGGCAGCCCACAGATCCTCGTCGCCGAGGGTTCCTAGGAATGACGTGCCGGGCTTGGTGATCATGGAAATCGGGTACGCGGTGAACCACACTGACGTCTTTTCGATCGCTGCCCGGGGATCCGGGTTGGCAAAGGGGTTCTGCCACATACTGCCCTGGCCGGAGAACAGCGTGGCATACCTCTTCGCATCCTCGAGCATCGAGCGCTCCACAAGCCAACTGACGTAGGCGGGGTTATCGCCCCTGGGCTTCCCGGTGCGCTCGGCCCGCGGCCTCAGTGTGAAAAGATCCCGGAGCCGGCCCTTCGGTTGCAGCCGCCTGGGCCGCGCCGGATAGCGCTGTTCGTCGTAGCTGATTTCGCTTGCTTCGTGCGCAGCAGGTACCTGGCCATCATCAGGTCTCGCTTGCTTCCAGCGCGACGGGAGCCGGCTGATTGCCGTCAGTCTCGCTTGCATTGTGCGCTTCAGGCGCCGGTTGATCAGCGTCAATTTCGCTCATGGCCCCCCTACTTCACGCCCGTCCGCAATCAAGAGATTGCAGACGCTGCTCACGTTAGTCCCACGGTGTCCCATTGGCACTCTGACGGGCTGTTCGCACGGGACCCGGATACGTCAAAGCTGGGCGTGCCAACTCGGGCTGCCCAGCTTCGCCTCTATCCGCTTGTCAAGATCAACACCGAGTTGCCGCGCCAGGATCGCGGCCGCGATCACGACCTCGGCGAGCTGAGCGCCGACATCGTCCTTGGTTTTGAAGCCCAAGCCTTGGCTGATGGCCAGCCGCAGGGCCTTGACGCTTTCGCCGGAACCCTCGACCAAACGCAACGCGGTATCGGTCAAGCAATCCTCGCCGTCACGCTCGCGCAGACCATCCGCGAGCGCCATGATCCTTGGATCGGTGGCGACCATCGCCAAATCGGGATCCGGATCACCACCCAGGATGGTGAAGCGATAGCCGATGATCTCTGCCCGGAACCCACGCTCGCCGGGTCGCCGCTCACGCATCTCGCTGAAGACCAGGCCGGCTGCGCGGTGCAGCAGAAAGACGCCGCTCAGTTCGTGCGGAGGCACATGGATCTGGAATTCGATCCCGAGCCCACGTGGAACCACGTACGGATCGCTCGGGGGGACCAGCTCTATCCGCGAATGGGCCAACGAAAGGCACGCACGGGGTTGGTCGCCGTCTCGGGCAGACTCATACTCGACCTTCCAGCCTGCCTGACTGAAGATCGACGCGGCTGCGTATGGATCCTCGGTTGCAAGCAGCGGGGCAAGCATTCGTGAACTCCAGGACAAACGGTGCGTTAGCCGTCACTCTTCCACAGTTGAGCCGCTCTGGCGTGCGACGCGACCAACCCTTCTCGAGCAGTTGCGGAACCTTTATCTGGCGGGCTGAGCAGAGCGTGAACGTCAGCAGCAAGAACGGTCACGGAGGCATCCCGATGACATCGATGAATCCGCGTGGGCGTCCACGCTGCGTGGATGTTGACGTCAGCCAAGCTCCGTCAGTTTTAGACCTAGACTCGGATCGATCATGCCGAGGCATCAGACGTGCACGAGCGATTCGACGATCTCCCGGAAGCTGCTCCACCCCTGCCTGGTCCTACTCATGATGGTCTTGGTCGTGAGCTGCTCGAGTCCCGGGCCGCCGGCTCCCAAGAAAACGGTGCACGAACTTGGCTGGAGCCGCATCGCATTGCCCGAGTCGGTCGCAGCGTCCTCGCTGGCCACGGCCTCCGCAAACCTACTGGTGGGCGGGCGCGCATCAAGTGGCGGAGATCATCCGGTCCTCTTCACGGTAGACGCTTCCAGCGCTGCGCGTCCGGTATCGCTCCATCCGATCAGCCCATACGCGAAGGTGGCTGACCTGGCTTCGCTGGCCGCCCGTGGCGACGATGTCGTCGCACTCGGGGCCGCACACGGCGGCGCCCACGCAAACTTTCGCTGGACGGTCTGGGCTGGCTCGAGCCATCGCCTGAATGAGTATCCACAGACCTTCGAGACGTTCGGTGGGCAGAGTGCGGGCGGTCTGCTCGACATCGTCATGACCTCCGAGGGACCGGCTATCGCGGGCACCTGGGCCGCTCGCGCCGGCGGTCTCGACGCTGCTGTATGGCTCCCCGAGGGCCGGAAGTGGCTTCGTCAGGAGTCCGCTGGTACCGCGCTCGCCAACACCAAGGAGATTCAGGTGGCACCCCGCGCGGCAAACGGCGCCGGCCCGACCATGATCATTTCTGGGTCAGTGATCACCTTCGGGGATGGCGCCGAGCAACGAGCGGCGGTCTGGATCTGGCCGAACCGCAGCAGCGCATGGATGCTGCAGCAGCTTCCCGATGCCGGGATCCACAGTGAGGCGCTGTCCAGCGCATGTGCCCAGACTTGCTGGGTTTCCGGCCATGCGGACAACACTGTGGCGCTGTGGAGCTTCGACCCTGCTCGCGCCGCTGGGACCGCGACTCGCGAGTCAACTCTGCCCTCCCTGGAGATCGACACCGACGGTCCCGGACCGAGAACCATCATGTCGGGCGACCGGCCCGGGGTCGTCTTCAGCTATGCCGGCACCACCAGCCTCGTGCTGAGCGACGGCCATGATGGCTGGCAAACCTTCACAGCCCCGTCTGGCTCGGTGCTGGACGCGACTACCGTAGGCGACCGTCTTTACGCGATCATCCGCAGCGACGACGGGGTCGGGCTTTGGACCACCGACCTCGCCGCAACCCACTGAGGTATGCGGGCTGAGCCTGTCATATGCGGGCTGAGCCGGTCGAAGTCTGCCAGTGCGGCCCTCGACAAGCTCAGGGCGCATCGAGAGCTGCGAGCGCGCGTAAGGCAAGCGGGTATCCAGCCACGCCCAAGCCGATGATGATTCCTGCGGCGACGGGCGACACGTACGAGTGATGGCGGAACGGCTCTCGGCGATGCACGTTCGAAATGTGCAACTCGATCACGCGAGCACCCGACCCGACTATGGCGTCCTGCAGTGCGACGCTGGTGTGGGTGTAAGCCGCGGCGTTCAGGACGACACCGGCCGCGTCACCAGCCGATTGAGCTCGGCCGGCCTCCTGGATCCAATCGACGAGCTCACCCTCGCGGTTGGTCTGACGGAACTCCAGAGCCCAACCCAGTTCGTTCGCCACCTCGAGGCAGGAACGCTCGACATCGGCCAAGGTCGTCTCGCCGTAGATCTCGGGCTCGCGCGCCCCAAGAAGGTTGAGGTTCGGGCCGTTCAGGACGTACGCGGAGGTCATGGTGGTACTCAATCAGAGCTGCGAGCGTCGGAAATCGCGCACCGCCGCACGGAGCCAGGCTGGCGCCGGAGCGCCAGCCTCTGCGAGCGGAGCGAGCCATTGACACGGCGCGAGCCGTTCTTTCCTCTGCGAGCGACGACGAAGGAGGCGGATCCAACGCGCGATGCGCGAGCAGCTCAAGAAAATGGGTGCACTGACCTTAGACGCGGGTACCGACAAAGATCTCTCGCGGAAGTCGGTCCTCGCTTGTCACCTCAGCGACCGAGCGGGCACGAAACCCGACATCGACGAGCACTTGCAGCCACAGCGCGCGCGGAAAGAGGCCGAAGTCGTGGGTATCGTGCACCACTTGCACGCTGCCATCACTCGCCCGAAGCATGAAGGCGAACTCGGTGCGGGTACGGGTGTCGTCTGGGTCCGGGTCACTGGACCACTCGAGATATCGGGCTCCCCTGCCGTCCGGCCCATCGTGGCCGCCGTGGTCGGTGCCCGGCTCGAAGTTTTCGGCGATGTCGTCGGGCACGAAGATCGCGACACCGCCCACCCGGCAGTGCTCGTACGCGGTAGTGACAGCCTGTCGCAGATCGGCCTCGGTCGTCATGTAGTCGATGGCGTCATGAACAAAGATGGCATCGAAGCTTCGGCCGAGACGCAGCGTTCGCATATCTCCGCGGAGGTGCTCGCACTCAGGGTTGAGTTGTCGCGAGACGGCCAGCATGTCATCTGAGAGATCGACCAGCGTCATCTCGAAGTCACGCTTGAGATGGAAGGCGTTGTTGCCACCTCCACTCCCGAGCTCGAGAACCGTACGAGTCGGCGGTTTGGCAGTGCGCAGCAACGATGCGGCGAACGCTGCTTCCTCCGCGTACTCCTCTGGCCGGGAGAGCAGCGGCCACCACGAGGCGAGATCACCGATACAGATGGTGTCGCGGGGGCAGGTCGCGATCATGGTCCTGGGCAGCTGGCTGGGTCACCTGCTCGAGCCTAGTGCTGAGTTCTCACCCACTGGCCTGCCGGGCGGTACTAGCGGTCGGCGGCGCCCGATTGGTGCCAGGCGCTGTCTCGCCGCTCCGCCAGCCCGCGTACGTACGCCGCCTGACCGAGGTGCTGCATGGTGTCGCCGATCACGCTGACCAGCCTGACTGCGGCTGTCACCGGCGGATCCCAGCGGGTATCGACTATCCGATCAAGCTCCTCGGCTGTGATGCCGTCCAGATAGCGCAGGGTGAGGTCGTGAACCGCCTGATGGTATCCGCTGAGGAGATCGCCGCTCGCTCGGACAGCCGCTACCTCCTTCGGGCCCTGGCCGTAGCCGGTCGCCCACTTGCTGAACGGCAGCCCAAACCTGTCCCGCCACTCCGGCCAGACCTGCTCGACCTGAGCCAGGTCGGCCACATGATCATCCTGGATTCGGCTCAGATGCCAGATCAGCCATGCGATCGAGTTCGCTCCGGGATCGGGACGATAGGTGGCGATCTCGTCAGTCAGGCCGTCGGTGAGATCGATGACGAGCTCGCGTACTCGTCCGAAGGCATCCACCAGGAGTTGCTTCGCATGATCACTCATGTCACTGAACGGTAGTAGGTCTCCTGCCGCCGACTTGTTCGACATCAGGCTGCTTCGACTGGGTCGTCCCACACCGCTCCAGCCGGATGATCACCGACTTCGAGGTGGGAGTGTTGCTTTCCACCGCGGTGGAGTCCAGCGGGACCAACGAGTTGGTCTCGGGGTAGTACGCCGCCGCACTGCCGCGCGGCGTCTGGTAGGCCACGATGCGGAATGAGGGCGCGCGGCGTACGTGATCATCGCCCTCCCAATGGGTCACCAGATCGACGAGCTCTCCATCATGGAAGCCGAGTTCGGAGATGTCGCGCGGGTTGACGAACACCACACGCCGGCCGCCCTCGATGCCGCGGTACCGATCGCTGAAGCCGTAGATCGTCGTATTGAACTGATCATGGCTGCGCATAGTCTGCAAGATCAAATGGCCGCGTGGCACCTGGAGCGCCTCAATCGTCGACACCGTAAATTCCGCATACCCCGACTCCGTGGGGAATGTACGCGAGTCTCGTGGTGGATGCGGCAGCAGGTAGCCGCCGGGCCGCGACACGTTCACCTCATAGGTCTGGCAGCCGGGCACCACACGTGTAATGAGCCGACGGATACGGCGGTAGTCGTCACGCATGCCCCGCCAGTCAATGCCATAACGATCGCCCAACGTCGCCTCCGCAAGCCCGGTGACGATCGCCACCTCGGACCGGAGATGAGGACTCGCTGGAGGCAGCGGTCCGCGTGACACGTGCACCGCGCAGGTCGAGTCTTCCACCGAGACAAGCTGCGGGCCGCTCGCCTGTATGTCAATCTCGGTACGGCCCAGCGTCGGCAAGATCAATGCCGTCGTACCGCACACCAGGTGAGACCTGTTGATCTTGGTCGAGATATGCACAGTAAGCTCGGCCCTGCGGAGTGCCGCAGCGGTGACTTCGGTGTCCGGGGCGGCCTGCACGAAGTTCCCGCCAAGACCGATGAAGATCTTGGCCCGCCCGTCGCGCAGCGCACGAATCGCGTTGACGGTGTCGAAACCGTCCTCCCGAGGTGGCTCGAAGCCAAACTCGGACTGCAGCCGGTCGAGGAAGTTTGCGGGCGGCGACTCACAGATTCCCATCGTGCGGTCGCCTTGCACGTTGGAGTGGCCACGCACCGGCAACAGCCCAGCGCCTGGCTTCCCGATATTGCCCTGCGCCAGCGCCAAGTTGACGATCTCGCAGATAGTGGCCACTGCGTTGTGATGCTGGGTCAGGCCCATGGCCCAGCAGAACACCGTCTGATCGGACTCGCGGAGCAGCTTGGCTGCCTCGGTGATCTGTGCGCGGGAGAGGCCCGTGGTTGCCTCAACAAGATCCCAATCAATGGCCGACACGTGGGCCCGCCAGTCCTCGAAACCGCGGGTATACCGAGCAACGAATTCATCATCAAGAGCGTTCCACTCCACTAGCAGGGCGCCCCATGCTTGAAAGAGAGCGAGGTCGCCATTGATCTTGATTGGCAGGTGCATATCGGTAAGATCGGTGCCCTTGCCAACGCATCCACGTGGCGTCTGCGGGTTGCGGAAGTTGATCAATCCCGCCTCCCGCAGCGGGTTGATCGCAATGATCTTGGCCCCGCGTCGCTTGGCCTTCTCTAGCGCCGACAGCATCCGCGGATGATTGGTCCCCGGATTCTGTCCGGCCAAGATCAACAGCTGGGCGTCATAGACGTCGTCTAGGGTGACGCTGGCCTTACCGATACCGATGGTCTCGGCCAGCGCGTAGCTGGTCGACTCGTGGCACATGTTGGAGCAGTCCGGCAGATTATTGGTGCCGTATGCCCGGACGAACAGCTGATAGCAGAACGCCGCCTCATTTGAGGTGCGTCCAGAGGTGTAGAAGATCGCCTCATCCGGACTCGCCAATCCGTTGAGCTGATCAGCGATCAGCCGATATGCCGCGTCCCATTCGATGGGCTCGTAGTGGGTCACTCCGGGCTTCTTGATCATGGGATGGGTGATTCTGCCCTGCTGTCCCAACCAGTGTTCGCTGTGCCCGTCCAGGTCGGCGATGCTGTGGCCGGCGAAGAATTCCGGCGTCGCCCGTGCCGTGGTGGCTTCCTCCGCAACGGCCTTGGCGCCGCTTTCACAGAACTCAGCCGTGTGCCGATGACCCGGTTCCGGATCCGGCCAGGCACAGCTCATGCAGTCGAAACCTTCCGCCTGATTGAGCTTGAGCAGCGTACGAGCGGACCGGCTGAGCCCCATCTTTTGCACTGATCGTTTCAACGCCACGGCCACGCCGGGGATCCCAGCAGCATGTTCGTGTGGCTCCGCTATTGCGATTTTGGCCTCGTCGGCTTCCCGATTCCTGCGCATCTGCACCTCCATCGCCGCCGTCGTGCTCCGCCCAAGAGTCAATCTAGCGCGGCCCTTGGTTTGGTTACTGACGAGTAGCACAATGGAAGTTACTGAGAAGTAACTTGCGTCCAGAGGTGCCGGATGAGTCACTACAAGTCCAATGTCCGGGATATCGAGTTCAACCTCTTTGAGGTGCTTGGACGGGAAAAGATCCTGGGCACCGATCCGTACGCCGATCTCGACCGCGAGACCGTCTCGGCGATTCTCGCTGAAGTCGATCACTTGGCTCGGACGAAGCTTGCTGAGTCGTTCGCCGATGGGGACGGCAGCCTACCGATCTTCGACCCGAAGACGCATTCAGTAACGGTGCCCGAGGACATCAAGAGGTCATTTCGGGCGCTCATGGACTCCGGCACCTGGCAACTCGAGTTGCCAGCCGAGCTTGGCGGTCAGGCCACCCCGCCGTCGGTGCAGTGGGCGGTTCATGAGCTGAATATCGGCGCCAATCCGTCGATCTCGCTCTACTCAGCCGGCCCCAAGTTCGCGTACATGTTGTGGGCGGTGGGCAACGAGCGCGATCGGCGCATCGCCGAGATCATGATCGAGCGCCAGTGGGCCGCCACGATGGTGCTGACCGAGCCGGACGCGGGCTCCGACGTCGGCGCTGGGCGGACTCGGGCAATTCCTCAGCCTGATGGCACTTGGCACATCGAGGGCGTCAAGCGCTTCATCACCTCGGGCGAACACGACTTGACTGAGAACATCATCCATCTGGTCCTGGCCCGCCCACAGGGCGTGGAAGGCGTTGGTGGACCCGGCACCAAGGGGCTGTCGTTGTTCATTGTGCCCAAGCTCGGCTTTGATCTTGAGACTGGTGAGCTGACCGGCGAGCGCAACGGAGTGTTCGCCACCAACGTCGAGAAGAAGATGGGAATCAAGGCGTCCACCACATGCGAGCTGACTTTCGGTGACGCAGGCGTGCCGGCCGTGGGTTGGCTGCTGGGCGAGGTGCACAACGGCATTGCGCAGATGTTCCACGTGATCGAACACGCCCGGATGCTGGTGGGTACCAAAGCGATTGCCACCTTGTCGACCGGCTACCTCAACGCTCTTGAGTACGCGAAGACACGAGTTCAGGGTCCTGATCTCACCGAGGCGGCCAACAAGACCGCGCCGCGGGTGACCATCACTCATCATCCTGACGTGCGGCGCTCCTTGATGACGCAGAAGTCCTTCACCGAGGGGCTGCGGGCACTGCTGCTTTTTGCAGCCACCATCCAGGACCGGAACGCCATCGCGAAGGCGCACGGCAGCATCGACGATGCAGCCGAGCGGCTGAACGATCTCCTGTTGCCGATCGTCAAGGGATATGGCGCGGAACGCTCCTGGGTGCTGCTCGGAACTGAGTCGCTGCAGACCTTTGGCGGCTCGGGCTTCCTTACCGACTATCCGATCGAGCAGTACGTCCGAGATGCCAAGATCGACACGCTCTACGAGGGCACAACCGCGATCCAGGGCCAAGATCTGTTCTTCCGCAAGATCGTCAGGGACCAAGGCCGTGCCCTCGATGATCTTTCCACCCAGATCAGCAAATGGACCGCCGCGGAGGGCGGAAACGGCCAGCTCAAAGAGGAACGCAGCTTGCTGCAGCAGGCCTTGGACGATGTCGGAGCGATCCTGGCAACCATGATCAACGATCTTGGTTCGGCTATGCCCGGTATGCCGAGAGCTGCGAGCGACGACGAAGTAGGCGGATCCAAAGCGCGCGATGCGCGAGGAGCTCAAGAAACTGGCGATCCACGCAACGTCTACAAGGTTGGCCTGAACACGACGCGACTGCTCATGGCGCTCGGCGACGTGATCTGCGCCTGGCTGCTGCTCCGGGGCGCAGAGGTGGCACTCGACCGGCTCAACGAGAAGCTTTCCCCCGCCGAGAAGTCCTTCTACGAAGGCAAGGTCGCATCAGGTCGCTGGTTTGCGCGTACCGTGCTGCCAAAGCTGAGCGCCGAGCGTGCCATCGCCGAAGCCACCGATCTCGCAGTCATGGATCTGGACGAAACTGCCTTCTAACGGCCCCAATCGTGGTGGGTCGGTAACGTCCAACAGCGCGAGGCGAGAGACGATTGGAGACATGACCCAGTCCGTCGCGTCGCAGCCGTCCCGCATTGTCATCATCGGAGCCTCACTGGCTGGAGCGACAGCCGCCATCGCGCTTCGAGATCAGGGTTACGAGGGCGAGCTGACCGTGATTGGTGAGGAGAGCCAACTTCCGTACGAGCGACCGCCGCTCTCCAAGGCTGTGCTGCTGGGGGAGGCGGACGAACCGGACTGGGTCGGCGATGAGGCAGCGTATGCCGACAAGGCCATCTCCCTGCGACTTGGCACGATGGCCACCCGGATCGACCGAGGCCGTAAGGTCGTGGTCGCGAGTCGCCACGAGTACCTGTACGACAAGCTGCTGATCGCTACTGGCTCGGCACCGCGACGGCTCGACGTCCACGGTGCAGAGTTGGACGGTCTGTTGACACTGCGAACGCTCGAGGAGTCCCTTGCGCTACGCGCGCGTTTCACCGAGGGGGCCAAGATCGTGATCGTGGGCGCCGGTTGGATTGGCTGCGAGGCCGCGGCCGCCGCGCGCCACCACGGGGCCGAGGTGACCGTGATCGAGCCGCGCTCACAGCCGTTGATTCATGTCGTCGGTGAGCAGATCGGCGCGACCTTCGCCGCGCTCCATCGTGATCATGGCGTCGACCTGCGGCTAGGTGTAAGCGTCAAAGGTTTCGCTGGTGATGGCGTGGTGTCCTCGGTGCAGGTCAAGGGCGGTCAGCCGGTTCCCGCTGACACGGTGCTGATCGGTGTCGGTGCCGCACCGAACATTGCCCTCGCGGACGCGGCCGGCCTCGAGTTGACCGATGGCGGCATTGCAGTCGACGCAACCCTGCGTAGCTCAGATCCCGATATCTACGCCGCTGGCGATGTCGCGGCCCATGATCATCCAAAGTATCGGCGCCGGGTGCGGGTCGAGCACTGGGCTAATGCCAAAGATCAAGGACTGCATGTCGCGGGCAACCTGCTGGGCGCCGAGGCTCCGTACGAGTTACGGCCGTTCTTCTTCTCCGATCAGTACGACCTCGGCTGTGAGTACCGAGGCCTCGCCGACCCGACGAAAGATCGGCTTGTCGTGCGGGGCGACTTGGCGGCCCGGGAGTTCACGGCGTTCTGGCTCCGGGATGGCGCCGTGGCAGCTGCGATGAATGTGAACCAGTGGGACGAGGGCGACGCTCTGCAGGAGCTCGTCGACTCCGGTCGTCAGGTCAGCGACAGAGAGCTCATCTCCGCGTAGCCGACTCGTCAGCTAGTAAAGGAGAGCGAGGGCTGGGTCGGTGAGGATCGCGCCCACATCCGCCAGGAAGGTTGAACCTTGAGCGCCGTCAGCGAGCCGATGATCGAAGGAAACCGACAGCGTGGTCGCCCAGCGGGGCTCGATCCGCTCATCGGATCCTTCGCCGACCACCCACGGCCGCCGAGCGATCTGGCCAACACACAGAATGCCTGACTCCCCTGGATTCAGGATGGGGGCACCAGAATCCACGGCGAAGACGCCGATATTGGTGATCGAGAACGTGCCACCTGCCATGTCCGCTGGCCGTGTCTTGCCTTCACGTGCCGTTGTCACAACCTCTTGAAGTGCGGCCGCGAGCTCGACGAGGCTCAGCGACTCAGCGCCTTTGATGTTCGGTACCAGAAGCCCGCGCGAAGTTGCGGCGGCGATTCCGAGGTTGATCGAGCTCTTGAGCACGATCTCCTGAGCCTGCTCGTCCCAGAACGAGTTGAGTTCCGGCGTACGCCACAGCGCGAGACATACCGCCTTGGCAATGATCAACAGCGGGGACAGCCGGAGATCGGCGAACTCACGACGAGCCTTGAGCCGCTCCACCAGGTCCATCGTCGCGCTCACGTCGCAGTCCAGCCACACTGAGACATGCGGTGCTGTAAACGCAGAACGCGACATCGCGTCGGCCATCGACTTGCGTACGCCCTTGATCGGGATTCGCACGTCCTCGCGCGGAGCTCGCCGAGCTTCGAAAGGCTCGGCCGGCATGGCTTTGGCAGGCTCGGCCGGCATGGCTTTGACGGGCTCAGCCGTCATGCCAGCTCCGACAGGCTGTGCCCGCAGACGGGTACTCGCCTGCATCACGTCGTCGCGGGTGATCACCCCGCCGGGCCCGCTGCCAGCCAGACTTTCAAGATCAATACCCAGATCCTTCGCCAGCTTGCGTACCGGCGGTTTGGCAAGGACCGCACCACCGGACGGTACGGGCGTCCGGGCTGTCGCACCTGGCTCCGGCAACGGAGCGCCGGTCGGGGCATCCTGCTCGGCCAGTAGCGGCTCACGTTCGTCGGCGCGTCGTGACACCGGAGCATGGGTGGAGAAAGTGTCCGCAACCTGGTCGTGCGCTTCTACGGGCCCATTCCCTGCGCTGCGCCGCGGGCGACGCTTCGCTGTCGTGGTCCGCGGTCCGTAGCCGACCAGGTTCGGCACCTGAGTCTCGTCGCCACCGTTGGTCTCGGCCGGTTGTGCCTCGTTCACGCCGTCGTCGATCGAGATGATCGGCGTGCCCACATCGACGGTGTCGCCCTCGTTGACCAGCAGCTCTGTCACGGTACCGGCGTACGGTGTCGGAAGCTCAACGAGCGACTTGCTGGTCTCGACCTCGACCAGGATGTCGTTGATCTTGACTTCGTCACCGACCGCAACCCGCCACGTGACAATGTCCGCCTCGACCAGTCCCTCGCCCGGATCCGGCAGCCGGAAAGTCTGCAGCGCCATGCGAGCCCTCCCCCTCAGTAGGCCAGCGAGTGATCAACCATATCGAGCACGCGATCAAGATCAGGAAGATAGTCCTCCTCGACGCGGCTCGGCGGATACGGTATGTCGAAGCCGGCGACGCGCAGCACCGGTGCCTCCAGGGAGTAGAAGCACTGCTCGGTAATCCGCGCGGCGAGCTCAGCCCCCAGCCCCAGATTCAGCTGAGCCTCGTGTACGGTCACCGCCCGGCCCGTCTTCTGCACTGACTCGACTACTACGGCCATGTCGAGCGGCGACAGGGTTCGCAGATCGATCACTTCAAGATCATGACCTTCCTCGCTGGCCGCTTCGGCCGCATCCAGGCACGTCTTGACCATGGGTCCGTACGCGATCAAGGTGGCGTCGCTTCCGGGTCGTACCACCCGCGCGGAATGCAATGGCGCCGGGGTCGCTGACTCGTCGACGTCGGCGCGCTCGTGATAGCGCCGCTTGGGTTCGAAGAAGATGATCGGGTCGTCTGAGGCGACGGCCTGCTGGATCATCCAGTACGCATCAGCCGGATTCGCGCATGTCACCACTTTGAGACCGGCGGTGTGGCAGAAGTAGGCCTCGGGCGACTCGCTGTGGTGCTCGACAGCTCCGATTCCTCCGCCGTAAGGGATCCGGATCACGATCGGCATCCTCAGCAGCCCACGCGATCGGTAATGCATCCGCGACATCTGGCTGACGATCTGGTCGAACGCCGGGTAGACGAAGCCGTCGAACTGGATCTCGCACACCGGGCGGTAGCCGCGCAACGCCATCCCGACGGCGGTGCCAACGATGCCGGATTCCGCCAGCGGCGAATCGATCACCCGATGCTCGCCGAAGTCCTTCTGCAGGCCCTCGGTGACTCGGAAGACCCCACCGAGCTTGCCCACGTCCTCGCCCGCGATCACGACCTTGGGATCGGCTTCCAGCGCTCTCCGCAGGCCAGCGTTGAGCGCCTTCGCCATGGTCAGCATGGTCATCAGACATCTCCCCTGTATACGGGCTCCGCCTGTCGAACTCCCTCGATGTGCTCAGCGCCTTCAAAAGTTGCCAGGTACTCGGCGTAGTTGGCTTTCTGCTCCACCAGATGAGGAGTCTGCTCGGCGTACACGTCATCAAAGAAATCGAGCATCTTTGGGTCGGGGAGGGCGAGACAGCGGGCCCGAAGGTCGGCGGCCTGATCAGAAGCTTCCGCCTCGACGTTGGCGAAGAAGGCTTCGTCGCCGCTGCCGCTTCGGGTCAGGTACGCCCGGACGCGCTCGATGGGATCCTTCAGTCGCCAGTGCTCGAGCTCGTCGGCTAGCCGGTATTTGCTTGGATCGTCGGAGGTGGTGTGGGCGCCCATGCGATAGGTGTAAGCCTCGATCAGGGATGGACCGCTTCCCGTACGCGCTCGCTCGAGGGCTGCCGCCGTAGCCGCGTATACCGCAAGCACATCATTGCCGTCGACGCGTACACCGGGGAATCCGAAGCCAGAGGCCCTGCGATACAAGGGAATTCGCGACTGCCGCTCGATCGGCTCGGAGATTGCCCACTGGTTGTTCTGGCAGAAGAAGACAATGGGCGCGTTGTAGGAGCTGGCGAAAATGAAAGCCTCGTTGACATCGCCCTCGCTCGTGGCGCCGTCTCCGAAGTAGCAGACCACGGCTACGTCCCGATCGGGGTCGCCGGTGCCGACAAGGCCGTCGCGTTCCACCCCCATCGCATAGCCGGTGGCATGCAGAGTCTGTGCCCCGATGACGATCGTGTAGAGGTGGAATCGGCTCTTCTGAGAGTCCCAACCACCAAGATCAACTCCACGGAACAGTGCTAGCAGGTGGAGCGGGTCGACACCCAAGCACCAGGCGACGCCGTGCTCCCGATAGGTCGGGAACACGAAGTCCTGCTTGCCGAGCGCCCGTCCTGAGCCGACCTGGGCCGCCTCCTGGCCGAGACACGAAGCCCACAGCCCCAGTTCGCCCTGGCGCTGCAGGGCGGTCGCCTCGGTGTCGATCCGGCGGGTCAACACCATGTCGCGGTAGAAGCTCTTGATCTGATCATCGTCGCCGCTGAAGGAGTACTCGGGGTGTTCCAGCCGCTCACCTTCTGGGGTGAGCAGCTGTACCAGCTCGACCTCTCCGCTCGCACCGCTGGCGTCGCTCATTGGTGCATCCTCTCGTCACCGGATGCGGTGGTTCCGCATCTCATCGGTCCCGGTGCGGGATCGCCGCTCTGGGTGGTACCGCCACCCTCCGGGGCGTTGGTTGTGTTCCAGCTCGCCGCGTGTAGCGAGCGGATTCGACAGACTCGGCTTCTCCTTGTGGGGGCCACCGGCCAGCCGCGCACCCCAACGTACCGCCTCACTTCAGGAGGCGAGAAAACCACTTGTATGTCCTACCTCTTTGGGTGTGGGTCGGCGGTGATTCCCTGAAAACTTCGTTCCGGGGACCCGAAATCGGCTCAGCACGCCGAACTCACCTGTGGCTGGCGTCAACGTTCCAGGGACTGCTGGAAGCGCAGAATGCGGATGAGGGCGGCGGCGACTGCCTCCGGACCGGCGGCAAGCGAGACGCGTATGGCGGTGCCCCCGTCGCGTTGGTCGAAGTCGGTTCCCGGGGTGAGGGCCACGCCATGTTCGTTGAGCAGCGCCTCGCACCAGGACTCCGAGTCCGGGTATGGGCCGAGCTGGCCAGCGATGCCGGCATAGACGTAGAACGCGCCATCGGCGGGCGCGACACCGGTCCACCCAAGATCATCGACCGCGGCCAACACGATCGCTCGGGCGTCGGCGAAAGCTGCGACCGCAGCGTCTGCCTCGCGGTAGGACTCGTCGGTGAAGGCCGCGATTGCCGCGTGCTGGGCCGGCACCGGCGGACACAGCGCGAAGTTTCCAGCCAGCGCGTCAAAGACACCGATTAGATCGGCCGGTACCAGGCTCCATCCGAGCCGCCACCCGGTCATACCCCAGTACTTGGAGAAAGAGGAGATCACGATGGCCTCGCGATCATGCTCCCAGGCGCAGCTGGCTGCGATGGTGTAATCGGTGATCCCGTGGTAGATCTCGTCACTGACCAACCGGACTTCATGATCGCGACACCAGGCCGCGAGCTCGGCCAGCCGATCGCGATCGATCATGGTTCCCGTTGGATTCGCCGGAGACGCGACGACAATTCCCGCGAGAGGAGCAGCCGCATGTGCCTGTTCCAGCATTTCAACAATCGGCTGGAAGCGTTCCGCCGGCCCGCAGGCCAGCTCGACCACCTGGCAGCCCAGTGAGGCCAGGATGTTCCGGTACGCCGGATAGCCCGGCCGGGTCAACGCCACTCGATCACCATGATCAAAAGCGGCCAGAAAGCCGAGCAAGAAGGCGCCCGACGAACCAGTGGTCAACGCGATCTGATCTTCATCTACTTCAAGCGAGTACCAGCGCCGGTAGTGTGCCGCGATCTCGTGCCGCAACGGCTTGATTCCAAAGGTCTCGGTGTAGCCCAGCGGCGTACGGTCGACCATCAGTTCGGCGGCACGACGCCGGACATCCGATGGCGCACCCTGAGACGGCTCGCCAGCGCAGAGCGAGATGATCTCCTGGCCCTGGCTGCGTAGCTGTGCCACCCGGTTGAGGATGCTCATGACCGCGAATGGTGGGACAGCCGCCCGATCTGACGGCTTCATGCGCTCTGCACACGTTTGCGGGCGCGGTATGCAGCGACGTTGGTCCGGTTGCCGCAGTTTCCGGTGTTGCAGTAGCGCCTCGAGGAGTTCTTGGAGAGATCGATCAGCACATCGTCGCAGTCCTCGGCGGCACAGATGCGTAGCCGGCCCAGGGCATCGGACCTGATCAGATCGAGAATGGCCATTGCGGCCTCGGCAGCGATCCGATCCGCGAGCGGGGCGTCAGGGCGGGTGACGTGCAGGTGCCAGTCCCACTCATCGTGGCGGGACAGGTACGGCCGCGCATTGGCTTCGGCAAGGATCTCGTTGACCAAAGCTGCTGCCTCATCACGATCTTCGATCATCCACAACTTGTGGAGTCGCGGACGCAAAGCACGTAGGGACTCGAGTTCCTCGGGGGTCCGGCGAATGACGCCCGAGTAGGGATTTTGGGCCAGGAAGCCATCGAGGTCAGCGAGTGTGACCAGCATGTCACCGTCGAGTCCAACGGTGTTCACCAGAGCCGCGGCCCCAGCGAGCGACATCTCTGTGTCATGACTAAAAAGCATCTTGACTCCTGACAGCACCTGGTTTAGTGTCATTAGTGTACTCGATTTTGGTCATGACAGACCTATGGAAATAGTGACATCTGAGGAGGGCAGAGATGACCACCGTTGCTCCGGAGGCCACCCGAGAGGTCGCCGGTGGTAGCTCCGGTCGGAGCTACGGCGGCGGACTGGGGCTGGCCCTCGTCTCTGCGTCATCCTTCGGACTCTCTGGCTCCCTTGCCCGTTCGCTGTTGGATCTTGGGTGGTCGCCCGCTGCTGTGGTTGCGACGCGCGTTGCGGGCGCGTTCCTGATCCTTCTCATACCATGTCTGGTTCTACTCCGCCGGATCGGTCTGCCGACCCGCGGACAGTCTCTGCGGATGCTGGCGTACGGGGTGGTCGCGATCGCCTTGGCGCAGCTCTGCTACTTCAGCGCGGTGCAGTACCTCTCAGTCGGCGTCGCGCTGCTGTTGGAATTTCTCGCGCCGGTATTACTGATCGGTTGGCACTGGGCGAGAACCCAACGCCGCCCCGCCTGGTCGGTGCTTGCAGGCGCAGCCCTGTCGATAGTCGGTCTGGCATTCGTCCTCGACCTTCGCGACGGACTGACGCTCAACCCGATCGGAGTCGCCTGGGGTCTTGGTGCGGCGCTGTGTCTCTGCGCCTACTTTCTCCTCAGTGAGGACAAAGGGACGGATACGCCGATCCACCCGCTGCTGCTGACCACGGCTGGCACTGGGATCGGAGCAGGCGTGTTGGTCGCAGCCGCGGCCGCCGGCATCCTTCCGTTGGCCGCATCACCAGGGGTAACAAACCTGGCCGGCTGGTCCGTCGGCTGGTGGGTCCCAGTCATGTTGTTGATCTTGGTGAGCGCAGTGCTCGCATATCCGAGTGGCATCGTTGCGGTCCGCAGCCTCGGCAGTTCGCTGGCATCGTTCGTGGCGCTTACCGAGGTGATCTTTGCAGTGACCTTCGCCTTCGTGCTCCTCGGGCAGCGTCCTGGGCCTATGCAACTCGTCGGTGGGGCCTTGATCTTGGCTGGGATCGCCCTGGTGCAGCGACCCGTTCGGCCGAAGGAAGAGTTGGAATCAGTAGCCGCGGGGGCTGCTCACGACTGATGGTGCGGCCGTGTCAGGGTTTGCCGAAATCAGTCACGAGCCAGACCTTGCTGTGTACGGAATCGCTGATCACATCGATGCCGACGTCGACGTAGGTCTTACTCAAGATGTTCTTGCGGTGTCCGTCGTTGGGGGGCTTCTCGTTGTACATCGCCTTCTGAACGGCGAGTACGCCATCCTGCGAACGGCGGCCGTTGTAGGCGACGTTCTCCCCCACCGCGCTCCAGCGATATCCCGCTGCGGAGACTCGAGAACCAAGTTCCGCCTCGCCTTTCAGTTGGTGGCTCAGCGTGTTGGCTTTGGCCATGGCCAGGTTGTGTTTGTGCGCCGCCGAGACGAGCTTGCTGTTCATCTTCAAAGCTGGCAATCCATGCTTGGCGCGTTCGGAATTGAGTTCATCGAGCACCGCATTCGCCCAGTCGGAGCGCGTCCCATAGCCCGAGGAACTGCTGGACGTCGTCTTGGGCGACGCCTGCTCTGCGGTCTTGGTTGGCTTCCTGGTCGGCTTCGGTTTGGTGCTGTGGGTCTTGGCTGCCGTCGCCGTCGACCGCTTAGCGGCCTTCGGTGCAGTGCTTGGGCTCTTGGTTGATCGTCTGATCGGGTTTGCAGTCGGACGACGCTTCTGCTCGCGATGACAGACGGTCGGTTTCTCTTGCCGCTGGCACTCAGGCCGCGAATGCGCGCGGGCCAAACCCGATCGGGTGGTGGTGACGTCACTCGGCGTCACGATGGGTGATGCCGACGGAGTAGCAGGAACGGCCACGAGTCGCTCGTCCGTCCCATTCGGAGCGCCTGGGTCGCTGAGAGCCGTACCCCCGAACAGGGCAGCTCCAGCAACAGCCGCGCTGACGACCATCGCAGCAGCCGCAGAGGCGATTCGAAGTCCTCTGCTGGTCACGTTGCCTTCGTCGTACACGACGACCCCCGAATAGGTCACGAGTTGATAACGACCCGTGCAAGCCAAACATAGTCAGACTGGTTCCAGCAAGCACCGGCCGTCATCTGGACACGCCGTACACTGCGCCGGTGGGCAGCGACACCGGTGAGTCGAGCGGCGTCCTGATGGCGGGCACGTCCTCCGACGCTGGAAAGTCGCTGCTCGTCACAGGTTTGTGCCGGGCCCTCGCACGCCGGGACATCGCGGTTGCTCCATTCAAGGCCCAGAACATGTCCAACAACTCATGCGTCTGTGGCGACGGCGCTGAGATCGGTCGCGCGCAGTACCTGCAGGCGCAAGCTGCGGGTATCCCGCCGGAATCGGCGATGAACCCGGTGCTGCTGAAGCCCGGCTCTGATCACCGATCGCACATCGTGCTGCGAGGCCGGCCCAGCGGCACCCTGGAATCCGGGGAGTATGTAAGCGGACGCGGCCACCTCGCGGCTGCGGCCTTTGCCGCGTACGACGAGCTCGCGAGTCGCTTCGAGGTGATCATCTGCGAAGGTGCCGGATCGCCCGCGGAGATCAACTTGCGAAGCGGAGACTACGTCAATCTTGGGTTGGCGCGGGCGAAGACGCTACCGGTGATCGTGATCGGGGACATCGACCGCGGCGGGGTTTTTGCCTCGCTGTACGGCACGGTCGCGCTGCTAGATGATGACGACCGGCGGTTGATCAAGGCGTTCTTGATCAACAAATTCCGAGGGGACCTCGGGGTGCTGCAACCGGGCCTGGACGAACTCACCCGGCGGACCGGCATACCGTTCGCCGGGGTGTTGCCGTGGCTTGCCGATGTCTGGCTGGATGCTGAAGACACTCTCGAGGTGGCTGCCTGGCGCCGTCAAGGTGCAGCGGGGGGAGGGCTGCGAGTAGCGGTGGTGCGGCTGCCACGGCTGTCGAACGGCACCGATGTCGAGGCGCTGGCGGCTGAGCCGGGTGTCGAGGTGGTTGTCACGGAGGACGCGCAAGCAGTCGCCGGTGCCGATCTTGCGGTACTGCCTGGCACTCGATCCACGGTCAGCGACCTGGAGTGGTTGCGTCGTACCGGACTTGCGGGGGTGATTGAGGCCCGGGTACGACGTGCGGCGCCGGTGTTGGGAATCTGCGGTGGATACCAGATGCTGGCTCGGGTGATCAATGACCCAATCGAGTCAGGTCACGGGATCGTCGAGGGACTCGGGTTGCTACCCACCAAGATCAGCTTTGGTGCGGAGAAGGTGCTCCGGCGGCCGACCGCCAGATGGCGTAAGCACCAGGTTGAGGCGTACGAGATCCACCATGGGATTGCGGAGATCCAAGGTGAGCCCGAGCGCTTCCTCGACGGCTGCCGGCAGGGTCAGGTGTGGGGAACCATGTGGCACGGGGCCTGGGAGAACGACAGCTTTAGGCAGGCCTGGCTGACCGAGATAGCGGCTGCTGGCGGGTCTGCGTGGCATCCCGATCCCGAAGCGCCCAGCTACCGCGCGCGGAGGGAAACCATGATCAATACTTTGGCAGATGCCGTGGAGCAGCATGTTGATCTTGGCCTGCTATTGGCGGGCACTCGCGTGGCTGGACGATTTTGACGATTCAGGCGTTTGTCATCGGGATCGGCAGCGGGAATCCTGATCATTTGACACGCGAGGCTGTGTCGGCTCTTAACCGGGTGGACGTGTTCCTCGTTGCTGACAAAGGAGCAGCGAAGCAGGACCTGGTCGAGCTACGCCAGCAAATCTGCCGGACGTTGATCACCCATGATCACTACCGTGTCGTCGAAGTGCCGGATCCGGAGCGAGGACCCGATCGAGAGCGCGACGCGGCCGACTATCAGGCCGGCGTAGCAGCCTGGCACGAGGCACGGGCTTGGCAGTATGCAGAGATCATTGCCGCGGAGGTTGCCGACGGAGGCACGATCGGCTTCCTGGTGTGGGGCGATCCGGCCTTCTATGACTCCACCATCCGCATCGTTGAGTCGATCAACGCACTTGGC
This sequence comes from uncultured Actinomycetota bacterium, assembly GCA_963734005.1. Lineage (GTDB taxonomy): Bacteria > Actinomycetota > Actinomycetes > Propionibacteriales > Propionibacteriaceae > Microlunatus. Next base: position 68,191 of record CAVTFS010000022.1, read on the forward strand.
GTTGATCTTGACCTTACTGTCATCCCAGGCATCAGCAGCATTCAGCTACTTGCCGCGCGTCACAAGATCATCCTCAACCGCGTGGGCCAGCCAATTCACGTAACCACCGGGCGCCGGCTGCTCGATGAGTACTCTGCTGCGCTTGGCGACGTGATCGTCATGCTCGACGGTGATCTGGCTTGTGGCGGCTTGGTCGAGCAGTTCGGTGATCTCACGATCTACTGGGGCGCTCAGCTGGGACTTCCGGATGAGGCGCTGATCTCTGGCCGGCTGCAAGAGGTCATCGAGGAGATCAGAGCCAAGCGCGCGGCCGTCCGAGCGGCCCGCGGCTGGGTGATGGACACCTATCTGCTGCGCCCGCCCGGCACATGGTGATCAGTGTGTCCATCAAGGCCATGCAGCAAGTAGTCGAGCCCGGTCGCGAACAGCTCATCGAGGTCCATGTCATAGCCGTCTGGCTCAAATGAGTCCAGAACCGCGCGGAATGCTGGCAGATCTTGATCAGCTAGCACGGCCTCCAGCGCCGGCTTCTGGACATCCATCCACTCGTCTGCGGTCACTCCGGTATCCGCCTCCGCGGCGGCCTCCATCTCCATGCTGGTCGCGAAACCCCGGACGTAATTGAACAAGATCAAATGCATCGAGAACGCCGTGGCCGGCTGCAGCCCGCGATCAAGCAATGTGGCGAGCACATGCTCGCTGTAGATCAGGCCGCTGGGCACGACCAAGGGCCTGGTCAGCGAATACGCCGGCGCGAGCCAGGGATGCCTGCGGAAGACCTGCCAGAGCTCGCGGGCCGCCTCGCCCAAGATCTCCTGCCAGCTGTCGCCGGGCTTTGGCGGCGGCAACCGCCACTCTGCGAACGCCGCGTCCATCATGTGATTGAGCAAGTCGTCCTTGTCCCTGACGTGGCGGTATAGCGACATGGTCGCCACGTCAAGCTCGACCGCAACTCGGCGCATAGAGAATGCGTCAAGACCTTCCCTGTCGGCCACCGCCATCGCCGCCACTACGATGCCTTCCGTGCTCAGCACTGTCTCGGCGTCTCGCGGTCGCGCGCTATGCCTCGGTCGGGACGAGCCTCGTCCAGCGACCACGGTCCCCAAACCCGGACGCGTCAGGACGAGCCCTTCCTCCTTGAGGGCGGCCAGCACCTTAGAGGCTGTTGCCATGGCCACCCCCCAGCGCTGAGTGATCTCTCTTGTCGACGGAACTCGATCGCCTGGCGCGAGGTGTCCAGATCGGATCTGGCGACGAATCTCCGCGGTGATCTTGGTCGACGGTGTACCAACCAACTCAGCCATTGTCCTCCCGCACTAGTGCACTCAACTGCCCCAAGGCTACCGGAAAGTCCCATCAATCGGTACTCCGCTCACCCGAAGCGCACTAGTGCACTAATCACATTTTCGTCGTCGCATTGTCTTGCTCGGCATGTGCGTACTCTGTACGCTCACCACATGAGTAATCGAGAAGTCCTCATCTCCGGCGCGGGAATTGCTGGCACAGCTGCTGCGTATTGGTTACGCAGAGCAGGGTTTTCAGTCACCGTTGTAGAGCGCGCGCCATCCCCGCGTCCGGGCGGCCAGACCGTTGATCTTCGTGGTGCGGGTCGCACTGTCGTGGACCGGATGGGCCTACTCGGCGAGATCCGCGCCATGGCCGTCACCCAGCGAGGCATCGCCTGGGTCGACGAGTCCGGTCGGCACCGTGCCGAGATGCCGGTGGATGCCTTCGGCGGCCGAGGCATCGTGTCAGTCGATGAGATCCTGCGCGGCGACCTCGCTGAGATCTTGTACGAGGCAGCGCGGCCCGGCGCCCACTATCTCTTCGATGACACGATCACAGCGATCGAACAAGATGCAGACAACGTCCTCGTCACGTTCGAGAAGTCGCCGCAACGCCGTTTTGATCTCATCGTTGGCGCCGATGGCTTGCATTCGGTAGTCCGCAGACTGACCGTCGGCGTACAGGCCGATGCGCTCCACCCGCTCGGCCTACTCAATGCCTGGTTCACCATTCCCGCCGAGATCGACCTGGACAACTGGTACCTCATGTACAACGCTCCCCGTGGCCGCGTGGTCTCTATCCGGCCGGGCCGGCTTCCGACCGAACAGAAAGCCGCCCTCAGCGTTCAATCGGACTTGCCATTCGACCGCGGCGACCTGGATGCCCAGATCGACCTACTGGAGCGCCACTTCGCCGATGTCGGCTGGGAGGCGCCGCGGCTGCTGCAGGCTGCCCGCACTGCACCTGACTTCTACCTCGAATCGATGGGACAAGTCCGGCTGGACCGGTGGTCGCGAGGCCGGGTGGTGCTGCTTGGCGATGCCGGGTACTGCCCGAGCCCACTGACAGGGCTCGGCACAAGCCTGGCACTAGTCGGCGCGTACATCTTGGCTGGCGAGCTCGCCAGCGCATCGGACGACGCGACCGGTGCGACCGAGCTGGACGCCATCCAAGCGGCCTTCGTCCGCTACGAAGATCGGATGCGCCCGTACGTCGAGCAGGGCCAAGAACTCCCTCCGGGCGGCGCGAATGGGTACGCCCCGAAGAGCAGACTGCGCATCACCATGGGCTGGGCCTCCATGCGTTGGTCGCAGCGTTGGCCAATGCGGCTCTTGATGGAACGCATCTTCAGTAAGGCCGACGCCATTGACCTGCCGGACTACCAGGCCCTCGAGCTGGCGCAGCGGAGCGTGAGCCGGCCTACTTGACGAACGCCGACAGCTGGGTCAGGAAGTCCTTGCGTCCCGTGGCGTCCTTGGTCGCCGCGGCGCGCTGCTTGTCTAGCCATTCCTTCCATAGTCGCTGGTGGTCAGCGTCAAGGGTGGCGTGATACTCGCGCAGCCGGGTCAGAGCTTCCTGCCGCACTGACGGGTCGGCCTGCTTCCAGGTGTACAGCCGTCGTGGGGATGCTCGAGAGATCGAAGCCGGGCAGTGCGCCCATCCCGGCGGTCACGGCGATGTCGCGAAATAGTGGCCGGAACGCGTCGGCGGTGCCGGCAGCGACTGCAGTGCGATAGGCGGAAGTCCATGCCGCGTCGTCCATGTCCCGGCCGGGTGCAGATCGGTGACTGGCGGGTTCTCACGGTGGCTGCCCGTGTCGCGTTGAAGTAGGTGGACGACGGCTTGGTTGCCGGCCTGCCGTTGGAGCTGGAGGACACGACGCGCCACGTTCACGGCCACGTCCCGGTTGTGGCTCGGCGACGTGGAACGGGCCGGCCGCCGCTGGCTGTGCGACAGCGCCCGGCGCATCGTTAGTTCGCCCACCGCTCCAGGATGCACCAGAGGTCCCGGACGCTGCAGAATCCGGTCTCGGCATAACGTCGCCGGTCACCTTCTCCCGAAAAGTGATCGGAAAGGGATGGCGGCAGCGAGCCCACTACTCGGCGTCCACGATCTGGATCCGCAGGCGGCGGAAGCCGCGACCCTTACTCTCCATCTTCGTCACTGCGATGCGGCCGATCATGGCCGTGGAGGCCACGTGCGTACCGCCGTCGGCCTGCATGTCAATGCCGTCGATGTCGACGATCCGCACCATCTCGATGTCGGGAGGCAGCAGGTCGCTCGCGGTGCGGATGATGTTCGGGATCGCCAGAGCCCGCTCCCGCGGTAGCACCCGGACGTCGATCCGCCGGTCCAGGCGCACCGCCTCGTTGCAGGCATCCTCGACGCGCTGCTTGAAGTCCGCTGGCACGTCGGGCAAGTCGAAGTCCATCCGCGCAATGAGCGGTTCCATGTTTCCGCCGGTCACTGGGGCGCCGAAGTCCCGCAGCACGATTGCGCTGAGCACGTGTAGACCGGAATGCGTCCGCATGAGGCTCGTGCGGCGCTCGTCGTCAAGGCCACCGTGGACGCTTGTGCCCGCCGGGGGCAGGGGGTCTCCCTCGGCCGGCAGGAGATAGAGGTCGTCACCCTTGCGCGTACCGACGATTCGAGTCCGGACATTCCCCCACAGCAGCACGCCGTGATCGGGTGGCTGCCCGCCGCCACCGGGATAGAACGCCGACCGGTCCAGCACGATGCCCTGATCGCGGTCTGCGAGCAGCACGGTGGCGTCCCACTCGCGGATCGTGGGGTCGTCGAGGTCGAGGCGATGCGTGTGGGGCCGATAGCGGTTCCCTGGCGCGGTCATGGATGTGATTCTGCACGGCCGTCCGCCACGGCGCTCGTGCGGCAGGCGTGCGCGTTGGCTGTCGCAGGCGCGATTGGGCTGCTGATTGTGCCCCTCGGCCGTCTCCTCGGCAAGCTCTGTGCCCGAGTGCGCCCTGGCAGCATCTGGAGATCGTGCGCGTTCGACCCCTGAAGACACCGGTCGAACGCGCACAATGTTGACCAATCCGGGGATGAGGTATGCGGCTCGGCAAGACAAGCCTCGTGTCTGCATGCCGTGACGGGCGGGCCGGATCGCGCACGCGAGTGAACTCCTCAAGGGTGGGTCTCGGTCGGACTGTTGCAGCCTCTACGTTGGACCACACCCATATTTCAGGGGGCAAGTCCGCGCGAAAGGGTCCAGCATGAGTAATGCGATCATCAAGCAGCAGGGAGATTCGCCCATCGTTGCCGACAACATCTGGGAGTTTCGGCTAGGAGCGGGCTCTTTCATTCTGGGTGCGTTGGCGGGCACGTTGGTGACTGCTGCGGTCGCCCGGCTCACGGCAAAAGGTGATGCGACCCCCGAGCCGCCGACCCCGCGCGGCTGGCCGATCAACTTCGCCCATCGCGGTGGGGCGAAGGTCGTGCCTGAGGACACGATCGAGGGATTTCGCGAAGGATTTGCCCTCGGCGCCGGAGTTGTAGAGTGCGACGTTCACGCCTCCGCTGAGGGCGCCATCGTCGTCATTCATGACGCAGTCGTTGACCGGACAACCGATGGCACCGGACCCGTGGCTGAGAAAACAGTTCCGGAATTACAGGGACTTGACGCGGGCTACCGGTTCACCACGGACGGCGGTTTGACGTTCCCGTGGCGAGCCAAGGGTGTCAAGATCCCCACGCTCGAAGCCTTGTACCAGGCCTTTCCGGACGCGCCTTTCAATATCGAAATCAAGGGCCATCGTTCCGGCATCGAGGAGGCTGTGTTCCGTCAGATCGAAGCTGCCGGAGCGACGGACCGCACCTTGGTTGTTTCTGATAGTCGTGGCACGATTTCGCGCTTCCGCAGAGTCAGCCATGGCAAGGTCGCCACGGCTTCGTCCACAGTTGAGCTGTTGGTCTATTGGATCCTCCATGTGCTGCACCTTGGCGCCCTTTACGACCCGCCGTTCCAGGCGCTGCAGCCGCCCGAGAAGTACAAGGGCGTGGTGCCTGTTGTCACTCGCCGATTCGTACGCCAGGCGCACGACCGTGACCTTCGGGTCGACGTCTGGACGATCGACGACGAACCGGCCATGCGGCGGCTGCTGAGCTTTGGTGTCGACGGGATCATGACTGACCGGCCCGACGTGTTGGCGCGCGTGCTGAACAGTAGGTGAGCGCGGCAGCATCTGGCCGGATTCAAACAGGAATGCAGCGCGCCTCCTTCTTGACTCGCGTCCGAGCCTTGGATTGACTTGCCAGCAAATGACCACAGATGGAAGCCGCGGCGCGGCATCGCATGTGGAGCGTGAGCGCGACCCGCTCGGGATGATCAACGGCGAAGGGGTCATCACGGGAACTGTGGTGTCCGCTGCTGTGATCGCGGCTGCAGCGGGGCATTTGGAGGAGACGCGGATCGTCATCGCTATTCTCGGAACCGCGTTCATTTACTGGCTTGCGCACCTCCATGCTCGGACCCTCGGTGACTCAGTCAAACACCACACACATCCGATAGACGCGCTGAGAGAGGCACTGGCAGAGACGTGGCCCATCCTCGCCGCGGCTCTCTTGCCCGCCTTGATCTTGCTCATCGCTCAACTCGTCGGCGCCCAGCTCCGTAACGCGGCCTGGATTGCCGTAATTGCCAGCACTGTGTTGTTGGCGATTTACAGCTTCGCGGCGGGCCGACGCGGCGGACTTGGCCTCGGAGGCAGCCTAGTGAGCGGGGCCATCGGCGCGAGCCTCGGAATCTTGGTGATCGTGCTCAAGGCCAGCCTGCACTGACGCTGATCGCTGCGTCCGTATGCCGCCATGCCCGAGCTAGCCGGCACGGACCTCGGCAAGAATCCGGCGTACGGCGGCAAGGCTGCGGTCCACATCTTCGTCGGTCGTCCGCCAGTTCGAAACCGAGATCCGCAGCACGGCTTGTCCGTGCCAGGTCGACGGGGTCATCCATGCGGTGCCGTCCTGCAGCAGCCGTGCGGCTACCTCACGCGTCACCTCATCAGGCCCGAATGACACGCAAACCTGGGTGAATACCACGTCGTTCACGACGCGTACGCCATCGATCTCGGACAATCCCGCGGCAAAACGGCGGGCATGTGCGCAAAACCGCTCAACCATCTCGGCCACCCCCCGGTGACCGAGCGAACGCAGCGCCGCCCAGACCGTGAAGCCCCTGGCGCGGCGAGAGAACTCCGGCACCGTGGAGAACGGGTCAGGCCGCTCGTCCTGAATCAAGTAAGCAGCGTGCACGCCCATTGCGGCATACATCGCTTCGGCGTTGGCCACGATGGCGATCCCGCTGTCGTAAGGCACATTGAGCGTCTTGTGTGCATCTGTGGCCCAGGAATCCGCTTGCTCCACTCCTGCGACCAGCTGCCGATACTGGGCCGACGCAGCGGCCCACAGTCCGAACGCACCGTCGACATGGACCCATGCTCCGTATCGATGTGCAAGATCAACAGCATCCCGGATGGGATCGAATGCCCCGCTGTGGACGTTCCCTGCTTGCAGGCACACGATCAATGGATTGTTGCCGACATCGGCCAAGGTGTCGGCAAGAGTGTCGAGCCGGATCCGACCTTGATCATCGGCGGGAACCACAAGGCTGCGAGCCTCGCCCAACCCAAGAAACCGCAGCGCCACGTCGACGGTCTCGTGACGTTCCTCACCAACGACGACGGTGACATCCGGCGCGCCCGGCAACCCGTCGCGCTCGACATCCCAGCCGGCCCGGCGTAACACCTCATGACGAGCGGCGGCGAGGCAGGTGAAGTTGGCGATCATCGCGCCTGTGACGAAACCGACCGCCGAGTTGGCGGGCAGGCCCAGCAGGTCAAGCAGCCATTCGCTGGCCACCCATTCAGCGCCCGCGGCGGCTGGCGAGGACACCAGGAGGCCAGCGTTCTGGTCCCAGGTCGAGGTCAACCAGTCAGCAGCCAGCGCGGCAGGCAGCACGCCGCCCATCACCCAACCGAAGAATCTCCCCGACGGGATTGCCAAGATTCCCGGCTCGGCACCGGCGATCAACTCCTCGATGACCTCCAGCGGCTCCGCGCCCTCGTCAGGCAACGGGCGCCGGAGGGCGGCGGCCACGCCATCAACATCGGTACGCGCAGCGACCCGCCTGCTAGGCAAACCGTCGAGAAAGTCAGTGGCCTCCTCGAGCACGCGCTCCAAGATCTTTCGCTCGTCAGTCATCGCTCACTCCCTGCGGTATGTATATAGAGCTGCGCCACACTCTGCCATCCTGATACCTCACGCTTGGAAGGAGAGACGTGGACCACTTCGTACGGCCAGGGCTGCGCTTCGAGGTTGTCGATGCCGGACCGCCGGACGCGCCGGCCGTTGTGCTGCTCCACGGGTTCCCGCAGCAGCCGTCCAGCTTTGAAGCCGTCGCGAGCCGGCTGAACGCGGCGGGCCTGCGAACGCTTGCTCCGAGCCAGCGCGGCTATACCCGAGCTGCGCGACCCACCCGGCGGCGGGACTATCGAACCGCTGCGACTGCCGCAGATGTCGTTGCACTTCTCGACACGGCGGGCCTTGCCCAGGTCCATCTTGTTGGTCATGACTGGGGCGGCAACCAGGCCTGGGGCACTGCAGGCTGGCACTCTGATCGCGTCGCCTCGCTGACAGTTCTGTCGACGCCGCACCCTGCAGCGTTTGTCAGATCGCTGTGGACGAGCAAGCAGGGTTTGGTCTCGTGGTACATGGGGCTCTTCCAGTTGCCGGCGCTGCCGGAGGCGCTCGCCCGGCGTACACTCGCGAAGTCATTGCTCGATAGCGGCCTGCCGGGGAAGTTTGTTGATCGTTATGCCGATGCAATGGCTGAGCCAGGCGCGCTCACCGGCGCCCTGAACTGGTATCGCGGCATCCCATTCTCCATGCGGCAGCCGCTTGGGGCGATCAAGGTGCCGACCAGCTACGTCTGGGGCCGCAATGACTTCGCTCTCGCTCGGGCGGGGGTCAAGCTAACAGCTGATCATGTGGACGGGCCGTACGAAGTCGTCGAGCTGGAAGCTGGCCACTGGCTACCGGAGACGGTGCCGGATGCGGTGGCGGATGTCATCCTTGCGCGTGTGCGATCAACAGACACGCCCACTCTCTGACTCGCGACATGGATCTGGAGATCGTGCTCAGCTAACGGCGTCTTCGAGATCTCCCTCGATGTCGAGATAGATCTCCTGGAGCTGGGTGATCAACTCCGGATCCGGCTCTTCCCACAGCCCGCGATCAACGGCCTCACTGAGCTTCTCGATGATGCCGCGTAGCGCCCAGGGGTTGGCGTGCTTCATGAAGTCCTGGTTGTCCTTGTCCAGCACGTAGTTCTCAGCCAGCTGGGCATACATCCAGTCCGGCACCACCCCGGCGGTTGCGTCAAAGCCGAAGAGATAGTCGACCGTCGCCGCTAACTCGAACGCCCCCTTGTAGCCGTGACGCTGCATCGCAGCGATCCAGCGCGGGTTGATCACCCGGGCCCGAAAGACCCGGGCCGTCTCCTCGGTCAGTGATCGGGTCCGGACATTGTCAGGAGCGGTCGAGTCGCCGACATACGCCTTCGGTTCGGCACCGGTCAGCGCGCGTACGGTCGCCACCATCCCCCCGTGGTACTGGAAGTAGTCATCAGAGTCGGCAATGTCATGCTCCTTGCTGTCCACATTCTTCGCGGCTACGGCGATCCGCCGGTAGTTGGCTTCCATATCTTCCCGAGCTGGGATCCCATCAAGATCACGACCGTACGCGAAACCGCCCCATGCCGAGTAGACCTCGGCAAGATCATGATCGTTACGCCAGTTGCCTGCTTCGATCAGCGGCAACATCCCTGCCCCATACGAGCCAGGCTTGGAGCCGAAGATCCGGGTTGTGGCGCGCCGCGAGTCACCGTGTACTGCAAGATCATTTCTTGTGTGCTGCCTGACAAAGTTCTCCTGACTCGGCTCATCGCGATCTGCCACCAGGCGCACGGCGTCGTCAAGCATCGCGAGCACATGCGGGAACGCGTCGCGGAAGAAGCCCGAGATGCGGACCGTCACGTCAATTCGCGGCCGGCCCAGCTCAGTGAGCTCGATCGCCTCGAGTCCCACTACCCGGCGAGAGGCGTCGTCCCAGATAGGCATCACACCTAGCAGAGCCAACACCTCAGCAATGTCGTCACCGCTGGTCCGCATCGCCGACGTGCCCCAAACAGACAATCCCACCGATTGCGGATACTCCCCTGTCTCATGTAGATGCCGCTGTAACAGGGAATCGGCCATCGCCTGGCCGGTCTGGTATGCCAGGCGGGAAGGGATCGCCTTGGGATCGACGGAGTAGAAGTTGCGGCCAGTCGGCAGCACGTTGATCAATCCACGCAGGGGCGACCCGGACGGGCCGGCCGGCACATAGCCGCCATCAAGGGCGTGCAAGATCGCGGTGATCTCGTCGCCGGTGCGGCCAAGCCTCGGTACGACCTCCCGGCATGCGAAACGTAGCGCCGCGGCAACTGCCTCATTCTGGGTTCCAACGATGCGCTGCACGATTCTCGGGACCGCGTCGATGGACCAGCCCGAGGCGGCGAGCGCCGCAACAAGCTCGCGAGCTTGCGCCTCGGCGGCGTCTGTGCGTGTCAATCTGCCCTGAGCCTGTCGAGAGGCGCCATCAGGTGCTTCGACGAGCTCAGCGCGCATTGCTTCGAGAGCCCCGCGCAGCCCTGGCACTCCATTGACCTGACCGCCGAAGATCTGGGGTGACCGGAGCACCGCGAGCACCAAGTTGATCAAGACGTCGCCTTCGGGTGCCTGACCGAGCACATGCAGCCCGTCGCGAATCTGCGCATCCTTGATCTCACACAACCAGCCGTCGACATGGAGCACGAACTCGTCGAAGACCTCATCATCCGGAGCCGTCTCCAGGCCAAGATCATGGTTCAGTTGCGCCGCCTGGATCAGGGTCCAGATCTCTCCGCGTAGTGCGGGCGCCTTGGCCGGATCCATCGCATTGGCCTGTGCATACTCATCGAGAAGTTGCTCCAGCCTCGCAATGTCGCCATAGGCCTCGGCCCGCGCCATCGGCGGCACAAGATGATCAACGATTGTGGCATGCGCTCGGCGCTTGGCTTGGGTTCCCTCGCCTGGATCGTTGACCAGAAACGGATAGATCAGCGGCAGCGACCCGATGGCGGCGTCGGTGCCGCAGGATGCGGACATGCCCAGATTCTTGCCAGGCAGCCATTCCAGGTTGCCGTGCTTCCCCACGTGGATCACCGCGTGCGCCCCGAACTCGCGCTCCAGCCAGCGATAGACGGCCAGGTAGTGGTGCGACGGAGCAAGATCAGGATCGTGGTAGATCGCAATCGGATTCTCCCCGAATCCACGCGGCGGCTGCACCAAGATCACTACGTTGCCCGCCTGGAGCGTGGCCGCGACGATCTCACCATCCGGATTCCTGCTGCGGTCCACGAACAGCTCCCCTGGCGCGTCGCCCCAGACGTCCGTGACCGCCGCCACAAGATCAGCAGGCAACTCGGTCAGCCAATGGCGGTAGCTCTGCGCCGGAATGCGAACCGGCTGCCCAGAGAGCTGTTCGGCTGTGAGCCACTCGGGATCTTGCCCCCCGGCTGCGATCAGCGCGTGGATCAGCGCGTTGCCTGCGGTGGTGTCCGGATGCTCTCCTTCGACCGGATCGAGTGGGCCAGTTCCCGGAATCTCGCCCGGCGCACCCAGGTCATAACCTGCCGCACGCATCGCCCGCAGCAGTTTGATCACCGATACCGGTGTGTCCAGGCCTACTGCATTGCCGATCCGAGAATGCTTCGTCGGGTAGGCCGACAGCACGATCGCGACGCGCCGCTTCTCGGTTGGGATGTGCCGCAACCGCGCGTGATTGACGGCGATCTCGGCGACCCGGCGGCACCGTTCATGATCAGGAACGTAGGTCGGTAGGCCATCGGCGTCGGTCTCTTTGAAGGAGAACGGCACCGTGATGATCCGGCCGTCAAACTCCGGAACCGCAACCTGCGTGGCGACGTCAAGGGGTGTCATTCCCTCATCGGAGGCAGCCCACGATGCCCGGTCCCAGGTGAGGCATAGTCCTTGCAGGATCGGAATGTCGAGAGCCGCGAGGTCGCGTACGTCCCAAGCTTCGTCGTCGCCGCCGGCCGATGCTGTCGACGGCTTGGTACCGCCGGCGGCGAGCACCGTGGTGATCAACGCGTCGCAGCTGCCCAGATACTCGAGCAGGTCCGACGGGGCATCGCGCAGGGAGGTGGCGAAGATCGGAACGCCAATGCCGCCAGCCGCGTCGACAGCGTCGGCGAGCGCCGCGACGTACCCGGTATTGCCGGCGGCATACTGCGCGCGGTAGAACAGGATGCCGATGCGTGGCCGGGACGCCCCGACCGGGAATCGCCGCGGGAGCACCCCCCAAACCGGCTGCTCCACTGGCGCCTCGAAGCCGACACCCGCGAGGAGCACGGTGTCGCTGAGAAATGCGTGCAGTTGCCGAAGATTGTCCGGACCGCCATGGGCCAGGTAGACGTGGGCATCGGCAGCGACTCCCATCGGAACGGTCGAGAGCTCCATCAGCGCGGCGTCCCGGGCCTGCTCGCCGCCGAGCACGACCATCGGTTTGCCTGACCCACGAAACCGGTCGAAACCGTCACAGAGGAGCTGCGGGGAGCCGAGTACCCGCGCGATGATGAGGTCACAGGCCTCGAGCACCTCACCGAGCTGGGTGTGCGACGATCTCGCCGGGTTGGCCAAGAAATAGTCGGCGCCGCTGCCCCGCGCAGAGATCAGATCCGTGTCAGAGGTGGAGAGCAGGGCGATCCGCGGCACCACGGGAGCCTAACCGGTCTGACCTCAAACCACCTCAGCCGTGGTCATTTACGATGGCGGGCGTGACTCGCGTGGACCGATGCCCCGGGGTGCTGCGGCCGCACCTGGCGGCTGATGGGGCGATGGTGCGCGTGCGGGTGCCTGGCGGGCAGACAACCGGCATCGCGCTTGGCAGACTGAGCCGCATCGCTCAGCAGTTCGGTAGCGGTGATCTCCAGCTCACGTCGCGTGGCAGCCTCCAGATACGCGGCCTGCCGGATCCGATGCCTGTGGGCCTTGTCCATGCCGTGCAGGGGGCGGGCTTTCTACCATCGGAGACGCACGAGCGGGTTCGCAACATCCTCGGCTCGCCGCTGACAGGCATCAGTGGCGGTGCGACCGATATTCGACGGCTGATAGCGACCCTGGATGCCGGACTCTGCGCGGAGCCGCGGCTGGCCAGCCTGCCCAGCCGGTTCCTGTTCGCCGTCGACGACGGCCACGGGGATGTAAGCGGGGCGCCTTTCGATCTTGGATACCAGGCTGTGGATCATGGCCACGGGTGGGTGCTGCTCGATGGAGCGGAGCGAGGGTTCTTTGTACCAGTGCGTGATGCGGTGCCGACGCTGCTCGAGCTTGCGCACCGCTTTCTGACGGCGAGCCAGGAGCTTGATCACGTGTGGCACGTCCGCGACCTTGCCCATTGGGCGGCGACGGTTCCTGGCGTACGCGCGGCCGAGTTGCCTCATGGAGTGACCGCCACTCCGCTCGGTATGGTTGCCGGCGCTGCCTCGGTTCAGGTGCCGCTGGCGCTGCTGACCCCGGCTCAAGCCGCAACAGTCGAGGCGTGTGCCACCGGATCGGTGGTGATCACGCCATCGCGAGGCTTGGTCTTGCCGGGAGCCGCTCACCGTCTTCCTGAGCTTGCAGCCGCCGGACTCGTGGACAATCCTGAATCGCCTTGGTCGGCCATCTCGGCGTGCGTTGGCGCCCCCTCGTGCGCGAGTTCTTTGATCAACACACGCGCGTACGCCACGGCGATGGTTCGGTCTGGATCGCCGCTGTCGAGGACACACATCAGCGGCTGCGAACGACGCTGCGGCGCACCAACCGGTGATTATCGTGATCTTGTGGCGCCCCGCGACGCTGAGCCGCTGAGGCCCGCCGGGGAGGCGCGGTGATGTTCGCCCCGGCGCGGCGCTACGACTACGTGACGACGCCCGCGGAGATCTATAGGCGATCGTTTTCGACCATTCGAGCGGAGGCGGATCTCTCGGGGCTGCCAGAGGACGCTGCGTACGGTCACAGTCCGGATGATCCACGCCTGCGGCGACGTCAGTCTGGTCAATGATCTCGCGTTCCATCCGCGGCTGGTGTCTGCTGCCCGAACTGCGCTCGCATCTCAGGCGGTGATCTTCACTGATACGCACATGCTTGCCGCCGGCATCACGCGGAGGCGTCTCCCGGCAGAGAATGAGGTGCTCTGCCTGCTCGACGATCCGCGAGCTGGCGAGCTAGCTGGGCAGTGGGGGACCACGCGATCGGCGGCCGCTGTCTCGCTCTGGGGCGACCGTCTGGCGGGCGCTGTGGTGGCGATTGGCAACGCCCCTACCGCGCTATTCCACCTCTTGGAATTGATTGCCGATGGAGGGCCCCGCCCCGCTGCGATTGTTGGGATCCCAGTTGGGTTTGTCGGTTCCGCCGAGTCCAAGATCGCATTGGCTCGAGAACCCGTGGGATATCCCCTGGCTCGTGGTGCAAGGCCGACGCGGTGGATCTGCCTTGTGTGCTGCGGCGATCAATGCTCTCGCTCGTGAATCGGAGATAGCGTGACTGGGCACCTTTACGGGGTCGGGGTCGGGCCCGGGGATCCGGAGCTGATCACTATCAAGGCGGCTCGGCTGATCCAGCACGCCGACGTGATCGCATACCACTCAGGAACCGCCGGCCGATCGATCGCTCGCACCATTGCAGACTCGCTGATCAGCGAGAGCGTGATCGAGGAATTGTTGATCTATCCCGTCACGACGTGCCCGACTGATCATCCGCTGGGCTACTACGGCGCTGTGGATGATTTCTACGACGAGTCCGCTGAGCGGCTGAGCAAGCATCTGGACGTCGGCCGGACTGTCGTCGTATTGGCCGAGGGTGACCCGCTGTTCTACAGCTCGTACATGTATTTGCACGACCGGCTGTCGCCTCGCTTTCTGAGCGAAATCGTGCCCGGAGTCACCTCGCTCAGCGCCGCGGCCACTGCGCTGCGGACTCCGCTTGCGCGCCACGAGGACATCTTGACCGTGCTGCCCGGAACGCTGCCCGTACCAGAGCTTGCACGCCGGCTGGCCGATACCGACGCGGCGGCGATCATGAAACTGGGCCGAACCTTCGCCGGCGTACGCGAGGCATTGCGGCAGGCCGGACGGCTCTCCGACGCACTCTACGTAGAGCGGGCGACCACAGGTGAACAACGCGTCATGCCGGTGACCGATGTCGATGCCGCTGCCGTGCCGTACTTCTCCATGATCGTTCTGCCAGGCCGGGATCGACGAGTCGACTCGGCGGGTCGATCCGCGGCGCTTCAGCCGACCGTGGGTGCTGATCATGTCGGCGAGCCACGGCTTTTTGTCGTCGGTCTGGGGCCCGGACCAGATAGCTGGATGACCGCGGAGGTAGCCGCGGCGCTGGCTGAGGTTGATCACGTCGTGGGCTATGGGCCATATCTCGACCGGCTTCCGGCCCGACCAGGCCTTCGGCGTCATCCTTCCGGTAACACTGCCGAAGTGGAACGAGCGCGCTACGCTCTTGATCTTGCTCTGGCCGGGGAAAGCGCCGCGGTGGTCTCGAGTGGAGATGCTGGAGTCTTTGGCATGGCCGCAGCGGTTTTCGAGGCGGCCGAAGAGGATCGCTACGCCGCGATCAAGATCACAGTGCTCCCAGGGGTGACGGCGGCTCAGGCAGTTGCGGCCCGCGCGGGCGCCCCGCTTGGCGGAGACTACGCCGTGGTTTCACTCTCGGACCGACTCAAGCCATGGTCGGTGATCGAACGGCGGTTGCGTGCTGTGGTTGAGGCTGATCTCGTGCTGGCCATCTACAACCCGGCTTCGCGTACCCGGCGGGAGCAGATCGTCCGCGCCCGCGAGCTCCTGCTCGAATTTCGCCCGTCAGACACACCGGTGGTCGTGGGACGCAACGTGGGACGCGACGGTGAGGATCTCATTGTCACAACTCTGGAGGCGTTCGACCCCGACAGCATCGACATGAGCTGCCTGCTGATCATCGGTTCCAGCCAGACCCGGTTCGGTCATGGCGCGACAGTGTGGACCAGCCGCTCTCACACCTCTTGATCACCGACAGCTAGCGACGGCGCTTTCCGTAAAGGTGCGACTCCGCGAAGTCCTCTGCGTGCAACGCATCTCCCACCATGATCACCGCTGCCTGCCGTAGGCCCGCTTCCTCGACCTGATCTGCGATCGTGGCAAGGGTCCCGCGGAGTACGCGCTCATTGGGCTGGCTGGCGTTGGCGACCACCGCGACCGGACAATCCGGCCCGTACGCGGGCGTCAGCTCGGCACAGATCGGACGAATCCGACGGATAGCCAGATGAATGATCATGGTGGCCCGGGTATGAGCCAGAAAGGCCAGCGACTCCGTCTCGGGCATTGCGGTGGACGCAGCCCGGGTACGGGTCAGGATGACGGTCTGTGCCAGCTCGGGCACCGTCAGCTCACGCCCAATGATCGCTGCCGCGGCCGCGTACGCCGGCACGCCGGGCGTCACATCCCAACTCACACCCGCTTGATCAAGTCGCCGGGTCTGCTCAGCCACCGCCGAATAGATTGACGGATCGCCAGAACAGAGCCGGGCCACATCCTGTCCACGCTGATCAGCTGCGATCAGGTGATCGATGATCTGGTCAAGATCAAGATGTTGGCTGTCAACCAAGGTGGCGCCCGGTGGGGCATGAGCCAAGATCTGATCATCAACGTAGGTGCCCGCATAGACACAGACCGGGCAAGACTCGATCAGGCGTACTGCCCGGATCGTCAGCAGATCAGCCGCCCCAGGCCCGGCCCCGATGAAATGAACCGTCACTCGAGGTCCCTGACCGCACTCCACTGCACTACCGCTCGGGCCGGACGCCAGCCGTGATAGCGCCCGATCGGCTCGAGGTGTTCCACAGAAAGTCGGGACAGCTCACCGCCGTGGCGCTTCCAGCATTCGATGATGATCATCTCTGTCTCTAGGGTCACAGCATGAACCACCAACCTGCCGCCGGGCCGCAACGCCGACCACGACTGTTCGAGCGTCTCCCTCGTCGCTCCCCCACCGACGAAGATCGCATCTGGCTGAGCAAGCGAGGACAGGGCATCGGGCATCTCCGCATGCAACACCTCGAGACTCGGTACGCCAAGCGCTTCGGCGTTGCCACGGATTCGCTTGCACCGATCGAGGTTGTGGTCTATCGCGATCGCCCGGCATCCGGGATCGGAGCGTAGCCACTCGATGGCGATCGACCCTGCGCCCGCACCGACATCCCACAGCAACTCACCTGGGCGCGGCATCAGATGGGCCAGCGCCGATGCACGAAGATCACGCTTGGTCAGCTGTCCGTCATGATCAAACGCCTCGTCCGGCAATCCTGGTGCCAATGAAGCGGCCCGGCCTGTGCCGGCACAAGCCACGCAGACCACGTTGAGCGACGGTGCCCGACCCTGCCAGTTTCGGGCGATTGACTCAGTCCGCGACTCGCTGTCAGCACCAAGATCACCCAACACTGTCATCATGCTGCCGCCGTAGCCCTCGGCGATAAGTAGCTGTGCGACCTCTGCAGGACTGTCCGCGTCGCGGGACAAAATGATCAAGCGGCGATGTGGGAACAGAAACCGCCGCACCACATCCAGGTCACCGCCACGCAGCCGCACCAGCTGCGTCGACACCTCCGGCCAGCCCATCCGAGAGCGCGCGAGCGCCGCAGAAGACACCCCCGGGTGGATACGTACCGCCGCGGTCCCGAGCATCTCGATGAGCGTGGTGCCGATGCCCGCGAGCAGCGGATCACCGGAGGCAACCGCTATGACGCGCCGCCCGGAAGCCTCGCTGAGCAGCGCTGGCAACCCCTCGCGCAGCGGACTCGGATACGGCAGCCGCTGCTGACCTGGTAACAGTGGGATCAGGTCGAGGTGCCGAGGGCTTCCCAACAGCACGTCCGCGTCCCGGATCATGTCGCGCAGCCGCTCGGGAAGGTCGCTCCAGCCCTGCGCGCTCAGCCCGATCACCTCGATCACGCCTCAGACTGTATGCCCGGGCGCTCTCCCGACTCGGCTTTGCCCAAGCTCCAGGCTCCAACCCAGCTCTGCCGAAACCTACGTCCACCTAGATTTCTGGCGGTCTGCTTGGTTTGCAACCTGTGCAGACCGTACGCGAGCTACGTGAACGTAGATTGCAGCAGCGGGTAGCGGGGGGTGGTCAGGCGCCTCATGAGGCATCCGGATGTGACATCATCGTGGCGGCGACGGCAGAGGAATCCGGTGCAAGTCCGGAGCGGTCCCGCCACTGTGACCCGGCATTCATGACCAGAAGCGAGATCCGGGAAGTCAGGACGTCTGCCGGCGCTGGTCGTCGTCGCATCCCGCGCTCGCCGACCCCACCCAGATATGCCGCGGGCGTGGACATCCGCAGGAAGGGTATGAGGTGCGAACGTTTCCGTTCTCCGCAGTCGTCGGTTCCGAAGACATGGCACTCGCCTTGATCCTGACCACCGTTTCTCCGGAAGTGGGCGGCGTTCTGGTACGTGGCGAGAAGGGCACAGCAAAGACGACCATGGTGCGCGCTCTGGCACAGGTGCTGCCCGGCATTGACGTCGTCGAGGGCTGCCGCTTCAGTTGCGATCCACTGGACCTTGATCCAACGTGCCCGGACGGTCCCCATGATCATCCCGCGGCGCGGTCGCGGCCTGCCAGATTGGTCGAGCTTCCGGTGGGTGCCACCGAGGATCGGGTGATCGGCTCGCTTGATCTGCAGCAAGCTCTGGGTGTTGGCCAGGTGGCGTACGAACCTGGCCTGTTGGCCGCGGCTCATCGCGGCATCCTCTATGTGGATGAAGTGAACCTGCTTCATGATCATTTGGTCGATCTGTTGCTGGATGCGGCAGCGATGGGCCGCTCGACCGTCGAGCGGGACGGAGTCTCGGTTGCACACGCTGCCCAGTTGATCTTGATCGGGACCATGAACCCCGAGGAAGGTGAGCTGAGACCGCAGCTCCTCGACCGTTTTGGGTTGACGGTCGAGATCACTGCCCCTCGCGATCCTGAGCTACGCGCGGAGGTGGTCCGCCGACGGATGGCATTCGACCGCGAGCCGGCAGCCTTCGTCGCGGCGTACGCAGCCGACGAACATGAGCTGCGGGTCAAGATCGCCACGGCCCGGACGCTGCTGCCGTCGGTACGCCTGGGCGATCCGCAGCTGGCCACGATTGCCAGGGTGTGTGGCGGGTTCGAAGTGGATGGTATGCGCGCAGACATCGTGACCGCGCGGGCGGCGGCTGCTCATGCCGCCTGGCACGGCCGACAGGAGATCACCAAGTCCGATATTCGGGCGGCGGCCCGGCTGGCACTGCCGCACCGGCGACGCCGCAATCCATTCGACGCTCCCGGTCTGGACGAGGATCTTCTTGATCAACTTCTCGATGAGGAACCAGATCCGGAGCCGACGCAGCCAGACGGCAGCCCACCCAGTGGCCCCTCGACAGACTCAGGGCACAACGAGGCTGTGCACGTCAATGGGCACAACGAAATGCGTCCTGAGCCTGTCGAAGGCGCTTCGACAAGCTCAGCGCATAAGGATTCGCCGCCCGCCAACGGCCCTTCGTCCGGCCCAGGGCGCATCGTGTCGGCTGGCGAGACGTACCGCACCCGTTTGTTCACCGCGTCGGGCCTCGGAGTCGGCGAGGCAGGCCGCCGCAGCCGCGCATTGACCTCGACCGGGCGGACAGTAGGCGCGGTTGCGTCCGATCACGGCAGTGGCCGGCTGCACCTCACAGCAACCATCCGCGCAGCTGCGCCGCATCAGGTCGGCCGCGGTCGGTTCCCGGACGAGCGGCTGCGGTTGGCCACCCCGGACCTACGCCTCGCCGTGACAGAGGGACGGGAGTCCAACCTGGTGCTGTTAGTGGTCGACGCATCTGGGTCCATGGCGGCGCGGCGCCGCATGGAGGCAGCCAAGGCAGCCGCACTCTCCCTGTTGCTGGACGCGTACCAGCGCAGAGACAAAGTTGGTTTGATCACCTTCCGAGGTGCGGGGGCGACGCTCGCGCTGCCGCCGACATCCTCTATCGACACCGCTGCCCGCCGGCTGAAGGACCTGCCGAGTGGCGGCCGTACGCCGCTGGCCGAAGGACTGCTCTGCGCCGGGGAAACACTACGGTTGGAGCGGATCCGCGACCCGCGCCGTCGCCCACTGCTGGTGCTCGTCACCGACGGCCGAGCCACCCAGGGCGCGGACGCGGTCGGCCGATCGCGGCAGGTGGCTGATCAGCTGCGTCGCGCCGAGGTTGCCTCCTTGGTGATCGACTGCGAGTCCGGCAAGATCTCGCTCGGCCTGGCGCAGACGTTGAGCGTCCACCTCGGCGCTCAATACGTGACAGTGGATGAGGTCGGCACTGATCAACTGGTGCGCGCCGTACGCCAAGGTCGGGCGGCCTGATGCCAGCGGGAGTTCCAGAGCTGGTCCCAGCGGACGGGCTGACGACCCGGCAACGACGCCAGCGGCCGTTGTTGATCATCCACACCGGCGATGGCAAGGGCAAGTCAACCGCAGCGTTCGGTCTGGCACTGCGTGGCTGGAGCCAGGGTTGGTCGGTGGGAGTCTTCCAGTTCGTCAAGTCCGCCCGATGGCGGATCGGCGAACAGACTGCGTTCGAGTCGCTCGGGGAACTGCACGACACAACCGGTCGCGGCGGCTCGATCGAGTGGCACAAGATGGGCGCCGGATGGTCGTGGAGCCGCAAGGCCGGAACTGACGGTGATCATGCTGCGGCCGCGATGGAAGGCTGGCAGGAGATCAAGCGACGGCTCGCCGAAGAGAGTCACAGCCTCTACGTGCTGGACGAGTTCACCTATCCGATCAACTGGGGCTGGATCGATCTCGACGACGTGATCGACACCCTAACGACGAGATCCGGCTACCAACATGTGATCATTACCGGTCGGCGGGCCGACCAGAAACTGGTCGAGGCAGCCCAACTCGTCACCGAGATGACCAAGATCAAACATCCCTTCGACGACGGACAGAAGGGTCAGCGAGGCATCGAGTGGTGATTGATCCGACGCCGGTGGAACGTACGCAGAACCTCCCTCGCCTGGTGATTGCTGCTCCCGGCTCGGGCCATGGCAAGACCACGATTGCCACCGGGCTGATGGGCGCACTGACTGCGACAGGTCGGAAGGTCGCGGGCTTCAAGGTCGGGCCGGATTACATCGACCCCGGCTACCACGCGCTGGCGACCGGCCGGTTGGGACGCAATCTGGACCCTTACCTGTGCGGTGAGGAACAGATGGCGCCGCTGCTGCTGCACGGCGCACAGATACCCGAACCCGCCGACATCGCGATCATCGAAGGCGTCATGGGCCTTTTTGACGGACAGATCGGCAGCGAGGGATTTGCCTCCACTGCCCACGTGGCCAGTCTGGTGCGGGCTCCGGTGATCATGGTGATCGACATCTCCCACACCTCGCGTACGGCGGCCGCCATCGCGCACGGACTCAACACCTTCGACCCGCGCGTTCAGTTGAGCGGAGTGATCATCAACAAGTCCGGATCGGAACGGCATGCGCGCGAAATCGTCGCGTCGATCCAGGCGACTGGCCTTGAGGTGCTTGGCATATTGCCGCGCGATGCCGGTATCGAGATCCCGTCGCGGCATCTCGGCCTGGTGCCAGCCGCAGAGCGTGAGGAAGCGGCTGACGCGGTCCAGCGGCTGTCCCGACGGATCAGTGATCACGTGTCAGTCAGTTCGATCATCTCCGTGGCACACTCGGCGCCTCTGCTCGAGGCCGAGCCCTGGTCTCCCGCCAACCACGTACGGCCCCATCTGACGCGCGTCCCGTGGTGGCGATTGCGGCTGGCCGGGCCTTCACCTTCCGTTACGCGGAGACTGACGAGCTGCTACGCGCTGCCGGATGCGAACTAGTGGTTTTCGACCCCGCCTCAGACGAACAGCTTCCGGCAGGAACGGCTGGGCTCTACTTGGGCGGCGGCTTTCCTGAAGTGCACGCAGCCGAGCTGGCGGCGAACCACCCGCTCTTGTCCAATATCCGAGCCGCGGTCGACGGGGGTATGCCGACGGTCGGCGAGTGTGCCGGGCTGCTGTATCTGTGCCGGAGCATGGAAGGGCTGGCCATGGTTGGCGCGCTCGAGGCTGACGCGATCATGACCGATCGACTGACACTGCGTTATCGCAAGATGGCTGCCGATCATGATCAGCTCCTGGCGAGGACGGGCACCTGGGTAACTGGTCACGAGTTCCACCGCACGGCGGCCGAGCCGCGCCATGGAGCAGCCGCAGCTTGGCTGGTGGATGGTGAACCGGACGGCTTCTCCGCCGACCCCGCTGGCATTGGCCAAGAAAGCGTACATGCGAGCTACCTGCATGTGCATTGGGCCGGACATCCCGATATGGCGCAGCGGTTCGCCAATGCCGTCCATGATCACGCAAGGACCATGCGCTCTGTGCCCTCAACAATCCACCACGGCCCCCAGATCAGCCGCCCCGAGCGCGAGATCATGCGCGCTGAGCCTGTCGAAGAGCGGCAGCTCGCACCGCAACCCGCCGCCGTTCACGATCTTCACTTTCACGGAGATCGCGAGGTCGCCGAGGGCCTGGTGGATTTGGCCGTCAATGTTCGCCTGTCTGCTCCTCCGGACTGGCTGAGCGCGATCATCAACGACACCACGCGGCACCTCGCTTCCTACCCCAATACCGACGCAGCAGCCAAGGCGATTGCCGAGGCCCACGGCGTCACAGTTGATCAGGTCTTGCCCACTGCCGGCGGCGCCGAGGCTTTCACACTGCTTGCCCGCGCCATCCGTCCGCGGAGACCGCTGATCATCCATCCGCAGTTCACCGAACCCGAGGCGGCGCTCATTGCGGCCGGCCACCGCCCTCAGCGACTCGTCCTCTCCCCCGCCGACGGATTCCGGCTCATCCCGGATCAGGTGGCCGAAGACGCGGATCTCATCGTGATCGGCAATCCGACCAACCCCACCGGCGTGCTGCATCCAGCGGCGTTGATCAATTCTCTGCGTCGCCCAGGACGCGTCGTGGTCGCCGACGAAGCCTTTATGGACGCTGTTCCAGGGGAAGTGGAATCCGTGATCAGCGACGACCTGACGGGCCTGCTGGTTCTTCGCTCACTGACCAAGACCTGGGGCCTGGCTGGACTGCGCGCAGGCTATGTGATCGGCGAGCCGAAGCTGATTGCGGCCATCCGGCGACAGCAACCGCCCTGGTCGGTGTCCACACCTGCGTTGGCGGCAATGGTCGCCTGCGTGACCCCAGACGCCCGCAGTCTTGCCGCTGCCGCAGCCGAGGAGATCGCAAGCCGACGGGCCTACCTGGTGGAGCAACTGGCCGATGTCGGCCTCACGGTCGCGGGCATGCCCCGGGGCCCGTTCGTGCTGGTCGATACCAGCGGCGTACGTGGAGACCGGGAACCCGGCTGGGTCCGCCTCAACCTGCGCAACCACGGTTTGGCCGTACGCCGTGGCGAAACGTTCCCCGGTCTTGGGGCTGAGTGGATCCGGATCGCGGTACGCGAAACCGAGATCACCGACCAACTCATTGCCGCTTTGCACCGACTTGTCAGAATCTAGATCGGCTATAGCACAACTGGGTTCTGACAAGTCGGCGTAGAGGAGGTGCGGCAGATGGGCAGTGAACACAGCCATGAGGTGACCGCGACCGGCGCACACCGAAACCGGCTCATCGTCGTACTCGTGATCACCAGCGTGGTGCTGATCGCCGAGGTGGTCGGCGGTCTCATTGCTGGCTCACTCGCCCTGCTCGCCGACGCCGGCCATATGCTGACCGACTCGACCGGCCTGATCCTGGCGCTTATCGCGGCATCCCTGGCGACCCGCGCTGCCACGGCGAGACGGACCTTCGGGCTTCAACGTGCCGAGGTACTGGCGGCCCTTGGCAATGCGCTGCTGCTGGTTGGGGTTGCCGTCTGGGTGCTGATCCAAGCCGTTGATCGGCTGCGCAACCCCGCCGAGATCGACGGCGGTCTGATGCTCGTCGTGGCTGTCATCGGCGTGCTGGCCAACCTTGCCGGACTGCTGGTACTCCGTCCCGCGCAGGCCAAGAGTCTGAACATGCGTGGCGCCTATCTCGAGGTGCTCGGCGACCTCATCGGCTCATTGGCCGTCGTCACCGCCGCTGTGCTGATACTGATTACGGGCTGGACGCCCATCGACCCGATCGCTTCGCTTCTCATCGTGGTGGTGATCATCCCGCGTGCCTGGTCACTGCTCCGTGAGGTCGTGGATGTGCTCCTGGAAGCCACACCCCACGGTGTGGACCTCGCCGAGGTACGCGAGCACATCAAGGGCGTACGTGGTGTCGTCGACGTCCACGACCTGCACGCCTGGACGATCACCAGTGGCGTACCTGTGCTGTCCGCGCATGTCATCGTGGACCAGGCCTGCATCAACGAGGGCCGCTCCGGCGAGGTGCTGGACCGGCTCGGGGAATGCCTGGGCGGGCACTTCGACGTCTCTCACTGCACTTTCCAGCTCGAGCCGGTTGGCCATCAGGAGCACGAGGCCACCCACCACGCATGATCAATCCTCGGCTGCTGAGGAACCCGCCGAGGCCCGTGGCACGACCATGACCGGGAGTCGCGAGTGTCGGACCAGGCGGGCCGAGACGCCACCGAGCAGCACCCGGCGGATCGGACCGTAGCCACGGGACCCGCACACCAGCATGTCCACATCGTCGGGCCCCAGTTCTGCCAGTCGCTCGACCACATCGCCCTCGAGAAGGACTGCCTTCGGCTCGAGGGGCGGCGGCGCACCGGCGACCGCGTAGTCCAGCGCCTGAGTGTAGGAGGCGCGGGCGGCGTCGTAGAACACTTGCTCGTCCCGGCGGCCCGCGATGAAGGAGTAGTGCTCCGTCGAACGGGCCACAACGCTGTACACCACAAGTCGAGCTGGGATCCGGTTGGCCGCGCGGACCGCAGCACGGAGCGCCTCGTAGCCGTCCTTCGTGTCGACGAACGCCACGCCGATCTTGGAGATCACGCCACTCTCGGTTGGCTGCCAGGCCTCCGGGACCACGCAGACCGGCACGGTGGCGCCGTGCAGCAGACGGTCGGTGACGCTGCCGATTCTGTCCTTCGGGCTGCCGCCGACCAGGACCACGGCGGCATCGACGTCCTCGGCAAGGTCGGCGAGGCCGCGGGCCGCCGACGTCGAAGCGACAAGGCGGTAGATAGCCGCGTCACCGGCCGCGGCCTGCGCCTTGTCCAGGGTCTCCTGGCCGAGCTTGCGTACGTACGCCGCCCACTCGGCGTCGACCCGACCCGCTCCAAGCGGGTGCTCCTCGGGGTAAACAGTGGCCACAACGGGCACGTCGCCGGTTGACCGGCACCACGTCAACCCGAAGGTGACGGCGTCCTCGCCGGCATCCGACCCGTCGTACCCGATGACGACACGCCAGCCCATATCACTCGCTCCTGCCGGATCCCGCCTCTGGAACCTTCTCCTCCGGTTCCTCGTCGGGCAGGTCCGGTGCGTCACGATAGTGGTGCCGCAGCCGGGAGTGCGAGTACCCATAGATGAGGTAGATCACGAGCCCGACCACGAGCCATCCGACAAACCTGATGTAGGTGGCCAGTGGCAGGCCGGAGATCAGGTAGAGGCACAGCAGGATCCCGATCGGGCACCAGATGTAGGGGATCGGGACCTTGAAGGGCCGTTCCATGTCCGGGCGCGTCCTCCTCAGCACCATCACACCGATGTTGACGATGATGAATGCGAACAGCGTGCCGATGTTCACCATCTCCACGATCCAGGTCAATGGCAATACCGCGGCGACGAACGCGGCGAAAATGCCGAACCCGAGGGTCAGCTTGACCGGCGTCCCGGTACGCGCATCGACGGTTGCCCAGGACTCCGGCACCAGCCCGTCACGGGCCATCGCGAAGAAGATCCGGGTCTGGCCGTAGAGGATCACGAGCAGCACGCTGGTGATGGCCACCAGCGCTCCGAACGCGGTCAACGCGGCCGCCCAAGGAAGGCCGGCACCCTCTTCGAGGGCCTCCGACAGCGGCGCGTCGCTCGCGCCCAACTGGGCTGCGGGCAAAGCGCCGACGGCCGCAACCGACACCAGCACGTAGATGATGGTGCAGATCACCAGCGAGCCGATGATCGCGATCGGCAGGTCACGCTTGGGGTTCTTGGCCTCCTCGCTTCCAGTGGCCACGGCGTCGAAGCCGATGTAGGCGAAGAAGATCAGGGCCGCTGCAGTGAGCACCCCGCCAGTGCCCTGCGGCGCGAACGGCTGCAGGTTGTCGGCGTTGAAGGCGGTGAACGCAAGGCCGATGAACATGGCCAGCACGCCGAGCTTGATGAACACCATGACGGTGTTCAGGTTGGCGGTCTCCTTGACTCCGCGCATCAGCAACAGCGTGATCAGCAACACGATCACGACCGCGGGGATGTTGATGCCTCCCTCGTCAAGGGAGGTCGTGAACCTCTCCGGCAGCGCGACGCCGAACGCGGTTTCCAAGAAGGCGTTGAAGTTGGCGCCCCAACCGACGGCGATCGCCGCCACGGACACGCCGTACTCCAAGATCAGGTCCCACCCGATGGTCCACGCCACAACCTCGCCGAGCGTGGCATAGGCGTAGGTGTACGCGCTGCCCGACACTGGGATCGATGACGCCAGCTCCGCGTACGACAGCGCGGAGAAGAGGCAGACGACTGCCGCCAGCGCAAAGGACAAGATCACTGCCGGGCCGGCCTCCCGGAGCCCCTCGCCCACAACGACGAAGATGCCCGTGCCGACGATGGCGCCGACCCCGAGGGCAGTGAGGGAAAGCGGTCCCACTGCTCGCTTGAGCTCGTGACCGCTCTCATGCGTCTCCTCGACCAGGGACGAGACGGGACGGATGTGGAACAGGTGTGCCTTGGTGTAGCGGACCATCATGTCCTCCACTGATTGGGCTCTTTTGCATGCTAGCCAGGTGCGGCGGGAGTGGGAAGAGGATGCAGCTCCCCTACCCAAACTGCTGCGAGCGTCGGATATCGCGCTCCGCCGCGCGGAGGAGGAGGGAGCAGAGGCGTTCTTTCCTCTGCGAGCGACGACGACGGCGGCGGATTCGAAGCGCGATGCGCGAGCAGCGGCAAAAGGGCCCCAGACATGTCGGTGGCTGGTGCGAGGCTGGCCACTATGACGACGCAGTACTACACGGCCAGCAGCATCGACGGCTTCATCGCCGACTCGGAGAACTCGCTGAGCTGGCTCTTCCAGTTCAGCGAGGCGAGCGGCATGGAGGATGAGTATCCGAGGTTTATTGCCGAGGTCGGCGCGATGGCGATGGGCTCGACGACGTACGAGTGGGTCGCGGAGCACACCGGCTTTCTCACCGAGCCGAGCAAGTGGGAGTACACCGTCCCGACGTGGGTGTTCAGCCGTCGCGACTTGCCTCGTGTCGACGGTCCAGACATCCGGTTCGTCTCAGGCGATGTGGCGGCGGTGCACGAGGAGATGCAGCGCGTCGCCGAAGGCCGGAACATCTGGCTCGTGGGCGGCGGCGATCTGGTCGGCCAGTTCCATGATCAGGGTCTGCTCGATGAGGTGATCATCGGCATGGCATCAGTGACGCTGGGCTCGGGTGCTCCGTTGCTGCCGCGGAGGATCGTGACGCCGCCTTTGAAGCTCCTCGATGCCACTGCAATACGGGGCGGATTTCGTGATGCTGCGCTATGCCGTGCGCAAGACCTAGCGGAACCTGAGTAGGCGCATGCTGTTGGTCACCACGAAGACCGAACTGAGGGCCATCGCCGCCGCGGCGATCATGGGGTTGAGGAGGCCGACAGCAGCCAGTGGCAATGCCACGATGTTGTAGGCGAACGCCCACCAGAGGTTCCCGTGGATGGTCCGCAGCGTCGCCCGGGAAAGCCGGACGCCGTCAGCCGCTACCCGTAGGTCACCGCTGATCAAGGTCAGGTCGCTGGCATGGATTGCCGCATCGCTGCCGGTGCCGAGCGCGATACCAAGATCAGACTGGGCCAGCGCGGCCGCGTCGTTGACCCCATCCCCGACCATGGCCACCCGATGCCCAGCCTCCTGCAGCCGGACCACTTCGGCGACCTTCTGTTGCGGCAGTACGTCAGCGATCACATCGTCAACGCCGACTTCGGCGGCAACCGCTCGGGCCGCAGTCTCATGATCACCAGTAAGCAGCACTGGGCGGAGCCCCAGCCATCGAAAGTCGTGTACGGCTTCGGCTGAAGTCGGCTTGACCACATCGGCGACCGCCATCACGCCGCGCGCTGCGCCGCCCCAGCCAACCAGCACTGCGGTACGCCCCTCAGCCTGCTCGACCGCGTACGCCTCCCGCAGCTCCCCGGAGATCTGCAGCCCTTCCTCTTCCAGCAGCTCCATCCGCCCCACAACCACCGACTTGTCAGCGTCGGTGGTCGCTCCAGCAGCCAGCGACGCTGACAACTCGGCGAGGACGCCAAGGCCGGGGCGGTTGTGGAGCTTGGTGACGGCCTCCAGTGCGCCATGGTTACGCGCATGGTCGGCGATGGCCTTGGCGATCGGGTGATCTGAGCCGGACTCGGCCGAGCCTGCTGCCGTGATCACCTCTGCTGTCGTGGCCCCCGCGCCAGCGGTCACGGCAACGACGGCCATGCGACCCTCGGTGACTGTTCCGGTCTTGTCCAAAACGATGGTGTCGATATGCCGGGCGGACTCCAGCACTTCAGGACCCCTGATCAGGATGCCCAGCTGCGCGCCCCGCCCAGTGCCAACCAGCAACGCGGTCGGCGTGGCCAGCCCAAGTGCGCAGGGACAGGCAATGATCAACACCGCCACCGCCGAAGTGAACGCGAACGATAGGCCTGAACCCTGACCAAGCCAGAAACCAAGAGTGGCCACCGCGAGCGCGATGACGATCGGCACGAATACCGCGGAAACGCGATCAGCCAGCCGCTGCACCGCAGCCTTGCCGCTCTGCGCTGCCTCGACCATCCGTACGACTTGTGCGAGCTGGGTGTCGGCGCCTACCCGGGTGGCCTCGACTACCAGCCGGCCATGGGTGTTGACTGTGGCTCCGACTACGGCGTCACCTGGTCCGACCTCGACGGGGACCGACTCGCCCGTCACGGTCGAGGCGTCCAGAGCACTATGTCCGGAGATGATCACCCCGTCCGTTGCCACCCGCTCGCCGGGCCGTACCACGAACCGGTCGCTTACGTGGAGCTGGGAGATGTCGGCGACCGTCTCGCCATTCGCTGTGAGCAGCGTGACCTCGGACGGTGCCAGCTCGAGCAGTGCCCGTACGGCGGCTCCGGATCGGCGCTTGGCCTGTGCCTCCAGGTAGCGTCCGAGGAGGATGAACGTGGTGATTCCGACCGCGGCCTCGAGGTAGAGGTTGGCCGTCGGGGCATGCCTGATCAGCCGAAACTCGAACGGATGCGTGAAGCCGATCTCGCCAGCGGCCCCGAACAGCAGCGCGTACGCCGACCAGCCGAACGCAGCCAGGGTGCCGATCGAGATCAACGTATCCATGGTTGCGTTGCCGTGCTGCAGGTTGAGCAAGGTAGCGCGGTGGAACGGCCAGGCACCCCAGATGACCACCACGCCTGCCAGAGCGAACGACACCCATTGCCACCACGGAAACTGCCACGCCGGAACCATCGAGATCATGATCACCGGCAGGCTCAGCACGGTGCAGATGATCAGTCGACGACGTAGTTGCCGCAATTCCAGCTCGGGGTCACGCGGGCTCTCGGTGGGCAGCGTGGCGTGGTAGCCGGTCTTCTCGATGGTCTCGATCAGGGTCTGCGTGGTGGTTCCCCTTCCGGCGTGAACCGTGGCCTTCTCCGTCGCATAGTTGACGGTCGCATTGACGCCCTCGAGCCGGTTGAGCTTCTTCTCAATCCGCGCGGCGCACGACGCGCAGGTCATGCCCTGAACGTCAAGCTCGATCGTCTGCACCGCGACATCCAGCTGAGTCATCGGGTCACCTGCACAGTGAAGGGAGCCAGATAGAGCTCGTCGCCCCGGTAGAACTCGACAAACAGCCGGTAGCTGCCCGGATCGGGCACGGCGCCGAGGAAGTCCAGCCGTGGCCCAGTGCCAGTTGAGTCGGAGTGCATGTGCAGATAGCCAAGATCGGCCGGACGGATCAGCACACCGTGGCCCATCTCGCCGTGCGCCGGCTGTAGATCGGTCACCGGCTGGCCACGATCGGTCACTGTTATCGCGCTGCTGCTGTCTGCGCTGGTGCTGAGCTCGCCGCTGCGCGTCACCGCCAGGCCCTTGATCTGGATCTGATCAGCAGCCGGCGGAAGCGGCTCAGGGCGATATCTGCCGCTGACCGTGAAGTCGGTGGCAAGAGCGATCTCCCGACCGAGCGCCTTCGACTGAAAATGGACGATCACGTGCCATGGGCCTGGCGTGAGATTGAGGATTCCCCACCACGACGTACTCTCGCCCTGCTGCGGCGTGATGTGCTGGTATCCGGTGAGGTCACGCCGAAACGCGATCAAATGCATATGCTCGCCGGCATCCTCATCGAGCTCCGAGATCACCTGGCCACCTGGCGCAGACACGGCGAACTCGACCACCACATCCTTGCCGGGCTTCTGGGTCAGGCTCCACCGCGCGCAGTGTGTAGCCCTCTACCGTGCTCGCTGGTGCAACCATCTCGGAGGTGTGCGTCGACACTGGCGCCAGCAGCGCCCGTGACTGGGTGCCCGTCACGTAGGAGATACCGAAGACGGCCGCCAGCAAGGCCAGGAAGGCGACCAGCTTGGCGGGTGGGTTCATGATCAGACGGCGATCGTTCTCGTGGAGCGGCAGCCTAGGCTGCGGCCACGCTGTAGCCTGCCTCGTCCACTGCGGCCTCAATGCTCTCGAACGGGATCTCGGCGTCACTTGTCACGATCAGCTGGCCGCTATCAAGATCGACCTTGACGTCGGTTACTCCGCTGACAGCAGAGACTTCCTCGGTCACCGAGCTCACGCAGTGCTGGCAGTGCATCCCGGAGACGAGGTACTCACCGGTGACAGACATGGACATTTCCTTTTGCTAGGTATAGAGAGAGCGATGACTAGGAGCGGACGAGACGTGCGATAGCGCTCGACGCTTCTTCGATCTTGCTATCGGCCTCGGGTCCTCCTTCGGCAGCGGCGCGCACGACGCAGTGGCTAAGGTGTTCCCCGAGAAGTCCGAGAGCGACCGACTGAAGGGCGCGCGTCATCGCGGATACCTGGGTGAGGATATCGATGCAGTACTGCTCCTCCTCGATCATCTTCTGCAGACCACGCGCCTGGCCCTCAATTCGACGCAATCGTTTAAGGTAGTCGTCCTTGTTGGCAATGTAGCCGTGATGGCTGGCGTGATCAGGCATCGGCCCTTCCTTGATCTCTCAGGTACCCCCTAAGGGTATATCGAGCGTCAAATCGATGATGCAGGGAAGCTCATGTGATGATGTCCGATCAAAGCTCGTCAATTGTCGCGGTTGTTTTCAACAGCTTGCGGATGAACCTGTGGGTAATACGTTCCGGCGGGGAAAATCACACCATGGTTCGGCGGGCCGCATCCGAGTCGTGAGATGGTGGAAAAAGAACTTCCATCCACCCCCTGTATTGACGCGTTTCCCCTAGTCAGCGGTCAATTGCCGATCCTAGAATGATGCGAGTCCCCAGGCCGATACCCAGGGTCTGCACAGGCGCACCGCGTGTCCCCCACAGCGCGCAATTTGTTGTCCACAGGCCCTGTGGATAACGGGCTGTTCAGGTCGGTCCAGGCAGCGTACGGTTCCCGCATTGACCTGTCGCAGCGTCACGCGGTACGTGTCAGTGCATGTCACTAGTGTTCCGAACACGTATTCGATTGGTGCTGAGGCGGGTGTCCGACGGGCTCGGGGGCAGCGTCCAGCGGATGTGTGAGGAGTAAGGGTGAGTGTTGCCGAGGTGATGCCGCCCTATAGCGGCGAGGCGCCTCGACTGTCCGACCGTACGCCTCCGCAGGACATGGAGGCCGAGCAGTGCGCGCTCGGCGCCATGCTGATGAGCAAGGACGCGATAGCCGACGTCGTCGAGGTGTTGCGCGGTGCAGACTTCTACCGGCCGGCGCATGAGCAGGTCTACAACGCCATCATCGACCTCTACGGTCGCGGCGAGCCGGCTGATGCCGTCACCGTCTCCGACGAGCTAGGCAAGCGCGGCGAGCTGCTGCGCATCGGCGGCGCGCCGTACCTCCATACGCTGCTGGCAAGCGTCCCGGTGGCCGCCAACGCGGGCTACTACGCGCAGATCGTGCACGAAAAGGCGGTCCTGCGCCGACTCGTCGAAGCCTCGGTCCGGATTGGCCAAATGTCGTACGCCGCCGAGGGCGACGTCGATGACATCGTGGACCGGGCCCAGGCGGAGGTGTACTCCGTCAGCGAGCGACGGGCGGCGGAGGACTACAAACCGCTCTCGGAGCTGATGCAACCCACTCTCGACGAGATGGAGGCCATCGAGTCTCGAGGCGCAGGGCTGTCAGGTGTGCCGACCGGGTTCGCCGACCTCGACGAGCTGACCAACGGTCTGCATCCCGGGCAGATGGTCATCATTGCAGCTCGACCTGCGGTCGGAAAGTCAACGCTGGCTTTGGACTTTGCACGCGCAGCCTCGATCCGGAACGGGCTCACCTCGGTGATCTTCAGTCTGGAGATGAGCCAGATCGAGATCACCATGCGATTGCTGTCTGCCGAGGCGAGCATCCCGCTGACACACATTCGTGGCGGGCGCATGAGCGACCAGGACTGGAATCGGGTGTCGTCGAAGATGGGCCAGGTCTCCGAAGCCCCGATGTTCATCGATGACTCCCCCAATCTGACGATGATGGAGATCCGTGCAAAGGCCCGCCGGCTCAAGCAACGGCACGACCTCAAGCTGGTGATCATCGACTACATCCAGCTAATGACCTCCGGCAAGAAAGTCGAATCGCGCCAACTCGAAGTCTCGGAGTTCTCGCGCCAACTCAAGCTGCTGGCCAAGGAGCTCGACGTACCCGTCGTCGCTCTGTCGCAGCTCAACCGCGGCCCGGAACAGCGGACTGACAAGCGACCGATGCTCTCTGATCTTCGCGAGAGCGGGAGCCTTGAGCAGGACGCCGATGTGGTGATCTTGCTCAATCGACCTGATCTTTATGACAGGGACTCTGATCGAGCCGGTGAGGCCGATTTCGACGTAGCCAAGCATCGCAACGGCCCGACAAAGATGATCACTGTCGCGTTCCAGGGGCACTACTCCCGTTTCACCGATATGCAGTTTTAAGCGGTAAAGACGTGCGTGAGGTTCCTTGGTCCGCAGCCAACAGCAGACGCTTACAGCGTCAGGCACTGCATCCTCCAGCGCCTTCCGGCACTGATCCCGCTGAGGTCGCCGCGGCCATCTGTGGCGCTCACGCGCAAGTGCTGTCGGCGGCCGAGATGTCGATTGCACTGCGCATTCAGGGAGCAACCCGGTCCACCATCCGGCACGCGTTGTGGAATGGCCGCAGCCTGATCAAGACCTACGGACCACGTGGCACCGTGCACCTGCTTCCCACCGTGGATCTCCCCATCTGGACGGCCGCACTTTCCGCCATCCCGACGCGCTCTCCCTTTCCTGACGATGTTCGGCTGACGCCGCCGCAGGCCGAGGAGATTGTGGATGCCATCGGCCGCGCCCTCGAAGATGCCGAACTGACTATCGATGAACTGGACCGAGCCGTGGTCGATCTGGTCGGGTCCTGGGCTGGCGATCGTGTGATGCCCGCTTTTCAGGACATGTGGCCGCGATGGCGGCAAGCGGTCGGGACAGCTGCCCACCGCGGTGTGCTGTGCTTCGGACCGAACAAGGGCCGACGCGTTACTTACAGCAATCCGCGCCGCTGGCTCCCGGCATTCAGGCCGGCGCCGAAGGACGAAGCTATCGCCACGGTGATCACGCGCTACTTGTACGCGTACGGTCCAGCGACCCCACAGCAGTTCGGCCAGTGGATCGGTGCCCCGCCCACATGGGCAAGCGACCAGTTCGACCGGCACATGAGAAGGCTCACCAAGATCAACTTTGATGGTGTGCCCGCGTGGGTGACTTACCGGGACACCGAAATGCCTCCAGCAGACCGCGCCAAGGGCGGTGTCTTGCTGCTGCCCTACTTCGATGCGTACGCCGTCGGAAGCCATCCGCGAAACCGGCTCTTCCCGGGAAAGGCGGCCACGCGTGCCCTCGCGCCGTCCGGCCAGGCTGGCAACTATCCGGTTCTGCTCATTGATGGCGTCGTCGCTGGCGTTTGGCACCAGCGTCGCTCCGGCCGGCAGATTGAGGTCACGGTCGAGCCGCTCATCCGGCTTGCCGCCAGTCAGCACCGGGCTCTGGAGAGTGAGGTCGACCGAATTGGCCAGGTCCTCGAGGGAAATGCTCGACTCACCGTCGGGACGGTCAGCGTCGGAGGGCACGCTTGAGCTTGTGAGAGGCTCTCGTCATGATGACTGGGCTCTTGGCCTTTCTCGGCGTATCCGCGCTGGTGATCTGCACGCCCGGGCCCGACACCGCACTGACCGTCCGTAACTCGATTGTCGGCGGACGTCGCGCTGGGGTATTCACTGCCGCCGGCATTGCCACTGGGCAGTTGGTGTGGACCGTCGCAGCGAGCTTGGGCATCGCCGGCCTGCTGCAAGCATCACCGCCCGCCTTCACAGCGCTCAAGATCGCTGGCGCGGCGTACCTGATCTTCCTCGGGGTGCAGTCGATCTTGGGAGCGATTCGCGGCCGTCATGGCAAGCACGAGCACCAAATCGGACTTCCTGAACTCGCGCCGCGACGAGCAATCCGTCAAGGGTTCATCAGCAATCTCGCCAATCCCAAAATGGCGGCCTTCTTCCTCAGCTTGCTTCCTCAGTTCGTGCCGGTCGCGTCAGGCCGTGTTGCAGTTCTCCTTCCACTTGGTTTGGTGTTCTGTCTCATGACGTTCGGCTGGCTCTCGCTCTACGCCGTCGTCCTCAACAAGGTGGGACCATTCCTCCAACGGTCACGGGTGCGTCGCACGCTCGACGCGGTGACGGGGACCGTTTTGGTGGCCTTGGGTCTCCGCCTCGCGACCGAAACCCGCTAGTCGTGCGCGGGATTACGGCTGGACCCTGACGGGTATGCTCACCTGTAGAACCTGTAATGCAGAGCGCATTTTCACCCACGAAGGAGAACGGTGATGTCGGAGTACGTTGCGACTGCCCAGTGCGAGATCGATGCTCCACCCGAGGAGGTGTGGCGGGCGCTGACCGATCCTGAGGTCATCAAGAAATACATGTTCGGCTCAGAGGTGAAGACCGATTGGCAGCCCGGTAGCGCGATCACGTGGCAAGGCGAGTTCGAGGGCCGCGCGTACGAGGACAAAGGGGAGATCATCGCCGTCGAGCCAGGTAGGCGATTGGAGGTCACCCACTTCAGCCCACTCACTGGGCAGGAAGATCGGCCGGAGAACTACCACCGAGTTCGCTACGACCTGCAGCCGGCTAACGGTGGCACCTCAGTACGACTAACCCAGGACAACAGCGGCAGCGCGGAAGAGGCGGAGCACTCCGGTGCCAACTGGCAGATGATGCTCGACGGCCTCAAGAAAGTCGTTGAGCAAGGCAGCTGACTGAACAGCCGGCAAATCAGAGCGGCTCGAGCATGATGACTGGGATTTGCCGGGGCGCAGCGCGGCGATGGTACGGCTCCCAAAACGGATAGGCGTCAATGCCGAGGTCGACGTACCGCTGCCGCTCGGCACCCTTCAACTCGCGAGCATGCATCTCGACTGCAGAGCCTTTCCAGGTGATCATCGCGTGCGGGTTCGCACGCAGGTTGTGATACCAGCCCGGATTGGATGGCCGGCCAAAGTTGGAGGCGATCAACACCAGATGATCACCGTCCGGCAGCGCCAGTACGGGCAGCGCGCGCGGTTGGCCGGTACGCGCCCCAGTGGTCGTCAACATGACGATCGGAAGACCGGAAACCAGAGCAGACAAGGTGGTACGGCTCCGGCTGAGCCGGAAGACCTCGCGATCGACGCGGACCACCACCCCAGGGCGTATCCATGACATCGGGACGATCTCTGCAGCCTTCCGGACCAGGCGACGCAGCGGATCGGGACGTCCTTTCTCGAAGTCGATCATCTGCGGCGCACGTTAGGCCGATCGAACCACCCGGATTTTTCCGCCCGGCTCGCGTTGCAGGGCGGTCACAGGCTGTACGTCGACCGCGGGCGGCTGAGCGCCAGTTGATCCGATAGCGGTGACCAGGGCCTGGCGCAGCCGTTCTGATACATCGGCGCCAACTCCTGGTGACAACACCACGTGGGCGTGCAGGCCGCGCGCGTCGTATACGAAGGCGTACTCCCCGACCTCGGCAATGGGCGCGACCGCTGACCCCAGCACCGAAGGGTGGACAGGGACTGTTGCGCCGTCCCGGCCCGCGAGGTAAAGGATGTCGGCGCTGCGCCCGTCAATGGAGAGCAGGCAGCGCCAGGGTCGACCGGCGGGGTTTGGGAGCGGGGACTCCACGACCGAGTCAGTTAGCTCGTAGCGGATGAGTGGCTGGGCGTAGTTGATCAAGTTGGTCAACAGAACCTTGGCGCCTGGCTGCCCAGGTGAGACCGCCTGGTTGTTCTCGTCCACTATCTCGATCACCACAACGTCCTCGGCGATCTCGAGCTCGGGGTGTTCCGGGCTGCTCGTGGCAATCGTCGGCGCCTCGGTCGCGGCGTAACCGCTCACCGGCTCGATACCCCACGCAGCCCGTACACGTCGGCGGACGTCGGCCGTAACCGGCTCGCTGCTGAACATGGCAGCGCGCGGCGCGATGCGCAGGCGACCGGCGAGCTGCTCATCGGCGAGCGCCCTCCAGACCCCGACGGCGCCGAGGAGAACCTCCGGTTGCTGGGCGTTCAGCGCGGCGACCAGTTCGGAAATCGGAGTCGCAGCGGAGATCGGCGGAGCCGGTACCCCAGGCGGGACGAGTACCTGCCTGGTCACGTGGACGGGACTGGGGCTGCCGAGTCCCGCAAACCGAGCCTCGAGTCCGATTCCCACACGCATCATGGGTCGAGCGCTCGCCGCCCGCCAAGCCGACGCCTCCTCATTGGTGAACGCGATGATCGACCGGCGGCCAGTGGTGCCCGAGCTGGTCGCTATGCGGTATGCACCGAGGAAGGACTTCGACGGGTCTGCGCCACTGAGATGTGCCCGCAGGTCGGAAAGTCGCAGCCGCGGATCGGTGAGGATTCGGTCGAATTCGGCCATCATGGTGGCCTTCGGCAGGATGGCCAGCTCGGTCAGCGGCCGTTCGGCAGCGTCGGCGCCAAGCACCTCGCGGTAGTAGGCGGAATGGGACACCGCGTGAGCGACCAGTTCCCTGACGCGCTCTCGCTGATACGCCAGAAGGTCGTCTCTCCTCCAGCGGTCGCGGGCTATCAGTTCCGCCTCGAGCATGCGTCAGTATCTCCTGATGAGGTAGACCCATTGACATCGACCTTGCATCTTTGACCCGGGGAGCAAATCCATGAGCACCGTCACCATCACCGAGAACCCGCTCGCTCTCGAGGAGCTGCTTGCCATCGTGGGCGGCGCACAGGTTGAGCTGGCGGATGACGTACGCGCCGCGATCGCCGCCGGACGGGCGGTCGTGGATGACGCCCTGGCTCGGAACGACGCCGTATACGGCCTGACTACCCAGGTCGGCCACGGCAAGGACACCCGACTAAGCGAGGAGGAGATCCGCGGCGAGCAGATGTTTCTCGTCATGTCACATAGCGGCGGTATCGGGCAGTCGCTACCCACTCCGCAAGTTCGCGCTGCGCTTGCCGTTCGGCTCAACGGCATCGCGCGGGGTGGCTCGGGAGCTTCGCCTGCGGCCGCCGACGTGTTGACGGCGATGCTCAATGCCGGTGTACACCCGATCGTGCCGGAGATCGGGTCTGTCGGAGCAGGTGACCTCGGGCCCATGGCCGGTATGGCCCAGGTCGCGATCGGTAAGGGCCGGGCGGACTACCAGGGCGAGCAGCTCCTCGGCGGCGAGGCGTTGCGTCGGGCCGGGATCACTCCGCTGGTACTCAGCGGCAAGGACGGATTGGCGCTGGTCTCAGCCAACGGGGTGTCGATCGGCCACGCGGCACTCGTCGTCGCTCGAGCCGAGCGGGCAGCCGCCGCCGCGGATATCGCGGCAGCGCTCTCCATGGAGGCGACCGGGGCGAACCCGTCGATCGTGCATCCCGCTGTCGCGCGCGCCAAACCGATCCCCGGCCAGGCGGCGGCGGCCGACCACATTCGGGAGCTCCTGGCAGGGAGCAGCCTGCTTCAGCCGGGCGGACCGAGATCGGTACAAGATGCCCTCTCGTTCCGGGTCGTGCCCCAGGTGCACGGGGCACTGCGCGAGTACGTCGCGGCGGCCCGGAATGCCGTTACCGTCGAACTCAACTCTGCCGATGACAACCCGCTGGTCTCCGTGCCGGACCAGGCCGTGATCAGCAACGGCAACTTCCACCCAATGGTGCTGGCTATTGCCTGCGACGCACTGCGGATTGCGCTCGCCCAGGTCGGGCAGCTCAGTGAGCGCCGGATGTCGCATCTCTGGGACGGGTGCATGCAGCAGATGACCGGCTTGCCCACGACCGGCGAGCCGATGACGATGTACGGGCTGCAGCTGCGGTATCCGGCCGCGGCGGTATTTCCCGAGCTCAAGCAACTGGCCGCACCGGCCACCCTGGACGTACCGCCGTTGGACCTAGGCGTGGAAGATCACCACACGGCTGCGCCACTGAGCGTCCGAAAAACCGACACGGCGCTGGGGTTGCTCGAGGACCTGTTGGCGATCGAACTCATGCTCGCCCGCGACCTGCTCGGACTGAGACCGACCGAATCTGTCCTTGGCGCCGGTCCGGATGCGGCCCTGCGTATGGTCGAGGAGGCAATCACGGTGGCGGACCCGCAACCAGATGCGGTCCACCGGGCACTTCGGGAGCGGTTCCCGTCGCCGCGTGAAGCGGGGGCGTCCTGAGCCTTCAGGCCGGTGGATGGGTACGGAGCCAGCGGCCGAAATGCGGCACGGTGAAGGCCAGAGTGCCGCGTTCAGCAGAGTAGACCAGGCCCTTCTTGAGCAAGGCATCTCGCGCCGGCGAGAGCGAGGACGGCTTGCGGCCCAGGACGTCGGCAACATCGGTGGTGGAGACCGGTGCATCTGGGGCAAGCTCGCTGGTCAGGCCGGCCATCGCGCGCAGATAGTCCCGCTCTGCCGGCGTCGCGCGCTCATAGCGGGAGCCAAAGAATCCCACGGCTAGCTCTGCTTCCGCCTCGGGCGACGCCACCGCTACGTCGGCTGCGGTGATGGGCGAGCTGGGCGCATGGTCCCAGGCGGCCTTCCCGTACGCCTGCACAAAATAGGGGTATCCGCCCGACGTTGCGCCCATCGCCGCAAGCGCGTCCAAAGACCATGTCGCACCCTCGCGTTCAGCAGGCGCCAGCAGCGCCCGCTCCACCCCGGCTGAGTCCAGGCGGTCAATTCGGACGTATCGAAACAGGCGCTCAGAGTACGACTTGGAGGCCGACAGCACGCTGGGCAGATGCGGCAGCCCGGCGCCTACCACCATGAGTGGCGCACCGGTCTGGGACAGCTCATGGCAGCTCGCGCAGAGCGCCGAGACGTCCTCGGCCGTCAGATCCTGCATCTCGTCGATGAACACGGCCACGCCCACGCCCACGTCAGCGGCCAGGCCGGCCACATCGGTGAGCAACTCGAGCAGGTCGATCTCCATATCACCGGAATCGGCTCGGCCGGTGCTCGGCGGCCCGTCGATCGCAGGCGTCCAACGTTCGATGAGCTTCCCGCCCCGCGGGTTGGTGCGGAGCCCGAACGCCTTTAGCGTGGCCAGCACCTCACGCACCCGATCCGGTGCTCGATGACGTACCGAAAGCTCGCGCACGGCTGCGTGCAATGCGCCAGTGAGCGGCCGACGAAGGCTCGTGTCAGGCCGGGCCTCCACCTTTCCGGTCCCCCATCCGCGGTCCAGCGCTTTGGATCGTAGGGCATTGAGCAGCACTGTCTTGCCAACTCCGCGCAGCCCGGTGAGGACGAGGCTGCGTTCCGGCCTGCCGCGCTCCACTCGCTCCAGAGCGACGTCGAATGCGGTCAGCTCCGCGTCGCGACCAGCAAGCTCCGGCGGACGCTGACCGGCTCCGGGTGCGTACGGATTCCGGACCGGATCCATGTCTCGGACCGTATCAGCGCATATAGCGCATTCCTTAGATTTCGTTAGACAACACTCGACGTGTCGCGCCTACCGACGAAAGCGCTGGCGAGTGACAGCATTCCGGCGGTGAAACGTGCAACTAACCCACAGTCACTAGCGGCAGCGGACGAGCGTGGCCCGTGGTTGGATCTGCTAGCTATTGTCGATGGCACTGTCCCTTCACATTGGAGCATTCATGAGCCTCATCAAGGGCCTCGTCAAGACTGCAGTCGCGGCCAAGCTGATTCAGGTCGCACAGCGAGAATTGTCCAAGCCGGAGAACCAGCAGAAGATCAAGGAAGGCCTCCGCAGGTTCCAAGAGGCCGCCAGGTCTCGCCGCTGACGGATATGTGCCCTGAGCCTGTCGAAGGGCACACTTTCTCTTCGACAGGCTCACATGTCACTCCAACCAAGCTCCCGGCGCGCACTATCGGCGGATCACGAGCCGATTACGAGAGGCGTCCGCTGCGGACCCAGGCGTAGATGTCCATAACACTCGGGCATCCATCACAAAAAAAGGGGTATACCTGGGCCCCTGCCGTCGTTTATGGTGAGACTGCTGAGACTGGTGGTACCAGTTGGACGCGGGCAGTCAGGTCCGTGTCCGGGTCGATCACCGTCAACGCTGTCGAAGGAGAGACCCATGGGCGCGGCGGGGGCGCGAACTTTGGCGATGCTCGCCACACAGTTGCTTCTGCCGCGCTCGTGGCAAGCGACTTAGCGGGCGGTGAGGACCAGCGGCCCATCTGACGTAATCGCAACGGTGTGCTCGGCATGTGCGCCGCGTGAGCCATCCCGGCTCCGCAACGTCCATCCGTCGGGATCGGTGTAGATCTTGTCGGTGCCAGCCAGAAACCAAGGTTCTATCGCGATCACCAGGCCGGGTCGGAGCAGCAGCCCACGCCCACGCCGGCCGTTGTTCGGCACGTGGGGGTCGCCATGCATGGTACGGCCCACACCGTGCCCGCCAAACTCAGTGTTGATCTTGTAACCCGCCTGGGACCCGACACGTGCGATCGCGAAGGAGATGTCGCCGAGCTTGTTCCCGGGCAAAGCTGCTTCGATGCCGGCGGCAAGGGCCGCCTCAGCGGCAGCGATCAATTGCTGATCTTGTTCCCGAGGTGAGCCGACTATCACGCTGATCGCGGAATCGGACACCCAACCATCCACCGATGCAGCGAAGTCGAGACTGATCAGGTCACCGTCGGCAAGTTCATAGTCGTGAGGCAGCCCGTGCAATACCGCATCGTTGACCGACGTGCACAGGACCTTGCCAAACGGGCTGGCGCCGAACGACGGATGATAGTTGATGTAGCTCGACACCGCGCCGCGATCCCGAATCATCTGGTGCGCCAACTCGTCGAGTTCAAGAAGATTCACCCCGACATCGGCCCGAGCGACGAGCGCGCTCAACACCTCGGCGACGAACCGGCCGGCCGGTCTCATCTGCTCGAGCTCGGCCGGCGTCCGATACTCAATCACCCTGAGATTCTGCCGTACGTCGTCCTGTACCTAGGTTGTTCAACATCAAACCTCCCGGACGCGGATGGACGGAAGCCAATCAGCCGGTAACGGAGTCCTCGTAGTCGCTGATCTCGGCGACCTTCGCCCCGGACGGGGTAGTTGGGTCGAAGACGTAATCGAGCCATTCCCGGGCCAGCCTGCGAGCCAGCTGGAGGCCGATCACGCGTTGACCGAGAGTCAGTACTTGGCAATCGTTGGACAAGATGGACCGCTCGACGCTAAAGGAGTCGTGGGCGACCGTGGCACGGATGCCGGGCACCTTGTTAGCAGCGATGGCGACTCCAATTCCGGTGCCGCAGACCAGGATTGCCCGATCCGCTTCGCCAGCCACGATCTTCTTTCCTGC
This sequence comes from uncultured Actinomycetota bacterium, assembly GCA_963734005.1. Taxonomy (GTDB): domain Bacteria; phylum Actinomycetota; class Actinomycetes; order Propionibacteriales; family Propionibacteriaceae; genus Microlunatus. Next base: position 109,683 of record CAVTFS010000022.1, read on the forward strand.
GGCAATGGCCACCGACGGGTACGAGGCCCCATCTAGATCTCCTTGAAAGACCCCGAGATCGACAACCTCGACCCGGTCATCAGCCTGCATGTCAGCCAGGATCCGGTCCTTGTAGTCGAATCCCGCGCTATCGCTTCCGACCAGCAGTCGAATGGGACCGCTCATACGTTCTGTCCTTCCTTGTCCGTGGACTCTGCTGCTCAGGGCGCAGCAGCCTCTGCCTCCCCGAGCACGCCTCCGATCGCCGTGACAATCAGGCCCAGCGATATGGCGCCTGGATCTGGAGTGCCGACGCTGCGCTCTGCCAGCGGCCGGGCCCGCCCGATCTTCGGCACAAGCGATGCGGTTGCCTCCGCTGCGCTTCTGCAGGCGTCCGCCGCAGACCGCCATGCATCGGAGATTGGAGCTCCCGCATCGACTTGCCCAACCAGCGTATCGACGAACGGGAACAGGGCGTCCAGCATGGTCTTGTCTCCGAGCTGGGCTTTGCTGAAGCCCTGCAACTGCTGAGCCGACCGCTGAACGGCATCAGCCAGACGCTTCGCCGTTACCGCCTCGGTGTTGCCGAGTCCCTTGCCGACACCCTCCAGCAGCAACCCCCACAAGATGCCGCTGGTGCCACCGGCCCTATCACCAAAAGCGTGGCCTGCCGCAGTCAGGACCGTCTCAACCCCACCTTCGGTCTCGTTGGCTGCCTCGGCAGCGGCCTTCGAGCCGCGGGACATACCGATTCCGTGATCACCGTCGCCGGCTATCGCATCGATACGGCCCAGGTACTCCTTGTTCTCCTCAACCGCTGCGTAAATCGCGTCGACCGCCTTACGCGCTACAGCAGCGGCCGCCATCGACTCCTCGCTTGCCTCTGCTGTCACCTTTTCCGCGACGTGGCCGGCACCGGCGCGCCGGGTGGTGAACCGCTCGCTTGTCACGGCCGTGCCGCGCCGGAACACTGCCGTTTCCGCCGGCGCGACCCAGTAGCCTTCGAGCTCCTCATCGAGCCAGGTGACCGACAGCGAGCAGCCCGCCATATCGAGGCTGGTGACCAGTTCGCCAACCTCCGGTGACACCTGCACGACGCCCTCCGCTTCGAGGAGTTCGCTGACATGGCCGTACAAGACGAACAGTTCCTCGTACTTGGTGGCGCCAAGTCCGTTGACGAGCACCGCAGCCCGTCCGCTGGCATCCTGCGGGCGCTCGGCGAGCACCGTTTCTACGAGCTTGGCAGCCAGGTCCTTGGCCGACATCCATGGAGCCGAGCTGATTCCGGGCTCGCCGTGGATCCCAAGCCCGAAGTCCATGTGACCCCTGTCGACGGTAAACAGCGGCTGGTCTGAACCAGGCATCGTGCAACCGTGGAAGGCGACGCCGAAAGAGTACGTCGCGGCGTTGGCCGCCCGCATCACGCGCTCGACCTCATCCAGGTTCGCGCCGTTCTCTGCTGCAGCCGCAGCGATCTTGTATACCGTAAAGGTGCCTGCGATGCCGCGTCGTTTTTCCTGCTCCGCCGGGCTGGCTGAGGCGACGTCGTCGGTGACGTACACGATCCGGGTGTCGATTCCTTCACTGATCAGGCGCTCGGCGGCAACACCGAAGTTCAGCCGGTCACCGGCGTAGTTGCCGAACCCCAGCACAACTCCGGCCCCTCCGTCCGCCGCCGTCGCGATTCGATAGACCTGCTCCGCGGACGGCGACGCGAACAAATCGCCGAGCACGGCACCATCGGCGAAACCGGTCCCCACTACACCGTTGTAGGAGGGGTAGTGGCCCGAACCTCCGCCAATGACCAGGCTGACCTTGCCCTCCAGCGGACCGCCGGCCCTGACGAAGCCAGAGGCACCTTCGACGCGCTGAACATACTGCGGGTACGCCGCGGCGAAGCCCTTGATCACGTCGTTCTTGAACTCGGCGGGGTCGTTGTAGATATGCGTCATTTGGAGCCTCCAGGGAATGTGACGGTCTTGGTAAGTGGATGCTCGCGGAGCATCCACCCATCTCGAACAGGACACTCTCTGAGTCGATCCCCCTCGCGACAGGCTCAGAAAACGCCGTGCGCATGACTGTTGCTCCTCAGAGAGGAGCTACCGCGGCGGTCCACGGCTGGGTTCTGCTGAAGCTGTCTGACTGGCCGGCTCCCGCTCCAGCAAGGGTGCGCAGAGTTTCAGTATTTCGATGAAACCTGATGCTTCCCAGGCGGCGCGGCCGATGAACAGGCCATCCGTATTCGGATCGCTGAGAAGTTCGGTGGCGTTCCGCGTGTTGACGCTGCCGCCATAGAGCACTGCACGGGCCGGGCCACCAGCGGTCGTGGCGACCTCGTTGATCAACGCCATGATTGGTGTCACCTGATCGAGGGTCGGGGGAATGCCATGCTCGCCAATGGCCCAGATGGGTTCGTACGCAATGATCACCTGACTTGTCTCGTCGGATGCCAATTCTGAGAGCGCGATCTGTAGCTGGACGCGTACGAAGTTCTCTGCACCGCCTACCTCACGAACTGCTAACGGCTCGCCAACGCAGATCAGCGGGATGAGGCCGTGTGCAACCGCAGCAGCCGCCTTAAGTGCCACAGTGTGGTCGGTCTCGCCGAAATGCTCGCGGCGCTCAGAGTGGCCAATCTCGATCAAGGTTGCGCCGGCGTCCCTGGCCATCCGCATGGAGATTTCGCCGGTCCAGGACCCCTCGGGTGCCCAGTGAGCGTTCTGGGCGCCCAGCAGGATGGGAGCATCCGCAGGCACACGATCGCGGACCCTGGCCAGCGTCGTGTGCGGTGGCAGCACGAAGGGCTGGATGCCGCTGGGGATCGTATAACCCAGCAGCTCGGCGACGAAGCGCTCGGCCTCGGCGAGCGTCTTATTCATCTTCCAGCTTGTGCCGACCCACAGGGGGCGGCTCTTGAGCGACGTCATGGCGGTTGAATCGGCTCTCGAGCACCTCTTCTGATCACGGGATGAGCGAGACCTTGATCGATTCCGTGCCGCTGGCCACCATGTCGAGACCCTTCTGGAACTCGGCCAGTGGCAGCTGGTGGGTGCAGATCCTGTCCATAGGAAGTCGGCCGGACTCGAGCATCCGGATGGCGGCAGGCCAGCAGTCCGGGCCCAGGTGCGCACCGCGTACGTCGAGCTCCTTGTCGTCACTGATGATCGACCAGTCAACAGTCACGTCGCTGCCGAAAACGCTGTACTCGACATACGTGCCGAGCTTCCGCAGCAGGTTGAGACCCTGGCCGACTGCGGATGGGTGGCCGGTGCCCTCGAGATAGACATCAGCCCCATAGCCGTCGGTCATGTCCTTGATCTTGTCGACCGCGTTTTCCGACCCGATGTTGATGATCACATCGGCGCCGCAGTCCTTGGCGATGTCCAGTTTGTCCTGGGCCATATCGAGGGCGACAACCGCCTTGGGGCTTTTGGACTTTGCCCCTGCGATCATGCCGAGTCCGATGGGGCCGCAGCCCGCGACGACAACAGTGTCCTCGAACTTGATCTCTCCCCGCTCGACCGCGTGGAGTGCACACGAGAGAGGCTCGGTAAATGCAGCGTGTGCCGGCGGCAGGCCAGAGGAGATCTTGTAGACAAGAGCGTCTTTGTTGTAAACCATGTAGTCCGCCATGCCGCCCGGAGTCCGGCGCTTGAAGCCGAACATGTCATGCGGTGCGCACATCCAATATTCGCCGTTCAGACAATAGCGGCACTTCCAACAGGGCACGATCTGTTCAGCGACAACGCGATCGCCTACGGCGATGCCCCAGCGGTCTGCCGCCACGTCGTCAAGCTGCACAACTTTTCCGACGAACTCGTGGCCGGGAATGACCTCGGTCTCTGCCCAGGCCGGACGGTTTGCATCCCCCCAGAACTTCGCCGCACCGTGGTAGCACTTGAGGTCACTGGCGCAGATGCCGGTCGCCTCGACCTGGACCAACGCTTCACCCGGTCCCGGCTTCGGAACGGGGACTTCCTCTAACTGGTAATTCTCAGGCCCGTGGCAAATGACGGCCTGCATTGTTTCCGGGATTCGATTGACCTGATCGGCCGGGGATTCGGACATGGCGAGCCTCCGTGCTCCGTCGCTAAGTAGCGCACCCGCAGTCGTAGCGCTACGGCGCCCTTGCCCAGTCGGGGCGTTGATCAGCACCCTAGTGGCACGGTCTATGAGGCTCGGCGTCAGGGCATCGTAGGCATCGACGTCCTTGCCGACAACCAAGTGCGCCCGATCTTGGTGCACGCGTCGCCGTCCTGGGGTGCACCGCGGTCTACACCGCGGACGCTCAGCTATTCCCGGGGAACTTGGCGGATGACCGGCTGCGGCCTTGGCGTACCGTACGTCATCACGTTCTCCGCATCCTCGGTCGGCCGGTATCCATCGGCGAAAGTGTTCAGCAGTCGGTCGGCTCTAGGCCAGAACCCCGCGTAGGGCCGGTACCAGGAGATCGCCATATTCGCCGGCTTGTCAGAGAAGTCAGCCTCCTGCTTGTCGACCCAGGACTCCCCGGAAAACGCGTCCTCGTAGAACCCCTGTCGCTCCTGGGTAGTGGCACGCTGTTTCTCAATGTTGCTCATGGCGGTGCGTAGCCGTAGCCAACGGAATCGATTCCATTGACCCTCGTCCACGAACCGGGTACGCAGTCGCGCGCCGGCCAAGGCACCTCTTAGGGCCATGGAAGCGATGATCTCCCGCGGCATGAACAGATTCGTCCCACCCTCGCCGGGACTCGTCCGAACCTGAGCGATCCGGTTGCGATAGCCCGGCAGCGCTGATTGCAGGTTGTCGCGCCAGGTCATCGCGGTATTGAAGATCGCTTGGCCGAACCCCAAGCCCGAGCCGCCGAGTGTCTTGACCGGAATGTTGAGATCGTCCCAGTCCTGTGGAAGCCAAATGTCTTGATGAGGTGCTTCCTGGGGATGGACACCCAGGTTGAGCGAGACCGTCGGCCAGCGCGGCAGGGCGTCGTCGAAGAAGTGCACCGGGAAGTTGGACGTGATACCGCCGTCGGAGAACCACAGCTCCTGTGCGGAATCCAGCGGGCTGAGCAGCGTCAGCGGCTGCCCATGATCGATCAGCGTTCGGCCGAAGTCGTCCTGGATCGGTGAAGGCCTGCGGATCCGGTACAGGCGTACGGCCTGGAAGAGAGCTGGCAGCGACATGCTGATCCGAACCGCGAAGATCACCGGAAGGTCCCATGGCTGAGGCAGCTTGTTGAGCTTGCGAACGACCCCGTGACGATCATGGACCTCGCGGCTCTCGGTTTCTGAGAGCGCTTGCATGACCGACTCGGGGAACACTTGCGACTCGGCATCGCGAAGTTGATCAATGCAAACCCACAACTGCTCGGGATCGTCATCTTCGTTCGCGTCCAGGGGAAAACGGAAGGGACGCTGCCGAGTGAGATCAGTCGTCATCAGTTCCAGATTGACCAATCGATGATCAGGCTGCCCTGACATCAGTCGCCACTTCGCGAGGTCGTCAGGCGTCGGCGAAAGACGCCGCTGGTGATAGTCAAGACCCGACCACAAGTGCCCGAACCGCAGCACTTGATCATCGGCAAGACCGGCGAGGGCATTGAGGCAGTCGTTCAGCCAGGGCACCAGCGACTTCTCAACGGTCGGCTTGGGCACGCCGGCCATGACATCCAGAAGGTTGCGCTGTCGCTGAGGTGTCGTACCCGGCACGAAGCCGAATGCGCGTGACCGGAGCTGACCGAGGTAGGCCAGGATCGAGCCGAGCAGGCCGACGGCGATGACGATGCTCGCAGCCAGACCCACGAGGACTGCACTGGCGTAAAGCGCCGGCCGGAGAATCCCGAGCACAACCACCGGGATGATCAAAGCAATGCCAATGACCAACTGTCGGACGGTCAGGGAGCGGGGCGTGGCGTACCCGCTCGTATGGTTCCGTAGCTCCGCCAGCCGGCCTTGAGTTGGGCCGTCTTTCTCTGCGGGGTTACGGAGTCCGGAACGAATTCCTTGAAGGATAAGAGCCACGCCCACGGAGGTGGCAATGAACGCAAGGATCCCGAGCGCACCCAGCCCGATCATCTCGGGCACCGTGCGTGGCGCTCCGGTGAACCGCCATTCCATGTAGCCGGTGAGCACGACGGCACCGGAGATCAGCGCGAGCGTGAACAGTCGAGGGAGCCATCCAAATGCGAACAGGGCAAGCAGGGGCAGCGGCCAGCTCTGGCCGCGCATGACCGCGACCGCCACCCGGAAGATGGCGGCGGTGGCCCCGCCGGGCCGGAAGAGCTGAGCGAGCCGGTACTCGTCCGTCTCCGAATCGCCAGGTTGGGTCTGAGTGAGCCAGCTGATGATGTCGGTGAGGCCGGTGAAGCCAGGGCGTATCTGGTTGCCATTCGCCGCCGCCGAAGAGTCTTTTCGCTGCTCCCCGACTTGCTGATCCAAGCCAGCCGAGGCCAGCACTCTGCTGCTGCGACCAAGCTCCGCCGCCGCGGTGAGCGCGGCAGCGATCGAGCCCGCCGAGGCGCCCCCGACATTGCGGAACCGGAAACTGGTGGCCAGCTCGCAGACTGCGAGTGGGTAGACCACGCCTGATGTGGTGCCGCCTTCCATGGTGAGGTCAAGGCTGGCTTTCACGTACGCGGTGACGGTCTCACTCGTGATCGAGGGACGGTCGGACAATACCTCCGAGGGTGCGCTCGCAATGGCGAGCATGGTCGCCGGGTCTGGCGCGCCGAGGGTGTAACGCGCCTCGTTGCCGTACCCCCCGATCAGTGTGGAGGGACCCATCCGAACTGGATCCTCTGACGGCTCCACACCGGTTGGGAGATAGGGCTGACGCAAGATCGCACCAGCCTCGACGGGATCGCGGTTGATCAACTCTCGGAACGCGCTCAGCGCGGCTCCTCGACTGGCTACCGCCATGGTGACCTCCTTGCCAATGGGGCGCGGGATCCGGACCACTATTCTCACCAGATGAGGATTGTGGTGACCGGAGGCAGGGGCTTGCTCGGCACCGAGATAGTACGCAGGCTCGAGGCTCGCGGCGCTACGGTCACCTCGGCGAGCCGGCGTACCGGCGTCGATCTTGGCACTGGTGAGGGGCTCGAGCCGGCGTTGCGCGGCGCCGAATGCGTGGTTCACGCGGCCACCCACCGGCTGCGTTATCGCAGAGTCGACCTGGACGGCACCCGAAGCATGATCAAGATTTTGGCCCGTCGGTCCACGCCGCCGCACCTCATCTACGTCTCCATTGTCGGCTGTGATCAGATCCCCCAGCGGTACTACCGGGTGAAGTATGCCTGCGAGCTGGTACTCGAACGCAGCAGGCTGCCGGTGACGGTGGTCCGGGCCACGCAGTTCCACACCTTGGTCACCGAAATTGCCAGCACCGTGACGATCGGGCCCGTGGCGTTCGTGCCCCGGGGCATGTCGTTTCAGCCCTGTGACCATCGTTGGATCGCCGCTGAGCTTGCCGACGTCGCACTCGGGCCGGCACCGTCGGGCTATCAGCGTGCTGCTGATCGCGCTGGACCGGACCGTATCAGCCTGGCTGAGGCGGTCGCTTTTCTCCGGGCCAAGGACGGGAAGCCGGTACCGCGGGTTATTGCGCTTCCGGCAAAGGGTGGCACCCTCAGAGCGTTTCTGGCCGGGGCCGACCTTCCGGATGCAGACGCGAAGATCGGCGGGTCATCCTTCCGCGAATTCCTCGGGTCGTGAATCCCGGAGAGCCACCACCCGGGTGTCGGCAATCTACGTTCACGCAGGTTGCCTACGGTCTGCACAGTTTGCAACCCATGCAGACCGCGACCCGCCGAGTGGCGTTTGTTACTCCGTTTTCTACGAAGTGACTTGGGCGGGCCCATCAGGAGGTGGAAGCTCCGAACGGGCCCTCGACGGGACGGAGCCCGCCGTGACAACATCATCCCCCAGAAGCGCGCTCGCCGAGGGCAATATCAACGGCAGCGACCGCATCGTGGTCGAGCTACTCAGCCCGCCAGACATTCCGCAAGTGATCATGATTCGCTGGCCGCAGCATTCCACCGTCGTTGCGCCTACACGCTTTCCAAGCACCGCGAGCGAGATCGCGCGGTTGTTCGCTCGGGCGAGCACCGAGTTAGCTCGGATCAAGGCACGCCGACTCTGACCCCAACCTCAAGCGGGATCGAAGTATCTGATCTTGACCGCAGCAGCGTGCGGCTCCCGGATCAAGGTAGAGCGGTTGTGAGCCTTCGATCGGTTTGAGCGTCAGTCTTCGTGGTCTGCTGGCTCGCGCGCTTGAGCCAGCGTCTCCCATCCCTGCCAGATGATGACCGGGCAGCATCGCGAGCGCACCAACAGGGTCGGCCCACGACCAGCCGAGCAGGGCGTACGCGCCAACACCGAGTAACAGTGTCAGTGACAGGTAGGAGCAGACCCATGTCTCTTTGGAATCGGCGACCAGGGCGCGGCTTCCCATCTCGTTGCCGACCCGCTGCTTGGCGAAGGCGAGAGTTGGCATGACCGCTAGCGTCGAAATCCACGAAGTACCCGCGAGCCATTCGCGGGATGAAGTCATGGATAACGCCACTGCGCACCATACAAAATGGACCCTCCAGGGTGGCCGCGGAAGTGGGTCCAGCTAAGGAGCGTTTGCCCCATCAGGCACTGTGGTCGTCCCGTGAACGGGCCGCGGCGGACACAGCAAAGGCCGCAGACAGCAGCAGTAGAGCAGCCCCTGCCACAGCGAGAGGTGCATTCAGGCCAGGCGCTGGGGCACCGCCGGTCTCGACCCCGCCGCGCGGCCGTCCCGCCATGCCCGCGCCCTGTACGACGCCGCAGCTGGCCGGGTCGGTTGCCTCCTCCGGAATATTCGGTACTCCCAGGCTCTCTGCGAATGTCGAGACACCCAGGGCTTCCACATCGTATTTCTCGTTGTTGTTGACGTCGATGCCGTGCTGTACGACGTGTAATGAGGAGAGGTGCTCCAGCAGGCCGTCGGGAACCATCTTGGCGGTGAAGGTTCGTTCGTAGTCAATACGGCCCTTTGAGTCGGCCACCGGCATCCGGTCGACATCGAGCCCGTCTTGGGGCGTCGCGCCCCCACTGGTTGTCAACGCAAGGAAGACGGTGCCGTACTCGCCGGTCGCCTCTTCGTTGGTGAGGACCCCGTCGCCGTCGGTGTCGTTCTTCTTCAGAGTGGGGCAAGAGAAGTGCCCCCCGTGTGCTGACCCGTGGATGTGCTGGGCGTGGGGCTGGCCGGGCACCAGGCCGTCCGAACGGATGACCACCTTAAGACCACCGTTGCCGAGCGCCGTCAGGCTGACCGTGCCGCTAACGCCGCTGCCATTTTGCTCAACTAGCTTTGCCTTCACAGTCGTGTCGGCCGCCGCGCTCATCGGTACCAACAGCATGGCCGCGGCCGCTGCCAGTATGAGCGAGTTGCGCAACTTGTTCATGTATCCCCCTGTTTGAGATTGCGAGCATCCTGTTTGCTCGATGGCGATGTTGTGTCCAACCATCCGGCGCCTCAAGTCGGCAGCCGATGTCCCGGACACCCGAAGCACCCCTCGCGCCTGTATCAGTGCCGCCCCACCTATATATACCCATGCCGACTCTCGGAAATCCTGGCGAGCAACATGGATGGCTGACTACCGGACACGGTCAGCCCCCCTTGATCACAAGCACAAAGGATTTCGACGTCGTACCGGAGCCGGGGTGCAGCACACGAAGCCGGTAACGACCCGGCTGCCCAAACTCCACATAGGCGGTGAACCGGCCCGACGGGTCGCTCTTGGTAGGTAACGGGAAGGCCAGCCACTTGCCTGCCTCCCAGCGCTGCACCCGCAGAAAGGTGTTGGCTCCATCGTGGTACGTACCCTGGATTCGGACGGTTTCGAAGGGCCTGGCAGAGTCGACTAAATCCTCCAACTGAATGGTCGACTCTTCTTCCCCGGCATGCGTCGATTCATCTGACGGCTCACGCGTCGGCTCAGTGACCGTCGCGGTTGCGGTCGCCGTAACGGTAGGGACCGATTGTGCAGTCACGCCGCCATCTCTGCTCGCGGCGAACAACAATGCGCCGATAAGCAGCGCCGCCAAGGCGGTGGCGGCTAGCGCCAGAGATCCGATGCGCCTTTTCTCCGCAGGATTGTGAACCTGCACGGGTCCAAGGGCCTGCTGTTCCGGGAGTTGAGGATGTGGGTGCCGACCTCCGCTATGTACGGCAATCACTGCAGGCGTCTCTACTGTGTCGTCATCGTGTGGGCCGGCAGTCGCGGTGTCGGCCTCCCCAACATCGGCAGCCGCCGCCGCCTCAATCTCCGCGGTGTCGGCCACCTCAACATCGGCAACCGCCGGCTCAACCTCGACGGTGTCGGCCTCCCCAACATCGGCAGCCGCCGCCGCCTCAACCTCCGCGGTGTCGCCCTCCTCAAGATCGGCAACCGCCGGCTCAACCTCGACGGTGTCGGCCACCTCAACATCGGCAACTGCCGGCTCAACCTCGACGGTGTCGGCCTCCCCAACATCGGCAACCGCCGCCTCAACCTCCGCGGTGTCGCCCTCCTCAAGATCGGCAACCGCCGGCTCAACCTCGACGGTGTCGCCCTCCTCAAGATCGGCAGCTGCCGGCTCAGCCTCCGCGGTATCGCCCCTTTCGATATCGGCAGCCGCCGGCGCAATCAATCTCCGCAGTGTCGCCTCAACTTCGCGTGACCCCTGAATGTCTTCGAGGAGCTCCTTCTCCACGTCAACCTTCTCGATGTCGCCAGCCGCCGGGTCAACCTTCTCTGCATCAACCTTCCTGGCGTCGACATCGCCAGGGTCGGCAGCTCCTGGATCGGCCATCTCTTGCTCTTGCGTGGTTAACTGCAGCCTCGTCATCTTGACCTGAGGGGTCGGCCGGGTCGGTATCTCCTCGTCAACAGGGGCAGGGGCGGGTGTCAGCGCCGGGCTTGCCGTTATGCCAAGCTCCTCGGCAGGGGCGGGTGACCTCGTTGAAGCCGCTGCCTCGGCTGGAACGAACGGGACAGCACCCGCTGGACTGCCGCAGGCGTCGCAGTAACCGTCCACGATCGTGCCCGTACACCCCGGCTGCGCACAGGCGGTATCCAGGGCCTCGCTCTTCGGTTCCGGGGAAACTTCCGAGCCCCGACCGACTGCCCCAGGTTCGTCCGAAGGGCTGGGTGACCCCGCTGAAGCCGCTGCCTCGGCCGGAACAAACGGGATAGCACCCGCTGGACTACCGCAGACGTCGCAATAATCATCGACGATCGCGCCGATACAGCCTGGCTGCGTACAGGCCGTCATGAGAACCCCCCGTTTCTCCTGTCATCGACATTTCGCCATGGTAGGACGGCGCCAAAGTCTTACCCGATTGCCCGTCGGGGCACCGCAGTTGCGAGGGCAGACGGACCCCGCGTGGCCAGCCGTCATTGCCGCCGTCGCTAATCGATGTTGCCCGTCCGCAGCCCTCCTAAACTTGCCGCTTGGGGTTGAGCTCAAAGTTCAGGGCGCTCCCGCCCGCTGTGGGGAGCGCCTGTCGTGACCGCTGTCCACGAGGGGAGTGAAGCTGATCTTCAGGTCATTCAGCTGGCATCCGAGTCGACGAGTGCGAGCCTTGATCGCTGTCGGATTCGGCGTTATCGGCGCCGTGCTGGTGTGGGCAGCGTTGGCAAGGCCGTCCACACCCGATTCGGCGCTCGCTCCTGTGCCGAATGGGGACGGGATGTCGTCGACGTCTCCCAGTGCGCCCAAGGCCACTCCAGGAGCGCCTAGGGAACGAGCGGATCACGTTCGGGACCAGGTCACGGGGCTAGTTTTGCCGGAGTCTGACCCAGTGGCCGTGTCTATACCGAAGCTTGGTGTCCGATCGACCTTGGTCGACCTTGGGCGCGACAGCAATGGAGCGATGGAGGTACCACAAGACCCTGCCCGCGCTGGCTGGTTCTCTGGAGGTCCAGCGCCAGGTGCACTCGGGCCGGCCGTCATTGCCGGGCACGTAACTTGGAATGGCGCTCCTGCGGTCTTTCACCGCCTAAGCAGTCTGCGGCGCGGCGATCAGGTGACAGTCATCCGAAAGGATGGGAAAACCGCAGTCTTCACTATCAGCCGAGTGGCCCGATTTTCAAAGTCGCAGTTTCCGAGCCGAGCGGTTTACGGCCGAATCAATCATGCTGGACTGCGACTGATCACTTGTGGCGGCACCTACGACGCAGCCAGACAAACGTACCTGGACAACGTCGTTGTCTTCGCGAAGCTGGAGGCGGTGCGCGGGGGCTGATGGCAAATAGCCGGAGATGGTCAGCCCTTGATCACCAATACAAAGGGTTTGGACGTCACGCCAGAGTTGGGGTCCAGCACGCGAAGTTGGTAGCGACCCGGCTGCCCAAGCTCGACATAGGCGGTGAACTGCCCCGACTGGTCCGTCTTAGTGGGTAACGGAAAGTCCAGCCACTTGCCGCCCTCCCAGCGCTGTACCCGCAGAAAGGTATCTGCTCCACCGTGGTAGATACCTTGAATTCGAACGGTCTGGAAAGGCCGAGCGGACGTGGCTAAATGCTCTAGCTCAATGATCTGCCGCTCCTCTGGCGAACCGCTCCTAGGGTCAGAAGGTGGTGAGCGACCGGCGCTCGACGACAGTCCGCCAGGCGTCGCACTCTGAGACGAGGTGGGCTCAACCGCCCGCTCACCCGGCGCGCCGGACAGCAAAAGCCCCAACCAGACCACGTTGAGTACGACGAGCACCGCTAGAACCAACAGTGTCGGCCGCCGCCTTCGGTTGCGGCCAGGCAGGGCACTCGATTCCGATTGCGGAGCACTCGGTGAAAACCGACGGTACGCTGCCTCCAGTTCAAACATCTTGGGACGTCTGATAGCAAGTGCTGCAATCAGAAGCAGCCAAGTAAGGAGTAGGGCGACAGCGATGCCGATCAGCACCTCAGGCCCCTGGTGACCGGTCATGGCTAGTCCCTGACGATCCTCAATCCTGAGTTAGCAATGCCACTGTTTTTCCTCGTCGGACTTGTGGGCAGCGAGCACGCAGGCCCGCTCAGGAGTGATCGCGAAGCCTTGGGCCAGCAGGTCGGTCGTCAGTCCGATCTGCTGCCGCGGCCTCAGCGCATCCTTGAGTTGTGCGATGTCGGACTCTAGCTGCGCCCTGCGGGAGCTGGTCTCCAGACTGTGAGAGCCTGAGCAAACCCTTGCTTGCGAGGGCTGCAAGATCATGCGCCACCTCGATGACGTCACGTCCGCAGACACAGGGCGGAGACCGATAGAGACCATTGCGAGTGTAGGTTGCTCTTCGCCAGTCTCAAACGCTTGCCACCGCCTCACGGCAGCGCCAATCCCTGGCCGAGGCTCGTTTCGATGGTTGTGATGCGGCTCGACACGTCCCCCAATACCATGATCGAGCACGATGACCACGAAAACCTGGCAACTGAACCCCAGCGCCGGGGTCGCAAATCGCACGGGCCATGGCGATTGATCCCGAGGCCCTCGCCGCTAGCCTGCGCCGGCTCGCGACCCTCCGGAAACCGGGTCCGGCGTGGTTGAGGCGCTGCGACACGTGACCGAGGCGTGCGTGGGCCTTTTCGGGTCACGGGCAGCGGCATAATGCTGGCTGATGAGCAGAACGCCCCACGCTATGTCGCCGCATCCGACGGGCCTGGCACCGTGCTCGAAGTAGTGGAGAGCGACACTGGGCAAGGTCCCTGCACCGTGGCGTTCGTCAACAACACTGTCGTCGCCAGCACCGACGTGACCGCGGAAGGGCGCTGGCCCGATCTTGCCTCCACGCTCCGTCCGGAGGGCGTACACGCGGTCCTGGGCCTGCCGGTGCGCCTGGGTGGTGTCACCGTCGGCACCCTTGATGTCTTCTACGACCATCCGCATGTGTGGCAGGACGACGAGTGCCAGGCCCTGGCTCGCTACCGCGATGTGGTCGAATCCACCCTTGCCACTGCCGTGGCGGCCCACAACGCTGGCGAGCTGGCCGTGCAGCTGCAGTATGCGCTGGATTATCGAGTGATCATCGAGCGCGGCGTCGGCTACTTGATGGCACGCGATCAGGTGGACTCGATGATCGCCTTCGACAGGCTCCGCGGAGCCGCCCGCGACACCCAAAGCATGATCGGCGACGTGGCCCAACGGCTGGTATTGACCGGCCGGCTGCCGACCGAGACCTCTCGATTGGGAAAGCGTGCCAGGACTGCACTGTTGACCAGCCAGCCCAGCTCCCGGCGGCCAGTGGAGCGGCGGCCAGCATCGGGCTGTTACTGACGCAATTCTCCACCTGCCGGATGGTCTGGGAGCAGTGGCGACCGGCGGCGGGCGCAATCGGGTGAGTGAGACTGATATCGGCACCCATGGTTTTCGCTGTCGAGTTCGTCTCGTGATCATGAGAGCTAATCCCGGTCGTCACCGTCCGCCGTGAGCGGCAGATCGTCTCGTTTGGTCAGCCACGCCACCAGCCGCCGCGGGAATTCAGGACGGTACAGGAGCGCGACACCGCCCAGCAGCGCCGCGATTCCGAGCAGCAGTAGCGCGACCCCCACGGGTGTCCATCCGGCCAGCAAGGGCGACCACATGAGCATCACACCGGCCTCCCAGAGGAATGCCAGGGACAAGATCATCACGGCGAGGGGCCACCCGGTCACCGATCCCCACGCCACGACTGCCAGAGGCGGTCAGCGCGAGCACAGCCATGCCCCGAGCCCGCGCTGTGCGATAACGCTCCCGCCGCAGAAGACCAGTACTCGGCACAGCGACCAATAGCAGCCCAACAAAGGCAACGGGCAGAAGCCACGCCCACTTCTGCGCCACAACCAAACCGCTGAGCAGATTGACCCCCACTCCCAGCACCACAACGCCGATGAACCACTTGATCAAACGATCTGGATGCCGGGCGGGCACACCCCAAGAACTCGGCTCAGCCACACCGCACAGTTTGGAGCAGCCGACACATCGAGGGACAACTTCCACCCGGCGCGTCAACAATCCGACGGGAGGCTGGCAGTATCCTCCGACGTCGGGTCGGGCTGCGATGGGCGCATCGAGCCCAGGCCGCGTTTTCGATCTCGAACTGCGAGGTCACGACGCGTCCACCGCCATGGATGAGCGTCGCGCGCAAGCAGGTTCCTACGGTCATATCAGAACGGTTGCAGGGCCGCATCACTATCCTCTATGTCGACGCCAGGTAAGGCGATTCGGTTAGGACTCTGGCCGAGATGATCATGGACGTCACCAGAGAGCTACTCCGAGCAGTCGTGGCGTGATCAAAGCGCTCGGGGTTCTACTGACTCGGGTTCAAGAGGGCAGTGACGATCCGCAGGCGACCGTCCTCACTGTCATCGCGGCCGGAAACGCCATTTACGACGGTCCCCGTCGTCGTAGGAGACACATCAACCGCACCCGGTGAACGGCAGGGCCCAGCAGAGCCGAGCAGATAGCCTGGGGCGCGTGGGGGCAAGGCAACAGGCAGAGCTAGCTGAGCTCGCCGAGTGGGTTGAAGGACTTCGCGCGGCGGCACACAGGGCACACGACGAAGGCAACACCACGCTAGCCAAGGCGTTGGACATTACCCGCTTCGAGGTGTACGAGTCCTACCTTGACGAGGAGTACACCAACAACAGAGCCAAGCATTTGATGATCAAGAACTAAGCATTGGTGCAGCTGTCGGAGTGGTGATGTTGCCGCCGCTTGGTCGGGTGGCTTGGGGTCGTCGCACCGGACTCAGTAGCGCCCGAGCCGCCGTCGCGCGATGCTGCGTAGGGCTCGATGGCCACCACCGTGCGCGCAACGCTTCTCTCCCTCGTCGTAGATTCTCGGCAGGCCGAGGTAGATAGCCTGTGCGGTCGGTGACTCAAGGTGCTGGAGCTAGGTCAGTACCGACCGTCCACGTATTAGCGATGCCTTGAACCAGAAGGCTGGTGCTTCACATCTTCGGTTTCTTCGATGTGTGGTCACTGAGCCGCCGTTGAGGGATCTAGGTCAGGTCTTGGCTGCGGTCGAAGTGGTCACCGAGGATGACACCGTCGGTTGTGATCTCGTATTGGCGCGTGGATGGGTCATGGGCGCTCCCGCGGGCTTTGAGAATGGTCAGTGCGCGTTTGAGCCGTGAGTCTCCTCGGAGGAACTGGAGCAGGATCACGTTGTCGGACAGATGCGAGATGCCGTATTCGGACAGGCGTGAGACCCCAAAGAGATCGGGGACCTCCTGGGTCATGATGACGCTGATGTTGGCGCGGGCGCAGCGTTGCAGCAGCGAGTAGATGTACTCGCGGAACCGGAGTTCGTCTCCGCACGAGGCTCGCAGGTCTCCGAGACTGTCGATGGCGACTCTGGTGGCACCGGTGCGGTGCACGGTGTCCAGCAGGTCGTAGACCCATTCGTCAAGATACAGATCGACGGGGCTGCGATACATGAGCTCGACACGCGGATCGTCCAACGACCAGGAGAACGCTTTCAGGATCCGCTCGAGTTGGGTGGGGTTTTCCTGGAACGTTGCGATCACCCCGGTCTCTCCGCGGGCCGCGCCGGCGAAGATGAAGTGGAGCGCTAGCAAGGTTTTGCCGACCCCCGAAGGGCCGGCCAGCAGGGTCGACGCACCGCGGTAGTAGCCGTCGGACAGCATGGCATCCAACGCCGCGACGCCGGAGGACATCCGTTCCTGCGCGCGGTCATAGCGGTTGAGCTCGACGGGGTCGGCCATGCGTGGGAACACGTGGATGCCTGTGGAGGAGAGCCGGTAGGCGTGCTTGCCCGATAAGGAGCCGCTGCCGCGCAGTTTGATGACGGATAGGACCCGCCGGTCGCGTTCGGCTTCCCGCTCGGTGCCGAGCGAGACGATGGCATCGGCGATAGCGAACTCAGGTGCATCGCTGGTGTTGGTGCTGTTGTACTCACCGACCCAGAAGCAAGTGATCGGCAACGCGGACAGCCGGCCGGCCAGGTCGTACAGGAACCCCCTGAAGGTCTCCGGGTCGGCTGCGTATGTCTGGAGGGCCCTAAAACTGTCGATCACGACCAGCCCAGGGCGATTTCTCTTGAGAAGTTCGGTGATGGACGCCAACGCACCGGCTAGCCCCTCCTCGTTCAGCGTCCGGCCGAGATCTTCATAGATCACGCTTGTGCCGAGTGCAGCGGGGTCGAAGAAGTCGAGCGACTGGCCGTAGCGCAGGACCTTCTCAAGCGGTTCAGACACCGTGGTCAGATACATCGCCGGACGGTCGGCGCTGGCGTTATGGAACACATACTGCTGGGCGAGGATCGTCTTGCCCGAGCCTGGATTGCCGCCGATTAGGACGATGCCGTTCCGTGGCAGACCGCCGCCGAGGACGGTGTCCAATCGGTCGGAGCCGCTCGATAGCCGGTCGGTCATCGCCTCAATTCGTTTGTCGCAGGTAGGCGCTGGTCCCGATCAGGTCGCGGACCGTGGACACGAACTGTAGGGGGTCGAGTGGTTTGACCAGGAACGCCTCGGCTCCGGCGGCCAATGCCTGATCACGCTGGTCAACCGCGGAGACGGCGAGGACCGGCACCGAACCGTTGTCTCGTGCCGACCGGCACAGCGCCAGACCTGCGCCACCGGCGATGAGCAGATCTACGACAAGCACGCTCGGCGGCTCGTCACGGAGGATTTCAGCTGCCGCGGCCGGGTCGAGCACGATGCGAACAACGTAACCCTCGGTGCGTAGGAAGTATTCGGCGAACTCGGCGGCGTACGAGTCACGCTCGGCGAGCAGCACGGTCGTCGCTGCATCCACGTTCGCTCGGGTACTGCGGTGCTGCTCGACCGGGATGGAAGCCACCTCACTGTGATGCTGGGCGAGGAGGCGGTGCGCATCAGCCGGTTGCAGGCCCTGCTCTATCTGATTGCGAATAAAGCTAAGCTGATCCACCTGGTCGCGGCTGTACAGGCGTTGCCCCCCGCTGCTTCGAGCGGGCACGATCTGTTGATAGCGGTCCTCCCAGGCGCGCAGCGTTTGCGTTGGCACGCCGAGCATCCGCGCTACTGCTCCGATGCTGTAGATCGCGTCGGTGCGGTCCGTATTGCCCTCCATTCCTGCCACCCTCCCGTCACGAGTCTGGCTTAGATCCCCGTCATACGTCTATGAGAGGCCAACTGAAACCTAACCACTAGATATACAACAGTTGCGCACAAAAACACTTAGTTCTACATTTCTTCTATGCAAGTCAGAGGTCGGCCGTTGTGACCCAGACGGTGGCCAGCCGCCAGCGCACGTCCTGTGCATTGCTCGCCTCCGGGAATGACCCCGGCATAGTGCCGTGGCTCGTCGGTGGGTCCGAGTCAGACACAGGGCGCCTCGAATGACCACAGGGGACCACCAGCACACAAAGGACGACCGCGCACGCGTATACGCGAGGCAAATGGGCACGTTGTCTGACATCGGAGCGTATGAGACGGCAGGCCTCATGGGAATAGCCGAGATTAGCGGGATCGAAGGCTTCGCTCGAACGGCGAGAGAGCTGTACGCCGCTCCAAACGAAACAGAACTGTTGCAGCTCGCTGTTGATCTTGCTTTGAAGATTGTCAATGGTGGTGAGCATGCCGGCATCTGTATCGTCCAGGGTCGCGAGTTCTCCACACCGGTAGCCTCCGATGATGTGGTGCGGCGCGGCGACGCCCTGCAGTACCAGCTTGATGAGGGCCCGTGCCTGGAAGCGGTGCGCGCGCAGGACACCGTGATCAGCCAGAACCTGCGCGAGGAGGCTCGGTGGCCAGAGTGGACCCCACGCGCGGTGTCCGTCTTAGGCATTAAGGCGATGATGTCGCTTTGGCTCTCCACGAGCGTTAGCCCTTACGGTGCTGATTCATACGGCGCGCTCAATCTGTACTCGGACTCGATTGACCCGTTCGGGCCAAATGAGTACGCGATCGCTCAGGCCTTGGCCGCGCAGATCTCGGTTGCACTTGCCGCGCACCGAGAGATTCGTGGACGCGGCGTCGCCATGACGAGCCGTACCATCATCGGGCAGGCCGAAGGAATCTTGATGGAGAGGCTCGGCATCGATGCCGACCAAGCCTTCGCGTACCTGCGACGGGTCTCTCAGAGCGAGAATCGCAAGTTGATCATGATTTGCAGCGAGATCGTCAAGACGCGACGGCTCCCGCAATGATCACCTGGTGATCCCAAGTCTCCGCCCGGCCAACGGCCCCCAGCCGGGCCATCGGCGACCAGTCCGGTTCGGTCTTCTCGGCGGTGGTAACCCATTGCGGTGGGCCCGCGGACCAGCGCGCCGACCAGCTTGCGGCGACGAGACCGAACGCCGCGATGGTGCTCCGCTCTCGCCACATTCGGTGACGACACAATGGATTGGTGGCGGCATTGCTCCGCCTCATCGCACGACGTCCTGTGCTGGCGTTCATGGTGATAGGTCTCGGCCCTACTTTTTGATCGTGGCGATTCGGCCGATTGTGGATTCTCAAATTTTGCCTTTTGATATGCCACTCCACGGCGTGCCGGGAGGGGTGCTTGGCGTCGGTGTCGGCGCCTTTCTGGTCACCGGAGCGCTCACCGGCCGGGCCGGCGTTAGTGATCTTGCTCGGCGCAGTGTGCGCTGGCGGGGTCCCGGTGCGCTGGTATCTAGTCGCGCTCTTCATCGTTCCGGTCGTGGCAACGCTGATTTCGCTGGCCATCTATGGCTCGACAGCGCCGTCGCCTGCCGGTGGCTGGCCGCGAGCGCTGGCGGAAGTGGCCATGGTCTTTCTGCTGCAGCTGGTGCTTTTTCAGCTAGCCGAGGAGATCGGTTTTACCGGTTTCCTGCAGCACCACTGGCAGGACCGCTATCACCCGATGAAGCTCACCTTGTATGTGGCGCTGCTGTGGGCGGTGTGGCATCTGCCGGATCACTTCGCCGAGGAGGGTTGGGGGTTGAGGCGCTGATCTCGGCTCCGATTATCTTCGCCATCGAGTTCGTCTCGTTGTTCTTCGCCCGCGCTTTGTTTGTGTGGTTCTACAACGTGACGGCATTCAGCGTGCTGCTGGTGGCGATCTTCCATGCCAGCTTCGACGCCTCGATCAACCAGCTCTCCCGCGACATCGTGCCGGCGTCAAATACGGCAAGATTCCTGATCTTCAGCGCCGTGATCGTGGTTGCCGCCACCACCGTGATCATCGCCACCAAAGGACGACTCGGGCGAGCCAAGGAGGCCGGCGAGACTCAGACCGCTGTCTCTGATCAAGACATCTAGCCGGAAAATCTTGTGCTGATCCCCTCGGAACTGGCGCTTATGGCATGCGCAAGTCCGGTGGGCTGCTTGCCCTTGCCACCGCTGGTGTCGGTCTGGCGGCCGTGCTCATGGTGGCACCTCCGGTCATCTTGTTGCCGGTGGTTGGTGTCCTGTTGACCGCGATTGCTCCCCCGAGCTCTGGCTCGTCGGCGCGTGATCAGCCAGATCATCGGGGTCTACCGCGCTCCGGTCGACCTGGAGCTATGCGTAAAAAGGTCATGGCAGGTGGGAGGTCGTCGATGACGACGACATAGTGTTGGTGCCGGACCAGCTGATTCGTTGCCGCTTCGATCTCAACCACGAGGTGTTTCCGAGTGGTTTCTATGACGTCCGCTGGCTCCGCGCCGACGACCGAGGCAAGCAAATTGAGATCACTCGCGAGCGGTTCCAATTGCGGAATCACTCGGTCGACCGCCGGACAGGATCTGTATCGCGGACGAATCCACGGCTGGCTCCCAAACCTCTTCCCACCAGCGAGGACGAGATCAAGCCACGCAGAGCGGTAGAGGCCCTGTAGGGGTCTGCGACGCCTGGTTAGGAAAAGGCCAGCGACTGTGGCAACCACCTGGGAGGTAATCACCCGTACGGTGTTGAACGTTAGGGGATTTGGCGCGGGGCTGCTCGGCAGATTCGGTGCTCATACTCTACTGGTCCTACCTGAAACAACGACGGGCGCGGCTGCGGGATGTACGCCAGAGTTGACAGCCCGGCCCAGCCAAGGCCAACGCCGAGACTCACACCGCCCCAAGATCGCAATCGGCTATGCGGCGGTCGAGACCAGTTGAGCTATCACGAAACTCAGCAAATGAGCAATAGCACCATCAGCAACCAAGAAACCGGACCAGCGTGGCAGTGTTGCGGTCCTGATCATGGCGACGCCAAACAAGACGCAACGCGGCCGTCGGCGATCTTGCAGATCTCGGCCGAGACAACGACGTCACGGTGTCCATCCGACAATGGATCTGACTGTGGACCCTCGTGGACCGGCCACTTCCGGCTCAGTCTCGGGTACGATCCGCGGTGAGCGCGATCGAATGCATTGCGGTCCGTACCCAGCCTGTACCCGAGATGGCGGCGTGCTCGATCTACTTCGAGCCAAGATCAACATTTTGCAGCCGGCTCCTGCCATGGATGATCAACGCGGCAGCGAAGGCAAGCACCGCTGCTGCCCCGACACCAGCGCGCGCGCTGAGCCCAGTAGGTCTGCACGGACGCCGGCCCGACCGGGTGCAGCAGGCCGCTCACGGCGCCGACCTGGGCAGTGGGTCAGCTGGAGGCTCGCCGCGGGAGGAGCTGGTAGATGCGGTAGCGCTCGTTTCTGTTGGGTTAAGGATCCGCAGATGGTCGGAGCACCGGAATCGAGGCTACTGTCGACCAAGATCATCATCGCGTTTGGCCTTGCCTTGAGAAAGGGTGACTCTGTGCCCGGAGCTAATTGTTCAATTCCAGTCGCCACTTGGCAGGTACGGGAGGTGCGGGAGGGGCGCCAGCTAAGACGGGCTACTCAGGTTTGGACCTGCAGCAGCAGTCCCACCAGTGCTGCTGTTCGGCAGCTCCGGTCCCTAGCCGGACTCGGCAACCTCAGCGATACCCGACAGCTCACCGAGCCGGTTGACATGCTCGTTGAGTGCATCGAGCACCGCCTGGAACTGCACCTGCGCCACCTTGGCGAACATCCGGACGTACTCGACGTCCCGAAGCGAAGGGTCCTGGCTGCCAGCCCGCTCGGCGATCGCAGTAGCACGGCCGACGGCGCCGTTTGCGGCCACCTTTGCCTGCTCCATGATGTCGCGCTGCTGGGACCGTGCCGTCAACAGCAGGTCGCGAGCAGCCTGCATGGCTTCATCGATCAACGAGTCGGCCAGCTGCTGGGCCTGGTTGAGCACGCTCACGGCCTGGTCGGTGGCCTGTTCCATCGGCCTTGCCCGAGCCTCCGAGAGCTCGGAATGTAGGAGTTGGTTTTCCTCTGTCAGGGTCTCGTTCTCCTGGGTGAGTGCCGCTACCTGGGCCAGGTTCCCTTCCAAGTCGTTGGCCAGCCCAACGAGGAAGTAGCGGACTTCGTCTGGGTCGAGGCCGCGGAGCCGTACGGTGAAGTTCTTGCGGCGTACGTCTTGCGGACTGGTCCGGGTACGCGGTGGGTCCGTTCTACTCATCGTTGGGTTCCCTCCGCTACTACCGGTATCTCTATGGTGTCGTCTAACTCGGTGCCTTGAAGAAAGTCGAACTGCTCGCGGCGGATCGAGGCGGCAGAAAGACCGGCAGCCCTAAGCTGCTGGACCGTGTGCCAGACCATTCCCGGCGAGCCGCAGACCATGGCTGTCCGCTCAGACCAGTCGTCGGCCTTGGCAGCCACGGTACCGACAAGCCCCCGGGCGCCCTGGTAGGTGGGATCCTCAGAAACCACCGGCGTATAGGCAAACCACGGCTTGGTTGCTAGCCCGGCAAGGTGCTTATGGTCGTAGAGGTTCCACGGCATCCGCGCGCCGTGGAACAGATGCACCTGCGGCGCCGAGCCGGTAGCCTCCCAGCCTCGGTCGATCTGCTCTAGGACGGCACGCAGCGGCGCGAGGCCGGTACCGCCAGCGACCATGAGAAGATCCGGAACCCGCCGCCCGTTCCCGGGCAGGGTGAGCTGCTCGCCTACTGGGGCAGCCAGTTTGACCGTGTCGCCCTGGCTCAGTCGGCGAGCTGCCGCACTCGAAACCAGACCGCCAGCGATCGGCTGGACGTGGAACTGCAGGCGCCCCGAGGGCTGGGGAGCGTTGGCCGGACTGAAGTAGCGCCACAGCCGAGGGCGGTGCGGAATCTCCACGGCGACCGACTGGCCAGCTCGATAAAGGAACTTCTGCCGCGGCGCGACCTCGATCACCGCAACCTCGACCGAGCGTCGTTCGACCAAGACCACATCGGCCTCCCAATACGCCGGCGCGAGGTCCTCGTGCTGCTCGGCGGCGGCAACCATCACCTTGGCGACCAGCCCATACGCCTGGACCCAGGCATCGGCCAGATCTGGAGTCCAGTACGGCCCGAGGAACTTCTTCAAGGTCGCAAGCAGGCTCGCCCCGACAGCTGTGTAGTGCTCAGTGATCACCGCGAAGCGACGGTGGTCACGACCCAGCTGCTCCAGGAGCGGTATCACCTTGTCGAGCTCATCGACGTTGGAGACGACAGCCCCGAGAGCAGCCACTAGCTTGTCGCGTTGACCCGACATCTGGATCGGGAACATTGAGCGCACCTCGGGCTGGCTCAAGAACAGATGAGAGTAGAAGTACAGCGGGACATCGTCGCCAGCGGCCGCGACCTTCGCCCAACTGCCTTTAAGGCCGGCAGTATCCATCAGGTCATGACGGCCGGCCGCGTGCTATCCATCGCCGCACCACCATCGGTATCACGTTGCAAGCTGCGGCTGCCCCACGTAGAGAGCTGACCAGCTCGGTCTGCTCAGTCCCGCTCACCGACGGAACGCTACCGGGAGGCAAGGAGCTGGCAGAGCAATTGACGGAAATAACCGCCACAGACCTCAGGAGTCCCGCCAGCCGTTCATATCGCTCTCGGGGCATGTGAGGTGCAACCTGGCCGGCGGGACGAAGCCAGACGATACTCAAAGGAAGCCGCCCAGGTGGATGTTCCAACTTTGCTGCTCGCACGGCACGAACGACGCTGGTGACTGTCTCGCATCTGATCCCTATCGCAATGGGCTGCGAACTGGCGCCGGCGTACCTCGCCGCAGACCCGGGGGACAGGCCACGCTGGTGACCACCGCCGACACCTTCGCGGCCATCGCCCTGGTGGCCAACGCTGCCGGCAACTTCCTCGGCTTCGGCGTGGTCATTCCGCTGTACGCGGTGGCCATCCTTACTACCCGCGCTGCCGCGGTGGATCGGATGGCTTGGCCTGCTCGTCGGGGTGCTCGCTGATGGTCGGGGCTGTTCAGCCTGGCATCGTCGGTGATTTCGGGTATCTCCAGCATCGGCTTCGTCGGCTTCTTCGTTTTCATGTTGAGCATGGGCATCGCTCTGCTCCTGCGCCGCTCAAAGGTCGACGGAGTAACCCAGGCATCAGCACAAGCACCGAGCTGACCGACGGGCGGATAGATCCTCTGCGACACTCATAGGGCACCCGGCGCGCGGGCAGCAGCACAATGTCGGGGTTCGGTGGTGGCCAAGTTAGCATCGGCGGCGTGGCCGCATCGCGTGTCCTTGTCGGTCCTCCCCGGCGCGGATCGATGCGGTCAATTGTGCGCTTCCTCGATCGACTGTCCGATCTTGGCGCCGGATCGGAGGATTCTGATGATGAGCGCCTCCGCCATGGTACCCTGATCTTCGCGTCGATGGTGATTACGCTGATCTCGCTGACCTGGGTCGCTACGTACTTCGCCTACGGCTACCCCATATCGGCAGCGATCCCGGCCTTATACCAGCTGATCACGGTGGTCGGGCTCGTGGCGTTGGCGCGGACCCGACGGTTTGGAGTGTTTCGCACCACGCAGCTCCTCGCGTTCCTGGTGCTGCCTGCCCTGCTCCAGGCCTCGCTTGGCGGCTTCGTCGCATCGAGCGCGATGATCTTGTGGGCGATCTTCACACCGCTCGCGGCGCTCGCCCTACAGGGGCTGCGGCGCTCGGTGGTGTGGTTTGTGGCGTTCCTCGCCGAGCTGGTGTTGCTCGGGCTGCTCGACCCTCGCCTCTCCCAGGACCCGGCGGCGCTCCCGACGGGCTTGGTGATCACCTTCTTCGTGCTGAACGTTATGGGGCTCACCCTGAGCGCGTATGTGACGCTCGGGTATTTCGTGGAACAGCGGGAGCGGGCGCGTCGCGCGCTGGAGGCGGAGCGGGAGCGGTCGGAGCGCCTGCTGTTGAACGTCTTGCCGGGACCGATCGCCGAGCGGCTGAAGGTCGGATCCGGGGTGATCGCGGATCACTACGACACGGTGAGCGTGCTCTTCGCCGACCTCGTCGGCTTCACCGAGCAGTCGTTGGTCCTGACCGCCGACGAGCTGGTGGCGCTCCTGGATGAAATTTTCTCCGCGTTCGACCAGCTCGCCGATGCGGAGCGCGTCGAGAAGATCAAGACGATCGGCGACGCCTACATGGTGGCGGGCGGCTTGCCAGAACCACGCCCCGACCACCTCCAGGCGGTCGCCCGCATGGCGCTCGCGATGCGGGACGAGATCGCAGCGATCGGGCAGCGGACCGGACGGGACTGGCTCGCCGTCCGGATCGGAATCGACACCGGACCGGTGGTAGCGGGCGTGATCGGCCGGCGCAAATTCATCTACGACCTCTGGGGCGACACCGTGAACACGGCAAGCCGGATGGAGTCCCACGGGCTGCCCGGGGAGATCCAGGTCACCGACCGCGTCGCGGCCGCGCTCGGCCCCGGGTTCGCCCTGCGGCCGCGCGGAACCAGCGAGCTGAAGGGCAAGGGACCCACGACGACGTTCCTCCTCGACGGCGCCGACTAGCTGACATTCGGCATCGCCGCATGGCGTGGACCCGATGAAGAGTGCCACTCCAATGCCTGCATCCCGAACGGTCCTGCTCCCAGACCCAGCACAGCAAACGGCAAGCAGTGCATCACACTTCCGGGTTGTCAAAGTGCGGCGGCCGTCAGAGCGCCACCTTCATCGGCCACAAAACCACAGCGTGGTTTAGAAGGTATACGTCGCCAGGCGTACGGCAACCGCTGTGATCCAGGCGAAGACAGTGACGATCGCCACAGGGAATGAGGCGTTGCCCCACGGCAAGAGCAGGAACACAACCAAGAGTCCACTGGCCGCCAGGGAAATGACCCCGATCGGCCGCCAGCCGGGATTGCGCTGCACCGCGAGACCCATCGCCAGCGGTGCTGCGTGCGGACGAGGAATCGGTGCAGGGCCCGGACTTCTGGTGCCTAGACTTCCTCCCGACCGGCCATGCGTCGCACGGTCTCGGTGATGTCCGCACCTTCCCGTTCGGTTTCCTCCATATACAGGCGCCCCCACGCGATCTGGCCATCGCGGATGCCCCAGATCGTCACCCCACGTTCCTCCAAAGGCGTCCCGTCCTCCTTGGTCCCGCGCCAGATCCATTCGCCCCACTCCTCCTCTCCAGCGACGGCGAGGCGGAGGAGCTCGGCCCGGAAGTCAGGGATGCTCTCGTAGAGCTTCGACCAATTCTCCCGGACCTGTTCGCGTCCGCTGAAGACTCGCGCTGGATGGGCAGGTTGCTCACTTCGGTACGCCTCCTTGAAAAGGCCAAGCTGACCCTCCAGGTCATGGGCACTCAGGGCGTCCAGAAGGCGCTCGCTGACAGCTTTGCCAGGCTCTTGCTCGCTCTCGCTCATCTGCTGCCTCCAGTCCGCTCTGCTGCCCGTGCCACAACTTCGCTGTGCCTTCCAGCGACATGATCCTGCCATCTGCTGAGAGTTTGCAGCAAGAAGAAATCAGCCAAGTGCTTGAGGCCAGAATGAGCAACGGGCGCGACACGCCAGCCCACCAAGATGCAAAACGTTCGCACGTCACGCCAGTACGGGTAGGCGATCAACGGGATCACCCCGATTGCGAGGATGGCAGCGAAGGAGGGCTGGAAGGAAAGGATGATCGTGCCGGCGACGATGGCCGCCATGGCGTGTTCGACGATTAAATGTGTCCGGCGCGGTTGCAGTGCGAGGGCAAGCAGCACACCGGCAGCGATCGCATCCACACTGCCGGCAACGGTCAGGAACCAGCGATTCAGCTCATTTGTGTGTCTGCTGATCGGGCTGCATCAACACCCAGGGCGCCGACGCCATCAGCACCACAGCCACCACGAAGAAAGGCGTGCGAGCGCGGCAACCACCCGGAAGATGTGCGTTCTCTCCGATGTCATGCGGTCTGTAAACCAATGGTGGTGTGGTGGCGGGCGGCTAATCATGGCGGCATGACCGTCACTAGCAACAAGCAGATTGCCGAGGAATTGATCACCGCCCTGTTGACCAAATGGGGACCTGACGGCAGTCGCCTTGTATCTCGATCCAGACGTCGTCGACCATGACCGGCCATTGCCAGATTTGCCGTAATGGCCTGAGGGCATCCGTCAACCAGGGCGAGTTTTCCGCCACCGTTACCTGGTGTCGGCGGAACGCACCACGCCTCTGTGATGGGTGAGCCGCCCATTGGACGGAACGTGGTCTTCTGCGGGGTCAAGATCTTCCGCATCGCCGACGGCAAGATCGTCGAGCGCTGGCGGCCCGAACGGTCCCCTAGATGTCGCGTCGGATCGCAGACTTGCGGATCTCGAACTCGGCGGCGCTGATCGCGCCGCTGTCGCGCAGTGCACGGAGTTGGGCTAGTAGCCGGAGCGGGTCTCGTTCTGGCAGAGGTTCGCCGCGGATTGTCGCTCGGGCGTCAGCGGCGAGCATCTCCCCCTGCCTGCCGAGGATCTGGTCGACTGTCAGGCCGCCGTAGGGCGTGATGATGCGGACGGTGCCGGTGCCTCTGCGGGTGTAGGCCTCGATGGCAAGGACCTCCTCCAGCGGCACGCTGAAGTTGGGCCCGGTGCGGCGGCGGGAGCGGAAGTGGATGCGTTCGCTGGTCAGCACGAGCAGGCCCATCACCCTGGCGTGCCGCGCGTCCATCATCCGCAGCACGGTCTCTGAGTCAGTGAGAGCGGACTCCAGCCGGACTACGTAGATATCGGAGCGCTGGTCAGAGGCCATGGCAGCCGCCGCGTCCAGCACGTCTGGGCGCAGGTGGTATGAGGCTAGGCGCTCGCGGACGCGCGGTGGTCGCAACCATGGGGGGATCAGTGACATCGTGCGCACTCATCGTCGGATGATCATCGATGATGGCACTCGAGCTTGTTGACACCAAGTGCGCAGGGGTAATTCAGCCCGACCCGGCTCCGCCCAAGCCGGCATCTCGTGCCCGGAGAATGGCTCCTGACCGGTCCGGAGACGTGTTGGATGCGTGGCTATGTACCGTCTTGGGGCTGACTCCAAGCGCCTCGCGACCCCAGCGTTGTCCCGGCCCCGTGGCCAACCCCCCAGGACCTCGGTCTCACGCTCGGTGAGCTCGGGAAAGGGCGATGAAGTCGCTGCGCGGCCGAAGTGCTGAAGCATGCCCGCCGCGATCCCGGCACCGAAGAGTGCCTCACCACAAGCGACTACCCGTACGGCGGCGACGATGTCGTCCCGTACGGCGGCGACGATGTCGTCCGGTCCGGCTCCTTGAGTGTCTGGCCGTACGCCCCTGCACGGAGCGCGGCCAGCACGGTTACCTCGTCGTCGCACATCGTGAGAACCAGGGCGCGACTTGGTCAGCGACAGGCTTCCGAGCGCTATGTCGAGGCCTACTCGGAGAAGGAGAGTGGGATGTGGATCACCGTGGCCGCCAGGGGTCGGGCCGCGGCACGCATAGCCCCAGCGGCGTGATCCGAGAGGCGCGCCCCGCCGGATGACGAGGTTTTTGGGTCAAGACCTGGGTTGAACCCGGCGGGGGCAGGCCAAACAATACGACCAATCGGTGCTTCCTGTGCGCGTTCTACATATGCAGATCAAGTACGGATCAAGCGCCTCGCCGGTTTCATATCGGAGGTTTTTCCGGTGCACACGTCCGGCGGGGCAGCAAACAGTACTGATGCCGAAGCCCGCCGCGTGCAACATCCCGGAACTGTTCACGTGCGCGAAACCTCCGCGACAGGCTCGCAACACAACGAGCCGAGGGATGCTGGCTTCCCGGCCACGCCGTGGGAGCC
Organism: uncultured Actinomycetota bacterium; assembly: GCA_963734005.1. GTDB lineage: Bacteria > Actinomycetota > Actinomycetes > Propionibacteriales > Propionibacteriaceae > Microlunatus. The sequence goes on from CAVTFS010000022.1 coordinate 138,581, forward strand.
AGAGGGTTGCGCAGCGATAAACAGGGCACTAAGGCCAAGACCTGGTTCGGGATCGTACGCAACAATCGGGAGCATACTCAGGACGTGCTCCGGTTCCGCGACCTCGCCGATGTCGTGACCCTTCTACGATCGACCTATGCCGGTGCTGTGGTCTTGCCCGAATCCAGACTGCCCACCCACCGCAATCGCTCCTGTAGACGTGCCGGAGTCTGGCGAGGCGGCCAGTGCTGAGGCGGAAGCTCCCTTCACGGCTGATGAGGTTGCGGCGTTGCTCAACGTTCCGCTCGACACCATCTCCGAGTGGCACAAGGAAGGCACCGGGCCTCCGGGTTATCAGACGCACAAGGAGAGCCTTTACCGAAGGAGCGATGTCGTCCGGTGGTTGGCGGAGCAAGGGGTAATGCTCGCTGTTTGCCAGAGCCAGTGCGGTAGGACTTACGCGATAAACGCCTTCACGCCGGTGGAGGACCAACCATGACGCCGATCTCAGCGTGCCTGGCTACCCTCGGTTCGTGAGTGACAACGGCGACGTCTGCCGCGCGACGTTGGCCTGACGTTGGTTTCGGTCAATCGATTAGGTGCGGACCGATCCACTCAAGGGGGAACGACATGACCACCGACCGAACCACCGCAACAATAACGAGTCCCGATGAGCCCACTGAGGAGGACTGCGCTTGTCGCAGGCGTGCTCTATCTGCTCACCTTTGTCTCGATACCGACCCTCGCCCTGTACGGCCCGGTGCGCGATCCGAACTACATCGTCGGCCCAGGCCCGGACACTCCGGTGATCTTCGGCGGTGTCCTTGGAGATCATCGTGTCTCTTGCCTGCATCGGCACCGCCGTGGTGCTGTACCCAGTCGTCAAAAGGCAGAACGAAGCGGCCGCATTAGGCTTCGTCGGTGTGCGGGTTTTGGAAGCCAGCACGATCTTCCTTTGCGTCGTGAGCCTGCTATCGGTGGTCACCTTGCGGCAGGCCGGAGTCGGAGCAGATGGGCTGCTCGCCTCGCAAGTGCTGGTCGCCTTCCATGATTGGATCTTCCTCCTTGGACAAGGCTTCCTTCCGGCCGTGAACGCCTTGCTGCTGGGCTCCCTGCTGTACCAGTCGCGTCTGGTGCCGCGAGTTCTTCCCGTGATCGGATTCATCGGAGCGGCCCTGCTGGTCGTTTCCGTCGCCGCCACGTTGTTCGACCTCTGGGGCCAGCTCTCGGCGGCGTCGGCCCTCCTTACCCTTCCGATCGCTGTGTGGGAGTTCTCTCTGGGCGTCTATCTGATCGTCAAAGGCTTTAAGCCCTCGCCCATCACAGCTGCCACGGCGACTGCCTGACGATTACTGATAATCGGTATCCGGGTTCGTTGGCCGGACGAAGATCAGCAGCCTCGATTCACTATTTTGGCTCTTCAGTCATGGGTTGCATCAGAAACACCGGCATGAATGTCAACGGCTTCCTTGGCTCGTCCGAGCTGACCCTTGGTGGCGATGATCACCGCTATCGCTACAAGCACGATGACGGCGCTGAAGATCAGGAATCTCACTGTGTTCGACGCCGGCACGACGTCGCGGGCGAGCTGGCTGATTGAGGCGTCGAAGCTGGCATGGAAGATCGCCACCAGTAGCACGCTGCTAGCGGTCACGTTGTAGAACCACACGAACAAGGCGCGGGCGAAGAACAGCGAGATGAACTCGATGGCGAAGATGACCGGAGCCGAGATCAGCGCCTCGACTCCCCAGCCTTCTTCGGCGAAGTAGTCGGGCAGATGCCACACCGCCCACAGCAGCGCCACGTACACGGTGAGCTTCATGGGGTGATACCGGTCCTGCCAATGATGCTGGAGAAACCCGGTGAAGCCGATCTCCTCGGCTAGCTGAAACAGCAGCAGCTGCAGCAGGAAGACGGCGGCCACCTCTGCCAGCGCTCGCGGCCAGCCACCGGTGGGCGACGCCAGCGCACGCGGGCCATAGATAGCGAGGGAGATGAGCGTGGCTCCGACCGGAACGGTGAAGAGTGCGACCAGATACCAGCGCACCGGGACGCGCCAGCGCACACTGCGCCGGGCAAGATCAACGACGCCGTCGCGGCCGGCGAGCGCTCCGGTGACTACGAATGCGCCGAGACCGACACCGAGCGCCCCTCCCAAGACTCCGTGCAATGGCAGGGCGAACGGCAGGACCTGGGCATTGACGATCGGCGGAATCGCCACGGTCAAGAAGTAAGCGCCGAGGCCGATCACCATGAACGCCAGTACGGGATGGCGTGCGATGGTGCGGAGCAATGCCACCATCAATCCATTCTGGTGTTGCCGAGTCTGGTGGGCCAGAGCTAGCCGAGCCTCAGGCGTCAGTGGATGCCAACCGGGGGCAACAAGTAGTAGCGGGACATACTCCTCTGGCCGCTGCTCCGCGAGAGTCACTCGCAGCGCGCGACAAGATCAACAGACAGCATCCAGCGCCGACGGAACAGCTCCCGCACTGAATGCCGACTCTCGCGCCGCATACCGGCACTGATCCATCTGGATCTCGGCATCCGCCGGGCGTTGGTCATGATGGCACCGAGCCAGGCAGGCTTCAAGATCGACAGAGCAAGTCAACACAGCTCGTATGCAAGATCAATTGCACAAGGTTTTCCACAGGCAGGCCTCCGACTTCTCGAAGAGGAAAGTGCCGCTCCGAGCCGCCCGGCGGCGAGGTCATGCAGAATCGGTACTTTGCCATCACCTCCAGCCATCTCAACCAACACGAGGCCACCAGCCAGTACCTCAAATCCCCCAAGCCCACCGAGTTCAAAGCGCGGCACAGCGCGCGACGACACCGACGTACAGCAGCGCGCTACAGCAGATCGCCGCGAGGTCGATCCGCCGATCGTGGTGGAGACGGCCTGTGGTCGAAAACTGGTCAGCTTGATTGGTGGATGAAAGAACGTCAGGAATGGTGGGGTCGCGTACGCGGTGCAGACGGTCGTCAGCGGTGGATCAGAGCTGTTTGATCTTCGTCCCGCCAGTGGCTCACAACCATGACTTGGCCCACATGATGGCCGAGAACGCATTGCGATGCGGTGCGTGCAGGCCGAGACGTCGATGGGCACAACTAGTCGTCAAACAGACAAAATCTGACCGATGTGCCAGGGTTCGCGCGGCGTCTTCGCTCCACGGGTCGAGCCGACGAGCCTCGAACCGATGACAAGCCCGGCGATGATCATCGGCGCAGTCCGTGTGTCGACCCCCGGAGCGAGACTGGCAGCCGACCGCGATCAGCTCCAATCGACCCGGGATCACGTCGGCGACTCTCGGTCGCCACTCACTCGGCGCAAGGTCGTACGTCTTGGCATCGTCGATCACGGCGACGAAGTCCTTGACGAACACGAGCGATCCGGTGTCGTGTTGCACTGTGATCAGCCGCCTGCGCTGCGGGAGCGGCTTCCCAGGCAGGGCGCGTAGGGACGGCAAGCGCCCTGGACTTCCCTGCAGGCAGGATGCGCGTCAGTGCTGGTATTCGGGCAGGACCTGCTCGGAAAGCAGCTCCAGCTGCCGCAAGCTGCGGACCTCGGGCATCAGCACCAGCAGGTCCAGGCCACTGGCCGCGTACTCGGCGACGACGTCCTTGATCTTGCCGATGGGGCCGTGGTGGATCGCCTGCTCCAGACGGCCCCGGGTCCTGAACCGGCGGCGGGCCCAGTACGCCGTGCTCGGGGTCACTGTGCCGCGCCTCCGCCCATACCCGTCGGAGGGTGGCGACCTGGTGGCGGAAGCGGGTCACGCGATGCTCCAGCGTCGCCCCGAAGACCTGGTAGTCGTCCGGCTGGCTGCCCAGCGACACGCCGAGCGTCAGCCGGCCATCCGAGAGGCGGTCGATCACCGCGGCTTGCTTGGCGACCAGCACCTCGTTGCGGTTTGGCAGTGGCAGGGTGGTGGTGGCTAGGCGGATGCGCTGGGTCACCGCGGCGGCAGCGGCGAGCGAGGCGAGCGGATCCCACATGTCGTAATTAGGACGATCGACCGAACTCAGTGTGTCGAAGCCGGCTTGGTCCGCGAGTCGCACCCAGTCCAAGAAGAAGCTTCGCTCCAGCTCGAACGGCATCGCGGTCGGTATCCGTACCCCGACCCTCATCCCGGTATCCCTCCGCCGCGACGTGCACCCACCGCAACCGTCAAAGCGATGGTTTCGCGGTCGAGCACGATCAGGATAAGCAGCGCAGTGTAGAAGCGGACGCTGAGGCTCCAATCCGGGAGTCGGACATGGGCATGCGGCCGGGTCATGGCTCAGCGATGGCACGGGCAAGCCCCACGTGGTCCGCCGGAGTGTCGACGCAGCGTCGCGGGCCGCGGGCGTAGCGTTTGCAACGACTGCCGAGCCAGGAGGTCGCGGGTGACCAGACCAGACACTCCCCCACCGCCAGACATCGATCCGGGCGATCCGCGATGGCGACCAACACCGACCAAGTTCGTCGTCGTGGGCATTCTCCTCTTCGCGATCGTCGTTCCGCTGCTCGTGTCCACCTACGCGCGCATCGAGCCCAGGCTGTTCGGGTTCCCGTTCTTCTATTGGTACCAGTTGGCCTGGGTCTTCCTCGCGGCCGGGCTGTGTGCGCTCAGCTTCCTGCTGCTCAAGCGGGAGCGTGACGCCTACGCGCGCTCACATCCGCGCGGCGAGCAGGAGTCGGCGGAGTGACCGGGATCAACTGGGTCGCCCTGATCGTCTTGATCCTGCTGTTCGCCCTGGTCACGGTGATGGGGTTCATGGCGGCCCGCTGGCGCCGGCCGAAGGACCTCGACTCGCTGCACGAGTGGGGCCTGGGCGGCAAGAGCTTCGGCACGGTGACCACCTGGTTCCTGCTCGGTGGCGATCTGTACACCGCCTACACGTTCATCGCCGTGCCCGCGGCGATGTGGGCCACGGGCGCGGTCTCCGGGTTCTTCGCCGTGCCGTACACGGTCGTGCTGTATCCGATCATCTTCTTCTTCCTGGGCCGGATGTGGTCGGTCGCCCACCGGCACGGCTACGTCACGACCGCCGACATCGTGCAGGGCCGCTACGGCACCCGGAGCCTCAGCCTCGCGGTCGCGCTGACGGGCATCCTCGCGACGATGCCCTACATCGCCCTGCAACTCGTCGGCATCCAGGCGGTGCTCGAGGTCGTCGGCATCGGTGGCGCCAGTCCGCTGGCCCGCGACCTCCCGCTGCTGATCGCCTTCGCCGTGCTGGCGGCGTACACCTACTCCTCCGGCCTGCGCGCGCCGGCGATGATCGCGTTCGTCAAGGACACGCTGATCTACCTCGTGATCGCCGTGGCGGTGATCTACTTCCCGCTCAAGCTCGGCGGCTGGCTCGGCATCTTCGACGCCGCGCAAGCCAAGATGGCGACGAAGACCGCCGCGGGGACGCCGACCGGCATCTTCATCCCTACCGAGCTCACCTACTGGGCGTACGCCTCGCTCGCCCTGGGGTCCGCGCTGGCCCTGTTCATGTACCCACACTGTGTCACGGCCACCTTGAGCTCGAAGGACCGCAGCACGGGACGTCGAAATGCAGCGATCCTGCCGGCCTACTCCCTGCTGCTCGGGCTGCTCGCCTTGCTCGGCTACGTCGCCATCAAGGCGGGCACGCGGCCGATCGGGCTGGACGGCACGGTCAATCCTCAGCTGGTGATTCCCCAGCTCTTCGAGGACTTCTTCCCGAGCTGGTTCACCGGTGTCGCCTTCGGCGCCATCGCCATCGGGGCGCTGGTCCCCGCCGCGATCATGTCCATCGCCGCGGCCAATCTGTTCACGCGCAACATCTACAAGGCCTACCTGAGGCGCGCGGCGACCGACGCCCAGGAGGCGAAGGTCTCCAAGATCGCCTCACTGATCACGAAGTTCGGGGCTCTGCTGTTCGTCTTCTTCCTCGACCGGCAGAACGCCCTCAACTTCCAGCTGCTCGGCGGCGTGTGGATCCTCCAGACCCTGCCCGCAATTGTGTTCGGGCTGTTCACCCGGTGGTTCCACCGCTGGGCGCTCTTCGCCGGCTGGGCGGTTGGGATGGCGTTTGGCACGATTGTCGCGTACGGCTATTGCACGCTCTGCAGCACGCGGCCGTTCGCCAACTCGCTGTCGGTCGTTCCGCTGCTCGGCCGTTCGGGCTACATCGCGCTGACCGCGCTGGCGGTCAACATTGTCGTCGCGGTGCTGCTGACGCTGGTGCTGCGGGCACTCAAGGTGGGCAACGGCACCGACATTACCGTCCAGTCGGACTACTTCGCCGACGTCGGAGACCCGGGCGTGCAGCCGACGGTCGATGAGTCCCAGCCGGTTCACTGAGCAACGCCGGGCGTCTGCCGGACGTGGCAGCACGTCGTTTCCGATGTGCTCCGTTATGCCAGAATCGTAAGCGTGTTCTAATCAGATATGGATCTCAGCGACGATGACGTGCACCAGCATGCTGAAGCAGATCGCCGAGAAGTCGATCCGACGATCCACCTGGAGACGGCCACCTGGTGGAAAGCCGGCCAGCTCGATTGGTGGGTAAAAGAACGCCAGGCATGGTGGGGTCGCGTCGCGGTGCAGACGGCCGTCAACGGTGGATCAAGGCTGTTGATCTTCGTGCGCTCAAAGGCGAGTGACCGTTGCTTGTCGTTGTCATCTGTCATTCGTAGACCGATTACAGGATGGCGCAGCTGGCCAACGGCGCCAAGCCGATGGAGCCCGTCGGAAGATTACAAGATCGACAGGTGTAGCGATCCGCTCCCATTGGGGGAGGATTCCGGGTCTTCGGCCGAAATTGATCTGAACCGGTCCGAGGAACGGGTGCCGCGGCGAGCGGAAGGCCACTGCCGTTACCGGGCAGACAAGTGACGCCCTCGCCTTCTCAAGCGGGGGGCGTGGCTTGTGGTTGTTTTATCCGATTTGTCTGTGAATATGACTCAACCATTCGGCGGGAGCGTGCGGAAGCCCAGGTGACCGCGGCCTCCAGCGGGCCTCGCCGTCCGACCTGTCGCCACAGTGCGGCAAAGCTGAGGGCGATGTACACCAGAACGAAGAACAGTTGGATGGGATGGTCCTCAAGGAACGAGGTGGCCTCCAGCACGATCACATGAGCGGTGTAGAGGGTGAGCGTCATGGCTCCCGCCGCCGCGAGCGGGCCCAGCGCCCGCCGGGCGAGCCGGGAACGGGTGATCAGGAGCGACAACCCCAGCCATGCCATCGCTATCCCGAGATCGTGCACCATCCTGAACGGAGTAGTGGCGTACGGGGCCCGCTCGACCAGCCACCACCACGACGAAACGGTGTCGGGGTCCCACAAGATGATGTTCTGTGCATCCTGTGCGGACACCTTCACTGGGGCAGCGGCGCGTAGGTGCTGGAGGCCTCCGAACTGGAACAGGATGAGGGTCGATAGCAGCCACGAGCCGGCGGCGAGGACGGCACCGCCCACGGTGAGCCGTACCGCCACTAGTCGGTTGGTCAGGTCGAGTCGCCCGATCACCATCCCGACGCAGATGAACGCCAGATAGGCCACGATTGGGTAGCTCCCGGTGACCAGAAGCGGGCTGAACAGTTCGACGGGGTGGATGAGCGCCGCGAGGGTTGGCTCATCGTTTGGAAGGTTCGTGTTGAAGCTGGCGAGCACGACTAGCGGAGCCGAGAAGGACCAACCCGATGCTGATCCCGATCAGGACGGGCGAGCTGCGGCGGAGCAGCGGGATCGCCAGCAGGAACATCAGACCGTAGTAGGGGAGTATCACCTCAATGTCGGGATCGAGGGCGGAGTTCAGCGCCAACCCGATCAACGTGATGATCAGCGCCCTCGTTGTGAGTGCTGCGGCATCTGGCAGCACGGAGCCGGTACGGCTCCGTCTAGTGATGAAGGTGAGGCTGACGCCGGCAAGCAGGACGAAGGTCGCCAAAGCGTGACCGGCCATCACCTGCTGTGTCTTGCTGGGCGTGTTGTTGCCGTGCAGCGTGTCGAAGATATGCACAGCGATCATCCCCAGCAGCGCCAGGCCGCGAGCCACATCGACACCGATCACCCGAGCGCTGCTACCGCCCGCTGGGACCAAGGCTGACGGCCCATTAGGTTCGAGGATGGCCCCCGCTGCACGGCTTGGGCCAGATACGACGCTCATACAAATTTCCTTTGCCGGACTGGCTGAGCGGGCGTGGGTGTGGATGTAGCTCGGGATGCGTGTCTACTCCACGGCGGCGGGGGCGAACACGCTGCGATATGGTCCGTGGCAGCCTAAGCAGTGATCGCCGGTGGTGTAAGGCTTTCGGCCCCTTCTCGGCGTCTTCTTAGAGTCATGCGGGCGGGCGAGACGTCGCGTGAGCCGTGCGAAGCCCCTCAGTTGATCAAGTGTTAGAAGCTGTTGATCTTCGTCCCGCTGGCGGCTCACAGCCATGACTTGTCGCTGTCATTAGAGCCGATCCGCCTGAGACTCGTGACCGTGGCCCGGTGGACGTCAAGCGTGCAGCCGATCTGTACGCCCAGGGCTGGACCCTGCGCCAGATCGGTGCCGAGCTGGGCGTTCCCTGGACCGCCGCGGGCCATCACTTCGCCGCGCGGGCGTCACCATGCGTCGTGGCGCTCCTCCAGATCACACCGCCTCCACGCAACAGATCCTGGAGCTCCGTGACCAAGGCCTGACCTGGACTGAGGTTGGCAGAACAGGCAGGAATGACTGTTTAGCGACGGCAGGAGTTGGAACCGGGCAAGGTCTTCTGGTACTCCGATGTCAGTGCTTACCTGGTGGCGGCGGTGCTCGCGGCTGCGCTGGAACGGGCCAACGGCGATGGTAGACGACAGCGAGATCACCCGCTCACCAACGGAGTGCATGTCCGCGCCGACCGTGCCCGAGCAGCCCGTCGATATCCTCACCGACGAGCAGCTGGTACGGCTCATCGCCGCATGCAGGGGCTCGACCTTCGAGGATCGCCGCGATTTGGCGCTGATCAGGTTGTTCATCGACACGGGTGCCCGCGCTGGTGAGGTGCTGGGCCTCAGCGTGGACGATGTCGATCTTGCTAACCAGTACGTGCTCGCCCGGGCAAGGGCGCCCGCGCTCGGACGATCGTCTTCGGCGCCCGCACCACCGACGCGCTCCGCCGGTATCTCGAGGCGCGGCGCCAGCACAAGCAAGCCGGCGAAGTTGGGAGGGACTCCCAAAACGGAGGGACCGCACCGGGCCGGCCACAATGTGCGGCTCGCTCGGCATGCCATTGCGCTGGCTGATCTGCTGCACGCCTCAGATTGGGTCGACCGGTCGGATGAGCCCGGGCGAAACCGACACGCCCTGCAAGATTTCTCTGCGCCCGTCCGAAGACGGCTACCAGAGGCCCTGGACCACCGAACCGCTGTGCAGCGTGCCGACCTTGACCCTGCTACTCCAATCCATGAAGGCGGGGAGATCCTGCCAGCCCTCGATCGCCAGCCGCCAATGCTCGGGCACGCCGGCCGGTGTTTCGTAGACCTCGCTGAGCACGAAGATCGTGTTGCCGGTCGGCTCCGAGTTCGGGTCGACCGGATTCGACGGCTCCGGCCCCTTCGAGATTTTGTAGGACAACAGCGCCGTCTCGCCGTCCCGTGGGTGTCCCGTCATCCAATCGACGTGACTCTGGAAGATCCGATCTCCCTCGGCCACGTCCTCGGGACCGACTGTCCACATGACGACGATGTTGGTCTTCCCAACATCAGACATGGTTCCTCCGCTCCCACACGCGGGCGCCCGCCTCGCTCGTTTGGCCCACCGACCGTACCGCCGGTGTGGGCGCTGCGTCCAGGGCGGCTTCGCCCGCCGAGCGCCCGCGTGGGGAGACCTTTCGTCCTAAGTGTGAGATGAGACACGCGGACGGTACTGACAATTGTTCAGCCGCAGCCTTAGACCACAGACGCTACGAGCAGCAAACACCACGCCGTACGCCATGCCTAAGAACGCTGGCGCGGGGACCGGGCGAGCCACCATTCAGTTATGACGACACTGGCGCCCCGGTCAGCAGCTCCCAGCGCGCGCGCCCGTGCGGCATTGCCGACGCCTAGCACCATCGCGTCCTCGAAACGCGGCGACCGCGTCAGCGAGACCTCGAACGGCCACGCGAGGTCGTCGACCCAGCGCACACCGAGAGAAATCCCCAGCCGGGCGGCAGCCACTCCTGCCGCAGGACCGACTCGATGTCGCGGAGCACGCCTTTCGGCAGACTGCAAGTGCCCAGTCAGCTAGGGAGCGCGGCGATGGCGTCGATCGACACCAGCAGGCCGCGCGGCAGCCGCACATTAGCTGGTGCTGACCGCGCCGGCGGCGGGTCGGGCATGTGCCGGGCGTACACCTCGTTGAGGGTCGCAAAGTCAGCAACATCGGAATAGAAGATGGTCGTCTTGACCAGATCGGTCATTGAAGCCCCCGCCGCGTCGAGAATGGCGGCCAGGTTTCGGAGGGCCTGCTCGGTTTGGGCCTCGATTCCCTCCGGGATGGATCCCGTCTCCGGATCGATTCCTGCCGTTCCGGAGCAGAAAACGAAGCCTCCGGCGACGATGGCCTGGCTGTACGGCCCCAGCGCGGCGGGCGCGTGTTCGGTGGAGACAGCGTGCCGGTTCATACCTTCTCCTGTTATGTGGCGGATCGGGTCCAGGTTGACTTGGCCGGCACCCGATCCATTCCTATCAGGGGTGGGCTCTCGCAGGCGGCGCCCTAGCCTGAGGATGCCGAAAGGATGCGCAAGCCTGGTTGTTCAGGAAGTCGCCGAAGGTGGTAGCCGGAATGCCCGCGATAGCGGCTCGTCCGGCCCTCATGTCTGTGATGTCCATGATCACGGCGGCCTGAGTCTTCCGCGCGAAGGCTGGAGAGAAGGGCCGGGCGAGCACGGACCTGGTACGGAGAACGCTCAGCAGGATGTGCTTGGCCATGACCGGCATGCCGGTCGCCGATATGAGTCGGTCGGCGATTTCGTTGAAGGTCAGGTTCTCCGGACCGCAGACGTCGATCACCTGTTAGCAGCCGAGCTGTACTGGACCACCTGATCGATCCCGCCGTTCCTTGACCCAGTAATCGAGCTCGCCGGCGGCTGCCAGCCGCAATCTTCAGGGGCGGAGGGAGGCCAGGGCCGTGTTGAGATCGATCGGTGTCAGGGCGAATGTGCGCTCGGTCAGCGAGGAGTCCAGCACAAATGGGCGGACAAACTGGTAGCGGGTTGTCCGCAACTCCCGGATGAGAGGAGAGAACAGCCCCGCGGTCCACAGCACCGGATACGGCAGCGCGGTCAGTTTCGGTTTGGGCGCGCCGACAACCTCGGTGAACCGGGTGGCGATCTCCCGTATGGTCAGCGGCGGGTTGGTCGGGGTGAGCCAGGCCTGACCCCAGGCGCGGTCATCGGTGGCAACGGTGACCAGCGTTGTGGCGACATCGACGATCGAGGTCCAGCTGTGGGGTTGGTCCAGAGCCGCCGGCACGTATGCTCGCGCGCCGGACTGCAGTGGTTTGGTGAGGACAACGGTGAAGATCGAGTTCGCCTCGATGTAGTCGCTCGAGCGGATCTCGGTGGTGCGGATCCGGCCGGCCTGATGCGCGGCGAGGGCAGCGCGCCACATATCCGCACGGAGCCTCAACTTGGGGTGGGTCGCGGTCAGCGGGGTCGCCGCGGTGATCGGTGCATCCACCGGGCCGTAGCCGTATAGGTTGCTGGCGGTGGCCAGCACCGCCTCGGTGCGTTCCGACGCTGCGAGTAGAGCCGAGGCCAACGGGGGCCAATCGCTCAGCCAGCGGTGATAAGGCGGGTTGGCGCAGTTATATAGCGCGGCGGCTCCGGCCGTCAGAGACGAAAGCCGGTCCGCATCGGCGGCATCGGCCTCGACTCGCTCGACCGCCGGGTGCTCCGGTCCGATGCCACGGCGACTGACGATCCGAACCTGCTCGCCCAGCTCGGCCAGCAGCGTCGCCGTGGCGGCCCCGACCGGGCCCGCGCCAACGACGACATGCATCGACACCTGCGGCTCCCTCCTTCGGACACCATCCAGCCGAACCGACTGCCATCGCGGTCAAGTTGGCGTTCGACCCTCGCGGCCGTCGTGCACGTCTCCTACATCCGCACATCGGCATGAGCGTGCATTCCTCAGTGATACCGCATACCGCCTGGCCGTGACCCGACTGCATTGTGGCGGGACCCGCAGCAAGCTCTGGAGAGGGGCGTTCTGCGCGTTCGAACTTTTTCAAGCCCGGGCAGAGTTACTGCTCTGCTGGGGCACGCTTAATTGATCTTGTTCTAACCTCCGCTAATAACACGTACTGCGGAAGGCCTGGACCATTTCCGGCCTTGCCGGTCGGGACGTGCCCGGCCGAGATGAGCTGGCGACAGCATTGGCGAGGCGGCGCGGCGAGCAGACAGGAGCTCCGCCGCCCTGGGCCGCGCCCGCGTATTCCATCTGCCAGGCACGGTCAAAGGAGTTAGACGGTGAGGGCCTTGAGCTCGGCGAGCAGCTTGCTCATGGTGTCCTTGGCGTCGCCGAAGAGCAGCGTCGTTGTCGGCTCGTAGAGGAGCTCGTTCTCAATGCCGGCGAAGCCGGGGCGCATCGAACGCTTCATGAAGACGACCTGCCGCGCCTGGTTGGCATGCAGAATCGGCATGCCGTAGATCGGGGCGCCGGGCGTGGTCTCGGCCGCAGGGTTCACGACATCGTTCGCGCCAACCACCAACGCGACGTCGGCCTGTTTGAAGTCAGGATCGATCTCGTCCATCTCCTTGAGCTGCTCGTACGGCACCTGAGCCTCGGCGAGCAGCACGTTCATATGCCCGGGCATCCGGCCAGCGACGGGATGAATGGCGTAATCGACCTGTACCCCACGTTCGATCAACAGGTCGACGAGCTGGCGCAGCGTGTGCTGCGCCTGCGCAACCGCGAGCCCGTAGCCGGGCACGATGATCACGTGCTGGGCGTACGCCAGGAGGATCGCGACGTCGGTGGGTCCGGCGGACCTCACCGGCCGATCGCTCACTGTGGTAGCGCCGAGAGTCGACCCACCCTTCAGTGCACCGAAGAGGATGTTGATCACGGACCGCCCCATGGCGATCGCCATCAAGCGAGTAAGCAAGGTACCGGCGGAGCCAACGAGAGTGCCGGCGACGAGCAGCAGGATGTTCTCGAGCAGGTAGCCGCTGGCGGCGACGGCTAGTCCGGTGAACGCGTTCAGTAGGGAGATCACGATCGGTACGTCGGCGCCGCCGACCGGCAAGACAAGCAACACGCCCAGTCCGGCGCCCACAGCCGCCAGCATCACAGCGAACAGCAGGCTCGGGGCGAGGACCAGGCCGACGCTGAGAGCGACCGCAGCCAGCAAGCCCAGCCCGTACAAGATCGGGTATCCGGCGAACACAATGGGCCGAGTCGTCATCAGCTCTTGCAGCTTGAGGAAAGTGACGACAGAACCCGCGAAACTCACCGAGCCGACCACGATAGTGAAGGCTGTGGCGATCAGGTCGAAGACCGGCGCTGAGCCTCCGTCAAACTCAGTCAGCTCGATGAGCGCAACAATGGCCGCGGCTCCGCCTCCCACCCCATTGAAGAGCGCTACCAGCTGGGGCATCTGCGTCATCTGGACCCGGTAGGCGCCGAGGACGCCGATCGCGGTGCCAGCTGCGATGGCGGCCAAGATCGGCAGCAGATGGTTGATGTCGGAAACCAGGAAGACGATCACGCATGCCAGCACCGCGCCAGCCGCCCCGATCAGGTTGCCGCGGCGGGCGGTCTTCGGTGACGACAACCCTTTGAGCGCGACGATGAAGCAGACTGCGGCGGCAAGGTAGCCGAGCTGGGCCCACGCTAGCGTCACCGGTCGAGCTCCTGGCGTCCCTGCTTCTTTAGCTCTCGGCGGGGGCGTGAGAACATGACCAACATCCGGTCAGTGACCACGAAACCGCCGACCATATTGATCGATGCCAAGATCACAGCAATCAGACCCAACACCAGGATTGGTGTCGATTGAGCACTACCGGCCACCAGAATCGCACCGATCAAGATCACGCCATGGATCGCGTTGGCGCCTGACATCAGCGGAGTATGCAGGGTAGAGGAGACCTTGGAGATCACCTCCACACCAACAAAGACGGCCAGCACGAAGATCGTCAGCCAGATAATTGGTTCAGTGTTCAATTGCTCGCTCCGCTCGCTGCGGATCGCGCTCGCAATCCGCCAACTTCGTCGTCACTCGCAGACAAAAAGCGTGTCCGCTCGCTTCTCCTCAGCACAGCAGAGCGCGATCCGGGGTTCAATTGCTCGCTCCGCTCGCTGCGGGGTTCAATTGCTCGCTCCGGGGTTCAATTGCTCGCTCCCGGGTTCAATTGCTCGCTCCGGTGTTAGTTCCGTCAAACACTTGTCCATCGTGCGTAATGCACATCGCAGAGACGATCTCGTCGTCAAAATCGGGCGCAAAACGGCCGTCATGGGTCATCAGCATGATCACATTCAGCAGGTTCTGGGCGTAGAGTCGGCTGGCTGGTGCGGGCATTTGGCTGGGTAGGTTCACGCCACCCCACAGCTGCACCGAACCCAGTCGCACAACACTGCCAGCCACCACGCCCTCGACGTTACCTCCGGCTTCAGCCGCAAGGTCGACGACAACCGATCCAGGCGCCATCTCAAGGACCATCTCGGTGGTCACCAAGAGCGGTGCTCGTCGTCCCGGCACGGAAGCTGTGGTGATCAAAGCGTCAGCAGCAGCGACGTAGCTCGCGAGCAGCTCACGTTGCCGCTCGGCGCGATCCTCGGTCATCTCCCGGGCATAGCCGCCAGCGCCCTCCAGCGTCGGCAGCGGCAGCTCGATCGCCTGCGCCCCCATCGATCGAATCTCTTCTGCGGCAGCGGCGCGTACGTCATAGCCCTTGACCACCGCACCCAAGCGCCGGCAGGTTGCGATCGCCTGCAGTCCTGCAACGCCAGCACCGAGCACAACGACTTGGGCCGGTGGCACGGTGCCTGCGGCGGTCATGCTGAGCGGGAAGAACTGACCCAGCATCTCGGCGGCGACAATTGCTCCCCGATAGCCAGCCACCATGGCCTGAGAACTCAGCGCATCCATGGATTGGGCGCGGGAGATCCGCGGCACGTACTCCATCCCGAAGGTTGTGATCTTCCGGTCGCGGCGCAGGGCGATGTCGCCGGGGCGCCCAGCCAGCGGAAAGAACGAAATTGTCGCCGCTCCAGATGGCAACGGCGCCAAACATTCGGCGCCAAGCGGTTGCACGCTCAACACCAAGTCCGCTTGGTCGAAGGGATGCTCGGTGACCAGGGCGCCGGCCGCCTCGTACGCGGCATCGGTCAGGAGGGCCCCCGCGCCCGCTCCTGTCTGCACGGCGACCTCGTAACCGGCGGATCGGAGCTTGCCCAACAGCTCGGGAACCAGCGCAACGCGAGCCTCGCCGGGAACCACTTCCCGGGCTACCGCGATGCGCACGTCACGAACCTAATGCACGCCGAGTTGTCAGAATCCAGTCGTGCTCTAACACGGCTGCATTGAAGACAAGTCGGCGTGAATTAGCGGACCTTGACCTTGATCGAGTGGTATCCGGTGGCACCGTTGGGCGCAGGCGGCGCCTCCTCAGCGATCTGAAGCTTTCCGCTCGCGTCGGTGGCCCGCACCGTCAGCAGCGTGGGTGCCCGAGGTGGCGGCCCATTCATATCTCCACTGCCGCCAGGTGTCCGGCCCGACGGTCTCGGCGAGCTGGGCGGGCTGCCAGCCGTTCTCGTCAACCTGTACCTCCACGGCGGAGATGCCGGTGTGTTGGGCCCAGGCAACGCCGGCGACCACAACGGTTCCCGGATCGACGGTTGACTTGCGCGGTACGTCGATCCGGGACGCCAACTTGATGGGGCCGCGCGGCGACCAACCGAGCGAGGTCCAGTAGGCCTGCTCATTGGCGAAGGTAGTAACCCTCAGCGAAGTCACCCACTTCGTCGCGGACACATAGCCGTACAGGCCTGGAACGACCATACGGACCGGGAATCCGTGCTCGATGGGCAAGGGCTCGCCGTTCATGCCAACTGCCAGCATGGCGTCGCGGTCTGGGTCAGTGAGTGCCGAGAGTGGCGTACTGGCGGTCCAGTCGTCGTGACTCTTCGAGAGCACCATGTCGGCACCCGCAAGTGGCTTAGCCTCGGCCAGCAGCTCGCGTATCGGGAATCCCAGCCAAAGCGCATTGCCGGCCAGGTCGCCGCCAACCTCGTTGGAGACGCAGGTCAGAGTGGTCATGTGCTCTTCGAGCGGCTTCGCGGTCAGCTCGGCGTAGTTGATCTGGATCGGGTTTTCCACCATCCCGGTGATCCTGAGCGTCCACGTTGCGGGATCGACCGTGGGCACCTGCAGCGCGGTGTCGATCCGATAGAAGTCGTCATTGGGAGTCACATAGGGGGTAAGGCCCTCAATGTGAAAGTCGGCGCCCGGTGGCGGCGCGGCCGGCGGTTTCGTGGGCGGCGGCAGTCTCAGCTTCTCGCGTGCGGCGTCGACGGCTGAGGATGCACTCGCAAGCACCTGACCGGTGATCGCGGCGACTGCACCCGCAGCTCCGACCACTATCGTCCACGCCAGGAAGTTCCGGCGCGCGACGGATTGCGCCTCGCCATTCGCGGCGGCTGTACGTGACGGCCCCCACCGTTGCAGCTTGCCGATCAGCGTGCTCAAGATCATGTAGCCCAATAGCAGCCCCACGATCGTCGGCACGTAGTCAGCGAACGTGACGCCCGGCTGTGCGGCGACTCCGATCAAGCCGAGCACGGCCACTACGGCGAACAGCGCGGCGCCGGCAAAGCGGCGCCGCCACTCGAGCTCGCCCGCTAGACCGCAGATGATCAGGACGGCGGCAACGATGATGGCGAGCAATACCGGTTTGTCGGCTAGCCCAAGGGTCCCTTTGCCGAAGTTGACCAGCGGCGCCGGCAGCAGGTTGATGATCAGCTCACCGACGGCAGGTACCGGAAAGCCGGTCGGCGCGACTACCCACGCCGTAAGCCCGGCGATTCCGAGGCCGGCCAGGCCGGCGACAACTCCAGCGAGCCGTGCCCACCATCGCGTGGCGCGCGCTGCGTCCTGCTCGTCAGGCCTATGCACCTCACCATCCTCCGCTCGTCGGAGTCGCCAGACAATGCTGTCTGGCTTACGCGTTGCTTCGGGGCTGCTCGCGCATCGCGCGCATGGCTTCGCCTATTTCGTCGTCGTTCGCAGAGGAAAAACGCCTCCGCTCACTCCTCCTCAGCACGGCGAGCACGCGATTAGCGACGCTCGCAGCTCTGTAGGTTGGCGCCATGCGCCTACGCCGCAGCTGCCTGCTGCCCTGCTCAATGGACCGACTGGCCAGCGAGCTCGGGCGACCTGCGCTGTTTCACTATCTGGCGTCTCCCATGCTGGTATTCGATGCTGTCGAGCCGGCGGATGCCAGCGCGCGCTGGTCGCCAGGGAAATATCGCTTCCGGCTGCTGCTTGGCGGGCGACTCCCGATTGGCGAGCACGTCGTCAACCTGCAACGGACCCTGCAGGACGCCGCGGCGGCCGAAGGCAAGCTCGTGGTCTGGCACGATGCGGGTTACAGCGACTTGATTAGGGTGTGGGACCACCAGATCGTGCTCGAGGACTTCCTTGGAATGACCCGCTGTACAGACGAGGTCGAGATTCACGCAGGCCCGCTGACGGTGCCCGCATGGATCTTCGCTCTCGCGTTCTACGGCCACCGGCAACGCCGCCTCAACAGGCTAGTTGCCGCCGGATTTGCATACTGATCATGGTCGACGCGCCAGGCTGTGTCGGCTATTACCCGGGCTGGATCGAGGACGCGGATCGGTTGTTCAGAGTTCTGGAAGATGAGATCGACTGGGAGCAGCACGCGATCACCCTCTATGGCCGCACGAGGCCCACGCCGCGGTTGACTTCATGGATTGGGGACAGCGCATACCGCTACTCCGGCATTGTGAACGAGCCAGCTCCATGCCCGAAGGCACTCGCTGAGTTGCAAGAGCGCCTTCGCCGAGAGCTTGGTGTCGACTTCAACTCCTGCTTGGCGAACTTGTATCGGGACGGAACTGACTCCATGGGCTACCACAGCGACAACGAGCCCGAGCTGGGTCCGCGACCGACCATCGCCTCAGTCAGCCTGGGGGATCGGCGCCGGTTCGTGCTGCGGCATCGGGCGACTCGCGAGCGGTGGAACTGGGACCTCGGCCACGGTGACCTGTTGCTCATGCGCGACGAGTCGCAGAGCGACTATGCGCACGCGGTCCCCAAGACGGCGCGCCCGGTCGGGCGACGAATGAACCTCACCTTTCGGTGCTTCCGCACGACCTAGGGTTGTCCCGCGCATTTCTCCGAATCGCCCCCGAGGCGGAGCTGACTGGTTTCACGCGACGCTCAGATCTACCGAAGCAATCTTGAATGAACTCAGAACGGCCTTGGGCCAGCTCCCGGCACGGCACCCACCGGGAGGGCGCTTCGCTCCTCTTCCAGTTCCTCGATTGCTGCAGCGAACTGCGAGTTGTAGAGATCGAAGTAGGGCCCGCGGGCATCGAGCAGCTCGCGGTGGGTGCCCTGCTCGACGATCTGGCCGTCCTCCATCACCAAGATGACGTCGGCGTCACGGATTGTGGAGAGCCGATGAGCGATCACGAAGCTGGTCCGATCGGTCCGCAACGCCGCCATGGCCCGCTGCACCAGCACCTCGGTCCGGGTGTCGACGGAGCTGGTCGCCTCGTCCAAGATCAGCAGCTCAGGGTCGGCCAGGAAGGCTCGGGCAATGGTGATCAGCTGCTTCTCGCCTGCGCTGATGTTGCTTGCTTCCTCATCGAGCACGGTGTCGTAGCCGTCCGGCAGCGCATGCACGAAGCGATCAACATAGGTTGCTTCAGCGGCAGCATGGATCTCTTCCTCGGTTGCGGTCGGCCGGCCGTAGGCGATGTTCTCTCGGATAGTCCCGTGGAACAACCATGTGTCCTGCAGCACCATGCCGATGTTGGATCGCAGCGCCGCCCGCGGCACGGTAGCAATGTCGACGCCGTCGAGGGTGATGCGGCCGCGGTCCAGCTCGTAAAACCGCATGATCAGGTTGACGAGCGTGGTCTTGCCCGCTCCGGTCGGCCCGACGATGGCCACCGTGCTTCCCGGCTCGGCGACCAGGGACAGATCGGTAATGAGCGGCTTCTCCGGATCGTAAGAGAACCACACGTGCTCGAACGCCACCCGCCCACAGGTCGGGTTGAGCGAGCTGGCTTCCTCCGGAACCTGCTCTTCTTCGTCGAGCACCTCGAAGACTCGTTCTGCCGATGCGACACCCGACTGCAGCAGGTTGGCTATCGACGCCAATTGAGTCAGCGGCTGAGTGAACATCCGGGTGTACTGGATGAAGGCCTGCACGTCGCCGAGGTTCATGGTGCCGCTGGCCACCCGAAGCCCTCCCACGACAGCGATCGCCACGTAGTTCAGGTTTCCGATGAAGAACATGGTCGGCAAGATCAAACCAGAGATGAACTGCGCGCCGAAGCTGGCGCTGTACAACGTGTGGTTCCGCTCGGCAAACACCGCCTCGACCTCACGCTGCCTGCCGAACACCTTGACCAGTGACTGCCCGGTGAACGCCTCCTCGATGTGGCCGTTCAACTCGCCGGTGGACTTCCACTGCTGAGTGAAGAGCTTCTGTGAGCGCTTGCCAATGAACGCTGTCACCGCGATGGCTATCGGGATGGTCACCAGTGCGATGAGTGCGAGCACGGGCGAGACGATGAACATCATCACCGTGACACCGACAACGGTCAGCACCGAGGTGAGCACCTGGCTCAGCGTTTGCTGCAGCGACTGCGAAATATTGTCGATGTCATTGGTCACCCGGCTCAACAGCTCGCCGCGGGTCTGCTTGTCGAAGTAGCTGAGCGGCAACCGGTTGACCTTCTCCTCGACCTGGCTACGCAAGGTGTAGATCGATCGCTGCACAGCGCCGTTCAGCAAGTACCCCTGCAGCCAAAGGAACAGCGATGCAACCAGGTACAGAACGAGCGCCAAGAGCAGGAGATGGCTCAGCAGAGTGAAATCAATGCCCTGGCCGGGCACCACATTCAACCGCTCCACCATGTCGGCAAAGGTGTTATTGCCCTGCGCCCGTAGCTCGGCGACGACCTGCTCTTTGGTTGCCCCGCCGGGCAGGTTCTTGCCGATGATCCCGGTGAAGATCACGTCCGTGGCCATGCCCAAGATCTTGGGTCCGAGCACATTCATCGCAATGCCGACGACCGCCAGCAGCACGACCAGGATCAAGATCATCCGCTCTGGCGCCAGATGTCCGAGCAGGCGCTTGAGCGAAGGGAAGAAGTTCAGCGACTTCTCCACGGGCCGTGCTTGTCCCCACATGCGCCCGCCGCCGCCCGGCGGGCCATATTTCGGGCGCTCAGGTGCCTTACGGACCGGTTGCCCGTTGCCCGAGATGCGGCCTGAGCTTGTCGAAGCCCCCGAGCTGCGCCCTCCGACAGGCTCAGGGCGCATACGATCTTGGCCATTGCCGCTCATGCCGCAGCCTCTTCGGCGCTCAGTTGGGAATCGACGATCTCTGCATACGTCGGACAGTTCGCGAGAAGCTCCTCGTGTGTGCCGGTCCCGACGATCTCGCCATGCTCCAGCACAACGATCTTGTCCGCGTCGGCTATGGTCGCCACCCGCTGCCCGACGATGATCACCGCAGCCTGGGCTGTCTCCCGCTTCAACGCGGTACGCAGCCGCGCGTCCGTGGCAACATCAAGCGCCGAGAAGGAGTCATCGAAGACGTAGATCTCCGGTCGCTTCACCAGTGCCCGCGCGATGGATAGCCGCTGTCGCTGACCGCCGGAGACATTGATGCCACCCTGGCCGATCGGTGCGTCCAGTTGGCCGGGCATCTCGCGTACGAAGTCCTCCGCCTGAGCCACCCGAAGAGCGCGCCACAGCTCCTCGTCGGTGGCGTCTGGATTGCCGTACCGAAGGTTGCTGGCGACAGTGCCTGAGAAGAGAAGCGCCTTCTGCGGTACTAGCCCGATCCGGCTCCAGAGCAGCTCAGGATCGCATTCGCGCACCTCGACACCGTCTACCGTGACTGAGCCGCCTGTGGCATCAAAGAGCCGCGGAATCAGCGAGATCAGGGTGGACTTGCCCGCGCCGGTCGAGCCGATGATCGCCGTTGTCTGCCCGGGCTCGGCGGTGAAGCTGATGTTCCGCAACACCGGGGAGTCGGCTCCCGGATAAGTAAAGTCCGTATTGTCGAATGCCACCAGCCCGGACGCTCGCAGTGTGGTGACCGGGTGCTCCGGGGGCAGGACCGTAGAGTCGGTATCCAGCACCTCTTGGATCCGCTCAGCGCAGACTGCGGCGCGCGGCGCGATGATGAGCAAGAACGTCGCCATCATGACCGACATCAAGATCTGGACCAGGTAGGTCAGGAAGGCTGTCAGCGCCCCGATCTGCATCTCACCCGCATCGACGCGCTGGGCTCCAAACCACAGCACGGCGACGCTGGAAACGTTCAGGATGAACATCACGATCGGAAAGATTGTTGCCACGTACCGTCCCACTGAAGTGGCAGTGGCGGTGAGCTCGGCGTTGGCCTGTGCGAAGCGCGCCGTCTCGTACGGCTCGCGGACGAACGCGCGAACCACCCGGATGCCGGTGATCTGCTCGCGCAGGACGCGGTTGACCGTGTCGATTCGGGTCTGCTGCAACCGGAACAGCGGGCTCATCTTGCGGATTACCAGGAAGATCGAGAGCGCCAGCACCGGCATCGACACCGCGACGAGCCAGGACAGCCCAATGTCGGTGCGGAGCGCCATGATGATGCCGCCGATCATGGTGATCGGCGCTGCCACGAACATCGTGCTGCCCAGCAGCACGAGCGTCTGGACCTGCTGAACGTCATTGGTATTGCGAGTGATCAACGACGGCGCCCCGAAGTGGTTGAGCTCACGAGAGGAGAAGGAGAGCACCCGACCAAAGATCGACGCACGTACGTCACGACCGAAGCTCATCGCCGTCTTCGCACCCAGGTACGTCGCCCAGATCGAGCAACCGACCTGTAGCAAGCTGACCGCCAGCATCTTGCCGCCCGTACGCCAGATGTAGGCTGTATCGCCCTTGGCGACGCCGTTGTCAATGATCGCCGCATTCAGGCTGGGCAGGAGCAGCGCGGCCATGGTGCCGGCCAGCGACAAGATCAGCAGCCCAGCGATCGGGCGCTTGTAGGGAGCCAGGTGGCTCCGGAGCAGACGGATCAGCATGATGTCCGTTCTCTGTCTGGTTGCTGACAGATGCCGTACAGAACAAGATCAACAATCTGCTGCGGCTCGACGGGACGCGGGTCGCCGAGCATGGGATGAGTGATCGAAAATGTAATGGTGCGCAGCGCGCTGGCCGCATCCCTCACATCCAGTCGAAGCCGATCTTGATCGGGTTTGATCAGCGACGCAATAGCACGGTTGATCAGTTCGTAGTCCGCCTGCTGCTTGGTTCGGAAGCTGTCATGGTCATGCGGCTCCTTACGAAGTCGCAGCGATCCGAAAAGCGAGAAGATCCGCCGCAGCCGTTCCTGAAGGATTATCACCGCAGCAGTCAACCGCTCCTCGAGGCTTAGGGCCAGATCGACTTGCGCGAGCTCGTCACATGTGCGCTGGGTGTCGAAGGCGTCTTCGATGACGGCATCAATCAACTCCTCCTTGGTGGCAAAGGCACGAAAGATGGTGCCCTCCGCAACGCCCGCCGCCTCGGCAATCTGCTTGGTACTCACGTCGCGGCCGAATCGCTCTAGCAGTGGCTCGGTCGCCTCGATGAGCGCAGCGCGGCGCTCATCGAGGGGTAAGGGCGCGGCGCGAGTCACCCGCCCAGCCTAATGAGTGAGTGCTCACTCAACAAGCAATTTGTAAAAACAGTGTGTCCGGGCCTCCGATAAGGTCAGGCCTTTGTCAAAGCGATCTGCATCAAGCTGGACTATCCGGGCGCGTCCGGTAGTTAGCCAAGATGGTCTGCTCGTCAACTGTAGGAGGAGTAAGCGTGGGTTTGGGTCGGTTGGCCGATCAAGTCTTCGAGGCTGTCATCTTTGACTTGGATGGAACGCTCATTGATTCCACTCCGGCAGTGGTGCGGGCCTGGGCCGCGTGGACCAGCGAGTATGGGGTTGCCCCGCTGGATCTGCAGAGGTACCACGGCACTCCCTCAGCATCCACCGTGCGCGCTGTGATACCGGAACCTCTGCAGGAGGTCGCCATGCGGCGCATCACCGAACTCGAGCTGGCCGACCTTCACGACATCGTCGTACTCCCTGGTGCCGCCGAGGCGTTGGCGTCTCTGGAGGGTGCCAGGAATGCGATCGCCACCTCGTGCACGGTGCAACTTGCCGAAGCACGCATCGCCGCCGCGCAGCTGGTGCCGCCCTCGGTTCTGGTGACCGCCGATGACGTGACGTACGGCAAGCCGCATCCTGAACCGTTCCTACAAGCAGCACGTCGGCTCGGCGTCGACCCGGGACGCTGCCTCGTCGTCGAGGACGCAGCGAAAGGCCTCGAAGCAGCTCAGGCTGCCGGTTGCTTCACACTGGCCGTTGTGACGACGACCTCGCGTGAGCTGCTGGAGGCCGACGCGGTCGTGGCTGACCTATCTGAGGTGCGATTCGACGCCAATAATGCGGGCATCCGAGTGAGGCCTGTCGATGAGGCGGCTGATGTCCTGCGGCAGGCTCAGGGCAGGTAGGTACGCGCGGGTTCGCAGCCAGGGGGATCTAGGCACCGAGCCAAGTCGCGGCTCGTGATGAAGACCGGATCGTCGGCCTGTGCGCTTGAGTCGCTCTTACCCAGCCTGGGGGGCTAGCCCGTCTTACGCCGGCGGAACGTGCGCTTCGTTTCAGCAGGGCCGTGTCCATGCACCTGCTGCGGAGCGTTATCGATGTGGTCTTCGCCTTTACGACGCTGCTTCGCGTCGAGAGCCTCCCGGAACTTGCGTTTTGTCTCGTCCACGGGCTCCTGATCTTGGCCGGGTTTGTCGCGAGCGGTCATGGCCCCAATTCTTATCGCTGATCACCTGCTGAGCCAGCAGATTGTTGGCTGGGTTCGTTCGACGGCCAGGAGCTCGGCGGCCAGGTCCGGACGGTATCCTCCTCGCCCAAGGGCTGATCACCGCTTTCGGTAGGTGCGCTGCTCAGCTCGTCGGCGCGGGCTTCGGCGATCTCGCCAGCCTCCGGCACTAGCTTCACCGCCGTGCCGTACGCGGCGACCTCGCTGAGTGACTGGGTGATCTCGCTGCAGTCAAACTTGAGTCCAACAATCGCGTCCGCCCCGGCGGCCACGGCCATCTCCACCATCCGTGCCACCGCGTCTTGACGCGAGTCGGTCAGCATGACGACGTAGCCGTCCACGGGGTTTCCGCCGCGCAAGTCGGGCCGCAGCTCCCGGGTGCGCGCCACAACCCCGACAACGTCGCCGACGACCGAGGAGATCTCGCGGCCCGGCATTGTCTCCATCGTCACGACAGGCAGGGAGTGCTGCACGACTGCGGGCTGCTTCATGGCGGGTGGTTGCGGAGTCCACTGCGTCGGTTGTTGCCCGTACGGTCCTTGCCCGGGCTGACCGTAGGGCTGCTGCGGTGGTGGGTACTGACCGGGTTGCTGGGGGTACGGCCCCTGCTGTCCCGGATACGGCGGCTGAGGTTGGCGTCCGGCTGACGGCTGGCCGTATGGCTGCTGCGGCTGCCCGTACGGCCCAGGCTGCTGCTGCCCGTACGGATTCGGCGGATTCTGCCCGTAGGGCGGCTGCTGCCCGTAGTTGCTCATGCCGACAAGATATCGGCCCACGACAGCTGCGCCCAGACGCGTCGGGACTCGGTCTAGCCCAGCTCGGTCATCTCCACAGTGACGAACATTTCCGAGCGTCCACCGGAGTACGTGCCGCGCAGCGGAGCGACGTCGCCATAGTCCCGGCCATGGCCGACCCGGACATATCCGTCGGTCAGCCGCCGGCACAGCGTCGGGTCGTACGCCACCCAGCTGCCGCACCACCATTCAACCCAGGAGTGGCTTTCACCTTCCACGAGTTTGTTCGGTTCCCCGCTGCCCGGGTGTAGATATCCGGATACGTAACGAGCGGGCAGGCCCATCGACCGCAGCGCGCCCAGTGCGAGATGGCCGTAGTCCTGGCAGACCCCCCGACTTAGCTCCCAGACCTCACTGGCCGTGCTGGTGACTTTCGTTGAGCCGCGCTCGTAGCTCAGACGATCATGAATCAAGGCACACACGTCCAGGGCCGCCAATCGAGGCGGTTGTGTTGTTGTCATCGCGGCGAGGCCGGACAGTTCCTCAGGAGGCCGTGTGCGATCGTTGACGGTGAGGAACTCCGCCATCGTGTCGACCACGGCGCGGTCCCGCAGTGCCGGCCAGCCAAGATCATTTGGCGCGACTCGCCGGTCGATGTCCCAGGCAAGATCATCTCCATGGGTCTCGACCACGCTCTGGGCGTGCACGGTCAGCCGATGGTGCGGCTCGTGCACCTCGAACGTGGTGGCAGTGGTGCCCCAGTAGTCGGTGTAGCTGAAGCTCCACGTTGCAGGTTCGATGTTGACCCGGCTGCTCCACACCGTCTGGTGGTCGGTCTCGGCAGGCGTCATCCGCGCCTCGTTGTAGGAGGACTTGACTTGGGTCGCGTACCGGAACCCCGTCTGATGATCAATGCTCAACCGCATCTCAACGGGTCCCTTCGGTAATCCAAGCGGTCGGGTCCGCAGCGGCGAAATAGCTGGTGGAGACGGTGATCGTCACCTGTGCTGCGACATCCTGCACGGCCGACATCTCACGGTTGAGGTTATCGAGCAGATCATCAAGATCGGCATACTCCAGGCGAGCCCGGAGCTGGCCGAGTGAGCGGACCGCAGTCTGGGCGTGGCGTGCGGTCAGCATGTTGTTCTGGGCCACTTTTTGCAAGCTGTCGGTAGCAGCGATCAGCCCGTGCATGATCGAACGCGGGAACCGCGCGTCCACGATCAAGAACTTCACCGCCTCGCGGTCGGTGTAAAGACCGCGGTACGTCCGCAAGAAAGCGTCGTGCCCGCCGCAACCCCGCAGCACCGAAGGCCATTGGCTGCCGCCGTGAGTGAGCGACGCCGATGCGACCAGCCGCGACGTCATGTCGACCTGTTCCAAGGATCGTCCCATGGACATGAACTCCCAGCCGTCATCGCGGACCATAATGCTGCGGGAGATGCCCGCAAACATGGCGCTGCGCTCACGCACCCAGCTGAGGAACACATGGGCGCCGCTCGCTCCAAACGGCGTAGTCGGAAGCTGGTGCCAGGTCGTGTTCACGCACTCCCAGAGGTCCAGCGGGATCACCTCGCGGGCCCGGCGCGCGTTGTCTCGAGCCGCGGCGTAGCAGAAGTAGATCGAGGTTGGCTCCGCCGGGTCGTAGCCGAGCACCCGCAACAGGTCGTTCAGCGTCGGGTCCTTGACATGATCAACATTCATCAGCGCCAGCAGATTGCGGCAGGCATCGACCTCAGCGGCCGTGGTGTCCTCGATGAGCATCCGCAGGTGGGTCTGCAGCAGGCGCGCCGTGTCCTCTGCCCGCTCGACGTAGCGGCCGATCCAGAACATGGATTCGGCGATGCGACTCAACATCTCCGGCTCCGCTGGTCGGCCTGCTGTTGTTGATCTTGCTGCTGCCGCTGCGTGTCGGAGCTTTTGGACATCACGGTGATTGGAATGTTGGCCACGGTCAGCGGTACGTCGGACCGTAGTTTGGCGTGATCATCGGGATCGTCGCTGTGCTCGGTCGGGGCCCGACGATTGGCCGATGATCGATGCGGCGGTGGGCTGAGCACCCAGGTGTCCTTGCTTCCGCCGCCCTGGCTGCTGTTGACGACCAGCTCTCCCTCGGGCAAAGCCACCCGGGTAAGCCCGCCGGGCAGCACCCAGACGTGCTCGCCGTTGTTGACCGCGAACGGCCGAAGATCGACATGGCGGGGCTGCAGGCAGTCCTCGATCAGCGTCGGCACGGTGGACAGCTGGACTACCGGCTGCGCGATCCAACCCCGAGGGTCCTCCGTTACGCGATTCCGTAGCGCATCAAGTTCAGCCTTGGTGGCCCGCGGCCCGATCACGATGCCTTTACCACCCGAGCCGTCAACCGGCTTGATGACCAGTTCCTCGAGACGGTCCAGCACCTCCTCGCGCGCTGCGTCGTCCTCCAAGCGCCAGGTATCGACATTGGCGATGACCGGGTCCTCCCGCAGGTAGTACTTGATCAAGTCCGGCACGTAGGTATAGATCAACTTGTCGTCTGCCACCCCGTTTCCGATGGCATTGGCCAGCGCCACACCGCCGGTACGCACAGCGTTCACCAGGCCGGGCACGCCGAGCATCGAGTCGCTGCGGAAGTGCACCGGATCGAGAAAATCGTCATCGACCCGGCGGTAGATGACGTCCACTCGCTGCAGTCCGGCGGTGGTGCGCATGAAGACCTTGCCGCGACGGCACTCAAGATCACGACCCTCGACCAGCTCGACGCCCATCGTGCGCGCCAGCAAGGTGTGTTCGAAGTAGGCAGAGTTGTAGACGCCAGGGGTGAGTACGACAACCGTCGGTTCGTCGATGCCGGCCGGCGCCGCTTTGCGCAGAGCCGTGAGAAGGCGTGTTGGATAACCTGCCACAGGTCGAATGCGCTGGTTGGCGAACGCCTCGGGCATCGCGGTGATCATCGCGTTGCGGTTGGTCATCACGTACGAGACCCCGCTCGGCACGCGGACGTTGTCCTCCAGCACCCGTACGTCGCCTGCGGGGTTGCGGATCAGATCCACGCCGGCGACGTGAATGCGGACCCCGTTGGCAGGCTCGATGCCCCACACCGCCCGGTGGAACTGGGTGGAGGAAGTGATCAGCTGGCTGGGAATGACCCCGTCGGAAATCACCCGCGCGTCGGAGTAGATGTCGGCCAGGAACGCCTCGAGCGCCCGCACCCGCTGGGCGACCCCGGCTTCGATGATCTCCCACTCCGGCGACGCAATCACGCGTGGCACAAGGTCGAGTGGAAATGGCTGTTCCACACCGCCGACATCAAAAGTCACACCGGCTTGGGTGTAGTTGTTGGCCAGGGACTCCGCGATCACACGCAGACCGTCTGAGGTTGAGCGGCTGAGGGCGGAAGCGACGGCTTTGTAGGAGGGTCGGACACTGCCCTCAGCGTCCATCATCTCGTCGAACGCATCAACTGTCCGGTAGTTGGAGAACACGTCCGCCATAGGCGGAGCCTACTCAACGCCTCGTTACCTGGGCGTTAAGTCTTGCTGCGGGCGGAACGCAGGCTGCGAGCGTCGGGAATCGCGCGCCGCCGTGGTGAGCCAGGCTGGCGCGCCGCTGTCCTGGACGAGCGAGGGAGCAGACACGTCTTTCGTCTGCGAGCGAGTGAGGAAGGCAGTGGCTAACAGGCGCCAGCCTCAGCGAGCGGAGCGAGCAATGTCAATAGACGAGGGAGCGGAGGCGTTTTTCCTTTGCGAGCGACGACGAACTAGGCGGATTCTCGATGTTCGCGCCGCCGACCTGCAGGAGGAGATGGCGGAACAACGCTTTTCCGTTCCGTCAGCTCCGACGAAGACGGCGGCACCTAGCGAACATCGCAGCGAGCGAAGCGAGCAATCAAAATACAGCGATGTTCGCGCCGCCGATCTGCAGGAGGAGATGGCGGAACAACGCTTTTCCGTTCCGTCAGCTCCGACGAAGACGGCGGCACCTAGCGAACATCGCAGCGAGCGAAGCGAGCAATCAAAATACAGCGCGATGCGCGAGCAGCCTCACAAATAGGCACGAGTCACCGAACTCATGCCAGAGATAGTGCTCGGCGACGGCCGCGTCGTACGCGCGCTGGGTCAGTTCTGCTCCGGCCACTGACTCGACCAAGAGCAGGTGTGATGCCTCAGGGTTGTGCCAGCCAGTGATCAGCCCGTCGACAACGCGTATCGGTCGCTCTGGGGAGATCACCAGGTTGGTCCATCCCGAGGCGGCCGTCACGCGCCCGTCCAGCTGGGCAGCGGACTCGATTGCACGCGTCGCCGTCGTGCCAACCGCGATCACGCGGCCGCCACGCGCCTTGCTCGTGTTGACTAGATGGGCTGTCGTCTCGCTGACTTCGAACCATTCCGGCTGCGGAGCCTCGCCAGCATCCTGCGAGGACAATCCGGTGTGCAACGTGATGGGCGCGAAGATCACGCCCCGGGCCACCAGTCGAGCGAGCAGTTCCGCACTGAACGGGCGGGCCGCGCTCGGCATCTCCGCGCTGCCCGGGCAGAGGGCGAAGATCGTCTGGTAGGCCGAGATGGGGAAGGAGCCATTGAGGTAGCCGTAGCTGATCGGCCGCGCATGCTCTCGCAAGTAAGCAGAAAGGCGTTGCTCGATCATGACCCGGCCACGCCACAGCCGATTGCCTACGCCACTGGGGGAGGAATTGGGTTCCGGATAGGGCGCGAGCAGCTCCAGGACTCCGCCCGCCGGGAGGCCAATGTGCTCGCCAACACGGCCGTCGAGAACCATAGCTGAAGCGTCGGGCGCTGTGCGCAACTCGACCACCCGAGTACCATCGCCAAGCCGGTTCGCGATATGCACGACGACAGCCGAGCCCTGCCGTGTGCCGTCGAGCTGGCCCGGAACGGTGGCCGAGGTATTGACCACGAGCACATCGCCGGCGCCCAGTTGGTCAGCGAGGCGATAGAAGAAGGTGTGCTCGATGCCAGTTGGGCTCGCGACCATGAGCCGTACGCCGTCGCGCCGCAGGCCACGCATCTCGGGCGGCTCGGTCGCCGTATGGTCCTCGGGAGATGCGAAGCGCGTGTAGGCCCGGGCCGCCAGTACGGCGCTCATTGCGAATCCGCCCTCTCCGCGAGAGTTGCAATCAGCTCGGCAGCCCGGTAGCGGCCGCTGGGCAGGCGAGAGCCAACAAGGGCTACCACGATCGGGGCCACTGTCTCCGGCTCCGCACGATCGCTGATGTCCTCGCCCAGATACGCCGCCTGGTGCATGGCAGTCCGCATGTCGCCTGGGTCCAGGCTGTACCACCTGAAGTCCGGCTCCTCTGCAGCCCAGGTCAGCGTCTGGTGATCAAGCGCCGCCTTGCTCGACCCGTAGCCGCCCCACGTCTCGTAGTGCTCGACGCCTGCATCGGAGGACACGTTGATGATCACAGTCTGGGCGTGCAGTGAAGAAAGCAATGCCCGGATCAGTTGCTGCGGCGCGATGACATTGGTACGCAGCAATTGCTCGTACGCCTCAGGCTCAAGATCACGCAACGCTCGCAGCGGTGATCCACCAAGATCACTTGCGTTGTTGATCAGCAGATCCAGCTGCTCAGCCGCAGCTACGGCGGCTACCAGCTGCTCGCGATGTGCCGGATCGGCGACGTCGCCCGGAATCGCGCGGACCGAGGTGAGTTCCGACAGGGCCCAAGCGGTGCTGGCAAGCGGCTCCGCGTGCCGCGCGTCGATGGTGAGGGTCCAGCCGCGACGAGCTAGCTCGAAGGCCACCGCTCGGCCCAGCCCGATCGAGGCACCGGTAATCAGTGCATGAGGCATGGTCCCATTGTTCAACTTAAAGTCAACTTGAGCTCAAGGGCGACGGCTTCAAGCGATCGAGAGCCGTCCTTCTGGGATGTGGGCTGTACCCAGCTTGCTCACGCTGTAGGTGGCATGCAACGCCATGCAGTCAAGATCCCACGCAGCGTGAGATCTTCACAGGTCGAGCGGGGTCGCGCGCTCCACCGAGGTCAGAGCGCGCGTCGACCGCGAGATTCAGGCGCTTTTGGCTCATTCTCGACGGGGTCGTGGAGGTAGGTGAAGTCACCGAAATCATCGTCAGCGTGACGGCGTAGCCGCCGGCGCTTGACCTGAGTATCGGAGACCTGCTCGGCACCTTTCGAGGCAGCGGGTGGGGGCGGCACGCTGACAGGCGGCAGTTTGGTGGTCGTCGCCTCCGGCACCTGCGCTGGGCGGTGTTCTGGCTGCTTCGGAAGCGCCCGTTCCTTGACAGCTGGCGGCCGTTGCTTACCGACGGTGTCAACAGTCCGAGCCGTACCAGCCTGCCGCACCAGCGGGCGAGCGGTTCCACTGGCGCGCACCACAGCCACGCCCACTGCAGTGGTCAGCGGGACCGCCAAGACGAGCCCGATCGAGCCCACCAGGATGCTCAGCATTTCGGCCGCGAACCGCTCGGTTAGCAGCACATCGAGCAGCGGTCGGTTATTGATCTTGATCAACAGGAACACACCGAGCGACGCGCCAGCGGTCGCGAAAGCGATGGTGTAGACAGTCGAGGCAATGTGGTCTCGTCCGATCCGCATCGCCCGGGAGAACAGATGCTTGTGCGTTGCGCCTTGGTCTGCGAGCTCCCAGACCGCGGAGGCCTGAGTGATCGTCACGTCGTTGAGAACGCCCAGGCCCGCGACGATGATCCCGCAGATCACCACGGACGTGAGCCGGAGGTCAGGAGCGGCAGCCGCCAATACGTAGTCGTCCTCAGCGGCAACGCCGGTCAGATGCGACCACTTGGTCGTCGCATAGCCGAGTAGCGCTATCAAGATCAGTCCGAAGAGGGTCCCCACCAGGGCGGTCGTGGTGCGAGCGCTGAAGCCGTGGGCGGCGTACAAAGCGACGAACATGATCGCCGAGGAACCGATCAGTCCGATCATGATCGGGTTGGACCCCGCTATCAATGCGGGGAACATGAACGTGACCAAGATGAAGCCGGCAAAGCCCAGACCGACCAGCGCGGCGAAGCCGCGCCAGCGGGCGACCGCAATCACGACGAGAGCGAAGATCAACGCCACAACTAGCAGTGGTGTACTCCGCTGGAAGTCAGAGAACTGGTACTGGGCCGGCTGGTCTCCGGCCGGCGGCACACGTACCAACTTGATGACCTGGCCCACCTCGACTCCCGACGAATAGATCGCGGCGGTTATCGGCACCGTCACGGCCTTGCCCTTGTCGCCGCCCTCCAGCAGGTCAGAGGTCACGTCGGCGCAGCGTGCCTTTGTCGCCCCTGGAGTGGATCCCGAAAGACCCTCGCACGAGATCTCCTTGATGCCGGTTATCCGCGCGGTCGGATAGGTGACTCCCGGAACGCTGTAGCCGGCCACGTCGGTGTTGATGTGGCTTGCGGTGTCGCCCGGCCAGAAGGCGATCAGCCCTACCAGGGTCCAAATGGCCAACGGGATGAGAACCACAATCAGGATGCGCAGGGCGCGTTGATGGTGGCGCAGTTCGTCGGGGTTCACCAACGGCTGCGGACCGATATCTGAAAGATGCTCCGAACTGGAGTGCGAGTGAGCCACGATGCCGCCTAGTCTTAGTCCCCGTGAGTCGGCTACCTGGGGCGAGTCGGGACGGCATCCAGCCGCGTCGCACAGTGGCTCGCCAGGCATCCAGGAGCAAACTCAGCCCACAATCTAACCCACGTCATCCCGGGCATATCAGGTCCGATCCCTCCGCTGGGATTGGCCGGGCGGCACGGCACCGCCGAAGTGCGGCCGGTTTGATCGCCGGGATCATCGCTCTGGGCCTTGTCGGGCTGTGCTTACGCACGCTGCCGACAGTGCTCACCGATAGCGAGCTCGTCGCTCAAATCACTGGCCCACTTACCGGCATTCCTGTCGCTTCCCCGAGCAGCGATGTACCCGGGACACCATCCTCGACGCTGCGTGCCGAGCCTTCCACGTCGGCCGGCGCCGGCGTGACTCCAGTCAAATTGCGGGCGAAGCGCAAAGCCAAGAGCGTTCATCAACAGGTAGAGGTGCCGGCGAGCGGGCCCGGCACGTACCGGGCCGCCAAGAAGAATCTGAGACCGACGACCTCGTCTGGCACATTGATCCGCTACGACGTACGGATTGAAGACGGGCTCTCAATCGATCCCGACAAGGCCGCCGTCCTGATCCAGCAGGTGCTCGACGACAAGCGCAGTTGGCGCGCCACCCATCGCTGGCGTTTCGAACTCGCGCCGGTTGGCGAGTCGGCCAGCCTGCACGCCTACATCGTGACCCCGAAGACCACCGATCGGCTGTGCGCGCCCTACCTGACCCGTGGCGAGGTGTCCTGCCAGAACGGCAACCGGGTAGTCCTGAACGCCAAACGTTGGCTGTTGGGCGTCGACTCGTACGGCTCCGATCTGACCAACTACCGGCGCTATCTGGTCAATCACGAGTTCGGACATGCATTGGGCAAGACCCATGTGCACTGCCCAGGTCCGGGAAGGCTGGCGCCGGTGATGATGCAGCAGACCAAGGGACTTGGGGGCTGCCGGAAGAACCCATGGCCACAAGCCACCGAAGACTGAGCCCGTCAGAGCCGAGTGCCCACGCCGCTTACGATCTACGGCTGGTGCCGTTGCCGGTTAGGGTGGCGCGACTGATGCTGACCGGCAGGCTCCGCGCCGCGAGGCCGGGCAATCCGCGCCCTGAAGCGAGCGCGCTGGCTCCTGAGCTTGTCGAATGGCAGCAGCCATCCTGGCATCCTGAGTATCCGCTGCCCGACAGCATTGATGCGATCGCAATGCTGTTCGCCGCCCATAGGGCGATGCTGGGCGCGGTCAGTGAGTCGCCTAAGTGGTGGATCCATCAGATCCTCGTCGATGGTGTGGTTGTTGGCGACGTCGGCTTCCACGGGCCGCCGAGCCCGGAGCTGGCGGTCGAAATCGGCTACAGCGTGGTACCCGGTTGGCGTGGCCGTGGGGTAGCCAGCCGGGCCTGCGCCTTGATCTTGCAGCAAGCGTGGCAGGACGGAGCGGATATTGTCGTTGCGGAGACCGATGCTGACAATGTCGTCTCCCAGGCGGTGCTGCTGCGCAATGGATTCCAGCGCCGCCCCGACGGCGTCTTCTTGATCAACCGCCCGGAGGCTCGATGAACGGCTTGACCCGCCACGTCCGGCTCGAGCACCCCGTCATGATGGGGCCGATCTTCGGCCAACTGCGCCGCGGCCCAGGTGACCCGACCCATCGCCGGGTCGGCGACATCTTCCTGCGTGCCACGCGTACGCCTGCAGGTCCGGCCCTGATCAAGATCATTGCGAACGGCGGTCAGGTGTCCGCTCGAGCGTGGGGTGAGGGAGCGGAATGGAGCCTTGATCAACTGCCGCGGCTACTCGGAGCAGCCGATGATCCGCGGGGTTTCCGGCCACGGCTCGAGCATGGCCCACTGATCGAGGCATGGCAGCGCTACGGCCATTACCGAGTCGGTGGCACCGAGGCGGTTTTCGAGGCGCTGGCGCCGGCTTGTATCGAACAGGTCGTCACTGGCAAGGAAGCCTTTCGCGCGTGGCGGCTGCTGGTGCGCGAGTTCGGCGAGCCCGCGCCCGGGCCGGCCCGCGAGCCCGGCTCTGCTGCGTACGGCATGTACCTGCCGCCGACGCCTGAGGTCTGGTGCCGGGTGCCCAGCTGGCGTTTCCTCGCTGCTGGGGTCGAGCAGCGGCGGAGTCGCACGCTGGTCAGGACCGCCAGCCGGGCCGCCGCGTTGGAGCGAACCTTGAATGGGTCGTACGAGCAGGCGGATCGGGCGTTGCGCAGCTTCCCCGGAGTTGGGCCCTGGACCTCAGCTGAGGTTCGACAACGTGCGCACGGTGATCCGGACGCTTGGAGCATCGGCGACTATCACGTCGGCAGAGACATCAGCTATGCCCTTACCGGGGAGGAGCTCGACGACGAGGCCTGTCTTGAAATCCTCGAGCCTTATCGCGGGCACCGCTTCCGGGTGCAGATGCTGCTGTCCATGGTCGGCAAGCGCAGACCCCGCCGCGCACCACGCATGACCCTGCCAACGCACACGCCGTACGCGACGCGTGGCAGGTCGTAAGCGCAGCGTCCAGCCGTGAGATGGAATCCCAAAACTTGGCCGGAAGGCCTGCGTGCGTCAGTGCCCGTCGCGTTGCCCGTAGCCGCGGTCGGGATGAGCTTCGGGCTGCTGGCCGCTCCCCTGCTCGGCGCGCTGCCATCGGTCGTGATGTCGGCAGTCGTCTGGTCGGGCACTGCGCAGTTCGCAGCACTCAGCATCTTGAGCTCTGGAGGCGGAACTGCGCTCGCGGCCGGCACGGGGCTGCTGGCCAACACCCGTTTCTTGCCGATGGGGTTCGCGATAGCTCCGTCCATGAAGGGCGGACCGCTGCGGCGACTGCTCACCGGGGCATTGCTGGCCGATGCATCGTTCGTCATAGGCCATCGTGGAGGCGGCCGATTCGATATCAGCGCAATCGCTTGGGCGGCTCCCCTGCAGTATCTGCCGTGGATCGGCGGCACGGTCGTGGGAGTCGCCGGCGCCAGCGCGATCGGCGACCCAGCCCGCTGGGGGCTCGATGTCTTGTTTCCTGTGTTCTACCTCAGCCTGCTGCTGCCTGATCTGTTTCCTCAGCGCTTTCAGGGTGGAAGCCGCCGGGCGCGCCGGGCAGCCGATAGTCAGAGCGGTCACGGTTCCTCGGCGCCGCGGAACCCTCGTCCGATCATCGTCGCGGTCTTCGGCCGCAGCTATCACTCTCGCCCTGACACCCGTTGCCCCACCAGGAGTGCCGGTGCTGGTGGCGGCAGCCGCTGCGCTGATCGGGCTTCGCGCGCCGCGCCAGTCAGTGACACAAGCCAGCGCAGGAGATGAGGCATGAAAACGTGGTTACTGATTCTCGTGTTGGCCGCCGGTACCGTGCTGATGAAGACGCTCGGTCCGGTGCTTGCCGGGGGACGGCAACCACCCGCGGCCCTCACCAGAGTCATCGCTTTGGTTGCGCCGGCGGTGATCAGCGCCCTCATCGTGACGGGCACCTTCACGCATGGTCAGCAGTTGGTCATCGATGCCCGCGCCGCCGGAGTCGGCGTCGCCGCAGTTGCGCTGTGGTTCCGCGTGCCCGCTGTGCTCGCGATGGTGCTCGCGGTGATCGTTTGTGCACTGCTGCGCTTCTTGGCCTGACTGCTCAGTGAACAACCCGGTCGGATCGGCACCGAGAACACCGGATGAAGCGTTCCTGCGGGAACGCCCTGTTCGTCACTCCATGCCTGCCGCCTTGATTCGCATCGGTAGCTCCGGCGTTGCATCGAGTTCAGAGAAGTTCTCCTTGCCGCGAAACTTCTCGTCTGACTGTGGAAACTCCAGCAGCGCAGCCTCGGTATAGACCTCGGACGCAATGGGCTCGTCGTGTGTCCAGTTCCACAAGAGCTTTGCCTTGGCGTCTTCGTAGTTCATGATCAGGTTGAGTTTCCTAACGCCACGCCGTGGTCGCCTCGTTGAGATATGCGATCTCCTCTGGTGTCAGCGAAAACGACAAGGCGCCGACATTGTGGGTGACCTGGGCGGCGTTCTTCGCTCCTGGAATGGGTACGACGTTCTCCTGCTCGAGGAGCCATCGGAGCGCCACCTGACCCGGGGTTTTGCCGTAACGATCGCCGATCAACCGCAGCAGTGTCACAATCGGCCCCACCGAATGTGATCTTCCCCCGCGGAACGGTGTGCGGAAGCGGCGGATGCCAACCGGCCGGGTGCCACCGAGATACTTTCCGGTGAGCGCGCCGCTGGCGAGCGGCTGGTAAGCGATCAAGGTGATGCCGAGTTCCCGACAGGTGTCCAGAACGCCGTTGGTCTCAGGTTTCCGGTGCAGTAGGGAGTATTGGACCTGATTGGACGCGAGTGGAATGGAGCGCTCGGCCAGGGCCTCGTACGCCGTTCGCATCTGGGTGGCGGAGTAGTTGCTGACACCGACAGCTTTGATCTTGCCCGCCTCGACCGCGTCGGCCATCAATTCCATGAGTGCAGGGATTTCCACGCGCCGGGTCGGGTAATGATGTTGGTAGAGGTCGATCGAGCTGCGCCGCAGATTGCCCAGGCTGGCCTCCAGCGCGGCGGGCATGTCTTGAATGCGTCCGAATGGGGTGGGTGGGAACTTAGTGGCGATCACCACGTCCTTGCCCTCCGACAGTTCGCCCAACCGGCGCTCCGAGCCACCGGCGCTATACATAGCCGCCGTATCGAAGAAGTTGATCTCCGCCGCCAGGCTGGCGTCGAAAGCAGCCTGCTCATCAGCGGCGTTCGTCCCGCCGTACGCGCTCTTGGCCGGCATCAACCGCTGCGCACCGCTCGCTTCGCCCCAGATCATGACACCTAACCCGAGTCGCGGTACCCGAACCTCGGTGCGTCCGAGGGCTACTGTCTCCGCCATCTCGACACTCCCCACGCGCTGTCGGAATATGCCGGCCCGTTAGCCAGTGCCAGCGATCCTATTCGCCGCCCGCTGCGGAGAAATAAATACGGCATCATTCCGGTTTCCTGGTGCAAGGTGGAGACAGGAAGGATTTCATGGGAATCACACGCTTGAACCACGCAGTGCTCTTCGTGCGCGATATTGAGCGCAGCGTAGCGTTTTATACCGACGTATTGGGTTTCAGACGGATCGACATGACTCCTGAGGGATTCGCCGGTGCGGCGTTCCTCCAGGCGCCCGGCTCGACCAACGACCACGACTTGGGGCTGTTCGAGATCGGATCCAATGCAGGATCGTCCGGTGCGGGACGCACGACGGTCGGGCTTTACCACCTGGCCTGGGAGATCAACACGCTGGCGGAGATGAAGCAGTTGGCGGCCTCGCTTGCCCAGAACGACGCCCTCGCCGGTTCGTCCGACCACGGCACTACGAAGAGCCTCTACGGCAAAGACCCCGACGGGCTGGAGTTCGAGATTGCCTGGATCGTGCCGGCTGATCAGCTGGACGACGCCGCGCGGCAGGCTCGCAAGCAGATCCGTAGGCTGGACCTCGACATGGAGATCTGCCCGCTATGGCGGCGACACCCGCGGTGGGATCGGTATTTCCGTCCCGATCGGCTGATGGAGGCGTGCGGCGTGCCTGAATCCTTTACGGTGGCGGCGGTTCAGGCCGCGTACGTGCTGATGGATCGCGAGGCGACGACGAGCAAGGTCGAGGAGCTGATCGCCTCAGCTGCCGCCACGGGAGCTAGGTTGATTGTCTTTCCCGAGGTGTTCGTGCCGGGAACGCCGATCTGGATCGACGCGGTGCCGATCTGGGACGGCGACGAAGCGTGGTTCGCGAGGCTGGTCGACCAGGCCGTCGTTGTGCCCAGCCCGACCACCGACCGCATCGGGGCTGCGGCTCAAGCGGCCGGTGCATATGTCGTGCTAGGAGTGGACGAGCGCGAACCCCACGGAACGACGATTTACAACACGATCCTGTACTTCGGGCCCGACGGCCGGATGATCGATAAGCACCGAAAGTTGATGCCCACGGGCTCGGAGCGGACGGTGTGGGGAATGGGCGACGGCTCAATGCTGAATGTCGTCCCCACCGAGCTAGGACGGATCGGCGGCCTCATTTGCTGGGAGAACTACATGCCGCTGGCCCGGTTCCATCTCTACGCGCAGGGCGTGGAGGTCTGGGTGGCACCGACCTTAGCCCGCGGCGACGGCTGGATCGCGACTATGCGCCACATCGCCCGGGAGGGCCGCGTATGGGTGGTGGGCGTGAACCCGTGTGTGCGAGTCGACCAGATTCCCGCCGACTTCCCGGACCGGGACCGCGTGTGGAGAGTGATGGATGGGGACGAAGCCGAGTGGGTCGAGCCGGGCAACAGCGTCATCTGCAACCCGAGCGGTGAGATCGTCGCCGGCCCGCTCCGTTACCAGGAGGGCATCCTGACGACCGCGGTCGACCTGACACGGGTTAGCGAGACGCGACGCCTGTTCGACCCGGTCGGTCACTACCACCGTCCCGATGTCTTCCAGCTGACCGTCGATACCCGACCAAGGCACGCAGTCAGGATGATCAGCGACGACACCGTCAGCGACAACTGACGCCGTCGGAGGCCGGCACTCCAGCTACTCCTCAGCAGACATCAAGCGGAACGTCGTACCCTCCCGTCGGATGCGTCCGGCAACGGGATCCGCGAAATGGGTACCGATGATCAGTGTGTCGGAATCGGCGAACTGCTCGATGAGGTTCAACCTCGAAGCCTGAGCTTGACTGGCATCGAAGTCGGACGCACCCCAATCTGGATAGGCGATCTGGCACGGATGGTGCATCACATCACCGGTAATCACCGCGGATTGTCCGCGTGACTCGATCATCACGCTGACGTGATGCGGTGTGTGGCCGGGCGAGGGCAGCAGCCGGACGCCGTCGCTGACCACATGATCATCGGCAACCAGATCGACCAACCCCGCCTCATATACCGGCAAAACAGAATCGGAGAAACCGGCGTGCTGGTCGACAATCTCGTTCTCGGGTGTGGATTGCCAATAGCGAAACTCCTCGGCCGACATCACGTATCGAGCTGCGGAAAAGGTCGGCCGCCAGTCCCCATTGACCAGCCGGGTGTGCCATCCAACGTGATCAAAATGCAAGTGGGTATTGACGACGAGATCGATTTCGTCAGGTTCCACGGTGGTGCTCCGCAGCCGGTCGAGGAACGCGGTGTGCAAGTTGTTCCAGCCTGGGACAGCGATCCGCCTCTTCCCATTGCCGACACCCGGATCAACGATGATCGCCTGGCCACCGATCATGATCAAGAACGCCTGCACCATCCCCCTCAGACGACCCACCTCGTCAACAAAAGTGGGTGTCAGCCATGCCGCACGGGAGACAGCAGCCGTATTGAACTTGGGAATCAGCCCTTGGAGCGCCGCCGTGGCGTCCACGTCTGCAATGCGGAAGACCGTGGCATCACCCACTTCCCAACGCAGTAGCTCCATGTCGCCACTGTCGCATGGCTTCTGTAACTGGTCGACTTCGATCATGCGACACGGTCTAGCCTCATAGATTGTGAGGACCGCCAGCGGTGCCCAACGCGTCCCGCGGCTGAGTGGTTCGCCCGTACTCGGATCAGTACGTGAGCTGCGTCGCGACTATCTCGGCACGATCTCTCGCGCGGCCAACGAGATTGGTGGACTTGCTCGCATTAGTGCTGGGCCACCTGGGTGGCGTGTGACGTTCTACAGCGTGTCATCGCCGGAGCTCGCTGCCGAGATCCTCGGTCAGCCGGACCGCTTCCGCAAAAATGGTCCAGGCTATCGAGAGTTACGCCGCGAGCTGGGCGAGAATCTGCTCACTAGCGAAGACCAGAGCTGGCACCGACAGCGCCGGTTCCTGGCGCCGATCTTCACGCGGCGCCGCATCGCCGGCGATTACGTCCACATCATGATCGAGGAGGCGGAGCGCCTGGTCGAGCGCTGGCAAGCCGCCGCGGCAGAGGGCCGCAGCGTCGACCTGTACCCCGAGATGGTGGGGATTACCTCGCAAGTGATTGGCCGCATCCTGTTCGGCGCCGACGTGACGCGCGCCATCCCTCAGCTGACCCGGTTCAAGATCGTCAACGAGGAGCTGCTTCGCCGCTTCGTAAATCCACACCCGATGCCACGCTGGTTGCCGACACCCCACAACAAGCGGCTGACCTATGAGCTGGCGCAGGTCCGCCGCATCGTCGACGAGATAATCGCAGAGCGGCAATCCGAACGACTGAAGCGACCGGTTGCGGACATGCTCGACCTACTGCTTGCTGCACGCGACGCCGAGAACGCCTCTGACCGGCTCAGCGAGACTGAAATCGCCAACCAGGTGCTGCTCTTCCTTATCGCAGGCCGGGAGACAACAGCGGTGACGCTCGCTTGCACCCTCCTCCAGCTGGCACTGGCCCCGCAGTGGCAAGCGACCTTACGCGAGGAGATCATGGAACGGCTGCACGGACGGGCGCCCTCGGCCGAGGAGGTTCCCCAACTGGAGCAGACTGGCCACTTTCTGCGTGAATCAATGAGGCTCTATCCGGGTGCCCACGGCATGAACCGAAGCACCCGAGACGACGAGCTCCTCGGGGGCTTCCACATTCCAGCAGGATCATGGGTCGAGGTATCGGTGTGGGGCATCCACCATTCACCTGCCGTGTGGCCCGAGCCTGAAGTCTTCGATCCGGTGCGCTTCGACGTTCCGGCCGGACAGTTCCCGGGTGGACATCGGTATGCGTGGATGCCCTTCGGCGCCGGGCCGCGCGCATGCATCGGCATGCAGATCGCAATGCTGGAGATTCCGATCGTGATCGCCGCCGTCCTCCAGTCATTCATGCTGGAATCGCCGCTGAGCTCGGTGCCCCTGCATGCCGCCATAACTGTGTTGCCCAGCGCTGCTCTTCCGCTCCGACTACGGGCGCTCTGAACGCGATCGAGGACCCGGCCTGGAGAAATTCGCTGATCACCCGGGCCGAGACAAAGCCGCCGCACTGGCAG
This sequence comes from uncultured Actinomycetota bacterium, assembly GCA_963734005.1. GTDB lineage: Bacteria > Actinomycetota > Actinomycetes > Propionibacteriales > Propionibacteriaceae > Microlunatus. Next base: position 179,785 of record CAVTFS010000022.1, read on the forward strand.
TCTCAGTGGTGAACTCAACAAACCTGGGGCGCGATACTGATCAGGTGGTCGAGCCCGGCCTGCAGTGGCATCCATCGCTCTATGCGGGTAGTGCTCGGTATTACGCGATAGGTCGCGTTGGCTACCCGACTGCGCTCGCTGAGGCCCTTGCCCAGCAATTGAGGCTTGACGGCACTCGGTCGCCTGCTGGATGTTGGCTGCGGTCCGGGTTCCCTTACGCTGCTCCTCGCGCCTTGGTTCCAGCGGGCAACCGGCCTCGATGCTGATCGGGACATGCTGGCGGAAGCACAGCGGTTGGCGGTGCAATCCGGGGTTGGCAACGTCGAGTGGCTGTTCATGCGTGCCGAGGCGTTGCCGGCAGGCCTAGGCCAATACCGAGTGATCACTTTCGCCCAGTCCTTCCATTGGATGGATCAGCTCCGGGTGGCCCGCGCGGCGCTCGGAATGCTCGAGGACGGCGGAGCTTGTGTGCATGTTCACGCCACCACCCACCAGGGAGTCGATACCGATGCCGCTATGCCGCATCCGAGGCCGCCGCGAGCGGCAATCAGCGCGCTGGTCGAGAGTTACCTCGGGCCGGTGACTCGAAAGACCAAGGGCTTTCTGTCGCCGGAGAAAGCCAACCGCGAGGAGGAGGTCTACCGGGCCGCCGGTTTCAGCGGCCCGCAGCGGATCGAGGTTCCAGGGGACATCGTGGAGCGCAGCAGTGATCAAATTGTGGCTGGCATCTTCTCGCTCTCCAGCTCGACTCCGCATTTGTTCGAGGGACGCCGTGACGCGTTCGAAGCCGATCTTCGGCGGTTGCTGCGCGAGGCCAACCCAACCGGCATCTTCAGCGAGCAGATGCGTGAGATCGCGGCAGACATCTGGCGACCCAGCAAGGGTTGAGCAGCGAGATTCCCTGGAGATCTCACTCCAGACGAACCAGCGATCCTCAACTCAAGAGTGAACTGGCCGAGCAGGCCGCAGCTCCAGGGTGACCGCCCGGAAGGTCGTGGGTAAATCGACCTCAACTCCAGATATAGAGAACGTTGCGTATCTTAGCATGCACCTTACGCTTTAGAGAACGGAGCGTTTCTAGGGGGCGAGTGGCATGCAGCCGCACCATCGTCGGTCGGGCGGGTCTTGCCGGGACTGCTGTTGGCGATGCTGCTCGGCGCCTTGGACCAGACGATCATGGCGCCTGCCCTGCCGGCCGTCGCGCAAGATCTTGGCCGGCTCGATCAAATGCCTGCTGTTGTGATCTCGTATCTGGCTGCGGCCACAGCGGTCATGCCGCTGTACGGCAAGTTGGGCGACCGCTTCGGTCGAAAGCGGACCATGCTGGTCGCGGTTGCGGTCTTCGTTGTCGGTGCGACGCTGTGCGCGACGGCAACCTCGATGGCGCTGCTGACGATGTTCCGGGCGGTGCAGGGGCTCGGTGGTGGCGGGCTCATGGTTGGCCCGCAGGCGGTCATCGGGGAAATCGTCAGCCCGCGGGAGCGCGGTCGCTACCTCGGCTACATCGGCGCGGCGTACGTGGTCGCCGCGGTCGGCGGCCCGGTACTTGGCGGGCTCATCGTCGAGGGCCTTGGCTGGCGATGGATCTTCGCGCTCTATCCGCCGCTCGGGGCGTGTGGCTTTCGTCGTACTTGCTGTCATGCTACGGCTCCCCCGACCGACCGGGCAGCCACCGATCGACTATGCCGGGGCGCTCACGCTGGCCGCGGCCGTCGTTGGAGTGGTGCTGTTTGGCCAGACGCGGCATCCCACGTGGCTAGTCCTTGCGGTCGTTGCCGCCGCGGCGTGGCTCATCAGCACCCGATTCGCCGCTGACCCGATCCTGCCATTGCGGTTATTTCGCGATCGCGGCTTCGCGATCCGGTGGCGATCAGCTTTCTGGTCGGCTTCGCACTGTTCGGCACACTGACCTATTTGCCGGCATACCTGCAGGTCGCGCTCGGGCTCTCGGCAAGCGGCGCGGGTCTGGTGGTGACCGCCCTGATGGCCGGCGTCCTGATCACAACGGTGCTCTCCGGCCGGCTCATCACGCGCACCGGCCGCTACAAGGCCTATCCGGTGGTGGGCGCCGGGGTTGCCGCAGCAGGCTTGGCGCTGCTGGCGACCTGGGGTGCGGGCAGCGGCCCGGGTGTGATCACCGCGATCATGGCACTGATCGGGCTGGGCGTCGGACTGATCATGCAGGTCATGGTGCTGGTTGCTCAGAACTCAGTCGCCTATGGCGACCTCGGCACCGCGACGTCCTCAGTTGCCTTTCTCCGCCAGATCGGTGCCTCCGCTGGAGTCGCTGTGGCGGGAGCGCTGATCACCACCAGGCTCGCCGAACAGGTCGCCGGCCGCCGTCGCATTAAGTCAGGTGATGCCGATCGTGTTTGGCCTGATGTCGCCACTGCTCGCACTGGCGTTCGTGCTCGCCGTCTTACTGCCGGCCCGTCCGCTGCGCACCACCGCCTATGTCAAGGAGACGGTATGAAGTTCGTCGCATCGCTACCAGACTTCGGCCGCGACGACGTGCCCTCAGCCGGAGGGAAAGGTGCCAACCTAGGCGAACTGATACGTGCCGGGCTACCGGTGCCTGATGGCTTCGTCATCACGACCGCCGGCTACGCCGCAGCGATCCAGCCGCTCGATTTGCGGATCGCCGACCGGCTCGCCGCCGACGACAGCGCGTCGATCCGCGCAGACATCGAGGCCCTCTCGATGCCCTCGGACCTGCGCGCCGACATCGCCGATGCCTACGCCGACCTTGGGAGCTGGTCCAGTGGCGGTGCGCTCCAGCGCCACCGCCGAGGACCTGCCGGGTGCGGCCTTTGCCGGTCAGCAGGACACCTACCTCAACGTCACGGGTGAGCCGGAGTTGATCGATGCGGTGCAGCAAGTGCTGGGGATCACTGTGGACCGAACGTGCGATCTCCTACCGCACCCGGCTAGGCATCGACTCCGCGGAAGTCCGGATTGCGGTCGTCGTGCAACCCATGATCAACGCCGAGGTGGCTGGTGTGATGTTCACCGCCGATCCCGTCAGCGGCGACCGAGAGACGATCATGATTGACGCGTCGATCGGGCTAGGTGAGGCGGTCGTCTCCGGCCTAGTGACGCCGGATCATTACGTTCTCGATGATCAAGGTCGAATCCGCGAATTCCACCCCGGCGACCCTGATCGTACCCAGCGACTGCCTGACCCCGTGCTTGCAGAGTTGGCTCGCCTCGGCCTCGCCGTCGCCAAGCACTTCGGGCGTCCGCAGGACATTGAGTGGGCTTACGCGGAGGACAAGGTGTGGTTGCTGCAGGCGCGCCCGATGACCGCGCTTCCGCCGCCACCGATCGAGCTGAACGCTGCGCAACGGAGGCTGGGTTCGGTACTCCTCGACTATCTTCCGGTGCGCCCGTACCCGATCGACATGACGCACCTGGGTGCCGTATGGCCCAGCGGGCCTGATGGCCGGGTCACCGGGAGATTCGGGATCCGAGACGCGTTCGAGGGGTTCCTTCCGGAGGATGAGTACGGCGTGGTCGACCGGTTCGTTCCGGTCGCACCGAGGCCGACGCTCGGCGTGCTGCGAGCGCCGTGGCGCATAGCGACCTTGGCGCGTCGGTACAACCCTGCGCAGTTGGACCGACGATCCTCGCTTCGCCGAGTTTCTGGGCGAAGTTCGCGATCTCGCAGCCCGCGACCTGACGACGATGCCATGGCCACAGCTCAAGGCCATGCCGCGGAAGGCGCTCGCCCTTATCAAGCCGATCGGCGATCTGCGGATCGACTACCTGCCGCGCACCGGGCTCGCGTTGCTCCGGCTGTTTCTCGTGCTGCGCTTGCTGCGCCGATCCGCGCTGCTGGCGGATCTGCTGGTCGGCGCCCCCACCCGGACCACCGACGCCAACCGAGCCCTCGAGGTGCTCGCCACTCGCGCTCGCGAGAATTCACAGCTGCGCGAAACGATCAGCAAACTCGATCCGAAGGCGCTCAGCGGCCTTCCCTGAGTTCGAGGCGGAGTTCAACGCATATCTCGCTGAATACGGCCACCGCGAGACCGTCACCCCGGTCCTGGTCACGCCGCCCACCCAAGGCGAGGCGCCGGAGACCGTACTGGGCTTGATCAGCGTGCTGGCTGCGGAGCCGCCGCGCCCTCCGGAGGACGCTGACCGGGCGATGTCGGAACTACTGAAGCATCCGCTGCTGCGAGGGAGTCGTCGGCGACGCGACCGCATCGAGCGATGGATTGCCGGCGGCACGCGCCGGGATCGTGTTCCGCGAGGACAGCCACTTCTACTTCCTCATGCCGTTGCCGATCTTGCGCAGGTCGCTGCTGGAGATGGGCCGCCGGCTGCGGGATGTCGGAGTACTCGAGGAACCAGAGGACGTCTTCCATCTGCGGCTCGAGGAGCTGGAGGCAATCGAGGATCCCTCAAGCTAATCGACCGACGCGTGGCAAGCTGACGCGCCGCTGTACGCATCCGGTCGGCGCGCCGCGAGGAGCTGGCCGGAGTTCGGCTGATCGATCCCACGGCGGTCTTTCCGCAGCGCGACCGCGGCGACGCGCTCATTACGGGTACGCCTGCCAGCAGCGGTTCTGCGACCGGTCCGGTCACCGTGATCCACGGGCCCACTGAGTTCAGCCGACTGGCTCCCGGCGACGTCCTGGTCTGCCCCTACACCAATCCGGCCTGGACAACTCTGTTCCAGCGCGCCGCAGCCGTGGTCGTCGACTCCGGCGGGCCGGGCTCGCACGCCGCGATCGTGGCCCGCGAGTACGGCATCCCCGCGGTCATGGGCACCGGTATCGGCACCGCTACCCTCACCGACGGTCAGCTGGTTACTGTCAACGGCAGCACAGGCCGAGTCACCGCCGCCGAGACGGATGGCCAACGCCGATGACCGACCACCGTACGCGGCCCCGCCGTCGCGGCGACGTACTCAATAGCGCGATCTTCGAGGCGACGCTCGATGAACTCGCCGAGGTCGGGTACGCGAAGCTGACCATGGAGCGAGTCGCGGCGCGGGCCGGTGCCAGTAAGGCGTCGGTGTACCGGCGCTGGCCGAGCCGCATGGAGCTGGCCCTCGACGCCGTCCATCATCTTGCGCCGGACCCCACCGACCTGCCCGATACCGGCAGCTTGCGCGGCGATGCCCTCGCCTTTATGCGGGTCGCCGCCGATCTTCTGGCCGGACCTGGCGGCGAGGCATTGCGCGGCCTGCTCGGCGACGCCCTTGCTGACCCGTCCCGCACGCTGGAGCTACGCAGACACTCCCGGGGTACGGGGCATCGAGTCATGCAGGAGATCACCCGCCGGGCGGTCGAGCGCGGGGAGATCAACGCCGACGCCATCACCTCGCGACGCCTCGACGTTGCACAGGCGATGCTGCGCGAGCAGTTCCTGTTCCATGGGCCACCAATCCCCGATGCTGTGATCGTCGAGATCGTGGACGAGACTGTCCTCCCCCTGTTCCGTCAACGCGGCGCCAGCGAGCATTCAGCACACTAGGTAGTGTCCGGCACATGCCGCCGACTCCGGAACTCACTCGGAGTGGTGTCCGACGCTGGAGGATTCGGCATCATCCGACCCACGACGCCGCACCGGCAGACCGCCCCGAGCGGAACCGTGCGCGACGACTCGTCCTGAGCCTCGTGGCCGCTCTGGTTGCGCTTGTGGCGAGCTTCGCACTTGGCGCACTGGGGATTCCTTTCGGTCTGCTGGTCGCCGGCTTGCTGCTGGCCTGGCCGGCTGGGCAGGTCCGAACGATCAGCCCGAGCAGGCGGACCCGCGTCGCCGGTGTCATTGCCGTGGCGTCGTACGTCGCACTCCTGCTGCTCTTTGGGCCGTTGATCTTCCGCGGCCTGGTGAACAATCAGCTTCCCGCCGCGCTAGCTGGACTGGCAGTGTTGGCAGCGACACCAATGATCTGCGCGATCGTGATGAGCGACGCCCCGACCGAGCCCACTCGCCGTCTTGTGCTGACGAGGCGTGACCTCGTCCTGGCCGTGGCAGTGCTTGTGGCGGTCACCTTCGCGCACGGCTCGGGGGCGTCCTTCGTCGTCATCGCCGTGCTTGTCCTGGTGCTGCCGATCATCGGCGTGGTGCGCTTTGCGCTTGACGCCGTTCGCAAACGGCTCGAGACCAGGCTCGTACGTCACCCCTTCTGCAGCGACCTACGTTTCCATCTGCTCCAAGTGCTCAACATCTGGCTGCTCTGCGCGCTGCTGGCGGTGATCCCGCTTACCGGTGCCTTCGACGCCCTCGGCTACCGCGGTGGTGCAGCGACGGTGTTCAGTAGCTTGTACTGGGCGGCGCTTGGTGTCCTGGCTCTCCTGGCCCTCGCTCCGCGCAGGATCGTGCAGGTCGCGTCCAATGTGCTGCGACTCAGCCTCTCCCTCGTCATCGCTGTGTCTTTGGTGCGCATCTTCGTGACACCCGGCGACGCAGTGCCGCTCGACGTACCCCTTTCCGGCCGGTCGCACGTCGTGCACGGCGGGCACGGCGAGCTGGTCAACAGGCACGCGGTCACCGGCTTCGAACAGGACGCCCTTGACATCCTCATGGAGGTCGACGGTCGCACCCACCGCGGCGACCCGAACGAACTCACCAGCTACTACGCGTATGGGGCACCGCTGCTCGCCCCGGCTGCGGGGCGAGTGTCGCAGGTGGTCGACGACCAGCCCGACCAAGCGATCGGACAGTCGGACATCGAGCATCCCGCTGGCAACCTCGTGGTGATCGACATCGGTAGCGGACGATACGTGATGATGGCGCATTTCCGGCCGGGAAGCATCCGGGTGCGTGTCGGGGAGACGGTCCGCGCCGGACAACAGCTTGGCTCGGTCGGCAACAGCGGCAACACCAGCGAGCCGCACCTGCACATCCAGGTGCAGAACCGGCCTACACTCGACTTCCCCAAGGTCGACGACATCGATACGACACCGATTGTGTTCGCACACGCGGCCGTCACCCGGGCGGGTACCACCACGACGCCAGCTCGCGCGGACCTGCGTCGGGGCGACGATTTCAGCGCCCGCCGCTGACCACCGCGATCAGCTCGTCACAGGTCGCGGCACGACCGGCCCGGGTGACTGCGGCAATGTAGTGTCCAAGGCATGACGGCCACTCCGGTTGAGAAGACCTACGTCATGCTCATGGTCGCCGACATGACCCGCGCCCTGCGGTTCTACACCGAGGCATTCGCCGTCACTGTCGTGATCAGCTCACCGCACTGGAGTGAGTTCATCGTGGCTGGCACCAACATTGCGCTCCATCCAGGAGGCAGCGGCGACGAAACCCGCACTGGACTTGGCTTCGAAGTAGATGATCTTGACGTGGCACTGCAGCGAGCAACCGAGGTGGGTGGGCGGATCAGCAGCCCGCCACGCGATAGACCTGAGGAGCGGATACGCGTCGCCGAGATTGCAGACACCGAAGGAAATCTGATCACCGTCGCCGAGGTGAAGGCTTAGCCAGCTAGAGCGGTCAGATCTACCGCTGACCGAGGTACGGCCGCAAAACGCGACGGCGGGAACCACTTCGGCACTGCTCGGCGCAACCGCTCGGGGCCCCGCAGCTCGATCACTCCCGAGCGGACGGCCTGCGGCCATTCAAGATCACCGCGCCAGATCATCACCATCCGGCGCAGGCTTCCGGTAACGGAAACACCCACCTCATATCCGGGATCGAAGTCGCACACGTCCACCGCCTCCGCGGTGATCACGATCCACCAATCGCGGATCTTGGCCGGAACGTCGATGAAACGAAAGTTGACCACCGTACGGCCCGGGGGAACCAGCGCAGAGTCGACGTGGCGACGCAGGTCCCACAGCAGCAGCTTGGGATCGAGGTCTTCGTCACCGACTCGACCGATCCAGCGCGCTCCGCAGGTCGTTGAAATGCCGGCTGCCGGCAAGGAGCTCCCTGATGACGAGCATGGTCCACCGCTCATCGAGCAGCTCCATTACCTTTGCGACAGGACAGAACTGGTGGTATGAGGAACCCATGTCTTCACCGTAGGCTCGACTGCGTCCCTAATACAGATTTGGTACTAGTACAACCTCGTTGCGGTCCTTAGCCTCAAGATACAAGATCAACTCTTTCACCAGGGAGGAAGCGCGAATGACGCAGCCAACACACATCGAGCCGGCCGATCTCGGCGAAGCAGACCGCACATTGAAGACCAAGCATCGGGCGATGTGGGCCGCCGGCAACTACCCCGCTGTGGTGACCGATATCGTCTCCGAGCTGGGCCCGATTCTGGTTCAAGCGGCCGGGATCAAGTCGGGTGATCTTGTGCTGGATGTGGCGGCCGGCAGCGGCAACGCGGCGATTCCGGCAGCCCGCACCGGCGCGCAGGTGATCGCCTCCGATCTCACGCCCGAACTGCTGGAGGTCGGCCAGAAGTGGGCCGCCGAGGTCGGCGTCGAGTTGACATGGGAGACCGCGGACGCCGAGGCCCTGCCGTATGGCGATGGGGAATTTGACGCCGTCTTGTCATGCCTGGGCGTTATGTTCGCCCCGCATCATCAAACTGCGGCTGACGAGCTGATACGGGTCTGCCGTCCTGGCGGCACCATCGGCCTGATCGCGTGGACTCCGAGCGGTTTCATCGGTCAGATGTTCGCCGCGATGAAGCCGTACGCTCCGCCGCCGCCTGCTGGCGCGCAACCCCCGCCGCTGTGGGGATCTGAAGATCACGTACGAGAACTGTTCGGCGATCGCGTCGAGCAGGTGCATACCGAGACCCGGGCTCTGCGAGTTACACACTTCGCCACTCCGGAGGCATTTCGCGACTACTTCAAGATCAACTATGGACCTACGATTACGGCCTATCGAGGCCTTGCCGACGATCCCGACCGGGCTCAGGCGCTGGACCGCGACCTGGCTGATCTTGGACGCCGTTTCGATGTGGGCACGGAATCGACCGAGCTGGACTGGGAATACCTGCTGTTCACCGCCCGCAAGTCCGGCTAGCAGTAAACCAGGAGTGCCCTCCGAAAGCTGAAACCTACGTTCACGTAGCTTGCTGACGGTCTGCACAGGTAGCAACGTATGCAGACCGTTCGCAACCTGTGTTCACGTAGGTTTCTGCAACGGGTGCGTGACCGACGAAGGATGCGAACGGGGCTGGCGGCCCGGAGCTAGCACGCAGGTGGGATGTTCAGGTTGATGTGAAAGAGGTTGTTCGAGTCGTAGCGCTTCTTCACCCGAGTCAGCCGGTCGTAGTTGCCGCGATACGACGCCCGAATCCGCCCTTCACCCTCTCATCCATCATGAAGTTGACGTAGGCGCCTCCCGCCGAGCTGGAGTGCAGCTCTTCCCAATACCGGCGGGACCACTCGGTGATCCGAGGCAGATTCGTTGGGTCCGGATCGACCCCGACAATTACACCGGCCCAGCCTCCACCGCGGTAGGCGAACGCAGTCGCATCCTCCGCAACACGGGTCACGGCGCCGCTGATCGGGTACAGGTGCATGGCGGAGTCTGGCGTGGGGATGACGTCGCCATACCGCCTGTGCAGGGCCATCGCCTCGTCGGTGATCTCTGTGAAGAAGTCGGCCTTCCAGTACCACTGCATGCCCTTCGGGGCCAACGCGTCGAATGCGCTCTGTAACACACCCCTGCCATCCCGAAACATCGCGTCGTTGCTACGACAGCGCCGTCCGTACGCGCCTTGTGCGCCACTCAGAGATCAGCCGGCTCTTGCCTACGCCGGCATCGCCCGTGACGACGAGCAACCGAGGCCTGTCCTCGCCAACGCTATTCCAGAACTCGAGGAGTGGTCGAACTCTCGATCACGCCCCACCAGCCGGGCACGCTGAGCGAGCCGCGCCCGGGCGTGCCGGTCCACGCGCACAGGTGGAATCTCAGGGCCGTCAGAGCTGAGCAGTCGCTCCGCGAATGTCTCTGTGGCTTGGGACGGCTTGACTTGCAGCTCGTGATCAAGGATCTCGGCGCACTTGTGGAACGTGCTGATGGCGCGCCCGCCCGGTCACCCGCGTCGGCCTGCAGCTCCATGAGCGTTCGGTATCCGACCCCCTCGAGGGGCTCGAGGCGCACTCGCAGCCTACCGTACTCAAGGGCTTTCCTGGGGTCGCCGGGGTCACGCCAGCCAGCCACCAGATGATCGCAGAGCTCCACGCACTGGCGCCGCAGCTCCGCCCGTTCCGCTAGCACCCAGTCGTCGAACATCCCCGGCAGCAGATCCCCGTGATACTCGGCGACTGCGGCTGCACCATGGTCGAGCATCGCGTGCTGGTCGCCGCTTGCCAGCGCCTCCAGTGCAAACTGCCGCTCGCGATGGAATACGCAGACGTCGACGCGGCACGTCGGCCACTCTCGCCACGTCAATGTGGCCGGCTCAACAACGAGAGCAGCATCGTCACCGAGCAGCGCGCGGAGATGATGCAGCTCCCGTCGCAGGTTCGTCCGCGCCTGATGCTCGGTCGAGTATCAGGCGCGGACGAACCTGCGACGTACTGCTCTCCGAGAAGTGAGACTTCCAGCAATGTAATGCCCCCTCCGAATTCGAGAGTAGACAGGGGCATCCTGATACGTCGATGGATAGATTTCTGCTGGTCGAATCGGTAACTGTCGACAGTTTCCGACATCCAAGGCGAGATCCGGTACGCCGACCCAGCCGGCGAAAGCCTTGATCAAGCCTGCAAGCTGGCACTCCACTTCTCTTCGATGCGGCCGTACTTCCAGATGATCACCGCAACTACCCAGGTGATCACGAACAGCGCGACGATGGTGTAACCGACGAGGTCCAGGTTGAGGTTCGCAATGGCGGCCAGCGGGCCCGACGTGATGCCGGTCTTTTCGGTCAGGATAGAGATCAGCTCGATGGTGCCGATGATCAAGGCCACAGCCACCGAGAGCCCCGTGACGGTGATGTTGTAGTAGACCTTGCGGACCGGCCTGGCGAAGGCCCAGCCGTAAGCGAAGTTCATGAAGCAGCCGTCGATGGTGTCCAGCAGGCTCATGCCGGCTGCGAACAAGATCGGCAATGTGAGGATCGCGTACCACGGCAGAGCGAACGCGGCCGCACCGCCGGCAAGCACCAGCAATCCCACTTCGGTAGCGGTGTCGAAGCCGAGTCCGAACAGTACGCCGATCGGGTACAGCTGCCACGGCTTGGTCACTGTCTTCGTCGCGCCAGCCAGGATCTTGTTCATGAAGCCGCGGCTGTTCAACTGCTCCTCTAGGGCCTTCTCGTCGTAGGCGCCCTGACGCATTCTCCGGAACACCTTGACGATGCCGATCAAGATGACGAGGTTGATGATCCCGATGATGTAGAGGAACGTGCCGGACACGGCAGTGCCTAGGACGCCGGTGGTCTGCTGCAACAGCGAAGACTCGTCCTCGACCTGTCCGGCCAAGGTGCGTACGCCCAGCGCCAGCAAGGCGACCAGCGCAAAGACGATGGTCGAGTGTCCCAGCGAGAACCAGAAGCCGACCGACACCGGGCGCTTGCCCTCGGCCATCAGCTTGCGGGTGGTGTTGTCTATGGCGGCAATGTGATCGGCGTCGAATGCATGCCGCATGCCGAGGGTGTAGGCCGTGAATCCGAGCCCGACGCCCAACACATGGGTCGTACTGACCTGATAGTGTTGCGCGCCACGATCCCAATGAGCACGCCCCAGCCGACTACATGGAGCAGCAGGATGCAGCTGGCCATGCCGGTGATCGAGCGCCACTCTTGCCGGCTGAGCTTGCCGCGAAGCCGGGCTGGCACGTTCTGGACGGAGCGATATCTGGTGCTGTCAACACTGACCTCCTGCCACTTTGTGGCTGGCAGACGTGCGGCCTCCCAGATGCGACATTATCGCAACTAGGTCAGCCCCTCAGCAAGCCGGATTGGGGAAATCGAGAACGTGCGGACCGGCAGAGTGACTTCAGGCGAATCGGCGCCCCCGCCGCGCGTCCAGGCTGCGCTGGGCTTGCTGCGGGACCAGCACGAGCGCGTGAGCAGGGCTCGCCAAGCCGTCATCGAGGTCCTCGACGGCACCGACGAGCACCTCGCCGCCGATGAGATCGTCGCTCGGGCCGAGGCATCGGCGCCAGGTGTTCACCGGGCCACGGTCTATCGCGCACTGGCGACACTCGGTGAGCTCGGGCTCGTCGCCCATACCCATGTCGGCGGCTCGGCAACGGTTTACTACCTTGTTGTGCCGGGGCCTTCCGACCAGACAGCATCCACTCCGCATGCCCATCTCAATCACCAGCTGCCAGGCAGTGATCGATTTCCCGGTGGATGCGTGGATTCATTGATCATCCGGTCAATGGTGAGGTTGGCTTCCTGGTCGAGCCGCATCATGCTGCCCTGCTGGGCCTCTGCGCCGAATGCCGGCGGTCGCCTCCGCCGCAAGTGGTCAAAAGCGACAGCTCTGAGCGAGGCGGATTCAGCTCTGTCGTTTGCGACCACTTTCGGCAAGGGGTGAACCGATCGGCGCAGTACTAGGTGAAGCTCCGGGCGGGGAATTGGGGGCCGAGTGGCCCAACCGCTGGGCTGCGCCGGCGGTGTCAGCTCCTCGATGCTGGTCGCACCGGGCAGCTGGATGGTGAGCTCCGCCCCTCCTTGGGCTGAGCGACCTGCACGGATCCAGCCTCCATGCTGAGTGACCGTTTGGGCAACGATCGAAAGGCCCAGTCCGGTGCCGGGGGTTGCCGCGGGTATCCCCACGGTAGAGCGGTCGCGAATGGACGGCAGGTCGGCCTCGGTGATACCGGGGCTCTGGTCGGCCGCGCGAAGCCTGTCGCACCTCGAGCTGCACTCAACTGGTTCGCCCGGCGGGCTCCACTTCACGGCGTTGTCCAACAGGTTGGTCATCGCGCGCTCCAGCGTGTCGGAGTCGCCGACGACGTAAAACGGATTCAGCTCAACGTCGAATACCAACCCGTGCCCCGCCGCCGTACGCGGTCGAGCGCCGAGTTGACGACATTGCGGAAGTCCAAGGCCTCTGG
>CAVTFS010000023.1:0-178140 GCA_963734005.1 uncultured Actinomycetota bacterium
GCCGTGCGCAATACCAGCAGGCCCGCCAGCTGCAGGAGCCCGCCCTGGCCAGCTTCCGGCGGGTGCTGGGTGACGACCACCCCGACACGCTGACCGCGATGAACACTCTGGGCGAAATCCGCCGACACCTCGGCAACCTGCAAAGTGCCCGCGACCTGCTCAACCAGACGCTGGCTGCTCGCCAGCGGGTGCTCGGCCCCGACCACCCCGATACCCTGCAATCGATGAGCTCGCTCGGCGAGACCCTCAGGGCTCTCGGCGACCTGACAGGCGCCCCGACGTTGCACGAGCAGACCCTGGCTGCCCGCCAGCGGGTGCTCGGCCCCGACCACCCCGACACCCTGCAATCCATGAACAACCTCGCGTCGACCCTTCGGGATCTCGGCGACCTCGACAGCGCCCGCGACCTGCACGAGCAGACCCTGGCCGGCCGCCAGCGGGTGTTGGGCGACGACCACCAGTCAACCCTAATGGCGATGAACAGTCTGGCCCTGACGCGCCGTGCCCTCGGCGACCTGCAAGGTGCCCGCGACTTGTTCGAGAAGACCCTTACCGCCCGCCGACGGATGCTCGGCGACGATCATCGGTGGACCCTGCACACGATGAGCTACCTCGCTGAAACCCTCAGGGCTCTCGGCGACTTGCGAGGCGCCCTAACGTTGCACGAGCAGACCCTGGATGCCCGCCAGCGGGTGCTCGGCCCCGACCACCCCGACACCGTGGCCTCGACAAACAACCTCGCGGCAGTCCGCCGGGAACTTGGCGAACCTTAGCCGCTACAGTCGGCGGAATGTCGAGACCTACACCGACCCGACGCCGGCGCAGGCTCCTGGCGCTTGTGCTGGCCGCCGTCGCGATCGGGTTGGTGGTCGTTGAACCGTTCCCCAGCGGCCAAGTGCTGCTCTCGCTTACCGATACGCACGGCATCGACGCCGGCGACATCCCCGCGCTTGCAATGCTGCTGGTCGCGGCCTGCCTCGCCGTCTAAGCAGCGTGGCGCAGACGGCCGCCAACGGTGTATCAGAGCTGTTGATCTTCGCCGGTCAGAAGTGAGTGATCGTGGAACACACCGGACCCGGCACTGCCATGAGGTCGTCCGCACGAAGCGGCCAGCCGGCGGTGTTACGGGCACCGGCCCGCTATACCTGGCGACATACCAGCGGAGACAGGCCGCATATATATCGGGGTCGCCCTCCCATCCCGGGCTCTCCTTCCTGCTGTGCTATCTCGGCATCGACGGATACTCGCCGGGATGCCTCTCTGCCCGCAGGAGCCGCTCCATGTCGAGTTCGGGTCCTCCGGCGGTCCCCACCATGGGAAACGGTCCTCGCACCCATACTCACCCATGAACATGCCCATGAGGACGATGAAGCCGAAGCCGACGAGTCAAGGCGGCGAGTGTGATTGCTAGCGCGATTACCAAGCGGCTGCTCAGCGTGGTCGCGGAGGCACCATTCGTCGCGGTCGCTGGTGTGTCAGGGAGTTTGTTACAACGCTCGCCATGATCATTGCTCGTCCAGCGTTGCCCGACAGCGTTAACAAGTGTTTGTCCTGATGTTGATCATGAGCCCGATCCAGACTGCGGTCAGTATGAACCTCGGCAACAAAGTATCCGCGTGGCTCAACGAGGCGCTGATTCGCAGTCGCGTGGAGCCGCCGGGCATCGGTCACTTGGAAGACCCAGACTTGGCCGAGGATCTTACGACCGCGCGTGAGTTCGACCGAGGCATGACTAGGCCGCCGATGTATCTCAATGTCGACTTCATTGCGACGAGTCTGGTTAGCGTGCTAAGCGGGATGGCCTCGGTAGTCGTCCTTTTCGGGTTCGCCTGGTGGGCGCCCCTGGTCCTCGTGGTCGCCTGGGGATCGACGCACTGACTGCTCCGCGAGAGCGGTGTCTGGAAGGACCGCAACACCCCAGAGGTGAGGTCGGCGCAGCGCCATGCCGACTATCCATACCGGCTCGCTGTTGATCCTCAGCCCGCGAAGGAGCTCCGCCTCTTTGGCCTGGCCGGCTGGACTGTCGAGCGCTTCATCAGCCGCCGCAAGCAGCTGTTCGAGCTGCAGTACCGCGCGAGGCGACTACGGGAGAAACCGGTGATCTGGTGCATGATCATCGTGATCGCAGCGAATGCGGGCGTGTTCGGAGCCCTCGGTTTCGATGCGGTCTCGGGGGGCCTGCCGCTGGATCGGCTCGTCGTGTACGTCCAAGGGGCGCTCAGCGTGAGTCTGATTGCATTCGGCGGTCTCATCTGGGCGCTGGATCGCGCCGCGGCACCGGTCGCGGCCGTAGCTCGGCTCCGCCCTTCGATGGCACGACTAGGTCGTTTGGTTCTCGGGCAGGAGCCCGCGGCGGGTAGGCCGGAGTACGACATCGCCTTCCGTGATGTGTCGTTCGGAACCCAGGCAGCGAGTGCACTGTCTTGGCCGGGCTCGACGTGAGCGTGCCAGCCGGAACCTCGCTGGCCATCGTCGGCCTGAACGGGGCCGGCAAGACCACCCTCGCCAAATTGATCTGCCGCCTGTACGACCCGACGGCCGGGGGGCTCAAGGTGGATGGAGTCGCCTTGCGCAGCATCGAGTTGGCTAGCTCGGCACCGCCGCGTCGTGGCGGTCTTTCAGGACTTCGTGCGCTTCGAGTTGTCCCTACGCGACAACGTCGATCCCGCCCGAGAGGCCAGCGACGACGACGTGACGAGCCCGCCTTCGTCAACTTCATGAATGAGGTGCGCACGTTCCTCGCGCCCTGATAATCGGTCATGCCAGCGCGTCGCGATGCGTCTCGAGGTGGGCGATGTCGTGCTCGTAGATCGCCACGTCACCGCGCTCGAGGACGGCCTGCTGCGCCGGGTCACCCGCGGCGGCGCAGGCCACGATCCACTCGACGAGCTCACGCTCCTTGGCGATCGCGGCCCCGAGGACGTCCGCGGGCGCGACGTCGCCGTACTCGGGCGAGAACAACGCGAGCCGCCGGGCCTGCTCGGCCACGCCGGGGCAGTCGACGTCCGGGTTGTCCGGGCCGGTGAGCGGGACGAAGCGGTAGGCCGCCTCGGCCAGGTCCCACCTCCTCGGGCCCGGCGACGCCAGGTCCCAGTCGATGACGCCCCGATCGCCGTCCGGTCGAAGACCAGGTTGTACGGCGCGATGTCGTTGTGGCAAACCAGCTCCTGCGGCTCGTGCGCCGGCCACTGCCAGACGGCGCCGTCCGGGATCGCGAAGGTCGACGCCGCCGCGTGGTAGGCGCGCATAAGGCGAGCCACCGCGGTCAGCGTGGCGTCGGTGAGCACGAACGGCGGCAACGGGTAGGTCACCGCCTCGCCTTCGATCAACGACAGCACCTCGCGCCCATGCTCGTCAAGGCCGCGGGGCTCGGGGACCTGCGTGAACCCCTCGGCGCGCAGGTGACGCAGCAGCGCGTGCACCGCCGGCGTCCACGGGCCGGCGGTCCGGCGCACGGTGTCCCCGACCCGGACGATCGCGGTCATGTCGCCGCCGGTGAGCGGCACCTCCGGCTCGTCGGTCATGCGCCAGTATCGCGCCCGAGTGCGCCCAGCCGGTAGCTCACGGCGAAGGCGGCGATTGCGGCCAAGAGGTTCCCGGGGGGACCCCGGGCGCTCCCGGATGGCAGCCTCCGCCCTCGGGCTTCCCGCCGCACCCCGAAGGCAGCCAGGCCACGTCCGCCTGGTCCATGTCGCACCTTAGGGTTTCCGTGGGTGATGATCCAGACCGCCGGGTTGGCCGGGTGTGGCTATAGGTCCTATGCCGTTGACCACCCTCCAGAGCGACGGTCCGAACCGGGCCTACTACCAGCGCAAACGCGCCGAAGGACGCAAACACCAGCAGGCGCTGGTCGCCCTGGCCCGCCACCGCGTCGACGTGCTCTGGGTGCTGCTGCGCGACAACCGTCCCTTCGAGACAGACCCGCGCCACGGCCCGCCTGGCCACCGGCCACCCCACGGCCGCCTGCGAATTGGTGTTCTCGCGTTGGGTGGTGAGTGCTGGGAGGCTGTGGGTTATGCCCAGTGAGCCGCCGTCGCGGCGGGTGTTCTTATCCCACACCGCGGAGTTGCGGCGGTACCCGGTGGGGCGCTCGTTCGTCGCCGCGGCACAGGACGCCGTGATCAAGGCCGGGGACGCAGTCACCGACATGGCGTACTTCCCGGCACGGGACGACAAGCCGGCGCAGGTGTGCCGGGACGCGGTCGCAGCAGCAGACGTGTACGTGTTGATCGCCGGGTTCCGGTACGGGTCGCCGGTGCACGACCGGCCGCAGTTGTCCTACACCGAGCTGGAGCACCAGACCGCCGAGCAGCGGGGCATGCCCCGGTTGGTGTTCCTGCTCGGCGAGGACACCGAAGGCCCCGCAGCGCTGTTCGGCGATCTGCAGTATGGGGCTCGCCAGCAGGCGTTCCGGGGTCGGCTGGCCGACAGCGGTGTGACCACCGCGACGGTGACCAGCCCGGGAGAGTTGGAGACCGCGCTGCTGCAGGCGCTGACCGCGCTGCCCCGCCCGGACCAGCAGTCCGCCCTGCAAGGGAGCAGCGGTGGAGCGGCGGGTGTGGACGATCCCGGCGCGGGTGCGCGGATTCACCGGCCGGGCCGCGCTGCTCGCCGAGCTGGAGGTTGCGCGGCGATCGGGCGAGGCGACGGTGGTGCAGGCGGTGACCGGGATGGGTGGGATCGGCAAGACCACTGCGGCGATCGAGTACGCCCACCGGCACCATGACGAGTTCGACGTCGCCTGGTGGGTGCCGGCGGAGAATCCGGCGTTGCTGCCGGACCGGCTGGCCGAACTGGCGCTGGCCCTGGACCTGACCACCGCCACCACCCCGGCCGGGGTGGGGGCGGCCCGGCTGCTGGGTGAGCTGGCCCGGCGGGATCGCTGGTTGCTGGTGTTCGACAACGCCGAGGATCCCCGCGCCCTGTCCCGGTTCCTGCCGGAGGGGCCCGGCCGGGTGCTGATCACCTCCCGCAATCCGGCCTGGCAACGGTTCGCCGCCACGGTGGGGGTGCGGGAGTTCACCCGCCCCGAGTCCATCGCCCTGCTGCACCGGCTGGCCCCCGACCTCACCGAGGTGGAGGCGGATCGGGTGGCCGACGCGGTGGGGGATCTGCCGCTGGCGGTCGAGCAGGCCGGGTCGCTGCTGGCCGACACCGGCCTGACCGTGGACAAGTATCTGCGGCTGCTCGCCGAGCGGGCCCGCGACGTGTTGGACCACGATCCGGGCGGGGCCTACCCGCAGTCGGTGGCGGCGTCCTGGGCGGTGGCGTTCGACCGGCTCGCCGCCGACGACCCGACCGCGCTCGACCTGCTCACCGTGGTGGCGTGGTGCGGCCCGGAGCCAGGTCCCGCTGACCCTGCTCACCGACCACCCCGACGCCCTCCCCGACCAATTGCGGCCGGTCGCGACCGACCCGCTGGTGCTGGCGCGCTGCACGACGATCCTGCAGCGGCGGGGCATGGCCACGGTGTCCCCGCACGGCATCCAGCTGCACCGGATCCCGGCCGCGCTGCTACGCGCCCGCAGCCAAGGCATCGGATGGTCGCGGCGGCCGCCGGGTGGGCGGCGACGGTGGTCCGGCTGCTCGAGAAGGCCGCACCCGGCAATCTGCGCACCGATCCGAGCGGGTGGCCGCTGTGGAGACGGTTGCTGCCGCATGTCCTGGCCGCAGCCGGCCGCGACGCCGCCCTGGACGCGGTTCCGGCCGAGGCCACCGGACTCCTCGATCGTGCCGCGGGTTACCTGCTCGGCAGTGGCGAGGTTCAGGCCGCCGTGGCGCCGTACGAACGCGCCTACGACGTGCGGCGCGACAAATTCGGTGCCGATCACCCCGACACCCTCACCTCGGCCAGCAACCTGGCGGGGAACCTGTGGTGGCTGGGTGAGTACCAGCGGGCCCGCGCGCTGGACGAGGACACCCTGACCCGGCGCCGCCGCATCCTCGGCGAAGACCACCCCGACACCCTCACCTCGGCCAGCCAACTCGCCCTGGACCTGTTCGGGTTGGGGAACTACCGGCAGGCCCGGGAACTGCAGGAAGAGACGCTGAGCCGGCGGCGCCGAATCCTCGGCGACGACCACCCCGACACTCTCTTCTCGGCCGGCGTGCATCGGCCTGATCCTGTGGGCGCTGGGTGACTATCGGCAGGCCCGGCAGCTCCTGACCGACACCCTCACCCGCAGCCGCCGAATCCTGGGCGAGGACCACCCCGACACCCTCACCGCGGCCAGCCAGCTCGGCC
The DNA here is from genome assembly GCA_963734005.1 of uncultured Actinomycetota bacterium. Lineage (GTDB taxonomy): Bacteria > Actinomycetota > Actinomycetes > Propionibacteriales > Propionibacteriaceae > Microlunatus. The sequence goes on from CAVTFS010000023.1 coordinate 6,245, forward strand.
TGGTCCTGTGGTCGCTAGGTGACTATCGGCAGGCCCGGCAACTCCTGAACGACACCTTGACCCGCAGCCGCGGAGTCCTCGGCGAGGACCACTGGGCCACCCTGCTGTCGGCCATCAATCTCGGCATGGTCCTGTGGTCGCTGGGGGACTATCAGCAGGCTCGGCAGCTCCAGACCGACACCCTCACCCGCCTCCGCCGGGTCCTGGGCGAGGACCACATCCTCACACTGCGCTCAGCCGGCCTGCTCGGCCTCGCCCTATGGTCGCTGGGCGACTACCAACAGGCCCGACAGCTTCAAAGCGATGCCTTCACCCGCAGCCGCCGCGTCCACGGCGAGGACCACCCCTACACACTGGATCTTGCCCGCCTCCTCGGCCTGACCCTGGGAGCACTGGGCGAGCACCAGCAAGCGCAGCAGCTCCTCAACGACACCTTCACGCGCAGCCGCCGGATCCTCGGCGAGGACCACCCCGAAACACTGCGCACAGCCAGTCTCCTCGGCCTGACCCTGGGAGCCCTGGACGAGCACCAGCAGGCCCGCCAACTCCAGACCGACGCCCTCACCCGCCTCCGCCGCGTGCTGGGCGACGACCATCCCGAGACCCTCGCCTCGGCGAGCAGGCTCGCGGCCGATCTGCGCGAATTGGGCGAGTACCAGCGGGCCCGCGCCCTCGACGAGGACGCCCTCGCCCGGCGTCGCCGCGTGCTGGGTGACGACCATCCCGACACCCTCATCTCGGCCAACAACTTGGCAGCCGACCTGCGCGCCCTGGGCGAGCACGAGCAGACGTGAAAGTCCCGGGCCGTCTGCTTCCGTCATGCCTTAGTGGGATAAGGCCGCGCGCCCGTTCAGCGGGCTACGCGTGATCGGAATCGACCTACCGCGCGACGGAGCGACGGAGCGTCTGCCGCGGCCCAGATCTCGTACCTCAAGGCGACCGATCTTCGTGCCTTACACGACGAAGTCGTAGGCAATCGTCTGCTTGAACTCGCGGAAGCCGACCGTCGGGAGGACGACGCGCTGGATCTGGGTTCGGACCCTGCAAGCGATCGGATTCGTCCACTGGCCGAGCTCGCCGATCGTGCGTGAGCGGCGCACAATGGGCGCGGTGCGTGCGCGCCCCGCGGCAAGTGGCCGAAGCCCTCCTGGCCAGCATTCCGGCATCTCGACTGGTCATGATCCCGGGCGTTGGTCACATCAATTCGGTAGAAGCGCCCGATCAGTTCGGCGCCGCTGTCCGAACCTTCCTGAATGAGCGCTAGTGACTAGCCAAACGCTCGATCATGGCGCTGCTCAAGCCCACCAGCGATACAGAGCCCAGCGCTGAGCGTGGATTGCTCCCGTACACGCTGAGCCAAGCATCATCGCCTTGCTCTTTCAAGGCGGCAGCGAACGTCAGCGTGGGGAGCGCTGAGTATCAAACTGTCTAACTACGACCCTGTGGTCGGGCAGTCGGTTCTGGTCTCAGTTGCCGCCGCTCGCCAAGGTCCACCGATGGCTAGGCGATTGGCACGCCAGTCGCTGGCGGCCTCTCGGAACCGTTGCGAACGGCGCCATCGCGGACTGGAAACCGTGCGCTCCGGCCGCCTCCCGTTCCCAAGTTCGCTCCCGCCCGCCGCCTCGATTCTCACGGTGCATCCGATGCGTCGGCCTGTACTCCTGCGGATGATCTCTTTGGACCACCCCTTGCAGTACGCAGACGCGCTGCCCCAGCGGCCTAGGGACTGGTCGCTCAAAGACCTTTCCCGAGTACGGATGCCGACCTGACGGTTTGGACCTCGCCGGCCAGGGCGCGACGGGTGGTCCCCTCGACAAGACGAGGAAATCGCGCCAGTGCCATGAGCACGACGTCTCTGACCCTTATGGCCCTGACCTGATCGAGATTGCAGAGGCGTTGCAGGAACCCGGCCGTGTCCTGAACCCGCCGGGCGGCTGGACGGCGACCGTGGTCGTAGCGCTCCAGGGCCGCCCGGACCGAGGTTGCGGTCACTAGCGCCTCGGCTAGCGCCACTGCGTCGCCCAGGGCGCTGTTGGCACCTTGGCCGAGGTTGGGCGCCATAGCGTGGGCTGCGTCGCCGAGCAAAACCAGGCGGCCAGCGAACCATCGCCGGCAGTCGACCCGACGAACGGTATTGATTAGAAGGTCATCGAACGACGTGACCTTCGCCAACAGGTCCCCGGCGAGGGGAAGCACTCGTCGCCACTCCTCGGCGAACGACCCGAGGTCACGGCGGGACACAGCGTCGGTCACGGCTGGTGAGTGTGCAGCCGCCCAGAAGTAGGTGGTGTCGCCGCCTAGCGGAGCGTGGCCGAAGGATCCCAACGGCGTCCAAAACTCCTCAAACCAGGGGTTGGCCTGACCTTGCACGATCGTCCGCACGTAGCTGCTTCCGGCGGACAGTCTGCTGTGGAAGCCGCCGGTGCTCCGCACCGCTGAGTTGACCCCATCCGCGCCGACCACCAGGTCCGCGTGCAGGGTCGTGGTAGCGGTCGATCCACCGCCACTTGGGCCGGACCGGACGACCAAAGACCCGCTCGGGTCGGCGCTCATCACGGTGCAGCCAAAGCGTGTCAGCACGGAGCCCTCTACGTTGACCGCGTCCAAGAGCGACTGGTGGAGCTGAGTTCGGCGGACGGCGACCGCGTGGTCGAGCCCGCCGCCGAAGTCAGGCATCTTGGCGGTCAGCAGGACCCTGCCACCAGCGTTCCGGATGTCCATCCGGTCGATCCGCGCCCCAACCCTTTCCACACTCGGTAGCAGCCCAAGACGGGCGAGAACGGCCATGCCGTTGGCCTGCAAGGCCAAAGCAGCGCCAACCTCGGCAGGATGGTCGGCCCGTTCCACGAGCGTCACCTGCTCTGCCACCCGGCTGAGCACCAAGCTGGCCGCAAGTCCACCGATCCCAGCCCCCACTACGACCACGTGATCCATGGGCTCACCGTAGATCCCAATGCCGGCCCGGCGCACAGCGGCAACGCTGCCACCACTCGACACGTCCACCCGCCTCCAGGTCCGTCTTGGCGAACGCCGACTGACGCTCCTAGCGGGCGATGCTGCCCCTTTGCAAGCAGGGGGCAGTACACAGCGGGAGCAGGCGCTGGTCTCAGTTCTGGTCTCAGTTGTCACCGTTCGCCACCGTCCGCGCAGGCGTAGGGACGCCGGTCGTCCGCTCCGCGCACCCCCGGGGACGACTAGAAACACAGGCGCGCGGACTTGGAAAGCGGGTTGACCTCAGAATCGAACACCAGCCCGCCACCGGGCCACTGTCGGGCCACAAGCACCGGTCGCTGAGGGTTAGCTGCGGTCACTCCTGACCCTGCCTCCGCACGTTTGCGGACGTTCGTGGACGGTCCAGCGCTTACTTCCAAGCTGGCCATGCGAGTTCGATTCTCGTCACCCGCTCCATCAAAAGCCCTAGTCGGAGGGTATTCTTGTGGTGCCGTCATGCGGGCCCGCCGGGGGCAATACAGTTGGGCCATTAGTTCTGGAGCTCACCGACGGTCCCTGAGCCCCAGCTTTTTCCGCGGTGTTCTGGCCACGATGTGCGCGCTCTCACCGCTGTGCAACTGATCTTGCTCTGCTGAATACGGCTCCAACTGACCAAGGCGCCGCTTCGAGCTGCGCCGCCGCTCCGCGTGTCCTCGCTTCGCTGCGGGTCGCTGCGCGATGCGATGTGACTAGACACCTATTCGGCGTGCAGCGTCATCAGTCGTGATCAGGTGGCAGCGAGAAAGGGGCGCCAGCGCTCAAGCCCCTCGTGCGAGCACGGCCCCGCGTCCCCGGTTCTCGGCCGGGTTCTCGCGGCAGCCTGGCGGACGACGCTCGTGGCCGTCGCCAAAGGTTCGGACCCGCAGCAGGCGCGCGCGGCGCTCCTCGCGTTGGAGGTCCGACTCTCGTCGTGACCGCCGAGCGTCGGTACGCTCCAACCGTGCTGACTCCGTCTCCGGTGCCCGGCGCCGCCGTGACGCAGTTCGCAGTGATCGACGCGCTGCTCGCCGGCGCCTACGAGTCGGGCCTGCGCGTCGCCGAAGCGCGCTCGATCGGGGACTTCGGGCTCGGGTGCGTCGACCACCTCGGCGGCGAAGTCGTCATCGTCGATGGCGAGGCGATCGAGTGCACGATCGACGGTCCGCCGGCGGCGATGGACGACGACGACATCCTCCCGTTCGCGATCGTGTGCCGATATCCTGACGTTCCGCGACTCGGCTTGGGCGAGCAGGACTTCGCGGGCTTCGCGGCATCCGTCGAGGGTGCGCTCACGAGCCGGAACCTGTTCCACGCCGTGCGCTTCGACGGCGTGCTGTCGGAGGTCCGCGTGCGGGTCACGCCTCGTCAGCATCATCCGTTCCCGCGGCTCGCCGAGGTGACGAGTCACCAGGTCGAGACGGTGGCGCGCGGCATCCGCGGCACGGTGGTCGGATTCTGGACGCCGGCGATCTAACAGGGCATCGCGGTCGCGGGCCTTCACCTCCACTTCCTGAGCGAGGATCGCAGCATCGGCGGACACGTGCTCGACCTCGCCGCCGAGTCCGGCGGTCTCCGCGTGGCGGCCTTTGCTCGCTTCGACCTGCACCTGCCGACGGACGACCTATTCCTCCGCACGGAACTCACGCACGCCGAGGACCATCGCATCGTCGCGGTCGAGGGCGGTGTGGCGGTATCCGCCGAGGAACCGTCATGATCCCGAGCGCGTCAGAGGCCGGCGCGCATCTCGTCCGTCGTGACGCCGAAACGCCGCGCGCGACGGCGTTCGACGCGAGAGAATGGAAGGCGATCTGGAGGAGACGACATGGGTGAGTTGACGACTGATTCGACGCTGGGTGGGTCAAAGCCCGCGCTGCTCCGGCGGCCGCGAGCGTCGCGGACGACCCCCGCCACCACGCGATCGGATGCCCCGAGGAGCTTCAGCGTAGCCGGGACTGGTGGAAGGCGCGACTCGAGGGTCGCGACTGGTCGGGCTCGTCGTCGCCCGTGACGACATGCCGTCGGTCGTCGAGCAGCGGAACGACCTGGCTCGCTTCGGCGTTGGGATCCTCGACTTCAAGCACCCCGCTCCGGAGGGCGCGGCGACGTGGGAGCAGCGGTTCGGCCGGTCGTTCGAGACGTGGAGGCGGGCGACGTGCTCGTGGTCGTGAGCGAGCGCGCCCTCGGCCAGACGTCTGACGAGGTCGCACCCACCATCCGGACGCTGCGACGACACAACCTCGTGGTCAACGTGCTGAGCCACGGTGCGCCGCACCTTGAGGATGCACGAGGCTGATCGCCGGTGATCACCGACCGCGACATCGCCCGTTGGCGCCTGCACTCGCAGCTGCTCGCCGCGCCGGTCGACGGGGCCGACGAGGTGGTGCGGTCGTTGCTGGCCGTGCAGGCCGAGAACCCATCGCAGTCGGCGTGGGCGGTCGCGACCCGCACCACGTCGCCGCGCCAGGGCGACCTGGCCGACGCGATCGCCGACGGTCGCGTGCTGCGGAACCACGTGCTGCGCCCGACCTGGCACTATGTGCACGCCGACGATGCGCAGTGGCTGCTCGAGCTCACCGCACCGCGAGTACTGCCGACCGTCGACCAACAGCTGCGCCCGCTGGCCGACCGCATGACCGCGCTCACCGACGCCGTCGAGGCGATTCTCACTGACGCATCCGATCGGACCCGAGCTGATCTCTCCGGCGCCCTGGCCGACCGCGGCGTCGAGCTCACCGGCCAGCAGCTCATGCTGCTGCTCGCGCATCTCGAGCTGCACGGTGTGCTGTGCAGCGGCGTGCCGCGCGACGGCGAGCACACCTACGCGGCCTTCGCCGATCGCGTGCCCGCGCCGAGGCGCCTCGACCGGGACGATGCCCTCACCGAACTCGCCCTGCGCTACTTCACCTCACACGGGCCGGCCACCGGGCGCGACCTCGCGTACTGGGCCACCCTCACTGTGACCGACATCCGCCGCGGGATCGACGGCGCTGCCGGCAAGCTCGCATCGTTCGAGCACGACGGACGCACGTTCTGGCACGCGCCCGGCGACGCCCCGGCATCCGCATCGCCCACCGGCCACCTGCTGCAGGTGCTCGACGAGATGTACCGGGGGTATCAGGACTCACGCTGGATGATCGACGCGGAGGGTGTGGTGCCGCGAGCGCGGGAGTCGGCGATCGGGATGGCACTCGTGGATGCCCAACTGGTCGCTGCGATGAGGCGCACGGTCAATTCGAAGGCGGTCACCTTCTCGGTCCGGCCGCATCGCGCGCTGGACGCGCACGAACTCGAGGCCATTCGAGATGCCGCCGCGCGGTATGGCGAGTATCTCGGGCTTGAGCCGAGGGTAGAACTCGACGCGGATGGTCGAGCCGACTAGGGCGTGTCTCCCGAGGCGCCGGCCGGCCGCATTCGCCGAGGTAGATAGCGGTGGTCGATCGGCTTGCGGGCAGTTGGGAGGTCAGGCGTCACTGCGGGTTATCACTCCGCTACTCCTCGATCGGCCCGCTGATCCAAGTAGGCAAACAACAACAACAACCGCACTATCACCCTCGGCGCATAGGCGGCGGCGCCCCGGCCGTCGGAGCGGTATCCAGCCTCGAACCCAGACAAGTCGAACTGATCCACCGCATCCAACACAAAAGGGCCAAATGCCCCGGATCCAGCCACTCCCGCATATCCGGAGGCAACAAGAACCCCTGATCAACAGCACCGTCGAAAAAGTTGAACCCTACAACCAAGATCCAACCGGTTCACCGGCCACACCCACCCCGCGACACCCGATTCATGCGACAGCCTGTGCAGGTAGTGGTGACGCGTCAGCCACCCGTTACGGGAGCGCGTTGAAGACAGCTGACACCACAGCGGGAACGATCCCGAGCAAGAGGAACGAGCGAATGAGGCGCATCATGAGCGGCAACACACTGCGTACGCCGACCGCCCGAGCCAGCATCTGCAGCTCGCTCCGTCGTACCTCGCGAGCCGCGGCAGCGTGATGTCGCAAACCTTGCACCATGGAGGTTCCCGACTCCACTGAGCGTGCCAGATCCGCGGCCGCGAAGCCCAACTGCGGATGATCATGGAGAGCCTGCCAGGCGACCACGTCACCCACACCCAGCTCGAGCAACGCCAAGACTTGACCAAGATCGTCTGCGACAGGACCATCGAATGTTCGCACCACGGCAGCACACGCCGTGCGGGCCGGTAGACCGGCGGCGAGGCACGCAGCCATCAGCCCCAACGCCTGCGGAACTTCCATGATCAACTGCTCTCGACGGCGGCGAGCTGACCGCGGCTCGAGCCAACCAAGTCCCAGCACTCCGGTCGCAGCGACGACCGGTTGCGCGAACCAGAGGAAGCCACCCAGCCAGCCGTCGATTCGAGCTGCCGCCAAACCGACGGTGAGGACACCGACCATGCTCAGCAGCAACCGGCGGCCCAGCGGCGGGGCGTCCGCTCGCCCTCGAACAGCCGCAGTATCGGCGCTGCAGCCGCCGCCAGTTTTGATCTACTGCGCGTCATCCGACGCAGCCGGCCTGCGGGATGACGCAAGAGCAGAAAGACCGCGAGCCCGGTGAACGCCGCAGACAATAAGGCGCTGAGCGATAGTTGATCAAGACCGCTCTGCGTTGGCGTGATCAGTAGAGGAGCCACGGCTTATCCATCCGCTGTGGCGCGTCGCGCCAGAGCCTCAATCCACAGCACACCAGCGCACGCCAGGAGTATTCCAGCCAGTAGGCAGGTCCAGCCGGCTGGCCCCGCCAGCAGCCAGCGAGCTGGATCACCTCCCAGCAGATAGCCGATGCCGATGCCGCACGGGGGCAAGGCAGCCATCACCTTGCTGGTGGCTCGCGCCGCTGCAGCTCGCTGTTGACGACTCTGCCCAGCTCCTCGTCAGCAGAGAGGCTGGTCGCGACCTGGTCTAGCGTCGATGACATCGGCGCACCCGTCTCCACCGCGATCTGCCAGGCCCGCGCCAACTCAAGCAGGCCTTTGTGCCCAGCACGCTGCGCCTGCTGTCGCCAGACAGCCACTACATCCGCGCCACGGGTGTGTGCCTGATGGCCCTCACGGAGCACGTCACAGGCCGCGGCGGCGATAACCAGCGCAGCGGATGGCACTTGGCCAACCCGAAGGTAAGAAGCCAGGACCGTGCACGCGTGCGCGACGTCAGCTCGGGCTCGGCGTGCCGATCTTCGTCGTCGGAATTGAGCAACCAGCCGGGCAATGGTTGCCGTGATCAGCACCGCTGCGGTGGTGAGTACGGCGCACCGGGGGCCTCCGAGATAGGCCGCGGCAATGATCAGACCCAGCAAGATGATCAAGATTGCGACGATCGCTAATACGCTCGCGCATGAAGCTCGCTCAAACGATCCTTTACGAGCAGGACGTCGAGCAGGCGGCGGCGTTCTACCAGCGCGTATTCGAGCTCGAGCGCGGGGAGGTGAAGAGAGGCTATTGCGGTAGCCGGCATCGAATAAAAGGTAGGCGGCAGGCGAGCATCCGCTTCGCACTGTCTCGGAATGATCTTGGTACGCCAACTCGTGGCCGATGTCCGCACCCCTTCACTAGATTCAGCACCGATGTCAGCCGATCGTCATCTCCACGATCCGCCTCGCCCTCGCACTGAGGTCGATGTCGCCGGGGCTGCGATCTTGGCGATCCTCGACGCGCGCATCGTCCTCTTCACGTCGGGGGATGACGGCTGTTTGTCCATGGCAACCGGCGTACCGCTGGCAGCGATCAAGAAGGCGTGGGAGCTGAAGGATTCGGGTCATGGTGTTGTCTGCCCAATCCGCTGGCCAATTGCCGAAGAGCCGACTGTGGAAGCGATAGCTCGAACAGCTTCCCGGCGCTGGCTTGTAGCCAAGGAGCGGGATCGCTGTGCCAACCTCGCTTCCAAGGCCGTCGCTGCAAGTCTCGCCGAACGCACCGTACGGATCGCTGAACGACAAGGACAGCTGACGGTGGAGATGGGGCAGGCGGCGCTGCGCGAAGTTGATCTTTCGCCGGAGCAGGCGTCGGCGTTCAAGGCAGCGCTGGCGCGACAAGCACGGGAGTTGACTGCGCCATCCTGATCTCGTCGACACCGGTTGATGCGGTCATGTCACACTGCGTTGCGAACATAGCCTGAGGGTGTGGGAGTTGAATCCCCGGCGGCCAGATCATGACCGGCTCGGTCTGGTGGGACCTTGTCCTCGGCCTGGTCGCTGCCTTGGTGCTGGTATGGCTCGCTCTGGTCGTGGGTCTGATCGTCGTCCGGCCTCGCGGAGGATTGCTGCGCGAAGCGCTCCGGCTGCTGCCCGACGTCCTGCGTCTGATCCGCCGGCTGGCCGCTGACAAGACCCTCCCCCGCGGAGTCCGGATCCGGCTTGCTCTGCTGCTGGCCTAGCTCGCTATTCCTATCGATCTCATCCCCGATTTCGTACCGGTCCTCGGCTATGCGGACGACGCCATCATTGTCATTGCCGTGCTGCGCAGTGTCGTCCGCCGCGCCGGGCTCGACGCGGTCCGAGCCCACTGGCCAGGTACCGACGACGGGTTCGCTGCCCCGGCGCGGCTCACCGGCCTCAACGGGTCTCCAGCAAAAAAGGCGAACACTCCTGACCGGTCGTCCGGAGGGGAGCTATGAGCGACCTCGACGAGATCCTCGAACTCATCGCGAGCATCCTCGGAGCCGTCGTCATCCTTTTGATCGTGCTCACCTGGCTCGAGCCACCATGAGCAAGGACTACGTACCCTGGACGCGGCGCCAGTGGTTCCGTCGCCTGCGACCGGCCAAAACCGAGGACCGGGACCGCCCTGGTACTGACGACTGAGAGAATGTCTGAGACAACCTATTGCCGCTTGACTGCGACTCCTACCTCGCCGTGGGCAGTTTTGCCGCTCTCTCGACCCACCGAGAATCCGTACTTACGCGATCCGGGCGTTCGCGGACTCGGAGCTGCGTCGGTCCTGGCTGCCCGACCTCGAGCTCACCGAGCGTACGGCGCGGCCGGAACGGTCGATCAGGTTCGACGCTGCCGACGGTCCCGGTGAGCCGGAGTTCGCCGCAACCGGGCGGGCAGGGCTCAGGTGGCCGTCGAACAGGCGGCGTTGCCGGACGGCGGCCGAGCATGCCAAGCGCGACTGGCGACATCGGCTGGCCGATCTCAAGGAATGGTTGGCGGCGGACCGAGCAGCCGCACCTCAAGTTCGCCAAGCTGCTCAACTGAGCGGCCACCTCGGAGGCTCGCAGGGTCAGATCGGTAGTAGCCAGAACAGGTACGCGAAATTCACATCTGGTCAGCACCTGGCCAGCAAACACATCATTCAGGCTCTGGCACGCCCTCCAGACGGTGTCACCCCACGGCCTCACTGTGCTGCGCCCGAGGGAGATAACGCTCGGATCATGACGGCAACCCAGGTCCGGAACGGTCGCCATGTCTCGGCCAGCGCATGCATCTCGGCGTCGCTGAGCTCATGATCAATGCCGTACGCCTGCTGGACCGCTGCCCTTGAGCGAGGCTCTCCGAAGGTAGGCGCATCGGCGTGGCCGCACGCCCGGATGACGATCAACGAACTGTAGAAGGGGCCGATGCCGGGCAGCTGCTGGAGCTCGGCTTGGGCGTCTTCAAGAGCCATCGCGCGCAGGTGTTCCGCATCCAACCGGCCGCGCTTGACAGCCTCGGCCACAGCGTGCAGGCGCGGGATGCGTTCGGCGGGCAGCCCCGGCGTCGACTCCATACCCTGCAGTCCGCTCGGCGTCGGCACACAGCTGGTCCTGGTGCCTGACAGCTCAAACTCGGCGCCGTACAGCTCCGACATCCGGTTACGCAATGTGATTCCCTGGCTGCGAGCTCGGCGAGCACTGATAATCGACCACACCGCTGCCTCATACGGCGAATAGAACAAGGCAGGCCGAAACCCTGGCGCTTTATTGTGTACGCGGGCAAGCACCGGGTCGGCCAGGCACAGCTGGTGAAACGCTTCTCCGTCGTGGTCGAGTGACACCACTCTGGCGACCTGCTTGCGTAGCGCCTCCAACTCTGGGTCGCTGAGCGGCTCTCCAGCTGATTGCACTCGCAGCTCAAGTCGATCGCCGAACTGCTCCGCCTCAACCCCGACTTGGCGTTCGTAGTCCCCGTCCAGGCAGAATGCCATCCGCATCACCCCGTCGAAGCTGCGCTCGTCGCGATGTCCGAAGCCCATCGTTGCGATTTCGCGCAGATCAAACGGACCAACAATGTCCAGCTGTGTAGTCAGCACCGTCGTCGTTGTGGTCTTCCTCACTGTCTTCGTCATTGCCATCCCATGGTCAGTCTGTGACGCAGCACCGACACTTCTGCCTACGCGCGTGCGCACCCTCACCCCTAGGAGTGCAATCGCCAGAGGTTCCCCTAAGCGGTCGACGCGCTGACGTGCCGTGCCCTGCCTCACTTACCACCGGAACGCGCGCGGGGGTCATCGCTCCAGCTCGAGCAGGTGAGGAGCGCCTCGCCGGCCGTTCATATCTCTCTCGGGGATATCGAGTTGCGACGTGCGTGGCCGGCAAGGCGAGCGCCAACGATACTAAGGACGAACCTTCCGCGACGGTGAAAGCGGCACTGTTAACCTCGTCGTCACTAACCTCACCGCTCCCCCGCCGGATGGCGATTCCCCGAAGAGGCGCTCACCATGCTTGAGAAAGAGGTGCTGGCCACGACGCCGGGGTCCGTGCGTAGACAGAGTTGACTCATTCGGGATGAAGAAGTCTTCCGGTCGCCGCCAATATGCTCCTTCCGGTGGGGTCGACCAGCTTCTGTGCAGCGATTGCCCGCGATTGCTCCGACGACTGGTATCGCAGCGGGGGTGACGGGTCGGCCGCGATCTCGCGAATCACGTCGACGACTGATTCGGCGGACTGACCACTCGAGCCGAGCGCCGCCATTCGTCGGTTGAATCGGTGGATGAGTTCCCCGTACGAATCGTCGTCACTGATGTTGTCGACGTGCCCACCGACATTGGCGAAGAACGCAGTTCGCACTGGACCCGGTTCCAGTACCGAGATGTGCACGCCGAACTCGCGCCGACCAGGTTCGCATCGCGCTGGTTGAGGTGTATGACGTCGACTGCGATTCAAGCTACTAGTCGCCCCAGACACCGACGACACCCAGCGTCGAGGACTCGTCAGGGTTCGGGCGCCAACTGCGCCTGCAGAGCCTCGATCGCCGCGCCCAGGCGGATCAGCGGTCCCTGGTCACCGTGCAGGCCCTCGCGCAGGTCGCGGAGCACCGACTCGGACTCGACGGTGAACGCGAGGATCTCCGCCAGCGCCAGTTGGGCGTTGAACCGAACGACCTGGTTGCGCCAGGCGTGTAGCTCGCCGACCAGCGCTACATCGCGGGCCGAGGACACGGACCCACCGGCTAAGGCAGCATCCACCGCGGACAGGTGCAAGCGCGGATAGACCGTACGACGGAGCGGCTGGTTCGGGTCGTCGCCGAACGCGGGCGCGCCGAGCAGCTCGGCATTTGCACGCAGCTCGGCATTAATGGCCTGCAGGGCGGCGTCCCGGGCTTCGCGCGCAGCCGCCCACCGCTCCGCGACCAGACCAGTGATGCCGGCCAGGATACCGAGTACGCCGACGATCGGCTCCAGCCGCGCGCTGCCGCTCGACGTGGCGAACCAGACCGCATTGATTACGACGGCCGCGGCCAGGCTGGCCGCGGTGACCACTACGATGATCTGGCGCGGCGTGATCATCAGCCATCGCGGAACAGGTCGCGCGCCGCACTCCGCCCGGACCCGGTGTCACCGCCCTTGGCCAGTACGAGCAGTTGGAGACCGAACCGGTACGGCTTGCCCCGGACCGCCGAGGTCGTATCGGCCGTTGCCTTCACGCCGAGACCGATCGACCGGAGTTCGTCGTGCAGAGTCGTGGTGGCGTACTTGCGGGTGAGGTGGAGCCGGATGGTGTCGTCGCGCCGGAGGTTGATCACCGTGCGGTCGGGTAGGGTCACCCGGGCGTCCTCGTCGCGGTGGTGGTAGATGACCTTGATCATCACCGAGCGCGGTTCCATGATCTCGCCCGAGATCTCGACGTAGTCCATGTTGATCGGCAGGTCCGTGTGCTGGTGCAGCGCGCTGGTCACGAACTCGCAGAATGCCTTGCTGCGCAGGTACTCGGTCGAACTCCGCTCGGGAACGTCCGCCGCGAGCTCGGAGGTGGTCGCGACCTCCAGCATCAGTAGATCCTGTGGTCGCAGCAGGCTGGCCAGCTGCTCGATAAGCTCGAAGTCGTCGTCGAAGTTGGCCGCCGTGTTGCCCAGCAGACCCCACAGGATCGGCTCGTCACCCATCAACCGGTCGCGCAACGCGTGCAGCTCATCGAGATTCTCGTTGTCGGAGAAGTCGAGCTGTACCGGCAGCAGCTGCCGGCGGAACGTCTTGATGAAAGGCAGGTCGCGGATCGGCTGAAGGCACATCCGCAGCATCTCCGCGCTCATGTCCACCGGGACGTAAAGCATCTCGGGGTAGGACGGCTGCATGGTCTGCAGCACCGTCCGGTCCTTGTCTCCTGTGCCTGGGCCGAGGCTGACATAGTGGTACTTCGCGTTGGCGAGGGCGGGCTGGAGGTCGTTCCAGCGCTGCGCGAAGGAGTCGATACCGTCCTTCCCCACGGGATAGTACGGGTCGTGGCATGCGTGTCGCCAGGCGATGGCCGGCTCGATGCCCCAGTAGGAGTAGCCGGAGAGTATCTGCTTGCCGTCCCCGGTGGTGGAGTACGGCCGTTTGAGGTCGTTGGTCAGGTCGGCCAGCTTGCGCGACTGGTCCTCCCCGACCATCAGCAGCGACCAGCCGAACTCGGTCTCCTCCATCACCCGCTCGAGCCGCTGAAGCAGCTGCAACCGTTCCATCATGCCGACATCGTAGAGATGATGCGTCGCGGTGCCGAGTTACCTCGCAGGTGGCGAGATACCTCTGAAACCATGGGTCACGGCTCCGCCATCACTCGGCTCTGCGGCATCAGTGTTGTTTACAAGGGTCGCGTCGTGCCGAACGGCTTGCTGGTGGTCCGCGTGGACATCGCCGTCCCGAGGTGGATCTACAGCGACGAGGCGGCTGCCGCCACCTACAAGTTGGCGCAGGACGGCATCGGCCGGGACGCCCCTTCGCTGCACTGGCGCCGGCCGCACGGACACCCTGGGCGTGCCACGTAACATCGAGCGGCAAACCCACATTGACCGAGATCAGCCGGCAGCCCACGCCATCCTCCACGACGCGATTCCGCGCGATCAGGGTTGGCGTGTCAGTAGGCTGAGTCGGCATGTGTGAGGCTCCCAGAGCCCTCAATCGTGCAGCGCTGGCGCGGCAGCACCTGTTGGCCCGAACCGCGTCAAGCGCATACGAGATGATCGAGCAGCTCGTCGACTACAGACTCAGGCGCCACTGGGGTGGGGCTGTGGAGCAGACTCGCCAACTTCGTGCAACCGAACTGTCCGCGCTGCTGCGATCGCCGCGCCGTGCGCGCATCGCTCACGCGTACCACCATCCATCTCGTCAGCGCTCATGGTTCGATGCGCCTCAACAAGGTGTACCCGTTCGGCTTGGCCAAATCGAACAATCAGCAACCGCGTGCCCAAATCGTGCCCAATACCCCGTGCAACTGCGGTCACTCACAGCCAGTCGTGGTCAGCCCTTCCTTTGCATGTAAGGAAAACCGCCTAGCCAGAGCCTTCCCGGTTTCGTCTTCCAAGCTGGCCATGCGAGTTCGATTCTCGTCACCCGCTCCACAGCGAAAGCCCTAGTCAATGGGCCGATCGTTCCGCCAACTCCTCGCGCTCGCTGCGAAATCCGGGCGTCACGGGCCATTAACGGGCCATTAGCTGTCACTGCCGCGTCCGATCCGCTCATCAATCGCAGCCGCAATCTCTCGATCCCGCTTGCTGGTGGCGTGCTGATAAATCAATGCAGCGCGCATACTCGCGTGCCCCATCCGCTACATCAGCTCCCGTGTGCTCGCCCCCGACGAGGCCGCCAACGTGTTTCCTGTGCGGCGCAGATTGTGGAACCGGAAGCCCTCAGGCAGTCCGACCTCGGCCACGCATTCGGCCCAACGCACTGATCGATGGAAGTTGTTTCGCCGCAACGCCGCCCCCATCGGCCCCTTGAAAATCAGGTCCTCCGGATCGCTCGGTGGAACTCGGCCAGGTGCTCGCCTACCGCTGCCACCAACACTGAGAGTAAGGCCACTGTGCGGAACCCGGCATCTGACTTCGGCCTGCCCGGAACCCGTTCGCCGTTCTGCAGTTCAGCGAGCTTTGGGTGCCCCGCTGGGAGACCACGCGCTCCATGCGGCCCGTCCGGTAGCCACGCTGCTCCGCCACGCGGCGCACGTGTTCGGCGGTTTTGTAGCCACCCGACCAGGCTTGGACGAGGCTCGAGAAACCGTCGAAGGCGCAACCCCCGCCACCCGGGCCCACGTCGTAGATCGTGGGTTCGGCGTGGCCGGGCATCACGATCGGCGAAGCCGGCTCAGCCCCCTGGACCGCCCAGCGCCAGAGCGGGCTCATAGCCTGCGCCTGCCTTCATGATCAGCTCCTGCTGTCACGGTATCCGACCGACCCGCCTCTGTTTCCCGTCGTCCCTTGCCGCTCTGGCGATCACGCTGGCATCGTTGGGCCTGTCTGTCACGGCCTAAATGAAGCGATGTCATGGTTGATGATCATGATGCTCTGATAACCGAGGGCCACTCCGCGCCGGAGCGTGCCGCCGAGCTGCCGGCGAAACGCATCTGGGCGATCTTCAGCGGATTGATGCTCGCGTTGTTGTTGGCCTCTTTGGATCAGACGATCGTTTCGACAACCTTGCCGACGATCGTCAGAGAGCTCGGTGGCGCTGAGCATATTTCCTGGGTGGTCACGGCGTACTTGCTGGCGTCGACAGTGACAACTCCCATGTGGGGCAAGCTCGGCGACTTGCTCGGGCGCAAGACGCTGTTCCTGCTGGCCATCGTGATCTTTCTGCTGGGTTCGGTGCTGTGTGGCACTGCGCGGGACATGTTCCAGCTCGTCCTCTATCGCGCGATCCAGGGCCTCGGCGGCGGGGGCTTGATTGTGCTCTCGCAAGCCATCATCGGCGACGTCGTGTCGCCTCGCGAGCGGGGCAAGTACCAAGGTGCATTCGGAGCCGTCTTCGGCGTCAGCAGCGTTGCTGGGCCATTGCTCGGCGGCTTCTTCGTCGACAACTTGTCCTGGCGGTGGGTCTTCTACGTCAACGTACCCATCGGCATTGTGGCGTTGATCGTGATTGCGATCGTGCTGCCGAAGAGCAAGGTGGCTGGTCGGCCGATCATCGACTACGCCGGTATTGCGCTGCTGGCCGGCGCCGCCAGCTGCATCGTTCTGGTGACCAGCTTTGGCGGCACGGTCTGGGCGTGGGACTCCGCTCAAGCCATAGCCTTGATGGGCGTCTTCATCATCTTCGTCCTCGGGTTCATCCTGACAGAGCAGCGGGTGCGCGAGCCGGTGATGCCGCCCCGGCTGTTTCGCAACAGGGTGTTCGTGATCTCCTCAGCGATCGGCTTTGTGGTCGGCTTCGCGATGTTCGGAGCGATCACCTTTCTGCCTGTGTACATGCAACAAGTACGAGGGGTGTCGGCCACGGAGTCTGGTCTGCGGCTGCTTCCATTGATGCTCGGCCTGCTGCTGACCTCGCTGGCCAGCGGCCAGATCATCAGCCGGACGGGACGATACAAGCTCTTCCCGATTCTGGGTTGCGGCTGTTTCACGGTGGGTCTGTTTCTGCTCTCGCGGATGGACGAGAAAACTGGCGTGGCCGAGTCGAGTTTCTACATGTTCGTACTCGGGATCGGGCTCGGCATGGTGATGCAGGTCCTGGTCCTCGCCGTGCAGAACGCGGTGGACTATCGCGACCTAGGCACGGCCACGAGTGCTGCGACGTTCTTCCGGACCATCGGCAGCTGCATTGGCGTGGCGGTATTCGGCACCGTCTTCACGACCGAGCTCACCAAGCACCTTGCTGTCGGCGTACCATCGATGGCCATCGGAAAATGCTCAGCCGCGGTATTGACCGGCCCGACGGGCGCTCTCGCGCAATGCCCGCCTGAGGTTCAAGCATGGTTCATCGGTGCGTACGCGACCGCGATCCATATCGTGTTCCTGTCAGCCGTCCCGGTCGGGCTGGTTGCCTTTGGATTGGCGTTCCTGCTGCCCGAGGTTCGGCTGCGCACCGCCACCCGAACCACCGACACCGGCGAAGCATTCGGCATACCAACTGCGCGCACCTCTTTGGAGGAGCTGAAGGTTGCGCTTTCTCGACATCTCAGTCGCGAGAACCGATTGCGGGGCTACGAGCTGGTTGCTCGACGGGCCAACGTCGATCTTGAGCCTGGCGAAGCGTGGATGATCAGCCGGATTTCACGGGACACGTCCCGCCGGGTCGATGAGATGGCGCAGGCGTCCAAGACGCCTGCAGGACGCATACGGGAGGTCGCGGCGGCACTGGCTCAACGGGGTTATGTCAAGATCGATGGGGAGACGGTGTCGATCACAGAATCCGGACGGCGGGTGGCCGCGTTACTCGTGACCGCCCGGGAAGAGATGCTCAATGAGTTCCTCGAAGGCTGGGCTCCGCAGGATCACCCGGACGTGGCGGCCTTGGTCCGCGAAATTTCTGCCAGGCTGAGCGGGGAGGAACGGGGACTGGTGGGCGCGGGGCGTACCACAGGCCGTCGCAGCGACACTAGTCCGGATGTCATCTAAGGCATCCGATGACCAACAAGAATCGCGCTGGACCTGTGTTGGTGCGATTCCACGCCCTGCCAACGTGCTACTTGGGACGGCCACGCGGGGTTAATCAGGATTGGAAGCGGACAGGCAGCCCAGCCTCGTTCAGCAGGGCAATGCACGTCCTCAGCGAGGGCGGGTCCCATTTGTTGCGGATCTGCCGGCTGTGGCATTGCTGGTGTGCGTGCTGGTCCGGTGGTCCGGGGTCGCCGAGCCGTAGCCTGAACACATGGCGAGGCTTCAGTCGAAGCGATTCGACGAGCCGGATGAGCTCGTCACGCTTCCTTTCGTAACCGTGCAGGTCGTGCTACTGGGCGAGGCGCATGTCGCCCGCCTCGTCCACCAACCGGGGTGGAGCTGGGCCGAACACGTGAAGCCGGTTGCCGGGACGCCCAGCTGCCAGCACCATCACCAAGGCGTTGTCCTCGAAGGCGAAGTAGAGATCGAAACCGACACGGGCGCGCGGCGGATTCTTCGCGCCGGCGAGGCGTTCGAGGTCCCGCCTGGGCACAACGCGCGGGTAATCGGCGAAGAACCGTTTGTGACGATCGAGTTCGGCGGCGTGCACGGCTGGGCCAAGCCGGCCGAGGCGGGCGAGCGCTTCGTTGCGACCCTGCTCGTCACCGACATCGTCGACTCCACCAAGGTGGCCGTTCGGCTGGGAGATGCGGCCTGGAAAGAATTGCTGGCCAGACACAACGAGGGAGCACGGATCCAGCTGGACCGGTTCCGCGGCGTGGAGGTCAACACGACTGGCGACGGCATCCTTGCATTCTTCGACGGCGCGGCACGAGCCGTGCGGTGTGCGGCAGCAGTCCGCGATCGCGCGCTACGGGATGGTCTCCAGATCCGCGCGGGCATCCATTCGGGCGAAGTCGAGCGCGACGCCGGAAACCTCCGCGGCGTAGCGGTACACGCTGTCACTCGTATCGCAACATTGGCCAACCCCAGTGAAGTACTCCTTTCAGCGCCGACGGCGAGCTTGCTCGAAGGCGCCGGGCTCCGGTTAGAGGACGCTGGCGAGCACGAGCTCAAGGGGCTGGCGGGCGCACGCCGCGTCTATCGGCTCGTCGGGCTCGCCACTGACTAGCGCCTTCCCGCTCTCTTCACTTGCCCAAAGCCCTTCAGCTCTCCGCGCGAGGCCAGAGCGCCGGAGCCTCATACGACCGAAGCCATGCGTCTGCGCAGCCACACACCACTGAGAGCTTTTTGCGCACCCTATGCGAACCGGCTCATCGGCATCCTCCACGGCTGTGTACGAATCCATACCCTCTACGACAAGCCATCGCCTGGCAAAGCGAACCTGATATCACAGAATTCCAGCTTGACCGCTACCGGTCGTCGGAGGTCTAGTCAAAGGGGATAACGGTGAGCCTAAGTGGAGTTGAACCACGGACCTCGGCCTAGTCAGCGCAAGCACGGCGCATTTCGAGAAGATCAACAAAGACAAGATCCCATGATCTTGACGACTAATGATCATGATCTTGGGCGCCCACGGCAGCAGCTATATGAGACCGTCGAGGAAAGGATACGGACCTTCATGATCACTGGCAGTAAGAGTTTGAGCATGGAACGGTTTTGGCCGCGGGTGATCATTGTCGGGATGGACAACTCTGCCAAGGCCCCCGGGAGGCCCACTCGGCGGTGCGAGAAGCCGGCCCGCAGAGGGATAAGTACTCCTCGTCCCGTACGAGGTGCCAATTCTGCCGCCGCGGGGGCCTTGTTGCCGGTCTTCCTGACAACGTGGCGAGCAAGGTCCAAATTGCACAACAAATGACTGGTAGCGTGCCACGACTCCGCGCAACTGCGGTCACTCATGGTCAATCAAGGTCAGAAATTTCCTTGGAATATAACGAAACCGCCTAGTCACAGCCTCTCCGGTTTCGTCTTCCAAGCTGGCCATGCGAGTTCGATTCTCGTCACCTGCTGCACAGCGAAAGTGTCTAGTCAATGGGGTGATCGTTCCGCTAAGGCCTCGCGCTGGGCTGCGCAATTCGGTCGTCACGGGCCAATAGCGGGCGATTAGCTGTCACCGACGTGGCGCGAGGTCGGGGAGCGGCTCGGCGCTCCCTCTGGCTCTTCGGTTGGCGTCAAGCCCACATCTCGCTGGCTGGAGGCCAGTACGGTTCGGACGGGGGCGTTCGCCAGCCAACGGCCGAGGCGTGGTCGATCAGAGTCCGGGTAGCCTGAGCAACCATCGGCCGGGTGTCATCTGCGCGGTGAAGTAGCGCCCAGGCCCATAGGGGCACCGGGGATCGGACAGGCCGGCGGGTCAACGTCGGCAGCATAGGCGCCGCGTGGCGCTTAGGCGAATCGAGCACTGGCCGCCGCAAGCGGGCCACGTGGTCGAAGAATGCAGGCCCAGTGATGCCGCCGTCGTCGATATTGGTCACTGACGCCTGGGTAGCCTTCGCGAAGGCAGAAGCGTAGCGGTTCCATGACCTCCACGACGCTTCGTCAACATCGACGAGCACCGTGATCGCGGCCGCTGGCACGCTCTTGAGACGAGTCGCCCGATGTGTGCGTGGCATGACGGCTTCCAGGCTCTCGTACCGCAAGAGGTGCGCGGCCAAGTTGTGCCGTTCGATGTCGGTCTCCTCAATCCAGGCGATAGCCAGGTCGAGGCTGCCTTCGGCCACCCGCGCCGCTTGCGTGTGTGAGGGTAGGACCCATTCGTCGACACGGACCCGAAGGTCGGGCATTGCTGCTGCCTCTGGGGGAAGCCAACTGACATAGCCCAGCCGCAGAGGTAACTCTCCGGCTCCGCTACGGGCCCGATCGACCGCCCGTGCAGCGGCGCTCAACACCTCTCGAGCATCGGCTAGGAACCGGCTGCCGGCGGGCGTCAATTCGACGTGTCGGCGGTCGCGGACGAGGAGCTGGGTCCCAAGCTCACGTTCGAGATTACGGATCTGCTGAGAGAGCGAAGGTCCAGCAAGGTGAAGCCGCTCTGCGGCCCGACCGAAATGCAGTTCCTCGGCAACGGCGACGAAGTAGGTCAGCTGCCGGAGTTCCACGCGGTCGATGGTACGGCTGACATGGAGTGATAGGCGGGGCCCTACCACAGTTTGGTAATAAGTCGTGGACTCAAGACGAGCACAAGGGTTAACTCAAATTCAGGACCTTCGCTTTACGGAGCAGAGGAAGCTGAGCTCCCGATATGAGCGATGTCATCCGCAGAGGCGATGCGTCCGAAACCACCAAACCAAAGACCTTCAGGGCCTAAACAAAGCAGGAGTTAGCCATGAGCGTAACCAAAGTACACAGCGTCACCAGCGAAACGAGCGTTCGCAGGGTCAACATGAAGCTCGAAATCCAGGTCATCCCCGTATCCGACGTCGACCGATCCAAGGGTTTCTACGAGCGACTGGGTTGGAGGTTCGACGATGACGTCGCGCCGCTCGACGGGCTCCGCATCGTCCAGTTCACACCCCCAGGCTCGGGGACCTCGGTCACGTTCGGCAAGGGACTCACAACGGCCGCGCCAGGCTCGGCCGAGGGCGGGCTCGTCGTCTCCGACATCGAGGCGGCCCACGACGGACTCGTCGGCCGTGGCATCGACGTGAGTGACGTGTGGCACGGCCCGCCGTTCCCCCCCGAGGCGCGGCAACCCGGCCCCGACCCCGAGCGCACCAGCTACGGGTCCTTCTTCTCCTTCAGCGATCCCGACGGCAATACGTGGCTCGTCCAGGAGGTCACCACGCGGCTCCCAGGCCGGATCGACCCCACGGAAACGGCATTCGCGTCCGCGGCAGACCTGGAGAGTGCGCTGCGGCGTGCCGAGACCGCCCACGCCGAGCACCAGAAGCGCACGGGGCGGCCGCACCTCTTTCACCGGTCGAGCGAAGACGACAACTGGCCCGCCTGGTATGCCTCCTATGTGGTAGCGGAGCAGGCCGGAAGTGATCTGCCGGCGTAACCGATTTCGCGCTCCCCCCGGCTGTCGCTGCTGGGGCGGCCGAGGCAACTGCGCCCGCGGGGATCGGTTCCCCTAAGTGCCGGCTGACCGACAGTCAGTGTCGGAGGACGCCCACCGAGCAAGCTCGGACCGGGCGGCGCGACTGGGGCACCTGGCCAGAGAGTGCTTGATGCTCCGGGCACATCCTCACGTACGAACCCGCGCTCAGCGCGAACCCAGAGAAGGAGACGAGCAATGCCTTATGTCACCGTCGGCACCGAAAACGATGCCCCGATCCAGATCCACTACGAGAACCACGGGAGCGGCCGCCCGATCGTTCTGATCCACGGGTATCCGCTGGATGGCAACTCGTGGGAGCGCCAGGAGCAGGATCTGCTCGCCAATGGATATCGAGTGATCAGTTACGACCGCCGCGGCTTCGGCCGTTCGAGTCAGCCGACCGTCGGTTATGACTACGACACCTTCGCCGGTGATCTGAAGGCGCTGATCGAGCACCTCGATCTGAGCGACGTTGTCCTCGGCGGCTTCTCGATGGGCAGCGGGGAGGTCACCCGCTACCTCGCCACCTATGGCTCGGAGCGTGTGCGGAAAGCCGCCCTGTTCGGCGCCATCCCGCCCTTCCTGCTCAAGACCGACGACAACCCCGAGGGGGGTGGAGGGCAAGGTCTTCGCCGACATCAAGGCGGCTATCGTCAACGACCGTTATGCCTACTTCGAGGATTTCTTCAACAACTTCTACAACGTCGATGTCCTCGGTGGTACGCGGATCAGCGACGAGGCATGGCAGGCGAGCTTCAACGTGGCGGCCGGCTGCTCACCCTTTGCGACCTATGCGTGCGTCGACACCTGGCTGACCGACTTCCGCGCCGACCTGCCGAAGATCGACGTTCCCGTGCTCGTCGTGCACGGCACCGAGGATCGCATACTTCCGTTCGAGTCGACCGCGGCGAGGCTTCCAGCACTGATCGCCGACTGTACGCTTGTCTCGGTCGAGGGCGGTCCGCACAACATCGGATGGACCCACGCCGATCAGGTCAACACGGCACTGCTCACCTTCCTCAGTGAGGCGAGGTAGTCCGATCCGATCCCGCTCCTTTGTTATCTCGTCACGTCGGTCTGCCGGCACACCTGAACGCCCGGCCGCCAACCATCGGAGTCCCTGCCGACACGGAGACAGGCAGAGACTCCGGTGGCACGGTGGCGCTGAGCCGTCCCGCGCGGAAGGCAGGCGGGCGCGTTGATTCGTGGGTCCAGGTTTTCGCTGATGTCTCCGATTGTCGTCTGAGCCAGCGAGCCCAGAAGT
Organism: uncultured Actinomycetota bacterium; assembly: GCA_963734005.1. GTDB lineage: Bacteria > Actinomycetota > Actinomycetes > Propionibacteriales > Propionibacteriaceae > Microlunatus. Next base: position 29,205 of record CAVTFS010000023.1, read on the forward strand.
ATCGGTTTTGCTCAGCTCAACAGCGTGCCAGCGGCTCGTCTCAATCTTTAACGAGCGGCTCGTCTCAATCTTTAAAGGGAAACATCATGGAATACCTAGTCGAGTTTCACATCAACGTGCCGGAGGGCACCCCTGAGGCCGAGGTTTCGGACCGGGAGCAGGCCGAGGCGGCCGCCGCGGCCCGACTGGCGGCCGACGGTGATCTGGTACGGCTTTGGAAGCGGACTGTTGCAACAGGCGAAACCAACGCGCTTGGCCTGTACCGGGCCGACAGCAAGACCGAGCTGGACGCTTTGCTCGGGGCGCTACCGCTCTACGAGTGGATGAGCGTCACCGTGGCCCCGCTGGAGCGCCATCCCAACGACCCGGCGGTTACGCGATCCGCTGCCAGGAGGGAACCGGGTGTGGGAGACCGGCTGCCCGAGCCGCGGCTGACGCTGGTCTACCGCTTGGAGGCGACCCTTGGCCAACCGCTCGACCTGGGTGAGACCGCCCACGGCCACCGCCGCATCGTGCCCCAGACAGACGGGACCTTCACCGGCCCGGAGATCTCCGGGAGGCTACTCCCCGGTGCCAGCGCCGACTGGCAGCTCCTCCTGGCCGACGGCACCGTGTTGGCGGACATCCGCTACACACTGCAGACCGACGACGGATCACTGCTCTACGTCCGGTCACAAGGGGTGCGCCACGGCAGCCCGGAGGTCTTGGCTCGGCTCGCTCGGGGTGAGGATGTCGATGCCAGCGAGTACACCTTCCGCACCTCAACGCAGATCGAAACCGCGGTCGCCGAACTCGCCTGGTTGAACAAAGGAGTCTTTATCAGCGTGGGCGGCCGCCGGCCTGCCGGCGTGATCTACGAGACCTATCTGGTCGCATGAGCGCGCCCGGAGCCGCAGAAGACGAACGCGCGTCGACTCAGCGCCAGCGCTCAACGCTCTACTAGGAGATCTTGCGGCGGTAGATGACCATGGCGAAGATGTACGCGACGATGAGAATGCCGACACACCAGGCAAGGGCGATCCAGATGTCGGTGCCGACCGGCTGCTGGGTGAGCAGGTCGCGGATAGCGTTGACGATGGACGTCACCGGCTGGTACTCGGCGAAGGCGCGCACCGGGCCGGGCATGGTGTCGGTGGGCACGAATGCCGAGCTGATGAACGGCAGGAAGATGAGCGGGTAGGAGAACGCGATCGCGCCGTCCGCGGACTTCGCGGAGAGACCGGGGATTACGGCGATCCACGTCAACGCCAGGGTGAACAGGAACAGGATGCCGGCGACCGCTAGCCACGCCAGCACTCCCGCCCCCGAGCGGAAGCCCATGAGAAGGGCGACGAGCACGACGACCACGAGCGAGATCAGATTGGCGACCAGCGAGGTCCCCACGTGCGCCCACAGCACGGACGACCGTGCGATCGGCATGGACTGGAATCGCTCGAAGATGCCACTCTTCATATCCAGGAAGAGCCGGAATGCGGTGTAGGAGATGCCCGATGCAATCGTGATGAGCAGAATGCCGGGCAGCAGGTAGTTCACATACGAATCCGACCCTGAGTTGATCGCGCCGCCGAACACGAAGACGAACAGCAGCATGAAAGCGATCGGCATGATCGTGGTCGTGATGATCGTGTCCGGGCTGCGCGTGATGTGGCGCAGGGATCGTCCCTGCAGGACGGCGGTGTCGCCGAAGAAATGCTTGGTCATCGTTGTTCCTTACTCGGCCGTGCCGACGCTGCGGTCATTGCCAGCGCGTCGCCGTGCTTGCCGTCGTCACCGACGATGGCGAAGAAGACGTCCTCGAGGGTCGGCTGCTTCTCGACGTATTCGACCTTGGCGGGCGGGAGCAGCTGCTTGAGCTCGGGGAGGGTGCCGTTCACGATGATCCGACCCTCGTGGAGGATCGCGACCCGGTCGGCGAGTTGTTCGGCCTCGTCCAGATACTGCGTCGTGAGCAGCACCGTCGTGCCGTGCTCGGCGAGTTCCTTGACGGCCTGCCACACCTCGATGCGCGCCTGAGGATCGAGCCCAGTCGTCGGCTCGTCGAGGAAGACGACCTGCGGATTCCCGATGAGACTCATCGCGATGTCGAGGCGGCGGCCCATGCCACCCGAATACGTCGACACCTTCCGCGCGGCCGCGTCGGTCAACGCGAAACGCTCGAGCAGGTCATCCGCGATCATGCCCGAGTCCTTGAGGTGCCGCAACCGAGCGACTAGCACGAGGTTCTCCCGCCCGCTGAGGACTTCGTCGACGGCCGCGAACTGTCCGGTGAGGCTGATGGACTCCCGCACGTCCGCAGCCTGAGTGGCGACATCGAAGCCGTTGACGCTGGCAGTCCCCGCGTCGGCCTTGAGCAGCGTGGACAGGATCTTCACGACCGTGGTCTTGCCCGCCCCGTTCGAGCCGAGCAGGGCGAAAATGCTGCCCCGCCCCACGTCGAAGTCCACGCCCCGCAGCACATGCAGGTCCTTGTACGACTTCTCCAGGCCCTGCACCTGGATCGCTGCCTCCGTGGTCATTTCTGTTCTCCTCGCTCCGCGTCCTCGATGGCCTTGGTCAGGCGGGCGCGTTCCTTGTCGATCCACTGCTTGCCGGTGTAGGCCTGGGCGAAGGTCTCGGCGAACTCGACCGGGTCGTCGCCGACGATCTCGCGCACCGGCGTCCCATCTGCGGCAGCACGCTCCCAGAGGTCGGCGAAGTCGCCGAACATCGTGAGTGCGGTCTCACCGTCCGTGACGCCCCCGTAGTACATGAAGTACCGCTGGAGCGCCTTCGCGACGGTGCCGTACGGTTCGGGGAGGGCCTCGATGCGGGCCTTGTACTGCTTGTACTGCTTCTTCTGCTCGAGCGAACCGGTCAGGGTCTCGATCCACTTTGCGGCCATGATCACTTCTCTCCTTCGTGGAGCTTTTCGATACGTTCGGCGAGGAAGCTCCAGGTCCTCCAGAACTCTTCGAGGTATTGCTGTCCCTGGGTGTTGAGGGAATACACCTTGCGCGGCGGCCCCTTTTCCGACGGGACCTTCTCGACGTCGACGAGGCCGCGCTGTTCGATCCTGACCAGCAGCGCGTAGATGGTGCCTTCGGCGATGTCGGAGAAGCCCTGGTCTCGCAGCCACGCGGTGATCTGGTAGCCGTACGCGGGTCGGCCGGACAGGATTGCGAGGACGATGCCTTCCAGGATGCCTTTGAGCATCTCGGTGACTTGCTTGCTCACGGGACACCCTCCTCCAGCTATTCAGTGTTGCTGACTACTGGTAGATAGTATCAGTGAATAGTGGCGGCGCAAGTTCCACGTGCCGGCGGGAGGTGTCGGCTCCCACCCGCCTAAAGGCCCCGAACGGCGGGAACCGCTCGGCCATCAGCGGTTTCACCGTAGGTGCGCTCCTCACCGCGCTCGCGTACCACAACGAACTCCAACGAGAACCAGAACACCTTCGAGACGAACTGCAAGGAGTCCGTCGGGCTTCCCCTCCTCCGGTGGGCCGCGTCCAATGCTGTCGACGCCCAGTCATTTTCGATGTGACAGGCGGAGAATCGCACCCTGCGCATTGTGGAACGACCTAGCCGTCACCCGGGGCCGAGTGACGCACCGTGTTCATCCCCGGAAAGGTCAGCGAGCAGCGGTAGGTAGTGCGTCCCACGAGCTCCTCATCGCGGACTTCTACACCGCACTGCCGAGCCGAAGCTGGTTCGAGTGCGCCGACGGTCAAGGCATTTTGATCCCTCTCCTGGCTAAGTCAACTTGGATTCAGCGATCAGGGGAGGCCTTCCGAGCTAGTTGTCCAGTCGGGCCAGCGCCTTCTCGATGATCGTTGCGAAGGCAGCGACTTCCTCGGGGCTCAATGGGTCGAAGACCAGGCGGCGAACGGTGTTGACATGACCCGGTGCTGCCTGTTCGATGGCGGCGCGGCCCTGCGGTGTGATCACAACGAATGCACCGCGGCCGTCCTCGGCACATTCCACGCGCTGCACCAGGCGCCGCGACTCCATGCGAGTCACGTGGTGGGAGACTCGGCTGCGCTCCCACTGCAGGAGCCGGGCCAAATCGGTAACCCGCACCCGGCCCTCCGGGCTATCGGTCAGGTGCACCAGGACTTCGTAGTCCGACATCGACAGGCCGGCATCGTTTTGTAGCTCTCTTTGCAGCGTGCCTGACAGCCGCGCGTTCAGCGTCAGCCATCGCCGCCATACGCGTTCCTCTTCCGCGGTCAGCCACCGGACATCAGAGCTCATGCCATCGCATACTACGCCGGAATAGTTGACACGTCATCTAAGTTGCGGTTCAATATACGTGACACGTCACTAAATTAGGCATGATCCCCAAGACCTTAGGAGCAAGGCATGACTGCCAGCACCATCCCCGCCACCCTGTCCGACCTGTCCGGCAACTACGTCATCGATCCGGCCCACACTCGTATCGGGTTCGTCGCCCGGCACGCGATGGTCACCAAGGTCCGCGGCGCGTTCAACGAGTTCGAGGGCAGCGCGGTCGTCGACGGCACCGACTTGACCAAGTCGACCGGCCAGCTGACCATCCAGGCGGCCAGCATCGACACCCGCAACGAGCAGCGCGATGCCCACCTGCGCAGCAACGACTTCCTCGCCATGGACGAGTACCCGCAGATCACCTTCGTCGCCACCGACGTTCGCCAGTCGGGGCCGACCAGCCTGGAGCTCACCGGTGACCTGACCATTAGGGGTGTCACCAACTCGGTCACGATCCCGTTCGAGTTCGAGGGCGCGGCCACTGACCCGTTCGGCAACCTGCGGGTCGGGTTCGAAGGCTCCGCGGTCATCAACCGCAAGGACTACGGCATCACCTGGAACGCCGCGCTCGAGAGCGGCGGCGTCCTGGTCAGCGATAAAATCACCCTCGAGTTCGAGGTCTCCGCGATCAAGACCGCCTGACCTTCACGAACCGAACCCTGGCGTCGGGGCCGATCGGCTACCTCACGGTCGGCCGCCGCCACATTGCCGAACCGCCGCGGAACAGGCGGCTGCGCACTGATCCCCCCGATGGAGTCCCGGGCAGAGACGACGCCGTTGGTGCCCGGCCCGAAGGACCGCCTAGGCCAGATCGACTAGTCCGCTCTGTTGATCAACCATGTAACACATCTGCTGTGGCGCGGGAGCGGCGTCGATGGGAACGGTCAGCCGGGTTGTGCTGTGGGTCGCACGAGGATCTCGTTGAGCGTCAGCCGCCGGGGCCGCGTGACGGCGAATGCAATGATCTCGGCGATGTCATCGGCGGTGATGGCCAGCCGCTCGTACAGCTGTTGGGCGCTCTGCTTGGCCTCCGGGTGAGTGATGTGGTCGGTCAGCTCGGTCGCGACGGCGCCGGGCTCGATGATGATCACGCGGACGTCGGGTTGCAGCTCTTGGCGCAGTGCCTCCGACCAGCCGTTGATACCCCACTTCGTCGCGGCGTAGGCGGCGTTGCCCGCCCGGGCAGTGCGGCCGGCGACCGAGGAGATGTTCACGAGGTCGCCGCCGCCGTCGCGGAGTTGGTCGAGGAACACCTCGGTCGTGGTCATCGCGCCGAGCAGGTTGACCTCCACCATCTGCCGGATCTCGGCTCGCTGGTCGGCGGAGAAGGGTGCTAGCAGCATTACGCCGGCGTTGTTGACCAGAACGTCGGCACCTCCGAGCTCCCTTTCCACGCGGTTCGCTGCTGCTACGAGGGAGTCGCGGTCGGTCACGTCGGCGGTGATGGCGACCGCGGTCTCGCCGAGCTCGGCGGCCAACGCTTCGATTCGGTCGGCGCGACGCGCCAATAGGGCGACCCGGTAACCCTCGGCAGTCAGGGCCCGTGCTGTGGCCTCACCGATGCCGGACGACGCCCCGGTGATGACGGCGACGCTGCTTGAGTTCTGTTCGGCATTCAACGTGTTTGCTCCTCGATCGGTGGTTTGGTTCGCAGCCGTCCAGCCGGGCGACCAAGCGGCGCAGGCGTGACGTGGTCTATGCGCCGTCAGGCGCTGAAGACGCTCTTGGCAACCGTGATGGCCGACATCGCGCGGGGCCAGCCGGCGTAGAAGGCCAGGTGGGTGATCACCTCTTTGAGTTCGGTCTCGGTCAGACCGTTGGCCTTCGCGCGGGCGAGGTGGTTCTTGAGCTGCTCAGTGTTGCCTCCGGCGATCAGCGCTGCGACGGTGACCAAGCTGCGATCTCGTTTCGAGAGTTCGGCGCGTTCCCAGACGTCGCCGAACAAGACGTCGTCGGTCAGGGAGACCAGCTTCGGCGCGAAGTCTCCGATGTTGCGTTGGGCAGTGGTCAGGCGGTCGGATTCTGACATGTGAAGTCCTCCTTGATGTAGATGGTTTGACGTCGATGGTCGAAGGTCGAGTCGCGGCCCGTTACGGCGAAGTCGGCCAGCGATTTGCGTATCCCTGACTGACGTGACAGCAGCAACGGCGGTGGCAGACCGTGCCAGTTCGACGAACCTCGAGCCAGTCCAAGATGCGCGGCTGCGTGCTAATGGCCCGGATACTCCTCGTCGGTCAGATGCGCGCCCCACTCCGTGACCGGGCCCTCCTGACCCTCGACCAGATCCTCCGACATCGCGAGGTGGGACATGAAATGCTCTGGTGCCGCGCCATGCCAATGCCATTCCCCGGGCCGGGTGTAGATCGTGTCACCAGAACGAACCTCGAGAACCTCTCCGCCCCGGCTCTGCACCAACCCCAGCCCCTCGGTGACGTGCAAGGTCTGACCGTTGGCGTGTCGGTGCCAAGCCGTGTGTGCCCCCGGAGAGAACCGGACGATGCTCACTCGCAGGCGAGAGGGCGGCACTCCCTGGGCGATGACGTCGAACCAGACGTCACCGGCGAATGACCCCGCCGGCCCTTTCACACTGGGCTTTTTGGACTGGATCTCCAACATCACTCCTTCGTGTCCGCGTCGCCGCGGCTGCATTTCAACTAGTCGTCGGGGATCGGGCGCCCGTAGCTCTCTAACGTGATCGACTCAGGCTCGGGGCCACCCCGCTGGCCGGTATCAAGCGCGTCGATCGCAGCGAGCTCCTCGGCGAAGAGTTCGAAATCGAACACGTCGATGTTCTCAGCGATCCGCTCCGGCTTGGTCGACTTCGGGATCACCGAGCGGCCCTGCTCCAGGTGCCACCGCAGCATGACCTGAGCGGGAGTCTTGCTGTGGGCCTTGGCGATGTCGCCGATGACGGGGTCCTGCAGGGTGCTGCTGTGGTGCCCGTCGCGGTAGAAGGTGATGCCGCCGATCGGGGACCAGGCCTGGGTCAAGATGTCGCGCTCGGCGCCGAAGGCCAGCACTTGCCTCTGCTGGAAGTAGGGGTGGACCTCGATCTGATTGACTGCCGGCACCACGGTAGTGCGCTCCAGCAGCGTGGTGAGGTACTCGACCATGAAGTTGCTGACCCCGATGGCTCGTACCTTCCCGTCGCCGAGCAGCGTCTCCAAGGCCCGGTATGCCTCCAGCGTCGCCTCGAAGTCCGACGGCAGCGCTTGGTGCAAGATCAGCAGGTCGATCTGGTCGACTCCGAGCTTGCGGGCGCTCTTCTCGAAGCCGCGCAACGTCTTGTCATAGCCGTAGTCGCTGATCCAGATCTTGGTCTCCAAGAAGACCTCCGAGCGGTCCAGGCCGGAACTGCGGACCGCTTCCCCAACCTGCCGCTCGTTGCCATAGGCCGCGGCGGTGTCGATGTGCCGGTAGCCGGCGGAGATCGCCGCCTCGACCGCGGAGCGGGTCTCCTCGGCGGGTGTCTGGAACACGCCCAGGCCCAACGCGGGCAGCTCGACTCCGTTGTTCAGCGTCAGTGTTGAGACATTGGGCATGATCGTCCTCGTTTCCCTCGTGGTTAGGGGTGTCCTACAAGTAGTGGTGGTACTGGTGACGCTAGAACTCAGCCGGGCGATGAAACAGGCACTGCCAGTACACGTCAAATTGGCGGCTCATGACAGCTGCGCGGCCTCACGTGCGGAGGCGGATCCGGCGCAGCCACTCCTCGGCCTGGGACCGGGCTGATTGCACCCTTTCGCCGCGTACCGCGAGACCTTCGCCGACCATGGCGCGGGGTGCCGAGGCAGCGTAGTCCCGTTCGGCTGAACCAAGGCCGCTCACCGCGTAGGTGACGAAGGGGTAGATGGTCTTGCCACCGAAGTCCAAGCTCTCCACGAACGTCGACATGATCATTGGCGGTCGGCTGTTCCAGATCGGGCTGCCGAGCAGGACGGTGTCGTACTCGCTGATCGACGTCGGTGGGTTCGCGATGACCGGTCGAGCGTTGTCATTTTGCTCGCGCACGTTGCGATCGACGGTGGCGTTGTAGTCGTCGGGGTAGGGGTCGGCGGCTTCGATCCGGTAGACGTCGCACCCGATGTGTTGGCGGATCATGCCCGCCAGCACCTCGGTGTTGCCGACCTCGAGGTTCCTGCGGCCTTCGTAGTAGTAGTTCTCCCCGGCCCGGGAGTAGTAGGCGAGGAGGATCCTGCGTTCGCCGGCGCGGACGAGGGATCGGCGGGTCAAAGTCCCCCGGTGGTGCGGCTTTGTCGGTGGCGTCATCGTCCTCCTCTCGGCGACGCTGCGGGCTGGGTACGGGTGTCACTTGGGTGCAGGTGCCATTCCAGCAGCCTCGGGCGGCCGAGTGGGAGGGCCTGCTAACGCATGTACTGGCAGTACCTTCCTCGGGCTGGCGGTCGGCGCGTAGCGTCGACGTGTGGACCGCCAAGCCGTACACGACTTCCTGGCCAGCCGTCGGGCCCGGATCACCCCGGCCCAGGCCGGGATGCCGACCTACGGCGAAAAGCGGCGGGTGCCAGGGCTGCGGCGTGAGGAGGTCGCCTCGCTGGCCGGGGTGAGCTTCGACTACTACGCCCGGCTGGAGCGTGGGAACCTGTCGGGGGTCTCGGACTCGGTCCTGGAGGCCCTGGCCCGGGCTCTGCAATTGGATGAGGCGGAGCGGGAGCACCTATTCGACCTCGCCAAGGCAGCATCGGTCCCAGCCTCACGGTCGCGTCCGGCCAAGCCGCCGGTGACCCGGGTCCGGCCGGCCGTGCTCAGCATCTTGAACGGGATGACCGGCACGCCGGCGTACGTGCGGAACGCGCGCCTGGACATTCTGGCCGCCAACGACTTGTGCTTGGCCCTCTACGACGGCGTCCTGGTCCGGGACGACTTGCCGTTCAACCTGGCCCGGTTCGTGTTCCTCGACCCCTACGCCAAGGCCTTCTTCCTCGACTGGGACACGATTGCCCAGGACATGGTCGGTGCCCTGCGCACCCAGGCCGGCCGCGACCCGTCCGACCGCGGCCTGAGCGACCTGATCGGGGAACTGGTGACCCGCAGTGACGGTTTCGCCGCGCGCTGGGCCCGGCACGACGTGCGGCTGCACCGCACCGCCCGCAAACGGTTAGGCAACCGGGTGGTCGGGGAGATCGAGCTGACCGGTGACGCCCTCGACCTGACCGGCGACGAGCTGACCATGATCGCCTACTCCGCCGAGCCGGGCAGCCAAGCCGAGGACCAGCTGAAGCTGTTGGCCACCTGGAGCGCCACGGCACGTACCCCTGCCTCCGAGCCCGCCGGGATATCGCCTCCCGGCGACGAACCCGGCGCTTAACCCATGAGAGACTGCCTCGCCGCCGACCTCGGCATCCGGACGGCGAGTCGAATTGGTTGATCTGCCGTAGGCCGACCGAGGATGGAGGAGAGTACTTGCCCAAGCTTCCGCTCAGGATTGATCGGCAGGGTGCTACGCCAGGCCACAAAGCCATCCGGCCGGACGAGCACGGCGCCCGCGTCTGACATTCCGAGCTTCGTCCGCCAGCCGTCTTCTCGATCCAGCAGATCCCCGTCCGCCGCGAGGCGATAGACCGCCAGCGCAATCCCACGTGATGCTGCGACCGCGGGTGCTGTCTTTTGCCAAAGCTTGCCGGCAGGACCGACGAGCAGGACGAAACGGCCATCGATCAGATCGAGCGTGGAAATGCGCTTACCGTGCTGCTCGACCCACAGATGCGGCAGCCGCGTACCGGGCTGTGCGGTGAGTTGTCCGGGGTTCTCGAGCAATTCGATCTGTGCGGATGAGAATAAGCTCTCGCCTTCTTGGAAAACGGCCTGGGAGCGATAGCGGTAGCCCACAATCAGCGAGAAAAGCGAGACTCTCTTCCTCGCCGCCAACAATTTGTCATCGCTGCCCCGAGTTAGCACCGACGCGGCAGGGCCCACTAGCGATTGCTCGGAAGCTAAAACGCCGATCGGATGGCGCTCGGCCTCGTATGTTGCGAGCAGCTGAGGAGGAGCATGGCCTTTGAGCACAGCTGCGAGCTTCCACGCTAGGTTTTGTGCACTTTGAATTGCTGTGTTGACACCCATTCCCAGTTTGGGCGGCATGGTATGCGCTGCATCGCCAACCAGTAAAACCCGGCCCTGCTGGAAGTGCTCGGCCACTAGTTGAGCAGGCTGCCAGTGCACGATATCCACGATCTCGACGGCCAGATCCGATTTTCCCAGACCTTTGAGAATCAGTTCCCTACAGCGCTCGGCAGTGTAGGTCTGCGCGGATCCTTCCCTGGGGGGACCCTGTTGGATGAGAAGCATTCCACGATCAACATCAGTGACCAGGAAGAAGCCCCGAAAATCTGACTGTTCAATAAGGATTGCATCGGCCTCGTAGCCCCGGATCAGTTCACCCCAGTCGGCTCGAAAATAGACGAAGATGTAGTGCTCATCTAGCTCTCCGAGTCCTTCAGTTCTTACGCCAAGGGCGTCTCGAATAGGACTATGAGCGCCATCGCATGCGGCCAGGTAGTCCGCATGTATGACGGACAAGGTTCCAGTCGAGCGGTTTCTGATCGTCGCCGTTACGCGCCGCCCATCTTGGGCGAAGGAAATCAATTCCGTGTTGTAGCGTACGTCGACGCCGCGCTGCCTCGCCGCCGCCAGGAGAATCGGTTCCAGTCGACTCTGTGGGCAATACCACGAGGGTGGTTCGGGGGTAACGATCTCAGGATGGCGGACTATGCGAGTTGCTTCATCGACAGCCGGAAATTCCTGTTGTTCCGGTGAGGCCAGCGTTTTCTTGCCAAAGATCCGCGAGACACGGCTTCCAGCCGTGATTACCTGTGTTTCCAGTCGCAGCCCGCGGAATACTTCCAGGCTGCGGAAATTGAGATTACGCGCCCGCGGATACCACGACACATCCGAACGCTGCTCGACCAGCACGGTTGCAATCCCCTGCTGGCGTAGCAAGAGGGAAAGAGATAGGCCGGCACCGCCAGCGCCCACAATCAAAACCGGGACGCGTTCTTTAGCGAACATCGCGTGACTCCTGTCTCCCGACCCAGATTCGCGCGCGGCGGTCCCCGCCACACCCCCGCCAGCGCCCAATTCACAATGGCGGTTGGCAGGTATCAGACGATTGCTGCGGTGTTCGCACGACACCGTGGCGTACCGGATGACTACTTCTCGTGGTCTATGCCAAGACCATGCGGACGCTGACGACCGAGCCGGAGATTGATCTGACCTTTGCCACTGCGGCCGCGCGGGTAGCGCAGCCGAGCCTGGCATAGATATTTGACACTTGGCGGTGGACGGTGTGGGGGCAGAGGCTCAGCGCGTCGGCGATATCCCGTCCCGCATTCCTCGCGATATGACCTTGGACTCAGTCGTCGTCAACTGGCGAACAACGAGCCTGCCGCGTGAGCGGCAGCCGTCCGGCTGTTCACGCCGAGCTTGTCAAAGATCGATCGTAGATGCGCGTGTACGGTCCTTGGACTCAGCACGAGCCGGTCGGCGATCTCGGCGTTGTTCAGACCGTCGGCCACTAACCGCAAGACGTCAATCTCTCTGGCGGTCAACCCCGACGATCTGCTTCGCAGTTCGTCTGCCAGGTGGCCCAAAGCCTCCTCGGCCAGATCCATCGCCCGATCGGCACTCAGCCGCTTCCCGGCGTCGTAAGCCTCGAACCACGCGCGCTCGCCCAACTGGCGACGAGCTCGTGAAAATTGCTGGGCATCTGTTGTCATGAGTCCTGCTGGCAGGTTTCTCGCCGTCCCCGCCGCCGTTCCGCACAGCCTGGCGGCCAGATCGAAGCGCCTTACCGCGCTTGCAATGGCCGCGAGGCCTTCGAGGATGTCGGCGCTCTCGGTCGTAAATCGATAGTCCCGCTGATAGCGAAGGGCGTTCCCGTACGCATTCAGCGCAGCGGGCAGCTTGCCATCGTGGCGAAGCGCAGAACCTAGAGCGACCTGGGCGTGGCACGCCCCGAGTGGGGCGTCCAGGCTTTCAAACTGGCTGAAGCTCGCACGGAAAAACGAGGAGGCCTGGCGTAAATTTACCGAGAAGGAATGCCGCAACCCCCAACAGCTCGTAGCACCACGCCTCGCCCAGAGCGTCATGAGATGCCTGGAAGCGGGTCAGGCCCTCGGCTAAATCGCGCCGAGCCGTCTCGGGGTCGCGGGCGAGAAGGCGCGCCATGCCCTGAGTTCTGGATGCACATTGCTGCGCCGGCCTCGTCGCCGATCTGTTCGAAAAGCCTCAGTCCCTGCTGAAGCAATCCTTGGGCGGCAACCGGATCGGTTCGAGACGTCAGATACCCGGATAGGTGATACGCCTTTGCTCTGACGCGAATGCAGCTAACACTCGAGGGCGACCATGGCAGATCCAACGCGGCTTCCAGCCACGCCAGTCGTACGGCGGGAGAAGGGACCGAGAAGATCCAGAACCTGTCGAGCCCAACGGCCATGCGCAAGGCTCTCTCGGCGTCGGCCTGGTCCAGGACCCACATCATGGCGCGCGCTTACATTGGCCAGATCGGCACCGATGGGATTGGACCACAGCGGCTCGAGTTGCGTGCTCCATGAGGTTTCGAGACTCTCTAAAAGCTCGAAGGAAGTACGCGAAGTGTCGTGCCCGAATCGGGCCGTCATCTTCTACGTGAGCGCAACGCATAGTTACGGACGAGTTCGTGGACTTGGTAGCGAGACCCACCCACGCGCATCTGGCAGCCGCTGGATAAGCGATCGCTCTACCAATGCGGCCAGCACGCCGAGGCCCGCGCCGGCCACCGCCTCGGCCGCTTCCCGGGTGAAACCGCCGACGAAGATCGCCAACGCGCTCAGCGCCGTACGCTCGCTGGCGCTCAGCCGGCTCCAGGAGCTGTCCAAGATCATCGCAAGGCTGCGATGACGCTCCTCGACGAGCGCGGTGTCTGAGGTCAGAACGGTATCGGCTTGCCGGAGATGATCGAGCAGGTCGCGTGGTGACAAAACGGGGATCCAGCTGGCGGCGAGCTCAATGGCGAGCGGCAAGCCATGCAGCACGTCACAGATTTCACCGAGTGTTCGGGCGTTGTGCTCGGTCAGCGCATAGGCCGCCGGCGACCAGGGTAGTTCGGTCGAGAAAGAGAGCGGTCGCATCACTCTCGAAGGGATCCGACGGAAGCGCCCCGCCACCCAGGGGCGGGATGGCAAACACCTCCTCGACCGGTAGTTCGAGCGGAACTCGGCTGGTCGCAAGAACGGTGACAGTCGGGCAGGTGGCGAAGCAACGACGACAGCATCTCCCGACATCCGGCGCCAACCTGTTCGCAGTTGTCCATTACGAGCAGCGACTGCCGATCTGTCAGCGCTCTTCACGACGGGAGCCAATGGCCGATCACCGAGCGGACCAGTGAGGCCGATTGCCGCAGCCATCGCCAATGGCACTTCGGTCGGATCGACTACAGCTCCGAGCGGCACCCAGTACACCTCGCCGCGATCCCCGGTCGCTCCGCGAGCGGGCCCGGCTGCACTTCGCCACCTCGATAGCCAAGTCGGGTCTTACCTGCGCCGCCGACCCCACAGATCGTGACGAGCCGCCCCGGATGCAGCATCGACAGCACCGTGGCGATTTCCCGATCCCGTCCGACGAATCGCGTGAGATAAGTCGGGAGCGTGTCGGCGAAGAGCTCCTTATCAACCGTCACCGACGGCGCACCTCCCCGCGTCCCGGTGAACCGACACCACGGATCCAGGAAGACATGCCGATGCGGGACGCGTCCCCCGCCGAGCATGAGCCTATCGAGCCTCTCCGGATGGCGACAGGCCAGAAAGGCAGCGAACGTGAAGGGTCTATCGCATCCCGACGCTCGCGGGGGAGGCGTGGGGACAGCCTTAATCCTCCGCGACGCCGGAGACCTTGCCAATTCGGGAGATGAGCGTAACGAAATAGTGCAGGGGCTGAACCTGATATTCATCGCCATTGAAGCCGTTCTAGACATGATTTGGCGTCATTCGCGCTTGATTCACATTTCCCGGATGCCCTGCGATCAATCTGCAAATCTCGTTCGCTTCGAGATAACCGGGCTCTCTTTAACCTGGAGGTCGCCCTCATAGGTCGACAGGATCTCGTCGCTGTTGCCCACCGGGATATCTCGCGTTGTCAATATCCCACCGCTGAAGGGTCCAGCTGCTCTTGACCCAGTGGGTAGCTGCCGCCTTCGATGAGCTGGCCCGTCGACGTGTCGAAGCTGGCCACTCGGTTGAAGGTAAGTCTGAGCTCAGCGGACGGCTCTCTCGCCTCGCAGCCCTCGTTTTGGTTCTGGTCGATACATCCAGTGATGGACTCGGTTCCTTCGATGTCCCTGATCTGTGTAGTCCAGTAGGTCCAAGCGTGGATCACCCGTTCACTCCGAAGCTTGTAGGTACCGACCAGCCCACCGGTTACCCGGTAAACCCCTGGGCTCTTAGCCACTGGAAGAATGTGACCCTCCACATGGACCTGACGAGTTGCATTGGGCAACGCCAACGCCGGGGGTCGTTGCCAGGCATCCCAGGACGACAGCGAGACCCGATGCTACGGCGCCAACGCGGACGGCGCAGTAGCGCCTAGCCGTCGAATCTTTGCTTCTTTGGCCGTGTTCCTACCGGTCATGGCCCTTCTCCTTTTGCTGATGCAGGAACCGGAATGTTTCTGCGCTTACGCCATAACCATCGCGCGGCTGGGAAGGGGTACACATCGGCAATAGTGCCTAAGTCTCTGGTCATCCCAGCAATGCGATTCGACAGTGCTGTCAGCAAGAAGTTCGCAGAGATGGTTCAGGACGATGTCGCTCCTATGTAGACGCTGCGGATATAGAGAATGTGCTGCTCCGAAGATGGCTGCCGGTCGTCGGTCCTGCGGCTTGCCATAACTATCAACTGATTCTCGAAATCGAGCGTTCGTGGAGAGCTGGAGGGGTGAGATACGCAATAGTCCGTGCGATAGGCAGCACGTGGTTGTGTTGCTCCATAACGGCCTTCGGTGGACCATATAGGCCCGGGTACGCAAACGAGTTTTACCGGAGCCGCTGGGGCTGCGATGCTGTGCCGCGCGCCAACGTCCAGCCCATCACCCGGCCACGTGAGACTGGCGCGACACCGAGCACTCTGAATGGTCGGTCCATTGGCGTACTTAGAGCCTTCGCTCCCGCCTGGTGGAGCGAAGTACAGCAACGCCGCTACGAACCGCCGCTGCTCTGCGAGACCAGCCCGCACTAAACGAGCCTCAACGAGGCTTGTCGTTGCCTCGGCACGATGCCAGCTCGCGCGATCCCGTGCCTTCTTGCCGAGGATGGCGTCCGCCACGATCCGCGCCTGGCATTTGCCTATGTGGTGTCAGCAGCAGGCCCGGCCGTTGCAGTCCCGACTGCGTGCAACAACTCACCGGCTGAGCTTTCCGACTATGGCGCTCGTCTGGCCGGGCCGAGCATCGTGTGGCGCTCAGGTCTGGGTCGGATCGGGCGGTGGCTGCAGCGGGCGCAGTTCCCAGTCGTAGATCACAGAGGTACGCAGGACAAGATCCTGTAGCGAGCGATTCTGGCGACTGACCAGCACCCAGAGCAGCCCGATCGGAAAGATGGCGTAGAGGGCAGCACGAACGAAGGCGGCGAGCGGATGCAACCGTCGGCCATCATGGTTGACGACGCGCAGCCCCATGACGTGGTTACCGTATGTGCGACCGTTGACCATCCAGCTCACCGCGAGATAAAAGGTCAGCAGCAGGAAGCCGGCGCCGAACACCAGCGCAGGCGATGGTGTCGGAGCGGTGAAGTTGCGGGGGTTGACCAGAAAGAGGAATGCAAAGACCCCGAGGTAGCACACACCCAAGGCGATGATGACGATGCCGACATCGATGGCAGCTGCGGCAGTGCGTGTCACGAGCCCGGCGCGGTGGCCTTGGAAGGGCCTGGCCTCGCGGGGTACCGGATCGACGTGCGCGCTCATCGCCGTAGCTCCTGTTTGGGCGGCTCCGCCTCATGGGGTGGCCGCGGCTCCGTCTGGACTACATCGGAGGGTTCGGGAAGGTTGGCACGGGTGCGAGACTCGGGCTCACCCGGTGCATCCGTCCGCCGCGTGCGACGTCGGCGGATGATGCGGTCGACGAGCCGGGCGATCGCCACGTCGGCGTCGATGCTCTGCATCCGTACGTCACGGACGACTTCGGAGGCCATAGAGCCGGTCGACTCGCGGATGATCTCCGGTAGATCGATGCCGTTCACGACCTCCTCGGCCAGGCCCACGAGGTCAAGGCGCTGCACGATCGCATCGACGTCGACTCGGCTAACGATGGCATCAATGTCGATCCTTGCCACGATGGCGTCCAGGTCGATGCGCTTGGCGATCGCGTCGATATCGACCCGGGACACAATGGCGTCGATGTCTAGCTGGGACACGATCGCATCAATGTCCACCTTGCTCACGATCGCGTCGATGTCCACCCGGGACACAATGGCGTCGATGTCTAGCTGGGACGCGATCGCGTCAATGTCCATGTTTCTCACGATCGCGTCGATGTTCACTCGCTCGACGATTGCGGCGATGTCGACACGGTCGACAATGGCCTCGACATCGACGGCCGAGGCCAGCGCATCAATGTCGACCCGCTCGAGAACAAGCGCCGTGAGGTCCAGGTTGTCGAGCACCTCGTCCACCACCGACGGGACGACGGCCGCGATGATCTGGTTGAGATCGCCACTCGTTGATGTCCGCGCTTCGCGGCCCCGGTCGGCGAGGGCCTCGACGACGCGGGCCGGATGCAGGCGTTCGTTCAGGAGGGGTGGGTGCATGACCGCCCGCCCGACGGGCGCGGCTGCCTGCGCGAAGCGACGCGCCATCCACACGGCCACACCGGTCGCCATCGCGGCCGCACCCAGTGCCGCGTCCACGGCAGCGGGCACGGTGCGCTTCGACGAGGTTCCCTGGCCGGGCTCCTCCATGCGCCCATGATCCTCCCCGTGGACGCAGTTGGCCTCACCTGCTGGGAGTGATGTTCTGGGGCGAGACCGTCGAGCCCTCGGTGATGCCGTCATCACGGCGAGCTCGAACGAAGCAACGGCGTTGAGCCCTGCGTTCCCTCACAAACCCTCCCGGACGCTGCTGCAGTCCCATTGGGCAGCGCGCATCCGCGCGTGCCCCATCCCGGTGCCCGCGTTGATCTCAACCGACCGTCCCCTGAAGCCCGTTTTAGGACGATGGTGCCAGCGGACCTGTCTGGAACGCGGCGACCGCAGCTTGCACCGTCGGGTAGATGTGCGTGTTGTCGAAGTCGGTGAGCGTGCCGTATTTCTCGAGGGTGGCCAGCAGCCCGGGATCGGCTCCGGCTAGGGCGAACACACCGCCGTCGGCATGAAGCGCCTGGATCAGTCGGGCGAGGGTGAGGCTGGCGGAATAGTCGACATCGACCATCGATGAGCAGTCGAGTACGAGCCACCGGACCTTGGTCGGAGCCGCGGACAACAGGCTCTGGACTTGGTCAGAGAACCGGTTCGCGTTGGCGAAGAAGAGCTGCGCATCGAAGCGGAACACCAGCAGGCCGGGCAGACTCTGGTGCCCGGGCTCGGCCTTGACATAGGTCGCTTCGCCCTCACGGTCCACCCCGACCAGGAAGTCCTTCGGGGTGTACGCCCTCCGGATGATGTCAAGGATCGAGAGCACGACCGCAAGGATGATGCCCTGCTCCACACCGACCGCGAAGACCACGATCGCGGTTCCTATGGCGATCACGAACTCGCTGAGCCGTGCCGCCCGTATCCGCTGAAGTCCCTTGATGTCGATCAGACCGATACCGATGAGAAACACGATCGCGGCAAGCACCGCCTTGGGCATGTCGGTGAGAACCCCGGTCAGGAACAAGACGACGAGAAGCACAACCAGCGACATCGTCATGTTGGCGACCTGGGTCCGACCCTGCTGCTCGTCAAGGATCTGAGTCTTGGTCGGGCTGCCGTTCACCACGAACGTGCCGGTGAGACCGGCGGCAAGGTTGGCCCCGCTGAGGCCGACGATGTCGCGGTTCACATCAACACGCTGGCTGTGCTTCATCGCGAAGCTGCGAGACGTGGCCGCGCTCTGGGCGATGATGAGGACAAAGCATGAGATCGCGATCCCCAGGACCTTCGGGACATCGCTCCAGGTAATCCCCTGCGGCAGCCCGATCGGCGGAAACCCGCCCTGGACCGACCCGACCACCGCAACCCCGTGCGCGGAGGCGTCGAGGAGGCTCGACAAGATGATCGACAAGATCACCGCCACGACGGCGCCGGGAACCCTGGGCATGAATCGCTTGAACCCCATGATGATGACCAACGTGCCGACGGCAAACGCGACCGTCCAGCCGTTGGCGTCGCCCGCGTGGGTGATCGTCGACCACTGCTGCTCAAACCAATTGCCTGTGCCTTTGGGGATCCCCAGCATGTCGGGGATCTGTCCAGTGAAGACCTGGATACCGACACCGGTAAGGAACCCGACGAGCACAGATGCGCTGAGGAAGTCTCCCAGAAAGCCAAGCCTGAGAAGCCTCGCCAAGACCAGCAGTCCGCCACAGACCAACGCCACGAGACTGGTCCAGGCCAACCATTCGGCAGAGTTCGGCTGGAGTTCAGCGATCCCTAGGCCGGCAAGGCCGGCCGCGAGTATCGCCGCTGTCGCAGAGTCCGCACCCACCACGAGCAGCCGGGACGAGCCAAGAAGCGCGAACGCGAGGGTGGGGAAGATGACGGTATACAGGCCGGTGACGACAGGTGTCTGGGCAATCGATGTATAGCCCATCGTCTCCGGGATCGCGACCGCAGCCAACGTAACGCCGGCAACAATGTCCCTCGGCAACCAGCTGCGCTGATAGCCGCGCAAGGAATCAGGTGCCAGCCGAGTGATCACCGACATCAGTGTTGCCGGGTGAAGGTGTCGACCATTGGTTGGGTCTTGAAGTGTCCATCGCGATCATGGTCCAACAGGGAGCCGAAGACGCTGGGCGAGTCGCAGCGAGAGGCACAGAACCAATCGATGTTCCCGTCGGTGCTGACGAATGCCGCCGTCTGCAGGTTTCCGATGAGGCCGTGATCGGAGATTGGGTATTGCGACATCAGTCCTCACTCCTCAACTCAGCTAATTGTGACCATGCTGGGTCTCTGTCTCGTCTGAAACCTCACCCGTGGCGGGTACGGCGTTGCCGCCGGAGCCCTGGTCGAGCATGCAGCTGTACGGCATTCGGGTACTGCAGGGGTCCGTACAAGCGAAAGCAGCTAGGCGTCGTCGCGGGGTGGTCGCCCTTCGTTCGGATCATTGCTGACGTCGCCCTGACCTCGGACATCCCCGTGAAGGAGCCCTTGATGATCGACTTGACTTCCGTTCCGGCGACCCAGAACCCGAGCAGCCCGATGATGGTCTGCACGACGACGATGACCTCGGGCTCGAACTCCTCGAAGTGCGCCTCGTAGAGTCGAGTGATGTCGATTGCACAGAAGACGCGGGTCGGTCGGCTGAGAATCCGTATGGACCGAGTGATCTACACCACGATCACATTGCTGTCTGTGCTGATCATCTACGACGGTTGGGAGCAGTTGCGGTTCTGGGACGTCGTAGCCGTCATTGTGGGACCGATTCTGGCCATCTTTCTGGGCCACGTCTTCGGTGCAACGCTCGGCACGCGGGTTGCTCTGGGTCGCTCGTTGAGCCGGCGCGAACGTTGGGCTGTCTTCGTTGAAGAGTGCCGATTCCTGTTGGTCGCGGTCCCGCCACTGGCGATTTTGGTGGTGCTGACCATCGCCGGTGTTTCGTACACGCGGATTATCCAGGTGATCGTCCTGACCGGCGTGCTCTCGCTCGGCGTTTGGGGCGGCGTGGCAGGACGGCGAGCCGGACTGACCGATTGGTCACTGGTGATTTCGATCGCCTACGGCCTAGTGGTCGGGGCCATCATCTTGGTGTTCCAGGCGTTGCTCCAGCCCGGGCACAACCCGTTTCGTCCATAGCGGGATCGCATCGGCCGAAACGTGACTTGGTATGGCTGCCCCGACCCCGCCATTCGGAGCCAGCCGCATACGGGCAGAACCAATCGATTCAAATCCCGTCAGGGTCGGAGGTCTAAGGCTGTGAGATCTAGGCGGGCGAGGCGTGCGGGGTCGAGGAGGATGTCCATGGTCGTGATCCGCCCGTCGTGCTGCGTGAGGGCGCCGATCGCGTAAATCTGTCCGTCGAGTAGTGAGACCCAGCCGGCAGCGCCATTGATAAGCGCATGCCGCACGACGAGGCCGAGCTGCGATGCTGCTTTGGCTCTGCGGGCGACGTTCTCGGCGCCGCGAACCTCGACAATGGTCCCGCTGCCGTTATCTTCGCGGAGCACGATGTCGGGATCGAGCACGGCGATGAGGGCGTCGAAGTCTCCGTCGCGCGCGGCGGCGAGGAAGGCTTCAACGACTTCTTGCTGCGCGGCCGCGTCGGCGTCGGGTGTCGTGTCCGCTCTGCGTACGCGGCGGCGTCCGCGGCTGGCGAGCTGGCGCGCCGCATCGGGCGAGCGATCGAGGATGGCGCCGATCTCGTCGAAGGGAAGCGAGAACATGTCATGGAGGACGTATGCGAGCCGCTCTGCCGGCGTCAGCGTCTCGAGCACGACGAGCAGCGCGAGGCCAACGGAGTCGGCGAGCAGCGCCTCATGCTCAGGATCGATGCCGTCTGCGCGGTCGATGATCGGATCCGGCAGGTGTGCGCCAAGTGGCTCCTCGCGCCGCGTCTTGCGTGAGCGGAGCATGTTGAGCGCGACGCGCCCAACGACGGTGACGAGCCAGGCTTCGAGGTTGTCGATCTCGCCAGCGTTCGAGCCGCTGAGCCGGATCCACGCCTCCTGGACTGCGTCGTCGGCCTCGCTCGTGGAGCCCAGAATCTGGTAGGCGACGGCTCGCAGCCGGGGCCGGTGCTCTTGGAATCGTTCTGTCAGCCAGTCGCGCTCGTCCATCGATCTGTAGACCCGTCCCGGGCGCTGAATGTGACGTCACATTTCCGCGCCGCCAGGTGTCTTTCCCTCGAAAGCGTAAACGAAAGGAGACGAATCATGGCGACGTATCGCGCCGATCTGTTCTGGGGGGAAGCCGTGACGCCTGAGGCGCAGGCCGCAGCGGCCGCCCGCGACGGCTTCGTCACCTACGACGAGCTCAGAGGGCCGGACCTCGACGCTGCGCGCTGGAGTCCGGCGCGCCTGCCGCTCCCGACGGGCGGTGAGCACATCCCGCTGGACCCCAACGCCGAGCTGGCCGTCGGCGAGGGTGAGGTGCGAGTGACTATCCCGCGCTTCTCGCTGTCGCACGACACGTTCCAACCCGCCGACAGTGCCAAGTACCTCATCTTCTCGACGGGCCAGTTCGAGCTGCCGCCGGATCGGCCGGCGACGTTCGCCGTCGACCTCGCGGTCGAGAACATCGCCGGGGATCCGGGGGACTTCCGTCAAGGCATGGCTGCCTTCCACGCTTTCGACTTCGAGATGAGCAAGCGCGTGTTCGCCGTCTGCGGCACCTCCACCCGCGTGTTCGCGCTGCACGAGCAGCTGGGCTTTGGCGGAATAGGCGAGCCGTTCTACCACGTAGTCGAGTCGCCGTACGAGGACTTCGAGGACGACTTCGCCCGGCTTCGCACGTGCGAGGTCACGCTCGACCGGAGCAAATCGCAAGCAGCCTGGCACGTTGACGGCCACACGGTGTACCAGGCCCACGGCACCTTCATCCCCGAACGCGTTCGCATCGGGTTCGGAATCTGGACGATGCTGCCGATCCGGAACGGGCGCAGCCGCTCCCTCGACGGGCAGGGCATGAACGCGCGGTGGCGCCGGTTCCGGGTACGCGGGGTCGACCCGTGAGCCGCCACGAGGGCCGCACCGCGGCGAATTGCCGGACGAGCCATTCCTGCTGATCCACGTCACGTTCCTCGTCCGCGAAGTGTCTAAGGAGTAGACCCGCGAGATCAGTGGGATAGGACCAGAAGAATGAAAGGAAGGACACGATGCGTGTTTTCGTCGCGGGAGCGAGCGGTGTACTCGGCAGGCGGCTCGTTCCCCAGTTGATCGACGTAGGACACGAAGTGATCGGTACGCACAACTCGCCGGCGAACGCCGAGCTGCTACGGACGCTCGGCGCCAAGCCGGTGTTGCTCGATCTGCTCGACGCGGATGCGGTCAGTAAGGCCGTGCTCGAGAGCGAGCCCGAGGCTATCGTGCACCAGGCCACCGCCCTGGCGAATGTGAAGTTCGGCCGCAGCCTGGACAAGACCTTTACCAAGACCAACGAGCTGCGTACGAAGGGCACCGATGCCCTGCTGGCCGCCGCGCGGAAGGCGAGCGTGCCTCGGTTCGTCGCGCAGAGCTTCGCCTCCTACCGATACGCCCGGGAGGGCGGGCCGATCAAGACCGAAGACGATCCACTAGACCCCACGCCACCGCCGACCACGCAGGAGAGCTGGGCGGCGATGGCCCATCTCGAGCAGGTGGTCACCGATTTCGGCGGGATCGCTTTGCGCTACGGCGGCTTCTACGGCGCTGCCGACGACGGTTGGAGCGAGCTCGTGCGCAAGCGCCGGTTGCCGATCGTGGGCGACGGCGGCGGCATCTTCTCCTGGATCCACCTCGACGACGCCGCAGCTGCAACCGTGCTCGCGCTGGAACACGCGGGGCCCGCCGTCTACAACATCGTCGACGACGAGCCCGCGGCGGTGCGCGAATGGCTACCCGCGCTTGCCCAGGCCCTGAACGCGAAGCCACCGCGACGCTTCCCGATCTGGCTTGCGCGCCTGATCGCGGGCGAGGCCGCGGTCGTGATAGGCACCGACGTGCGGGGTGCCTCGAACGCAAAGGCCAGGCGCGAGCTCGGCTGGACGCCGCGCTATCCCAGCTGGCGCAAGGGATTCCCCGCCGCCTATCCGGCAATCAGGGTGGCCGACCGACCGAAGCCCCACCCGGCCGCACGAACACACCACTCGCCCAGCTAGCGCGCTCACCCGGTGCCTCAATCGCCGCCTGGCTCTCAGCAAGCCGTTCGAAATGGCCGCACAGGGCACGGCTAGGGCTCCGCTGGCAGGTCGGGGTTTCGACCGCTTTGTTGATCAGGGCGATCCAGCACCGTCTTGCGCTGTCCGACGGCGCGGAGCATTGCCACCAGCACGGCGTGGAGGCGATCGGCACCTTCGATGTGCTCGGCGGGAAGGACGTCCATGAACCTCCGAGGGCTCAGCAACACCGCGCGATCCTGCCAGCCGCCCAGGCCTCCGTGGGCACCGACGAGAGGTTCGAAGGCAGCGATGTCGAGCGTGACGTCATCGACGCGGCTGTTGACGTAGAGGTCGGGGGCCTCCGGCATCACGACCGCGCGGCGGAGCACCCGGGCCGCATGGTTTCGGTAAGGCCGGAGCGGGTCTTCTCCGGCCACCTCACCGGTATCGAGCCGGATACGGCCGTTCGCACCGATCGCCCATGGCACCCCGGAAGAGTCAACGCCGGCGATGAAGCCGACGCCCTCATGTGCGCAGAGACCGGGAATGAGCCTGGGCCAGCGCTCCTGCAGATCCTCAAGGGTGAGCCGGACCTGGGAGTGGACGTACAACATGCCAAGGTTCCCCGAGCCGAGCACAGTGATGTCGGCGCTGGTCACAGCTTCGGCGCTCTGGTCGATGTGTCGCCTGCTTGCGGTGGCTGCGCGGCTGGCGGCGCGGCCACTAAGACCGGCGCCTGAGAGGTCTCCGGCAAGGGACTCCACTCGCCCCCACTGTTCGACCGGGGCGTCGAGGGAAACCACTTCCTCGTCCATGAGTTTCGTGCACACTTCCCCGAGATCCACGCCGAAGCGGTCCTGGAACGATTGGCCCTGGGACTGGCCGTGATCAGAGAGCACAACGATGTGGTAGCGCCGAGCCGCGTACGCCGCCAACCGCTCCAGCGTCCCCAGGACCTGATCCAAGCCGTCAAGGGCGGCAAGCGACTCGGGACGGAACATGCCGGCATGGTGGGCGATCTCGTCGTAATCGACATAGTCGACGTAAATGCTCTTCGTCCCCTTCCGCATCTCCTCCGCGATTACCGCCGTGTTGAGATCGCGCTGCAGCACGTTGGTGGCGGCTCGAAGAACGGCGAAGGTCCATCCGCGATGGATACGCGGCAGGACGTTGAGGCGTGTCTGTCGGGCAGCCTGCCACCGCTCCTTCATGATCTCCGCAACTGTCCGCACCAGACCTCGGGTGAAACCGTTGGGGTTGGTGAGGAACCAGGCGAACGTCCGCCGCGTGGCTTCGGAGCCTCGGCTACCGCCAAGTCTGCTCATGGTGAGCATGGCGCGCGGTGCATCGCCAGTGAAGAGGTTGCCTAGGGCAAGTCCGTCATCGGCAAGCAACCCGGCCCCGGTTGTCGCGCGCTGCTCGATGACTGCTGCATCGGCTGGCCGATTCGCGATCAAGACTCGACCGAGCTCACGGTCGTACCAGCGAAAGGCGGGGACCCCCGCCACCGTGCCATGCAGGATCCCAAGCTGACTGGCGGGCGTGGTGCACGGCAACTGTGCCGTCCACTCTCGGAGCACATAGTCCCCCGAAGTGACCCAGCGCCGCAGGGTTTGGACCCTGCCCGCCTGGATAGCCCACCGTAGGACCGGGAAAGCGACGCCATCCAACTGGACAAACACAACTCCATCGACTTCCGGGTCGGCGACGGGCTTGCTGGCAACCCGGCGCCGGAGTAGCGATGCCGTGAACGAGTCATCAGTGCCGGCACTTAGCAACCAGGCCGCAGCGGTGGCGATCACGGCGACGATCCATGAGGCCCAGAAGGCCGACCAGAAGGTGGCGTTGATATCCGGCACGATCCAGATAGCGGCGTAGACCAGCAGTGCCTGTCCAACCAGACCGGTAAGAACGACAGCTGGCCAGCCGATGCGGGCGACCAGCAAGACGAGCACGGGCCGGAACACCAGCCCAAGTAGGCCGGCAACCGCTGTCGCGGCGAAGAAGACCCATGGCGCCGCGGCCGTCAGGTTTGGCAACAGCGCATCGGCGAGCGCTAGCGCGCCGGACGCGACCAGCCACACGGCGACCAGCCGGGCGATATCACCCAGGCGCAGACGGGCCCGAGGCCGAGCCTGGGCTCGTTCGGACACCACAACCACGCGTGCCCCCTGACGTCGCATCCCGCCGAAACGGCGAGGCACGTTCACATCCGCGCCATTGCCAGGCGGGCGAGACTCGAATTTTGATCATGCCCCAGCGGAAGTTTTGAGCTGCAGAGGCTTGAAAGATGACAATACCGAGGTGGTCGGGTGAGCGTACATCCGCGGAGGAGAACACCCGAGCACAGAAGGCTGACAACCGTGACCCAAGTTCATTCGCCCGGACCGCCGCTCAACAGCGACTCTCTCGATAGGCCGACGGAGATGCAACGCCGGCTGCTCGGCTGGCTCGGAGCCCGCGGCCTGCCCAGTTCTCCCTGGCCGGGCGGGTAGGCCGCGCCATGACAGGCACTCTGACCTGGTGGGGGCACAGCACCAGCACTTGGCAGGATGGCGGCACCACTGTCCTATTCGACCCAGTCCTGACCGCTCGGCTAGGCCACCTCCGTCGAGTCCGCGGTCCGGTTCCGCCCTCGCAGGCTGCGGATGCGGACCTCATCCTGATCTCCCATCTGCACGCCGACCACACCCACCTGCCTTCGCTCCGGCTCATCCCGGCCTCTGCGGTTCTCATTGCACCAGCAGGCTCGCGCCGTCTGCTCAGGCCAATCGCGGCCCGCGGTGTGAAGCTCCGGGAGGTCGAGCCGGGTGACCTCGTCGAGTTTGGCGGCCTGCAGATACGCGTCCTGACCGCCGACCACGACGGCCGGCGACACCCTGGAAGTCCCCATCGCGGGCCCGCGCTCGGCTATCTCGTCGCGGGCTCTCGCCGGTGTTGGTATCCGGGGGACACAGGTCCGCACCTTGCTTTCGACGAGGTAGCGAACGTCGACATTGCCTTGCTGCCAGTCGGAGGCTGGGGACCCACCCTTGGTGAGGGCCATCTCGACGCCCAGCAAGCTGCACACGCGGTCCGCCGTACTCACCCAAATCGTGCCGTCCCCGTGCACTGGGGCACCTGGTGGCCCGTCGGCCTTCGTCAGCGCACCGAGCTGATCGATTTGCCGGCCGAGGCATTCGCCGAGCAGATCGCGCGCGTGGCACCGACCACCAGCGTCCATCTCCTCCAACACGGCCAGTCGGTCAAGCTGTAACTCGACCAAGATCCTTGCCGAAGTAACGCCTATCTCGGTGCTGTTCACAGACGCCAGCTAGCGTCTGATTCTCAAGGCTGCGCGAAGACTTGGGGCATGGACGTCCGACTACTGGCACTAGGTCTGCGCTGACATTCAACACGACACGCGGGAGGGGGATGCCAGTCGGCATGCCGAGCACCAGGGCATTTGCCCAGGTCAGAAGCCAGATCCAGGAGCCGACAGGCATCGGCTGATGGTGCCGATGAACCCAACCAATTTGAGGAAATGCCCCTGCCGATCGGCCAGGTAATTGTCCGCAACGACGAGTCTTCATTCGAGAGATTTCACGGTCTTCTGCGCAGTAGAGGACAAAATTTCTGCATCTGTGTAAAACTAGGTCTCGTGCGAAACCGGAGGCCTGTGGACAACTCACTATCGAGTGACTCAAACCGGTTCTTGGCAGTCGGTTCAGTCACCCAGTCCGATCGACTTGTCGTGGAGCTCGTCCAGCCTCCCGACACGCCCGCCGCGATATTGATCAAGTGGCCACCACAACCGACCGTCACCGATCCCGCGAAGCTTACGGCGACTATTGCCGCGATAGTGCGCGTCTTGGGCATGGCGCAGATCGAGCTAGCCGCGCGCCGCGCGGCTGGGCGGTAGCAGCATCCGATCGGTGGCGCGTGCCGTAGGCAATCGGGCAACCTGTCCGGTCGCCATCATTCCGCAGAAGCACCTCGTTCGCAGTCGATCATTCCTCCGCGGCTTGGATCATTGCCGCACATTTTGATTGGTTTCCGCGGTAGTGCCTGGCTCGACGACGTCAGAATCCTCGGTACGGCGCTTAACAGCGGGAGCCGGCACCGCGACTACCGGACAGACGGCATGGCTTAGGCAATGGCTCACCGAGCCACTCACCAGCCGCCCAAGACCAACATGTTCGCGAGTGCCTACGACGAGCAGACGCGCGTCTTTAGACTGCCGAACCAAGACCGGGCCGGTATCCCCGCTGGCGAACTGCAGGATCCAGTCAGGACGAGGCGAGATCGCGTCGAACACTGCGGTGATCGCCTGCCGGTAGGCGCTCTGGAGCTCCGCATGGCTCAAATCCATGAAGTTGACCGGCGCGGGAAAACCGGCGGAGCTGAGCCCATACGGCCAATCAAGCACGTGTACTGCCCGAAGTACGGCACCGACGCTCTTGGCCTGCTCGGCCGCCCAACTCAGCGCGGTCTTACTCGACGGCGAATCGTCAAGTCCTACAACGATCTCGTTCCTCATCGGGCACCTCCATCGGGGCCGGTCCGCATCTCTACACCTCCGACGGTGGCGCGGCCGTCATACGCGCACAACTGCCGTTGGTCGCTGCTAGTGCGGACCTTCGCCCACCTGCGCCGAGCACATCTCCGTCAAGCCTCCGCACTCGGCGCATCACCGCCGTGACGCACGGCGTTCCACTGTTCGTATGCGGCCACCGCCGTGGGCAGCGTCATGAAGACTTTGTCCTCACCGATGCGCTCGATGAACCCCGTTGAGGCCAGGATCTCGCGCACCTCGAACTTCACCCTGGCGAGTGCGAAAACGATGCCACGTTCGGCCAGCGTCTTTCGCACCTCCTCAAGTGCGTCGACTGCTGTCAGGTCGATTTCGGTGTTCGCTTCGGCGTTCAGCAGGAACCACTCGGCTGGCGGATCCGCAGCATCGACCGAGGCCAGCGCGCGGCGCTTGAAGTCTTCGGCGTTGGCGAAGAACAGCGGCGCGTCGTAGCGATAGACCAGCAAGCCGGGCACCTGGCGCCCGGCGTCGTAGTCGTCGATGTCGTGCATCCCGGCCATCCCGGGAACGAAGCCTAAGATCCCATCATGCGGGCGGGCGATGCGGCGTAACAGGTCCAGAATCGACAGCCCCACCGCCACCGCTATCCCGTAGAGCACACCGAAGATCAACACCGCGGCTGTCGTGGCCAACGCCAAGAACAGCTCGCTGCGTCGGAACCGGGCGATTCGGCGGAGTTCCGCGAAATCGATCAAACGGAGTGCGGCGAACACCACAAGGGCACCAAGGGCGGCCAGTGGAAAGGTGGACAGGGCCGGACCCAGCAACAGCAGGGTGAGCAGCAGAACTGCGGCGGAGACGAAGGAGTACAACTGGGTGCGGCTGCCCAGCGCGTCCCCGATCACCGTGCGGCTGCCACTGCTGCTGACTGGAAAGCCGGAGAACAATCCAGCACCGAGGTTGGCCGCACCTAGCGCCAGGAACTCCTGGCGAGCATCGATCTGCTCCCGCCGCTTGGCTGCGAAGGCTCGCGCTGTGACGACGTTGTCGGTGTAGGCAACGATCGTTACCCCGAGCGCGGCAGGTAACAGGGTGCTCAAATCGATCGTGGAAAAGTCAGGAATCGATGCTGGTGGTAGCCCGCGCGGGACATTGCCGACGGTCTTGACGCCCATTTGGTCCAGATCGAGCACGGCTACCGCGACAGCGGCCAATACCATCGCAATCAGCGGACCTGGCCATCGCGGCAATAACCGCTGAAACGCCACGAGCAGTGCGAAGCTGCCTGCCGCGACCAGCAGTGTCGGGAGATGCACCTGACCGAGATGGGTAACGAAGAACCGCAGTTCGGAAAGGGTGGAATCCCCTTCCACGGAGATACCGATCACCTTGCCGAGCTGGCTGACGATCATCAGCACCGCGATACCGGCCATGTAACCGATAAGGACTGGATGGGAAAGCAGGTTGGCCAGGAAGCCAAGCCTCGCCACCCAGCAGATCAGGCAGATCGCGCCCACCGCCAGCGCTAGCGCCGCCGCTGTTTCCGCATAGTGCTGCCGATCACCGGCGACCACCGCGGTGACCGCCGCCGCGGTCATCAGTGCGGTGCTGGACTCGGGACCGACGGAGAGCTGGCGGGACGAGCCGAGAATGGCATAGATAACGAGCGGGGCGACGGCTGCCCACAAGCCAGTGATCGGGGGCAATCCGGCTACCTCCGCGTACGCCATTACCTGGGGAACGAGGTAAGCCGCGACCGTCACGCCAGCCAGAAGGTCTCCGCGCAGCCAGTCTCTCTGATATCCGCGAAGCACCGAGACCCCCGGCAGGTAGCGGCGTGTCAGGGACGGGGTTTGTGCAGCCGTCTGGTTCGACACACGACGACGCTATCGGGCGCCGGTCAGGGGTCACGCCCGGCTGCGCGAGCTATCGCTGCCGCCGTTGCTAGCAGACGCCTCCTTGGCCATCCGTACCGCGGACATCGATGGCTCGGTGGCGGCTCACACCGCCGCAAGTTGGTCTCGCTGGTGGACTCGTCCGTTCCTGATCGACTGGGGCAGCACGCCGCACCCAACGAGCCGTGAGCTACCCCAGACCCGACTGACGTCGTGGACAGCCATCCACCCTGCCCCCGAGCTCCTTCAGCAACCTCTCGCAGCGCTCGGATGCCAACTCGACATCGCGGCAGGTGACCGTGCGGGATTGACCGCTGTGATCGAAGGACACTACGGACTCGTCACACCGACCTGATCGAGGGCGTACTGGGTTCCGCGGCGGGCCTCAATTGCCGCGTCGCGCTTCAACCTGTACGTATGCCCTGGATGGACGGTGGCGGCCTGATTCTCCACCCGCACTCGAATCGGCGGAACCCTCATTCTCAGGCGGGAGCTTGTCCGCTGGACGGGATGCCCATCAATTCGGTGAGGCGGCGCGCAAATCTGGCTGCGGTGGCGCCGTCGACGATGGCGTCGATTCTGACGGCGGCCCTATGCCGGTTTCCACCTGCCTCCTCGATGCGGTTCAGAGTCTGCTCTTTGGGCCTACATGAACGGGAAGCTATGCGGCCATAGAAGACAGTGATGAGTTACCTCTGCCGGCCAGGAATGCCCAGTTCGCGACCCTGGTAACGCCTCCTGGGCCTCGAGCACATAGGGCGCGGTTGACCTCGCCACGTTCGGCGCAGCCTTCGGCGAGATAATGAGCAGGCGAGACCCCGATTGCCGAGTTGCTGAGCCCGCCCGGCCACGAGCGTGGCGCCCCGGCTGCGTGCCCAGACAGGAAGAGATGGTCCCGAATGACGACAGGTGAGATGGCGGCACAGGCCGCCGCAGGGCAGACAGTGATCGAAGAGCGCAAGGCGCCGCCCGCCGTGGTGGTGATCTTCGGCGCATCCGGCGACCTGACCGCGCGGAAGCTCGGCCCGGCGGTGGAGAACTTGGCCCGGCACAAGCGGATACCGGTGGAGTTCGGGGTGGTTGGGGTGGCCCGCACCCAGATGGACCCTGCTGACTTCCGGTCCAGGATGGCTGGCGCGGAAGGCTCGGTGATGCCCGCGCTGAACGAGGGCTTCCGCTACGTGGCCGGCGGTTACGACGATCCGGACACCTACCGCCGGCTGCGAGAGACCCTCGATGCGCTCGACACCGAGCGCGGGACCTCCGGGAACCGGCTGTTCTACCTCGCAACGCCGCCAGAGGCGTTCGGCCCGGTGATCGACGGGCTGGCAGGCGCCGGGTTGAACCGTCCTCCCGAAGGGACGTTCTCACGGATCGTCATCGAGAAGCCGTACGGGCACGACGAGCGCAGCGCTCAGGCGCTGGACGACCGGGTGCACGCGGCCTTCGACGAGTCCCAGGTGTTCCGGATCGACCACTACCTAGGCAAGGACACCGTCCAGAACTTGCTGGCGCTGCGGTTCGCCAACGCGATCTTCGAGCCGATCTGGAACCGGAGCTGGGTCGACCATGTGCAGATCACCGTCGCAGAGACCCTCGGGGTCGGCACCCGCGGCAGCTTCTACGAGCACGCCGGCGCTACTCGCGACATCCTGCAGAACCACGTGCTGCAAGTACTGGCACTGGCACTGATGGAGCCCCCGGCCTCGTTTGAGGCCGAGGCGGTCCGCAACGAGAAGGTCAAGCTGCTGCACTCGATCCGGCTGCCAACCGTGGATGATATCGATCGGATCGCCGTCCGCGGTCAATACACCCGCGGCGGCACCGCGGATGAACTCATGCCCGGCTACCGGGACGAGCCGGGGGTCAACCCGCTCAGCCGCACCGAAACCTACGCTGCGCTCCGGTTGGATGTCGACAACTGGCGCTGGGCTGGAGTGCCGTTCTATATCCGCACCGGCAAGCGGCTACCGAGGCGAATCACCGAGGTCACGCTGCAGTTCCAGCGTCCGCCACATCTGCCGATCCGACTCGACCAAGCCACCGGGCTCTCCCCGGACGCGCTGATCCTGCGGATCCAACCTGACGAGGGCATCACCCTGCGGTTCGGCGCCAAAGTGCCCGGTCACAGCTTCCTGGTCCGCTCCGCGACGATGGAGTTCAACTACGAGGCCACTTTCATCGAGGAGTCCCCCGAGGCGTACGAGCGGCTGCTGCTTGACGCGCTGATCGGCGACCCGACTCTTTTCATCCGCGCAGACGAGGTCGCCCAGTGCTGGCGCATTATCGATCCCATCATCAGTTACTGGGCCGATGACAGCCGCCCCATTCCGCTCTACGAGGCCGCATCCTGGGGGCCCACCGAAGCTGACCGCCTGCTCGGACGCGACGGTCGGGCCTGGCGAAACCTCTAAGGCACCGCGTCACGACAGTCCGGCGAAAAGAACGCAGAAACCCTTATCGATCAGGCGCTGGAGCTGAGAACCTCGCGCAACTTCCCGGCGAATACATCCGGCTCGCCGGTCTGGCCGTACTCGCCGCCGAGGAACCCGCCATGGTCGCTCGGGAAGATCACCGGCACAGTGCCGAGCCGCGCTGCGACGGCGAAGGCGCCACGGCTCGCCATCTGGCCCCCCGACTCCGCCCCTGCAGCCACAACGATCCTGGTCGGCGCGGTCCGCAGCGCGTCGAAGTCGGGCTCGTAGTGGGTGCAGGTGATCATGTTCTGGCCGAGCATCGGGTCCGTACGCGAGCCGTCGTCCTCGGTCGGCAGGCCCAACATCGCCGGGTCCGGCGCCGGCCGGCGGGCGATTTCGGCGGTGAATGGTCCCTGATGGCTGGTGACGGCGATGAAGTGCGCAAGCCCCGCGCCCCAGCCGTTGCGCTGGTAGGTCTCGTGGATCGCACGGGCGGCTTCCATGGCGTATTCGTGATCGGGGAGGATCGAGGCGAGCGGCGGCTCGTGCGCCACGAGCGTCTGCACCTCTTCCGGGTGCTTGACCACGAGCGTCAGTGCGTTGACCGCGCCACCGCTGCTGGCGAACAGGTCGACCGGGCCGCCACCAATTGCCTGGATGAGCCTATGCAGGTCGTTGGCGTGATCGTCGGGCGTGGACGGGCTCATCGGATCGGTCTTCGCGCTGCGCTCAGAGCCGCGGGGGTCGTACGTCACCACGGTGCGGTCGGCGAAGTGCCCGGCCAGCGTGCCGAATCCGGCTGCTCCCATCGGTGAGCCGATCAGGAACAGAATTGGCTCGGTACTCCCGTCGTTGGGCCGGACGTCGTGGGCCAGTGTGGCACCTGGGACATCCAGGGTCTGGGTAGTCGGCTTGGTCGTGGTGGTCACGGTGTCTCTCCTCGGAACTTTGTGGATTTCTTGCCTCAATGGACCGCCCACAGAGTCCGATTTCATCGGGCTGGTGAGGCGTTAGATTTAGACGAGTGATCACGCGGCACGCGAGGCTGCCCACTGCTCGCCGAGGTCGCGGCAAATCTCGGCTGCCGCCTCGACAAAGGGCAGAAGCGCCACTGGCGGCCTGCGCTGAGGATGCCATGAGATCCCGAGCCGGCGCGGCGGAGGCTCAGGTCGGATGGGGATGACAGCCACGCTGGGATCGTTCTCGTCCACTGTGAGCAGTGGCAGCACCGCGTAGGCCAGCCCTGAGCCGACCAAACCCTGGATGGTTGGGTTGTCGTCGGAACGGAAGACGTAGGTCGGCGAGACTGCCGCCTGTCGGAAGGCGTTGTCGATGATCGACCGGCATCCGGGGTTCCGGGTGCCGATCATCGGGAGGTGTGCGACGTCGTCGATGCTCACTGCACGCCGTGCCGCCTCGGGAGCACTCGCGGGCGCCAGGAGCACCATCGGGTCATCGAGGAGTCGCCGGACTTGCAGCGATCCCGTCTCGTACGGGCCGATATCGATGAAGGTGACGTCGATGTTCCCGGTCTCCACGGCGCTGATCAGATCGGCGCTTTCCCGCGATTCACGCAGCACGATCTGGATGCCGGGCCACTCCGCACGGAACGTCCCGAGGAGCCGGGGCAGGACCTTGGTGCCAACGCTCGGCAGTGTCCCGACCCGCAGCACGCCCTGCTCGCCTGAGGCCAGCGCCCGCATATCTGCGGCGGCGGCATTGACACGTGCGATGACGGCGCGAGCGTGGGTCATCAGCATCTCTCCGGCGGCCGTCAGTCGTACCGGGCGGCGGCCACCTGGGCGCTCGAAAAGCGGCGCGCCCACGATGCGTTCCAGGATGGCGACCTGTTGGCTCACCGCCGACTGGGTGTAGCCCAGCTCCTCGGCGGCCGCGCTGAAGGTGCCCGTCTCCACCACGGCGACCAGGGCCAGCAGATGCCGCATCTCCAGACCGGACCAGGCCGGGAAACCAGTAGCGTTCATGATGGATACTAAGAATAACTTCGTTTGTGCTTATGGATCCAGCTCACGAGACTGATGTGCATGGTTCTTGGCGCATCTGTTCTTCGCGAGCTCGGGTCTGGTCTGCGGGGTCAAGTAATCTGCCCCGAGGACGGCGGCTACGACGCCGCGCGCGTCGTGTTCAACGGCATGATTGATCGCCACCCGCTGGCCGTGACCCGGCCTGTGGATGCGTCCGACGTAGTCAGCTCTATCCAGTTCGCGCGTCGAAATGATCTTCCGATCTCGGTGCGCGGAGGCGGTCACAGCGTCGCAGGACACGCGGTGCGTGACGGCGCCGTCATGCTCGACCTGTCCGGCATGAAGTCTGTCGATGTTGATCCAGACACGAGGACGGTCCGGGCCGCGCCCGGGCTCACACTGGGTGAGTTCGACCGCGCCACGCAGGCGTTCGGGTTGGCGACCACGCTCGGCGTGGTGTCGGTGACCGGGATCGCAGGGCTCACCCTTGGCGGCGGACTCGGCTGGCTCAACGGCCGCTATGGACTCGCCTGCGACAACCTGATATCCGCCGACGTGGCGACTGCCGACGGTCAGCTGCTAAGGGCCAGCGCGCAGCAGAACGAGGAATTGTTCTGGGGCATCCGAGGTGGCGGCGGCAACTTCGGGGTCGTCACCTCCTTCGAGTACCAGCTTCATCCGGTCGACTTCGTATTGGCCGGTGGCCTGTCGTACCCGCTGAGTCTGGCGCCGCGCGTCCTTCATTTCTACGACGACTTCGTGAAAACGGCACCAGACGAGCTGTCCACAGCCGCGTCGCTGGTCCTGAACCCGGCCGGAGAGCCCATAGTGTCCATCGCAGTTTGCTATTGCGGTCCGGTCCACGAGGGCGAAGAGGTGCTGGGTCCACTGCGGACCTTCCAGTCGCCGGTAGAGGACTCGATCCAACCCATGCCCTACACAGCGTTGCAGAGCGCTCGCGACGAGGGATTCCCGTCTGGTCGACTGCACTACTGGAAGTCCGGCTGGCTGGGCGATCTCACCGACGGCGCCATCGAGACCCTGATGCAGTTCGTGCCGCACATGCCCTCCTCCGCCAGCGGGGTCGGCATGCAACAGATGCATGGAGTGGCGAGCCGTGTCGCCCCATCGGCCACCGCCTTTCCCCATCGGGCCGAGCAATACGACTTCCTCATCTTGTCGCAGTGGTCCGACGCGACCGACTCGGATCGCAACATCGAGTGGACCAGGGCGCTGCTCCACGCGATGCAGCCACACCTTAAGGATTCGGTGTACGTCAACAACCTCGGTGATGAAGGCCCGGGGCGGGTCAAGGCGGCGTACGGGGAAAACTACTCGCGCCTGGTCGCCCTCAAGAGAGCCTTCGACCCGGACAACCTGTTCCGCGCGAACCAGAACGTCGATCCAAGGCGACTTTGAGGGTCGAGCCGTAACGTGGCCTCGAGGCGCGCATCACGAACGAGAAGGACATCCCATGACCAGCGGCACTGGAGGAAACAAAGGTGCCAACTTGGGAATTCTCGTGGTCGGCGCCGGCATCGCCGGTCTCGGCGCCGCCCGAGCACTGCGTGAGCGTGGCTTCTCGCCCGACGTGGTCGAGCGAGAACTGACATGGGCAGACCCCGGTGCGGGCATCTACCTGCCGGGTAATGCGGCACGGGCGCTGCGTGCGCTTGGCTTGCAGTCGGCGGTTGCCGAGCGTGGTTCGCTGATCCCCTACCAGCGCCTGTGCGACCACCGAGGTCGACTGCTGGCAAACATCGACCTCGCAGCACTGTGGGGGGAGGTCGGCCCATGTCTGGCGGTGCACCGCTCGGACCTGCACCAGGTGTTGGCATTTCACGGCCAGCCTGTGCCGATCCGGATGGGTCGACAGGTGCGGCGGCTCAGCCAGCGTGACAATGCGGTCACGGTTGAGTTCGGCGACGGAACAGCCGACAACTACGACCTGGTCATCGGTGCCGACGGCATCCACTCGACGACCCGCCAACTCACGGTCGGCGCTCGGGCGATCCGACCGGTGGGGCAGCTCGCCTGGCGCTTCGTCACCGAATGCCCGCCGGACGTAACGACATGGACGGTGATGCTCAGACGCGACGTCACCTTCTTGGCCGTGCCGATCGGTCGCGGCCGCGTCTACTGCTACTGCGACGCACCCACGGACGGCATCCCCCAGCTGAAGGGCAGCGACGTAACCAGTCAACTTGCCGAGATGCTGTCCGGATTTGCCGCGCCGGTGCCGGCCATCCTCGAGGCACTCGGCCCCAACGGCACCGTGCACCTGGCACCGATCGAGGAGGTGTCTCTTGACCGGTGGTCATGCGGATCGGTGCTCCTCGTCGGCGACGCCGCTCACGCGACGTCACCCAATATGGCTGAAGGCGCCGCGATGGCCCTCGAAGACGGTCTGGTACTCGCAGAATCCCTCGCCTCCGAACCCGACATCGCGCAGGCAATGGCGAGATTCCAGGCTCGGCGCCGCCCACGGACGGAGTGGGTTCTGGCCCAGACGCATCGCCGAGATCGCACCCGCAACCTGCCACCCGCCGTACGCAACCTTCTGCTGCGCAGATGGGGACGCAACATCTTCCGGGCCAACTACCGCCCGCTGCTCGGGCTTCCCTGATGATCCGGCGGGGATTGGGCATCAGCGCGGGCCTCGACGCGGGACTTGTTCGTGACCTGGCGGTGCACTGCGAGCGTCTCGGGTACCACTCGCTGTGGTCGAACGACGAGCCGGCCGCGGCTGGCCTGGAGACGCTGGCACAGTGCGCCGCCGCCGCGCCGCAGCTCGAGCTTGGCGTGGGCGTGCTTCCTCTCGACCGACATCAGCCGTTTGCGATCGCAGCGGAGATCGCCCGTCTCGGGCTGGATCCGGCCAAGCTTTGGGTCGGGATCGGGTCAGGCCAGCTGCGCACGTCGCTCGACATCGTGCGCCGAGCCGTCGCCGAGCTACGGGAGCTCCTTCCGGCAGGAACGCGCATTGTTTTAGCGGCTATGCGACCTCGGCTGTGTCGTGTTGGTGGCGCAATCGCCGACGGTGTGCTGCTCAACTGGATGCTGCCTGCCCAAGCGGCGATGGCGCGTCGATGGGTGCTGGAAGGTGCAGACGAGGCAGGCCGTTCTCCCCCGTTGGTCGCTTCGTACGTCCGCATCGCCCTGGGCCCCTGCCCGCAGCAGCGGCTCCGCGACGAGGAGAGCTATTACCGCAACATCAACGATGCCCACCGCAGGCACTTCGAGGCCATCGATAGTCCGCTCGGTAGCGTCGGTGTGGCGGCATCGACACGGTCACAAATGCTCGAGGGACTGGCACCGTACGACGCTGCGCTCGACCTTCCGATCGCCCGGCTGCTTGCAGAACAGGATGCAGCCGCGCTGCGAGCCGCGGCGATCGCAGCCGCGCCGCGAGTGGACTGCCAACCATGTGACGCCAACGCGGAAAGCTAAGCGGCACCACTTGTCGCTGGCCTCGCGATGAGTTGCCGCTCAAGCCATGGTCAGATCAGATGACACAAACACCTCACAACATGATCAAGGAGTCGTTCGATGCGTAAAATAACCGCCGGTCTGTTCATCTCCCTCGACGGCGTCGTGGAGGACCCGCAGAACTGGCACTTCCCGTACTTCAACGACGAGATGGGCGCGGCCGTCGACCGCCAGCTGGCCGCCGCCGACACGGTGTTGCTCGGCCGGAAGACCTACGACAGCTTCGCCGGTGCATGGCCGGGCCGGGAGGCTGCAGGTGAAGAGGACGCGGCTATGGGCAAGGCGCTCGGCGATGCCCGGAAGATCGTCGTCTCGAACCAGGATCTTCAGTTCATCTGGCGTAACTCCGAGCAGCTGAAGGGTGACCTCGTCGAGGCCGTCACCGCGCTGAAGAACGAACCTGGCGCAACGGATATCGCGATGAGCGGATCCGTCTCAATCGTCCGTCAGCTGCTGGACGCAGGTCTCCTCGATGAACTGCATCTGCTGGTCCACCCCATCGCCATACGCAACGGCATGCGCCTGTTCGATCAGGGCGAATCCCCGATCCCGCTGCAGCTGGTCTCCTCCCAGGCCTTCACCACGGGCGTGCTGTACCTCATCTACGCCCCGGCCGAATCGACTCCTGTAGGTACCTACGAGGACGCGAAAGCGCACTTACGCCAGACCCAGAACGGCTGACGATCGAGAGCAAAAGGCTGGGCGACGGCCGCAGCGTCTGCCATCCCCTTCACCCGCAGCCCGTGCATGACGAGCAGCTCGGCCGAGGACGTGTGGGCCACGCCGGAACCTTACCGGCACAGCCGTGTCAACACTGTCGGAGCGAGTTGCACTACCCGAGTCAACGCACCGTACGAAGCTCGGAATCAATCGCCGCCGCACAGTCTCGGAGCTTGGGGAGGAAAGACCTCTGCAGCGTCGTGAGCGGCACCCTCGTCGCATGAGCGCTGGTGTTCACGGCGGCCACCACCCGACCGGCTGCATCGTGTACGGGGACTGCTATGGATCGCACCCCGTGTTCCAATTCCTGGTCGACCAAACACCATCCGCGGGTCCGGGTCTTCTCCAGTTCCGCGCGCAGCCGGTCTCGATCGACAATGGTGCGCTCGGTCAGCGGCGTCAGCGTTGCCGCATCGAGATAGGCATCCAAGCGATCATCTGGAAGAGCGGCAAGCAGTACGCGACCCATAGATGTCGCATAGGCCGGCAGCCGGGTCCCGACTGACAAGGAAATAGTCATGATTCTTTTGGTCGCAGCGCGGGCCACGTACACAATGTCGAAGCCATCCAGCACCGATGCAGAGCACGACTCGTGCACGTCGTTGGCGAGGTCGGTGAGATGGCTCTGTGCCACATCAGCGAGCGACAGCGACGAAAGGTACGCGTAGCCAAGAGTCAACACGCGCGGAGTGAGGTAGAACTGTCGATCATCGCTGCCGACGTATCCCAGCGTGTGCAGCGTAATGAGCGAACGTCGGGCGGCGGCTCGGGACAGACCAGTCTGGCGTGCCACTTCGGACAACGTGAGCCGCGGCCGTTCAGCCGAGAAGCAGCGGATCACTGCGAGGCCGCGTTCGAGTGAATGTACATAGCCGGCTGGACGCCGGACTGACTCGACCACGATGATCAGCGCTCCTCCGCGCGTGTACCTGTTCGGTGAGGGACCCTCATTGACACGGTTCCGTTCCAGCGAGACGCTTTGAATGCATATGCGCACGATTGTTCGCTATGCGAACAGACTGCACAAGCAGTTTGACGCGGGAAAACGCACATCACTTAAGGAGGACGGTTGGCCATGGGTTGGAATGCGATGACCTACGACGGCAAGGACACAGTTCTTCGCGTCGTCCGCGATCAGGCCGACGGCTTTTTCACGTTGGCGGAGGTACCGGAGACGTGGAAGGCCAAGACGGCGTGCCCCGAGTGGGAGGTGCGCGACATCGTTGGGCACATCGTCGACACGACGGAGACCTACTTCCCGGCGTTCGACGCCGCCCGCAGCCAAGCTGAAATTGAGCCCGCCTACGGGTTAGTTGGCATGGCAAAGCGCGCCGAAGAACAGGGCCAGTCGTTCCGAGACTCTCCCCAGAAGGAGATGGTCGACAGGTTGCGCACTGACTTCGACAAGATGATGGGCATTTTCGAGGGCCTGACACCGGAGGACTGGACGGGTCTGATGGTGCCGCACTTCTACATGGGCCCGGTGCCGGCGTTCTTCTACCCGGCATTCCAGTTGATGGACTACGGGGTCCACTCCTGGGACATTCGCGAGGGCACAGGACGTGAGCACGGCCTGCACAGCGATGTGGCCGATCTGCTCACACCGTTCATGTTCGGGATTTGGGCTGGAACGATGCGAGCCGCAGAGAGCGTCGAGCCGTTCACTATCGGCGTACGCATCCTGAGCGGACCCAACGCCGGCGACAACCGCATCAGCGTCTCGCAAGACGGCATGGCATACGAACCAGGCGACGTCAGTGACCTCCCGGCAGTCATCGAGTTCGATCCCGGCAGCTTTGTCCTCACTGCCTTCGGGCGCTTCAACGGTGGAACGGTCCGCGGCGACAAGAAGCTCGCCGACCGGTTCCTCGGCATGTTCTTCCGCATCTAGACCGCGTGAGCAAGATCATGACTGACATCGACCTGGCCGCTATCGAAGAACGGAGGGGACGAATACGCACGACCCACTTGCGAGCAGCCGACCAAAGGTCACCGTCCTCCGCTCGCGGCGTGCACCATGTCGCGGTGCTCTGTGCTGACGTGGAACGGACCATCCGCTTCTACCAGGACGTGCTCGAGTTCCCACTCACGGAGATCTTTGAGAATCGCGACTACAAAGGTTCCAACCATTTCTTCTTCGATATCGGTAACGGCAACCTGCTGGCGTTCTTCGACTTCCCAGGCCTCGATCTGGGTCCGTACGCAGAGGTTCTCGGTGGTCTGCACCATATGGCGATCTCCGTTGAGCCAGGCAGATGGGAGCAGTTGAAGGGCAACCTCGACGCTGCTGGCGTGCCGTACCAGATGGAGAGCGGAACTTCGATCTATTTCCGCGACCCCGATGGCGCCCGTATGGAGCTCATCGCTGACCCGCTTGGCGAGATGTACGGCTCTAAGGTGCTGTGAAGGCACGGTACAGCAAGATTGTGCGCGTTTGGCCCGCGCAGACAACGGTCAAACGCGCACGATCCTTTGGATAGCAGGTGATCATGACAGCCGCCTACGTCTACGACGCCGTAAGGACTCCGTTCGGACGGTTCAACGGCGCGCTGGCCGGAGTCCGTCCCGACGACTTGGCCTCGTACGTGATCACTGCCCTGCTCGAACGCAACCCGCTCCTAGAAGGCGCCGCGGTCGACGAGGTGATCTTCGGCAACGCGAATGGCGCCGGAGAGGACAACCGGAACCTCGCCCGGATGGCCGGCCTGCTCGCGGGGTTGCCGGTCACCGTGCCGGCGACCACCGTCAACCGGCTCTGCGGCTCGAGCCTGGACGCGGCCATGATCGCTTCGCGGAGCATCGAGACCGGCGACGCCGAGATCGTCATTGCCGGTGGCGCGGAGTCGATGACCCGATCGCCCTGGGTGTTGATGAAACCGGATCGACCCTTTCCTCCCGGCGACATCAATGGCGTCTCGACCGCACTCGGCTGGCGGCTGGTGAACAAACGCATGCCACCGGAGTGGACCGTCTCGCTCGGCGAGTCCAACGAGCAGCTGCAGCAAAAGTTCGACATTTCCCGCGAGCGGCAGGACGCGTTCGCGTACCGCTCACACCAGCTGGCGCGCCTAGCTTGGGAGGACGGATTCTACGACGACCTGGTGGCGAGCGTTCCGGACGTCGCGCTCGCCCGCGACGAGGGCATCCGCGACGACACCACGCTCGAGAAGCTCGCCAGATTGAAGCCATCATTCCGACCCGACGGCACCATCACCGCCGGCAACGCCTCGCCACTCAACGACGGGGCTTCGGCGCTGCTGCTGGGTTCGGAGAAGGCCGCCGAGATGATCGGCTGCGATCCGGTTGCCCGAATCGCTGGGCGGGGCGCGGCGGCATTGGAACCACAGATGTTCGGCTACGCACCCGTGGAGGCTGCCGAGATCGCGCTTCGGCGCGCGGGGATCACGTGGAGT
Organism: uncultured Actinomycetota bacterium; assembly: GCA_963734005.1. Classification (GTDB taxonomy): domain Bacteria; phylum Actinomycetota; class Actinomycetes; order Propionibacteriales; family Propionibacteriaceae; genus Microlunatus. The sequence goes on from CAVTFS010000023.1 coordinate 70,876, forward strand.
GCGGTTGGCGGCGTCGAGCTCAACGAAGCGTTCGCGGTGCAGTCCCTGGCATGCATCGACGCCTGGGCGGTTGATCTTGACATCGTCAACAGCCGTGGAGGCGCAATCGCCATCGGGCATCCGCTCGGCGCGTCGGGGGGCCGGATCCTCGGCACGCTCGCGAAAGTCTTGCGAGAGGGCGGCCACCGGTGGGGGGTGGCGGCCATCTGCATCGGTGTCGGGCAAGGCCTCGCGGTTGTCCTGGAGAACCTGAACACGGTCCGAAAGGCGGCATGAATGGCTACCGTTGCGGGCGACGCCGACGAGGCCGTCGCCGGGATCGGAGACGGGTCAACCGTCCTGATCGGCGGTTTCGGAACGGCGGGCCAGCCGATCGAGTTGATCGACGCACTGATCCGCAGCGGTGTCAGGGATCTGACGGTGGTGAACAACAATGCCGGCAACGGTCACGCCGGGTTGGCCGCTCTCCTTGCGAACGGTCGGGTGCGCAAGATCATCTGCTCATTTCCGCGGCAAGCCGACTCATATGTCTTCGATGCGCTCTATAGAGCGGGCGAGGTGGAGCTTGAGTTAGTGCCCCAGGGCAATCTCGCCGAGCGGATGCGAGCCGCTGGTGCCGGGATTGGCGCGTTCTTCTCTCCCACCGGTGTGGGAACACAACTCGCCGAAGGCAAGGAATGCCGCACCATCGACGGGCGTGACTACGTCTTGGAGTATCCGATCAAGGGTGATGTTGCGTTGATCAAGGCGTTGCGCGCAGACACTCTTGGCAACCTTGTTTACCGGAAGACAGCGCGCAACTTCGGCCCGGTCATGGCGACGGCTGCGAAGATCACAGTCGTGCAGGTCAGCGAGATCGTCCAGCCGGGCGGAATCGACCCTGAGGTCGTGATCACTCCTGGAATCTTCGTTGATCGCATCGTCAAGATCACAGGCGTGAGCCCGCTGGCCGAGACAGGGGCGGCCGGATGAATACCCCGGTGTCATTCGACGGGACGCGCCCGCTGGGTCGAGATGATCTTGCCCGGCTGGTCGCCGCGGACATCCCACCGGGCTCCTATCTGAACCTCGGCATCGGCCAGCCCACGCGGGTCGCAGACTTCCTCGAGCCGGAAAGCGGGGTGATCTTGCACACCGAGAACGGGATGCTCGGCGTGGGTCCGCAGGCGTACGGTGACGCTATCGATCCGGATCTGATCAACGCCGGCAAGATCCCCGTCACCGAGACCCCTGGCGCGGCCTACTTCCACCACGCTGATTCCTTCGCGATGATGCGCGGTGGGCACCTTGATGTCTGTGTGCTCGGTGCTTTCCAGGTGTCCTTCGGCGGCGATCTGGCGAACTGGCACACCGGTGCCGCCGACGCGATCCCCGCGGTGGGCGGGGCGATGGATCTTGCCATCGGCGCGAAGGAGGTCTTCGTATTGATGACCCTGTTCAGCAAGGACGGTTCGCCAAAAATGGTCCCGAAGTGCACATATCCATTGACTGGCGTCGCCTGTGTCAGCCGTGTCTACACCGATTACGGGGTATTCGTGCTGACCGATCACGGCGTCATGGCACGCGAGACGTACGGGATCGGACATGATGATCTTGCCGAAAGGCTGAGGATCCGCTTCGTTGAGGCTTGAGACTTGCAGCCCTCTCCGGAACAGAAGGAGGTAGTAGCGATGCTCGAAGCAGCGTATGAGCTGGGATCGCCCGGCGAGGGCTATCCGGTACGGATCCGGGCCCGTGGCCCTGCCGTCCTGTCGAATCCGATACTCAATCGCGGTACCGCGTTCACTCCAGCGGAACGGAGGAAGCTGAACCTCGAGGGACTGCTCCCGAGCGGAGTGACCACCTTGGAGGGTCAGCTGCGCCGGGTCTATGCGCAATACAAGCGCCAGCCCGATGACCTCTCCAAGAACGTGTTTCTCACGAACATGCGTGACCGCAACGAGGTGCTGTTCTACCGGGTCCTCACCGACCACCTGGAGGAGATGCTGCCGATCGTCTACACACCGACGGTCGGCAAGGCCATCGAACGGTACAGCCACGAGTACCGCCGCCCGCGCGGAGTGTTCCTCGACGTCAACCACCCCGAGGAGGTCGAACAGTCGCTGCGCAACTATGGCTTGGCCGGTGACGACGTCGATCTGCTGGTGGCCACCGATTCCGAAGGCATCCTCGGCATCGGGGACCAGGGCGTCGGCGGCATCGACATCTCAATCGGCAAGCTTGACGTCTACATCGCCGCGGCCGGGCTGCACCCACGGCGGGTAATTCCGGTGGTGCTGGACATGGGCACAGACAACCTGGCCCTGCTCAATGACGAGATGTACATCGGCAACCGGCACGCTCGGGTGCGTGCCCAGCGCTATGACGACCTGATTGACGCTTACGTCAGTGCTGCCACGAGGCTGTTCCCTCACGCAATGCTGCACTGGGAGGATTTCGGCGCCAGCAACGCCCGCCGCATTCTGAACAGGTACGCCGACCAGGTGTGCACGTTCAACGACGATATGCAGGGCACCGCGGCAGTGGTAATGGCCGCCGTGTTCGCCGCGGTCAAGGCCGGCGGGAGCGCGATGCGCGATCAGCGCGTGGTCATTCACGGCGCGGGCACCGCCGGAATTGGTATCGCGGACGTGATGCGCGACCAGATGGTGCGCGAGGGGCTCACGCCCGAAGAAGCCACTCGCCGATTCTGGGCACTGGGCATCCAGGGCTTGCTGACTGAGGACTCCCCCCAGCTGCTCGACTTCCAGGTGCCCTACGCCCGCCCAAGCAGCGAGGTGGCGGCGTGGTCCCGGCCGCGCGGCGAGAGCGCATACACACTGGCCGACGTTGTCGCCAATGTGAAGCCGACGATACTGATCGGCACCTCCACCCAGGCTGGTGCGTTCAGCGAGCCGATCGTCCGGCAGATGGCGTCCACAGTAGATCGCCCGATCATCATGCCGCTGTCCAACCCGACCTCCAGGGCCGAGGCGATGCCTGCGGACCTGATCCGTTGGACCGACGGGCGGGCGCTGGTTGCGACCGGGAGCCCGTTCGCACCGGTCGAGTACGGCGGAGTGACCTACCGCATCGCGCAGGCGAACAACGCGTTGGTCTTCCCGGGCCTCGGCCTTGGCGTGACAGTCGCCCGAGCCACCCGGATCACCGACGGCATGATCACCGCTTCGGCACGGGCGGTCGCCGCACTGTCAGATGGCACCGCCGGCACGAGCCTGCTGCCACCGGTCACCAACCTGCGGATGGTCTCTGCCGCCGTCGCGCTCGCCGTAGCAGCAGCGGCCGAGAAGGAGGGCCTGGCCCAGGCGCCACTGCACGATCCCGTGCAGCAGGTGTACCAGGCAATGTGGCGGCCGCAGTACCCGTCGTTCGAAGCGATTTGAGGAGTTTGCAATACCGGACTCGATCGTGTTGGCGGGTGCACCCCGTGGCGCTCGCGAGCAGTTCAGCCGAATGGGTTCACGATCACTGCGCAGCCGCCCATGACGTTGGGATATCGGCACCGCCTTCCTGCGAAAGTCGCTGACCAAACCGCACATACATTGGATGCGAAACGACCTTGCCGGCTACCAAGCTTTCGCCCTGGCGGAAAGTCGTGGCCCGTTGGATGAGGCTGTCCGGGACGAACGAGAAAGCGTCGCTGAGGTGGCCAAGATCCGCCTCAGAGTTCATCCGCATCAGCAGCAGGTTGTCGCATTGAGACAGTACTTCGTCATGCACCTTCTGTGGCCGCTGAGTCGAGGTCAGTAAGTAGAGCCCAAACTTCCGGCCTTCTGCCGCAATCAGCGATGCATAGTTCGTAGCGAGCGCCGTCACTGTGTCCCCCGGTTGTCGAGGACAGACGTTGTGGGCCTCGTCAATGACGATGAGGCACGGCTGGCGCTGCGAGCGGTTACGCCAGAGGGTCGAAAGAACGGTTTCGGAGATGAGTCGCTGCTCGTGGATGGTGTCAAGTGAACCCAAGTCAACTACCAGGCAGCGCGAAGTCGGCTCCTGCAGCTCGTCCACCAATGACCGTCCGCGGCCGCGACTCCAAATGGCCCAATTGAGAACGCCGAGATTGGCAGCACGCAGACCCAGCCGACGAGTGTCGGGATTCTCCGATGACAACAACGCATCGGGGCCGCTGATCATCGTGCGGCCCTTCTCGCTTGCAGCAAGAATCCCGGACAGCGCGGCGTACTCTTCTCGATCGCGGATTGGATCGAGGCCGAAGACGGCGGCTTGTACCGCCGAATCGAGCTCGAGGAATTGCAGCTGCAGCGGATGCGTTGCTTCAGGGTCGCTCTGCCAGACCGAGACCCCGCTTGCCGCGGCGGCGTACCCGGCGGCGTCCGCAGGGTCGGCGGATTCTCGGACGTCTGACAAGCGGATGTAGTCGGAGTTGGGATCGAGAATGATCATGCGCAGACTCGTCCCAAGCAAGAGCCGCTCGAGCACCAATCCCAGGGAGTACGTCTTGCCGGATCCCGACTGGCCGCACATGAAGGTGTGCCGGTTGAACCCTCCGGAATCAAGGTTTGCCGCAACTCCTGGCGCAAGCAGCAGCTCTCCGACGGTCAACGCTGAGCGGTTCGGACGTACGCGTTCCAGCCATGCAATGACTTCGCCGGATTCGGCTGGGCGAGCCATGGCGTCATGGAACGGCCGTAGGTCCCCGTCAAGAATCACGCCTTCGCCGCGTGCAAGACGCATCGACATGCCGGACGTCTCAGCTGCCAATCCAAAGTCGGGTGCTGACCCGGACTCTGCCCGCATAGTCAGGACTTGACCAAGCCGTCTGCTGCCTACGCCCTCGAGGACGACGTACCCGCCCGTCTGGAATTGCAACTCGTGCAAGGACGCTAGGAAGGTGAACTGGCGCCCATCCACTGAAGTTGCCAGCGGCAGAACGTTGCGTTCAAGGTCACTGCGGATCTGCCGATAGTCGTCAACAACATCGACCAACGATCCCGCCGGTGTGACTTGCGCAGCCAAAGCGCCTAGCCCTCCATCCGACATTGCCATCCGCTCCTCCTAGCCTCTGGCCGGCAGCGCTCACGACCCCGATGGACGCAGACATAGCGACGCACGGTCCCTACGACGCCATCTTGTCCGCTCCGCGCCTGCGCATCCTCACCCAGTGCAGGTGAAAATGATCAGCCGGAGTACCTATCCGTCTTCGGCGTGAATTGGGTCCCCAACACGGATGTGCCCATCGGTGAGGATGTCGGCGCGAAGTCCGCCACGGTGGATCAGCCCGCGCAAAACACCCTTCGTGGTGAGGCGCTCCAGGTGAGCGCAGGGTTCGCACAGCCGCTGTCCAAAACACTCGACATTTCCAACCTGGAATCGCCGACCGACCAGGCTGTTGAGATCGACGCCCCGGGTGATGAGGTTCCGGCGGGCTTCGTCGTACTCGAGCCGACGGCCGTCCGGCAGCACGAGTTGATCAAGAACCTCGGCCTCGATAAGCGTCAGATCGTAGCCACGGCCGCCACCTCGTACAGGTGTGAAGGTGCCCGCCCCTGCTTCATATCGATCACCCACGAGGCCTCGGCCGGCGGCTGCTTGCGCTTCGGGAACGAGCACTACAGGTCCCGTAGCCCGAGCGGCCAATGCAATCGCCTCCACCCGGCCACTTTGCGCCGGGTAAGTCGCGGGAGCCGGTAGAGCCGGATCCAGCGGCGCGACTACGTACCCCTGCTGGATCGGCAGGTCGGTCGCTGCCGAACCCACCAGAGCAGGTGCCTGCGGGCTGAGTACGACGCCCGCGGGACTACCGAACATCACTGCCACTACCGCCTCGCTCGCCGGTCTGTTGGCTTCGGAAGCGAGGACAGCGATCCAGTACCCGGGCCAGTTGAAGCGGGCGGGCTGGGCTATCGCTACCAGCCCAGCCCCGCGGCCCGCCAACCAGGCGCGCCACTGGCCGATGGCATCAGTCAGACTTTCCGTCGCCTCTGGGGTCAACTCCGCGAGCGGGACCTCAGTAACGGAGGCTAGGCACCCCACAAAGCCACGGACCACCGGCGCTAGGTCGTCTCGATCGGTCAGGTGTACGTCAAGCACGAACCTAGTGTCCGCGGTTCACCAATCCAACCGCGCTGGAGGGGTCGGCGTTCCAGCATCGAGAGGACTCCCCCTACCGGCGCCATTCGGGGTTTGCTGTTGTGCGATATTGCCTCTGCTGAGGTGCAATCGCCGGAGGTGACATGACGCAGCGTGAGGAGGGGGCCGCGGGAGAGCCCGCTTCTCCGAACTCTGCTCCGGTATCGGTTGTCGACTCCTCACCGTGGGCACCCCTTGGGCAGCGCGCCTTCCGTTGGCTCTGGCTGGGCATGTTCATCGGCTACATCGGCGTCTGGATGCAGACGGTGGGCGCGCAGTGGCTGCTGGTGGACGCTCCCAATGCGGCCACTCTGGTCTCCCTTGTGCAAGTGGCGATGACAACGCCGGTCATGTTGTTAGCGCTTCCTGGGGGAGTCTTGGCGGACTCCTTCGATCGGCGCTGGCTGCTCTTCACAGTTCAGGTCTACTTCTTCGTCGTCGCGATCTTGCTGACCGTACTCACAGCCGCAGGACTGATGCCGCCGGCTCTTCTCCTTGCCCTCACCTTCACGCTGGCCATCGGCGCGGCGGTGCAGCTCCCTACCTGGCAGGCAATGATCCCCGAACTGGTGCCCAGAACGCAGCTGCGAGCGGCAAGCCGGCTGGATATGGTAGCCGTCAACCTGGGCCGTTCGGTCGGGCCGGCGCTGGCTGGTTTAGTGATAGCCGGCTTTGGCGTAGCGGCGGTCTTCGCGCTGAACGCCCTCTCGGGAGTCTTCCTCGCGCTCGTCTTGCTCTTCTGGCGGCGGCGGGCGGCCGGATCGCAGGATCGACGAGAGCGCTTCGTGCCCGCGCTTCGCGCCGGCAGCCGCTACGTCTGGCACGAGCCAATCGTGCGCCGCATTCTGCTGAGGGTAGTCCTTTTCATCACACCCGGGATGGTGCTTTGGGCGCTGCTGCCCCTGATCGCCAGTCAACGTTTGGGCCTAGGTCCCGCCGGTTACGGCGCTCTGTTCGGCGCGTTAGGGGCCGGCGCCATTGTCGCCGCTCTCGTGCTCGGACGGGTAAGAGACCGCCTGTCTACCAACGGGCTACTGAGCGCGGCCGGCATCGTTTTCGCGGCGGCTTTGGCCCTAATCGTGCTGGTCTCGAACTTCGTTGCGGCACTGCCGATCTTGCTCTTTTCCGGATTGGCCTGGACGGCCGTGATCTCTACTTTGATCGCGGAACTGCAGCTGTTCCTGCCGGTCTGGGTCCGCGCTCGCGGCCTTGCCATCTACCTGGTCACCTTCACTGGTTCGATGACGGTCGGAGCGCTGATCTGGGGACTGGTCGCCGAAGGCGTCGGCCTGCAACTGACCTTCTTCACCGCGGCCGTCGTGATGCTTGGTGGAGTCGTCGCTGGACTGTTCTGGCGTGTGCCGGAGACCGGCCACCTCGACAGTGAGCCGGCCATCTACTGGCCGGAGGCACGCCTGGCCTTTGACCCGGGGCCCGACACAGGACCGGTCTTGGTGACGGTCGAGTACATCGTCGCGCCGAATCGGAAGGAGGCCTTTTTGGACGCCATGGACCGCCTCCAACAGTCTCGACGTCGAACCGGGGCGACGCGCTGGGAGCTGTACCGAGATGGTGATCGACCAGACCACTTCATCGAGCTCTTCAGCGTCCCTTCATGGGAGGAGCACCTCCGCCAGCACGAGGGGCGTATGACCGGGGCTGATAGGGAGGTCGAGGAGGCGGCGTTGGCTTTTTCGGATCCGCCGGCACGGGCCGAGCACCTGCTCCCGCCGTAACGGGATCGGGACATGACCCTCATCCCGACGTAAAGCTGGCGAATGTCGGTTGACCTGGGGTCGGAAGGCGTTCGCACGCCAGTGACCTAGTCGACGAGCCGCAGCCCACGATCAGTGTTGTTGAGGCGCTGGCTCCCGTGTGTCGTGACAGTAACAATGTCCTCGATCCGCACGCCAAACCTTCCCGGGAGGTAGATCCCCGGTTCGACTGAAAAGCACATGCCCGGAACGAGCGGCTGTTCCTCGCCCTCGACCATGTACGGCGGCTCGTGAGTGGTGACCCCGATGCCGTGGCCAGTGCGATGAATGAACTGCTCGCCGTACCCGGCATCGCTGATGATCTTCCTGGACGCCCGATCGATCTCCTGGCAGCTGACCCCCGGACGCACAGCGTCGACACCTGCCTGCTGGGCACGCCGCACCACTTCGTGGACTTCTCGAATCTGCGACGTCGGCTCTCCGACGCAGACAGTACGCGTGGTGTCTGACCCGTAGCCGAACCGAAGGCCGCCGAAGTCCAAGACAACCACATCACCCGGCTCGATCACGCGATCCCCAGCCTCATGGTGCGGGTTGGCCCCGTTAGGACCAGACCCGACGATCGTGAAGTCGACCTGCTCATGTCCGAACTCTCGCAGCAGATCAGCGAGATCAGCCGCGACCTCGGTCTCTCGCCGACCAGCGAAGCGCCTCTGGACGATCTCACCGTAGGCGGAGTCGGCCGCTTCCCCAGCGGCTGCGAGCCGCATCAGTTCGTTGCTGTCCTTGACCGCGCGCATCATCGGGAGACTCTCGGTCAGCGACCGATAACGTGATCGCGGTAGCGCTCCTTGCAGCCCAAGAAGATGCATCGCCCACGCGGAGTCGGAGATGCCGAATTCGCCATCTGACCGGAGGAGCGGAGTGGCTACCTCATAGGGATCGGTGCCGTCCTCCCAATCGATGAGGGAAACGCTGCCGGCACCCGCGGCCGCCTCGGCGTCCAGTCGTTCCAGGATTGGGACCAGGAGCTTCGGCTCATTGTCTGCTGAGAGCACCAGCATCGTAAGCCGCTCAGTGATCGCCGTCGGCTGGTACCCGGTGAGCCAGACCAAGTCCGGTCCCGGCGTAACAATGACTCCGGCAAGTCCTTTCTGCGCGCCGGCGCTCACCACTCGACGCATCCTCGCTGCGAAGTCCTCGTTGGTGAATGGGGGCGGCGCCGGAGGATTAGTCGTCGTCATTGCGGCCTCCTTGCTTCTTCCACCCTGAGAGATGACTGCGACGTCGGCATCATCCCGTTCGGGTGATACAAGGGCGCTCAGGCCCGAGCAGCGCCGCAATATCCCCCATCAGGGGTGATGCCCGCACTGCTCTAAAGGTGTTTGACTCGGCGTATGTGTAGATGGATGGCCTACTCAGGAACCCCGATCCTCGCCGAAGAACTGCTCTTCCGCCCAAAACATTCGATCATTGACCAGAGCCTCCATTCCCGTATGGGTGCCACCACAACCAATGGCGACGGCTTCGGGATCGGCTGGTACGGCGAAGGCGCCGAGCCAGCCCTGTTCAAAGGCATAGAACCGGCATGGAACGACAGGAACCTGCGCGAACTGGCGGGTCAGGTCCGTACACCGCTGCTGTTCGCCCACATCAGGGCGTCGACCGGGACGCCGGTGCAGCGCTCCAATTGCCACCCCTTCCGCCATGACCGCTGGTTGTGGATGCACAACGGCGCAATCCGCGAATTCCATAACACCAAACGAGACCTGATGATGGCCGTCGATCCGTCACTGTTCTTAGACATCGAAGGATCGACGGATTCCGAGACCCTGTTCTTCTTGGCACTGACCCTCGACCTGACGCAAGATCCGTTCGGTGCGGTCGCGCGCGCCATCGGTTTGGTGGAGAAGGTTGGCCGCGAACACGGCGTCGAATATCCCTTCCAGGGAACCATTGCCGCCAGCAACGGCGAGTCCGTCTGGGCCTTCCGCTACTCCAGCGAAGGCAAGAGTCGCTCGCTGTTCTTCTCCACCAACGTTGCAGCTTTGCGTCAACTACACCCCGAGGTGGAGATCCTGCAGAGCGTCGGTGAGGAGACTCGGTTGGTGGTCTCGGAACCGCTCGGCGACCTTCCTGGTGCCTGGAACGAGGTGCCCGAGTCCGCGGCCGGCGTGGTCCATCCCGGCACCGATGAAATGCGCCCCTTCCAGCCCATCGCGCCCTGAGAACGCCGCACCCACTTTCCATGAGGCGTCAAACTGGCAGGGTTTCCACTCAGGACTGCCAGGGAGAGGCCCATGACGACGTCGCAGCAACGAGGTCAGGATGAGCACACGGCGGTAGACCGGTTTGACGAGTTGCCGTCGCACCGCCGCCGACGATTATTAACCACCTTCGCGATCCGCTCGCTTGGATCAGTGGTCGTGTTGTTGGCGGCCTACTTCCTGCTTCCGTTTACTCGATTGTTGAACGGCAAGCTGATCGCCGAATTCGCCGCCGGAGTCCTGCTTGTGATCGTTGTTCTGACGGTACAGACACTAGCGACGCTGCGTTCTCGTTATCCACTACTGCGCTCTGTTGAGGCTATGGCTACGACCATTCCCCTATTTCTTGTGGTGTTTTCTACTACGCATTACTTGATCAACGGGCTCGACCCGGCCAGCTACTCCGAGCCGATGACCCGATTTGATGCGCTCTACTTCACCATGACAACGTTCGCGACCGTGGGCTTCGGCGACATCACACCGGTGTCCCTGCCCGCGAGATTTGTGACGCTGCTTCAGATGATCGGCGGCCTGATACTCGTCGGGGTCGTCGCTCGAGTGTTGATCAGCGCTGCAAGGTTCCGCCAGGATCGCAGGTCCAGTAACCAGACGTTAGTACCGTAGCGGTATGCGGGCGCGTCTCGCGCGGACCGCCGTTGTCGCGCTGGTTGCCATCCTGGCGGCCGGCTGCGCTGGACAACCTCTAGCCTCGCCTCCGCAGCCGACGCCCAACCACGGCTGCCCATCATCACGGCTCGCGCTGTCGGAGGGCTGCTGGCAGGAGATCTTGCCATTGGGAAGCGGCGGATTCCCGGCAATACCTGGTTCACAGAACACGCCATTGTGGCAGCCAGGACTATTTCCCTTAACGATGACACCGCACATCGCGTACGACGACGCGCTCTGGATGGTGGCCCAAACGCGTGCCTACTCATCCCCGGATGGTCTGACCTGGACCGAGCACCACAAGACCGATTGGGGCGAACGAATCTATGAGTCGCTCGTCTACTTCAAAGGCCGGCTGTGGATGCTGGGTGGACTCGACTACCAGGCCAGCACCTTCCTGAACGACATCTGGTCGTCTCTGGATGGCGTCACGTGGACCAGGCATGGAACGGCTGCATGGCCGGAACGCGGCAGCCACACTGTGGTGGTCTACCAGAACCGACTGTGGTTGTTCGGAGGTGCCAATCACATTGCCGACGACCGCTCGACTGATCGCTTCTTGAACGACGTATGGGTGTCCGAGGACGGTATTGACTGGACACCGGTGACGCCCGCCGCCCCCTGGTCACCGCGCGACAAGGCCGGTGCTGTGGTCTTCAACAATGAGCTGTATCTCGTCGGCGGCCAGGGCACGGCTGACGTGTGGCGCAGCTCGAACGGTCACGACTGGACTCGACTGTCCGTTGAGGCTGACTGGGGACCGCGCCACGATTATGCCCGCGTCGTCTACGACGGCCGGATGTGGGTGTTCGGCGGCTGGAAGGACCGGTCCACCAATGCAGTCAACGATGTGTGGTACTCCCGCGACGGACGGAGCTGGAGTCGCCAAACTGATCATGCCCCGTGGGCACCAAGATCACCGATCGTCGTTGTCTTCCACAACAAGATCTGGATCTACAGCGGCAAGCACACCGGCGCTGACGACAACTGGGGCGGCGACTTATGGCAGATGACCAGCGGCACCACCACTAAACGCTGACCAGGACTCATACTGCTCTCTGCGAGCGTCGGTAGGCGCCGGCTGGAATGACTCCCCGCGTCTTCCCGCCCATCAGCCCCGAGGAACGCCGAGAGAACCCCCGCAAAGGCGGACGCTACGCCCAGTCCCCCGAAGGCCTCGCCACCCGGCTAGCCCGCAACTGCCACAGCCTCGACGAGGACCAACAGACCTACATCCGGCGGGTGCTGCGGCCCTACCTGCTCGACCGCCGGACCCCTGCGAAGTAGCGGAGAAAGAACACACCAAATGGAAGCCCCGAGACTCAGAATCGCTGCCGGCAGGCCCTCTTCCCCCAGAATCGCACTCGTGTTCTAATCAGATATGGATCTCAGCGACGCCGATCTACAGCAGCTTGCTGAAGGTGACCACCGTGCAGTCGACCCACCCAATGAGGTCCAGGAGGCCACGTGGTCGTCAGGTGGCCAGCTTGATTGGTGGGTGAAAGAGCGCCAGCAGTGGTTCGGTCGGGTACGCGGTGTGAATGGTCGTCAACGGTGGATCAAGGCTGCTGATCTACGTCCGACCAAAAGGTGAGTGACCATGCCACCATGACGTATGCTCGCGAGACTAGATCGCTAAGTAATCGATGGGCACTGAACGTACGCGCTCACCATCCTTCGCCAAGCGGACGTCCGCGTGCGTGATTTGACCGAGAAGGCCCCTATGGGGACGCGTAATTAGCGCTTTCGTCCCCTGCGGGATTGTCTTATGAGTAAAAAAGGTGTGGTGTTCATAATCTCTTGTGAATGGGATGGAGGCACCCTTCTTCCAGAGTTCCTCGATAGGGATCGGCTTATCCTCTTTTGCCATATGGTCCTCCATTTGCGTCGACGGCCGCGAGTGTCGAATCCAAATTAGAGCAAGATCGACTATCTGTCTCGTGTTGCATCGGGTGTGTCATCTGATCGATTAAGGAGGGGTCAGGTACGCGGTGCGGACGGCCGCCAACGTTGGGTCAAAGCTGCTGATCTTCGTGCGGTCAGAAGTGAGTGACAATAGTTATGGGATTAGGACGGTCTCGCATTGAAGGTGACCGCTACCGTCCCGCTGCCCGCACCTGCCCGAGAAACGCTTTGTTCTTGAGCTGTTACGCAAAGGCGTTCCACGAGGCTCACCCTGAGTTGGCGTACTCGGGAATGTCGCTGATATTGCCTCCGCCACGACGCCGCCGACCCTATGATTCGGCACGGCTTTCATGATCTCGCCCTCGGCCTCTGCCTCGTGCTTCTCGCCTTCTGGTACGTCAGTGGGTTCTTCGACTAGGACGACAGGCCATGACCGAGAATGCACCCGACTCCGAGGCTCCATCACTTGCGATCGGCTTGAGCGTTATTGCGATCGGCTTGATCGTGCTTGGATCCATTGGAGGGATTTGCGTGTCCGGATCGAAAGTGTGTGACGGACCATCTACAGCACGCGCTTGCAATCCTCGGCACCGTGACGGCCGCGTTGGCGAGTGGTGTGCAAGGTAAGACAGCAAAGACGAAGTCGGACCACCACCAAGAGTTGTCGGCCAAGGAGAAGGACGCGACACTAAAAAGCGCCCACACCTACGACGCTAACCACTTCAAGACGGTCAGCGTCTGGTGGTATACCTTCTTCGGCGGCGCAGTAGCCGCAGTTCTTGCGGAACTCATTGACTGGTGGGGAAGCCGTTCATTGACTTGTAGTACAAGTAGAAGCTGCCGGAGGGCCGACGATCTCGGCTTAGGCTTTGTGCCGCTGATCAAGCCTCCACGAACAATTCGACCCGGCGACTCAGGAAACAGTAGTCTCAGCATCCACCGTGATCTGATTTAGGTCTCCCTGCTATGCCGTCGTGGCACGTCGCGACGCTGCCTCCAGGTAGACACGTCGTGGTGTTGCCTCCCGGGTACGCAACAGCGCCACTGCCACGGCCGTTCTCACAGCAGGTCCCTGTACGTCGCCCTGATCTTGGATAGTTCGGTGGCAGCTCCCGCGAAGAGTTTCACGACAACGGCCGCTGTATCGAGGAACTCCCGTGCATCAACGACCGTGGGTTGCATCGGCCAGACGACACGCACAACAGTTGGATGGAGGGTGCGTCCTACTGCCGGCATGTGGGGTCTGATGAGTTGCACGACGAGCCGATCAGCGTCGGTGAGCTGAACGAAAGCCAGTTGTGTAACGTCGTTCACGGGATTCCTGCTCCTCACTAGCGGGGATCTCAGGCCCGTCGGGAGGTGCAACTCCTGGCGGGCCACTATTTAGCGGTGGGTGCTGCTAGTTGATCTTGGGTATCTCCTCCTCTCGGTTTATTTCTTCCACCGGAATTTCACACGCTGACAGCCACGAGACTGCACAAGGTGAACCGCGATAGGCCGCTGACTAGGGCATTCTTCTTCTGGAGGTATGAGCTGACATGACCAGAATCCAATTTCCGATCAAGACACCACGGTTGATCATCCGGCCGATGCAGCTGGACGATGCCGAGGCGTTGCTCGCCGTCTACGGCGATACCGAAACGATGCAGCATCTGAATTCTGAGTTGCCGTCCAACGTCGCAGAGGCCCGCGAATGGGTACAGACCAAGATCGACCTCTTTGATCAAGACGGCGAGTTGAGCCTCTGGACTGTCATTCACACTGAGTCTGGGCAGATTGTCGGCGATGTCGGTCTGCAACATGAGGATTACGGATCCGGTCCGGTGGTTGGTATCGGCGGACGGGGCAATCGACAGTTCTGGCGTCAGGGGCTCGGCTTCGAGGCCGCCAGTGCAACCATCGCTGCCGGCTTCGAGCAGCTGAATCTTCCAGCCATCGGCGCGGAAACTCGGCCCGAGAATCTGCCAGCCCAGGCATTGCTCGCCAAGCTCGGCATGCAACCGGCCGGAACGAACACCCAAGGATGGCCAGTTTTCATGATCACTCGCGAAGAGTGGCTGGCTCAGACTTGTCAGAACCCTGCGCTATAGCACAACTGGGATCTGACAACTCGGCGTTATACAACCAGGCTCCTGGTCTCCCACTGACCCTCGCCGAGCAGCGTGAGCTCGTCGGTATGGAGATTCTCCAGACTGCTCCGATGGCCGACACTGACAATCGTGCAATCAGGCAGCCGCTCGCGTACCAGCTCATAGATCGCGTGCTCCATGCCCTCGTCGAGCGCGGAGGTGGTTTCATCGAAGAATGCCAATGACGGCCGCGAGAGCAGGACGCGGCCGAAGGCCAGCCGCTGCTGCTCTCCGGGCGACAGGGTCTTGGACCAATCGGTCTCCACATCCAGCCGATCGGCCAAGTGCCCGAGCTGGACGGCACGCAACGTCTCAATAGCCTTGTCGTCGCTGAGAGTCTCGGCGGGAGACGGGTAGGCCAGCCCGGTGCGCAATGTGCCCAGCGGCAGATACGGCTGCTGCCCGCAGAACATGGCCTGCCCATCCATAGGCCGCGCAATCGATCCGTCCACGTACGGCCACAAGCCTGCGAGGCTGCGCAGCAGGGTGGTCTTCCCGCTGCCGGACGCCCCCCTGACCAGCAGCGACTCTCCGCCGGCGAGGTCAAGGTCAAGATCAGTCAGGAGCGGCCGACCATCCGGGAGACGCACGTCGAGGTCGCGGACGCCAAGCCCATATGCTCGATCCTCGGTGACCGCTGTCGGCAAAGCTCGCGCCTCATCATCGGCGTCGAGGAGCTGAGTAAGCCGGTTCAGCGACGCCCGGTAGCTGGCGAAGTCATCGTAGGCGAGCCTGAAGAAGGAAAGTGCTCCCTGAACCTGTCCGAACGCGGTGGCGGTTTGGTTGACATCGCCGAGAGTGATCTGCTGGCTGAAGAATCTCGGAGCCTGAATGATGTATGGGAACACCACAGCGATCTGGCTGATCACCAGGTTGAATCCCTGGAATTTCAGGCTCCGGAACACGATCTGCCAGGTGTTGGCGATGACCGCCGCGAAGCGTGTAAGAAGCCCGCCATTCTCCACCTGCTCGCCACGGTAGAACGCAATGTTCTCAGAGTTGTCGCGGACACGCACCAGGGCATAGCGGTAGGACGCCGTAAGAAGCTCGTTCAAGAAGTTCAAACGGATCAACGGCCTGCCAATGCGTACGGCAAAAACCGTAGCGATGATCACATAGATGTATGCCAGGAACACCATCGCTCTCGGGATCTGGAGCCCGAAAACGGTGAGCGAACCTGATAGCTGCCAGAGGATGATGGTGAAGGACACCAGGGAGACACAAGATGACACCGCTCCCAAACCCAACGACTGCGAGTCCGAGGTGTAAGAGGTGATGTCTTGCTGGATGCGCTGATCAGGGTTGTCCACTGGGGCACTGACGAACCGCATACGGTGATAAGCCGACCCGCTCAGCCAATCACCCAGCATCCGCTGATTGAGCCAGAGCCGCCAGTGAATGATCTGTGCCTGGCCGATGTAGAAGGTGACAAGTACCAGCACGACGTTGACCGCCGCCAAGATTCCGAAGATGGCGATGGACCGCCAGAATGCGGGTGCGTTGAGCTCTTGCATCGCCGTCAACAGGTCGTTTCCTTGATAGGAAAGGACGACATCGAGCCGCACCGATATCACCGTCAGCAGCAGCAGCAACGCCACCGTCAGGATCGGGCGCCAGCTGAGCCAGTTCCGTTGACGCGGGATGAAGTACATACCTGACAGCCGCCAGAACTGTCGGCCCCACCGCGCACGCCGTATCAGCAGCCAGGCCACCAAGGCGAAGCCGACAACGACGAACAGGAAAACCCTTGCTATCCACAGCAGGCTGGTCAACCACTCGGTTGACCAGTTGAGCGACTCCATAGATCCTCCAAGCTTTGGCCCCACCAAAGGTGGGCTTACCTTAACGCCTGATCGCCAGCCCGAAGGGCCTGCTCATTGCTCAGGTACACACGCCGGTCGGCTATGCAGTGCGCGGCGCATTACGCAACCGGCGACGTTCGCTTCGCCGCTCGACCAGCGAGTACAGCACTGGTACCAGAAGCAGTGTCAGCACGGTCGAGGAGACCAGGCCGCCAATCACGACAATCGCCAGCGGTCCGGAGATGAAGGCCCCACCCCCGGTCAGGCCCAGCGCCATAGGAATCAATGCGAAGATCGTCGCGCAAGCCGTCATGATGATCGGCCGTAAGCGCAATCGAGCACCGTCGATGATCGCGGAGCGCAAATTCTCGCCGCGGCGGCGGTACTGATTGATCAGGTCGATCAAGACGATCGCATTGGTTACCACGATTCCGATCAACATCAGCAGACCCACCATGGCTGGCACTCCGAGCGGAGTGTCAGTGATCAGCAGTCCGGCAATCGCGCCAGTCGCGGCGAACGGGATGGACACCATCAAGATCAGCGGCTGCACCAGGCTGCGGAACGTTCCAACCATGATCATGAAGACCAGCGCAATCGCCACCAGCATCGCGAGACCTAGTTGGTTGAACGCCTCACGTTGATTCTCCGCGGCACCACCCAGCGTCGCAGTAACGCCTGGTGGCAGGTCGGTCATTGCGTCAAGCCTGCTTTGAATGGTGGCACTGAGCGCGCCGAGGTCGCTGGCTTCGGGCGTAGCGGTGATCGTGACCGATGGGGTTCCCTCGATCTGAGTGACCGTTGTAGGAGCCAGCACTTCGCTTACTTTCGCGACGTCGTTGACCTTGACCGGCTTGGCGCGTACGTCGGGCAGCGCCTCCTGTTCATCTTGCAGCTTCTGCTGCTTCGCCCGCTGCTCTTTGGTCTGCTGGGCCTGCTCGTCCGCCGCGTCCATCTGCTTGTCGAGCTGCTTGATGCTTTCGTCGGTCTGGTCGATGCTCGCTTCGATCTGTTCGATGCCCTTCTGTGTCTGAGTCACCGCCGCAGTCAACTGGGCGACCTGCTGCGTCCACTGCTGTATCCGCAGCTGCTGCGCGAGCTGGTCGCTCGTCACCGGGACAGGGGTAATCGTCGGGTTGGGCGGAGACGGCTGTGGGGGGTTCGCCTTGAGCCTTGCGAGCTGGGCCTGGGTGACCTCCAGCTGGCGTCTCGTCTTGTGCAGCTGATCCAGACTGTCAGACCGGCTTTGCACGAGCTTGGATTGCTGCTTGAGCAGCTCGTCACTCTGATCACTGGTAGCGTCGTCGGCCGTACGTTGCTGCTCATCGGTGAAAGCCTTCTGCTTGTCTGCCAGCTTGTCAGAAGCCTTTTTCTGCGCATTCTCTTGCTGCAGCTGACTCACGGGAAGCTCGAGGTTGCCGATTTCGGAGGGACTCGGTTCGTCCGCAGCCTGATTGCGAACGAAGATGTCCCGCTGTTCGCCGCTCAGCGTGACGGAACCTACTCGAGTGCCGCGCAGAGCATCTGAAATCGCTTGGCCAACGTCGCCTTGAGTGAAACCGAGCGAGGCGGCTTTCTTCTTGTTGAGATTCACCTTGAGCACCTTGCGCTGCTCCTCAAGGTTGCTCCGGATATTGGTGAGGCCCGCAATAGCCTCCAGCTCCTGCTCGACGCGCTTGGCGCCGGTCTGGAGGCTTGCGGTGTTCTCGCTCGAGACAGTGACCGTGAGGTCGTTGGTTGTCGATTCGTTGTTCGTCGTTGTTACGGTGACCTCTCCGGCGGATTCGCCGAGCTCGGCCATCTGCTGCTGGAGCTGCGGTCGTAGGGTGTCAGCCCTCGCACCATTGACGAGTAAGACGGTGAACTCCGCGGTATTGGTGCTCGGCGTTGCGCCGGGAACAAGGCTGCCGCCGATCGTCACCAAGTAGCTCTTCACTTGTGGGTCGGCACGCAAGATGTTCTCGACCTGCTCCGCCGCCGTGCTCGTGGTTGACAGCCTCGTGCCCGGCGGCATTTTTTGGTGAATGGCGAGTGTGGTCTGGTCGGTGACCGAGCCTATGAAATCGGTCTTCAACAAGGTTGCTGCGCCCAACGTTGCGACGAAGACAACCAAGGCAATACCCAGCGTGATGAACGGCCGCCGCAGGCCGAACCCCAGGATCGGCAGGTAGCCGCGCTGCAGCCTGGTCACCTTGGTTTCCTCGGGAGTATGCGTCTCGGGTGCGGCCGCGGCCTCTTCCCCGGCAGACTGCGCTGCAAGCTCCTGTCTGCCGCGCATCCCGCCCCGCAGGAACCAGTACGCCAGCACCGGCACGATCGTCATCGACACCAGCAGCGAAGCACCGAGCGCCACGGCGACCGTGATCGCAAATGGTCGAAAAAGCTCACCGACTACGCCCGACACGATGGCCACCGGAGCGAATACCGTGACCGTTGTCAGCGTCGATGCGGTGACCGCACCGGCCACCTCCTTGACCGATGCAACGACGTCGCCAATCGTCAGAGTCCGATGCCCCGTGGCGCGACGCTTGATGTTCTCCACCACGACGATTGAGTCGTCAACCACCCGCCCGACCGCCACCGTGAGCGCAGCCAGAGTGAAGATGTTGAGCGAATAGTCGCCGAGTTGAAGACCGATCATGGCGATCAGCAGTGACAGCGGAATCGAGATCGCTGTGATCAAGGTCGCGCGAAGTGAGAACAAGAAGAGCAAGATCACGAGTACGGCAAAGGCCAACCCGAGCAGGCCCTCCACCGCGAGGTCGTGGATCGATTGCTCGATCAGAGGCGCTTGGTCGAAGATCGTGGTGATGGTGGTGTTGTTGCCCAGCTTCTGCTCGAGGCTCGGGATCGTGGCGGCCACGGCATGCGAAATCTCCACCGCATCCGCGTCGATGTCCTTGAGAACAGCAACGCTGAGCGCCGGCCGGCCGTCGGCCCGAGCGATCGAGGTCGACTCGATCGAGTCCACCTTGATGTCGGCGACCGCGGACAGCGCGATTGGACCGTCCGGAGTTGGCACCTGCGTGGCTTGAAACTGCTTCACGGTGTTGGCCGAGGTGCCGACCTCGACGGCGAGCTCCAGGGTCTTGTCGAAACTGCTACCGGCGGGCGTGACAGTCGCCTGTCCCTGCACAACCTGAGTGACCGCCTGGGCTGTGACGTCGTGCTTACGGAGGTCGGGTGGCCGCAGCGTCACCAGGAGCTGGGTGGTGTTCTGTCCGGTCACGGTGACGGTACGTACGCCGTCGATGCCCGACAGCTCCGGCACCGCGATGTTCTCAACGCGGCGACCGGCTTCGTCCAAAGGGGCGTCGGAAGCGACGGCGAGCAGTAGCACCGGGATGTCATCGGTGCTGCCGGTGATGACCTCAGTTTCGACCTGATCCGGCAGCGTCGGTTTGACCCCGTCAACGGCGTTGCGGATGTCGGCCACCACCTTGTCAGGGTCGAGGCCGTACTCCCATTCCACGGTGATCGTGGCGATCCCGTTGGAAGACGTCGATTGGACTTTCGTGACCCCTGACACCCCGCTGAGCGCGCGCTCCAGCGGCGTCGACACATCTTCGGCAACGATCTGCGGGGAGACACCGGGGTACGTCGCTGTCACGATCGCGGTCGGGACCTGAATCGATGGCAGCAGCTCCTGCTTGAGGTTGAGAGTCGCCAGTACGCCGAAGACGATGATGGCCAACGTGGCGAGGCCGACGATCATGCGGTTGGCCAGGCTAAGCCGCGTCAGGGAGGTCACGAAGCGGGCTCCCTTCTAGGCACGGTTCGGCATCAAACACCGAGCCGTCACTCAGCGGACATCGACACGATCTTTCGCATGGAGCTTACAGTTAGCGCGAGATCGATAATCAAACCGTTACGATCCTTCTCAACAAGGACGTCGATGACTAACGACAGGCCGACCAATGACCGGGACCGCTCGCGATGACGCGACTGCTGCCAGCGAACAGGAAGAGTTAATCAGCTGTCTCGAGCGCGTGCAGGAAAGTTTTGAACGCCGAGCTCTTTCCTCGATGGCGGAGCCCCTGATCTCGACTCCGATCACGATGCAACAACTGAAGGTCCTGACCATGATCGCGATCGACCCTGAACGGGCGACGGGTCACGAACTGGCCGCTCAGCTGAAGGTGTCCGTGGCTTCCATGTCCGGCCTCGTCGATCGTCTTGTGGAACACGGGATGGTCAGTCGAGGTGAGGATCCCAGCGACCGGCGCGTCCGCCGGCTCAGTGTGACTCCTGAAGGCAGCGCCACAATCCGCAGCCTGCTGAGCTCGGCTGGCACCATGCCGACTCCGGTTTTGCGCCGACTGGCGATCGAGGACCTCCGGGCGCTCGTACAGGGAATCCTTGCCTTCGATCGTGCGGTCCAAGACTTAGCCGAGGGCAACTCCGTCACCACATGACGGCTGGACTTACTTACGCGATGCCGCGCTCTCCCACCTCGCATCAATCACATCGCAGAGGGCGTGCATCCCGGTCCGTGTGTCAACGGGCGGCCGCAGTCGAACCCTCATTAGCCACTGCGTTTTCACTCCTAGCGTGGCACCCGGGCGAACACATCCGGGTTGGGCCCGGTCCTGCCTGCCTCGCCCCGATCAAGCGCACTGATCGCGGCTAGGTCTTCGGCCTCGAGCTCGAAGTCGAAGATTTCGAAGTTCTCCTTCATGCGTGCAGGTGTCGTCGACTTCGGGAAGATGACGTCCCCGCGCTGGATGTGCCAGCGCAGTACCACCTGCGCAGGAGTCCTGCGAATCCAACTGGCGATGGCACCAATCGTCCGGTCTTTGAGCACCCTGCCCTTTGCCAGCGGGGACCAGGCCTCCGTGACGATCCCATATTCGGCGTTCGCGGACCGGACCTCCTCGTTGCAGAGGTACGGATGCACCTCGATCTGGTTGGCGGCCGGCACGACGTCGCTCTCATCCACGACGCGCCGCACGTGCGCGACCTGAAAGTTGGAGAGTCCGATGGAGTGCGCGCGGCCGTCGCGGTAAAACTCTTCGAGCGTGTGCCAGGTCGAGACGAAGTCACCGCCGTACAGGGTTGGCAACGGCCAGTGGATCAAGAAGAGATCAACGTAGTCCGAGCCAAGCGCCTCGAGGGTGCCATCGAAGGCTCTGCGGGCATCATCGGGCAGGTGGTACCCGTTGTTGAGCTTGCTCGTGATGAAAACCTCGCCGCGATCCAGGCCCGAAGCCCGAACCGCCTCCCCCACTTCCTTTTCATTGCCGTACATCTCTGCGGTATCGATGTGCCGATAGCCGACCTTCAGAGCTTCAGCCACAGCGTCGGCTGTCTCAGCCGGGTCGATCTTGAAGACTCCGAAGCCAAGCTGCGGAATGGTCTGATCGCTGTTCAACCGAAGATCTGGAAGTGCCACGCGCTCTCAGCTCTCCGGTGCCTGCTTGAGCGCAGCCGCGTCGCGCTCCTCCGCACGCGTATCTCCAAATGCTGCGGCGAGCTCATCGACGCTGTCGCTCGGCACCTTCTCAGGCTGAGTGTCGCCAGCGTCGCCTGCCTCGCCTGAGACATCCGCAGCGGCCGCTTCGCCCGATTCGATCTGCTCCGGGCCCTGCTGAGCCTTGAGGGCCTCCTCGGTGGCGCTTAGTCGAGCCATCATCGTACGGGCCACGATCTGCTGTCTCGTCGTCGTGCGCTGCGAGCGTCCCCGGAATATGAAGCTGACGGCCCAGTGCATCATCGTGGTCAGCCGGTTCTTGAAGCCGATGAGGTACATGACGTGGACACCAAGCCACATCAGCCATGCGAAGAAACCGGCGAGATGAATTCTCTTGCCGACGCTGGCGACGGCGTGGAACCGGGAAATGGTCGCCATACTGCCCTTGTCGAAGTACTTGAAGGGCTCTCCCGGCGGCTCTCCGCGGAGCCTGCGTACGACTTGGCCGGCCGCGTACTTGCCACCCTGCATGGCGACTTGGGCCACGCCCGGCAGGTTGTTCAGCGCCATCATGTCGCCCACGACGAAAACCTCGGGATGTCCGGGCAAGGTGAGATCGGGGTTCACCTTCACCCGACCGGCGCGATCGATCTCGGCACCAGTCTGTTCGGCGAGCTGCTTCCCCAGCGGTGATGCACTCACCCCAGCCGCCCAGACCTTGCACCGGCTGCGGATCCGCCGCTCGTTGCCGTCAGCGTCGATGATGTCGACGCCCGTGTTGTCAACGCCGACCACCTTGGCGTTGAGCTCCACGTCCACCCCAATGCTTCCAAGCTGTTGACGAGCGGCGTTGGAAAGCTTGTCGCCAAACGCGCCCAGCACGGCCGGGGCAGCGTCGAGGAGAATGACCTTCGCCTTCTTCGTGTCAATCCGGCGAAACTCCTGCGGGAGCGTACGATGTGCCAGCTCGCTGATCTGACCCGCCATCTCGACCCCAGTCGGACCGGCACCGACGACAACGAAAGTCAGCCACTCCTCCCGCTCCGCCGGGTCGTCACACAGCTCAGCAAGCTCAAAGCATCCGAAGATTCGACCGCGCAGCTCCAATGCATCATCAATGCTCTTCATCCCTGGAGCCCACTCGGAGAATTGATCATTGCCGAAATACGACTGACCCGCACCTGCGGCCACGATCAAGGTGTCGTACGCCGTCACGGTGGTGCCCAGCGGACTGACCGAGGTGACGTTCTTGCCGTCAACGTCGATATCGGTGACTCGACCGAGCAGCACTGTCGCGTTCTTCTGCTTCTTGAGCACCTCACGGGTGGCCGGAGCAACCTCGCCTTCGGACAAGACGCCGGTCGCAACCTGGTAGAGCAGCGGCTGAAACAGGTGGTGTGAAGTCCCGCTGATCATGATGACGTCCACCGGAGCCTTCTTCAGACCTTCGGTGGCCCAGAGCCCACCGAAGCCGGAGCCGATGATCACCACCCGATGCCTGCTCGATGTGCGATCAACAGGAGACGGGCTTGCGGGGCTTGGTGCGGGCGTTTCTACCGTCATGACTCACTCCTCGCTGTCGCTGGTGCGGGCTACCCGGGACCGCTGCTCACAGAATGCGGAAGACCCGGCAACCGGTTTCATCATGCCGCCTTTGCCCAGCAATAGTCCCAGTGACAACCCGAATTGGCCACCTTTCAGCGGCCCGTCGTACTCGCGTTGGACCCCACTCGACCTCATCCGACTCGGGTCGCAACCTACGTACACGTAGCTTTCATACGGTCTGCACGGGTTGCTACCTATGCAGAGCGCGTGCAACCAACGTGCACGTAGTTTCCGACATCGAGGCGCGAAGCCGGTCCGGGGTAGGTGCAGACTCAATCCCTTTGGTTAGGAGCCGTGCATAGGTGCTTTCGCAGCTGATGCGGTGGCTCGCAGTGCTCGGGACTTGGAGGCGGCACGCTCCTCCTCCGGTACGACGGTCGTCGACAACACGATCATCGAGTGCGATTCCACTCGATGGGTTGACCGCGCCCGCCATGGACGAACATTTGGCGGATCGACCTGTCCAGTGGCGGTATCGAGTCGCACGAGCCAGTCCTGGCCCAGCTCCCCCGCCGGCATGGTGAACTTGATCGGTTCCGAGTGCGCATTGAAGAGCAGCAAAAAATGATCGTCGGTGATTGGTCGGCCAACGGCATCGAGTTCGGGGATGGCGTCCCCGTTGAGAAAGACCATCAGGCTGCGGGCGAATCCGGAGTTCCAATCGGCCTCGTCCATCTCTGAGGCATCGGCCTTGAACCACATAATGTCGCCGAGCTCGCTCCTGCCGCCGTGCTTGGCATCACCGGCGAAAAACCGCCGCCGCTGCAGTATCGGGTGAGCCTTACGCAAGCTGATCGCCGCCGACGTGAAAGCCAGCAGATCCTTCTGGTCGGCATTGAGGTCCCAGTTGACCCAGGAGAGCTCGTTGTCCTGGGCGTACACGTTGTTGTTGCCCCGCTGGGTCCGGCCGAACTCATCTCCGTGAGCCAGCATCGGAACGCCTTGACTCACCATCATCGTCGTTATGAAGTTCCGCTGCTGGCGTAACCGCAGGGCGTTGATCGCGGGATCGTCGGTCTCGCCCTCTACTCCACAGTTCCAAGATCGGTTGTGGCTTTCGCCATCATTGCCGCCCTCTCCGTTCGCCTCGTTATGTTTCTCGTTGTAGGACACCAGATCCCGCAACGTAAAGCCGTCATGGGCGACCACGAAGTTGATCGACGCCGTAGGACGTCGGTCTGAGTGCTCATAGAGATCGCTGGAACCGGTGATTCGCGAGGCGAACTCCGCCAGCGACGCCGGCTCACCGCGCCAGAAGTCCCGCACGGTATCGCGGTACTTGCCGTTCCACTCGGTCCACAACGGAGGGAAGTTGCCGACCTGATAGCCGCCGTCGCCCAAATCCCATGGTTCGGCGATGAGTTTGACCTGAGAGATCACCGGGTCCTGCTGGATGATGTCGAAGAACGCCGACAGTCTGTCTACTTCATGAAACTGCCGGGCGAGCGTCGCAGCAAGATCAAATCGGAACCCGTCGACGTGCATGTCCAAGACCCAGTAGCGCAACGAGTCCATGATCAGCTGCAACACGTGTGGATTGCGCATCAGCAGGCTGTTGCCTGTGCCGGTGGTGTCGTAATAGTGCTGCTTGGCATTGTCGACGACGCGGTAGTAGGCCGCGTTGTCGAGGCCACGGAAGGCGATCGTGGGGCCCATTTCGTTGCCTTCTGCGGTGTGGTTGTAGACCACGTCCAAGATCACCTCGATGTCGGCCTCGTGCAGCGACTTGACCATGGCTTTGAACTCCGTGGTCTGCTGACCGAGGTCGAAACCGCTCGTATAGCCGTTGTGCGGGGCGAGGAAGCCGATGGTGTTGTAGCCCCAGTAATTCGACAGGCCGCGATCAACCAGGTGAGTGTCGTTGACAAACTGATGCACGGGCATCAGCTCAACCGCTGTGATGCCGAGCGAGGTCAAGTGCTCGATGATCGCCGGGTGACCGATGGCCGCATAGCTTCCGCGGACGTCGTCCGGGATGCCGGGATGAGTCATTGTCAGACCCTTTACGTGCATCTCGTAGATGATGCTCTCGTGGTACTGATGCTGCGGCGGTCGATCATGACCCCAGTCGAAGTACGGGGTGGTGACCACCGACAGCATGGTGTGGCCTAAGGAGTCTTGATCATTGAACGCCGTCGGGTCGCTGAAGCGGTATGAGAACAAGGACTCGTGACCATCGATCTGGCCATTGATGGCCTTCGCGTACGGGTCGAGCAAGAGGTTGGACGGGTTGCATCGATGACCTTTGGCAGGGTCGTACGGGCCGTAAACCCGGTAGCCGTAGCGCTGGCCGGGCTGGATCCGTGGAAGATAGGCGTGCCAGACATACCCATCGACCTCGATGAGCTCGACGCACGTCTCCTTGCCGTCGTCGCCGATCAAACAGAGCTCAACCTTGGATGCCACTTCCGAGAAAACTGCGAAGTTCACGCCGGTGCCGTCGAACGTCGCACCCAGCGGATATGGCCTGCCCGGCCACATGTCCACGCTCTGACCCTGTACGTCCACCGATTCCAGCACGACACACGCTCCTTGCCCCTGTATAGGCCGCAAGCCCCTGAGTAACCAACGCTACGACGCACAATTTCTGAGCTGCTCGCGCATCGCGCTCCATTTGTTTGCTCGCTTCGCTCGCTGCGATGTTCGCCGGGTTGCCGGCCGTCTTCGTCGGAGCTGACAGAACGGAGAAACGTTGTTCCGCCATCTCCTCCTGCAGATCGGCGCCGCGAACATCGAGAATCCGCCGCCGTCGTCCAGGCGTGTCTGCTCGCTCGCTCGTCCAGGTCAGCGGCGCGCCAGCCTGGCTCCGTGCGGCGGCGCGCGATTCCGTGTTTGATGGCTCGCTCCGCTCGCTGCGTTCGCGCTTGGCAGTCGCCTAGTTCGTCGTCGCTCGCGGACGGAAGAGCGTGTCCGCTCGTTCCTCCTCACGACGGCGACGCGCGAACGCGACGCTCGCAGCACAATGAGATCCGTGCGAAGCGAGCCCTCCGTGCTCCACCTCGACCTCGACGCTTTCTACGCGTCGGTCGAGCAGCGCGACAAGCCATCGCTCCGTGGAAAACCCGTCGTTGTAGGCGGTCTCGGCCAGCGAGGAGTAGTCGCCACCGCATCGTACGAGGCACGCGTTTTCGGCGTACAGTCGGCGATGCCGACCCATGAGGCACGGCGACGCTGCCCGCACGCGGCGTTCCTTACCGGCCGGTTCGCTGCGTACCGCCTGGCAAGTCGTCAGGTCATGGACGTGTTGCACCGGCTTTCACCGCTAGTAGAGCCCCTCTCATTGGACGAGGCATTCGTTGATCTTCGGGCAGCGCCGGATCCGGTGGACTTCAGCCGACCGGGCCTGGAGCTGCTGATCGCGGAACTCAAGGACGAAGTCCAGGCGACCACGAATGGCCTGACGGCCTCAGTGGGCATCGGCACGTCAAAATTCGTCGCCAAGATCGCCAGCGAGCTGGCCAAGCCCGACGGCAGCTTCATTGTGGAATCAGGCGAGGAGCTGGAGCTGTTGCGACCAATGAAGGTTTCCGTCATTCCCGGCGTCGGCCCGGTCACGCAGGAGAAGCTGCGCCGTATCGGCATCCACACGGTGGCCGACCTCCTGGCGGGCGCGCTCGATGAGTTGGCTCAGGTGATCGGCAGGACCCATGCCCAGGCCCTGCTTGAGCTGGCCTCTGCGCGTGACGACCGGCCGGTCGAGCCTGACCGGGAGACGAAGTCGATCTCGGTCGAGGACACCTTCGAAACCGATCTCGTCAATCGAGATGAGCTCACCACGATCTTGCTCCGTGACGCACGACAGGTGGCGAGCCGGCTGAGAGCCGCGGGACTGTTTGCCCACACAGTGTCGATCAAGGTTCGGCTGCATGACTTCTCGACCTTCACAAGATCACGCACGCTATTCAGCGCGACGGATCGCGCCGATGTCATCGGCTCGGTCGCCACTTCGCTGCTGTCTGCAGTCGACGCAGGAGGAGGGGTTCGGCTTCTCGGCGTCGGAGTGGCCGGTCTGACTGATGTGTTGCAAGAAGATCTCTTCGTAGCCGAGACGTCGCCTACGCACCCGGCCGAGGATGTAACGGAGGAACACCCATTACCTGAAGAGCAGCCTGCGCGCCGGGGTTGGCCACCCGGGATCGATGTCGAGCATGATCAGTACGGCCGTGGTTGGGTCTGGGGGTCGGGTCTGGGTCGCGTCACCGTGCGCTTCGAGACGAGGGCGACACCGCCTGGTCCAGTTCGGACTTTCGGGTACGACGATCCCGCGCTACATCGGGTTGAGCTGCTCTAAGCAGCCGATGCACCACATATCAGGCCCGTGCGTCGACGCCAGAGGCGGCCTCGATCAGACCAAGAAAGAGCCCATAGTCGTCGCCACTCTCCGGATGCCACTGCACACCGAGCCAAAATGGCCGTTCGGGATCCTCGATGGCCTCGATGGTGCCGTCGGCGGCGCGGGCTGTCACCTCGAAGCCAGGATGGCTGACCACCGACTGGTGGTGGTGGCAGCTGACCTGGACACGATCACCCACGTAGGTTCGCACCCGGGACCCCTCGCGGGTGGCGATAGACGTCCAGCCAAAAGAGTTGCCACCCGGCGCGTGCTCCTCATGACCCACCACATCGGGTAGGTACTGTTCGAGCGCGCCGCCAGCGCGAACCGCCATTACCTGCATGCCACGGCAGATGCCGAGCGTTGGAAGACCGAGCCGATCAGCGGCATCCAGCAGCCCGAACTCCCACGCGTCACGATCACGACGCACCTTGGTCATGGGATGGGGCATCTGGCCATAGCGCTCCGGCTCTACGTCAGCGCCGCCCGTGATGATCAGCCCATCGAGCCTGGAGACCACCGCAGCCATGCCGTCGACCTGCGGTGGCAGCAGCGCGACCACACCGCCCGCTGCCTCAACTGATCTGGTGTAGACCGACGGAAGCAGATCGGCCGACATGTTCCACACCGACCAAGCAGCCTGCTCGCGATAGGTGCTCAGGCCGATCACCGGCCTGCCTTGCGTTGCCCCCACCATGGGCCCCATTCTCACATTCTTTCGAAGCTGCGCCTCAGCTCCCAGTCGGTCACTGCCGCGTCGAACGCCTCCAGCTCGACATCAGCCATGGTGGTGTAGTGGTTGACCACATCGTCTCCAAAGGCGGCGCGTGCAATCTGTGAGGACGCGAAGGCCTGCCGTGCCTCGCGCAGCGTACGCGGAATGCTGGGGAAGTCAGACGGGCGGACGTTGCCAGTCAGCTCCAAACCGAGTTCGAGATCATGATCAAGCCCGTACAACCCGCCGGCGATCATGGCCGCAAAGGCGAGATAGGGATTGACGTCCCCGCCTGGCACCCGACTCTCCAGCCGCGCCGATTCCTCGTGACCAAGCATCCGGACCGCACAACGGTCGCCCTGCCCCCACGCGATCGTGGTCGGGCTCCGCGATCCGGCCGCGAAACGCTTGTAGGAGTTGATGTTCGGCGCGTAGAGCAAGGTGAAGTCGTACAGGGTCGCGAGCAGTCCGGCGACGAAGGAGTCAAAAACCTTGGTGCGGCCGTGCTCACCCCAGAAGACCGTGGACCCATCGGTGCCGCGCAGTGATAGCTGGATATGACAGGAGTTGCCCTGGCCCTCGTCGTACTTGGCCATGAAGGTGATTGCTTTGCCACGCTGGGCGCCGATCTCCTTGGCCATCGTCTTGAAGACCGCGTGGTTGTCGGCGATCGTCAAGGCATCGCCGTGGCTGAGACCGATCTCATGCTGCCCCAGGTTGTGCGTCCCCTTCGCCGACTC
The DNA here is from genome assembly GCA_963734005.1 of uncultured Actinomycetota bacterium. Taxonomy (GTDB): domain Bacteria; phylum Actinomycetota; class Actinomycetes; order Propionibacteriales; family Propionibacteriaceae; genus Microlunatus. Next base: position 100,253 of record CAVTFS010000023.1, read on the forward strand.
GACATCCATCCCGGCGGCGTAGGTCATGTTGCGGATCTCGCGCAGCAGCGGTTCGATCCGACTCGCACCCAAGATCGATGAGTCGACGTTGTACTGGTTGACCAATGCAAGATCACGATACTGAGCGTTCCAGGCGTCCTCGTAGCTGTTGTGGAATGCCATCAACTGCAGTCGCGTACCGGTCAGAACGTCATACTCCCGATCAGCCGCGGCCGCCAGCTGCTGCTTCAAGATCGTCCTCGGTGATTGCGCGACTGGCGTCTGATCCGGCCAGACCGCGTCGCACTGCACCATCACTGCTCCCGGTTGGTGTCGCAGTAGGCGAGTCGTCTGCATGTCGAGCACCAGCCTGATGTCGCTGTCAGCCTTCTCCGGCGACGACATCGCGTAGCGGTCGTCGATGTTCATGTCGACGTCGACCGCGAGCAGGTATGCGGGGGCTTCGATGCCATGATCGAGAACGTGTTCGGCGAAGTACGCGGCGTGTAATCGCTCACCCTGTAACCGCCCTTGCATGTCGGTGAAGGCGACGACCACGGTATCGATATCTCCCTCATTGATACGCCGTCGAAGATCATGAACGCTGAGATGACGGGCGTTACGTAGTTCGGACATGTCGATCACTCATCCTTTGCCGCGTTGCACGTTCACCACACGTGACCAGTCCCTATCGACGCTAGACCAAGAGGTCAGCGAGTGTACGGTTGGTCGGTCCTTACGCTATGGCCATGGCTATGTGGGTGGGTGCGCTGCAGTTCGACCTGCTGCTCGGCGATGTGCATTCGCTCAAGGAGAAGCGTTCGTTGGTGCGACCGCTGATCGCAAAGGTACGCAAGCGCTTTGACCTCAGCGTTGCCGAAGTTGATCATCTCGAGCTGCACCGAAGGGCGGGCATCGGAGTTGCCGCGGTGAGTCCCGACCGGGCACATCTGGTCGAGGTACTCGATGCCGTCGAACAGTTGGTCGCCTACCGCCCTGAGCTTGAGTTGCTCTCAGTCCGCCGAACGATTTTCTGAGAGCTACTCGCGCAATCGCGCGGTGGATCCGCCGCCGTCGTCGTCGCTCGCAGAGGAAAGTACGCCTCTGCTCCCTTCTCCTCCGTGCGGCAGCGCGCGATTTCGTGTTTGATGGCTCGCTCCGCTCGCTGCGTTCGCGCTTGGCAGTCGCCTAGTTCGTCGTCGCTCGCGGACGGAAGAGCGTGTCCGCTCGTTCCTCCTCACGACGGCGACGCGCGAACGCCACGCTCGCAGCTGTTACGAGCTCCTTTAGCCAGGCCGGTCGCGCTGGCCGGCCGCGTACGGGTCGCCAAGATCCACATCAATGACTTGACGGCTGGGCGCCAGTAAGGCGCGCTCGTGAAAGCAGACGAACCGCTCGTCGCCCTGCGGTCCGGAGATGGTGTTGCCATCGCCGATGACATCACCGAACCGGAACAAGTAGACCGCTGTGGAGAAAAGCATGGCGGCGATGTCGCTCGGCTCTCGATCCCGGAAGTGGCACTGCACGTCCGGGAGTCCGAACACGTGCAGGCCGAGGGTGTCCATCACCATCGCGCCGGGATCATTCGAGATGCTGAAATATCGGATATTGATCAGGCCATCAAGATCACCTGCTGCAAACAGCTCAGGGTCACCAACCCGCTGGCTCTGCGGCCAGCTGAGCACCGTGGGACGAGTGAGTCGCACCATTTCGGCAACCACACCGCTCATGGCATCCCAGCGCTCTTGCGGCGCCCGGTCGGCACCGAACATTTCGGTTACCAGCAGGCTGCAACGGCTGGCCGAGACGGCGACCTCTGCGTCCTCCCAGTCCCATGTCTGGCTGACATCGGGCAGGGCTTTGCCGTCCTGCCCCACAGGGCTCGCCGTCATGATCACCGTCAGCAGCGGCAAAGGCGAGTCGCCATGAGGGACAATGATCGACTCCATCTGGAGCTCGGTGGCCGGCCACCGCGATCGCAAAACCTCAAGCCGGACAGGATCACCGAGGTCTGGCGCCTCCGCGTACCACAGTTCGACGACCAATGGGACCGCGCTCTCTCTCGGTCCGCCGCCACTCACAGCCTCTCTCTTACCCATTTCACCCATACCCGCCGAAGGTCATCCGCGACGCTGGCAGCGGGCACACCAGAACAGGTTGCGGCCGGCCAGCAGCTCGGTGCGGATCTTGGAACCGCAGACCAAGCAGGCCATGCCGGCGCGCCGGTAGACATAGACCTCACCGCCATGATCATCCTGACGTGGCGGCCGGCCCATCGCCTCGGGCGTGTGCTCGGGGCGTACTGTGTCGATCCGGTTGTGCACCACGCCTTGAGGCATCAGCTCGACAAGATCGGCCCAGATTCCCAACCAGCTGCGCCGGCTCAGCTTGTTTCCGGTTCGATGCGGATTGATCCGGTTACGGAACAGGACCTCCGCCCGGTACACGTTTCCGACACCAGACAAGACAGTCTGGTCCATCAGAAGTGCGGCGATCGGCCGGGTCGCACGGTGGATCCGGCGCCAGGCATGATCAGGATCGGCATCTGCCCGCAGCGGGTCGGGACCGAGCACAGCCAGTTGCGAAGCAATCTCGATACGCGTCCTCAACGTGCAGAGCTGAGGTCCACGTAGGTCGGCGACCGCCTGCTCGGTCGCAATTCGAACCCTGACCAGGCCGCGAGGCGGTTGGGGCGGACCGAGCTCGAAGCTGCCAATAAGGCCCAGATGGACGTGGAGAAACCGATCACCGTCGAATTCGCAGAACAGATGCTTTCCGTGAGCCGTCCCCTCGATCATCCGTGTCTTGTCCAGCTGTGCCGCCGACTCTGCAAAACGGCCCTGCGGACTGCTGACTGATACCACTCGCCCGCCGAAGGCCTGGGTGAGGTCGAGAGCGAGCCGGTGCAGCGTGTGCCCTTCCGGCAAGGTTTGCCTCCTAACCCCTTCAGAGACCTGCTCGAGTAACACTTCCATTGCGATCATGCACGCAGCCTGCGAATCTGTTTTAGCGTGTGAGCCATGACAGGTGCGTTGCCACCACCTGGGGGTCGGCCCTCAGGAACGCACGGCGGAGGAACACACTACTCGGGGACGATGCACGACTCTCGCGACCTCTGGCCGCGTGATTTTGGGCGGGACGGTGTCTCGGGGTTGGTCACTCTCGACCGTGCCATGCGCGGGCGGGATGTGTCCCGCCCGGACCTTGATGACGAACGCGTCGCGGCGGAGGTCATCGACGAGTTGCTCGCTCGGGTCGATGGACGTCGCCCGAGTGGATCACAGCGCAACGAGTCAAGCCTGACCTAGGGGCACCGGATCGCGCGCCGGCGTGCTGAGGAGAAGCGAGCAGACACGCATCACCGTCTGCGAGACGACGACGAAGTAGGCGGCCTCCGGAGCGCGATCCGCAGCGAGCGGAGCGAGCAATTCAACCCCGGATCCCGCATCCGCGCTGAGCTCGTCGAAGCAAAGCAGATTCAGGAGCCCACTGCCGTACGGGTCTTCTCGTAGTCGGCGAGGAGCGCGATGCGCCTGGCATGGCGTGGGTCGCCACTGAACGGCGTCGCGAGGAAGACCCGAACCATTTCCAGGGCCTCTTCCTGGCTATGCATCCGGGCGCCAATGGAGATCACGTTTGCGTCGTTGTGCTCTCGGCCGAGCCTCGCAGTGTCCAAGTTGTAGGCAAGCGCGGCCCGAGTGCCCGCCACTTTGTTGGCAGCGATCTGTTCGCCGTTGCCGGAGCCGCCGATCACAATGCACAATGAGCCGGGGTCCGCCACGACAGCCTCGCCAGCGGGGATGCAGAAGACGGGATAGTCATCCTCGGCGTCGTAGGTCTCCGGCCCGTGATCAACTACCTCGTGCCCGTCCTCGGTAAGAACCTGGATCAGATAGCTCTTCAGCTCAAAGCCGGCGTGGTCGCTGCCGATGTGTACGCGCATGGGAGCACTATGGCAGATCCAGCCGGGACAGACGAGCGATTGCCATCGCAGTCGTGAGTCGGTGCGGCGCTCAACTTGGCCGCGTGATGTGGAGTGTCTTCGGCTGATGTGCCGCCTCTCCAAGCTGCTGGATACCGGCCGCAAGACCGCCGACAATGTCACCGCCGGCGAACGAAGTCTGCATGGCCGCAGCCGCCAAGCGGCATTCAAGATCACCGAGAGTTCGGCGGGCTTCCTTGCCCGTCACGATCTCCAGCTTGTGGAACTCCGGATCGCACATCACCAAAACTGAGTGATCAGGATCGGTGAGTGACTTGTGCAGTCTTTCGGCGTACGCGCGGGAGTCCTCCTCGGAGACGCCCACAAAGACCGAGAACTTCAGACCTGAGGCGATCTCGGCGTTCCGGACGGCACGCCCGATCCACTCTCGTTGGCTCGGGGTGAACGCATCACCAGCGGGCACCCGCGCCACCCACGTGCTCGCCGGTATCGTCGCCCTCGACATCGCCTTCAGCAGCTAAGGCCTCCTCGACCTCACCAGCCGGAATTTGCTCGCCGGTCTCGGGACCCGGGTTCGCCCCGGCGGCCTCCAGTTGCGCAGACCCATGCTCACCCACCCAGAGCGGATCGTTGGTGTGGACGTCGTCGCCGCGCGCAGCGTGCATGCTGGTAGCGATCTTGGAGATGGCGACCACGATGATGAAGACCAAGAGCGGGAACCCGACGAGCAGGATGAGAACCTGCAAAGGCGTGGGGTTTGTGACCTGTGGCCACCCGGAGAGCGTTTCCAGAGGCACTAGCATGCTCAGGAGTTCGTTCACGGCCCTACGTTATCGCCCCGAGGCGGTTCCGCGGAGGTTGCGAAGCGCCCAGAGGAGGATTGTTGTCAGGTACCGGCGCGCCACATGCACAGCCGGATGATCCGACGCCTGGCGTCGGGACCGGTTCTTTGAATTCTCGTCTAGTCCTCGACGCTGATCAGATTGCCCGCGTTTGCGCTCGGATGGCGCACCAGATTCTCGAGGCGAACCGCGGTGCAAAGGATCTCGTGCTGATGGGGATTCCCACCCGTGGTGTCGCGCTGGCTCGTCGGCTCGCGACGGTGATGGACGAAGTGGAAGGCGTCAAGGTTCCGGTTGGCGCTCTCGATGTGACCATGTACCGCGATGATCTGCGGCGCCAGCCGACCCGGGCCGTGGGCCACACGCACCTGCCGGTGGAGGTGGACGGCAGCACCGTAGTTCTGGTCGATGACGTGCTCTACACCGGACGTACGGTGCGGGCCGCGCTGGACGCGCTCGGTGATCTTGGTCGGCCGCGCGCCGTTCAGCTGGCGGTGTTGGTCGATCGCGGTCATCGCGAGCTGCCCATCCACGCTGATCATGTCGGAACGTACATCCCAACCAGGACCGGCGAGCACGTCGGCGTGAGACTTGCCGAGATCGACGGCCTAGACCAGGTCAGCATCGAACAGAGCGACGATCCCGTTCGAGGGGAGACCTGATGCGTCATCTGCTGTCCGCAGCGGATCTTGATCGAACTCAGATCACCGAGATCTTCGATCTCGCCGAAGAAATGTCGCTAGTACAGGGCCGCCCGGTCAAGAAGCTGCCCGCCCTTCGGGGCCGCACCGTAGTCAATCTGTTCTTCGAGGACTCCACCCGGACCCGGTCCTCCTTCGAGATCGCGGGTAAATGGCTGTCGGCGGACGTGATCAACATCAGTGGGAAGGGCTCGTCGGTATCGAAAGGTGAATCACTGCGCGACACGGTGCTGACAGTCGCTGCCATGGGCGTGGATGCACTAGTGATCCGACATCATGCGTCGGGCGCCCCGTGGCTGGCTTCGCGCTGGATCGATGCCCATGTGCTCAACGCGGGTGATGGAACTCACGAACATCCCACGCAGGCTTTGTTGGATGCCTTTACGATCCGGCGACATCTCCGTCGTTCAGCGCCTGATCTGGTGAGCTTCGAGGGCAAGACAGTTGCGATCGTCGGAGACATCACTCACTCGCGAGTCGCCCGCAGCAACGTCTTGCTGCTTACCACGCTGGGCGCGCAGGTGACCCTCATCGCGCCGCCGACGCTGCTTCCGGCGGGCATCGACAGCTGGCCGGTGCTCGCTTGTACCGACTTCGACGAGGTGCTACCCCACGCCGATATCGTGATGATGCTCCGAGTGCAGCGGGAACGCATGTCCGGCGGGTACTTCCCCACTCCCCGCGAGTACACGATCAGCTACGGCCTGACCCGTCCGAGGTTGGAGGCAATGAAGCCAGAGGCGGCGATATGCCATCCGGGCCCGATGAACCGCGGCTTGGAGATCTCCGCGGACGCCGCTGACGCGGCCAACTCTTTGATCTTGGACCAAGTTGCGGCAGGTGTCTCGGTCCGGATGAGCGTCCTGTACGAGCTGCTGGGAGGGGCTGAGTGACGGACCTGCTGATCCGCGGTGCCGACCTCCTCGGCGGCGGCCGCTCGGACCTGGGGATCCGGAACGGGCGTTTCGTGGATCCCGCAGAAGTCGCAGCCGACGTCGAGCAGCTGGATGCCGACGGACTCCTCGCGTTGCCAGGGCTGGTCGACTTGCACACCCACTTGCGCGAGCCCGGACGCGAGGACGCCGAGACGGTGCAATCCGGCACGCTGGCCGCTGCGCGCGGCGGATTCACCGCAGTACTGGCGATGGCCAACACCACCCCGGTGACCGACACCGCGGAAGCAGCGCAGCATGTTGCAGCGCTGGGCACCCGGGACGGACACGCGCACGTGGTGCCGGTGGGCGCGGTGAGCAAGGGATTGGACGGAGTTGAGCTGGCCGAGCTCGGGCTGATGGCCAGGTCCGGCGCTCGCGTACGGGTGTTCTCCGACGATGGTCACTGCGTCTCGGATGCGCGCCTGATGCGACGAGCTCTGGAGTATGTTCGGGCTTTTGACGGGGTCATCGCTCAGCACGCTCAGGATCCGCAGCTGGCCGCGGTTTCGGCCTGCTGCCATGAGGGCGAGATCTCAGGAAAGCTCGGACTTCCAGGATGGCCCGCGGCTGCCGAGGCGAGTGTGGTTGCTCGGGATGTGCAGATCGCCGAACTCACCCGTTCCCGCCTGCACGTATGCCATGTGTCCTGCGCCGAGACGGTCGACGTGATCCGGTGGGCCAAGCAGCGCAATGTCAACGTCACGGCGGAGGTTGCGCCCCATCACCTCATGCTGACGACGACTGAGGTGCTCAGCTACGACCCGACCTACAAGGTCAATCCGCCGCTCCGGCCCAACGAGCACGTCGAGGCAGTACGGGAGGCACTGGCGGACGGGACCATCGATGCGGTGGCCACCGATCACGCGCCGCATGCGCGCCACGACAAGGAGCACGCGTTCGCTGATGCGGCCTTCGGGATGCTCGGCCTGGAGACCGCGCTCGCGGTTGTGGTGGAAGCCATGATCAACTCCGGCCTGCTGGACTGGCTCCAGCTGGCGGAACGGATGTCGATCATGCCAGCACATATTGCTCGGCTTGCCGATCAAGGTCGTCCGCTGGCTGTCGGTGAGCCGGCGAATCTGGTCCTGGTCGATCGCAGCGCGCGGCGAGTCGTCGACCGCGACGATTCAGCCTCCCTGTCGCGCAACAATCCCTGGCACGGCCGCGAACTGCCAGATCCGGTGGTGGCCACCATCTGGGCGGGCCGGGTCACATACCAGAAAGGACAGTGACTCTCGGTTTCATCCTCGCGATGGCCACGCCAACCAGCGAAAGCGCACCGCCGACAATCGCGAGGATCGGCGGCACCTCGTTGAGGAAGAGCCACCCGAGCAGGATGGTGATCGGCGGCACCGCGAAGGTCGTGACACCCAGTTTCCCTGCCGTGGTGTGGCTGAGTGCGTACGCCCAGGTTGAGAAAGCCAGGGCGGTCGGCACGAGCCCGAGGTAGACGACTCCCAGGATCTGCAGAGTCGGTGCGACTGAGAGGTCACGGACCAGCGCACCGGCAAAAGGCAGGCACGCGATCATCCCAATGAGGCAGGCAAGCCAAGTCACCTGCAGGGCTGGGATGCGGCGCAGCACCACTTTCTGCGCCACCATGGCGATCGAGTAGACGGTGGCGCTCAACAGCACAAGCAGAACGCCGGCGAGGTCGACGCTCCCAGTGCTGGTAGCGAAGCCAATCAACAGGGTGCCGGCGAACGCGACCAGACCGCCAATGACGAGCATCCGTGGAAAGCCCTCGCCGAGTAGGAAGCCGGCGAGTATGCCGATCAATATTGGCGCCAGCTGGATGAGCATCGCAGCGGTACCGGCGTCGACAGTCTGTTCGCCCGCATTGAGCGCGACGCTGTAGACCGCGAACCAGGCGACTCCGACCAGCGCGGTGAGCGCCCACTCACGAGAGGTCATACAGACGAGCCTGCGGCCGATCATCATGGCGCTGAGGGCGAGGCTGGCCACCAGCAGCCGTCCGAGGCTGAGCGCCCCGGGCTCGATGTCGTGTGCCGCATAGCGGATCACGACGAAGGCGGAAGCCCAGGCGACGACGGTAATGCTGACCGCGAGAAGCGTTCGCCAGTCCGAACTCGATCTGGTGATCTTGGTCTGCTGGATCTGGTTCACAGTGCTGGTCACCGGTCAAGCATGGCCGCATGTATTGTTAAGCACAAGCAAATTGTCATTGGGCATACTGTGTAGGATCCGTGAAATGTTACACCTTGAGCGCCTCCAGGCCCTGCACGCGGTGTCGACCTTTGGCTCGGTAACCGGGGCGGCGGCGGCGCTGAATCTAACCCCTTCGGCTGTCTCTCAGCAGCTTGGCAAGCTGCAGCGCGATGTGGGCCAGCGGCTCATCGAGCCGTACGGCCGCGGCGTACGACTCACGCCAGCAGGCGTTCTGCTGGCGCGACGCGCGCATGCAATCCTCTCAGAGGTCGAGAGCGCGGAGAGCGAGCTCGACCGAGAACGCGAGCGCGTTGTCGGTGATTTGCAGATCGCCGGGTTCGCCACGGCCGCACGGGCCATCCTTCCCCAGACCGTGGCCTGGCTTCGCAAGGAACATCCCCAGCTGCTCCTTCGGGTCTCGGAGCGGCAGCCCGATGAGGCAACCCGATTGGTCGTCGCAGGACATCTCGACATCGCCCTGGTCAATGACTGGATGAATGCGCCACTCGTGCTGCCGGACGGCGTGGAGCAACTGCTGATCATGAATGACGCTGTTGATCTCGCAGTACCTGCTGCTCATCCGCTCGCACAACGGACGAGCGTCGAAGTCACCGAGCTGTGCGCCGAGCCGTGGATCACTTGGCCACACGGGGCCATCTGCCACGAATGGCTGACTCAGACGCTGCGGCAACACGGGCTGACACCTGAGATCACCCATACCGCTGAGGAGCATCAGACCCAGCTCGCGATGGTCGCTGCTGGGCTGGGTATTGCCGTCATGCCGAGATTAGGCCGCGGATCGGTTGACGGCGTCTCGATCATTTCGCTCAAGCCGGCATTTTCGCGCCAGATTTACGCCATCTGGCGAACCCTGGCGTCCGAGCGTCCGGCGATCGCGGTCACGGTATCGGCAATTCGTGACGTAGCCAAAGACTTGTCAAGTCGGTAAGGCGTCCGAAGTCACGCCTTAGGCTGAGGCCCATGCCGGACTGGTTACCAGACAATCTCGCCGAATTGGTGCTGTTCAAGCCGATTCGCATCGTGCTCTTGATCATTGCGGCGTTTGTGCTGCGGCGGGTGCTCCACCGCTTGATCAATCGCTCAGTGCGACGGGCGATCGACAAGCCTCTCAGCTCACGCAATGACATGGCCCAGAAATTGATCACTGCTACCACAGTGTCCGCCGAACGTCGCAAGCAACGGCTCTTGGCGCTCGGCTCACTGGCTCAGAGCACAGCGACATTCGTGATCTTCGCCGTTGTCATCCTGATGATCTTGGCTGAGCTGGGCTACAACATCACCACGATCCTGGCGGGCACGACGGTTATCGCCGTCACCGTAGCCTTCGGCCTACAAAGCATTGTGAAGGACCTTGTCTCGGGCATCTTCATGCTGGTCGAGGACCAGCTCGGCGTAGGCGACTATGTGGACATGGATATGGCCTCTGGCGTGGTCGAGGCCATTGGGTTGCGGGTCACCGAATTGCGAGGTAAGGACGGCACAGTCTGGTACGTCCGAAACGGCGAAGTCCTCCGAGTTGGCAACTTCAGCCAGGGCGGGCCCGGTGAGCCACCAGCCGACGCCGGACCGGAACCGGCCTAGTTTTGGGAGCTGCTCGCGCCATCGCGCGGGGAATCCGCCTACTTCGTCGTCGCTCGCAGAGGAAAGAACGCCTCCGCTCGCTCCTCCTCAGCACGGCGGCGCGCGATTTCCCGACGCTCGCAGCTGGACGGAATGACTGCGTTACTGCGTTACTGCGCCAGTGAGGCCTCGAGCGTGATCGTTGTACCGGTGATTGCCTTAGACACTGGGCAATTCTTCTTCGCGTCCTGAGCAGCCGCCTCGAACTGCTCCGCGGTCAGCCCTGGTACCACCCCGGTCACGGTCAGCTTGATCCCGGTGATGTTCGGAGGATCGAAGGTGACATCGGCTCGCGTGTCAAGCGAGGTTGGTGGGTTGCCGCCGCGGGCGAGATGGCCTGCCAACTGCATCGAAAAGCAGGTGGAGTGCGCCGCGGCGATCAATTCCTCCGGGCTGGTCTTGCCATTGGGTTGCTCGGCGCGCGCCGGCCAGCTGGTCTCGAAGCTGCCGAGCCCAGATGAAATGAGCTCAACCTCGCCCTGGCCCTCGAACAGAGATCCTTCCCAGTGGGCCTCTGCGGTCCGAACTGTAGCCATTGATTGACTCCTCCCGATCGATAAATTGGCGTACGAGATCTCATCCTGCCAGCCGATCGCCCGCGTGATGGAGAATGGGTCCCGATGTCCGAGCAAGCACCTCTGCAGACCTTCTACGACGCTGTCGGCGGCCACGAGACCTTCGTGGCGCTCATAAGGCGGTTCTATGAAGGGGTCGCCTCTGACCCACCGCTACGCACCTTGTATCCAGAGCCCGATCTTGCTTCGGCTGAAGAGCGACTTCGGATGTTTCTGGAGCAGTATTGGGGAGGTCCGACCACCTACAGCGAGCAGCGTGGGCATCCGCGGCTACGCATGCGCCACGCGCCCTTCGCGGTGACACCAGCGATGCGGGACCGCTGGCTGAAGCACATGAGGGATGCGATCGACTCAATCGACCTCACGCCACAACAGGAAACTGAGTTGTGGACCTACATGGAGCGCGCTGCGTACTCGATGGTGAACACCTTCGACGAGCATCCAGGCACGATGCCAGGACTCCGACTCACCTGATCAGGGCCCACTTGTCTAGCGCAGACCGCTGCTCGGGACTCAACGTGGATTCGCCGACCACAACGGTCCGAGCGGTCGCGTAGACAGTACTCGACGTTGGATCGCGTATCTCGGCTGCCAGTGTGAAGGAGCGATTGCCGATTGCCGTGACTGCCGTGCCCACCTCGTACGGCTCGGTCCGGAAGTCGATGGGTTTGAGGTACTCCAGATCCTGGCGGACGACCACCCAGACCGCCCCTGGCTCCCATCCGATTGTGCTGGTCATGAGGCTGATCCTGGCTTCCTGGATGTAGTCGTAGTACTTGACATTGTTGACATGGCCATATGAGTCGACGTCAGACCAGCGCACGTTCAGCGGGTAACGATGATGCTCTCCGAGAACGTCCACCTTCGGCAGCGGACGGAGCGGCTTCGTAGGCGCAAGTACATCGCCAAGTAGTTCACGCTCCTCCGCGGTTAGGCGCCGCAATGTATTGCTGACTAAGTCAAACGGCACTATTCCCGTTCGCGCTCGAGCGGCCAGGTCGTCCCCGTCATAGACCTCGTACCCAATGGAGAACCGGCTGCCGCCGATGGCATCCACCCACAAATTGGTCGTCAAGGGTCGGTCACAAAAAGTTATTGGCTTGACGTACTCCAACTGGTGATTTACCACGAGCGTGCCGGAATCGAGCAGATGATGTAGCACCGGGGACCCGGAGAGCAAGAAGGCAACCCTGGCTTCCTGGAGATAGTCCAGGTACACCGCATTGTTGACATGGCCCTGAGCGTCCATGTCGCTCCAGCGCATCGGACAGCGGTGGGTGTACAAGCTCACAGTCTTCGATCCTGGCAGAAGAGGGTCCCTGCAACGATCATCACGTAGGGTCTCCTGCATGAGAGTCGCAATTGTCACCGGCGCGGCGCGCGGCATTGGTGCCGCCATCGCTCATCGGCTCGCCGCCGACGGCCTGTCCGTTGGCGTTGTTGATCTTGATGAGCAGGGCAGTAGGCGCACCGCGAAGGAAATCATAGAAAATGGCGGCCGTGCCATCCCCATTGGCGCGGATGTCGCGGACGAAAGAGCCGCCAGTGATGCTGTGCAGCAGACTGCTGCTGAGCTTGGACCGGTGACGGTGTTGATCAACAGTGCCGGCATCATCCGGGATAACTTGATCTTCAAAATGAGCACTAGTGACTGGGATTCAGTCATGGACGTTCATTTGCGCGGGGCTTTCCTGATGACCCGGGCAGCCCAAACCCACATGACGCAGGCTGAGTGGGGCCGCATCGTCAACATTTCCTCGACCTCCGCACTGGGCAACCGAGGTCAGGCCAACTACGCCACAGCCAAAGCCGGGTTGATTGGCTTCACCAAGACTCTCGCGCTGGAATTGGGCAAGTTTGGTGTGACAGCAAACGCCATTGCGCCAGGCTTCGTAGAAACTGACATGACGATGGCATCGGCGGCGCGCCAGGGTTTGGACTATGAGGACTGGAAACTGACCGTGGCTAGGGATATCCCCTTGGGTCGCATCGGAACACCGGAGGATATCGCTGCCGTCGCAAGCTTTCTGTGTCGTGACGAGGCCGGCTATGTCTCCGGACAAGTCATCTTCGTCAACGGCGGCGCTAAGGCTTAGCACCGCGCCCTGAGCCTGTCGAAGGGCCAAGATCCCGGGGCTTCGACAAGCTCAGCCCTCGTACGGCGTCAGTCCGAGTCGTACATGCTGTTCAGTACGTCGGCGTACTTCTGCTCCACGGTCTTGCGCCTGATCTTCAAGCTCGGCGTGACCTCGCCCTCGTCGATGCTGAACTCGCCGGGCAAGATCTCGAACTTCTTGATCGTCTCCCAGCGCTCGAGCTGCTGGTTGGCCTGCGCGACATGGTCCTCAATCAGGTCATGGACCTCGCGGGAACCAGCCAGTTCTGCTATTGAGGAGTAGCTGAGCCCCTGCGCTTTGGCCCAGCCCTCGATGGCCTCTGGATCGAGTGTGATCAAGGCGGTGGCGTACTTACGGCCGTCCGCGTGCACCAGCACCTGGCTGATGTAAGGGCTGGCGACTTTCAGCTCACCCTCAACTTTCTGTGGCGCGATGTACTTGCCGCCAGAGGTCTTGATCAGGTCCTTTTTCCGATCGGTGATCCGCAGATAGCCCTGGTCGTCGAGCTCACCGATGTCGCCGGTCGCGAACCAGCCGTCATTCAACGCCTCCGCGGTTGCCTCTGGCAGGTTGTGGTAGCCACGCATGACACCCGGGCCCATGATCAAGATCTCGCCGTCATCAGCGATCTTCACCTGAGAGCCGGGGACAGGCGGCCCCACGGTGCCGAAGCGGGTGGCACGCGGGTTGTTGACGCAGGTGGCAGCGCTGGTCTCGGTGAGGCCGTAGCCCTCCAGCACCAGCAGCCCAGCCGCGTGGAACCACTCCTGCACCTCCCGGTTCAGCGCGGCGGAGCCCGACACGAAGAACCTGATCTTGCCACCCATCCTGTCCTTGATCTTGCTGAAGACCAGCCGATCCGCCAGCGCGTGCTGTACGGCGAGGAGCCCCGACGGCTGCCGCCCCGCCAGCCGCATCGGTGACACTTTCCGGCCCACACCAAATGCCCAGTCGAAGATCTTCGCCCTGATCCCGTGCGACGCAGTCGTCATCACCCTGGCCCGCACCTTCTCGAAGATCCGCGGCGCGCCGCACATGAAAGTCGGCTGGACCTCCGCGAGGTTCTCCACGATCTTGTCGATTCGGCCGTCCACAGCAGTCGTGAAGCCGATGTAGAGCTGAACGGCAATCAGAGCCTTGCCGAAGACATGGCTAAGCGGCAGCCAAAGGTACTGCAGGTCGTCGGCATAAATAATGTCGTACGCCTCAACCGCTGCGCCCTCATAGGTCCAGCAGTCCTGCACCAGGCGCACCCCTTTGGGGCGGCCGGTCGTGCCGGAGGTGTAGATCAGCGTCGCCAGGTCCTCCGGCTTGATTGTTGCGATGACGTCGTCGACCGCTGTCGGATGAGCGGCGAGATGATCACGACCAAGCTTCTCCAAGTCCGACCAGCTGATGACTTTAGGATGGTCGACCTTACTGTCGAGCTGCACGATCGTCGTCAGCTGCGGCAGCTCGTCAAGATGATCAAGGACCTTGCTGACCTGTAGATCATCCTCGGCGAACACCGCCTTTGATTCGGAATCCGCAAGGACGTAGCCCACATCCTCGTGCTGTGTCGACGGATAGATCGTCGTCGTCGCCCCAGCGGCAGACATGATCGCAAGGTCGGCCAGGATCCACTCCATCCGGGTACTGCACGCGATAGCCACCCGGTCCTCAGGTTCGATTCCCAGCGCAAGCAGACCAGCCGCCAACTGAAAGGCCTTGTCCTTGGTCTGCAACCAGCTCAAGGAAACCCAGCGGTCATCCTCGATGTAGCGGAAGGCTTCCTTGGAGGATGATGCCTCGACCTGGCGCAAGAGTAAGGCGCCCACCGAAGCCGGCCGCGCCAGCAATGTTGTCTCGGTCACATCCGAAGGGTAGCCAACCCTGATCCGCTTCCGGAGCCGCACTCGCGCTTGTCGCCGAGAGGTTCGGCTTGGAACTCAACCGAAGATTCGCGGCTAGGCGAGCCGTTCCAGCACGATGGCCATCCCCTGGCCGCCACCGACGCACATCGTCTCGAGCCCGAACTGGACGTCTCGCACCCGCATCGCGTTGAGCAGAGTGGTCATGATGCGGGCACCGGTGCAGCCGAACGGGTGACCGAGCGCGATCGCTCCACCATGCACGTTGAGCCGTTCTAGATCCACGCCGAGATCCTCGGCCGAGGCGATCACCTGGACAGCGAACGCCTCGTTGATCTCCACAAGATCGATGTCGTCGATCGTCATTCCGGCGCTGGCCAAGGCTCGGCGCGTGGCCTCGACAGGACCGAGTCCCATGATCTCCGGACTGAGGGCGCTGACGCCGGTCGCGACGATGCGCGCCAGCGGAGTCAGGCCCAGCTCGGCTGCGCGTCGGTCACTCATGATCACCACGGCGGCTGCTCCATCGTTGAGCGGGCAGCAATTGCCGGCGGTGACCGTGCCGTTCGGGCGGAAGGCAGGCTTCAGCGCGGAGACCGCCTCGATTGTTGTGCCTGGTCGCGGGCCGTCATCAGTGCTCACCACTGTGCCGCCAAGCAGCTTGACCGGCGCTATCTCGGCCTCGAAAATCTGGTTCGCAATGGCCTTCTCGGCAAGGTTTTGCGAGCGTACGCCGAACTCGTCCTGTGCGGCGCGGGAGATGCCGCGCAGCGTGGCAACATTCTCCGCGGTCTGGCCCATCGCGATGTAGATGTCGGGCAGCAGTCCGTCTTGACGTGGATCGTGCCACGTCCGATTCGTTTCAGCGGTGGCGACGCTTCGTTTCTCGGCACCGGCGAAGATCGAGTTATGCGTTTCGACGGGATCTACCCCGGCTGAGCCGAAGCCGCGGTAGCGCGAGACGCACTCGACGCCGGCCGAGACGAAGGCGTGGCCCTCGCCAGCTTTGATTGCGTGGAAGGCCATCCTGGCGGTCTGGACACTGGAAGCGCAGAAGCGATTGACTGTGGCGGCTGGGACGCCGTCCAGTCCAAGCTGCACTGCGATCCGGCGTGCCAGATTGCCGCCCTGCTCGTCACGCGGCTCTGCGCACCCGACATAAAGATCATCAAGGGTGGTTGGGTCAAAGCCCTCGAGCTTGGCCAGTGCCGCGGTGATCACTCCGGCGGCAAGATCATCGGGACGGATCTGTGTGAGCGAGCCCTTGCCGGCACGCCCGATCGGTGTACGCGCGGCAGAGACGATGACGGCTTGGGGACTTTCGACACCGGCAGGCGACATCATGATCACAACCCCAGGTCGCGGCCGATGAGCTCCTTCATGATCTCGTTCGAGCCCGCCCAGATCTTGGAGGCCCGCGCGTCGGCCCACGCGCGGGCGACTCGGTACTCGTTCATGTAGCCGTAGCCACCCCACAGCTGCACACAGGAATCGAGAATGTCGTTCTGCACCTGCGCCGACCACCACTTCGCCTTGGCCGCATCAACAGCGGACAGGGTGCCGTGTACCGCCTCCATCACGCACTGGTCGACGAAGGCCTGAGTGACCTCGGCCAACGTTTGCAGCTCGGCAAGGGTGAACTTGTTGGCCTGGAAGGAGCCGATCGCAGTGCCGAAGGCCTTCCGTTCCTTCACATAGACGAGGGTTTCGTCGAGGATCTGCCGAGCGTGAGCGATGTTGTTCACCGCCGAGCCAATTCGCTCAGCCACCAGCCGCTGCATCATGTAGACGAAGCCCTGGTCGATCTCGCCGATCAGATTCGCAGCTGGAACTCTGACGTCGCCGAAGAACAGCTCGGAGATGTCTGACTCCGACTGGCCGACCTTGTCCAGCTTTCGCCCACGTTCGAAGCCAGGCATGCCGACCTCTACCGCGAACAAGCTGATGCCCTTCGCACCCTTTTCCGGACTGGTTCGCGCCGCGACCAGGACGAAGTCGGCGCTGGCGCCATTGGTGATGAATGTCTTCGAACCGTTCAATATCCAGTCATCGCCGTCGCGTACGGCTCTGGTCTTCAGCGCGGCAAGGTCAGAACCGCCGGAAGCCTCTGTCATGGCGAGCGCAGTGATCAACTCGCCGCTGCAGAACCCAGGCAGCCAGCGGTGCTTCTGTTCCTCGGTGCACAGGTCGACCAGATATGGCGCGATGCAGTTGGTGTGGATGCCCACACACGAGGGGTAGGACAACGCCAGCTTGCACAGCTCCTCGGCCAGGATGAGCGAGAACCGCAAATCGTTCACACCGGCACCGCCGTACTCCGCGGGAACGTTGAGCCCCAAGAAGCCCTGCCTGCCCAGCTCGAGCCATACCTCGCGGCCGAACTCGTGATTGGCCATGTGTTTCTCGTGGTGCGGTCGGAGAGCCCGATCGACGAAGGTCCGGCAGCTTTCCCGGAATGTGTCGTGGTCCTCCTCGAAGATCGTTCGCCTCATGGCGCCTCCACTACAGGCTGAAGTTACTCACCGGTAAGTTTAGTGCGTGCCTGAGCTGCAGGGCACTACGATCAAACGCGATCATGCCCAAGACTGTCGCACTCTCCGCCGAGGTCGCCGAGCTAGCCTCACAGCTGCGGCGGCGCAGTGTCGCTGACGTCCTCGATACCAGCGACCTCACCCGCGCCCTCTACTCCTCCGACGCCTCGCTCTATCGCGTGGTCCCACAGGCCGTCGCCCGGCCACGGACCATCGAGGAGACTGCAGCGGTCCTAGATGCGGCGCGTACCGTCGGCATGCCTGTGACAACACGCGGTGCCGGCACATCCTGCGCGGGCAATGCGGTCGGCTCCGGATTGATCATGGATACTTCGCGGCACCTGAACGCCATTCTCGACATCGATCCAGAGGCGCGCACGGCCCGGGTAGAGCCGGGTGTCGTGCAGTCGGCGCTGCAGATCGCCGCGGCCCCTCACGGGCTGCGTTTCGGACCAGATCCATCGACCCGCAACCGCTGCACAATCGGCGGAATGATCGGAAACAATGCGTGCGGACCACGCGCTCTGGGATACGGCAAGACCTCCGATAACGTGATCGCGATAGAGATGATCACTGGCTCTGGTGATCATGTCGCCCTGAACCGGGGCACAGATCATGATCACTATGCAAGCCTCGCTGCCCTGAAGTCAGTCGTGCAGGCAAATCTCGGCATCATCCGCACGGAATTCGGGCGCTTCGAGCGCCAGGTGTCGGGCTACAGCCTGGAGCACTTGCTCCCGGAGAACCGCTTTGACGTGACGCGATTCATGGCTGGCAGCGAGGGCACACTTGCGGTGATCATCGCTGCGACGGTACGGCTGGTGGCCGATGCGCCGTACAAGATCATGATTGTGCTCGGCTATCCGACGATGGCCGATGCCGCAGACGCCGCGCCGCTGATTGTTGATCACCGCCCGATCGCGTGTGAAGGCTTGGACCGGCGAATCGTGGACGTGGTACGCCGCACACGGGGCGAGACAGCCGTGCCACCGTTGCCTCGAGGAGACGGTTGGATGTTCGTCGAGCTCGTGGGCGAGGATCTTGGCGACCTAAGAATTCGCGCTGACGCCTTGCTCGCTGCGGCCGGAGCGTCGGATGGATTTGTGGTGGCCGACCCCGCGCAAGCGATGGCGCTGTGGAAGATCCGGGAAGACGGTGCCGGCTTGGCGGGCATCAGCCTTGCCCGACCGGCCTATCCCGGTTGGGAGGACGCTGCAGTGCCGGCCCAGCACCTCGGCTCGTACTTGCGAGACTTCGACCGGCTGCTTATTGATCATGGATTGGATGGGCTGCCGTATGGTCACTTCGGGGACGGATGCGTGCACGTACGCATCGACTTCCCACTAACCGAGGAGGGCGGAGCTCGGGGTTACCGGGCTTTCGTCGAGGAAGCGGCGCAGCTGGTTGCCAGCTATGGCGGCTCGCTGTCGGGCGAGCACGGCGACGGCCGGGCGCGGTCGGGGCTGCTGTCAGCGATCTATTCACCTGCTGCTCTGGCGGCCTTCGGCCAGGTAAAGGCCGCCTTCGACCCAGAGAACCTGCTGAATCCCGGCGTGTTGGTCGATCCTCGCCCGGTGGACAGCGACCTCCGCGCAGCCGGCCTGGTGGGTCGCGTCGATCACTTCGCCGAAGCCGTGCACCGCTGCTCTGGGGTGGGCAAATGCCTCGCCAACACGACAGCCGGGTTGGGCGTGATGTGCCCGTCCTATCAGGCAACCCGGGAAGAGAAGGACTCAACCCGCGGGCGCGCCCGGGTGCTGCAGGAAATGATCAATGGTGAAGTGGTGCATGGCTGGAAATCGCCCGCGGTGCACGAAGCGCTGGATCTGTGCTTGTCGTGCAAGGGATGTGCGCGAGACTGCCCGACTGGCATTGACATGGCCACATACAAGTCGCAGGTGCTCGATCACACCTATCGACGCAAGATCAGACCGCGCAGCCATTACGCACTTGGCTGGCTGCCCCGCTGGGGCCGACTGGTCACCCGAGCACCGTTCCTGTCCGGCCTGGTCAACCTGAGCACCGCAACCCCTGGCGTACGGAGACTGGTCCGCTGGACCGCAGGTATCGACCAGCGACGCTCGCTGCCAAGATTTGCTTCGCATGCAGCGCGTAAACGGGTTGCGGTTCCTGGGGCGTCCGGTGACCGGGTAGTTCTCTGGGTCGACTCTTTCTCCGACTTCTTTCTCGGTGATGCGGTCGCCGCAGCAGTCGCCGTGCTGGTCTCGGCCGGCTATGCGCCGCAGCTCGTGGAACGACCAGCCTGCTGCGGTCTGACCTGGATCAGTACCGGCCAGCTCGACGGCGCTCGACGGCAGCTGCGCAGGGCACTCGATCTCCTCCATCCACACGTAGCGGCGGGGACGCCGGTCGTCGGGTTGGAACCCTCCTGCCTCGCGGTCTGGCGCAGTGACGCGGCCGAGCTTCTGCCGGATGATCCTCGGGTCGCGGAGGTTGCGGCTGGAGTCCTGACGCTGGCCGAATTGCTGGGGCGTACGCCGGGCTGGACGCCACCAGACCTCAGCGGCATGGAGCTTGTCGTCCAGCCGCACTGCCACCACGCCTCGGTGCTCGGCTGGCAGGCTGACGCCACGTTGCTGATCGCGACCGGCGCCACCCTGACTACCGTCGGCGGCTGCTGCGGCCTGGCCGGCAACTTCGGAGTGGAGAAAGGCCACTACGAGGTTTCGGTCAAGGTGGCCGAACACGACCTGCTGCCAGCGGTCGCTGCGCGTCCGGACGCTCTCATACTGGCCGACGGCTTCTCCTGCCGTTTCCAACTCGGCGAGCTTGCGGGCCGCAACGCCATCACCCTCGCCGAGCTTCTCGCTCACCACCCAGTTGTCAGCCGTGGGAGTCGGGAGATCAGCGAGTAAGGCGACGGTGAGTCACACGGTGCGGACGGGCCGCCTCTGGGCCGAGTCGGGCAATCTTGTTGGCCTCGTACTCGGCGAAGTTTCCCTCGTACCAGAACCATTTGGCTTGGTCCTCGTCGTCGCCCTCCCAGGCCAGGATGTGGGTCGCGATCCGATCAAGGAACCAGCGGTCGTGGGAGATGACCACGGCACATCCCGGAAACTCCAGAAGCGCGTCCTCCAACGACTGCAGGGTTTCCACGTCAAGATCATTCGTGGGCTCGTCGAGTAGCAGCAGATTGCCGCCCATCTTCAGCGTCAGCGCCAGATTGAGACGGTTTCGTTCACCTCCAGACAGGACCCCGGCAGGTTTTTGCTGATCCGGGCCCTTGAATCCGAAAGATGCCACGTACGCGCGCGAGGGCATCTCGAAATTCGCCACCTTGATGTGGTCGAGTCCGTCGGACACCAGTTCCCACACGTTCTTTCGCGGGTCCAGTCGAGAGCGGCCCTGGTCGACATAGGAGATGCGTACCGTTTCGCCGAGTTGGAGGTCACCGGAATCCGGCTGATCCTCGCCAACGATCATCCGAAAGAGCGTCGATTTGCCGACGCCGTTCGGCCCGACCACGCCGACAATACCGGCGCGCGGAAGCGAAAAACTGAGCCCGTTGAAGAGCAGCCTGTCCCCGAATCCTTTCACCAGCTGCCGTGCCTGAAGGACATTGCTGCCGAGCCGTGGACCCGGCGGAATGTTGATCTCTTCAAAATCGAGCTTGCGGCTACGCTCGGCTTCGGCCGCCAACTCCTCGTAACGAGCCAGCCGCGCTCTGTTCTTGGCCTGCCGCGCCTTGGGGTTGGACCGCGCCCACTCCAGTTCACGCTCCAGGATCTTTGCCCGCTTGGCATCCTTGCGACCTTCGATCTGAAGCCGAGCTTTCTTGGTGTCGAGGTAAGTGGAGTAGTTCCCCTCGTACGGATGGGTCCGCCCGCGGTCTAGCTCGAGAATCCACTGCGCCACGTTGTCCAGGAAGTACCGATCATGCGTTACGGCCAGAACGGCCCCCTGATAGGCCTTGAGATGCGTTTCCAACCACTGCACCGACTCCGCGTCCAGATGATTCGTCGGCTCATCGAGCAGCAACAGGTCGGGCTGCTGGAGTAACAGCTTGCAGAGCGCGACCCGCCGGCGTTCGCCTCCGGAGAGCACATCGACCATGGCGTCGGGCGGCGGGCAGCGCAGTGCGTCCATAGCCTGCTCGAGCTGAGAGTCGATGTCCCACGCGTTTCGATGATCCAGCTCGGTTTGGACCTCCCCCATCTCGGCCATCAACGTCTCGAAGTCGGCGTCCGGGTCACCCATGGCGACGCCCAGCTCATCCATGCGCGCCTGCAGGGCCTTGATGTCGGCGACCCCCTCCTCCACGTTCTCAAGGACGGTCTTTCCCTCGGTCAGGGGCGGCTCCTGAAGCAGGATCCCCACAGTCGCATCCTTGGCGAGCGTGGCATCGCCGTTATTGGGTTTCTCGATGCCGGCCATCAACTTCAGCAGCGTCGACTTGCCGGTGCCGTTTGGACCAACGACACCGATTTTGGCGCCGGGATAGAACGACAAGGTGATGTTGTCGAGCACGACCTTGTCACCAAGCGCCTTGCGGACGTTATGCATCGTGTAGATGAACTCAGGCATGGAGACGGGGAACCTTCACTTGTACGCCGGAATCTTGCGAAGCGCCAGATTAGGCGGAACTTGTCGAGCTGCGAGCGTCTGCATGCGCGAGCAGCTCAAAAAACT
This sequence comes from uncultured Actinomycetota bacterium, assembly GCA_963734005.1. Taxonomy (GTDB): domain Bacteria; phylum Actinomycetota; class Actinomycetes; order Propionibacteriales; family Propionibacteriaceae; genus Microlunatus. The sequence goes on from CAVTFS010000023.1 coordinate 122,186, forward strand.
TGCGGCGCTCAAGTATGCCAGCCATGGGATGAGCGGTGACGCACCACCGGCGGCCACCGTGGGGGCGGGCCAGCCTGACATGGTGCGTCACCTGTGGGCGCGGATCAGCCTCGCGGATCGGACCCGGCCCACCGCCTGAGTCCCCTCAGTCCGTCCTGACGCCGGCCCCGAAGAACCGGCACGGACTCCCTCAGGCGGCCTGCGCGGCTTGGGCGGCGCGCTCCTCCATGCTTGGCCCAGCCACCTCCACCTCGTCCTCCGGTGGCGCCTCGTCTGGCTCTGGAGACTCGGTGGAGCTCAGTCGCGGTCGGCGTCGAAATGCTGACGTCCCGCGATTCAGGTCATGACCGACCATGTCAGCCTCTACGACCAGCCGCTCGTGGGTCTGACCGTCCTTCTCCCACACACTGGTCCGTAGCTTGCCGACAACCATCACAGGATCACCCTTGCGTACGCTCGCAGCCACGTGCTCGGCGAGTAGACGGAAACAGCTCACCTCAATCCAAGTTGTGTTGCCGTCCCCCCAGCCGCTCTTGGTTCTGACGCGCGGTGTGCAAGCCAACCTGAATGCCGAGACGGTTCCGTTGCCACGGATCTCCACCTCGGATCCGGCGTAGCCCGTGATGTGTACGAGTGCCTCCATCGGCTCGTCCTTTCGCTCCATGACATTGCGTCTTCGTCATGAAGGATGGGGACGCGACTCTGGATCGTGCGGTCGCCGTGAAATCTGTGGATGACGCTTGGAGGTGCCTTTCGCCTGTGGATACAGCCGCGAGCAGCGAAACCACCTGACGCTTCCGGCCCGATCTCCGACCCGTGCCGGGGGTTGAAGTGCAGGTGTCGGGAAGTCCGCAACGGTCGGAAGTTTGACTTATCCAAGAAGGACCAGGCCAGAGCGCGGTGCGATACCGCTACTGAGAATGGCCAGCAGCGGTGGCGCTAGCTCCGGGCGCGCTCCAGCGCCAGCCGCGCACGCTCATACCTCTCCTGCTCGGCCTTCACCGGGTCGATCACCAGCTCACCAGTCACCTTCGCGATCGCCGCGCGCAGCGATTGCCGCGCTTTTGCCGTACGCCGCCGAGCGCCCACCTCGACACCGATTCTGGCCAGTCCGGCCAACAGCAGTCCTGCCAGCACGCCCCCGACAGCCAACACTGTTGGGGCCGGAAGGCCCCACCACAGCACGTCGGGAAGGGGAGGAAGCTGCAAGTACGCCAGTAGGAACGACAATGCGAGCCAGCCCAGACCGGCGACCACTGCCGCCACCAAGAGCCACTGCAGCACCCGGATCAACTGCCACCACCGTCGGTGCTTAGCAAGATCAAGATCGGTGGTCGCGATGGCGCGGTCGACGCGGTCCGGCAACGCATCCTCCGCTGAGCGGGCGGCCCGCTTGATCTCGTCGGCCCAACCGCGAGTGAGATCCTGAGCGGCCTGATCGGCAAGAGTTCGAACCGCGGTGTCCACCCGGGCCTTCTCGACGCCCGAAGTCGCCGGCAACGACGTACGCCCGACGCGGGAGGGATCGATTTCCTTGCGGCGCCGGCCAACGCCGAGCCGATCGAGATGCAGCCTGCGTAATGGGTCAGGCTTGAACTTGGCCACCCAGGCCAATACAGGCCAGCCGGTCGCCAAGCCGCCCCGCAACCTCCATGCTTTACCGACGGCCTCGGTCACCACAGGCACCCCCGCCGCAATCGCGACCTGCGTAGTCATCTGGTTGATGCTGGATTGGGAGAGCGGCGTCACCTTGGTGGTCCCGGATGCCTCGCTGAGCGCGGTCGCGGCGACCGAGACGTCAGCCGCCAGCCGAAGCGCGGCTGCCTGCTTTTCGGCAACCTGCTTGGCCAGCACTTCTCGGAGCCCTTCCATACCCTCTCCCGTCACGGCTGAGACTGCCATCACCGGCACTTTGGTCAGGCCCTCTGATGTCAGCAGCCGCCGCAGGTCCTTCAAGCACTGCTCACGTTGGCTCGCAGAGAGCTTGTCAACCTGATTCAAGATGATCATCATCACATCGGAGTGCTGGACCAACGGCTTCAGGTAACGATCATGGATTGCGGCGTCGGCGTACTTTTGCGGATCGACCACCCAGACGAGCATGTCCACCAGCCGCACCAGCCGATCGACCTCCATCCGATGATCAACTTCGGTGGAGTCATGATCAGGAAGGTCTAGCAGCACGAGACCATCCAGCGCCGCAGCCATCGCCGGATCGGTCTCGAGCGCATGCCGGCGCGGAATCTGGAGCCACTCCAGCAGATCCTCGGCCGATTCCTCGCCCCAGCTACAGGCCATGGCATGTGCAGTGGTTGGGCGGCGTACCCCGACTGTTGCCAATGTGGTGCCGGACAAGGCATTGAAGATACTCGACTTACCTGATCCGGTGGCCCCAGCAAGCGCCACCACAGTGGCACTTCCGGAAATCGCCAGCCGCCGGTCGGCCTGATCAACTACGCGTCGGGCTTCATCCAGCACGGCCGAATCGACGCGACCATCGCACAGTTCCACGGCTTCGCTGAGCGCGTGAAGATGATCAACAAGATGTACGCTGGCGTCCTTGCGGCTGAGCAGCCGTAGACCTCGGCTGGCCACTATCGCAGCTCCTCTCGAGGCTGATCGAGGAGTTCCGCATCGACGATGTCGCTGTTGTCGGAGGCCTTGTCAGACGGCATCTGAGTCACTGTCGGCGGATTGATGGCCAGGCGCCGCTCACCCGGCGGCAGAGCCGGCTCCTCCTCCGCCGCACTGGCAGGCAGGCCGCCCTCGCGGGCCGACTCCACCGCTCGCGCCACCTCGCGCAGCCGTGCCGGCTGGCCGGACTCCACCCCAAGACCGTCCAAGATCATGTGGTAGCGCACCAACTCATCTGCCAGCAGCGCTTGAACCCGAGCATCAAGATCATCCTTGGCAGTCTGGGCAAGCCGCCGAATCGCCTGATCGCCGAAGACAGCCTCCAAGACTCGCTGAGCCAACACCGCGGTGCCCCCGGCGACCCCGATCTCCGCCCCGACCAGACCACCGGTATGGGCGAACACCACGATCATCAACGCCACCCCTACACCGTTGACACCAAGTGCATAAAACCGGGCCCTGGAGCGTTTGCCCATGCCCTCGTCCGCCACCAGATCAAGGACAGCGCCCTGCCAGTCCCGAATGGCACGTCCGGCCTTTCGGTCGAAGTCAGCCGAAGACCGCGATAGATCTTGGTCAGAACTCTCGATCAAGGCACGGCCAGCGGCGTTGGCCTGCCACGACGCCTCAGCGCGCTCCGCCGCGGCCGCCGCCTCCTCCCGCAGCAGGGACTCCAAACCGGACTCGACCGCAACCTTGAGATTCCCAGCCCCGTGCGGCTCGCCGCGAAGGGCTGCCATCAATCTGTCCCGCAGCCAACTCACCTTCTGCTCGAGCGCCCGGAAGAACTCGCCCGTGCCGACAAACTCGTGCCAGCGTGCAAGCACCTCACCACGCAGCAGGGTTCCATCGGCGGTCTGCACCGAGATAGTACGAACCGCCTCCGCGTAGGACCGGTCAACCTCGGCCCGCAGCTGCTCGATCACCTCGAGCTGCTCATCGACCGACCGAGCAAGCACCGCCGTCTTCGCCGCCAGCGCGGCGACCGCGCCATCAAGGGTCTGGTGCACCACCTTGGCTCGGCTCGTCTGATCCGCCGCGAGCGCCGCCAACCATCCCCTGATCGGCTGGACCGCACTCGCGGGTAGCAGACCTTCTGAGTCCACTGTCGTCTCCGGCACCGCGAACAGCGGCGAGTCACCCAGACCGCGTTCGCTCATCAGCTGGCCGAGATGCGGCGGCACTTCCGTCATGGCGCGCGGCGGCACCCGGTCCAGGACAACGGCGACTGCAGCACTTCGGTTGGCAGCAGCCCGCAGGAAACTCCAGGGCACCGCGTCGGCATAACGGGCGGCCGAGGTGACGAAGAGCCACAGGTCTGCCGCTGCGAGCAGCTGTGTAGCGAGCTGCCGGTTCTCCACCACTACTGAGTCGATGTCAGGTGCGTCCAGAAGTGCCAGGCCCGGTGGAATGGAGTCCTCGACCACCAGCTGCAAAGATCGTGACTCCTTTGATGCGCCAGTTGAGCGGGCGAGTCCCGGAAGTATTCGATCATCGGTGAACCAGTCAGCGTCGCTGCTGTGGTGCACGAGCACCGGCGCTCGCGTGGTCGGGCGGATCACACCGGGAGCGCTAACTTCCCGCCCGACCAAGGAGTTCACCAGCGTTGACTTGCCCGCTCCGGTCGAGCCTCCCACCACAGCAAGGAGCGGCGCATCGATGGTCGCCAACCGAGGCATCACATAGTCGTCGAGCTGACGAACGATTTCCTGGGCGAGCTTGCGCTGCTCCTCGGCTCCGGGCAGCGGTAGCGGCAGGCGCGCTTGCGCCACCGCAGAACGCAGCTCAATGAGCGCAGACTCCAGCGGCGTCAGCTGCCTCCCAGCCATCCGCTGCTCCCTACTCTCCCGGCGGTTTCCAGGTGGGATCGACCTCGGAGTATTGGATAGCAGTCTGTCCCACCGGCACCGATGTGGTAGTCGGCGCGCCCTGCGGCAGCCCGGTCGGCGCCGGGAAGGAAGTTGGGGCCGGATAGTTGCCGCCCAGACCCGCCGGGCCCGGATAGCTGGGCGGCGGGTACGCAGTAAGGGCACCCGTACGCCGACGTCGTAGCGAAGGATAGGCTGCTCGCCCCTCCGGGTGAATGATCGCCTGTCCGCGGATCGACCTGATCTTGGCTAGCAGTTGCTTCTCCCGAACGCGACCGGTCTCGTCGATGATCCCGCGGGTGAGAGCATCCCGCAGGTAGGCAAGCTCGGTAATCGCCCGCTGCATCCGAATCGTCGCAATGAACGTTTCCGGACCGGCGAATAGCGCGTGCCAAAGAGCCCGAAGCCGCGTACGCAGCCTGGACATTGCCTTTGGGTCCTCTTCCGGCAACCATCCGAGTCGGACGTAGTCAACCAGGCGTTCCCGAATCAGCCGGCCCTCGCGGAACAGCTGCCGGACCACAAAGATGATCATGCCAATCACGAGTGGCAGCGCCACGGCAAGATAGATGAAGAGCAGACTGCTGCCCTGGATCAGGGTTGCAGTGGTGTTGAAGGCCATGTGGAGAAACACCGCAACCCCATACCCGGCGAGCGGCGCGACGACTCGGACGATCTTGCTCTTGGATCGCACCGCGATTGCCAGGCCGACGCCAATCATTGCGGTGAAGAGTGGATGGCCAAAGCAGGTGATCACTCCGCGCATGAAGAAGAGGCTCTGAAGTGCCTCGAGCGGAGGCACCTGGCCAAAAGTACGTGCGGCGTACCGGTAGACGCGACCGTAGTAGAGGATGTTCTCGGTGAAGGCAAAGGCAGCGCCGGAGATGCCTGCCAACACGATTCCGCTGAGCCTGCTGACCCATTGGTAGCGCATCAAGATCACTAGCCAGAAGAGCACCGTGGCCTTGGATGCCTCCTCGACGAACGGAGCGACATAGATCGCGGCTCGGGCTGCGGTCGCAGGATCACCGTCGCCAATGATGCTGAGATGACCGGCTGCCCAGGTGTTGACCTGCGCTGAGATGTAGGTCGCGACGCACGCGCCCCAACCGAATGTCATCAGCCAGACCCAAAACCGTTGGGGGCGGAAGCGGTCCGCCCACAGGAAGAGCAAAGACAGCGGGATCGCTGTGATTGCGGCGTACTTGGCCGCGATTGGTATCGCCTCAGTCCCCAGCCCGGGTAGCGTGCCGCCAGGGACTTCGCGATCAGGCACGACCTGTCGGTAGAGCAGCACCAGCATGGTGACGTACACCAAGATCATAAAGATGGTGAGCCAGAAGAGCTTGTCCTTCATGAGTCTCTTCGGCAGCGGCTCGTTGAGATCGGGGTCCTGGGGAATCCCGTTCCGGCGCAACGCGCGGTTCAGCCCATCACGCGAGCTGCGACGAGGCGCTAGAGCCTTGACCGACATGGCACCAAGGATAGGTGGGAAGGTGCCTGCCCGACTCAGCAGCATTTCAGCGGGCTATGGCTGACTGAGACGACTGGAAATCGACGCGAGGGAGCGGCTACTTCGCGAAGTAGGAAATAAATGGTTCGACGTGCCTCAAGAACTCGCTTGGCCGCGTTTCGTGGCCGCCATGGTTGGAATTCATCGAGGCGAAGGTTGCATGTGAGATCCGTCGGCTCAGCTCTGCTATGCGGTCCTGCTGAAGAGGGCTCTGCGCAGCCCCTAGTACGAGTGTGCTGGCTTGGATCTGGGTCGCGCGCTCCCACCAACCGGACGGCGGGGCGTTCCGCCACCGATGCACAGCGATGAGCGCTCTCCAGTCGTACTTGGCGGCCGGATCCGGTTTCCGTGGGATCGGCTGCGGAGGCATAGCCGGATCTGGTGGCGGCATCTCCTCGAGGACGAGGAGCCGGATGAGCTCAGGTCGCGTGGCCGCCAAGTCGTACGCCGTGACGGCGCCCATCGAGTGCCCAACGACGATCGCCGCGAGAATGCCCACCTGCTCCATGAACCGCGCCACATCATCTCGCATCAGCTCAAAGGAGTAGTCCCGCGTCCACTCGCTGCCGCCATGCCCGCGGGCGTCCGGCGCGATCACTCGGAAGTGATCCCCAAGCGCAGGCGCGACGTTTCGCCAGCTCTGACTTGATGAGGTCAGACCGTGCAGCATCAGCACCACTGCACCGTCTGGTCGGCCCCACTCCCGGTAATTCAGCGTTGGCCCGCCGGGCAGCCTTACGGTCGCCATGCCCGAAGGCTATCGGTATTGCGCCATCGAAATCTGTGCACTCGTCGCCGTCGTCGCAAGCGTCGCCTTGTCACGTTCCAGGCGTGGCCGGTGTCTTCACTGACCATCAGGAGCGCCAACGCAGGCTGTCACGCGTCAAGGTGGACCAGACGCGGCCACTGCTCGGCCCAGCCACCTTGAGGGCCTGAGCAGACCCAGATGGGCCGACCGCGCTCTTCGTTGTCGGCTCCGGCATTGTTGTTGATCATCGCCGTGATGTGGCAGTCGGTGAAGTTCGCGGCTGGATCGGTGAGGCCGATAACGATCACCGGGCGTGCGCCCTCAAGTGGCGGGCCCCAATCTCCGAAGGCATTGTGACCGCTGAACACCGGTTTTCCGAGGCCGTACCACTCGAGGGCGCCTGCCTCTCCGTAGTTGCGGGTGAACACGACGGCTGTGGTCTGCTCGTCTGCCGGGAGCGATTCCACCGTTGCCCGCACAGTGCCGGCGAACTCCGGCCAACCAATCGTTTCAAGCTGATCGGAGTCGAGGGCGGGATAGAAGGAGGACGCGTACGTGCGGACCGGCAGCACCGGTACGAAGGCCGGCCAGGCGACGGCGGCCGACAGCGCCAGAACCACACCGGCTGCAATGAGCCGGCGGGCAGGCCAGCGTGCGGCCAGCGCCGTACAGCCTGCTGCCACTAACGGAACGATGGCTCCCGCCAGGTAGTAGCCCTTGCCCCCGGCGACTAGAAAGACGGCCGTTGCCACCAGAAAGGCCATGCCGATTGGCCGTAGCTTCGCCCAGGCAGGCTCACGGAACAGCTGAACCAGCCCATAGATCCAAACGACGGCAATCACCGGGGAGAACATTGCCAAGGCCTGACCGAGCAGACCCAACCGACCGGCCAGACCGCCAAACTCATCGGCGATGTCGGCACCGAGCGCCAACACCGGCCAACCGTTTCTCAGCTGCCAAACGAGGTTTGGAAGCCACAACAGCGTCGCGATCAGGCCGCCGAGCCAGGGGTACGCCGTGCGCAGTTGACTGCGACAACCCGGTACGAGCAGCACGCCAACCAGTAGGGCGAACAACAGGACGACCACTGCAGTCTTGTTGTTCAGACCCAGACCAGCCAGGACACCGGCAAGGAGCCAGAGCCGCGGCCGATCATCGTGCAGTGCGTAGCCGACAACGAGGAGCACCGCGGTCCAGGTGAGTGTGTCGAACGTGGCGGTACTGAGGCGATGACCCAACGTCACGATGACAACCGAGGCGGCCACCGTGATGGCAGTAAGCAGCTGGGCGGCCCGCCCGCCATCCAGCAGGCGCGCAAACGCGGCCGCGCAGACCACAAGCAATGCCATCGCGAGAAGGCTTGGCAGACGGAGGGCCAGCAGATTTTGTGGTGCCAGCTCCGTAGCCAGCCGAGCTATCAGTGGCGCGAATATGGGCTGGTCGGGATAGCCCCAGGCAAGCCGCTGGCCGGCTGAGACGAAGTAGAGTTCGTCACGGTGCGGCCCGTAGCGGTTGACCATGATCAACAGGAGAATCACGAGTGCCGCCACCACCGCCCCGATCTCCCAGGCGGCAAACTTCGGTCGCTCTGCCCGCTGCACCTGACGATTTTCTCAGAGCTGCTCGCGCATCGCGCGCTTTGAATCCGCCGCCGTCGTCGTCACTCGCAGAGGAAGAACGCCCCTGCTCCCTCCTTCTCCGTGCGGCGGGCGCGCGATTCCCGACGCGCGCAGCTGTTTACGGGCGATTGCCCATGAGCACTTCGGCAATGGTCCGATGAGCAGGCAGGATGTGCGGCTCATTGAACCTGACGAGGTCCCAGACCGCATTCTGGAGGACGCGTCCCAGCGTCCAGCCAACTGCGCGTGCTCGGTCCAGTCCGAGGATCTCTGTCATGAGATCGAAACGGCGTAGCAGGGCCCCCGTCACATCGCCGCTCCTGACCAGATCGTCCCAACGGTTCCACAACGCCGGCAGCAACTCGAAACCTGAGTCGCCGCTGAGCGGTTTCGGATCGATCGCCTTCCACTCCCCCACACCGTCCAGCGTGGAAAGAGTGTTGAAGTAGTGCAGATCCCAATGCAACAGGCGATTCTCGATTCGATCTGCGATCAACTCCTGCAACCGGGCTGCGCAGTTGATCAAGAGCCGACGCTCGTCGGGATCCTGCGCTAGCCGAATCGCCTCCGGCGCACCAGCCAGGGTGGCTGCTGCGACATCCAGCAAGTGACGTATGCCTGCTGGCGCGGGCAGAGAGTTGAGTTGCACCAACAGCTTCGCGATGATCTGGGCGGCAGCAAGATCGTCTTCCATCGTGTTCAGGTCGCGCGAGGCATCCAGCCTCTCGAGCAGCATCGCCCCCGAACTGGGATCGTGCTCCAACAGCCGCACCGCTCCACGTCCCGCCCACGCTCGTAGCGCAGCCGGCTCGCCGCCGGTCTCGTCATCAACCGGCTGCAGCTTGAGCACTGCTTTCGAACCATCGCGGCGAACCACCGGAATGATTAGCGCAACAGCACCTGAGGCAGCCTGGCCGTCTCCGACCAACTCCCATCGATCCATCGAGGCAACAGCCATTGCGGGCAGCCCAGCGATCCAGAGCCGACCAGCCTCGCCCGAGTATTTTTCGTGCAACTCAGCCAGTTCGGCCGGGACGATGATCTCACTCTCGCCTGACACCACTGCGTGACCTCAACGCCATATCCGTCTTCGGTCTCCATGACCGCAACGTCGACCGGACTCGGATCCAACGCCAGCCGACGCCTCGCCACTGATGGCTCTGACCGTCCAGCCAGCGGGCAAATCTGTGCCCAGCATCTGCCGCCCGAGTCGAGCTCAGGCCGGCTCGGCTACCTGCTGCAGATCTTCGTGCAGGTCGTGCAACTCGATCTCCTCGTGCAGCTTGGGCACATCGGCGAGCAGCCGTCGCGTGTATTCGTGCTGTGGGTTGAAGATCACTTCGTCGGTCTTGCCCTGCTCAACCATGACGCCGTGCTCCATCACCAGCACCCGGTCGGCCAGGTAGCAGGCCTGCCCGATGTCGTGAGTAATGAACAGCACCGTCATGCCGAGTTGGTCACGGAGATCCTTGAGGACGTTGAGAACGTTGACCCGGAGCGATGCGTCGAGCATGGATGTTGCCTCGTCAGCAACCAGCAGCTCCGGTCGCATCATGAGTGCTCTCGCGATCATGACCCGCTGCCGCTGACCGCCCGAAAGTTGGTGCGGATAGCGGTCCAATACGCTGGTGTCCATGCCGACGTAGCCCAATGACTCCTCGAGGCGCTCCTGGCCCACCTTCTTTCCGACCATCAACATGGAGCGGTCGAGAAGCTTGCCCACGGTGAAGAATTGGTTGAACGCGGAGAACGGGTCCTGGAAGACCGCTTGCACGTCCCGCCAGTATTCGGTCCGAGCCCGTCCCTTGAGGTTCGTGACGTCCTTGTCCTGAAAGATCAACTTGCCGGAGGTAATGGGCATTAAGCCGAGAACCATTCGCGCGACCGTCGATTTACCTGAGCCGCTCTCGCCCACGATGGTGGTGACCTGGCCCTGCTCCAGGGTGAAGGAGACATCCTTAACAGCCTGGACCTGATTCTTGCCGTGACCGAAAGTCTTGGTGATGTGCTCGGCTCTGTAGATGTCAGTCATCAGTGGATCACCGCCGGTGCGTCGAAGAGGGAGCGGTCAAAACTGCTCATTCCCTCGATCCTGGTATTGGCGTACGCCGGTTCCGGTGCCAGCACCGAACTCATGAGTGCCTGTGTATACGGGTGCTCGGGCCTTTCGACCACGATCTCGGTTGGCCCCAGCTCAATGATCCTGCCTTCGTACATCACAGCAATCCTGTTCGCCGCGGTGCGCAGTACCGGAAGGTCGTGGGTCACGAAGATGACTCCCGACATGATCTTCTTCTCCAGCATCTCCAGCAGCATCTCGATCAAGATCTTCTGCGACGTCACATCGAGCGCAGAGGTCGGCTCATCGGCGACCAGAAGCCGCGGATTGAGCAAGGTGCTGATGATCGTGACCGTGCGCTGCTTCATGCCACCGGAGAGCTGATGCGGGTACGCGTCAAGGACCCGGGTAGGCAGGCCCAACATGGTAAGCCGGTCCCTCGCCCGGTCGAGTGCCTCGTCCTTGGAGATCTTCCCGTCGTGTGACCGCATCACGTCGTAGACCAGGTTGCGGATCCGCTTGGTGGGGCTGACCGAGTTCATTGCGCCCTGCGGCAGCATGGAAACAACGGCCCCGCGCCAGGTACGCGGAATCTTTGCATGACCACCGAGCTCTTGGACCTTGCCGTCGATCTCCAGCGTGCCGTGCTCCACATGGAGGGGCGGTCGAGCGATGAGCGAGATGATCGAGCCGAGTGTGGTCTTGCCACTTCCCGACTCGCCAGCCAGCCCGAGAACTTCGCCCTCCTCGATCTTGATCGACACATCGTTGACGGCTACCACATCCTCGCCTTCGGTGTAATAGACCCCACGGATGTTCTCGGCGTTGACCAAGGTGCCCATTAGTGCTCCCGTCCCGCTGAAACCGGCGTCTCGAGAAAGCCCCCGCTTCCAACCGGACCGGCGTCGTCGGCCTCGATCGGCGTCTCGAGCTCCGTGCCTTCCTTGACGGCCTTCTTCCGCGCGGCCCGACCGCGACGTAGCCGCGGATTGAACACCTCATTGAGGCTGGACTGCAGCAGCAGCAAGGAGAAAACGATCAAGGTCAGCATGATCGTCGGAGGGACGAACGCCCACCAGGCTCCGGTCCGCACCGACCCCCATTGGATGGCCCAGTAGAGCATCGAGCCCAGGCTGGTCGTGTTCGAGGCGCCCAGGCCGAGCATGCTCAGCGTGGACTCGAATAAGATGGCGCCGGAGATCTGCAGGATGCATGCCATTACGACATACGAGAGCAGGTAAGGCAGGATGTCGCGGCGCAGGATTGACCAGAACCCGGCTCCGGACAGCTTAGCCACGTCGATGTGTTCGCGGGTGCGGATGCTGCTGGATTGCGCGCGTACTGCGCGAGCCACCCAGAACCAGGCAGTAAACCCGATCACTAAAGCCAGGGTGTAGAGGTTGCGTGTCGGCAGTGACACCGAAACCAAGATCACGATCACCAGCGCCGGGATGGCCAGGCCGACGTTCACAATGGCGCTCAGCACATCGTCTACCCAGCCGCCGCGATAGCCGGCAACTAGACCGACCAGCAGGCCGATCGCGGTTCCAATGAGTCCCGCAACTAGTCCGACGATCAGCGACGTCCGGGTGCCGTTGACCAGATTGGCGATAACGCTCTGGCCCTCATTGTCGGCACCGAGGATGAGAGAGCCGCAGCACTGCGGCTCCTCGTATAGCCCGCCGACCGTGGCATCCGGGTTGGTCGACACGATCAGCGGTCCGATCAACCCGACGAGGACTACGAAGGCGACCAGCACGGCAGCCACCCAAAATCTAGGACTCAGTCCACGTAAACTCATCAGCGCTCTCCGCTCTGGACTGCCCGTATCCGGGGATCGATGAAGCCGGTGAGGATGTCGGCGGCAAGGTTGGCAATGAGCACGGCTATTGTGATCAACAGAGTGATCGCCGAAATCACCGGGTAGTCGTTCGTACCGATGGCGCTGAACAACAACGAGCCGAGGCCGGGGTAGGAGAACACCAGCTCGGTGATCAGGCCGCCCGTGATGAGCGCAGCGATGGACAGCGCCAAGCCGGTGAACTGCGGGAGCATGGCGTTGCGGAAGATGTAGCGGACCGTGTGGCCTTCCTTCACGCCAAGACCACGGTTGTAGTTCACATAATCCGATCCGAGCTCGTAGATTGCCATCGATCGCATGCCCACCGCCTGGCCGCCAATAAACACCAACACGAGCGACCAGAACGGTAACCACCAGTAGGTAATGGCGTCACCGAAGAACGCCAAGGAAAACTCGGGCGTCAAACCGAAGGAGTACGCTCCGCCGACCGGCAGGATGCCCCCCTTCGCTGCGACCAAGAACAGCAGAATGATGGCCAGCGCGAACGGCGGGACGCTGGAGAAGAACAGCGACCCGATGAATGCGCCCCGGTCCAGCCAGCCGCCCTTGAACGCCGCCACCGCGCCGAGCAGGTTGCCAACAATCCAACCTACGATGATCGCCGGAAGCATGATCGCGATACTCCAGGGCAGCGCCTGCCCGATCAGGGTGTTGACCGAGGCTGGATACTGCGCAAACGAGGTGCCGAGGTTGCCCTGGAACACATTGCCGACATAGATGAAGAACTGCTGCCACAGTGGCTTGTCGAGGCCGAATTCAGCCATGTACTTCTCGTGGACCTGCTGCAGCTGTTCACCCCCGGCGCCCCCACCCGTGGCAAGCTGGCCGACGATGGCGTCGACCGGGTTGCCCGGGATGAGGCGAGGGAGGAGGAAGTTCAGCAGCAGAGCAACGACGAAGACCACGAGGGTCCAGGCCAGTTTCCGACCGAGGTATTTCGCTAGGGCCATGTTTGCCGCCTTCGCTCCTTTGCGTCAGACCTATTGGGATCTATGTGCCAACCTTCTTGATCTTGAACAGCCACTGGATGCCCGCGCCGCCCCACATGGGCGGAGCGTATGGGTTCTCCTCGGTCGGGAAGTTCTCCCAGTTGCTCTGATTGAACTCGTAGAAGCTCAGCGGGCGGTACATCAGCGGCACTACAGGAATGTTCTCGCGATAGATCTTGTCGAGGGCAGAGTAAGCGGCCTTAGCCTCGGCATCGGACTTCGCCGCTGCGGCAGCATCAACCTGAGCCGCAACGTCGGCGTTCTTGAACCGGTTGTAGTTCCAGAATGCAGTCTTGCCCATCGGGGGTACCCCCCGATCGTCCAACGCATCGCGGAAGCGGATCCATGGGCTGGCCGGATTGACACCGGTGTAGTTGTACATGGCGCAATCGAAATCGCCGTTTTGCAACCTGGCATACATCGTCGCAAACTGCGGAAACTCGGTGCTGATGCCGATCCCGATCTCCTTAGCCGACTTCGCCACGATCTCGCAGGCAGTGTTCCAGTCGGTCCACCCCGTCGGGGTGACCAACTTCCAGCCGCCGAGCTTGGTGCCGTCTGGCAGCTCGTAGATGCCGTCCGAGCCCTTCTTAGCCTTCAGCTCACCCTCCAAGATCTCGACCGCCTTGGCCGGGTCAAACTTCCAGCCCTCCGACTCCACCGCTGCGGCGTCGTAGAACTTCGACTCGTATCCGCTCGGCACAATCAGGCTGGCGTTGGCTGGCACGGAATAGTCCGACATCGCGGTGGTGGCGATATTCGGGTAGTCGATGCCGTACGCGATGGCCAGCCGGACCTTCGGGTTCTCCAGGCCTGGCTTGTTCAGGTTGAAGATCAGCAGCGGGATCTGCCCCGGCACGTGATACGGCTTCTGCTTCATCCAGGTGCCGACTGGCTTGCCGGCCTCCCACATCTTCCAGATCTGGGCGGTGAACTGCTGGCTGGCGTCGATCTCGCCGCTCTCCAGCTTGAGGTCGCCGTCGTTATTGCTCTTGAAGATCGGGTGGTTGATGGTGGTCATCGCCGGAGTACCGAATGCAGTCTTGCCCCAGTAGTTGTCATTCCGCTTGAGGTTGACCTGGGTCTGGTCGTACTTATCCAGCAAGAACGGACCGGAGCCGATCGGCTTGGTGTTGGTCTCTGACGAAATCTTGTCGGGTGAGATGCTGCCGAAGACGGCCTTAGGCACGATGGCGGTAACCGTGATGAAGTTCTTCACGAAGATAGGGTTATATGGCTTGGACTTGAGCTTGAACTCGACTGTCCTGGGGTCGGTCGCCTTGACCGAGTCGATGTATTGCCAGAGCGTGGCGAAGCTCACCGGCGCGGTCTTGCCGAGCTCGAAGGTAAAGACAACGTCGTCGGCCGTGAGGTCCGACCCGTCGGACCACTTAGTGCCGTCCTGCAGCGGCAGTGTGAATGTCTGGTCATCGGGCTGCTGGAGCTCCTTGGCAAGACCCGGCGAGAGGGAGCCGTCCAGGATGTTGAAGCGCAGCAAGGTTTCATAAATGAGCTGTGATTGGTTCGTCACAATGCTGGTCGGCCAGTCAGGCGAGGCCGCAAACGGGTTGAAGGTCTTCGGCGGGTTCCACTGGAAGCCGGCCACGAACATCGTCTCTCCGGCCGCGCCGGCACGACCCTTCGCTTGGCCCGCGCTGCTACCGGTTTGCGCGGTGCCGCACGCAGATACTCCGAGGCCCAGCGCCGCGCCCCCGAGGGCAAGACCGGTCAAGGTGAGGAAGTGTCGGCGGCTGGGAGTCCAGTTGGTCCTCCAGTCGGCTCCGCTGCCAGCCAGCTGCGTTGATGGCTCAATTTGATCGTGATTGTCGTTCATTGTTTCCTTCCTCGTGTGAGTGTTGCCGGGCGTGACCCCAACCGGGAGTAACCCGGGTCAGTAGCGGTTGGCGCGGCCCTAGGTGCCTGCTGCGTCGTGTAGGTGGTTCTTGCCGCGATGGGCTGATTCGCGTTGTGCCGCCTCTTGGTGCGCGGCCGGGAGTGGTTCGCGTCCCGGCGGCGATCTGCGTCACTGCATCGCCTCGCTCTCAGCAAGAACTCAGACCAAACCCACCACGTACCAGGGCTACAGTCAACGCAAGCTACTTGCAAGTATCCAGATCGTTGTGGTTGATCGTTGCACTCGTGGCGCTCGCCGTAAAGAGCGCGCGGCGGCGGCCGCCGATCTTTCGACAAGCAGCGCAACTCGTTGACGACAAGGGATTTCTCAGCTCCTGCGACGCGAGCCAATGGAGATGCTGCCGCTGTTGACGTCCCGCGTGACTTCAGTCTGATAGGGGCATCGCGCGATACGGACCCAGTGATCACTGCGGTGTGCTGCGGCGCCATCGTTGACTCCTCTGGCGAGGCGCCAGCGGTCGTGGCCGCCGCGCGTCAACCTCGTCCGATCGGAGCGTAAGCTTGTCGCCAGCCGACTGTCAACATCGACAGTTGACTGTTGACAACAATCCAGAAACGATGTGACTCTGCATATGCGCAGCTGTCCTACAGTTCTGTCAGAAACCAAACGTCGGCAGCCCACAGCGACGGCAAGGACCACCACGTGACCGCAGCAGCGGGTCTGGCCGGACTCACCAAGATCAACCTCCGCGAGCAGGCCGTGGCCTCGCTGCGCTCGGCCATCACTAGCGGACAGTTGCCGCCCCAGACCCCGATGGTGGAAACCGAGCTCTCCGAACGGCTCCAGATCAGCCGCGGCACACTCCGCGAAGCCATGCGACAGCTGCAGCAGGAGGGCCTACTCACGGCTGGCACCGTCCGGGGACGCTTATATGTACGACACCTCGGCCCCAAAGAGATCGGTGACATCTACGCCGTTCGGGCGGCCCTTGAGGCCATGGCCGCACGAGCGCTGGCGCAGCGGGCTGATCGAGCCGAAACAACCGCAGAGTTGCGCAGCCTGCTCCGCACCATGAGCGAAGCACGGGCCGACGTCGACCTCGAAGGCAGGATCGAGGCCGACCTCAACTTCCACCGCGGCCTGTGCCGGCTCACCGACAATGACACGTTGATGCATACCTGGGAATCCCTCGAAGGGTCCATCCGGATGTCGATCATGTTCGCCGGGCTCGAGCGTGCCATTGGAAACATGGACGTCGAGCGCCACGAGGCCATCGTTGACGCCATCGCTTCGGGCGACGTCGCGGCAGCGGCCGACGCCGTCCACGACCACATGGGATGGGCCGCCGACAACCTCACGGATTAGACGCCGAGGTCCTCTCAGTCTTCCCTTCAAGATCGATAGCTGTCCACTCCCACGGGCTCGACTAGGCAGTGTCGCTACGTCCCGGTGACTACCATCGAGGCTGTGACGACCGCGTCGCCGCAGTCCGAACCCGAGGTCCTGGCTGTGGGCATGGGCGAATCGGGCCGGCTATCGCGGTGGCGCAGGCTCGTGCTGGTCGCCGTAGTAGTGGCACTGCTCGCCGGACTTGTGGTGTGGCGATTCTGGCCGGCCCAGGCGCCGCTGTTCTCCCTTTCGGACGTGCAAGGCGTGTACGCCGGCTACGACGGGACGAATGAGGCCTCGGTGATCGATCGTCGCTGGACCGGCGAACAGGACGGCTATATCGTTCCCACGGCTTGCGGGCCGTTGTTCGAGGCGACCGTATTGAACCGTGTTCCACAAGAAGCACTCGACGGAGTCGGCACCTTCTGGGAAGTCAACGGCTCGGCAGTATCGCTCTTCACCTATCGCTTCGCAGATCTCGCGGGAGCGGATCGGGAGTTCGGCCGGCTGGCTGCTGTGCTCGACAATTGCGACCAGGCTCATGTGGAGGTGCACGCTCGTCCGGCCAGCCGGGGCTTGATCACCCGCACGCCGCTGGCGCCCGACAGCGATCCGCCAGCGCAGATCGGTTACGTCCTGACCACCAACAGCGGCATCAAGCTGGCCGTTCATGTACTCGCCTTCAGCAACACAGTCAGCTGGCAGTTTCGATATGAACCGGTCCCAGGAACCTATCTACCGCTGACTGCCCAGCGAGTGATGGACTCGCTGGCGGATCAGATGCGTGCGGTCCAGGCTCTGCAGCGCTAGCTCATGTGGACGACGTCACCCAGGATTCTCCAACGAGCGATCCGACGCACCGTGATCATGGCGGCGTCGCGCCTCAGGGGGTTCATGTCCAGATTCCCGACGCTGTAGACGTGAGCAAGAATTAGCGCCCAATAGAGACCATGTGGGGAACGCGATCTTGAAAGTCCCCGTGCCCAGCTTCCGCGCAGTTGGCGCTGTTGCAGTCGGCGGCGGAGATGGTCAGCGGCTAGGTTCTCGCCGGGGGAGGCCAGCTGCTGCGTAGCACGCGTCGATCACCGTCATGTTGGCGACCGCGTCGTCGAGTCCGGTGAGCACAGGTTCGCCTCGCAAGATGGCGCCGGTGAACGCCCGCAGCTGACTGGCATAGGTGGACGGTTGCCGCGGCACGTGTTCGACCGCGCGGCGGGTGTCTGAGCGAACCACCAGGCGATGCACCAGCTGGGGGACATAGGGGCCTAACACCTCCATCGTGCCGCGGGTACCGCTCACCCGGGCACCGGCGCCCAGCACTCGACGCGAGAGCATGGATGCCGTGATCAACCCCGTGCAACCGCCAGGAAAGGCGAGCTCGGCTTTCAACAGCCGATCCACCGCAGCGCGGCGGGTCTTGGCTGTTGCGGAGGAAACATCAGGTTCCGCGCCCGCTAGCGTCCGTAGCAAGTGGATGGTGTAACAGCCGGCATCTATCAACGCTCCACCGGCGAGCTGATAGTCCCACCTGACGTTGTTCGGCGGCACCAGCGGGAAGCAGAGCCACGCCTCCATCTTGGTGATCGTGCCCAGCTCACCGGAGTTGAGGATCTCCAGCATCCGCGCCGTCAAGGCGTGATACCGGTAGTGGAAGGCCTCCATCACGACCATCCCCGAATGACGAGCCGCCTCCGCGACCGACGCCGCTTCCTCGGCATTGGCAGCGAAAGGCTTCTCGCACAGCACATGCTTGCCGGCTTCCAAGGCGGCTTTAGTCCAACGTCCATGCAACCCATTCGGCACAGCTATGTAGACGGCGTCGATGCTTGGGTCCGCGAGCAGTTGCGCGTACGAGCCGTACGCCTCAGAAATCTTGTGTTTCGCCGCGAACCGGCGGGCGCGTTCAAAATCACGTGCTGCGACAGCAGTCACTTCGACCTCAGACTCGTCGGCTGCGGGCTTGACCATGGCGATAGGTGCGATCTTCGCCGCCCCGAGAATCCCGACCCGGACTCTCGTGTCCGCGTGCCGCGTGGCCGTTTCAGCGCCTGCCTTATGAGTTGGTTCAGATACCACATCACTCCTCGAAGATCGAGAACCTCGGCGAACACTATGCGCCGCGTCTGAGTCCCCTAGTGGACCGGCTAACCGGGGCGCGCCCGGTGGGGACGTGGGTAACACACGGAACGCTCAGCGGGACTGTGTCGTCGATATTGCGAGAACGTCCCATGTGGTTGGCGGATGGGATCCCGGCGTTGTCATGGACACCCGGCCAGACCTGGTGGCAGTGCAGCACGACTGCTAGTGCCGCGCGTCTAAAGTACTTTTACAGTCGGATGCGTGAGAATGAGGGGTGCGCGCGCAACCGTTGGGCCTGCGGCCGGGTGATCGTGAGCTGTTGGAGTCGTGGACTCGGTCGAGCTCGATCAGAGCTGGGCTGGCGCAGCGGGCCCGGATCGTGCTGCTCGCCGCCGATGGGGTGTCCAACACTGAGATCGCCGACCGGGTCGGGGTGTCGCGTCCCACGGTGATCGGCTGGCGGGACCGGTATGCGAGCTCGGGGGTTGGGGGCCTGGAGGATGAGCGACGCTCGGGCCGGCCGCGGACGGTGGACCGGGCCAAGATCTTGGCCGCCACACTGACACCTCCGCCGGCCGGGCTGGGCGTGACGCATTGGTCGTCTCGGCTGCTGGCCGACCATTTGGGGGTGGATGCCTCGACGGTGCTGCGGACCTGGCGGCATCACCGGGTGCAGCCGTGGCGGGTGGAGACGTTTAAGTTCTCTACCGATCCGGAGCTGGTCGCCAAGGTCACCGATGTGGTCGGGTTGTATCTGAACCCACCGGAGAACGCGATCGTGCTCAGCATCGATGAGAAGTCCCAGATCCAGGCGTTGAACCGGACCCAGAAGACGTTGCCGATGCAGCCCGGGCAGGCCGAGAAACGCACCCACGATTACGTCCGGCACGGCACCACCACCTTGTTCGCCGCACTCGAGATCGCCACCGGCCAGGTCACCGGAGTGTGCAAACCGCGGCACCGGCACCATGAGTTCCTGGTCTTCCTCCGCCACCTCGCCCGCGCCTACCCCGACCAGCAACTGCACCTGATCATGGACAACTACGCCGCCCACAAGCATCCCAAGGTGAAGGCCTGGCTGGCGGCGAACCCCAGGATCCATATCCACTTCACCCCAACCTCGGGATCATGGCTGAACCTGGTCGAGGTCTGGTTCGGCATCATCGAACGCCAAGCCATCCACCGCGGCGCGTTTCCCTCCGTCCGAGACCTCATGATCAAGATCCGGGCCTTCATCAACGGATGGAACGACCGCTGCCAACCCTTCGTCTGGACCAAGACCGCCGACCAGATCCTGACGAAAGCCAACCGTAAAACAACTTCAGTTGCGGTCCACTAGTTGATTGCAAGGGTGTCGATGCGCGACATTATGCGGTCGGCGTCGCGGCCGAGGCGGCGCAGCTGCTCTGGGGACAGGACGTCGATGACGAGTGATCGCACATGTGCCACGTGTCCGGGCGCTGCTTCGGCGAGTGTTTCGAAGCCCTTGTCGGTCAAGATGGCATTGGTGAAGCGCCCGTCCGTCGGATTGGGCTCGCGGCGCACCAGGCCGCGCTGCTCGAGGCGTTTGACCAGGTGTGACAGCCGGGATAGCGACGCGTTGGTGACTTCGGCAAGCGAGCTCATCCGCATGGTTCGCTGTGGACTCGTGGAGAGCATGGCCAGAACCTGGTACTCGACCATCCCAAGGTTCGAGTCGCGCTGCAGCTGCTGATCGATCGACCAGGGAAGCCAGGTGATCAACCGCACAACGGATAACCAGGAGTCCAGTTCGGCGTCTGTCAGCCACTTCACGGGCGGTTCCTCGGCGCTGCGGCGGGCTCTTCCAGCCATGGGATCAGAATACCGATCACTCGACGATTCAAGTGATTGAGCCGCTCGGCACGGCGTATGTTTCGTAACTGTCGGTCACGGTCAAGGTTCAAACCTCGAAGGCTCCAATGATTATTGAGTCGCTCTCTTGCAGGCTTCATTGGTACAGCTGTTCGCACATTCATTCACCTTCGATCCGGTGCCTGGCAATCGCAGTCACTTGACAGTTCAACTTATCCGAGGTTCACTTGAATGGTCAAGTAATTCTCTGACGATCGAAGCAGGAGGCTCTAGCCATGAAGGTGGTACTCACCGGTGCAACGGGGTTCATCGGATCTCACGTACTAACGGATTTGTACAAGCATGGGCATGACGTGACGGCGCTCGTCCGCAACGACGACCAGGCCGAAATCGTCGGCGCCCGAGGCGCCACCCCGATAGTGGTCGATCTCTACGATCGACCGGCAGTCGGGAGCGTCTTCGGTGATGCGGACGCGGCAATCCACACAGCCAGTCCGGGTGACGCCACCAGCGCCGACCTGGACTCTGCAGTGGTCGACGCAGCGATCGATGCATTCGCCGGCACCGGCAAGCCCTACATCGAGATCAGCGGTGTGTGGGTCTACGGCGCCAACACCTCCATCACGGAGGACTCTCCGTTCCAGGCGCCCGCGCTGGTGGCGTGGAAGGAACCGATCGAACGCCGAGTGCTTGGCGTGAAGGACATGCGCGGCGTGGTGGTCGTGTCGGGCGTGGCTTACGGTGACGGCGGCGGCGGGGTTCCCGGGCTACTTCTCGGCTCGCCGCGCGACGCCCAGGGCAACTTGATCATGCTCGGCACAGGACAACAGCACTGGCCGACGGTCCACGTTGCGGATATCGCCGACTTCTTCCGACGCGTATTGGAACACGACGCGGCCCGTGGCTACTACGTCATCGGGAACGGATTGAACCCGACCGTCGCCGAACTCACTGAGGCTGCCGCCGTAGCAGTCGGCGCTCCAGGGGCGGTACCCGGCTCCGACGAGGAGGCTCGGAAACGACTAGGCGACTATTTCGCCGAAGTCCTGCTGCTCGATCAGGGCACCATCGCGGCCAAGGCTCGAACCGAGCTCGATTGGTCTCCGTCTCACCCGGGACTTGTAGACGAGTTCCGCCACGGGAGTTATCGCAACTGAGGCCAACGAATTGAGGTTGACCGGACCCGCCACGATCGCCGGCACCGAACACGTACGACAGCAGGGCGTGCGAGAGCGCCGTACGCCGGATCCGGCGATCGCGCACCGTGGTGTCGGACACCTGGTAGCACACCGCGAAGGACCCGACCGGCTCGGAATCTCTGGCGTCAGTTAACAGGTGGGTGTCCGGCCGAGCGCATCCTCGCCGTGGCCAGCACACCTGAGAGCAGATGCGGCCCAATGTCGGAGTAGGCGAATGTGCCCGGATCACCGTCCGGACCCGACGTGAGCACTCGTCTCACCAGCTGCGGTCTGGCCGGCCCCGGGTCCAAGTCGGCCGTCCAACCGGCCGTCATCGTCAGCAACTGCCGGACAGTCGTGCGAGCCGAGCTCTTCGACATCGCCGACCGGTCCTGGGCGCCTGCCGGTGGCCGGAGAGATGCCGCCGGTCGAGGACGACGCCGCTGCATCAGGAGGTCTTGCGCAATTGAACAGGACGGTCTACATTGTCAGAATAGACAGACAGGTCTACTCAATCACCGTTTGGAGACGTCATGACCGAGCAGATGAACCTCGACCTACACCCACAGGTGGCTCTGGTGACTGGGGCCACCTCCGGCATCGGACGGGCGACCGCACGCCAGCTCGCCAGCGAGGGCTTCGTCGTCCTCGTCCACGGGCGCGACGACGCCCGTGGCGCCGAGACGGTGAAGCTCATCGAGGAGGACGGTGGACGCGCCCGCTTCCTGAAGGCCGATCTCACAGTCGCCGCGGATGTGGATCGCCTGGCCACGGAGGCCGGCGACGTCGACGTGCTGGTGAACAACGCGGGCATGTCCTGGTTCGGCCCGAGCGCCGAGCTGGACCTGGACACGTTCGACAAGATGTTCTCCGGCAACGTGCGGGCGCCCTACCAGCTGGTCGCCGCGCTTGCACCCGGGATGGCGGCCCGCGGGAACGGGAGCATCATCAGTCTCGACAGCATGGCCGGGAACGTCGGTCTGGTCGGCGGCGCCGCCTATGGCGCCACCAAGGCGGCGCTGACCGCGATGAGCCGCGCCTGGGCCACCGAGTTCAGCCCGTCCGGAGTCCGAATCAACACGATCGCACCGGGCCCGGTGTTCAGCGACGGAGCGAGTGCCGAGCGGATCGAGCAGTTGGGGGCCACCACCTTGCTGGGGCGCGGGGCACAGGTCGAAGAGATCGCGGGGGTCATCGCGTTCCTCGCCTCACCGCAAGCGAGCTATGTCACCGGCGCCCTCGTCCCGGTCGACGGTGGCCGCACCGCCGTCTGACGTCACACTCTGGTCCACCCGACACCCAAAGCTGGTCCACCTTGCCGCGGACTCATCAAGAAACCAGGAGCATTGACATTGGCAACACGTCCCACAATTGCGTTCTACCTCGACCGCGTGCAGGTCGCCGCGCAGGGGACCGGGGACAACTTAAACTGGACAGACCGGTCCATGAGGAGCCCTGATGTCCACCACGACTGAGCGCGGCTCCGATAAGCGTCCTTCGGCAAGTCGTCGGCTTCTCGACGCGGCCAGCGAATTGTTCTACGCCGAGGGTGTGCAGAGCGTCGGCATCGACCGCGTTATCGAGAAGGCCGGTGTCGCCAAGGCGTCCCTGTACAACACGTTCGGGTCCAAGGAGGCGCTCGTCCGGGCGTACTTGGAGGAGCGGCACGCGGGCACCACGGGGCGTTTGACAGCTGCCATCGCATCGACCCATACGCCACGGGATCGCATCCTGGCCGTGTTTGCGGCGCAGGCCGAGTTGTTCGCCGAGCCCGACTTTCATGGCTGCGCGTTCGTCGCGGCCGCGTCCGAGGCACCTCGAGGCGGCCTGGTCGAACAGGCCGCTGACGAGTATCGCGCCTGGATTCATGGCATGTTTCGTGACCTGGCGACTGACGCCGGAGCAGCCGACCCAAACATGCTGGCCACTCAGCTGCAGCTCATCTACGACGGGGCCGGGTTGGCGGCGCGCATGGACCGCCGACCGGACGTCGCCGTGTCGGCACGCGCCGCGGTGAACGCATTGCTAGACGCGCAGCCTCTGGCCACCACGTTGTGAACCGCCACCGCATGTACCGCCGCCGCTAGGCGGCTCTCCTCCCCATCTGGCACGGGCGCGCATGAGCCGTTCTGCCCTGACAGCGCGGTCTACGCGGCGCTTGCCCGTGAGGCTGCGACGGCGGACTCCGGCACCGGCGACCATGAGATCGGCTGGGCGATCGAGCGTGCCTCTCCTACGGTTCGCGCACTTGTGCACCCGAACTGGAGGCAGGTCCGCAGCCAGGATCAGGCGGCACCGCCGGCGCGTCCCCAACTCCAGGGGCGGCCCGACCCCTTAGCTAGCTATGAGATCCTCAGCCTCGGAGGACGTGCCAGATGATCAACGCTCCGCCCACGAAGCAGGCGCCGATCGAGATCCGCTGGGTGGCCGTCTGGATCCTATGTCGGGTCTGCGGTTTGATCCGAGAGTGCTCTGGGGCGACAGCTCTGACCCCGATGGGGAGCCAGACAGGCGCTGCCACAACGACTACCACCAAGACCAGCAGCAGAGCCCTTGCCCACCACGGGGCTGCGACGGTGCCGATGCGCTGGGCGACGCTCAGATAAAGCGGCAGAGTCGTGAAGTTGGTGAGCATTCCGAGCAGCCCGGCGGCGAACAGCGCGCGACCACCCGTGGGCAGCGCTTCATCTTTGGTCTCACGCGATGCGCCCGTAGCAGTCCGAGCCCGGCGGCTCCGCGCGACCTGCCAGGCACCATACGTGATCAGCACCAGCGCGAGCGTCAGGTCGACGCTACGGGAGGCTAGATCGGCGGCGATCAGCTGCGACGTCGCGGCACCCATCAAACCCATCGTCGGGATGCCCAAAGCGACAAGGCAGAGGACGGCCCCACCGCCAAAGCAGAGACCTGCGGAGATGCCCGCGGACTCGACGACCCGTGAGGCGTTGAGAAACAGCACCGGGCTCACGGCCGCAATCAGCACCAGCGGCAGGCTCTGTGCCAAGAAGGTCGCGACGGTCACGGGAGAATCGTAGGGACGAACTAGCGATAACCATCCACAACCGCTCAGGTCCTCAAGAACTGCACCTCGCCAGGGTCGGTGTAACCGCCGCGCTCGTCATTGGCAGCCAGGAGCGCAGCGCAGGGGCGAAAGTGTCGGCGGGATGCGGCCCGGCCACCGGGCGCAGCAGCCGCTGGTAGCGACGCAGGGACGCTCCGTGGCAAGCCAGGAGCGCGTCGAAATCCCGCTCCGGTACGTCCCCCACGGTCGCGGCGTAGTCGAGCACCTGGTCGGCGGCACGCAACGCGCCAAGCTATTCGATCTCGTCGCTACTCGCACTGGTCTTTGTGTACCTCGGCGCGACCGTCAGCGAGCAGCACCCCGTCGGGTCGCGCGCTGTTGGGCCGCCAGAGCAAAGCGCATTAAGGATCACCTCGCGATGATGGACTCGTACCTGCCCTGTGCACTGTAGGCGTCGTGCGCTACCGGCGCTGGTCGGCGACGGCTCAGGTCAGCCTGGCAACACACCGTGCGCTCCCGGCAGAAGTCCAGGCTGGCTAACGCCGTACTACCTCAAGGCATCCTCGGCGGGGATAGCGCGCTACTACCGCGCTCTGCGAGAGGTGATCCTCGACGGCAAGCTCTATAGCTGCTGGGCGCGGGCGAGCGGTCCGACGTCGAGCGGCCGTCGGAGACGAGCTGCGAGACCTTCCGCTTCGCCTCTACGTCGTCGCCGGCGATCAGCAGGTCGAGCTGCTCGTGATGGGCTATGCCTTCGACGAGCGTGCTGGCAGCGAGCGCGACCTGCACTTCTCGGATCAACTCCTGCGTCTCGTACGCGAACGCCGAGAAGGTCGTGAAGGCGCCGAGAAAGCTGCTGCCGGCTCCGACCGTGAGCCCCCGCATCATGGCGTTCACGCCACGCGGTCGGTACTCAGAATGCGTTCGTGGCCGCCTTCCACTCCCGGAGGCGCTGGGCGATGAGCTGGGCCCGCTCCTCCGGGCTCCCGCCGTCGAGCACCTGGAGGTCTGAGGGGTCGGCTCGAAGGTAGACGCCGGCGGTTCGGGCGTTCAGCCCGGGGTCGCGATCCGACCGTGTCGTCCAGTACCCGGTGGCACGGTCGGCGGATTCCACCCTGATCTCGCCGGTACCCTCGAGCTGCGGGGCATTCGGATGCCGAGGGCGCTCGCCCTTCCAGAAGTACAAGATGCTGGCCGGATCCCTGCGCTCCTTCGCAGCCTCGCTCCAGTAGCGGGCCGACAGGGTGCCGTCCTCCTGCCATGCCCGGCCGTTGACGTTCAGGGCACCGTCGCGGTCCCGCGAGATGCGCAGGAGGCTCACCGCCGACGGTTCGTCCTCGCTCCGCGCGGTAAGCGAGAGCTGCCACCACAGGCCCTCGACCGGGCTGCGGCGACCCTCGGTCTCGATCGCCTTGCGGAGCTTCTGGTTAATCGCCCGAACCTCCGCCGGGCTGGTGGCTGGGTCGTAGCGGACGGAGGTCAGCCCGAGCAGGTCACTCGGCAGCTTCGAACCGGTCGCGTGGAGGATGAACGTGCGCCGGATGCCGAGTGCGCCGCCGAACAGCCCGGCCTCGAACACCACGTTGTCGCGCGGCGACGCCTGGCCGGACTGGGACGCATCGGTCGCGGTCCAGTCGTCCTGGGCAAACACGAACGCGGCGAAATCGACCTCCTGGGAGAGCTCGACAAGCCGGTCGAGGGTGGACCGTCCCGGGTTGAACGTGGTCGTCCAGGGCTCGACGTCGGCGACGTCCCCGAGCCCGCGTGTGATCGCCTGGAGCAGTTTGGCCTGCTTGCCTGACGACCCCAGGAAGATGCGCGGCCTACTCATGCGCGATTCATGATGAGGGACATAGCGCACACGCTACGCCGTGGGCCGCGCGCGGGCATTCCTGCATGTTTCGAGCCATGCGCGATGGAGAAGAGGCAATCTATCCCACATGTTGGGGAGCAACGCCGTCTTTTCGCGGATCTCGAAACTGGAGCACCTAATCAGAGCATGTTTTTTATCTGATCGCGCATCGCGCGTGGAATCCGCCATTCCCGACGCTCGCAGCTAGTTTTGCCCCCCGGTAGGAATCGAACCTACGACCTGCATATCCGCTTGAGTGAAGTACCGGGTGGTCGTGGCCGACGATCCGCGTCCGGTCAGTGGGCATGAGTATCCGCGCACGTATCAGGGGTTTCGGTCGTGGTTCCCTGACGAGTTGACGTCTGATCGAGCCGCAGTCGGCCCGGGACGCCGCTCAAAGGGGATCTTGATCGGCACTTTCTTGGCGGCCGGCAACGACTGGGACGAGCCCACAGACGACTAAGCATCAACTGCACTCAAGCGGATATGCAGGACCTACGACCGACAGATTAGAAACAGTCCATGATCAACAATGAGATCGCGTGACGATATTCCCTAGTGAAAGCTCATTTCGAGGGTCATCTGACGCACTCCCCGGGAGCAAGAGTTAGGGCCCGATAGAGACCATGTGGGCGCCACGATCTTGAAAGTCGCTGTGCCCAGGTTCTCGGGCCCTTGCGTGACACTGATCAGCGTGAGCGCCCGGCCCGCAAGGTGCTCGCCCAACGTTCCGACCTTAGCCGAGGTCCAGCCTTCCTGCTCGGCGATCACTGACCGGCCCCCTCGAAGGCCAGGTCATCGACGACGCCAACCTCTTCTCTGAGAAAACTGCAAGAGTGGGTGGACTACTACCACTATCACCGCCCTCACGGCGTTCTTGGCGGCCAAACACCTTACGAGCGCCTTCGTCAGAAAGGCCCAAGACCCGTTGTCATAGGCCTTCGTCAGTTGCACAGTCGGATGAACGAGCGCATCGCGCCATCAAATGATGGCCTGGCCGCAGCAAGATCTTGATCATCACGCGTATCGCGGAGCCATCGGGGGCGAAAGCCCAAACCGAGGTGCGCGATCACGGATTCCCAAAGGAGGCTGACATGGCCGGCCTTTCGATCAGTCCCGACCATCGACCACGCATCCTCCCCGGCTGCCCCACGCGGGGGAACCGACCCGGGCACCGCGACCGGTGGAGCAGACTCGACGTTCTCGCGTCTGAGCCGTCTCGCTGTATCTGCGTCGCCGCGGTCGTGTTGATCGCGTTGATCATCTTCATGATCCCAGCGTTAGAGGCGGCATCGTGGAATGCCGGTCGCCCGGCCCAGGGTTAACCATTGGCGTGACGACGGTTGGCTTCATCGGCAGCGGACGCATCGGCGGCACGGAAGCGCGGTTGGCAATCGCGGCCGGCTAGGACGTGGTGTTGTGTAACTCGCGCGGGCCGCAGGCCCTCAAGGATCTGGTGGAGGAGCTGGGGCCGCAGGCGCGGGCGGCCACGCCAGCCGGCGCCGCGGCAGTGGGTGATCTGGTGGTGGTGGTGAGCATCCCGCCGCGGGCCTACCCGGCGGTACAGCGGGGTACCCTGCCGGCACAGCGGCAATACTCGACGCCTGATCGCGACTGGCGGCCAAAGATCCGGTGACTGTGCTGACATGGCCGCCGGGCAGCTGCCGGTGGTGGTGTCGATGCCCAGGTACTCGCTGAACACCTGCCGCGACCGGGAGCCCTCGACGTGGAACCCCGTGGTGTCGGGCCCCACCAAGACCTCTGCCCAGACCAGCGCGGTCGCGGGCGTGCGCCGCCGCGCTGGCGACAGCGCCCGCCGACAGGCACGGCCGGTCAGGCTGACGTCATAGGCTGAACCCAGGAGAGAGGCGCACCGATGAGCGGAACCGAGAACAGCCCAACAGCGACCCTGGATGAGCGTCTGCGTCTCGGCGCCGGCTTCGCGGCAGCCGACCGGCCGCGCATACTCGAGGCCCTGTCCGCACTCGCGCCGCACCTGTCTGGATGGGAACACGACCAGGTCGACCTCGAGGTGTCATTGAAAGACACCGAGGGCCCGGACCAGAAGGTCACCCTTCAAGCCTGGCTAGCGGGACGGGCGCACCTCGTGGCCACCTCTCACGAGCACAACCTTGATCATGCCCTCGCGGAGGTGCGTAGAGACCTGATCCGCCAGATTGAGGACGAGAGGTCGCGGCGCGAACCTCGCAAGCGCCGGAAGACGCGTTATCGCACGACCTAACCCGGCCGGGGATGCTCCTGCGGACGTTTCCGAACCGAGAAATGTCCCCGCGAGCTGCCGTGGGCACGAGGACAGGCGCTGCCTGTCACGGACCGGCTTGCCGCCCTCGAATGCCGCTGGACCGCACTGCCGAACCGGGCGAGGTCAGTAGTGAGTGAGCACCCGGTCGGCCTGAACGACACCGGAACAGATGCAGGCTCGGTTCTCAACGCCGAGCTCGCTGGCAGCGCACCACCGCATGCTGATCGCATCGTGCGCTGAGAGCGGATGTCCGCAAGTGCGGCAGAGGTCGGGGTGGGGCGCGAAGTGATCTGCGCGGACGGTTGGCGAGTCACCATGCATGTCGAAGTCCGTAGAGGCCCCCATTGCAAGGGCCAGATAGTGAGCGCCAGGGACCTACCAACCGGATGTCAGCAGCAATGTTCTCTGGTAGTCCCCCACAGTACGCGCGCCACGACATCTGACCGAACCGAGCGCCCAGTCACCTCAAAAGCAGCCGACGAAGCGACCGGAACGCGAAGGTCGACGCGGTCAGCCAGCACCAGGATCAGCCTTCCCGCGAGATGCAGCGACCGCCGACCAGCGGCTGATGACCCGGACCCGGACCCTGCCACCGCTCCAGGCGGAGGCCACCGCTGGCCTGGCCACCGACTTCGGGATCATCCATTGCGGATGCGTCGCATGGTCGCGGCCAGTGCGACCCACCCAACAGCGCCACAGGCACCAGAACCATTCCGGGATCCACCAGGCAAGGCGATTGGTGTGGCCACGTCGGCGGGTCAGGCAGAAGGAAAACCTATGCGCTCCTCTTCGGTTCGGGCTTCATCGTCCAGGTCATGAGCTCACAGCAGGTTGACGCTAGAGCCGCTCGGACCTGATCCTGAAATCTGGGCAGTCAAGCTGCCATAGGAGCAGGTTATGCAGACCGCTGCGACGCCTTCCGCGGCAGGGCAGACCCGGGCTGGTTCGGTTGTGGCGCTGTGGCGGTATCCGGTGAAGTCGATGATGGGTGAGGAGTTGAACTCCTCGGAAGTGACTGACCGTGGGCTGCTCGGCGACCGGCAGTTCGCCGTTGTGGACAGCGCCACCGGCAAGGTCGGGGGAGCTAAGAATCCGAGGAAGTGGGGCAGCTTCTTTGACTTTCGGGCGACCTATGCCGAGGCTCCGAAACTCGGAGGACGGATTTCCCCGGTTCGGATCACGCTTCCTGACGGGGAGGTGGTGGGCAACGATCAAGCTGATCTGGAGCAGATTCTTTCTCGCGCGTTCGGCCGGGAGATCGCCTTCGTGGAGGCGCGGGCTGAGGGGATGACTTCAGGGGTCGCGGAGGAGTATTGGCCCGACATAGCCGGTCTTGAGTACAGAGACACCGTGACCGACTTTGAGCTGCCGGCCGGGACGTTTTTCGACAGTGCCGTTGTGCACCTGCTAACCACTTCGGCCATTGACCGTCTACGGGAGCTGAGCGGGGAGGCGCCGATTCCGCCCCAACATCGTCGTATCGACCGGCAGCGAGGATCCCGGCTTCGTGGAGAACGACTGGATCGGCCGCACGGTCGTCCTCGGCGACACTGTTCGCCTGGCCATCACCGAACCATGCCCCCGTTGCGTGATGATCACGCTGCCGCAGGGAGACCTACCCAAAGACTCAGGAATCCTCCGCACGGCCGCTCAGCACAACGGAGTGAACGTCGGCGTCTACGCCTCGGTGATCAATGGCGGGACCATCCACCGCGGCGACACGGTCGTGCTCGCCTGAGCTGGGATTGACCCGCCGCCCTTGCCGCGGCCTCTTAGAAGCGGCTCTCGAGCATGTCGCGGCCTTCCAAGAGATCAGACGCCGGCGAGATTGGCGTTCTCGCCCCGATCCAGAGCACCAGCGCGACCAGGACGGCCACGGCGGCGACAGCCAGGACGTACGCCCTGGCGTACCAGTTGCCGAAGAAAAACCCAGGACGCGCACCGTGCGAAGCGGCAACGGGTCTACCGGGTCCGCGGATTGAGGTGACCAATTGGCCCACTCAGCGCCGTTCCCATTCAGGAACGCTAGTTGGCACTAGCGCTCCCCGTGGAGTGCCGCGCTCCCCCGCTGGAAACCAACACGCGACCACCGCTCCAGCTCAACATAGTCAAGCGGCCTACCCCGCACCGCCGGCGGCCAAGATCAACATACCGACAGCTATCAACTCATGCCCGACGGCAACCGGGCTGGCCTACCGCGAGCCGGCCGTGATGCCGGCCGCCTCAGCCAGGCTGTCGTCGTGGCCATTGGCGATCTCGCGAAGCTCGGCGATTGACTCGGCGGGATTGCGTTTCCCGGCCGCGTATCGGATCGCTGTGTCGTGTAAGGCCTCGTAGAGGTAGTCCATGGCCCTGCATCGAATACATATTCGATTAAGCCACTTATGGACAGAACCGCTGGCTGCCTCACCATCTTGGCTGCGGCCCGCGCTCCGAAGCTGGCGCAAATCAAAGCTGGCGATCTTGAGTGTCACGCTTCATCACCCATCCCCAAGGCCAAAAGGGTGCATCTGTATAGAGCGGGATACTGGACGGGTGCTGCAGTGCCAAGTTCTCCGGTGCCAGGAGCGGGCCAGGCGAAACTTCGTGATTGATCAAGGTCAGGGGGGCCTCTCCGAGACAATGGTCTGCGAGGCGCACGCCGCCGCCCTGAAAGCAGGCGAGCGGTACGTTTATAACAGTGTCGAGAATGTGATCTACATGGGGCAGGACGCGCCGCCTCAGGGTAAGTAATCGGCCCCGCGCCGGGCAAATTTCGAGCGATCAGGTGGCGTTTCAACCTAGAGAAGCGGCCCGAGCCGGTGTTGAGACCACTGCCTCGTCGTTCCGAGGTGCCGCACCGTGGTCAGTATTCAGACGGCGGCAGGCCGGCTAGCCAGTTGCCTGCTTCTCGGGCAGTAGTGCAACGTTGATGAACCGCGCGGAACGCGTGGTTGAATCGATGATCGTGGAGCCGTTGGAATGGGTGCGCGAGCAAGGCATCGTCTTGCAGTCCGCACGCGGCCCGGTACCCAATCTTGCCGAATATGTCGCCGGTGAACCCATCCGCGGCAGCTGGTGGGGACACGCGGCCGGCCACGAAATCTTCGCGGTACTCAGCCGCGTTCTCAACTCGCCCGACGTGATCGCAACTCGGCTGGTTAACGGGAAGGTCACGCTCATCCACCGCCGCCTATGGCCCGCTCTCCTTCGTGTCGCGGACCGCTTCCCCAAGGAACGCTTGGCTGCCGTCGACGACGAGCACACTGCCTCAGGCGCCCATCGAACCATCGAGATCCCCTTTCCCGAATGGGTCCCTGCCCAAGAAATCGCCGCCGCGAGGCTCCTCACTGTCGACGACGCGCTCGCACAACTGCCAGCCTGCCTCCGCTGATCCGGGAGGCTGGACAAAGCCTGCGATGGCCGCGTTGGTAGGGGTCGTTGCCCCCTAGGTGCTGGGATCAGATCATCGGCGACCTACCTACGGGAATTAGCCGGCGATGAGTCGACAGCTCGGGAGGGCGGCTGGTAACGGAGTCGTTCCCCGGTACACGCGCGAGTTGGCTCGCCGGATCACTTGTCCGCGGCGGCTACCGCGACCTCTGACCTCAACACCACCGTGCTCACCCACGACAGCGGCCAGCACCTGCACACCAAACTGGAGCCACTGCCGGGCGGCGACCTGATCCGCGCGCAGCTGGCTCGGCAGCGCCCGGGGCTGTGCTCGATCGATTGCGTCTATGGGCGCGGCCGGTTCTACAACCTCAGCCCACGCCGCCACCGCGACCGCCTGCGCGGGCAGCACCTGGACGCACCCCGGCTGATCCGGCAACGGGGCGCCCTCCTGCTGCCGGTGCCGTCGCCTCGCGAGCCGACCGTTCCGCATCGCGAGCTGCCTGGCCTGCGGCTCGGGTGACGCTGTCCGGCCAGACGTATTGGTGGAGCTTAGACAGCTCTACTCGAACCTTTTGCCTGGCCCGGAGACGCTCGCTGAGCTGCGCGATCGAGCTAGTGCGAGGCTGAGCCCGGCCAACCACCCCCCCGTGAAGCAAGTCCAGCACAGGCTCGGCCCCGCACAAGAGCTGATCGCTGCATACCGACGTGGGGCCACCGCTGCCGCCCTCGCTGTTCAATTCCAGATCCATCGCACAACCGTCGCCGCGTTACTCCAGCGGCAAAAATAGGCTCAAAGAGCTCGGGGGTGAGCGAAGGGGCATTTAGCCTCCCCTTCGCTCACCAGGCTTAGTAGAGAATGGTCTAGGCGGATGCCAGACGCTTGGAGTCGAACTTGTCCATCCGGGGCCATTTGACGTTCCAGGCCCAGCCCAGCTTCTCGAAGATCCAGATCAATCTCGCGGTGATGTCGATCTGTCCCTTCAGAACGCCGTGACGAGCACAGCTCGGGTCGGTGTGGTGTGAGTTGTGCCAAGACTCGCCGAAGCTGAGGATGGCCAAGGGCCAGAAGTTGGCGGCCTTGTCGCCCGAGTCGAACGGTCGGTCGCCCACCATGTGGCAGATCGAGTTGATCGAGAACGTGACATGGTGCAGGAGCGACACGCGCACCAGTCCTGCCCAGAAGAAGGCGGTAACGGCACCTTGCCAGCTCCAGGACCACAACCCGCCGATGAGAGTAGGTAGCAGGAAGGTCGACGCGACGATGTAGCCGTAGTGCTCGTCGAGCCAGACCATAGCCGGGTCCTTGAGCATGTCCGGCGCGAAGCGCTCCGGGTTGGTCCGCTCTTTGTTGAAGAGCCAGCCCATGTGGGAGTAGACGAAGCCCTTGGTCAGGGCCCGCTTGGTCGTACCGAACCGCCAGGGCGAATGAGGATCGTTCTCCTCATCGCTGAACTGGTGGTGCCGGCGGTGCTCGGCTACCCAGCCGATGGGCGACATCTCGAGAGACAAACAGGCCGCCACGGCCATGGTGATCTCGAGCCATCGCTTGGCCTTGTAGGCCCTATGGGTGAAGTAGCGGTGGAAGCCCGCCGTGATGCCGAGTCCGGCAATGACGTAGAACACCGCGCCCAAGACCACGTCGTGCCAACCGAGGCCCCAGCCCCAAAAGACCGGGACGGCGGCGGCCAGGGCCACCATGGGTCCGATTATGAAGAACCACAGCAAGGTGATCTCGCCGTTGCCCTTCCCTTTCTCCGCGAGGAGTGGCTTGGGACCGCGACGGGGCTGTTCGGTCACCGGTTCCTTACTAATAGTGGAGGCAGACAATGCCCCTCACCCTCCTGTCAAAGTGGTTCTACGAACTTGAGCGGGGTGTGGCCCATCTATGCTGCTGATCTTTGCGGTCGTGTGACCGCGATGTGGGTGAGGATACGCCGCTGGTAGTTGATCATGTTGCGGTAGCCGCAGCCGGTTCTCTTGACTTGTTTGATGATCCGGTTGAACCCTTCGGTTCGGGCGTTGTCGACATCGTTAATGAGCGCGGTGAGAATGGCTGGCCACCAGGTCTGGACGGTGCCGGCAAGTCGGGTCGCTTCGGGCAGGTGGGCGTCGATCGCGGCCTCATAGAAGTCGGCCAGCCGCCACCGGATCTTCGACGGCTCTCGCTCGCGGAGGAGGAGGCGGAGGCGTTCCTTGACCGCCCACGCGGCCTGAACCTCCCTCGTCGGGTCGCAGGTGTCGAAGGATCGCCAGAGCCGGTTCCACTGCTTCGATGACAGGTGCTCGGCACCGGTCAGCAGGAGTCGTCGGTTGACCCAGATCGGATCGACGACGGTGCCGCGGCGGCCGAGCAGGTCGCGGGTGACGCGTTGCCGGACCTCGGTAACCATGGCGTTCGCGAGAGCGACCAGATGCCACTTGTCGACCGCAATCTTCACCCCTGGCAGCGCAGCCCGAATCCCTGACGCGTACGGTGCCGAGGGATCGATCACCACGATCTCGATCTGCCGCCGGAACGCCTCGGACTGCTCGCCAAGCCACTCGCGGACACAGCCGCCGGTGCGGCCGGGTGCGAGCCCAAGCAGCGGCCCGCGATGGCCGGGTGTGCAGTCGACGAAGCTGGTCATCCACGGATCCGACCGTCGCCAGGTGATCCCATCAAGAAGCCAACGGACCGATCGGAACCGGGTCTCGTCGATCCCCAGCACCGCCGTGGGTTCGGGCTCGGGTAGCCAGTGGACCGCAACCGCGACCAGCGCCTTGTGCGCGGTCGGCCAAGACACCTGGTACTCGGCGGCGACATCGGCGACCGATCGGTTGCTGCCTGCGATCGCGGATGCGATCTTGTCCCGGAGCCGTTCGGTGAGCCGGCCACGCGGCCGCACCGCCGCCGCGGTCTGGGTGAACGACCAGCGCGGGCACCGCTCCTCTCCGCATCGAAAGCGGCGTTTGCGCCACCACAGCTGTACCGCCTGACCCGACGCCGGCAGGTCCCTGACCCGGATCAGCGGGCGATCCTTCACCACCGAGGACAGCACCCCACAGTCAGGGCACGGCCCGTCCCGAGCGATCTGTTCGATGATCACCTTCACCGCACGCGGACCGCACCGATCGACCGTGAGAACGCTGAACTCCTCCTCCAGACCGAACAACATCGCCGTCGGGTCGGACAACTGAGTGTGCCAGTCTGATTTGGCCCCACTTGGAGGGCTAGTGCTCGCTCGGTGTGGCCCCACCCTCGACCAATCGTTTCCCTCTACTTTCGGCTCGTCTGCGATGGCGATCGCGAAAGGCCGGGGGTGTGAAGGAGAGATCGAGAGTGGAGCAGTTCGAGGGTATTCGACGTGATTCCCGGGATCGGGGGATGTCGATTCGGGCGTTGGCGGAGCGTCATGGGGTGCACCGGCGGACGGTGCGTCAGGCGTTGGCGGATGCCACGCCGCCGGCGAGGAAGGTGGCGGAGCGGTTGGCTCCGGCCACCGGTCCTTATGTTGATCTTGTTCGGCGGTGGTTGATGGATGATCTGTCGGCGCCGAGGAAGCAGCGGCATACCGCACGGCGGATCTGGCAGCGGTTGACTGAGGAGGAAGATGCTCGGATCGGGGAGTCGACGGTGCGGAATCTGGTGGCGCGGCTGCGAACCGAAGTCGGCGCCGACCGGTGCCGGGTGATGGTGCCGCAGACTCATCCGCCGGCGGCCGAGGCCGAGGTGGACTTCGGCGAGTTCACCGCCTCCATCGCCGGGCAGGTGATGAAGCTGTACATGTTTTGCATGCGGCTGTCGCATTCGGGGAAGGCGTTCCACGTCGGCTATGCCAACCAAACCCAAGAATCGTTCCTGGACGGCCATGTGCGCGCCTTCGAAGCCTTCGGCGGGGTGCCGACCGGGATCAAATCAACTTGTCATTCTCAGACAACACCCCAGACAACACCTGGGTGGGGACGATTGACGTAGCATCCGTCATGCTCGTGGCCTCGCTGCTGGACGTTGTGGAAGACCAACAGCATCGCGGGGCCACGAGCCCACAATCGGCTACGACACGAGCCTCAGCCGTCCGGAGACCCCGCTAAGGATCGAAGAACCGTCAAAGTAGCATGACGTTGGCAGCAGGCGCAGAAAGTTCAAAAGTTGATTACAAGCCCCTTCATCATGCGGGCAATTGCAATGAATATCGCGCCAATACCATTTCGGTTGTACTGGTTGCTGCTTCTCTATAAATGCATTAGCTCTGATGTCAGTTATTCGGCATTATATATGTTCATTGCGTCGGATTAGTAAATCAAGACGAGCCTGAGTGTATAAAAATGGCAACAGGTGACGCTGGGAGGCTCGAACCCGCTTTTGGCTAAGAGAACCGATAAACGCAAAAAGACGCATTGACAGTTCTAAACTGCTTCCGGTCCTTGGCTTAATAGAATAAAGTTTCTGATTTGGTGAGTCTATCGTCTCTACTCGAACCTGGCGCCCAGCACTTTGGCGCTCGAGGAGTTGCAGGTCCGAGCTGGAGCGAGGCTGCGGACCGCTGACCACGCTCACGTGAGTCGTGAGAACGACTGTCTCCATGCCTGCAGCAAGCACGGCGGGATCACCAAGGCACAATCCACCTGACCAAGAAACGGCCCCGATAGATACCTGTACGTGATCTGCGGTCAACTCGTCAGCGCCATACGATCAGCGGCCCTGGTGGGCGAGCGCGATCGAGGCCTGCTCGCCGCCGCAACCGAGCTCGAGCACCCGCTTGCCTACAGGCCCGACATCCCGAACGAGCGTGCCTGTGCATCGCCCCTGTCTACATCACCGGGCGAACTCGTCGACCAGCTCGCGCGCTTCCTCGTCGCGGTACTGGATGGGCGGGCTCTTCATGAAGTACGGGTGGCTCGGATCTCGGTCGGGAACAGCTCGTTGGGTAGATCCGCTCAACGATCAACGGTCCGCCGTTGAAGATCGCGTAGACGGCGAAAGCCAGGGCAACGAGACCGAGGAACGCATTGGGGTCCGGGCTCGGGCACCAGGAAACCGCCGATGAGTACGGGCCGCCTGCCCAGCCGGTCGATGACAACAACGCGACCACGTCGCCGAGCCGGGCGCCGTCGCCTCTGGGCGTTAGGGACGCCAGCTGGCGGAGCGTGAGTACCGCCTGACTTCATGACTTGGGGCACGAGGTCATGGCGAAAGTTGGATGTTCACAGACGTGGCCATGCACGTGTCGCAGGCCGGTCGTATCAGAGGAGGAGACTCTGCAGAGATCGGCGAGTAGCGAGTATAGCCTGGTCAAAGCAGAGAGACTTTCTCCCTACGAATCGCTTTGGGTGGACTCCCCGGAGGCGCTAGTCGATTCCGCCGGCTCGGCCTCGACCTCGATCTGACGTTCCCTGCCACCGCCGGTCTGCACTTGAATCCGGCGCGGCTGTGCAGCCTGAGTGATCGGGAGCGTCAGATGCAGGACCCCGTCGGCATACCTCCGCCTGGACGTTTTCCGAGTCCACCGTGTCGCCCAATTGCAACTGCCGCGTGAAGCTTCCTTGAGGCCGCTCCGCTACGAGCACATTCTGACCCTGCTGGTATTCCGGGCGACGCTCTGCAGTGATCGTCAAGACGTGTCGCTCAGTGCTGATGTCCACACTGGACGGATCCACGCCGGGCAGGTCCAGCGAGACGTGGAACCCATCATCGGCTTGCCACACATCCATCGGCATCCCCATCGGCGTCCGAGTTCCCGACAGCAGCTGGTTCGTCAGCCGATCCATCTGCCGGAACGGATCACCGAACGGGTCGAATCGCAACACACTCACTGCAACCTCCTAAGACGGGCCACGGCGTTGACCTTCGTTCGGACGAACCGCGGTAGCGCTCGAAGCACGCCCGACGGTGGCCGCACGACGAAGGCCAGCACACCGGAATAGGACTTCAGAGACATTTGGGATTCATACCCACTCAACCGCAATCACCGTCATAAAGCCATAGGCAGAATGACCGATTGATCTCAGTCCGCCGCGGGTACCAGAAGTTAGCTTTTCCGGCGGTCAGGAAGTCCATGGACCGCTATAGACGCCGCATTGCGATGCCGTCCGTGGGCGCACAGCTCGGGTGCCCTGTCAGGTGGCGTACGTCGCCGCCGCGCCACGGCTTGGCGACGTAGAGGTCCTCCAGGTAGCAGGACAGGTGCGTGGCCCAGGTGGTGGGATGCAGAACCAGGTGCGCCAGCCCGGCCAGGTGAAATTCCTGTTCGGCGACGAGTCCGTGCACCGATGAGCGCGGGACGCATCCATCGCCTTGGTCACTCGCCTAGCCATCAGAGCGGCCACCCTGTCGGCGCTGGGGCCGCGGTGCTCTGCGTCGAGCTCAACAGCCTGATCGGTGGGAGATGATGCGTTCACGTGTCGTGCGGCCACGGACCCTGCCCGGGAGGGTGAGGTAGCCGAACCGGCGATGCTCACGGCATGATCAGAGCCAGTCAGCGACGCGAGATTCAGGACGGACACGATCCCGCTGGGGCTTCATTGAGGCAATAACGGGGAGGTGCCACATCACCAGCGACGTGACCATCAGACCGATCCGAGTGGACGACCGGAAACGCGGGGTCACCGAGGACGGTGGCGGTCTTTCCGGGCAGGCGGCGGGCAAGACCCGGTCGCCCGCCCGGCTCTTGAATTTGGTTGATGTTGGGCTAGTTGATCACTCCGCATCATCCGCATCCCAGTGATTTTGGCGATCCTCGATCTCCACGAGCAGGTCGAGATGCAGCACTTGGCGCTCAGCAGAGTCCTCCCGCGGGCCCTTGCTGTCCAACAAGTCGAGCAGGTCCCGAGCATGCTGCTCGATGGTCTCCATCCGCCTGAAGATCAGGTACTCCCGGTTCCCACGGACGATTCCGAACCAGACCTTGATCACGCCGTCCTTGACAATCGCCATGCCCTCCAGTTCCCAGATACCCGAGCCAGTCAAGCCCGCTTTCTTTGGGCTCGTTGTGACGCGCCATCTCTTGGCCGCTGATTGAAAGCTGGCGGACGGGTGGACCAGTTGTAGGTGCCCGACTTCCATTGGAACCGAACAAGATCACGAAACCTAGCGTTGCCAGAGTAGCGAGTCCAGTTCACCCACAGCAGGAGCGCATTCCCCTTGCGCTGAAGGCCGAGCATGTCACCGTGGCCCGCATCGGTGAGCGTCATCGACGAGATGGAGTGCCGCACAACTTGATCATCAGCAGGACCGAGCCTGTTGATCCTGATCGTTTCCCAACCGTTTGACGTGCGGATGTTCTGAGTCATGAAGATCTCATCTTTGAGTGGGTCTCAAGCGAAATCTTGCATCCAGTTATTGGTGCCCGGTGCCAGTGTGAACTCGGGGTCGGGCATGATCTTGGCCTCCGCTCCCGGGGTAGTGAGCGCAGCGCAGGCAGTTCCTTGATCGACAATCAGGTACGCCGCACTGGTGATCTTGCTGTGATCTTCACGGCATACGAAAGCGCCAGTAATCGTCGCTGTCCACCTCGTCTTGGCGGCACTTGAAATCAGCGTCGATCGCATCCTTTATTGCAGCACGCTCGAAAGGTACGCGGGGCAGCTCGTCAGGTATGTCGGATATCTCGGCTCAATTTCTGCCAAGCTCAGCTGTAGGTCGATCCAGATGTTTCCAGTCATCCCCAATCCGCCACCATCGCAGAGCACGGCGAGCCGGCGTGTCCGCGCTGCCCATCGTCAGCTGAAAATCCAGCCCAACAGGCCGAATGCGCCTAGGAAGATCACAATCGCGGTGATGACGCCCAGCACCAGGAGCGCGACGAGGAGAGTGCCGCATCCGCTGCGGCGTTGCTGGACGAATACCTGTGTCGGCGGCTGCTGCGGCGGTGGTCGAGTCATAGCGGGGCTTTTCTCTACGGTGGGTATTAACCGACGTTAGTGGATCGTCCGCCAGCACGCCTTCGGGACCGAGCCACACGTCGCCAAGAGCCCTACAGAATGCGCCGGACGCTCGATTCCCATTCCAGACGAAGGCCGGAGCCTTTCTCGCTTTGGGCCGTGGATCCCGGTCCGCGCCGGACCCGGGCGGCCGAGATGGCTTACTGGCTGGCCGCCTGCGGTGGCTGCGGCTGTCCGCGGTGGGCGCCTCGGTAGGTTGGGGGGTAGCGCAGGCGCTCCGATGGCCGCAGGCGCTCCGATGGCTGAGCGGGCCGCTGAGGTTACGGGCCCCACCTCGTCACTCCTCGGCAAAGGGTTCGACGGACACGAAGCTCACCCGGTCGCCGGAGGTCTGGTAGCTGTGGACAACCCCACGGAGTGCAAGGTCGCGTATCTCACTGTCGTCAGCCATCCGGCCGGTGAGACGGTCGCTCACCTCATCGATAAGTTCCTCCAGCGACGCTTCGCGCAACGTCTGTGGTTTGCGTGGTTTCGGTCCAGGCTTCACTTTGGGTACGTCGTCGCCAAGCTGCCGGGCTCGGTGCCTCCGCATCCGCTCAGCGGCGGTCATCGGCTCTAGGTTCTCCGGGTTACCAGTCTCGCCCATGTTCGTAACCTAGTCACTCGTCGAGCACGCCGAGGGACCGCGGCGCCCCGGGTCCGCTGCTCCGCCTCACGCTCCAGAACGTCGCTGAGCGGTTCGGGCAACAGGCGTGCCGCGACTCGGCTATCACCAACCTCGTTGCGAAGGTTGCGCTGGCCTACGCGAGCCGCCTTGCCGGGCTTCGCATTCCCGTGCGCGATGTGGCACGAGACCATGATCATGACAGCCGCGGAGCACACTCGGAGCACACGCGCCGCCCTCAGAGACGCGCCCTCGCTGCGGTGCGCGTTCATCACACCTGTGGGCAGTAAACGACAGCCGTCTGTGCCTACGCCAGGACGACAGGTCGCCCAAGGTCGTGATCGACCAAGACCTCCAGTGGCGCGACACCAGACTGTTCTTCCTCAGCTCTCATCACGGCTTCGCTCGACAACTCGCGCAACATGGCTGGCTCCGCTGGTCGCCGCTCGCCGCCACGGCGCCACTCCCTCGATCTCGAGGGAGAAACTGAGAACCATTCGGACCACCACGATGAGGCCGAGCATTGCGACGCAGGGCTAGCTCGGTTCAGCGGTCACATTCTGGACACCCGTGACGAGATTCGTCCTGACGTTGCGGCCGGGCGGCTGCAAGTCCGCTACACGTTGATAGTCGCGGCGGCACGGTCATTGCCGCCCAATCCCATTGCACGCGGATCTCGGCGACTGGAAGGGCGGGCGCGATGATGCGACGGTCGGAGCCGATTGAAAGGAGTGGACGCGAGAGCGACCTACTAACCGATGCTCAGCTGGCGGTGCGTTGGCAACTCTCACGCGGGACCCTGGCGAACCAGCGATCCCAGGGCCGAGGTCCGGCCAATCTCCAGTTGGCCGGCCGGGTCCGATACCGCCTCTCGGATATTGAAGCCTACGAGCAGGCCGGACTTGTGTCGCGTGAGCCAGCCGGAACCACATCCTTCGGTGACCCGCGTGACATGCGGGAAACGGTGGAGCGCATGATCCAATCTCTCGGTTCCTGACACCCGCGAGATTCCTGGCACGTGCTTCACAGGATCCGTGCGAGGTCGCCCTTGCCATCCTTCAGGTCACGGCCCAGGTACACGCGGGCGGTCATGCTCACATCTGAGTGACCTAGCTGGTCGGCGATGCGGGCAATCGGAAGGTTCGCCTGATCGAGGAGGGTCGCGACTGTGCGCCGAAATGTGTGCGGAACCGCCCAAGTCAGGCCGCAGGCGTCCAGAGCGGCACGAACCGCTCCCGCGCTGTTGCTCTGGTCCCACACACGGTCAGGATCACGTTGAGCTGACGCAGCGAAGACGTAGCCTTCAGCGCGTAGTCGGCGGCTCGTGCCTCCATCTGCTCCCCGAGCCAGTCAGGAAGGTTGAGCCACCGGTCGGACGTTTCGCTCTTGGTTCAGCGCAGGTAGTCGCGTCCCCGCCGAAGGTTGACGTCCTGCCACCGAACGCGCCGCGCTTCGTCGATCCGGGTACCCGTTCCCGCCAGGAACGCGATGAGATCTGCCATCGCACACCGCTTGCGTCGTGTGCGGGTATTCAACCCTGGCTCGCTAGCCGAGAGAAGTGTTGCGTGGATGACGTGGTCTCGTTCGCTGCGGGTCACGGCCCGAGTGTTGT
Organism: uncultured Actinomycetota bacterium; assembly: GCA_963734005.1. Taxonomy (GTDB): domain Bacteria; phylum Actinomycetota; class Actinomycetes; order Propionibacteriales; family Propionibacteriaceae; genus Microlunatus. The sequence goes on from CAVTFS010000023.1 coordinate 164,459, forward strand.
CGCGCTCCTTTTGACTTGGCTGCGGTGGAGGTGACCGTGCGTACCTGGCGCGTCGCGTCGCTAGACAGCACGCCATTGTCGACGGCGTAGCCGATCACGCCACGCAGAACGCTCTTGGCTTTCTTCGCAGTCGCGGAGCCGTGCGCCTCGGCCACCCGCTGCACAAAGCCGCGCAGGCGCTGGGGGTCATTAGCTTGCTGGAGTGTGAGACCGCGCAGCGACGACGTCGCGGAGTCAACGTACTTCTGCCAGGTCCAGGAGTAGTCAGCGATCGTCCGCGCGCTCAGCCCCGACTCTGGTCGCGCGATCTGCTTCAGCCAGCGCTCACCCGCCTCGACTAGCGGCATGGTCGGGTTGATGATCGCATCGGCTCCGCGAAAGACGGCTACCACTGCCGCCTCGAGCGATGCCTGAGCTTCGCGCCTCGTCCGGCCGAATCGCACGATCTCTTGACGGACCCCGTCGTGGCCGCGCACATAGACCCGAGCCTTCCATCGGGTCGCCTTCTGTGGCCTGGGTGCGGCAACCCATCGTCCGGCACTGTTCTTGGTATTGGGCGGTCACCGAGACGTCTCTGGATTCGCCCAATTCGAGGTTCCTCACAGAGGCAACGTGTCCCACATGTGGGGAGCGATGTGCGGAGCAACGCCGCCTGTTAATGGATCTCAAAACTGGAGCACCTAATCAGAGACATGTTTTGCGCCCCCGGTAGGACTCGAACCTACGACCGACAGATTAGAAGGCTGCTGCTCTATCCTCTGAGCTACGGGGGCCGGGCCACGCCGTCCGTGACCGTACGGCCTGCTCGCGATCACTGTAGCGCCCGGATCTCGGGGGCAAGCGTCGTCGTACGCCATGAGCAGGCATCCGATCCTGATGTAACCACCCAGGAGTGGTTCGGCACCGTCTCAGTAACTGAACACTCCGCATCGGTCGGAAGTTGAGCTTGCCGTGGGCCGTCCGCGGTCGACAGGTCGGCACTGGTCGAAAGTTGATGCAGCAGCTCAGAGATGCCGGAACATCCTGGGTAGGTTCGCTCGAGTGAGCGACACCAGCGAGAGGAGCCGGAGGCTCACCCGTTGGCGCAACATCGCGATCACCGCGTACGGGCCGACTCTGCTGGTATCCATCGGTCAGGGTGCGATCCTTCCACTCGTAGCACTCTCGGCCCGAGCACTTGGCGCCAGCGTGGCGACTGCGGCGTTCATCGTCGCCTTGATTGGTATCGGTCAGTTGGCTGGCGATCTCCCCGCGGGGGCGCTGGCAGCAAGGATAGGAGAGAAACGGGCCCTGATCGGGGCTTGTGTGCTCGACGCGGCCGCACTCATGGGAGCATTCCTGGCCCGATCGCTGGTCCTACTCGCCATCGCCATGGCGGTCACTGGACTTGCTGGCGCGGTTTTCGGCCTGGCCCGCCAGGCATACCTCACCGAAGCCATCCCCATCAGGATGAGAGCCCGTGCTCTCTCCACGCTTGGCGGTACCTTCCGGATCGGACTGTTCGTTGGACCATTCCTTGCCGCAGCGATCGTCTCGCGCTGGAGTATCGGTGCCGCGTACGCATTCGCGGCCATCATGAACCTCGCGGCCGCCGTCCTCACCGCGTTCCTCCCCGACGTAACCGGCGACCGTCGCGCCGCGCCTGCTCTGGCGGGTCGCCGGCGACGAGCCGTCATCTCGGTGCTGGCCGAGCATCGCCGCGTGCTGCTCACGCTTGGCATCGGCGTTCTGGTCATCCAGGCCGCTCGTGCCACCCGCCAGTCGATCGTGCCGCTGTGGGCGGAGTCGATCGGCGTAAACGCTGCGACGACGAGCGTGATCTTCGGCATCTCGGCGGGTGTGGACATGCTGCTGTTCTATCCGGGCGGCGCGATCATGGACCGCTTTGGACGGGTGTACGTCGCGGCGCCGTCCATGATCGTGCTCGGGCTCGGCTTCGTCCTGTTGCCGCTGACCAGCAGTGCCACTAGCGTCGGCCTGGTGGCTGCGCTGATGGGTCTGGGCAACGGGATCTCCTCCGGCGTCGTACTGACTCTTGGTGCCGACGCCTCACCACCCCAAGACCGCGCCCAGTTTCTTGCAGGATGGAGGCTCTGTAGCGACCTCGGCAACGCCGCAGGCCCGCTGCTCATCAGTGTCGTCAGCGCACTTGCCACTTTGGCAGCGGCCGCTGTCACGATGGGGGTGATCACTTGGGCCGGCTCGGCTTGGTTGATCAAGTGGGTGCCGGCGTACGCCCCAAGGCCGGATCGCCAATCACACAGACGAGAGGCACAGGAACCGTAGATATGGCCACGAGCGATCTTCTGGTCTGGGTCGACTGCGAGATGACCGGGCTCGATTTGATCAACGATGAGTTGATCGAGGTAGCCGCGCTGGTCACCGATGCGGACCTCAATGTGCTTGGGGAAGGCGTGGATCTGGTGATCAAGCCCAGCAATAAGGCATTGGCGCAGATGGGTGACTTCGTACGCGGCATGCACGAGGCCTCCGGCCTCCTCAGCTTGCTGGACTCCGGATTGTCCATGACTGAGGCCGAGCAACGCGTCCTCGACTACGTGCGTGCGTTCGTGGCGGAACCCGGCAAGGCTCCTCTGGCCGGCAACACAATCGGTACCGATCGGGCGTTCCTGGCCCGCGACATGCCGACATTCGAGCGGCATGTTCACTACCGCAGCGTGGATGTCTCAAGCATCAAAGAGCTGGTACGCCGCTGGTACCCGCGGGTCTACTACCAAGCCCCGGCCAAGGCGGGCAATCATCGCGCGCTTGCCGACGTACGAGAGTCCATAGAGGAGCTGCGGTACTACCGCGAGGCAGTGTTCGTGCCATTGCCTGGCCCGGACAGTGCTGCCTCGAAGGAGATCGCAGACCGCCATCAGGGGGCTCTGACGGGGGCCGTCCCGAGCGAGAACTGATTACCCCTGCGACGACGCCGCCCGGTACACTTCACGCTGCGCAGTCTGGCCCGCGGCGCTGGTTCGGGGCCTCTGGCATGGTGGGTGTAGCTCAGCTGGTAGAGCACCTGGTTGTGGTCCAGGATGTCGCGGGTTCGAGTCCCGTCACTCACCCTCGGGGCGCGAGCGTCGGGATCGCGCGCCGCCGTGCTAAGGAGGAGCGAGCAGACACGTTTTTCGGCTGCGAGTGACGACGAAGTAGGCGGATTTCCACGTGTGATGCGCGAACGACCCAATGGGGTAGTGATAGGAATCGGGGAACGATCGTCGCGGAGGTTCGATGACCCAGCACCCGTCCCACATCCACTAGCGTCATGTCGATGTCGAATGCCCGCCTGACTGCAGCCACGCTGGCCGGGCGCCTGGCTGGCGCCGCTTCCCGTATTGCTCGTCGGGGTACCGGCGCCTCTATCCGAGGCAAAGTGATGCTCAAGCTCGACCCCCACGCATTGGGCAAGCTGCTCGCAGGCAAGCGAATCGCGGTGGTGTCCGGTACCAATGGCAAGACAACCACCACGCACTTCCTGGCGGCAGCACTGCGCGAATCTCTCAACCATGATGGAGATCGGCTGGTCCACAACGCAGACGGGGCCAACCTGCATCACGGCCTCGCCTCAGCGCTCAGCAGCCATCCTCAAGCTGAGATTGCGATCTTGGAGACCGACGAGCGGGTGGTTGGCGATATGATTCGGCTCGGCCGGCCTGAGGTGTTGGTACTCCTGAATTTCAGTCGCGACCAGCTCGATCGCCACCACGAGATCAAAGGTCTTGGCCGCAGCTGGCGCGAGGCGCTTGCTGACGCTGGTCCCGCCGGGCCCATCGTCGTCGCCAACGCAGACGAGCCGCTGATCGTATGGGCGGCGCTGGCGGCCAAGCAAGTCATCTGGGTGGACACGGCTACGACCTGGACCCAAGACTCCTCACTCTGCCCCAGATGCGACGCAACCCTGATGCGCACCCAACCTGATCACATCTCAGGTCAAGGAGGTGACTGGCATTGCACAGGTTGCGGCCTCGCCCAACCCAAGGGTGACTACCGGGTGGAGAGTGGCACGATCGTCGATCGGGCACGTCACGTCTGGGATCCTCAACTCAGCGTGCCGGGCACCTTCAACATCAGCAATGCCGCATGCGCCCTGGCGGCCGCCGAACTCATGGGTGTCGACCCTCGAACCGCGCTAACCGGGATGCGTAGCGTCACCTCACCGGCAGGTCGATTCGCCACGGCACGGTTCGGGAGCACGACGGCCCGGCTCCTGCTGGCCAAGAACCCGGCTGGTTGGGCCGAAGCCCTGCCGTTGGCGCAGTCCCAGACGGTTGTGCTGGCGATCGACTCGGCCGCGGCTGATGGTCGTGACGTGTCCTGGCTCTGGGATGTGGAGTACGAGCGCCTCGCGGGGCGGTCGGTGATCGCGACCGGGCGCCGGGCGCAGGATTTGGCGGTACGCCTCAGGTACGCGGAGGTCGACTATCGCTGCATACCCGATCTCGCCGACGCGCTCGAGGGACATCCGGAACCGGTCGACGTGATCGCCACGTACACCCCGTTCCAGCGGCTTCGCAGGATGGGGAGGGTCTAGGGTGAGCAATCCGATCACTGGTCAACGCGTTGAGGTGGTCTTGATCTACCAGTCGTTGCTCGGCCTTTACGGCGATCGTGGCAATGCCACGGTGCTGATCAAGCGTCTGGCCTGGCGAGGGTACGAGCCGGTACTGACTGTTGTGGAGCCTGGCGATCCGTTGCCCAACACAGGCCATATCTATCTGTTGGGTGGGGGTGAGGATGCGGCCCAGATCTCGGCCGTACGGGCGCTCAAGGCTGACGGCGGGCTTTATCGCGCAGTCGATCGCGGGGCCGCGGTCCTCGCTGTCTGCGCCGGTTACCAGATCGTCGGGAAGAGCTTCACGGTCGGCTACAAGAACGACGTGATCTCCGGCCTTGGGCTGCTGGACGTCACGACCACCCGTGGCCCGGTTCGTGCGGTCGGTGAGATCATCAGCCGGTGGAACGGCCGAGACGGCAATGAACAGTGGCTGACCGGATTCGAGAACCATGGTGGCTATACCCGACTCGGACCTGGTGTGAGCCCGCTTGCCACCGTCGAGATTGGGGTCGGCAACTGTGACGACGGCACCGAGGGCGCGGTCGCCGGCACGGTGATCGGCACCTATCCGCACGGCCCAATCCTGGCCAGGAATCCCGCGCTTGCTGATCATGTGCTCGAGCTGGCGCTGGGACACGAGCTGCCACCGCTAGCCCGTCCGGAGATCGACAAACTTAGGAGGCAACGGCTCGCGAGGGTCCGTCGGTCAGTTGCCCGTCGGCGTGCCCGGTCAAGAGTGCAGACCCAACAACTCGGTAATGGACGCCGATGACTGGTACTCGTTCCGAGATTGTCGTCATCGGCGGCGGGCATAACGGGCTGATCGCCGCGACATATCTCGCCCGGGCTGGGCATCGGGTAACTGTCTTCGAAGCGCGCAGCGAACTCGGCGGTGCTGTTGCGAGCAAGGAGGTGTTCGAAGGAGTGGCCGCCCGGCTCTCCCGCTTCTCCTACCTGGTCTCGCTGCTGCCGACCTCGATCATCGACGAGCTAGGACTCCGACTTGAACTGCGTTCCCGTCAGGTCAAGTCCTATACGCCAGTCGACGGCAGCGGTCTCCTCATCGAGCGTCAGGAAGGCCGCCCGACGCGTGACTCGTTCAAGGCGCTGACTGGCAGCGATCGCGAATACCAAGCTTGGTGTGCCTTTGAGGCTGAACTGCAAGAGCTCGCCGCAGTCATAGAGCCGACGCTGACTCAGCCACTCCCCCGTGCCGCTGACCTGCGGGCGCGAGTCGATCAGGAATTCTGGTCCTCAGTGATTGAGCGGCCGCTCGGTGAGCTCATCGAGGCAAGGTTCGCTGACGACACCGTGCGCGGTGTGGTGTTGACGGACGGACTGATCGGCACATTCACCTCGGCGCACGATGCGTCGCTGCGTCAGAACCGCTGCTTCCTCTACCACATGATCGGCAACGGCAATGGAGAGTGGAAGGTACCGGTCGGTGGCATGGGAACTTTGACCGCTGAGCTGGTCCGAGTGGCCCAACAGGCGAAGGTTTCGATCGAGACCAGCTGTGGAGTTGAGGCCATCAAGCCACTCGCCGATGGCGGAGCGACGGTGTCCTTGGCAGATGGGCAGGCGATCAGTGCTGACACGATCTTGGTGAATTGCGCACCAGCAACGCTGCAGCGTTTGCTTGGGAAGCCGTACGATGCTCCGGTCGGCAGTCAGACCAAGATCAACATCGTGGTGCGGCGACTGCCTCGGTTCCATTCTGGGATTGAGCCCGCGCTCGGCTTCTCCGGCACCTTGCACCTTGGCCAGGGCTACGTCCGGTTGCAGCAGGCATACGACGAAGCATTGAATGGTCAGCTTCCGAATCCGATGCCGTGCGAGATCTACTGCCACACCCTGACGGACGGCTCGATCCTCGATCCGGAATTGAGAGCTGCGGGCTATCACACTCTTACGCTGTTCGGGCTGCACACGCCAGCGAGCGTGTTCCCAGCGGATCCAACCGCCTCGCGGGAGCGTGCGAAAGCTGCGGCGCTACGGTCCTTGCAGTCGGTGCTCGCTGAGCCCCTGGAGCCCTGCCTCGCCCTCGATCGACGTGGCGAGCCATGCATCGAGGTCATGACGCCGCTCGATATCGAAACCGAACTGGGGATGCCTGGCGGCCACATTTTCCATGGTGATCTTGCTTGGCCCTGGCTGGCTGACGACGCGTCCGCTACGACTGCGGCTGAGCGCTGGGGCGTAGCGACCGAGCATCCCGGCATCTTCTTGTGTGGGTCCGGAGCTGTACGAGGTGGCGCGGTCAGCGGCCTCGGCGGCCACAATGCCGCGATGGCCGTACTGGAAGGCGCCTGATCGCACGCCCTCCGGGCACGTTTCGCGACAGGGCGTCAAAACGACCGGCGGCGAACACGATTCCGGCCTCGCCAGCGTTTTGCTAATGTTGCTCTTCGCGCGCCGCTAGCTCAACTGGCAGAGCAGCTGACTCTTAATCAGCGGGTTGGGGGTTCGATTCCCTCGCGGCGCACAAGTTCCCGCCCTAGTCAGAGCTGCATTCCTGGCTCGGTGCGGTACATCTGAGCTCCACCGGTGGCCCCGGAGTTTCAGGGGAATTTCACACACCGCTCTGTGCAGTTCCGGTTCATGCTTGACCATTGGGTTCCGGTACCTCCTTGACAGTTTGGGGACGCGGTTCCGGTTCCTGCGCGACAGTCGTTCCGGTAGCTGCTTGACACTTTCGCCGTGCCGCGCCTGTTGCGATGCCTGGTTGATGGGTTCTTCCGTGGTCGTCATCGACTGTGGAAGGAGCCGGGATGCTTCAGGAGCTGCGGGTGGGCGAACAACGGTATCGGGCGGTGTGGGAGGTGTTGGACGGCGCCTCGGTGACCGAGGTGGCACGTCGGTTCGGGGTGTCGCGGCAAAGTGTGCACGTGTGGTTGCGACGGTATGCCGCCGATCAGGGGTTGGCCGATCGGTCGTCGCGGCCGCATGGCTGTCCGCATCAGATGAGCCCTGTGACCGAGGCGCGGATCGTGGAGGTGCGGCGGGGGCATCCGGTCTGGGGTGCAGACCGGATCGGTTACCAGCTGGAGAGGGACGGGATCGGCCTGGTGCCGGGTCGGACCAGCATCTATCGGGCGCTAGTCCGCAACGGGCTGGTGGTGCCGGGGCAACGGCGCCGCCGGCGGTCGGATTATCGGCGGTGGGAACGGGCCCGACCGATGGAGCTGTGGCAGATCGATGTGGTCGGCGGCTTCCACCTGGCCGATGGGACTGAGCTGAAGGCGGTGTCGGGGATCGATGACAGCTCCCGGTTCGGGGTGTCGGCCAAATTGGTGCGGCGGGCGACGGCCGGGCCGGTGTGTGAGGCGTTGTTGGCGGCGCTGCGCCGGTGGGGAGTGCCGGATCAGATTTTGACTGACAATGGCAAGGTCTTCACCGGCCGGTTCGGCCCGGCTGGCAGCTCGGCGGAGGTGTTGTTCGATCGGATCTGCGCCGAGAACGGGATCCGGCATCTGTTGACCGCGCCAAGGTCGCCGACCACCACCGGGAAGGTGGAGCGGTGGCACAAGACGATACGCAACGAGTTCCTCCGTGACCATGATCATCGACATGCCACGATCGCTGAGTTGCAGCAGGCTCTGGATGCGTGGGTGGCTCACTACAACACCGAACGGCCGCACCAGGCGTTGGGGATGCGGCCACCGATCGAGAGATTCAAGCTTGCTGCTGGGCCCGGCGTGGAGACCGTTGTCGAACCCGGTGCAGTCTCGGCCGCGCCACCGGAAGCGGTCGTGGAGCCGAGCCGGCCGGTGGTGCGGCTGCCCGGGGTGCAGCGCTGGGTGGACCAACACGGGCTGATCTCGCTGGGCGGGTTTAGGTATCGGGTGCCGATCGTGCTGGCCGGGGAACCGGTCGAGGCGGTCGCCGCCGATCATCTGGTGCGGATCTTCCACCGCGACGTGCTGGTCGCCGAACACGTCCAACGCCGCAAACCCGACACCGGCCAGCAGCAGGAGGTCCAGCTGCGGCAGGGCAGCCGCCGGCCGCGGCGGCCCACCGACGGGATGGCCGTTACCCGGGTCGTGGACTCCTCCGGGTACGTATCGTTTGCGGGCACCAACTACCGGGTTGGAAACGCGTGGCGGCGTCGCAGCGCCCAAGTCTGCGTCGTCGCCAACTCCGTCCAGTTCAGCATCGACGGCCAGATCGTCCGGGTCCATCCGATCCGGCACGACCAGGCCAAAGAGCATGGCGCGTTCGCCACCCCGAACGGGCGGCCCCGCCACCGACAGGATGCGCCGTCCGGGGTCGGCGTCAAGGCCACGCCGCTACGCGGTCGGCCTACCGGCCGAGCCTTGACCCCGACCCCGTAACCCGGCGCCAGAAGCAGCGGCGCGGAACCACCCGACCCGAAAGACGATGTTGATCATGTCAAGGAGGTACCGGAACTCATCTGTAAAGCGGGTACCGGAACTTGACACTTCGCACGCCGCTGTGTGCGGATCCGGTTCATGCTTGACCATCGGGTTCCGGCAGCTGCTTGACAGTTTCAGGACGCGGTTCCGGTTCCTTCGCGACAGTAGTTCCGGTAGATGCTTGACACTTTGTCCTGCTAGCGGCTGTTGCGATGTCTGGTTGATGGGAAGGCTCGCGCGTGAAGGTGTCGATCTTGATGACCGGGGGTCGAACCATGAGCCGAACGCTTTCGGTGAAAGTCCCGCGAACGAGTTCGACAACCCAGGGCTTGGCGCCACCCACCGACTCGCCGGTCTGCCACGAGGCCTCAGCGGATCCATTGGATATCAGGCGTATCGCCGAGTGCGATGGCCCCTTGCAGCTCTATTAGATGGATGTGGTCGGCGGGTTCCACCTGGCCGGTGGGACTGAGCTGAAGGCGGTGTCCGGAATCGAGGACAGCTCCAGGTTCGGAGTGTCGGCCAAACTGGTGCGTTGGGGGTGCATAGAACCGGCGTGGGAGCCAAGCATACCGATCTGACAAGATCGACTTCACCGTGCTAGAGGCCATCATCGCCAAGTCGTACCGCACCGTCACCGCTGACACGTACACACGTCGGGCTCGCGAAGGTGCGCCTTGACACACTCGGCATTGCTTCGGGTCGTTTCTGATCACAAGTGCCGACTCATCCCTCAGAAGAGGCGCAGCTGCACCATGATCAGTAGCGGCGTGAATTTCCGTACGCGAGCGCGACGCGATAACGGTTGGAGACCCGGTGCACCCGGGTCCTAACACTTCGATGACAGATTCCACACTCAACTCGCTGCGCGCTCCACCAGCCCACTCAGACCGATCATGTATGTGTCGGACGACGCATCGTATGTGATCAAGTACTTCGTCGGGTACAGGCCCGTCTTCTGGTACTCCTGCGGCAGCTTCAGATCATTCGTCACGTTGGGCTTGCTCGGCAAGTAATCGAGCGTGACCATCGGCTCGACGAAAGCGTACTGGCCATCCCACGAGCCGTTGAGGACGACCTCGGTGAACTTGTACTTACCGGGGACGAGCGGCACGGTCATGTCCGAGAGGTGTTGTCCCATGCCGGGAACAACCGCCTCTTCAGGTGGAGTGTTCGGGATCGCGCCGAAACCCTCCGGAACGAACTTTTCGTCGGGGAGCTTCATTCCCCTCACGGCGAAATCCGCGCTGTCTGGGTTGATCTCCCCGACTTCCTCCTGAGTCAGGTAGAAGAAGTGGACGTCGAAGTGCGGCAGGTCGAAAACTCCTGGTGGCGGGTGGCCGCCTGGCACGAAATCGAAGGTGCCATGATCTAGGGCCACACCTTGGCCTCATCCGGGAAGTACAGCGGCTGGCTTGGCAGTGGCGGCCCAGCTTCGGCGTCATGGGGCGGTTCGGGCAGACCCTGGAGCGATGCGGCGTCGAAAGCGAATCCGAGCTCGGTCGGTTTGCCGTCATCGCCCGTGACGACGTAGGAGTTCACTTTCCGTTTCCGAGCGCCAGTTCGGACCCATAGAACGTTCCCGCTTTGCTTGCTTCAGCGGTGGAGCTGCAGGCTGAGAGAGCGACCGTTAGCGCGGCCGCGGCGGACAAAGCCACCGCCCAAGACACATGGCGATTTCGAGCCACGTGCACCTCCTGCTGGACGAGTGCGCCAAACTGGCACATTTGTGAATTCTCTTACGTGTGATAGGACAGCCCACGGCTGCTCGCTGATACATGCTCGGGCTTCTGCACTGGTGAAAACGTGTGCAACGACATCGCGAACGGCCTGTTCTGGCGAGGCGTCCTGCAGCTAGGGTCGGGCCATGTGGACGGACTTCGTTCCCGAAGGGTTCACGCCGCGGGACGGCCTGATCGCCGAGGCCTTCGTCCTGGAGCCCTTGGGGCCGGAGCACAACGAGGCCGATCACGCCGCATGGATGTCGAGCATCGAACATATCCACGCGAGCCCGGGTTCGCCGACGCCTTCGACGACGACCCTGATCCCTGGCCGCGACCCATGACCCTGGAACAGAACTTGTCCGATCTGGAGCAGCACGCGCAGGATTTCCGTGACCGTGTCGGATTCACGTACACGGTGCTCGATCCCGTCGACCGCGACGTGATCGGCTGTGTCTACCTCTATCCGTCGCCCCTCGACGGGGTGGACGTGCGGGCCCGATCGTGGGTGCGCCGAACCCACACCGACCTGGACGAACCGCTCCGGCGAGCGGTCCGCGCATGGCTCGACGGGCCGGATTGGCCGTTCGAGCGGATCGACTTCGCCGCGGGCTGATCCGCCGAAGGCACCGTCGGCCCAGAACATCCGGTCCTCGCGTGCGGCTTCGAAGCGAACGACCACGTTGCCTGCAGGCGATCGCACATATCTGGTGCTGGCGAAGCCGAATGTGATCATGAATGACATGCGACTCCGAGGATTGGCGGTCGCAGGAAGTGACGCTGCCGGTCGGAAGAACTCCACAATCACGCCGAGACCGCTCACAACGTTCGACGCTCGCTGCGGAATGCGGCCGCTGGTGCCCGGCTAATCGCGCAGAGGCGTTAGACAGCAAATCCGCTCGTGACCTCGCAGCCTCGCTCGCCGATGCCCTCGAAGAGCTTCACCGGCTCCAGCGCAGCCTTGATCGACGCATTAGACGCGACCAATCATCTTGCGGTCTGATAAGCAGACTATGGTTTGAGACCACTCGCGAGAAGCTGGTTCACGGGCGCACATGTGGGCGAACGACGGCACTCGGGTAGGGGTCGACCGTAGGCCACGAGAGCGCCCCTCCCTTTCCCCGCCCCTCCGCTGACGGGTCCGGCTGTGTAGGATCGCGCAATATCGCTGCGGTCGTCGAGCCCGCACGTCGAGGAGGGACGGGCATGCGTCGGCGTGGCATGAGCACAAGAGGACGCAGCCTGGTACTGGTATCCCGTTTCCTTCCTTGGGCTTGTGCTGCTTACGCTGACGAGCTGCCCCCGCTGCTGTTGGGGCCACAACGTGATCACTGTCGCTCCAAGCGGCGACGACACACGTCGCTCCAGGCGGCCCTAGATGCCGCTTCGGCGGACGGTCCGGGCGCAGTGATCCAGCTCGAGAAAGGGGTCTTTCGCGTCTGGCGGCCGCTGGTTGGCGTGAATTTGGATGTGACTATTCGCGGCGCCGGCATGGGGCAGACCCAGATCCTGGCCGACGGCGCAGCCAATCCAGGTGGGCCGTTCCAGCTCCTTCCGCACCACTTGAGGCGGTCGCGCTGCGCTTGTTCCCCCTGCCGTACCTGTTGTTGTTTGTTGAGTCCGATGTGGACCGGCTCGGTGTTTCGGTCAGCCCCCGGCCCCAGCGGATCACCATGCGGCGCCTCACCCTCGGGGCGCAGGGCCTCACCGCCCCGCATCCCGACGTCAGCGTGGATGGGCTCCACCCAACGGCTGTTCTCCTTGGTCTGGGTCGCGGGCTACCGCCCCGACTGGACCAATTCCGGGGGGAAGACGCCACTGGACATCATGGGGATCGATGCCGAGCACGCGCAAGTGTCCACGGTGCGGGCGACATTTCGCAAGGTCCACTTCGATGGCCGGAACCGGGCCCGCGGCGACAATGACCCCGGCGGAGCTTTCGATCCATTCCCCGACGTCCGCAACGGGTTCGGTCTGGAGGGTGGCTTCGCCAATGGCCTCTTCAAGCCGGTGAACGGGGCGCTCCGATTCAAGCGCTGCCGCTTCTCGGACCTCCCAGGCCAGGCGGGAATCTTCGCCGCCCAGCTCGTGGGGCCCGCCGACCCTGCCTGGACCTTCGGACCTCACCCAGCCAAGGCACGCGTCATTGTTAGAAACTCCGTATTCCCAGCGACGAACCTGGGTGTATCGGTCCAGGACCTCAGCGACGCCAAGGTATCCGTCACTGGCCACGAGTACCAGAAGGTCGGCTTCAGCATCGAGGCCAGCACCAGCCGCCAGTCGACGAGCCCCGAAGGCCAGGAGATCGGCTACCCGGCGTCGATCCCGTCACGCGTGAAGGTCAAGCGCTGAAGGTTAGAGCTCTTGTTCTTCGTCCCCGGAGCGGTCAATAGCGCGCGGGCTGCCGATGATGATGAATCTGGCCTCGGGCGTGAGCGAAAAGGGTTGACAGTAGCAAATTTCGAATAGTGCCCTCATTCTGCGTACCGGCATGATTGGATCTCGTCTCGTGCCAGCGGTCCATTTCTCGGCAAACAAATGGGAGCCACCGTGACTACACCGCCAGCCACCTTCTGGTCGGCCAAGGGGCGAAACACTTCGCTGATCGTCGTAATGATCGTTTGGGCACTCTTAGTGGCCTTCCTGCTGATCTGGATCGTTAGTGCCCTCCTCGTCAATGGCGAGTATGTATGTCTAGACCGCAGGCCCGTCTGGGGGCCTCCCGAGGACCCCGAGGTTTACACGAGCTGTTCCGGGCACATAGACGAGTTGCTCCGGAAGTGGGGTTGGGTCTACTAGGTCCAGCCGGTGTTGTGAGCACTGGTCGGGCCGCTTACGTCTTGTGGGCTGGCAGGCGTCGTTACGGTTGGCGCCCTCGACGTTAAGCGGGCAGCCGATTTGTACGCCCAGGGCTGGACCCTACGCCAGATCGGTGCCGAGCTGGGCCTCACGGAGACCACGGTCAGCGATCAGCTACGTCGTGCCGGGTCACTATTCGTCGCGCAGGTCCTCCCGCACATCCCG
>CAVTFS010000024.1:0-294282 GCA_963734005.1 uncultured Actinomycetota bacterium
CCGATTAACGGTGATGTTCCACGTTCCGGTCAGCGTGTTGCTGGACACCAAGCGCGGTTCGGCGACTGCCGAGGTCGCAATCACTCCGGCGCCGAAGAGCGCCGCCAGTACCACCAGTACGGCTGTCGCCAGTATGCTTTTACCTTTGTCATGGCTTCTACTTCTCCTTTTCCGTTTGTTGTTGCGCTGTCTCCTCTCTGCACCGCCGGCGCCAGGCGGTGGCCCTGAGTCCAGCCACTCGCTCTCGTCCGCTATCGCGGCCAGAGACGTTCGAAAGGCACACCCGCACGCGCGTAGACCTCGCGCACGAGCTCCTCGGAATCTGCTTCGAAGACGCACAGGAGCGCCTCGTCCGCTGGCACGATCGTCGACCGCAGGTAGCGGACGGCCTTTCCTTCACTTCCCATCGCGACCGCCGTGTCGCGGACACGCGCCGCCCAGGAACCCAGCCCGTCGACTGTGAGACCGGGCGAATAGTGCTCGACGAGATAGACGTTCCCGCTGTTGCTCGCCTTCGTCATGCGAAGACCGTACGGCCCGCACTACGCTGGCGAATCGGCCGTTTGGCTACGTTTGTGCCGCTACCCGACCACGCTCTTCGGACATGCGGGCGCCGAGCTCAGCCCGGGAGCTGATGCCGAGCTTGCGATAAACCCGGGCTAGGTTCGCCTGAACGGTCTTGGGGCTCATGAAGGCCTTGCTCGCGACTTCTCGGTTTGTAAGGCCGCTCGCCGCCAGTTCGGCGACGCGACGCTCGGTCGGCGTCAGCTCGGTTGGCGCCCGGCGTAGTCCAACGCGGTCGAGCTCCGCTCGCGTCCGCTCGACCCACGAAGGTGCGCCCAGCTGCTCGAACTGCTCGAGCGTCGCGCGCAACACTTCTGCGGCCGCGTGCCGCTGCTTCGCCCGCCGGTGCAGTCGGCCGCGCACGAGAAGAGTCCACGCGAAATCGAACGGCAGCTTTGCTGCTGCGGCCTCGTCGAGCGCGTCGAGGGCAGCGAATGCCTTGTCGAGCTCTCCCTCCGCGGCCAGGACGATCGCTCGCGCCCGCGGCAGGGTCACATCGATCCAGAGTCGCGGGAAGATGCGTCCCCGCTCCTCGAGCCGGGCGAGCGCGCCCCTGGCACGCTCGATCTCGCCGAGAGCCACGAGCGATTCGACATGCAGCGGCTCGCTTCGGTCAGGTATGAGGTCTCGTATGCCGGCGTCCTCGGTGCAGCGGTACATCCGTGTTAGCGCCGCGTCCACAGCGGCGTGGTCGTCATCGGCAAATTCCACGAACGCGAGCGTCGAGAGGAAGAGCGCCTCCCAGGACGTCCGCCCTGAGCGGTTCGCCACGTCGATCAGAGGCAGCAGCGTCGTACGCGCACGTTCGGTCCTGCCGCGTCCCGCGTCGATGAACGAGCGGAGGCGGAAGGGCATCGTCCACGGACCCGGGCGCTCGAGCTGAGCGATTGCGGTGCAGGAGTCCTCGACGAGCCGTTCGGCCAGGCCCCACCGTCCGGCGCGGAACTCGACGAACCCGAGATGCGCGAGGCGCTCTGCCGCCCAACCCTCCTCACCACGAACCCGGTACCACTCGGCTTCGACGGCATACCGATTGCGCGCGGCGTCGAAGTCGTCGATCGAGTGGAAGTAGATGAGGGGGATGACGCTCTTCGGCGCCTCCGGCCCGGCCTGGTCCTCGAGCTCTCCCCAACGCTCGAGGAGCTCTGGGCGTGCGCCGTGCCCGAGCAAGAGCCCGGCCCAGTACGAGTCGAACGCCACGGAGGCGACCGCCGCAGGCACCCGCTCGGAGCTCAAGGCCGCGAATGCTCGCTCCGCGCGCTCGATCCCCTCACGCGGGGCGTGAGCGACGGTGTAGTTGACCAGCTTGGGGTAGGCCCGCGCCGCGAGCGCCGGATCTTCTGGTTCGGCCGCGATTGCGTTCTCCAGGTGCTCGATCGCGCGTGCCCAGGAGCCGCCGATCCAGTCGACGTCACCGAGGAGGAGCTCTGCCTCGGCGCGCAGGCTGGCGGCGCTGGCGGCGGCGGCCTCGCTCGCGATGTTGCGCGCGCCACCAACGTCGCCAGCCGAGAGGAGCGCTTTGGCCTCGCCGAGCCCTCGGCTCGTCAGCTTCTCCTTGCTGGCCAGGGGAGTCAACCGCCTTGCTGCCGAAAAGAGCTCGGCCGCTGCCTCCGGTGCGCCGCGTCTTGCAGCCAACGCAGCGGCCGCCTCGAGCTCTGCGGCGATTTCCTCCTCCGGTTCTGTCGTGCAAAGCGCCAGATGACGAGCCCGCTCTTCGGGATCTGACACCACGAGCGCGAGGCGCTTGTGCAGTTGCCGCCGCCGCTCGGCCGAAGCTGAGCCGTAGATCACCGACGCGAGGAGTGGGTGCTCGAACCGAATCCGCTCATTTTCCGAGGTAAGCACCCCCGCCTCCTCCGCCTCGAGGAGCGCGACACCGAAGTCGGCATCTGCGGGAAGCGCCAGCGCGAGAACGGACCGGGTCGGCTGCGAGGTGGCTGCCGCGGCGAGCGCGAGCTGCCGTGCGGGCGCTGACAAGGTCTCGACTCGCGAGAGCACCAGTTCCTCGAGGTTGCGGGGGACGGGCAAAGGCTGCGTCGGCTTCAGATCGCCGTCTGGCACGAGCGCGCGAGCCATCTCAAGCGCGTAGAAGGGATTCCCTCCGGACGCGTCGGCCAGGCGCGCGAGAAGCGGCCGCGGAAGCGACCTGCCGAGTCGGAACTTCACCAGGTGATGGAGCGCAGCAAGCGAGAGCGGACGAGGAGCGATGCGCAACAGTCGGTCCTCTGGCAGCGCTCGAGCGAGCCCGAGCGGCAGCTCCTGTCCAAGCTCCACCCGGTGCGCGAGCAGCACACCGACCTTCGGTGGCAAGCGGCGCAGCGCGAAGGCCAGCGACTCTGCCGAGGCTGAATCAAGCCACTGAACGTCATCGACGGCGAGCAGCACCGCGCTCTTCTCCGCACACGCTGCGAGCACGCCGACAAAAGCGGTTGCCGTCGTCCGCGCCGAGGTTCCGTCGACGGTTTCGTCCCGGACCAGAGCGCCGGCGAGCGCGCGCTGTTGGACTTGAGGAAGGGTCGATCCCACTTCATCGAACGCTCCGACGACCATATCCGCGAGTGCAACGTATGACAGCTTCTGCTCGCTCTCGGCGGGCCGTGCCTGGAGAGCCCGCATACTCCGTTCCTCGGCGCGCCGGACGCCCTCGAGCCACAGGGTGGTTTTTCCGATTCCGGCCTCACCCTCGATGACCATTGCGCTCGGCCAGTTCGGCGTGGAGTTGAGGAACTGCTCCATCGCGATGAGCTCGAGGTCGCGTCCGAAGATTCCCTCCACGCCACCTCCTCTCCGACGTGAAAGATCCTACGGTCGGCTGGCGCCGGCGGCTGCGCCCAAGAGCTTGTGCAGCGATGCAGGTAGCTCGAGGGCGGCGGACCCGGCCGTTACCAACAGTCTGTGAAGCCGCCCTAGGCCCAACGCGGGGTCGAACGATGGGCACCAATCGTGCTGCCTTTGACATCGATCGTGGGACGACAGCACTTCCTATTTGCTCGTGGTTAGCGCCGGACTGTCGTCTTAGCGGCATGAATGTCCTTGGGGTCCTTTTCGAGGAAATCGAGAGACGATTCACCAGATCGGGCTTTTCGATCGGGAGAGCATGCGACGTCCCCGGCACGACCGCGAGTTCGGAGTTCGGGATCGCACGGAAGAGCGCCGACCTGTGCTCGAGGCTGATCGACCATTGGCCTGGCCCACGAAACCATGGTGGTGAAACCACCCGATACCTCAAGCAGTGAGGGATGCGAGGCCGCCCCGAACCGCTCCCCTGACAAGTCATTGTCAATGGTTCGGCCGACTCGGCTCTTTGGTTCTGGCTGAGGTGTCGAACTCGATGAACATGCGACAGAAGTAGTCAGGGTTCTCCTCGGCGACCCAATGGCCGGCGTCGGGCACCAGGTGTCCGGTGACGTCGATGGCGATCTCCTCACACATCGGCGCGTAATTGGCGGCGAGGGTCTGGGCGCCGCCGCCGGAGGCGAGGACGGGGACGGTGAGCTTGCCGTGGGCCGCGATGTCGACGCGGTGGATGTCGGCATCGTGGTCGAGTTCGCGGTAGATCTCGCAGAGCGCCCGCATCGCCCCAGGGGCTTCGAAGGCGCGGGCGTATACGTCGATGTCGGTGGTGGTGATGGCGTCGGGCTGGTAGGTGAGGTCGTCGAAGAAGCGAGTGATGTACCAGCGTTCCCGGCCGTGGGTGAGGTAGACGGCGATGTCGGGGTTGACGTGGAAGTCGAAGTGCCAGGCGCTCTGAGCAACCTTGCGCTGCTCGTAGTAGTCGGTGCCGGGCAGCGGTGCCTCCATGGTGGTCAGGCTGACGACGTCGTGGCGGTACCGCAGCGCGTATGCGAACGCGACCATGGAGCCAAGATCGTGTCCCACGACCGACATCGGTCCATCGATGCCGAGCTCGTCGCGGACCAGGTGGTGAAGGTCGCCGGCCATGGCCCATTTGTCGTAGCCATCACGGGGCTTGGTGGAGGCACCGGCGCCGCGGTAGTCGGGCACGACGACTTGGTAGCCTGCGGCCACCAGCGTGGGCACAACCTTGCGCCACGCGTACCCGGTCTGCGGCGCACCGTGGATCAACAGCACCGTCTTCGACGTGCCCCGCGAGATGCCGGCGAGGGTGTAGCCGATGCGAACCCCAGCGATCCGGTCGATCCACGCGCGGCCGCGCCTCGTGTCCGTGGGTTTGGTGGTGTCGGCGGGACTGATTGGACTGGGCAAGTGTCGATCCTTTCGTTGGGCTGCGTCGGGTCACGCCGAGCATGTCGTGATCACCGCCGAGCTCATGCTGATGCGTGGTCTCGCCACGAGTGCTGAGGCTCCCAGCCGAGAAGACGGCGAGCCTTGTCGATCGAGCAGAGTGACTGTGTTCCTTCAACCGGGGCACGGAACTCGGTCTCGGGGAAGAACTCAGCCACCAGCTCCGTGGAGGGCCGGCTCATGACGGTGTCGGCGTTAGCGATGACGAAGTCGTCGAACCCCGGCTTGTCGTATCCCAGCGCGCGGACGACGGCCTGGGCGCCGTCACGGGCGTCGATATAGGACCAGAGGTTCCACTTGCGGGAGGCGGGTTCGTTTTCGAAGGACGGGAAGTTGGCGTACTCGGAGGGGTCGATGACGTTGGAGAAGCGCAGCCCGATCATCTTCTGATCCGGGTTCCAGCGGCAATACTGGCGGGCCATCTCCTCTTCGAGATCCTTGGCGAGGGCGTAGACGACCTCGGGTGTAGGTGGGACGTTCTTATCGAGTGGCACGTACGCCGGTGCGTTGTTGAACGGGTAGCCGAGCAATGTCTCGCTGGAGGCCCAGACCAGATTGTGAATCTTGAACAGCTTGGCGGCCTGGAAGACGTGGAAGGTCGACACCAGGTTGTTGTCGAAGGTGGCGACGTTGGGCGCGACGGTCGCCCCCGGAATGGCGGCGAGATGGACGACGGCGTTCACGCCGCTGTGCACCTCGTCGATGCCGGAGAGGGCCTCGACAACCTGGCCGTAGTCGGTGAGGTCGGTGCGGATGAAACGTGCTCGGCTGTCCGGCGAGGGTACGCGGTCGAAGTTCACCACGGTCCACCCCTCCTCGATGAGCGCTGCCACCACGGCACGGCCGAGCTTGCCGCTGCCGCCGGTAACTGCCACTGTTCGATCCATCTGTGTCTCCTCAGGTTTGCTGCTGTTGGTTGCATGATCGGTCATGCCTTCGGACCCGGTCAGAAGCCGGCCGGGTGATGCGGTTCGTACGCGGTGGCCGGTTTCAGGCATCGGCGAACCTGCTTCCGAGGTCGAGGATGCTTACGCATACGAGGTCCCAATCCCCTTCGGCCGTGAGGTCCTTCGTCTGGCCCACGCCGTGCTCGGTCGGACGCGGGATGAATGCCGTGCCGAGTCCCGCGCGTTGGGCAAACGTGAGATCGCTGTTGTGGGCCGCCGCGAGCATGACCTCGCCTGGATCCAGCCGCAGGACCCACGCCATGTTCCGATACGCCTCCGTGGTCGGCTTGTAGGCCCGGGTCGCGTCAGAACCGACGATCACGGTCCAGGGCAGCTTTGCCCGCAGCGCCATCCGCAGCAGCAGGTCGAGGTTGGCGTTCGACAGCGGTCCGACGATCACGTGTTTGCCGAGTTCGGCCAGGCCGGCGACGCTGTCCTCCCACGGGTCCAGCCGCTCCCACGCCGCGTTGAGGTCGGCGAGGTCGCCGTCGTCGAAGCCGGCTGCGTCCAAGCCGAACTCCGAAAGGGTCGTGTGGAGGTTCTCCAGGTGCAGCTGATCCAGCGGCACGAATTCGCGGCTCCCGTTGCGGACCGGCTCCATCGACGGCTCGTACTTCGCTCGCCATGCGTCGGCGAACGCTGCGGCGTCAAGGTCGATCCGATGACTCTTGGCGAAGGCGGCGACGTCGCGGGCCACTCCAGAGCGCCAGTCCACGACGCTGCCGAACGTGTCAAACAGAACGGCCTTGATCTGACGCCCTGTGGATGGTGAGACGTAGGTCATCCTTGCCCTTTCTGCGGCGTTCGGGTCCGGCACGACTGTGGGCGGCCGACCCGCCAGGTTTGTCAGGTGAAATGCAAGAGGTCGTGGGCCTCAGCGGGATTGGCAACTGGTCGGCTGTGCTTATCGGCGCTGGTAAAACGGGCAGCTGTGGTGTCCCAGCCGTCAAGGATGAAAGCACCGATGTCGGCGATGAGGACATCTGTTCTCCTCCTTGAGATGTGAATCGCAGCTCGTCTCGGAATGGTCCTGCGATTGGGAACCACGAAGACATCAACCGGTTGACCGATTCGCTCAACATATAGCTGCTGCAGAATTCTGTCAACCGGTTGACCAACAGTGCTGATGGCGGCTCGCCCAGGTCGGGGCGTGTTTCCGCTCAGCTCGCGGCGAGAAAGCCGGTCAGTCGTTCGGCCGCGCTGTCCATGTGGGTATTCATGGCCGCGGCTGCCTGGTCGCGGTTGCCGGCGGTGAGTGCGTCGTACACGGCCCGGTGCTCCGCGAGGGTGCGGTGGGCTTGGTCAGCGTCGTTGAGGGCTCGCTCCACCCAAACCCTGAGCAGCGATCGGGCCGTTTGCAAGAGGTCGGCAAGCAGCGTGTTCTGGGCGGCGGCTGCCACGGCCTGGTGGAATCGCATGTCGGCCGCGACGAACGCCTTGTAGTCCTCGATGGTGTCGGCCATCGTCTCGAGGTGGCGCCCGATCTCGGCGATGGCCTCCGGCGTGCCCAGCACGGCGGCGAGTCGGGCCGCCTGCACCTCCAGTCCGTGTCGGACTCCGATGAGGTCGCGCGTCTGCGGGGTGCCGATCAGCATTCCCCAGGACAGGGTCTGGGGGAGCAGTTCGGATGCTTTGCCCCGCAGGTAGGTGCCGGATCCGGGGCGTACGGTGACGACGCCGAGAATCTCCAAAGCAGCGAGCGCCTCGCGGACCGCCGATCGACCGACGCCCAGAGTCAGAGCGAGCTTGCGTTCGGGCGGGAGCCTGTCGCCGGGCTGGATGGCACCACTCGTGAAGTACGTCAGCAGGCGGCGCGTGACCTCAGAGACGGCGCTCACGGCGTCGATGCTGCCCCCCAGCGCGCCGCTGAGCTGGTCGGCAGTGGGGCTGACGGCAGGCTCGGAGTGTACGGGCATGCTCCCACCCTAGAGCATCTTCCGAGGAACCGGTTGACCAAAACTGGTCAACCGGTTGATAAATCTGAGGAAGACTGTCATTGTGGTGTGAAGCGTCTCCGCCTGATGACGCCATCGCCGGGCCAGCTGTCTAGACGCTCCTGCTGATCGGAGATCAACGATGTCCCGCCTCTATAACGATCCCGCCCGGTTCGCCGAGGAGGCGGGGTTTGTGTCCGCCCACCGACACTGGGTTCGTGCCGTCCCGGGCGGCGTGATCCGCCAGGCTGCGATATGACAATCGGGCTGAGCACCTACGCCTTCTTCTGGCAGTGGCACGACACCGCCACCTCCCCGCTGTCGCTGACCGACATGATCGAGAAGACAGCCGAGTGGGACGTCAAGCTGTTCCAGATCTGCGACTACCCCGCAATCGACAGCTACGACGACGCCGCGCTCTCCAAGCTGCGGCGTCACGCCGAGTCCTGTGCCGTGACCCTAGAGCTCGGCACCCGAGGCGTCACCCCAAGCCACCTGTCTCACTACTTGCATATCGCCAAGGTGCTCGACGCCCGGCTGGTGCGCAGCATGATCAACACCGCCGGTCACCGGCCCACGCCGGAGGAAGCGGTGCGGATGCTTGGGCAGAGCACGCCCGCGTACGAGCAGGCCGGCGTCACCCTCGCCTTGGAAACCTACGAGCAGGTGCCGGTACGTGACTTGGTCGGCATCGTCGACGCCGTCGACTCACCTAACCTCGGCATCTGCCTCGACCCGGCGAACTGTGTTGCGGCGCTTGAGCTCCCGCGCGACACGATAGAGCTCACTGCGCCGTGGGTGGCCAACGTCCACGCCAAAGATTTCGCCTTCACCCGACAGGCCGGCTGGGTCGGGTTCTCCCTCGTCGGCGCGCCGCTCGGCGACGGGCTGCTCGACTACGACCACCTGAGCCAGACCGTGCAACCCGACCGGCGGGGAATCAGCCAGGTGGTCGAGCATTGGCTGCCCTGGCAAGGGGACAGCCTCACCACTGCCAACACCGAAGACCGGTGGACCCTCCACAATCTTGACTATCTAAGGAGCAAGCAAGCATGACCGACAGCACCACTCCCACCGGCCAACTGACCATCGCCGTGATCGGCGCCGGCGGAAAGATGGGCATGCGCGTGTCGGACAATCTGCAGCGCAGCACCCACGCTGTGTACTACAGCGAGAACTCGCCGGCCGGGCAGCAGCGCACTCGCGACGCCGGCCGCGAGGTCACCGACACACCAACCGCGGTCGCCGACGCCCACGTGGTGATCCTTGCCGTGCCCGACGTCGCGCTCGGCCCGGTCTCGGCCGAGGTCGTCCCGCAGCTGAAGCCGGGCACGCTATTGCTCACCTTGGACCCGGCCGCCGCCTACGCCGATCTGCTGCACCAGCGGGGTGATGTCGAGTACGCCGTAGCTCACCCGTGCCACCCCTCGGTGTTCCTGCAGCGCAAGACCGAGGCCGAGCTGAATGACACATTCGGCGGCATCGCCGCTGCACAAGACGTCGTCGCTGCCCTCCAGTCCGGCAACGAGGAGAAGATCACGATCGCCGAGAAGGTGATCCGGCTCATGTACGCGCCAGTGATCGACGTCCATTGGGTGACGGTCAAGCAGCTGGCCTACCTCGAGCCCACCTTGGTCGAGGTCGTGGCCTGCATGATCGGCGACCTGCTGAACGAGGCGCTCCGCGAGACGGTGGACACGGTCGGCGTCCCGGAGGCAGCGGCTCGCGCCATGCTGTTCGGCCACATCCAAGTCGCCCTCGCTAACGGACTCCGCGGTGACAACCCGTTCTCCGACGCCTGCCTCATAGCCATGGACTACGGCCGCAACAAGATCATTAAGGATGACTGGAAGTCGATCTTCGACGACGACGAGCTTGACCACGTGCTGAAGCAGATGCTGCACCTGGACCGGATCCACCGCTGATCCTGCTTGGCGGCGCGGAAACCGGCGGGAGCGGATCCGCGCCGTACCTGACATCGAAGAACCCACATCCGGCCAGGCCCGACTATCCGAGCACCCTCACCGTCAGAAGTCTCGCAGGAGCCATCCCACCGTGCGCTGAAGCAGATGCACGTGACCGGCGCTGTCGTAGGACCGGGTGTCGTGGCCGAGACCGTCGTAGACCACCCGTGCGAGTCCGGACTCGCACGCCCACACGATTGGGTGCAGCCGGCCGTCGGTGGAGTGCTCGCACAGAACCGTGATGTCGGGATTGGTGTGGAGGTAGCTATAACGCTCATCGAAAACGGTGAAGTCGGCCAGGCCACGGACGATCGGGTGAGCGCCGCGGTGCACGACGATGGTGGCAAGATCCTGTTTCGGGTGCATCGTGCGACCTCGCACCCAGCGTCCGCCGAGCATGTGCGACCACCCGGTCATGGTGGTCATCGATGTGGCACTGACGTGAACGCCGAGCAGCGCACCGCCCCGCTGCAGATGGCGATCGAGTCCTCGCTCCGCCGCATCGATGCGGGACTGGGGTCGGGCCTCGCGAGGGTTTCCAATGTTGACGACAATCAAGTCGGGCTCGCCTGGTTCGGCCAGAGTCTGCTCTACGGCTTCACTGACCGTCACGTAGTGACCGAGCCCGGCGATGATGTTGGCCAGGCGCTGTGACGTATCGGCAAAGGGATGCCACCGGTCGCTGTAGCAACCAGCTCCGCTGATGATCAAGACTTCGGCCATGCTCGCGCTCTTCTTCTGCGGATGGACGTCCAGAGCGAAACCGCGATCCTAACTGTGCCACCCGGCGCGCCGCCGCGTCGCGTGCCGGTCTAGGTTTGGGGCCGTGCGAGTTGCCATTGCCGGAGGCCACGGCCAGATCGCCGTGCGCCTCGCCAAGGTCCTATCTCAGCGCGGGGACGAGGTCGTCGCGCTGATCCGCAATCCCGACCACGCGAACGACGTGAGGCAAGCCGGCGCCGAGCCCGGGGTGGTCGACCTCGAGCATGCGAGCGAGGAAGAGGTCGCACAGGCGATCGCCGGCTGCGATGCCGTCGTGTTTGCCGCCGGCGCTGGTCCGGGGAGCGGGTCGGAGCGTAAGCAGACGATGGACTACGGCGGCGCGGTGAAGTTGATCGTCGCTGCGAAGCAGGCCGGGGTAGGCCGCTACGTGATCGTCAGCAGCATGGGGGCGAACCCCGACGCGCCCGGCGACGACACCTTTAGCGTGTACTTGCGCGCGAAGGGCCGCGCGGACGACGCGGTGCGCGCTAGCGGGCTCGACTTCACCGTTGTGCGCCCCGGCGGGCTCACCAACGACTCCGGCAAAGGCCGCGTCAGGCTCGGGGAGAACATCCCGCGCGGGCAAGTACCGCGCGACGATGTCGCGGCCGTTCTGGTCGCCGTGCTCGATTCGCCGAACACAATCGGCCGGACCGTAGACCTGGTCAGCGGGGCCACGCCGGTCGCGGAGGCCGTCGCGTCGATCTAGTGTCGCCACCGGCTGGGCAGTCGGCCTGCAGGATGGCCGCCCCGTAGGACCTCAGCGGTTCTAGGTGGTCGTGGAACCTGTCTCGCTCTTGCCTTTGCGCGTGAGCGCTGTGTACGCAAAGCTCAAGATCGCCGCCCCAGCTACGCTGATCACCCACCGAATCCAGTCGATGCCAAAGGTGTTGCTGCCGCCGAGAAGCCCCCACACCCAGTAACCGATCAACGCCCCGGCAATCCCAAGCAAGACCGTCACAATCCATCCGTACGCTTGCTTGCCAGGTATGACGATTCGCGCGAGCACGCCGATCACTGCTCCGAAGATGATGGTCCCTATTACGTTAAACACGCCAACTCCCTCAACATGACTAATCCTCTGCGACACCGTAGCCTGCCGCGCACCGCGCCTTCGGCATATAGACAATATCTCTGCTGGCGTAGGTTGAGCGGGCACCGCTGTGCAGAGAGCGGATCGGCGCACCGTGCTTCCCTAACGACCGGTGATGTTGACACGATCGATTGTGTGTTGGACCTGTTTGCCCGCTCCGCGCGGTCCCTGAGGGTGAACGTGGCACTGATGCGTGCGTTCCGCCGCTCGCCGATGGACTTCCTGGACGTTCTGGTGGCCAACGGCGCCGGCACGATCCCGCTGCGAATGGGACCGGAGCGAGTGCTGCTGGTTGACGACGCTGCCCAGGTCTGGGATCTGCTGACCAAGCACGCTCGCCATACCGGCAAGGGCCGCGGGCTGGTACGCGCACGACTTCTGCTGGGCGAGGGTCTGCTCACCAGCGAGGGTGAGAAGCATCTGCGCCACCGCCGTGCCCTGCAGCCGGCATTCCACCCGAAGCAAATCGCTAGCTACCTGCCGCTGTTCGCGCGCGCCGGGCGGCACGCCGCGGACCGATGGTCCGACGGTGGTGACATCGACCTCGTCGCGGAGATGTCGGCCATGACGCTGGACGGCGCGGGGGCTGCGTTGTTCGGCTCCGACCTCCGCGGACCAACGCCGCAGATCACGCGTGCGTTGACCAATCTTCTCGGGGGTTTCCGGCTCGCCATGGCTCCGGGAGGTCCTACGCTGCTCCGCTCCCCGCTGCCCGTCGGCATCCGCGTACGCTCAGCGAAGGCCGAGCTCGGGCACGTCGTCGACGACCTGATACGCGGGCGTTGGGCCGGTGAACTTCCGCCCGGATCAGTGCTGGACCTGCTGGCTTCCCAGCCGGAACTTACCGACGGGCAGGTCCGGCACGAGGTGATGACGTTGCTACTGGCCGGGCACGAGACGACGGCCATGGCCCTCACGTGGGCTCTCGCCGCGATAGACCAGGCGCCCGCGATTCGCGCTGATCTGGAGGCCGAGTGGGACGCCAAACAGGAGGCACCTCCGGAGGGTGAGCTGGCGGACGCGCTGCCCCTGACCACGGCCGTACTCGCCGAGACATTACGGCTGTGGCCGCCGTCCTGGATGTTCAGCCGCCGGATCCTCGAGCCGGTGGTGCTTGGTGGGCGAACCGTGCAGGTGGGGACGATGTGCCTGGTCAGCCCAGCTTTGCTGCATCGCGACCAGCGGTGGTGGGCTGAGCCCGAACGATTCCGACCGGACCGCTGGCTGCGGCGCGTGCCGGGGCAGGATGACCGCTTCGACCCCAAGTCTCCAGGCCAACCCCGCGGCGCCTACCTGCCCTTCGGTGCCGGACCCAGGATGTGTATCGGGGAGCAGTTTGCCTGGTCGGAGGCCGCGACAATGCTGGCCGAACTGGGCCGCACGTGGCGCATCCACGTCCATGACGCACCGCTGGTCGCCGGACGTTCCTCAATGACGTTGCGGCCGAACGGTCCGGTGCACGCAACGACATCGCAGCGAACATCGTGATCTGTCCGACAGCACGCTCGAACAGGTATACAGGTGCCATGGAGGACGGCCCAAATTTCGTCGACTTGCTGCGCCGATGGCAGAGCGCAGGCGGCGTGTGGCGGGTGCTCGGCCAAGATCATCACGCGGTCACTGTCGCCCTCTACCGCTGCGACGGTGGTGAGGAGGCTGACCGATTCGTGTCCGCTGATCCGCGGGTCGCGCAGTTCCTGGCGGGCCGCATGAGCAGCGAAGAGCAGCCACCCTCGACGGGGGCGGCCGCCGCAGATGCTGACCATAACGAACTCCGAGAACGTGATCGAGACTCACAGGGACGAGCACGACAGGCACGTCCGCGGGATCGGCTCGGTCGCCCGCTGCCCTACGGCGATGTAGGCGTCGAGTCGGTGCCAGAGGAACCCCTTCCACCATCGGCGACAATTTCATACGCTCACGATTTGCTGGCCGAGGGCCGACCGTTCTCAGCTCATGAGGTGTACGAGGCGCGCTGGAAAGCAGGTCCCGACTCGGAGCGGGAACTTTGGCAGGGACTGGCGCAGCTATGCGTGGGCATCACTCATGCCGAGCGGGGCAACCGGATCGGCGCGCTGCGCCTCATCGGGCGAGCTCGTCGACGATTGGAGACCTACGCAGCCACCAATGGGCCGGTCTACGGCTTAGACCTCAGCCACATCATCGAATGGATCCGAAACCGCGAACGTGAGCCAGACAGCACCTCCTGGTTGATCGACCACCCGTTATAAGGAACCGATGCCGCGGCAGATGATCCCTTTGACCGGCTTCACCGTCTGCGACGCGGAGCCAGGTATCAGCATCGACGACGTACGCCACCGGCCGGAGACGGACTGGCTTCCGGCCACTGTGCCGGGTGGCGTACACGAGGCGCTGCTGGCCGCCGGCCGGATCGCGGATCCTTATTTCGACCGCAACGAAGACGTCGTTCGCTGGGTCGAGGAGCGCGACTGGTGGTACCGCACCAGGGTTCCCGCCACGCCGTCCTGGCCCGGCGGGCGCATCCTGCTTGTCTGCCATGGGCTGGACACCGTGGCCGACCTATGGCTCGACGGCCAGCCGATCGGCCACCACGAGAATATGTTCCGCCCAGCCACGTTCGACGTGACCAGTCGTCTGGACGCAGGAGCTGAGTTGTTGATCTGCTTCCGCCCGCCACTGGCTGGGCTCACCCCGCCTGCCGCGGCGAGCAACCTGCTGCGACGGCTCGGCGATGCCCTCGCTGCCATCGCGCCCGAGGACGGCGAAGGGGGTGGCTTGATGTCTCCGACGCTGCCGCTGGCCACGCTGCGGCGTAAGGCAACTTTTTCCTGGGGGTGGGACTTCGGGCCGCGGTTGCCCTCGATTGGACCGTGGCGACCGGTCGAGATTGTCCAAGAGTCGGGTGCTGTGCTGACCGGACATCATGTGCGTACTGACCGGGTCGACGTGGGGCGCCGGACCGCCGACCTCACCGTACGGGTTGAGGCGGCACGGCTGCAGGATGACCTGCAACCGGTAGCCGAAGTTGAACTGATCGCACTAGGTGGAAAGATCACTTCCTTGACGGTCCCTCTGGTCGCGGAGAACGCAGCAGCGGGGACACTGTCAGGGGCATCGACGGTGAGGGTCGAGCAAGCCGACCTGTGGTGGACACACGACCTCGGAGCCCAGCCTCGCTACCAGGTGATCATCCGCCTCCGTGACGGCGAGCAACTCCTCGATGAGGTGCGCGACCTCGTGGGCCTGCGCACCATCGCCTTGGATCGCAGTGAGGATCCCGAAGGCGGACAGCACTTTCGATTTATCCTCAACGGAGTTCCGATCTTCGCCCGAGGCGCGGCCTGGCTGCCGGCGGACATGCTCATCGGATCGGTCAGCGTGGCGCGCTATCGCGAGCTCCTGACCACCGCACGCGATGGGGAAATGATCATGCTGCGCGTATGGGGCGGCGGTATCTATGAGCACGATGCCTTCTACCACCTCTGCGACGAGCTCGGTCTCCTGGTCTGGCAGGACTTTGCGTTCGCCTGCATTGACTACCCGGATGACGACCCACCGTTGCGGACGGAGATCGAGCAGGAGGCGGCCTACCAAGTACAGCGACTGCGCAACCGCGCCTGCCTGGCGCTGTGGTGTGGCAACAACGAGGTGCAGATGATCCACGTCATGGGCTATCGCGACCTCAGCCCGGGTGGCTGGGGCTCGGCCTTCTTCGATGAGGTGCTGCCCGCTGCGGTTGCCGAACACGATGGCGGCGTGCCGTATTGGCCAGGCAGTCCGTACGGCGAGCCGGTCGACGGCGAGGACGCGGTCGCGGCCATCAACGGCGTACTCGATGGGGACCGGCATGCATGGGAGGTGTGGCACGGTATTGACTTCGGCGCCGGCAGCGCCGAGTTCGCGTCGGTGGGGGAGTCCAGGCTCTACCGGCGGTATGCCGCGGACCGGGGCAAGTTCATCAGCGAGTTCGGCATTCACGCCTCTCCTGAGCTGGCCACTCTCAGGCAGTGGCTCCCAAAAGATCAACTTCAGGTGCACAGTGGCGGCTTCGATCATCACAACAAGGACAATCCGAAGAACAAGCATGATCCGCTGCTCGAGATCGTCACCGGACTGCCGAGCAGCATCGAGCAGTACGTCGACTTCACCATGATCAGCCAGGCAGAGGGGCTCAAGTTCGGCATCGAGCACTATCGCCGCCGAGAGCCGCACTGCAGCGGCACGCTGATATGGCAGTTCAATGACGTCTGGCCGGGGTTTAGCTGGTCGGTCGTCGACTATGCCGGTATCCCGAAGGCTGGTTACCACTACGCTCGGCGGGCCTTCGCCCCGGTGATCGCCAGCTTCTGCCAAGGAGGAGACGGTGAGCTGGAGCTGTGGATCTGCAACAGCTCCGCCGTGCCGGTCTCCTGTGACGTCGAAGTGACGCTCGGACGCTTCTCGGCGGCACCTGATCACCTGACTGCCGTGGCGATGGAGGTTGGGCCTGGACAGGCCCAGCTGGCGTGGTCCATCCCGGGCGGCGGATACTCCGCGACGCCGGATCGCTATGCCTGGGTACGCAGTCCGAGCGGGGCCTTCGCCCCCAACCGGTATTTCTTCGCCGAGATCAAAGACGTGCAATTCGGCTCGGGCCATGTCGAGTTGGAGGTTGTGCGAACCGCCGCCGATCAGGCTGTGGTGCGAGTCCAGGCAACGGGGTTCAACTACTTCGTCCGAATTCCGACGCCATCGCCGCAGGTCCGGTTCTCAGACAACTACCTCGACCTGCGCGACGGCGATGTGGCCGAGATCGCCGTTCGCGGGCTTGTCGAGGACATCGCCGACTACCAGCTGCGGGCTGTGTCCGGTCTGTCCGGATATTAAGGCTGGCTGCCTGGGCCGACTCCCGCAGGGGTACCGGGCCCTTTATCCGAACGATCCGATGGGAATCTCACCTGACGGCTCGTACGTGCCGATCACAACTCCCGTTGTGGAGACCTTGCTGTCGACGAGCTTCAGCCCGGAGGGGATTGTGCCATCCGCGAACAGGCGCTTGCCGGAGCCGATGACGACTGGGAAGACCCACAGGCGGTACTCATCGACAAGGTTGTTGCGCAGCAGTGACTGGATCAGGTTCGCGCTGCCATGCACTTGCAGCTCTGGCCCATCCTCTTGCTTGAGCGCCGCGAGACCGTCGGCGGCATCTCCCTCGATCAGGACCGAGTTTCTCCAATCCAGGGTGGGGCGATTTCGCGATGCAACATACTTCGGGGCGTCATTGAAGACCTTTGCGCCGGTCTCCTCTGGAGCGGTCGGCCAATACGCCGCCATGATGTCGTAGGTCTTGCGTCCGAGAACCATGGCAAACGGCTTGCTTGTCGCCTCACCCATGACCTCGCCCATCTGATCATCCCAGTAGTTCACCGACCAGCCACCCTGCGTGAAGCCACCTTCGTCGTCCTCTTCGGGTCCGCCCGGTGCCTGCATAACACCATCGAGGGTCAGGAAAGTTTGAACGATCAGCCTTCTCATCTTTTGTGTCCTTTCGAGTGGAGTTGGGGCATGAGTAGGCCCACTGCACTGAGACCGTCCAGCGGGGCAAAACTCATCGCGAGTGTAGAGGCCACTGCATCTCGCCTTGCAGCGCCTCCAACCCGTGCCTACGTGTCCGGCACCAGTTCGATATCGCGGTGTCGACCCATCTGGGCGTACATCTCAGGTGAGCGGTTCTTCAGGCTGACCGCAGCGATGACTCCGGCTATCGCTGCGACCACGATCAAGGCTGGCAGGATCCAGCGCAGCGGGCTCTCCGGGTTGCCGATCAGCAGACCGAACTGCGAGGCCGCGTACAGAGCTACTGCAGTCATCGCCGATCCTCCGACGATCGGTGCCACGCTGGTACGGAGGATGTTTGAGTCGAGATCCCGATGGCGCGTGAAGAAGGCCACAATCGCAAATGAGGCCAGCGCCATCAAAACAATGATCGCCAGCGTGCCGAGCTGAGTCAGCCACGTGAACAATGCCAGGACCGGGTCTTGGCCGGTGATCACGAAGATCATGACCACGACGAAGGCCAAGATCGACTGGCTGAGCGAGCCGGTATGTGGACTGAGGTGCTTGGTGTGGGTGCGGCCGAGCCGTTCCGGGACGAGCCCTTCGCGGCCGAGAGCGTAGAGGTACCGCGCCACCGCGTTGTGGAAAGCCAACAGTGCCGCGAACACGCTGGAGATGAACAGCAGCGACATGACGGTGGTGAGCGCCGCTCCAATGTAGGTCGTACCAAGAACAAACAAGAACGCTGTCGGATCAGGCTGGAGGCCGGCGAGGTAGTCCTGCAAACCTGCGGCCCCTTGGCCCTCGACCATGAGGTACGTGGTGACGGTGTAGAAGACCCCAATGGTCAGGACGGCGACATAGGTCGCCCGTGGGACCGTGCGCTTGGGGTCCTTGGCTTCCTCGCTGTAGATCGTGGTGGCTTCAAAGCCGATGAATGATGCGAAGTTGAACAGTAGGGCAATGGCAACGGAGCCGGATGTGAAACTGGCCCAGGTAAACGGGGTGGCGGTCAGTGGCGCAGTGCCACCTTGGCCGCCCTGGATCAAGATCGCTGCGTCGAGGATGAGCACGATCAAGAATTCCAGGCTGACCAAGATCGCCAGTACCTTGACGGAAAGATCAACCTGTCGGTAGCCCAGCACCGCGATGATCGCCATAGCGACGAACGCGTAGACCCACCACGGCAGGTCGATACCGAGGTTCTCGCTGAAGAATCCAGCAGCGGCCGCGGCGAACAAGCCATACAGGCCGATCTGCATAGCGTTGTAGCCGAGCAGGGCAATCATCGCGGCGGCGCCGCCCGCCGGTTGTCTCAGGCCGCGCGTAACGAAGCTGTAGAACGCTCCTGTGCTGGTGTGGTGGCGGGCCATTGCGGTGTAACCAACAGCGAAGATCAGCAAGATCACGCTGACGACGACATATGCCAGGGGGATTCCCGGGCCATTGCCGAGGAGCATGGCGACGGGGGCACCGCCGGCCATGGCGGTGA
Organism: uncultured Actinomycetota bacterium; assembly: GCA_963734005.1. Classification (GTDB taxonomy): domain Bacteria; phylum Actinomycetota; class Actinomycetes; order Propionibacteriales; family Propionibacteriaceae; genus Microlunatus. Next base: position 18,540 of record CAVTFS010000024.1, read on the forward strand.
GTGGGGCAGCTGCTGAGATCACAAAGAAAGCAACAGCGAATATCCCGAGGCGGCCGTGCCGCAGCTGTTGGGAGTCGCGTCGGGCGATGTCGGCCGCAGCCGAGGATTCACCGGCTGGCGGTGCTGGGCTCGACGGAGTTTCCTGAGTCATGAGAGCTCATTCCTTTCAGCTCAATTCTTTTCAGGGCGTCCCAGACAGCTTCGGCTTGCGTACGCCGCGGAACTCCCAGTCGCCGCCTTTCGCGGTGGATAGGACCTCTTCGGATTCGGTGGGCTGGGCGCCCACGTCGGTACGGATCGGCGTTGGCCCTTCGACAATGTGATTGCGGAGCGTGCCGAGACCCTCGACTTCCACCTCCACCACGTCACCCGGATAGACGGTGCGGGAGATCGCCGGCGTTCCTGACAGCAGGATGTCGCCCGGCTGCAGCGTGATCGTGCGCGCGATGTCGGCGACCAGATAGTGCATGTTCCACTTCATCTCGATGGTGTTGCCGTCCTGCCGCACACTTCCGTTCACCAGGGTGCGGATCTGCTTGCCCCGGAAATCCCACCTCTCCACCAGACCTGGGCCTACCGGGCACAACGTGTCAGCGCCCTTGACCCGAAGCATCGACCCGGAATCGGTATCGCGGAAATCGTGCAGGCCGTAGTCGTTGGCGATCGAGTAGCCGCGGATGTAATCGCCGGCTTCGTCTGGCGAAATGTTCCTGGCTGTGCGACCGATCACGATGGCGATCTCGCCTTCATAGTTCAACCACTTGCAGCCGAGAGGTCTGACGACGGCGGATTCGTGTGCGTTGAGCGCAGACACCGGCTTGTGAAAGTAGGTCGGGGCCGGCGGCAGCGACACCATCATCTCCGCCACCCTCGAGGAGTAGTTCAGATGCACGCAGATGATCTTGGATGGCACCGTCGGTGGCAGATGCACCGCCTCATCGACACCGACCGTGCGGCCATCGCCCGCAACCAGCTCATCGTCTCGGCGCACGACGTCGACGACGTTGCCATCGAGCAGGATTCGGCGGGTTTCGCGGAGCGGCATGGGTCCTCCTTGCCTTTGATAGGTGGCCTCAGCCAGCCGCGGCGAGATCGGGTCCAGATACCTGTTGCTTGAAATCGGCATCTTCCGGCGTACGCCGCGGCCTGGGGAAGCCGTCCTCAGGCCTGTCGAACCAGTAGTGAACCTGGCCGGTTCCAATCGAGTTTTCATACTCCCCGTAGCGGCGGCCAGTGGCGGTGCAGTCACCCTCACCAATAGCCCCGATCATCATCAGGTAATGCCCGAATCGCGCCTCCGGTCGGAACCGGTAGAACTCCGGCATCGTGTCCAGGACACGGGCGTGATCGCCGGCCTCAAACCACTGCATGCGCTCGGCGTCTGCAGCAGCGGCCTCGGGAGTGAAGATGTGCTCAATTTCGGCCGCCTCGTGCTTGCGCAGTTTCCGGAGCGGCCAGAAGGTGTGGCTGAGGGCCCCGGAAGCCAACAACACGACCTTACGGTCACTGTCGGCTATTCCGTCGCCCAGCGCCCGTCCCAGCCGAAGGTTGTCCTCGGTATCGGCGGTCTGGCACACGCCAATAGAGATCCACCTCTTATCCGGCAAGCCCTGTCCCAGGAACTCCCACAGATTGGTGGTGGCGTAGAAGATCGGCAGATGATCATCGGAGACTGCGGTGATCCAGGTCCCATGATCGTTAGCCTTGGACGCGATCAACTGGGCGAGTTCCGGGTCGCCCAGAAAGTCATAGGGTCGCTGAGTCATCCCGCGCGGCAGTTCCTCGGAAGTGAAGAGGCCCTTGCGCCGTTCCTGCGCTGTAACGACGAATTCGACCGTTGTCGCCCAGTGCGAGTCCAGTACCACGACGGTGTCGTAGTCGAGGGTTTCAAACACCTCCTTGCGGAGTTGCTGGAGGCCCGCCACCAACGTGGTGTCGTCTCCGTTGTTCAACTCCCGGCGAGTCGCTTCCGGCAGCACGATCGTCGGAACGTGCGCGATCAAACCCGCGCCCACTACCTCGCCCATGATCATGTTCCTTTCGCTGTCGGTCGATCTTCGTGATTGCGGTTCAGGCCCTAGTTCTTCGTGGTCCAGCCCTCGGGTGAGAACACGGTGTTCTTGATGTCGCAATTGAAGTCAAAGGAGTAGATCCCGCCTTCGCGGCCGATCCCGGACTTGGCGTTGCCGCCGAAGGGCGCGCCAAGATCGCGAACGAAGAAGCAGTTGACCCAGACAGTTCCGGCGTTGATCTGTGCGCTGACCTGTTCGGCACGATCCGGATCGCCGATGACCAGGGTCGCGGCAAGCCCGAACCGGGTGTTGTTGGCCATCTCGACAGCCTGCTTCTCACCCGAGAAGCTCTGGATGGTCAGGACCGGTCCGAAGACCTCCTCGGTGAGGATCTCGCTGCCCGGCTCGGCGTCGACCAAGATCGTTGGCCGATAGTAGAGATGGTCAAGATCATCATTAGGTGAGCCGCCCAAGATCGCCCGCGCGCCACGGGCAAGAGCGCGTCGCACGAAGCCGTCAACCTTTTCAAAGTGTTGCCGGGTGATCAGGCAGGACATGTCGGTCGCCTCGTCGCGCGGGTCACCCTGCACGATCGTTCTCGCCCTGGCAAGCACGGCTTCGGTGAATCGATCGGCGATGGAGTCTTCGACCAGAATCCGGAACGCCCCGAGACAGACCTGGCCCGAATTGTCGAATTGCTCAACCGCAAGACTGACAGCAAGATCAAAATCGGAGTCGGCGAAAACGACGAGCGGCGACTTGCCGCCAAGCTCAAAGGACAGCGGCACGATGTTGGGGGCCGCCGCCTTGGCGATCACACCGGCAGTCGGAACGGACCCCGTGAACGCCAGCCGCCGGATACCTGGGTGTGCCGTCAGCGGCGCCCCAGCCTGGGCGCCGGTGCCCTGGACGACATTGAAGACGCCGGCCGGCAGGCCAGCCTCATGCGTGATGTCGGCCAAGAGCGAGGCAGTCAGGGGAGCCCACTCGGGCGGCTTGGCGACGACGGTATTGCCAGCTGCCAAGGCTGGTCCGATGCGCCAGGTGGCGAGCATGAGAGGCGCGTTCCACGGCGTAATGATCGCCGTAACGCCGGCTGGGTCATAGCTGACACGTTCTCGGTGGCCGCGGATCTCGCCGTCCGGATGATCAAGCTTCTCGAGGAAGTCGGCGAAGAATCGGAAGTTCATTCCCACCCGAGGCATGACGCTTCGCCGATGGGACCGCAGCAGAGAGCCGTTGTCACGGGTCTCGACCCTGGCCAGTTCCTCGGCGCGGGCGTCGATCCCGTCCGCGACTTTGCGGAGAAGCTCAGCTCGCTCGGTCCTCGGCATGGCCGCCCAGCCAGGGAAGGCTTGCTGGGCGGCCCGCACCGCGGCGTCGACCTCCGCTGCGGAGCCCGACGAGATCTCGGCAATCGACTGCTCGTCAATCGGGGAGATGTCGGTGAACGTGGATTCCGACGAGACCCGCTCGCCGCCGATCCAGTGCCGGGTGTCCACCTCCACGCCCTCGACCGTTGCAGTCGTCATCCCCGCCCCTGTCTGTCGCTGGAGGTGGTCCGTGGGTCGACGGCAGGTTGACGTGCCGCAGCGCCGACCAGCTATCGTTAGGGCCCAAACGTATTTAAGTTCGATCGATTGGTCAACCCCGGAAAGACTGGTTGAGCGCATGGTTTCGGACCCGGTAGCGGCCACCGATTGGCGGCAACTCGCCACCGACACCAAGCTTCCTGACGGCATGTTCATTGGTGGCGAGCGCCGGGCAGCGATCGACGGCTCGACTCGGGCTGTGAGCTCCGCGAGAGACGGCTCGACACTCGTGGATCTCGCCTGGGCGCAACCGGCTGACGCAGATGCCGCCGTGGCTGCGGCGCGTACGGCATTTGATCATGGTGCCTGGCCCCGACTACACCCACGAGCCCGTGGCGAGATCCTCCAGCACTTTGCCGATCTGGTCGAACAGCATCGCATGGAAATCGCCTTGTTGATCAGTCTCGAGATGGGCAAGCCGATTCGAGATGCGTACCAGATCGAACTGCGGGCACTGATCCGCTGCCTCCGCTTCTATGGCGAGCTTGCGGATAAGGAATCCGGTGAGATCACGCCCACCGACGAGGGTGAGCTTTCTCTGGTCTCTCGGGAACCGGCGGGCGTCGTCGCTGCCGTCGTCCCATGGAACTTTCCGCTGACGCTCGGCGGATGGAAACTGGCGCCCGCTCTCGCGGCCGGTTGCACCGTGGTGCTGAAGACCGCCGAGCAGTCGCCCTTGTCCATGCAGCGGGTCGCCGACTTGGGTGTGATGGCCGGTCTGCCGCCGGGCGTCTTCAACGTGATCAGCGGAGACGGCCCGGTCGTCGGCCGGCACTTGGGGGAGCACAGGGGAGTCGACGTACTCACCTTCACTGGATCGACCGAAGTGGGTCGGCACTTCATGCGCTATGCAGCCGACAGCAACCTCAAGCGCGTCTACCTCGAACTCGGCGGCAAGAGTCCGAACATCATCCTGCCGGACGCCCCCGACCTGGATGCGGCTGCAGACGCGGCGGCCTGGGCGATCTACTTCAACTCCGGCGAGATGTGTACCGCCGGCTCCCGGTTGGTGGTGCATGCCGATGTCGCCGACCAGGTGGTAGAGCGGATCGTCGAGACCTCCGCCCAGTGGTTTCCGGCCGACCCTTTGCTTGCTGACACCAAGATGGGACCACTTGTCGACGAGCGCAGTCTGCAGCGGGTGCTCGGGCATCTCGATCGTGGCATTGCCGAAGGAGCCTCACTTCGAGTCGGCGGACATCGGGTACTTGCTGAGACGGGCGGTGCCTACCTCGAGCCGACGGTGGTGACTGGCGCGGCTCCGGACAACCCCATTGTTCGCGAGGAGATCTTCGGACCCGTGCTAGCCGTACAGGTGGTGCATGACGAAGCCGAGGCTGTACGCGTAGCCGGGGACACGCCCTACGGTCTGGCGGCGGCGCTCTGGACATCTGATCTTGGTACCGCACATCGGGTGTCACGCGCGCTCCGGGCGGGCATCGTGTGGGTCAACTGCTACGAGGAAGGCGACATGGCCGTTCCGTTCGGCGGAGTCAAGCTGTCGGGCTTTGGCCGGGACAAGTCCCGCCACGCGCTCGAGGAGTACACCTATCTCAAGACCACCTGGATTCGATATGCCTGAGAAAACCTCTGGTGCCCGGCGCCCACTGATCGCCATTCCGGCGCGCTTTTCTCCAGGTGCGACTGCCCTTCGCTATGAGGCGGAAGTGACCGCGCGTGCGCTTGTGCAGGCGGTATTCGCAGCAGGGGGAGAGCCGGTGGTCGTGCATCCGTACGCTCCGGAGTTCGAGATCGATGTTGACGCCGCCCGGGAGCGGATCTGGTTCGCAGACGGTGTGCTGTTACCCGGCGGTGGGGATGTCGCAGCCCGGTGGTCAGGTCAGCAGCCTCACCCGACCGAATACGGGGTGGATGAGGAGCAAGATGCATTTGATCTTGCCGTGGCGCGCGTCGCACTCGCGGATCAGCTTCCGCTGCTGGCGATCTGCCGAGGCACTCAGATCGTCAATGTCGCGCTCGGTGGCGATCTTGTCCAAGACATGGATGACACGGTCGGCAACCACCGAAACCGCGTTCATGATCTTGAGGTTGACGAAACATCTCCATTGGGTGAGATCGTCGGGCGCCGGACCGCTATCTCCTGCTACCACCACCAATGCATCGCCACGCTCGGAGCCGGACTCACCCCGGCGGCGTACTCGGCCGACGGTGTCATCGAAGCGGTGACGCTAGAAGATCATGGCGGCTGGTATCTCGGCGTTCAGTGGCACCCAGAAGACTCGGCCGCAACGGATCCGGTGCAGGCCGAGGTGTTCCGTCATTTCGTCGCTGCCGCTGCGGCTCGCGTCCAGGAGGCCACACCAGAGCAGGTGCGCTGAGCCTGTCGAAGCGCACTGCTCAACGCTGAACGCTCAGCTCGTCCTCATCGGCCACGGCGGCGGTGGGCTTTGTTTCAAGCTCAGTGACGATCGATCGAAGACTGCTCGTCAGCTGAGCCAGGCTTCTCGGCGACAGTCCTGCTACGACCTCGGACTCCGCGGCGTTGAAGACTGGATAGAGCTCTTTCATCAGAGTCAGGCCTGCCGGGGTCAATTCGAGATTCACCAACCGCCGGTCAATGGCGCTGACCTGCCGGGTCATCAGTCCGCGCGCTTCGAGAGTCTTGACGACGCCGGTAAGCGTGGCCTTTGAAATCGCTGCATTCTCTGCGGCACGGCGCGTCTCCAACCCGTCCCAGATCCACACCACCCAAAGCACAACGAAGCCTGTCCAGGTGAGTCCGTGCTCGCGCAGCACCGAGTTCGTCAAATGCAGTCGGACGGCGTTCGCGGCTCGGTAGAGACTTGACACTGCTGCCGCGGCAGGAAAGTTGACTGGCAGATCGCTTACGTGGGTGCTCATCGCCTTCTCGGTCTCGGCGAGGGTGTGGCGATCGGGCATGACGGACATGCTAGGTGAGCGTGGCTAATGTCCGACCCCCGTTCCAGACCACACCCACCTGCCGGTAATAACCTCCGATGATCTCGTCGACGGAGAGATTCGACAGCTCCTCGGTGGGTGATTCGAACAGGCGCAGCTCGGCGTCGCCGGTCCACGCCGGACCGGCCTCGAACTCGCTGGAGCCCGACTCGATCAGCTCCGCGTACGCATCCGGAGCGCCAGAAGCGATGCCTGGCACGATCCGGTGGTGCGCCATCTTGTGCGCATTCACAAAGCCATTCGTCTCGGACTCCTCACGCAACGTCACTACCGCCTCTGCGAGGCGACGATCCCCGGCCGCGAGGGTGGCACCAAACACGCCGCCGGGGCCGATCTGTGGCGCACCTTGCGAGAACACATGGGGCCGGGTCTGCCACATCGAACCAAGCTTCTTCGGATAGCCCTGGTGAATGCCGCGGCCAATCGCGAAGTCCTTGTCGACCCAGATAAAGACGCAGCGCGAGAACGTCTCACCCTGGAAACTGCAGCGGACCACGACGAAGGCTTCTTTGTATTGCGCGCGCACGGGGTCCAGCAGCTCAACACGCGAGGACGAGCAGGACTGCCAGTCCGCCCAGATCAAGGCCACCGCCCCTGGATCTTCCTCCGCCAACGACAGCGGGGCAGGGAGCAGCTCGGCGACTCGATCGGGATCAGTCCGGTATTCGACTGTCAGAAGGTCACCCGAGTAGTACCACGGAGGTGACGGGATCAGGGACGACCGGCCGCTTGCGGTCCGCGGGTAGAAGAAACCCTTCACGTCGGTCATGCGCTGCTCCTTCGGGTCCTGGAATCATTCAGATCGTTCGGACCCGTACGGTACTCGGCTGTGCACGTGGCCCGCAATCCCACCTCGTGACCTGGCTCTACTTGTCATACCAGCATCTACGCGATACTGTTCGGGCCCAAACGACTGCCCGAAACCTACGTTGACGTAGGTTGCTGACGGTCTGCACAGGTTGCAACCTGAGCAGACCGCATGAAGGCTACGTGAACGTAGGTTTCGGAGCAGGCCGCAGCAGGCTCCAACTTCACACAATGCGCGGAGGTTCGGGTGGCTCATTTCGACACCAGCGGTCTGGAGGACGCGGCTGCCGAGCTCGTGACGCAGAGTATCGATGTCGTGCGGGTTGGTTACTCGGATCTGATCGGCACCGAGCGCGGCCGGGATGTCCTGGTCAACCGCTTCGCCCGTACCGTCGAAGACGGCGTCGCCTTCTGCCGTTCCGTGTATGGCACGACACCCATGGGGGACGTCGTCGAGATCGAGGGCGGACTCGATGCTGGGCTGCCCGATGTCCTCGCTTTTCCCGACCTCAGCACGATTCAGCGGGTGCCATGGGAGCCCGGCGTCGCGCACGTCATCGCTGATGTCTACAACCCGGATGGCTCGCCATCGGAGGAAAGCCCGCGCATGGTGTTGAAGCGGGTGATTCAGCAGTTCGCTGAATTGGGCATGCGACCGACCGTTGGTCCCGAACTCGAGTTCTACGTCCTGGAGCGAACTGACAAGAACCCGACCGGCTGGCAACGCTACGGCGAGGCATCCGGGAATGTCTATGTCGCCGGATTGAAGGGCGACCCCGAGAACATGTTGCTCCGTACGCTCCGCCATCTCTCGGCGTACGGACTCGAGGTCGTGGCCGCGAACCACGAGTTCTCCAGCGGACAGTTCGAGATCAACTTGTGGCACTCCGAAGCACTCGATGCGGCCGACCGTGCTTTCCGCTTCAAGAGCGCTATTCAGGAGCTGGCACGTCAGGAGGACAAGCTAGCCACATTCATGGCCAAGCCGTTCAACGATGAAGGTGGATCCGGATTCCATATTCACTTCTCCACCTGGGACGACGCCAGTCAACCACTGTTCGACGACCCGAAAGCCAAGGACGGGTTGTCGAAGACGGGCAAATCGGCGATCGCCGGCGTTCTCGCCCACGCACCCGCACTGGCTGCCATCAGTAACCCGACCATCAACTCGTACAAGCGTTTCGGTCCCGACACCCTCGCTCCGTGGCTCATCGACTGGGGGTTTGACAACCGGAGCGCGATGGTCCGAATTCCACCTGAGCGAGGCAAGGCCTCTCGGATGGAACTCCGGCTCGGCGACGCCAGCGCCAACCCGTACCTCGCCATCGCCGGATTGCTGGCGGCGGCCTACCTCGGCATCCGCGACAAGCTCGAGCCTCCACCACCGTTGGAGGGCTACGGATACGACCCGAGTAAGGCCGAGAAGCTTCCCGGTGATCTTGCGTCGGCGCTCGACGCCTTGGAGGCGGACGCCGAGATGGCCGGAATCCTCGGCAAACAGTTTGTTGGGACCTTCCTGACGTACAAGCGGAATGAGCTGGAACGCTTCCATCACTGGGTGACCGACTGGGAGTTTCGCGAGTACGCCTACCACCTGTAGATAAGGAGAGATCGTGTCGCAGCCCAGCGCCGTACCACTTGATCAAGTTGATCTGACCGATCTGGATGCTTTCGCTCGTAACGAGGGTTGGGCGATGTTCGACACGCTGCGCGCCGAAGACCCGGTGCACTGGACTCCGGAGGCGCCACCGAATTCCGGCTTCTGGGCGGTGACCAAGTATCAGGACATCGATACGGTGGATCGCGATCCGGAGACGTTCACCTCGACGGAGTATGTGAACCTCGAGGAGGTCGATGACGACCTGATGGACCTGCGGCGCTCCATGCTCGAGACCGATGGGCTGCGGCACCGTGCTCTGCGCAAGCTCATCCAGCGCGAGTTCAGTCAGGGACCGCTCACCCGAAAGTATGAGGAGTTCCTGCGCGGCTTGACCAAGGTCACTGTCGATAACGCCTTGCAGAACACAGAGTTCGACTTTGTTGAGAAGGTCAGCGCTGACTTTCCGATCAACGTTTTGGTGCGGCTGCTCGATGTACCGGTCAGTGACACCGGCATGTTGATCGACTGGGGCAACCAGATGATCGGCAACACCGACCCCGACTACTCCAAGCACTTGATCACTGACCCCGACAGTGATCAGTACAAGCACCTGCCGTTTCGCTCGCCGGCATCTCTCGAGGTGTTCGAGTACGGCCGCGAGCTCGCCCGACAACGCAAGGGCGGGGACGGTACCGACTTGATCAGCATCCTCGTGAACCGAACGCCTGAGGACGGCGAGCCGCTGTCCGCGACCGACTTCGACAACTACTTCCTGTTGCTCGTGATCGCGGGCAACGAGACCACTCGGCATGCCATCAGCCAGTCGATGCTGGCGTTGATCGAAAACCAAGATCAACTGAAGCTCTGCAGGAGCAGCCAGAGTTGATTCCGGGCGCGGTGGAGGAGTTCCTGCGTTGGGCGTCGCCCGTGTACCACTTCCGCCGCACTGCGACCCGGGACCTCGAGCTTGGCGGCAAGTCGATCAAGGCCGGGGACAAGGTGGTCATGTGGTTTGCCTCGGGGAACCGGGATGATGCGGTGTTTGAGAACCCGCACCGGTTTGACGTCACCCGGACCAACGTGGACCATCTCACATTCGGCAAGGGCAGCCCGCACATGTGCCTGGGCAGCGCGCTAGCTCGGATGGAGATCCGGCTCATGTTCACCGAGCTGATCCCGCGGCTCGCCTCGATCGAGCTGAACGGTGAGGTAACGAGGGTACGCAGCAACTTCATCAACGGAATCAAGAAGTTTCCGGTACGAGTAGAGACCAATTGAGCTCTCCGGGCAGGGCCTCGGCGACCGCCTTCGTTGTCACGTCGCGGCCGGAGCGTTACATCAAGCAACTGGTCAGCCATTTTGGAAACAAAGTGAAGAGTGAGCTCACCGATGAAGGTGGGCGGCTCGAGTTCGACTTTGGGATATGCGATCTCAAGGCCGCGCCGACAGGCATCGAATTGATCGGTACTGCCGAGGATGCAGCCCAGCTCGAGACTCTTGTGGACGTGGTAGCTCGTCACCTCGTCCGTTTCGGTACGACTGATCAACTCACAGTCTCCTGGACTCACTAGGTAGGGCGGCAATCGCTGCCCCTTCAATGAAGCTCAGGATGCATGCGATCATGCTGCCGCCGCTGATCGTCGCCGCGGCCGTGTGCCGTGTTGGCGTTGGGCGTGGAGGCGTCTAATGCGGTTGTTGAGTTGGGGTGCTTGCTGGCGCGCCGCCGTCGGTAGAGGGCACTTTCGCTCCCAAGGTCGTACGAACGAGCGAGCACTGGTTGCTGCTCATCCAGCCATCCCGACGGTACCGATGTGCGGCGCGTTTCTTGACACGGTCGCTGAAGGAGATGACCGCCGCAGAGGAGGCAAGGATCATTGCACTGGTCAAGCGGGCAGTGAGCTGAGGACTCCGTTCCTCCAGCCAGAGTCGTGGCCGGTCAGCGGCCCGATAGGCGGCCGAGTCAGTGTCCCATGCGACGAGTTCGCCTCACCGCGACATGAACCCCGCGCTGGATCCGCGGTTCTCGACTCTCGGATTTACCTGGCGGACCTACGTCTCGCCGCGGGCGACCGCTGCTCAGCAGTGACGTCGCCGCGCTGGCTTTCGAGCATCGAACGACCCCCGGGACGCACTCGGACCACCCAGTTGGGCACGACATCGGCGTGGCCTGTTGCGACGCTGCCGATTCGAGGCAACGCATCGTGCCCGATCCCGTCGAGCCGATCGGCAGTCATGTCTCGTCGAGGCTGGCTCGTGTCTCCCCACGGCCGGACGCCGTCGGGTGGCTCTGCGCGAGCGTGCGGAGCTGGTCCGCCGCCGCGGTCGGCCTCGGATACGCGTCGATGATCTGCAGCGCTCGCCGGGCTAGCCGCGCTGCTTCGTCATGCTGCCCGAAGTGGCTCGCCAGCTTGGCGTGCTCGCGGTCGACGATGAACCAAGGCCGAGCAGCCCATGCCGCTCGAGCGCGTCGGCTGTACCGGCAAGATGGCGTTGGGCATGGCGGCGCGCAGTCAGACCATGGCGGACGACGAACCCCGGGTTACGGGCGAGAGAACCAAGAGGGGCGGCGGTTTCCCGGGTAGCCATCCTGGCGTAGGTAACGGCCCGGTAGACCTCCGAGAGCATGCCATAGAAGCCACCGAGACCGGTGCTGCGCTCGAGCAGCGTCATCCCTGTGCCGAGGTCGCCGACCAGCAAGCAGACGAGAGCGTCAGCCGGGGCGTTCGCGGCGCCGAACAGTTCGGTTCGGTTCTGCGCGACGAACTGGCGGCACTGCTCGGCGGTCGTAACGGCCTCGTCGACGCGCGCGAAACCCGCGTGAACGTGGAGAAGAATTGCTCGGGCGAACTCGAGGTACATGGGTTCGTTGGCGACCGCCATCGCGAGTTCGCCTTCGTTAACCGCGTACGTTTCGTCTCCGGCGATGTAGGCAGTGACGGCGCGGATGGCATGGGCAAGCGAACTGGCGCGCCGGCTGCCTGTCCGCTCACCGATCTCGGCCAACTCGTCGGCTGCCCGCAGTGCCCCGGCGAAGTCGCCAGCGAGAGCGCTGGCGTATCCGACGCCGGCGAGGCTCTTGAGGATCACGTAGCGAGGATCGGCGAGCTGGCTTACCACAGCCTCGAGGGCTGTGGCTGAATGGAGCGCGTCGCGTGGCCGCCCGGCGAACACGTGCATCCACACACTCCAGGTTTCCGCATGGGCGATCACCTCGGGCAGCCCGTGCTCCTCACCCAAGCGTCTCGCCATCCCGAGCCGCGCGGCCGCAGCGACGAGGTCGTACCGCATGGTGCTCACCCACCCATACCAAGCGAGCGCCATGCCACGCAGACGAGGGTCGTCGAGCGCTTCGATGCTCTCGATGTGTCGAGCCAGCAGCGCGTCCATGCCGATGAAGTCGGCCCGGTAGTAGTAGATCTGCATCCAGTCACAGAGCACCAGGGCGAGCATCCTGTCGCGGTGGGACGACGGTGGTTCTGTCATCAGCAGGTCATACGCCGTTGCGTAATGCTGGTGAGCTTCATCGATGGCGTAACGGTCGACGGCTCGGTCGCCCGATCGGGTCAGGTAGCTGATCGCCCGCTCCACGTCGCCGGCGAGACGCCAGTGGTGGGCCAGCAGCTCGGGCATCTCTGAAAGCTGCGCCGGGAAGAGCCGTTCAAGCGCGTGGGCGACGGCCCGATGAAGCCGAGCTCGTTCGCCGCGAACGAGGGCTTCGTAGGCGACCTCTCGCGTGAGCGCGTGCTGGAACAGGTAGACAGGTTCGTCGGTGGGCGTGTGCCGGCGCACAAGACCGGCGTCCTCAAGGGAGCGCAGGCTCGGTCCGAGCTCGGCCAGCAATGCGGTGATTTCGGCGAGGATCCGATACAGAAAGTCGCGTCCGACCACAGACGCCTCGCGAGCAACCCGTCGTGGGGAGTCGTCGAGCCCATCGAGGCGCGCCGCAAGCACGGCGCGGACGGTCGGCGGGATGCTGTCGCGATCGGCTTCGCTCGCCAGTTCCCATGCGTCCTCGACCACTGAACGGCGCAGCGCTCCACTCTCGGCGAGATGACTCGCAAGCTCCTCGACGAAGAAAGCGTTGCTGCCGGCCTTGGCTGCCACGAATGACACAAGACTGCTCGAGGCGGTCCCCCCGAGTCGCGCCGCCAGGAGCGCCCCGACTGCGTTGTGGTCAAGCGCACCGAGGATGAGTCGATCACCGGGGAGGTCGAGATCAGGTGTCGGGCGATGGTTGACGATGACCAGGGTCGGCGTCGTCAGTTGTCCAGGAAGCTGTCGGAGCAGTTCCAGGGTCGACGGGTCGGCCCAGTGAAGGTCATGAAGGCACATGACCGTCGGGCGTCGAGCGGCGAATCCGTCGATCACGGCAGCGACGGCGGCGAGAAGCCGGCTTCGGTATGCCTCTCGATCGACCGACGCCTCCTCGCGTGAGGCGACTCCGAATAGGCGGGTCAGCGGTGACACGACGCGGTCGATAGCGGCATCGTCGACGAGCTCCGCGACGATGGCACGCAACGACGCGTCCCGTTGCGACTCGCCCCCACTGCCTTCGACCCCTAGGCAGCGGCCGAGCAGGTCGATCACCGGCGCATAGGGCGTGGTCTCTCCGAACGGTTGGGCGCTGCCTTCGAGCCACTGGACGTCCGCGCCGACGCGGGCTCGCAGCTCGTCGAGGAGACGAGTCTTGCCGCTACCGGCCTCGCCGATGACAGAGATGCAGCTCTGCTCGCCGGCGACGAGGCGGGCTACAGCGGCTCCCAACGCCTGGAGTTCAGCGTCGCGGCCGACGAACGGGCTTCGGTAATAATCAGGCGCCGGGCCGGCACGCACCGCCAGCGCCTGCCAGGCAGGAACGGGGGTTGCCTTGCCCTTTGCTCGCACCGGCTCTGCGTCCGAGTAACGGAACTGGCGCTTCGTGGCCCAGTATGTGGGCTCGTCGACCAGTACTCCGTCAACGGGGGCAGCGGCCTGCAGGCGGGCCGCGGTGTTGACCACATATCCTGAAGCCATCCCCTCGCCTTGAAGAGGGCGCGCATCCAAAGTCACCAGCGCCTCCCCTGTGGTCACCCCGATCCGCACATGCAAATCCAGTGGCCGATCGCCCTCATTGAGCTCAGTGATCGCGTTTCGGATAGCCAACGCTGCTCTCACGGCACGCGCCGGGTCGTCCTCGTGCGAGACGGGTGCACCAAATAGTGCCATCACGGCGTCGCCTATGAACTTCTCGACGGTGCCGCCATAACGTTCAAGTTCACTCCGCAATCGGGTGTAGTAGGGCCGAAGTAAGCCGCGTACATCCTCCACGTCGAGCCGCTCGGCTCGACTCGTAAACCCGACCAAGTCGCAGAACAAGACACTGACGACCTTGCGCTCGTCCCCCCGCGGAGACATGACAGCAAGAGGCGAACCGCACGCCAGGCAGAATTTCGCTCGCCCCGGATTGTCCTCACCGCAGTGAGCGCACACCGGCACGACCGGATCGTAATGGAGGACGCGACCCACGCCCAACCATGGCTCCATTCGGAAGGTCGGGAGCGTGGACACATACACCGCGATTTCCGACGTGACGAGGCCTGGGAGCGAGAGCGAGCAGTTTCACCAGCGTCTTGCAGAGCACGCCCTAGCGGCGCCTGAGCACCGCTAGGGCAAAGCCCGTTGTGTAATCGGTGTTAGGACTGGTTCACCGGTTGGAAGTAGTGATCAAGTGACCAGTCCGCAATCTGTTGACCCATCTGCGCACCGATGACGTCTGCGGTGCGGAAGTGGATACCGAGCCACACCCTGGCGTCCACCACTTCTTGGCACGCGGCCTGCTCGGAGTCATAGGAGCGGGTGACGTTCGGGACTGCGGTGGAGATGAAAGTGAGCTGCAAAAGGTGCGTGTGGAATGTTTCTCCCAGGGCTCGGGTAAAGGCGCCGATAAGGCCGGAGTATCCACTCACATAGTCCGGATACGGTGGCGTCGCCAGCATCGGTTGCCAGCTGGGATCGGCGGCCGTCGCAGGGTTGCCGTCGGTCTCGGCCAGCTGGATGGCCGTGATGGGCCGCCAGAAGGAGTAGAGGTACTTAGCGTGCCAGATTGAAATGGCTGCATCAGCGAGGCTCATATTGACTGCGGCGAACATTCGAGCTGCATTGGCAATGTCCAACTTCCGCATGTTTACCTGATCTCGCAACGCCGCATTGAACTGCACCAAACCGTTGCCGGAGTAGAACTTCGCGGTGTCGGTCTGCTTGGTTGTTCGTTTCGTTGAGTTCAACGAGCCGAGTGCCTTGACCTCATTGAATTCCTTTGTGTACCGCGCTGACGTCAGCTTGGGCGGCATCCCGGGTTCGCCGAACTGGTCACTGCTTTTGACCAGCAGCGGAGTGACGGATCCCAGCCACGGGACGGCAAAGGGGGAAAGATTAGGCGGTGTGGTGGGAGCTGGCGTCGGCCGCCACACACCTGGAGCCGGTTCTTGCGTGAACTTGACTGACGCATTGCGTCCGTCGTGCTGCACGTTGCTTGATCAAGGTGTCGGCCGCGAGCTCGCCGAACGTGACGCCGCGAGTCTCGGCGTCGCCGTCAGGGATTTTCGCCAGCGAGGCGGCGTACGCGGTATCCAGGTCGGCGTGCTGCCCATCCGGCGAGTACGCCAACAAGACCTTGTGGGCGGCAGCTACCGCCGCCGCCTGGGAGGAGGCTCCTTGCGGTGCCTTGGTGCGGAAGCGATACGGCTGGTAACGACCCTCGATGCCGACTACGGCATTGTAAACCGCCGCATGCACAAATCCCATGTAGAGGAAGTCTTCAGGGATGGCCTTGGTCGTATCGGCCAGGAGTGTCTTCTGCGCAATCTCGTTCCACTCAGAGATCACTGCTGCGGCGGCCGCCTGGTTCGTGTCCTTCGCGGTGGCGGTTGGCGGCGTCCCGACTACAAGTGAAGTCAGCAGCAGGGCCGCCGTACCCGTGGCAACGGATCTGCGGACCGCTAACTGGCCAGGTTCGGCCCCATTTCTTGGTTGTTTCGGCATGTCTTTATCCATCTAATTCAGGACGGTTTGTTGTTTTCACAAATTGATGATCGTCTCAATGCTGGCCATCCTCAGCCTCCGTTCGAGTTGGCGAATGCGTCAGGGCACTAGCGTCCATGTCAGTCAGTACGCGCTCGACGGTTTGGCGCAATTCGGCATCACCGATGTCATCTGCGATGTCGAAATTCCGGATGTTTTCCCCGGGGCGTTCTGGCACGTCAGCCCCCTCGTCGCCTTCGGTCGCGGCCAGAGTGGTTCCGTTATCGTCAAATACGATGCTGAATCTCATCGGCGTCCTCTCTTTCGGGATATGAATGCCGAGGTGAGGTAGTTCGCGGCGCCGGCCAAGGAGTTCGCGCCGCACGACGTATCTGGGATATTCTCGCGGAGGCCGGTCATGATGAACTCCTAGGTGTGGCGCCCGATCGGGTGCGGTCGAGCTTTTATCGCTTCCATGGTTTCGGGCGCCGACGGCGGCATCTGTCGGCTGGACGACAGGAGAAGGGTCGCTTTGCCGACGCTTCGCTCGACGACCACAGGCGATGAGGCGGCACAGTTTCGTCGGTGGGACATCGATCCCGGTGTAAGGCTGGCGGGATTGTCACATCAATGGCGACAATCGGTGCGCTGCTTCCACTGAGCGACGAAGAATCCCGAGCGAGCGAAAGAACTCCGCTCGTCCCAAACACCGGGTGCCTGAGTATGAGTGGGGGACCACGCCTGGAGCGGGCGGACGTTAGGCTCAGCGAACATGACCGAGTGGCCGGTCCTGGCGAGCATGTCAGTGGAGGATCGAAACCAACTGCTTCGGACGGGGCGGCATCGTCGCTTCGCCAAAGGGGAGACGATCTTTCACCGTGGTGATCCAGCCGACTCGTTGCATCTGCTGGCCACGGGCCGCGTCGCGGTCCGGGGCTGACGCCGCAGGGCGACAGGCAGGATCCGCACCGTTGCTGAGGTCTGGGAAAGCCATAGGTGAGCTCGGCTAGATCGACTGGCGTCAGCACGGACGGCGATCAGACTGTGATCAACCAGCGGCAGCCGGTATCAGGACGGAAGCAATTCGAAGCGCTACGGAACCGGACCACCAAACCACCGGTTCGTCGGCTTCGCTAGCCGCCACGGTCAATCGGCTGTCCGAGCATTTGTTGGAAATGTTGTTCGTGCCGGCCGCGCTCCGGGTGACCCGCCGTTTGCTGATCTTGGATGAGGAGTTCGGCGGCGAGGTGATCACACTGACACAGGAAGCATCGAGTTGATGCCGGCACCGCCCGCGCAACATTCAACGGTTTCTAACGAGTTCGGTGAAGGGGCCGTCGTTAAGTGTGTCGAGGAGTACATGTCTGAACCGAACAACACTTATGAGCGGCTCGATGAATTCTCACTCCGTGATCGGCAACGCGAGGCGGCGCTTCAACGTCATCGGGCTCCACCGTCTCGTTCACGTCAAGCAACTAACCAGCCGTGTTGCACGCGTCACGCTGTGCTGGGTCCCCGAGGTCCATGCACGAATTCTATTCGAATCTGTGTTCGATAGCAAGCACTCTTCCGAATAAAATAAGGAGAATAGGGCAGCTCAGGGCACATTCATCAGCCGACCTGCAACTGGCCGCGTACCGCAACCAAATGCCTCTGCATCTCCGCACGCGCGGCCTCGGCATCACCTCGACGCAGCACGGTGAGCAACCGCCGGTGCCCTTCAACTGCGGCCCGGGCCGATTCAGGACTGCCGCGGTCACGATAGTGGATGGATTGCACCTGACCGAGGCTGGAGAGGGTGGCCTGCAGCACGCGATTCCTGGACGCCTCGGCGATCGCATTGTGGAAGGCAAGCGCCAGCTGGTTGAACTCATCAGGCTCATCAATCATCGCTTCCGATTGATCAACAAGCTCCTTCAGCCGGTCCCACTCTTCGGCTGAGGTGCGCGAGGCGGCGAGGGCGGCCATGGCCGGCTCGACCGAGCTCTGCGCATCGAGCATCTCCTCTGGTCCGACATCGAGTAGGTGATAGGCCACAGCAAGGCCGTCGGATGCGTTTGCCAGCCGATCTGACTGAGCCACCTCAGTCGTCAGCGCGCGGTATCCACCCGACCAATAAACCAGAGGCTCGCCAGTTCGACCGCCGGCGGCGACCACGCGGCCGACAAGAATCTCATGATCACCCCCAGGGAGGACGTCCTCGACTATGCAGTCGAACCAGCTGAGGCAGCCGTCAATGATCGGCGCACTGGTCTGCCGAGCTGTCGTCGGCACCGTCGCAAAACCGGCCGGCTCGGGCGTACGCCCTCGTGTCGCGAAGTAAGCCGCCACCTGCTGTTGATCACTTGCCAGCACACTGACCGCGAAAGCCTCAGCCGAACGCACGTACTCCAGGAACGGGCTAGATCGGTTGATCGACACGGTGACCAGGAGCGGGTTCAACGACAAAGATGCGAAGGACGACACCGTCACGCCATAGGCACCTTCAGAGGCTCGCGTTGTGACAACAGTCACGCCGGAAGCGAACCTTCCAGCAGCCTGCCGAAACGAGTGACGGTGATCGTGAATCACCCGAGCCCGGCCTCTGATCGAACAGCCACACGGTCAAGAAATAGGTCGACGAGTCTGTGCGCCCTCTCACGGTTGGACGCATCCCGCTCAGCCGTCTGGCGTACCAACTCGTCGACGTTCATACCAAGCCGGTTCATCTCCGCGGCTCCGCCGGTCTCTATCCAGCTAGCAAGGATCGCCGAGCTCATCTCGGGATGGAACTGTACGGCGAGGTTCCGCCCGAGGACAAAGGCCTGCGACGAGCTGGCATTACGCGCTAGTTCGGTCGCCGGGTCCGGTAGCTCCCAGCTGTCGTAATGCCACTGGAACCACTCGCCCCCTGGGACTACGGATTCATCGTCAGACTCGATCTCAACCCAGCCGATCTCGGGTGTCGCGGACCGAGATACAGCCCCTCCGTGCGCTGCGGCAAGCATCTGGCCGCCGAAACAGATTCCGAACACCGGTACGTGATCAACATGGGCGTCATGCAGCATGGCGAGCTCTGGCAGCACCCAGGACCCGACTGTTTCATGATCATATACGGACCACGGAGCGCCCATGGAGATGATCACGTCGAAGTCCGTAGGCTCTGCGAACTGGGTCTCGACATTGGGTGATTGAAAGTGGGCTTCTGGCACCACCTGGTGTATGACAAGGTCATAGCCGCGATCGGTAAAGCGTTCGCCGACGAAGCCTGGCGTGCAGATGTGGTCATGCTGGATCATCAGGGCGCGCACGGCCCGAGTCTAATTTGGATCCGAACGAATGCCCTTCGACAGGTTCAGGGCGCATCGGCAGCAGGCTCAGGGCACAGCAGATCTCGGGCTCGGGGACATCTTGTCGCCTGCCACTCCCACCGCTATCGTTCGTATCCAAACAAATGTTGGCTGCTGCGACAGGTGGACGTGATTGTGACAGTGACGACCACGAAGACGATCATCCGGGAGCACGAGACCGACCTGGTTGTGCGAGAAGCGCGGACGGTCGCTGATGACGTTGTTGTGCTGACCCTTGTCGACCCGTACGGCGTGGAGCTCCCGGCGTGGACGCCGGGTGCTCACGTCGACCTGATTCTGGGCGATGAGCTGACTCGCCAGTATTCGCTGTGTGGCAGCCCGTCGAAACCCGATGTTTGGCGCGTAGGCGTCCTTCGCGCGCCGGACAGCCGCGGTGGCTCCGAGCGCGTGCACGCCGCCCTCACTCCGGGCTCAACGGTGCGGGTTCGCGGACCTCGCAACCACTTTCCACTGGTCGCCAGCTCGCGCTATCTGTTCATCGCAGGCGGCATTGGCATAACACCGATCTTGCCCATGATCGCCGAGGCCGAAGCGGCCGGCGCCGACTGGCGGCTGCTCTACGGCGGCCGCGAACGAGCGTCGATGGCCTTCGTCGACGAACTCGCCTTGTACGGCGACCGGGTGACGATCGTGCCGCAGGACGAGATGGGCATGCTCGATCTCGAATCCGTCCTTGGAACTCCGCACCCGGAGACGCTGGTCTATTGCTGCGGCCCCGAAGGACTCCTCAGCGCAGTCGAGAAATTCTGCGAGAACTGGCCACCTGGCGCGCTTCACCTGGAACGGTTTTCCGCCAAGCCGCAGGAACCAGCCGCCGAGGCGGACTCGTCGTTCGAGCTTGTACTGGAACGCTCGGGCCTGACCTTGCAGGTGCCGCCGGACAAGTCCGTGCTCGAGGTGATCCGAACCGCAGGCGTTAGCGTTCTCGCATCGTGTCTGGAGGGAGTCTGCGGAACGTGCGAGACCGAGGTGATCGACGGCGATGTTGATCATCGTGACTCTGTTCTCAACGAGGAGGAGCAGGCCGCGAACGAATACATGATGGTGTGCGTTTCACGCTGCCGTTCCCCCCGACTGACTCTCGATCTGTGACGGAGTAGACGCCATGAGCCTGGACCAGCCAACCCGCCGCGGTCTCACGCGAGTCCACCCCCGCAACTGTTGGTACATGCTGGCCACCAGCGAAGAGGTCGGTCGGGAGCCGCTCGGTCGGCGCGCCCTCGACACCGGGGTCGTGCTGTACCGCACCACCGATGGAACGGCTGTCGCACTGGAAGACCGGTGCGCCCACCGGCCGTACCCGCTCAGCCTTGGCCACATCGACGGAGACAACATCGTCTCCGGCTACTCCGGCTTCGTCTACGACGCCCAAGGCTTCTGCGTCCATGTCCCGACGCAGAGCGAGATTCCGGTTGGCGCTCGGGTACCCGCATTCCCGCTCCATGAAGATGGTGTTTTCGTGTGGGCCTGGTTGGGTGAGCCCTCGCTGGCCGGGCTGCGGCCACCGCCCGTCACCCCTTGGCTCAACGACCCTGATTGGGCGACACTCGGCGATGTGTGGGAGACCGAAGCAGACCTTCTGCTGCTCCACGAGAACTTCGCCGACATCACCCACGTCGCGGTCGTCGACCCCTATATCGCACCACCTGTGTTGCGCAGCTCGCCGCCGCCGCTCGAGGTGGAGGTCACCGAGACGACGGTTTCGTTCTCCCGAACCTACGAACCCGCGCCGATTCCTGTCTGGCAGGCGGAGCTTCTCGGATTGCCGGCCGACGCCGAACACGTCCAGCATGAGCAGGGCGCATTCGTAACGCCCGGTCTTTGGGTAGACCGCTGGGACGTCCGCGTGGAAGCCGGACCTGATGACACGAAGGTTCACACTTTCCGCTTCACCCACGCTGTCACGCCGATCGCCTCGGGCCGTAGCCGGCACGCCTGGCGGGTGAGCCGAAACTTCGCTCTCGGTGAGCAGGCCGGAAAGGTATTGCTGCCGATCTTCACGGACTACTACCGCAGAGTGCAGAGAATCCTCGAGACGATGCAGGACGTTCTCGATGCCGACGGACCGCGCAAGGAGATCAATGTCAGCGCCGACGCCGCAGCCCTTCAGGTGCGCAAGATCATCCGCAACATGGTCGCAGATGAAACTGGTGCTGGGTTTCGGCGAGGCACATCGACGCGGAGCCGGTCGACACGCAGTCTCTGATGCGGTGATCGAGGGGTTATCGATCAAACTGAGAGCGGCGAGTACTGGCTAATGGTGAAGACCGCACCCTGCGGATCGCGAATCTGCGCATCCCGCGTCCAGTCGGTGTCCGTAGTGGACAACACAGTCGCACCGAGCTGCTCAGCGGCCTCGGCAGAGTCGTCGCGGTCGGCGACGGTGAATGTCACGTGCCAGTGCGGCTTTTGCCCCTCCTGTGCCGTAGCGAGCCAACCGAAGGCATCGGCGAAACCAGGCGGCACCTGATCCCCAGATTGACGCTCGTGGATTCCCGGGTCGGATGTCGCAGCGAGGTGATCGCCATAACCCGGTTTGCGAATCATGGTCGCGAAACCGATGTCGTCGAACTTCCAGCCGAACACCTGTGTGTAGAAGGCCATCGACGCATCCGGGTCGGCGGTGTGCAGGTCACTGAAATTCCAGGCACCGGGAATGTTGGCAGCCTGTGCGCCCGGCCGACTTGTGGCCTGCCACAAGCGAAACGGGATTCCCTCTGTGTCCACGCAGGATGCAGTTAGAGCGGCGTCGGCGAGGTTCGACGGTGGCTCTGTGATGCGGCCTCCGGCTGCCGCTATGCGAGTAGCTGCCTGCTCAATGTCCCCGACGGAGATGTAGGTGTTCCAGGCAGGG
The DNA here is from genome assembly GCA_963734005.1 of uncultured Actinomycetota bacterium. GTDB lineage: Bacteria > Actinomycetota > Actinomycetes > Propionibacteriales > Propionibacteriaceae > Microlunatus. The sequence continues at coordinate 40,694 of CAVTFS010000024.1, forward strand.
GAGCGCGCTGCCGAAACATCTGTGGCCGGCAGGTGACCGATTCCTGCTGCATCCTGACGGTCGAGTCGACCAATGAGGTAGCGGAGCTTCGGCTCGCTCTCGAGGAACGTCCAACCGAGGAGAACACCGTAGAACCTGGCCGCCTCTTCGACATCGGTCTCCTCGATGTCTACCCAGCAGGTAACGCCCTCGGGATAGGTCCTCGGCATGTTCATCAGCTTCTCCTCCGGCTCTTTCTCATGCTGTCTCTGTCCTGTTCGAGTGGCCCGGCTCGATCAGCACCTTCATTTCCTCACCGCGCCGCAAGTTGTCGATGGCGGTGACTGCCTCCGCTAGCGGAAGGATCTTGCTGATCAGCCGGCGCGTGTCCAATTTGCCCCTTGCCACCAGCCCGATGGCGGCCTCGATGTCGCTGTGCTGATAGACGCGTGTCCCAATGATCGTTATCTCATCGAACATCACTGAAAGCAGGTCGATCCCGTGCAGTCCCGGTTGATAGGCACCGACGATGACCGCGGTGCCAGCGCTTCGCGACCAGCGAAGCAGTTCCATTGCCCCTGAGGTGTGGCCAGATGCATCGAAGACGACTTCTGCTCCCAGATCAAGATCATCTGGCTTTTCCATGATCATCAGCCCGAGGTCGCTAGCGTACTTTCGGCGTGCAGCTGAGGGCTCCGAGATGGTTACGGTCGCGCCGGCGGCGGAGGCGAGCAACCCAACCAAGCAGCCGACGGGACCACCTCCGATGACATGGGCATGATCCCCGAGGCGCAGTCCCGATCGTCGTACGGCGCGTACCGCGACTGCTACAGGCTCAATCAGTGCGGCCGCGACAAGATCAATATCCGGTGGCAGCTCGTAGATGTTGCGGCCGGGTACGACGGCACGGGCCGCGATGCCTCCCGGATAGTCGATGCCGAGCAAGCTGAGTCTGCGGCAAACATTGGTATGGCCGGCCAGGCAGGCCTCGCAACCCCCGCAGTACACCGTCGGATTGACGAAGACGCGGTGGCCCACCGGGAGATCACCGTAAGGCTCGGCGAGGTGGCCGACGAATTCATGCCCGAGGACAATCCCGGGCTGAGCGCGGCTGTGTTCGCCGTCTGCGATGTGCAGGTCGCTGCCGCAGATCCCGGCATACGCGACGTCCACCGCTACCCAGCCGGGGCGGGACTCGGGCACGGTAACCGGCCGGACAGCCACGACAGTGCCGCCTTCCCACACCAGTGCGTTCTGCTGAGTCATGGCTGTGTTGGGGCGTGCTTCGACGGGCTCAGCATCCATAGTCGGCCCTGAGCTCGTCGATCCGACCTGATCTGGAAGAGGTAACGACAGCATCTTACGAAGCATCCGACCGCTGATTCTTGTGCCTTTCCCGAGCTGAGGGCACAGTGACGCTATGACTACGACCGTGGGAAAGAGCGATCATCGGGCGGTCGGCTACACCGTGGCTGCGGTTCTTGGTGGGGTGGGTGAGCACCTCCAGCCCGAGCAAGTGAGTGAATTCGTTGCTGAAGCGATCACCGGTGCGCAGATCGAGAACAAGCGGGTCTGCTTGGTGGTGCCCGACGGTACGAGGACCTGCCCGCTTCCGTTGCTGCTGCAGGCGATGCGTGATGGCTTATCCAAGGCTAAACAAGTAACAGTCCTCATCGCTCTCGGTACCCATCAGGGCATGTCAGAGGAGCATCTGGGGCGACACCTCGGATACCAGTCTGACGCGCTCGAACAGACGTATCCGGGGTGGGAGGTCCGCAACCACGAATTCTGGCTGCCCGAAACCTTCACCACTGTGGGCACGATCAGTGCTGGCCGGATCGCCGAGCTCACTGGAGGGCTGCTGACTGACACCGCCGTAGACGTACGGATCAACCGGCACGTCGCCGAGGCCGATGTGGCAATCGTGGTAGGGCCGGTTTTCCCACACGAGGTGGTCGGCTTCTCGGGTGGCAACAAGTACTTCTTCCCGGGCGTCTCCGGGCCGGAGCTGATCAACTTGTCGCACTGGGTCGGCGCCTTGATCACCAGTGCGGAAATGATCGGCACTCGCGGCCTCACTCCGGTTCGCGCGCTGATCGATGAAGCAGCGAGTCTGATTCCGGCGAGGCGGCTGGCCTTCTGCCTCGTGGTTGCCTCTGGTACCGATACCCTGCATGCGGTTGCGTTCGGGACGCCGGAGGAGTCGTGGGCGGCCTGTGCGGAGATCTCAGCGCAGACCCATGTCACTTATCTCGATCACCCGGTGCGCCGGGTGCTGTCGATCATGCCGACGAAGTACGAGGACATTTGGACGGCCGCCAAGGGTTTCTACAAGCTCGAGCCGATCGTCGCAGACGGCGGCGAAGTGATCATCTACGCACCGCATATCACGCAAATCTCAGTGATGCATCCGAGCATCATCGAGATTGGCTATCACAACCGCGACTACTTCCTCGGTCAGTGGGAGAGGTTCCGCAGTCACCCGTGGGGCGATCTTGCTCACTCCACGCATCTGCGTGGCCAGGGGACCTGGGACTCCGACCGCGGCGAGGTGAATCGAGTGAGGGTCACACTGGCCACCGGAATTCCGGAGGACGTCGTACGGTCGGTGAACCTCAACTATCTCGATCCGGCCACCATCGATATCGCCGCATTCGAGGCCGATCCCGATACGTTCGTGGAACCACACGCCGGTGAGGTGCTTTACCGGCTTCGACCTGGATCCAGCGGTGTGCCAGCCGGTGAACCGGACGGGCGCCTGCCCTCAACGGGAGGATTGGACGGATGAACGCGCCATCTGCCGGAAAGAGGAAGACCGCGGTCGTGGTCATGGGCGTCGCCGGCACCGGTAAGTCGACGGTCGGCCAGATCCTCGCACGCCGCCTTGGTTGGTCCTTCGCGGAAGGGGACGATTTTCACAGCGCGGCGAACGTCGCCAAGATGGCTTCCGGCACACCGCTCACCGATGAGGACCGACGACCTTGGCTCGAGTCCATCCGGACGTGGATCGACGCCAACGCAGGCGATTCGGTCGTGACGTGCTCAGCGCTGCGACGTAGCTACCGCGACATTCTTCGCGGTGCCCAGGCAAACGTACGCTTCCTCCATCTCAGCGGCACCCAGGAAAGTATCGGCGCTCGGATGGCCGCCCGGACCAATCACTTCATGCCCGCCGGCCTGCTCGCTTCCCAGCTCGCCACATTAGAGCCGCTGGAAGGCGACGAAGACGGAGTCGTGATCAATATCGCTGGCACACCCGAGGAGATCGTGACGAGTGCAATCAAGGCTCTGGGACTGCAGGAGTTAGGGGATGGACTTGAGTAATCGACTTGGGCTGCTAGCGGAGGCGACAGGCCCCGGGACCCAACTGGGAGCTAATCCGCGAATGCGGTAGTGGCCCGCGGCACGACAGTCAACGGCAGCCGGGCACGTCGGATCAGCCGCGACGAGACACCACCGAGCAGGACCCGGCGGACTGGACCATAGCCTCGGGAGCCACAGACGAGCACGTCGACATCGTCCGGACCCAACGCGGCCAACGACTCCACGACCGCTCCCTCGAGGAGGACCGCCCGGGGCTCGAGCTTTGGCGGCACGCCCGCCGCAGCAAACTCCAGCGCTGTGCGGAAGGAGTCGCGCGCGGTGTCCCAGAAGGCCTGCTCCTCCGTCCGCCCGATCAGGTAGGAGTAGCGCTCCGACGACTGGCCGAGAACGGTGTAGAGCGTCAGCCGGGACGGGATTTGCAGGGCAACCCATACCGCCATCCGCAATGCCTCGCGGCCGTCGCGGGTGTCCACGTACGCCACCCCGATGCTGGAGATCCGATCCGGTGCTGACTGCCGCCACCCGGGCGGTACGACCGTGACCGGCGCCGGCGCGCCGTGCAGCAACCGCTCGGTGCTGCTGCCCAGCAACGCCTGGGTGAGACCGGTCTCCTGTGCCGTGCCCACGATCACCATGACCGCATCGACGTCTTCGGCGAGATCGGCCAAGCCGTGCGCCGCTGATGTGGAGGCGACGTTGCGGTAGAGCGCCGCGTCACCGACAGTGGCCCGGGCGTTGTCCTGGATGATCTCGGCTTGTTCCCGGACGTAGCTAGCCCACTCGGCGTCGACGCGCCCGAGCCCGAGTGGGTGCTCATCGGGATACACAGTGGCGACGATGGGGACGTCGCCGGTGGACCGGCACCAGGTCAGCCCGAACGCGACCGCGTCCTCGCTAGCCTCGGAGCCGTCGTACCCGACGACAACGCGGCTGGCCATGGCGCTCTCTAACGAGCTTCCGGGGTCGGCGTCTCCGGAGCATCGGCGTCGGGCTCGATCTCCGGCAGGTCCGGGGCGTCGGGGTAGTGGTGCCGTAGCCGGGAGTGGGAGTACCCGTACAGCAGGTAGATCACGATCCCGACCGCAAGCCATACGACGAACCGGACATAGGTCTGCCACGGCAGGCCCAATGACAGGTAGATGCAGAGGATGATGCCGATCGGGCACCAGACGTAGGGAACCGGCACCTGGAACGGCCGCGGCATGTCGGGTGTGGCGAGGACATGACCCGGCGTTGACGAGGATGAATGCGAACAGCGTCCCGATGTTGACCATCTCGATGATCGCCCCGAGCGGTACCAACGCGGCGACCAGGGCCGCGAAGATGCTGAAGCCGATCATCAGCTTGACCGGCGTTCCCGTCCGCGGATTGACGTCCGCCCACTTTTCCGGCACCAGCCCGTCCCGCGCCATTGCGAAGAAGATCCGCGTCTGGCCGTACAGGATGACGAAGCAGGACGCTGGTGATCGCCACCAGGGCGCCAAACGCCGTGAGTGACGCCGCCCAGGGCAATCCAGCGCCCTCTTCGAGCGCCTCGGACAACGGTGCGTCGCTCTCCGCGAGCTGCGCCGCCGGGAGTGTTCCCACCGCGCCGACGGAGCCCAGGATGTAGATGATCGTACAGATGACCAGCGATCCGATGATCGCCACTGGAAGGTCCCGCTTCGGGTTCTTGGCCTCTTCGCTGCCGGTGGCGACCGCGTAGAAGCCGATAAAGGCGAAGAAGATGATCGGCCGCGGCCGCCAGGATGCCGCCACTGCCCTGCGGTGCGAACGGCTGCAGGTTGTCGGCGTTGAAAGCCGTGAAGGCGAGCACGATGAACAACCCGAGCACGGCGAGCTTGATGAACACCATGATGTTGTTGAGGGTGGCTGTCTCCTTGACACCGCGGATGAGTAGGAAGGTGATAGCGAGCACGATGACGACGGCGGGCAGGTTGATGCCGCCGTCAGGCAGAGGGGTCGTCAACCTCTCCGGTAGGGCTACCCCGAAGGTGGTGTCGAGGAAGGTATTCAGGTTGGCGCCCCAGCCGACCGCGATCGCGGCCACGGATACCCCGTACTCGAGGATCAGGTCCCAGCCGATGACCCACGCCACGATCTCGCCGAGCGTCGCGTAGGCATAGGTGAAGGCGCTTCCGGGAACCGGGATCGACGAGGCCAGCTCGGCGTAGGACAACGCGGAGAACACGCAGGTAATGGCCGCGAGTACGAACGAGATGGTTGCCGCCGGACCTGCCCGGGCGGGGGCCTCGCCGACCACCACGAATATCCCGGTGCCAACGATGGCGCCGACGCCAAGGGCGGTGAGGCTGGCTGGCCCGACTGCCGCTTCAGCTCGGACGGTCGTGGGTCTCCTCGACCAGCGAGCCAACCGGACGAATGTGGAACAAATGCTCTTTGGTGAACCGTGGCATTCGAGCCTCCCTGGGTCGCCGCAGGAGATGATCAACGTACTGCTGATCTACAGCCGGTGTAAACCAGATCGCCAGACTTCGGCAAGTCTGGCCGTCGGCGCAGCGCGGTGCTCCTAGGAGACACGACCGGCAAAGAACTCGATCAACACGGGTGCGAGAACCTGATCAGACACTCCGTGCCACTCACCGGCCAGACTGCGGTGGAAGCCGTTTGGCAACCCGCGGGCCACGGTAGCCGCCATGCCGATGAGATCGTCGCTGCTTCCCTCGCTGTCGAGGACTAGGGTCGGCACCGTCGCCGCAGCCAGTAGATCGAATGAGGTTGCCTCGCTGATCAGACTGTCGTAGACGAGGGTGGGCGCAACCGACTCCATCGCCGACCAAGAGGCCGATCCCCGCATGCTCTCAACAATTTCGTCGGGAACACCGATGCCGGTCAGGTAGAACTCGACCGCGCGCTCGGGCTGTCCTGCAGCAAGGAGGTTGGTGAGCTCGGTGGTGAAGAGGCGCTGCGCCGAGCGGTCCTCGTCTCGCTCGATCGGCGGTTCGAGTAATGCCATCCGTGGAATCGGCAACCCGGCCATGGCGGCGTGCAAGGCGAGTAGGCCACCGGAAGAGAAGGCATACACGCAGGCGGATCCGCCAGCGCTTCAATGAGCGCCGCCAGGTCGTCGACCTCGCGTTGGACCGCGTACGGCTGAGTGTCGGTACTGCTGCCACGGCCGCGGCGGTCGTAGTGGTAGACGGTGAACTTCGAGGCGAGGAGGTCAATGAGGCCGTCGAATGAGGTGAACTCGCGGTAGTGACCGGCGGCGTCGATCAAGATCAACGCGGGGCCATGACCGGTCCGCTCGTAGGCGATCACTGTCCCATCCGTCGATGTCACCGTGGCGCTGGTCGTCTGTTCCATAGTGATCACGGCTCGTCCTCCCTCGTTCGACAATAAACTGTACTGTTTAGTACAGTACTAGTTGGAGATCTGTACTGGCCAGTACATTTGCACAGCCCGCCGTCAGTACAGCGACCGACACCGACCAGCCCGTCGTCGGCCGCAGCGCCCGGAAGCGGCAGGCAATCCTGCACGCGGCTCGCGATCTGTTACTGCAGAGGGGATACGCCGGCGCCAGCATGGACGAGGTCGCCGCCATGGCAGGGGTTTCGAAGGTGACGATCTACAAACACTTTGCAGACAAGCACACTCTCTTCGTCGCGGTGGTGACCGATGCGATCGACGAGGCCAAGGCAGGCTCTCAGAGTCTGGTAGACCAGCTCGGCACTAGTACCGACATCGAGCTGGATCTACGGGACTTCGCGCGCCGGCATGTCGCGCTCGTCACACAGCCCCACCTGATCCAGATGCGTCGGATGATCATCGCCGGGGCCCATCGCTTTCCGGACCTGGCCCGTGCCTGGCACCGCATCGGCCCGGAGCGTGGTCACGCAACCCTCGCCAGCCAGATCGACCAGCTAGTAGCCCGTGGCCAGCTCCAGGTGGCCGACTCGCTCCTAGCGGCACAGCTGCTGAACTACCTGATCTTGTCAGTGCCCCTGAACGAGGCGATGTTCACCGGCCGCGACAAGCCATACAGTCGCCGGTACCTGAACCGCTATGCCGATGAGGCCGTACGAGTCTTCTTGGCTGCCTACGGAGCTGACCGGACAGGCGCCGCATGAGATGACCCACGCCACTCACTTCGCGAGCATCAAGGCGTACTCGTCGCGCAGATCCTCCCAGCCGTGGTCGCGAGCTGCGGAGCCGGCAACCGGCTGGACATCAACGCCGTCCAACCTGGCACTCAGCGCATTGAGGCATAGGTGCCAGCCGGAGGCGTAGTCGGCCGCCTCCTCACGTACGTCGAACGTGTGCGTGAGCAAGAGCCGTACGCCATTGGGTACAGGTGTGATCTCGAAACGCAACAGGTGCCCGCCCCAGGCCAAGACGAGCAGTCGGGGTGACTCGGCCACGAGTACCTCCCCTGGCTCGGGCGGCCCCTCAGCCGGCTCACCACCTTCAGCCTGCGGCAGTGGTACTTCGCCAACGACATCGAGGTCGCGATCGGGAGCATAGGGCGCCCAGCGGCGCACCTCGTCCGCGTGCGTGAGTGCAGCCCACACTCGCTCCGCCGGATGATGAAGGGTCCGCTCCATCTGCAACACCCAGCGATCGTCGCTGCGATCGAGGGTTGCCTCAGCGGGGTGAGTGGGCAATTGGTCTGTCACGGTGCATCCTCCTGGTTCTGATCAGCTTGCTCGGGCCCGTGGTCTAGGTGCCCTTCGAGTGCGTCGAAACTTTCGGTCCACATCTGCCGGTACGGCTCCAGCCATGCCTGGACATCGTCAAGTGGCCGCGGAGCAAGGGAGTAGACCCGGCGCGGACCGTGCACCTGAACGGTCACGAGACCTGCCTCACGCAGCACCCGGAGATGCTTGGAGACCGTCGGCTGCGGCATATCCAGAACGTTGACCAAGCTGCCGACGTCGCGACCGTGACGCTCCTGGGCGTCACCACCGAGGTCGTCGGCCACTGCCTCACGGAGATAGTCCAGAATGCGGCGGCGGGTGTGCTCAGCCATAACGGTGAAGCCGTCCATGATGCCTAATATGCCTTTTAAGGCATATGCCTGTCAAGGCATATGACCAATCCAAACTGACTCCGGGCCGATGAGAGGGCTTAGCAGGACTACGAGTTCGGTGTCTTGGCGGCCATTGAGCTTGTCGCTGGCAAGCCGGCGTGCAATCCCGGCGACGAAGTCGGCGAGCTGCACTCGAGCATCACCGCGGGAGTCGACCAGCCTGACGTCTACAAGTTGCCGGCCCGGGCTGCTGGCGGCGAACGTTCTGGCAATGTCGGCGATGCGTTCCGGGGTCAACGCGGATTGTTCGTCGTGTATGACGGACACGGCTTCCGCGCGGGATCCCCAGAAGTGGACTGCTCGGGTCAGCGCCGGAATCAGTGGCTCGAGTAGTGGAGTCAACTTCGGATTCTGGACATGCGATGCTCGCGTCGCTTCGGCGATGGGCCGAGTCAAGTTCAGCATGGTCATCACCTCGTGGACGTCAGCCGCCGCCTGGGTCTGGGTCAACGCGTCCACAGCTGCGTAGAACAGCGGAACCGGTGTCTTGGGCAACCACCGGTTGTTCGTGCGGAAGATATTGGCTGCCAGGGTGAGGAACTCCTGCCATCGATGTGTCCCGTAGTTCTGCTTGCCTGACCGGTAGAGGGTGATCGCCATCTCCCGGGTGCGGGCGTTCTCGCCCGGGCAGGATGTCCCTGACACGGTCTCCCCTCCGAGGAGCACATCAAGCACCCGGGCAAGGACGAAGAAGCGGGTGTCGGTGAGGTGCACGTACGCATTCCCTCGGATCGGGCTACTCGGGCCCAGCAGCCACCGCAGGACCGGGCGGTGACGTGCGCGCAGCAGTTCGGCCGCTTTGTACTCGCCGCTGCCGTGGGCGCCGATCTGCTGGAGGAGGCTATCGACCAGCTTCCTCGCATCGCCCGGTTCGATCCGCACACTGGCGTGCGCAAAGACCTGGTTCTGCCCACCGACCAGGTTTCCGCCTGAGAAGCCCGACTCATCGCAGGCGATCTCAATATGCCGCGCTGCGATCATGTCCTCTCTTATCGTCCGCACGCCAAGCGTTTGCCGTCCTGTGACGGCTCGCAGTGCCCCAGATGAGTATCGGGCCCACGCTAGCCGTCTCAAGACGGCTGGCGTGGGGACCCAGGCTGATCTTGGAGAATGCTGCGGTGGATGAACTGGTCGTGGTGACGGGACCCCCGGGCGCTGGCAAATCCTCAGTATCGGAGGAGCTGGCCAAGCGGTGGAAGCCGAGCGCGCTCGTACCCGGCGATGCTTTCTTCGGCATGATCAAACAGGGATACATCCTCCCGTGGCGGTCTGAGGCCCGCGGCCAGAACACTGTGATCATCGAGGCAGCCGCCGCCGCTGCAGGGCGGCTCTGCCAGCTACTGCGTTGTGGTCTATGACGGTGTCGTCGGCCCATGGTTCTTACCGACGTTCTTACGCGCTAGCGGCCTGGCCCATCTGCAGTACGTCGTCCTGCTGCCTCCGCTCGATGTTTGCATCGAGCGCGTCCACACTCGAGTTGATCATGGCTTCACCGACGTGTCAGTCACTCGCGACATGTACCGGCAGTTCGCCGCAGCCGCGGTCGATTCCCGACACCTGATCAACGAGTCGGACAGTGACCCGGCGACACTGGCCGAACTGGTCGATGGACAACTGGCTGGCGGCACTTTCCGCTACTCGCCTAACTGACAAGGCAGGGCACGCCGCAACAAGATCAGCGCCTGCGCGTGGTCAGAGTTGTGGGCGTTTCGGCGCGTCCCCATCGGCCAGGAACACCGATCACACCCAGGCTTCCCATGACGTGCGGGACATGCGGGATGCTGGTCAGTCCATGGCCGTACGGCTCGAGGCCGAGCAGCACGCGGATCAGCAGCAGGGGCGTCCCGGCAGCCCAGGCTTGCGGCGAGCAGGCCGTCGGATATTCCACTGGAAACTCAGTCAGCGAGCGGGCATAGCCGGCGAAGACCTCGGGCAGCCGATGATCGAAGTGGCCAGCTGCCTCGAACATGGCAACGGCGATCCGACCGGCCTCCTCGCGGCGCCGGTAGCGGGCGAGGCCGGCAGCGATAAGGCCGTTGTCGTGAGGCCACACTGTGCCGTCGTGGTAGCTGAGCGGGTTGAACGCCGCCTGCCCCGTGGCCAGGGTGCGTACGCCCCATCCGCTGAACAATCGATCACCCATGATGTGGTTGACGACGGCTTCAGCCTTGGAGTCGTCCACAATCCCGCTCCAGAGCAAATGGCCCATGTTCGAGGCCAGGGTCGGCACCTGATTCTTGTCCCCATCCAGGGCTAGAGCGAAGAAATCGCCGTCGTCCACCCAAAAGTCGGTATTGAACCTGGCCTTCAGGTCCGCCGCATCGCGTTCCAGCCGGTCCGCAGTGGCGTCGTCGTGCCATACCTCTCGGGCCAGCCGGGCGGTACGGATCCGCGCATCGTACGCGTAGCCCTGCAGTTCGCAGGTCGCGCGCGGCAGGCTCGCCAGCCGGCCATCGGGGTGGACGATGGCGTCCCAGGAGTCTTTCCAGCCGTGATTCTCCAGGCCACTCTGGAGGTTGCGGCGCTGGTACTCCAGGTAGCCGTCGCCGTCCAGGTCGCCGTAGTGTTCCAGCCAGTCCAACGCCGCGCGCGCCTGCGGCTCCAGCTCGAGCACCAGATCGGTGTCGCCGGACCAGCGTTCGTACTCGTCAAGCAAGATCAAGAACAGCGGTGTGGAGTCCGCCGACCCGTAGTACGGCGACTGCGGCCAGTCCTCGAAGTAGGTGAGTTCACCGAAACGCAGCTCGTGCAGTATCTTGCCAGGCTCGGCGTCTCGGAAGTCGTCCCACGCGGTCGCCTGCCGGCGGGCGAGCACCCGCAGCGTGGCCGCGGCAAGATGCGGTACGAACGGCAGGGCCTGGTAACTGGTGATCAAGCTGTCACGCCCGAAGACAGCCATGAACCATGGCAGTCCTGCCGCTGGAATGGCCGCGCCTTCAGGAAGGGCTTGGGTATGCAACCGGAGGGCGGCAAGATCACGAAGGCTGCGCTCGTAGGTGTGCCATAGGGTGTCCCAGCTGGCTCGCACAATCGGTGCGGCGTCGAGCCAGGCGTCCATCTGGTCGCGATGATCGGCGTCGTGCCGGGGTTTGATCGTGGAGGAGGGCAAGTCGCTGGCGGCACCTGTCTGCTGGCGTGGCGCGATGGACTCAAATGAGACCTGCAGGGTTCCAGACCAGGACCCGCCAGGCTTCAGTCGTAACAGGAAATCCGCCGACCCCTGACTCAGCCGTGCATTGTCGGCGTGGATGATGGTCCGGCGTTCGAAGTCCTCGCGCCGGTAGAGCAATTCGACCTCCTGGCCGCTGACATGGCGGGAGATGACGCCCTGCTTGATCAACTGCTTGTTCTTGACCTCGAACAGGTCGGCGAAGTCGGCGTCGAACGTCATCGACAGCTCGATGACGATTTCCTCGCGGCCGGAGTTGATCACGGTGAGTTTCTCGTGCAAATCCTCTCCGCTGCCCTTGCCGAGTGTCCGTTCGCGGATCACCGACACCGTGGGATTGTGGTAGACGCTGCCTGGGCCGGCGAGAAAGAAGGTTGCCGAAGGGTAACCGGTGGCGCCGTTGGACAAGATCTCGAGTGTTTCGCCGTCGATCGCGAGATGCCAGCGAGAGAGGTGGCGCATGTCGCGGTAGAACAGCCCGAAAACCTGATCCGGGTCCGGGCCTACGTCGCCGATCAGATCACTGACCATGAAGGTGCTGCCTTCGAGGCAATTGACTTGCGGCGCCCTCACCCAGTCCACCTTTGCACAGGTTTTCGCGTGGCCACAGTCAGCCGGCGGCATCCGTTGAAGCCACATATTTTTTGGTGACAATGGGTGATCAGCCGCCCATTTCCCCGGGTTAGGCAGGGATTCGCGCGGGTATATGCTCCGCTTGAACTCGACGCGACGGTGCGTCGGCTCGGGGGAGGAGCACGAATTGTTAATCGGGTTGATTGCGCCACCCTGGTTGCCTGTTCCACCAGTGCGGTACGGCGGGATTGAGCTAGTCATCGACGGACTTGCGCGTGGTCTGATGGCAGCGGGACACGAGGTACTGCTCGCCGTTCCGGCGGGAAGCACCTGTCCGGCGCCTCAGATCCCGGGCCTGCCCCCGCCTGACGCAGCGCGGATGGGGTGCACAGTTGTGGAGATTCCCTACCTTTTTTCGGCGTACGAGGCGATGAGGGAGGTCGAAGTCATTCATGACCACACAGTGGCCGGGCCGCTCTGTGTCCCACCTCGGCGGGAAACTCCGGTGGTCACCACAAATCATGGTCCCTTCAATGCCGACCTCAATCCGATCTACGCGGAGATGAGCTGTCGGGGAGTCGGCACCATTGCGATCTCTCATCACCAGGCGTCCACCGCCCAGAATGTCAAGATCGCCGCGGTCATTCATCACGGCATTGACGTCGACGACATTCCGGTGGGCAATGGGGATGGGGGATACGCGTGCACTCTGGGCAGGATGACGCCCAGCAAAGGAATTCGGGAGGCCGCTCTCGTCGCTCGCGAGGCGGAAGTACCTCTCCGAATCGCAGCCAAGATGCGTGAACCGCTGGAACGCCAGTATTTCGACGAGAGCGTTCGGCCGCTGCTGGGCGGCGACATCGAGTATGTGGGAGAGCTGAACGCCGCGGAGAAATACCAGTTGATGGGCGGAGCCTTCGCGCTTCTCAATCCCATTCAGTGGGCGGAGCCGTTCGGACTGGTGATGATCGAAGCGCTGGCCTGTGGCACACCTGTGATTGCGACTGCGCGCGGATCGGCGCCGGAGATCATCACCGACGGGGACACAGGCTTTGTTCGCTGCGAGTTATCCTCGCTCGCCGAGACGTTGAACCGGGCTCAGGAGCTGGATCGCAAGCGGTGCCGGAACAGGGCGCTCACCTGCTTCGATACCAGTCGCATGATCGCCGATCATCTCCAGCTGTACGCCCGATTGCTGGAGGCTGGACCGCAGGATTGCGGCGATGGAGTCCTGGACAATGCAGTGCCGGCAGGCAGCCTCATCGTTCGCGACCGTGTGCCGCCGCAAACCGTGCTGCGCCGGCCCACTATCCCCTCACGATCACGCCCGGCGCCCGTACCAGCCCAACCGGAGAGTGTTCTCTAGCTGTTCACTGCCTCAACGCTGGCGACGTCCCCCTCAGATGGCCACCCGAAAGGCCACCTGGAGCTCAATTCGTGACCATCAACTGCCGTTCGGACGCCCGCCGCGGCAGTCGTCAACTTGCTCGACTTCCCCCAGTGCTTGGGCAAATATCCGGCATGCAGTGAAGACTGACTCGGTAGGAATTGCGCCGAAGCCTACAAGAAACCCAGGCGCTGGATCGGTGAAATGGTACGTGCGACGCAACGATCCGATCTGCAAGCCACGGCTCTCCAGCAGCGACCACACATGTCGGTCGGCGGGTAACTCCGGCCGCAAGATAGCGACGTGCAACCCGGCCTGTGCGGGTAACAGCTGGTACCCGACGGGAAGGAGCTGGTCGAGCGCCTCCCGCAACAGTCGGTGCCGCTCCCGATACACCACTCGAGATCGTCGCAGGTGGCGGTCGAGGTACCCGCCTGTGATCAGATCAGCGAGCGCGGCCTGAGTCGCCAGCGGTGGGCACCAGTCGATCACTTGCCGTATCGCGCGCAGGGGCAAGATCAGGTTCCTGGGGGCCACGAGAAACCCGACTCGGAGGGCTGGCGACAATGTCTTGCTGAAAGTACCGACGTAGATCACCCGGCCGTCGCGGTCAAGGCGCTGGAGCGGTTCTAGGGGCCGCGCGGTGTGCCGGAACTCGCTGTCGTAGTCGTCCTCGACAATCGCAGCACCCGCGCGGCTTGCCCAGTCCAGGAGCTCCAGTCGCCGGTGCCGGGTCATCACCACGCCGAGAGGGTACTGATGTGACGGGGTGACGTAGACGAGCCGGGCCTGAGAGGGGATGGCGTCGACCACAATGCCCTGGTTGTCGACCGGAACGCCGACGACACGGAGCCCTTGGCTACGGAGCAGCTCGACGACAGGCGGGTAACCCGGCTCCTCCACTGCCACCATCCCTTCCGGGTCGAGCAGCACGCGGGCGACGAGGTCAATGGCATGTCCCGCGCCAGAGGTGACGACGACCTCATCCGCGGTAGCAGTCACGCCCCGGGAGCGGTTCACCCAGCTCGCCAATGCGGCACGTAGCTCCTGGGTGCCGGCAGGGTCGCCGTACGGCATAGGCGCTTGGTCGAGTGCTTGCAGCATGCACCGCCGCCAGGCCACGGCAGGGAACAGTGACGGATCGACCGAGCCGGGTCGGAGATCGAGAGGCGCACGGATGCCGGGCGTCCCGTAGGGCTTGATGCTGGCGGCTCTCGGCGTTGGGGCAAGCGCTTCGGCTGATTGGCGGGGGCGGCTCGGTGCCAGCGGCACTGGACTCACGACGCTTCCTCCGCCGGCCCGACCTTCGATAAAACCCTCAGCGCCGAGCCGGCCGTACGCGTCGGTCACGGTCGACCGGGACACTCCGAGTTCAGCGGCCACCGTCCGCGTTGGCGCCAACCGGTCCTGGGGAGTCAGGCGCCCCTGCACGATCGCGTCCCGCAGCTGCTCATAGATCTGTACGCTGCGGGGCCTGCCATCGCTCGGGTCGAAGAAGAGCTCTATCCCGGCAACACTACTTGGTTTGGTCAGATCGTGCGAGTTTGGACCTGGTCGGCAGTCCATTCGCGCCATAACGTGGGTAGTTGGTACGAGTGCAGGTCACGGTTCCTGAAAGGGGTCTGGCGCTAATGACGGCAGCGGCGGTACTGGAACTCGGCCAGCGGCTGGAGCGAGAGCGAGCACGGCGCTTCGTCGGTCGAGCGGCCGAGGTCGAGGTCTTTGCGGCCAGGCTGGAGTCGGGCGAGTTCTCGGACCTGAGTGACCTCTTCAGCGTCTTG
This sequence comes from uncultured Actinomycetota bacterium, assembly GCA_963734005.1. Classification (GTDB taxonomy): domain Bacteria; phylum Actinomycetota; class Actinomycetes; order Propionibacteriales; family Propionibacteriaceae; genus Microlunatus. The sequence goes on from CAVTFS010000024.1 coordinate 55,957, forward strand.
TGGGTGCACGGACCGGGCGGCATTGGCAAGTCAACGCTACTGGCGGTTTACGCCGAAACGGCCCGCAACGCCGGTTTCACAGTGGCCCAGGTTGATGGGGCCCGGATCCGGCCAACCCCGGCCGCGATCCGGGCCTCCATTCGCAACTCGCTGGCGGTCTCACAGGCGGCTGCTCTCCGGCCCAAGAGTGTGGTCATTATCGATGCGGCCGAGCGGCTGGACGCGGCGGAGGAGTGGCTGCGGGGTGAGTTCCTGCCAGGACTGCCGGCAAAGACCTTGGTCGTCATTGCCGGTCGACGTCCACCAGGTGAGCCATGGCGGTCGGACCCCGGCTGGCGAGATCTGCTGCGGGTTGTCTCGTTGCGCAACCTGCTGCCGGAGGCCGTTCGCGCTCTGCTGGACGCGGAGCGAATTCCGGGTGCACTACTAGGGCAGGTCATGGCATTGTCACATGGACACCCTTTGGCAGTGTCGCTGTTGATCGATGCCGTCCGCCGCTCCGGCTCAGGTAGCGAGCTGCCACGAACGCTTGGCGAGTTTCCTGATTTGGTGGCTGCGTTACTTCAGCGGCTAGTCGACGAGGCGCCGAGCGGCCGCCACCGTGCCGCGCTACAGGTGTCTGCCCACGCCCCGGTTACCACCGTGCCGATGCTCCGGGCGGTCTTGCCGGACTGCGATGCCGAGGAGGTATCGGAGCTCTGGGACTGGTTGCGTGACCTCACGATCATGGAGGATGTTCAGGCCGGAATCCGCCCGCATGACGTGGCCCGCGACATAGTCGAGGCGGATCTGCGATGGCGGGACCCCGAAGCGTACGCCGATATTCACCGTCGAGTGCGTGGACATGTCGTCGACCAGCTAAGGGCGTCCGCCGGGAATCGGGAAGCACTTCAGCAGGCCGTTGCCGACCTGCTGTTCTTCGTCCGTGGCCACCCAGTCGCCGGCGTCGGGTGGGATTGGGACGCGCTGGGTGGGCCTCCCGGGGAGCGCATTCAGTCAGCGCAGGTCGAACAGATCGTCGCCATGACACGTGCTGCTCAAGGTGATCAGCAGGCGGAGCTGGTTGATCACTGGCTGAGACGCCAACCGGAGGCATTCCGGCTGTTTCGTGATTCGGCGGGGGAGGTCGCCGGCTTTGTGGCACGCCTGTCCCTCCATCTGGCCCAGCCAGAGGACATAGCGGCAGACCCGGGTGCCGCGGCGTTGTGGCGCTATGCGTACCAGCACCATCCTCCCCGGCCGGGAGAGCAGGTCTTGGCCTGGCGCTTCTTGGTCGACTGCGATCCTGACGAGCGGCATCCCCGCCTTTCGGGCACCCTGTTCGGGGTCTGGCACATCAGCGACATCCTCCTGCGGCCACCGACCGCGTGGGACTTCATCGCCAATTACAGCGATCTCGAGTACTGGCAGCCGTTCTTCAACCACTGGGACTTCGTCCACCTGCCCGAGGCCGACTATCAGATCGATTCCATCCGTTATGTGACCTTTGCGCACGATTGGCGCCGCGTTGGGGTTGCGGATTGGCTGGAGCTTACGGCCGCGCGTGAATTGGGCGAGCCGGTCAGTCAACCGGTTGAGCCGGCGGCAGCACTCTCGCACGAGGAATTCACTGCCGCGGTGAAGGAGGCGCTTCGTTCGCTGCATCACCCGCAGGCGCTGCTGCGCAATCCGCTGCTGGCATCAAGCATGGTCCAGACTGAGCTTCGGGGGCATCCCGACAGCCGACCTGACGAGATCCTGCGCGGGCTCATCCTCGAGGCCGCTCACGATCTTGAGTCGGATCCGCGAGCCGACAACCAGTATCGGGTGCTGAACCGTACCTACCTCCGCCCAGCACCTACGCAGGAGAAGGCCGCCGAGCTGCTCGACCTGCCGTTCAGCACTTACCGCCGCTACCGAGATCGCGGGATCGAGACGATCACCGACTGGCTGTGGGAGCGTGACATCGACAGCACTGCCGGATTCAGCTGATCATCGAATGGTTCTCAGCACCGAGGATCCGTCAGCGCTATCCAGGATCTGGCTCACTGCGCGGAAATATCGCCGCGGCAGCTCGATTGAGTGGGTCCCGCCTCCGTACCGATGTTGATCAGCGAGGATTCGTCCGAGGGCGGCGGCTTCCAGGATGGCTACGTCGAGGTCCCGGCCGTAGCAGGGATCGAAGCTGCACACGCTGCCGCCGAGGGCGACGACGCCTGCAAGCAGATGGCTGGCGCGGTCAAAGCGGCGTCGCCGAATCCGCGCGGGCATTGCGACACTCACTGGCCCCAATGATCGGCCGTCAGCGATGGCCGTTGCGACTGTCGGTGGGAGGGTGCTCACGAGCTCACTGAACCGGTCGTCAGTGAGTGGAGAGGTGTCCGGACAGGCGACGATGACCAGGTAATTGCCGCCTTCGACGGCCATGATCATAGTCCGAGGGGGATGAGCGGGTCGATGATCAAGAACTAAACCGTCCGGCAGCGAACCCGCCGGCAGCCGATATACGCGGCTCGCGTAGGGCGCGGTGATCTGATCCCCTTCGCTCGGGATACGGATGCGCCAGATCTCGTCCAGCCATAGACAAAGCCGTGATCCAGTGCCCATGGCGTCGACGACAAGATCAGCGGGGATGCTTCGGACGGCCGCGCTGCGGCTTCTCGGCAGGATCTGAACGCCAACACATCGCCCACCGTCGCTCACCAGTCCCACGGCATCACAGCCGTGCAGCGTCGCGATGGCTTCGAGTGGGGTCAGGCGGCGAGAGAGGTGGCGCTGGATGAACCGCTGCGTGAACTGCAGTCGAGTACCGTCTCGATCTGCTTCCAGAATCGCTGCTCCATCGGCGGTGAATTCCGCGGAAAGATCAGGAAAGAGTCGTTCCAGCTGAGGTCGTGCCCGTTCCGAGAGGACTTGAGCCAGCGCTGGCCCGGCGCTGGAACGATCATTCTGCGGTCCGGATCTAGTGCTCCCAGCAAAGTCGTGGGCGTGACGTTCGATGATCGTCACTTGCTCGAAGGTGTCGGCCAGCACTCGGGCGGCCAGCATGCCGGCCATTCCACCGCCAAGAACCACCGCCTGCCTGTTCCGATCCATTGCCATCTTGGGAGCTGATCGGTGCGCTGGCATTTCCTCGGGCCCTTCACGGAGTTGATCACGTCTGGTGCCGGACCACTCGAGGAGGTTCGGGGTCCCGCTCGGTGATTCGGCCCTTCCATGCTCAGCTACTCGAATGCCCAACAGCCAGGTCACTTCGCGCCCAATCAATGGTCATAAGTGCCGCCGAAGGCGATCAGTAGATGGGCGGAAGCTGGTCTGTACGTCGGGCAGAATTCCGATCCACGCTGAGTGAAGAAATCGAAGCCGTGAAAGGAGCTAGGTCGTCGATGGTGTTTCCAGGAATCGGCACGGTGATCAACGTCATAGCCGTGCTCGTGGGGTCGAGTGTTGGGCTGTTGTTGGGGGCCCGACTTCCTACGCGGACGCGGGACACGGTCACTGACGCTCTCGGGCTGGTCACCCTGCTGATCGGTGCCCTATCTGCGGCGGAGGTGGGTTCCGCGGCGCTGGCGGACGCGGTGGGGTCCGCTGCACCGGTGCTGATTGTGCTTGGTGCCCTGCTGTTGGGCGGCATTGCCGGCTCATTGCTCGACATCGAGGGCCGACTCGAGGGTTTCGGCGGCTGGCTGCGAACGCGGCTCGGGCGGCGTCGCTCCGTCGCACGGCAGCACGTTTCCACCAAGACCCAAGCCCGCGAGGCGCAGTCTGGACACGTTCCCGCGGGAACGGTCTCCACCGAGGCTGTACCCTCAGACGTCGCCGCCCGGGAGCGCTTCATCGAGGGCTTCGTTACCGCCTCGCTGGTCTTCTGCGTGGGTCCACTGACTATCCTCGGCTCGCTGTCGGACGGTCTTGGCCGGGGAGCCGATCAGCTCATCTTGAAGGCTGCGCTGGACGGCTTTGCTTCGATCGCATTCGCTGCTGCGCTGGGCGCCGGGGTGATGGCTTCGGTGGTGGCCATCGTCGTGGTACAGGGCTCCCTCACGCTCGTCGGGGTGTTGGTTGGCAGCGCGCTGCCTGAGGCGCAACTCGCATCCATCACTGCGACTGGCGGGCTGCTCTTGCTTGGGGTCGGGCTGCGGCTGCTGCAGATCAAGGCGGTACCGGTGGGCAACCTGCTGCCCGCGCTGCTGGTCGCGCCGGCGCTGGTCTGGATAGTGGCGGCATTCAGATAACGATCAGTGCCTAACGGCGAGGTCGTCAGAGCGTCCAGCCTCGAGTCGCGACCACTGAGCGATGGGGCGGCCGTTGATCCGCGTGACGTGGCCGGGGCTGACTCCCCACTGTTGTGGCCAGCCGGGGAGCGAGTCCTCCCACGGCTCTTGGCGTCCGTACACGGTGAGGTCCATGAGCGCGTAGTTGTAGTCCATTGCCTCAACGCCGCGGCGCGTCGTCCAGTAGGTTTCGAACACGCGGTCGCCGTCCCGTAGGTAGCACACGAGGTGCATCATGCCGATGTGGCGCCCGACGAGGAGCGCGTCTAGAGAGTCCTGTGCTGAGTACCACGGCGTGTCCCAGGCCATGAAGTCGTGGTAGCGGATGCTTTCGTTGTAGGGACCCTGACAGAAGACCGCGTAGGTGATGTCGCGAGAATGAAGGTAGGACAGCTGCGCGACCTGTGTGGTGACCCACGTGCAGCCTTCGCACTGCTCGGCCGCGGGTTTGCCGGGGTGCCACATGAAGTAGTAGGCAATGAGCTGTTGGCGCCCTTCGAACGCTTCGAGCAGGGTGAGCGGCCCGTGGGGCCCGATCAGCGCCAGGTTGGCGTCTACTTCGACCATGGGTAGGCGCCGTCGTGCCGCGGCGATCGCGTCGCCTTCCCGGGTGTGCGCCTTTTCCCGAACCCGCAGCCTGTCCAGTTCGACCTGGAAGGTGGCCCGGTCGACGGCCGCGGGCAGGCTCGGTGCGTTGGTGGCGCTGACAGCCGGCCCGCCGAGGGTTGTTGATTCATCCTTCATGATTGTCTCCTTATTCTTCCGGCGACACCGATGAGTCGGGCAGCCGGCCCTCAGGCGCGCTGACGTTCGTCTCGCTGCCGAACCAGTTCCTCTACCGCACTCGGGAGGGTCGTCTCGAAGTCGATCAGCTTCGCCCACGTCGGCACGACGACGATCCGTACCATGCCGTCGTAGAGCGAACGCACCTCGGCCTCCCACTCGACCCGTTGCTCGGGCGTCATCGTGTACGTGCCGTTCATCTCGAGGTACTCGTCCGGGATGCCCTCGACGACATCCAGCTCCGCCCGTCCGCGGATGAGCAGGATGCGCGGCGGGTGCACCTCGGTGTCGATGGTCAGGGCGACCGCCGGGTTGTGTCGCAGAGCCGGGACCTTCGCGGCGTTCTTGGCGGTGCACATGACGATCGCCGACCCATTCCATGTGAACCCGATCGGGATGGACCGCGGCGTGCCGTCCCTGGCGACGTAGGCCAGGCGGGTCAAGTCGCGGGCCAGGAGCTCCTGGCTGATCGGACGGTTCAGGACGTCGTTGATTTCGCTCGGCTGCATGGTCAGCCACCCTCCAACTGTCGCTCCTCGATGCGGTCGCGTCTCACGAGCGGTTAAACGCCCGGACGTAAGAATCCTCTCGCATGCTTTCCTCGTGGTTGTCTGAGCTCGACTGTCTCCCATCCCGGTGACCACCGACCAGGCCGAGTGATGGCCAGCTTCGCGCCAGGCGCTGGTCAGTCCTGTGCGGTCAAGGCCTGACGTCGATGCGAACGTCGAACGGGACGTCCGGGTCGAGGATCGAGTACTCGTGCACGTTCGCCTGGTACAGGCGGAGCCGCGCCTCCCCGGTCACCCGGTCGGGCCCCCACTCCTCCTGGACCCCTTGGCGCATGGACTCGCGCGAGAAGACGCCGATCCCGTGCTCGATCGCGGCGGGGTCGGACAGCTGCTCCGCCGTGGCGGTCATGTACACCCCCTGGCCGGTGCCCGGCGGAACCGTCGAGTCGAACACGACCATGGCGATCTGCGGCCGCGCGGCGATGTTCTGTGAGTGGCGCGCACCGGGATAGGACACCCAGTACAGCTCCCGGTAGTCCTCCTTCGCGAACCACACCGGCGAGGCCCACGGCACCCCGTCCGCGTCCGCGGTCGCGAGCACGACGTAGATACCGGCGTCGAGGATCGCACGGGCGATGCCGTCGTTAGTCACGGTGCGTGAGCCTAGTCAGTGGCCGTATCCGCCCTGCGGTTGGTCAGCGAAGACACTCACTCGAACCAACGTGGTCAGGAGTGCCACTGGCTCACGGCCGACCAGGCAGGTGACTGTCGACAGACTGCATTTCCCAGCGACGGTGCATAGAATCTGCCGACAGTTTCCCGGCGCGTGGTAGAGCATCGACCGCCTGGGTGCTCCTCGATGAGAGGAGCATCGTTGATGCCAGCTTGAGTTGGGCGGGTTTTGCCGCGACTATGCGGCCAAACTCGCCCAATTAAGAGGTTATGGAGGGCAGCGTGACTTGATGGCCTGACCGACGTGCCGGTGTCCGAACGCGTCAGCTGAGCAGGGTGGCAAGCTGGCGAACAGCGTCGGCGACCTGCGGCCGCGCCAGCCCTTCATCCCGCATGTGCTCGTAGATCTCCGGCGCCAGCGGGGCAAGCAGCACATCGGTCATTGCCTCGCTGTCGGGGATCCTTGCCGTCGCCAGGAGCACCCGCACGTGCGTATGCCAGAACCGGTAGGCGCCAGTGCGAAACCTCTGCCTGCCGGTCTCCGCGCCGAGCGCCAGGTGCAGGTGCGTGTCGAGCAACTCGATCATCGCGTCGTAGAAAGCGGCCAGCCGTTCGTGTGGTGGGGCACCGGGGCCAAGCGGTGGTTCGCCGTAGATGATCTTCTCTTGGAGGCGGCGCTCATGTTCGTCGAGCAGCGCCACCGCGATCGAATGTGGATCCGGATAGCGCCGGTAGAGCGTGGCGCGGCCCACTCTGGCCTCGCGGGCGATGGCGTCCATCGTGACCCGGCGTGGGTCTTGGTCGGCGAATAATCGTTCCGCGGCGGCAAGGACCTTGGCACGATTCTTGGCTGCATCGGAACGCTCCGAGGGCTGCTCGTCCGGGGCTACCAAGCGGAGTAACTGGTCGCCTCCGCCGTCAGTCATGCCGTCAGAGTACGGCGCCTGTACCTTCACTGATCCTTGGACCCGCTAGCTATTCGGACACTGCGTCCACTTGTAGATGCTCCAAAGTATGCTAATCGGACAGCATGTCCACTTGCTGCTGAGCAACCGCACGTCAGATCTGCGTGTCGCATCCTCTTGTTGAACACACATGTTCAAGTTATTCTATTAACTCGAACATAGCTGTTCAGATTCGGAGATGTTGCCAAAGCTCTAGAGAGAAAGGGACAGCCCAGTGATCACGCTCCCGAACGTTGAGGAGATTCGATCAGTGCAATCGCGTTCACCGCAGCATCTGGGCCAGCGCCTGGAGTACGAACGTGCCCGCCGCTTCGTCGGTCGCGATGCGGAACTCGAGCTCTTCGCCGCCCGGCTGGCGGCAACCCGAGCCTGGGCCAGCGAGGCCGGCCTGTTCAGCGTGTTGTGGGTGCATGGACCTGGCGGTATCGGAAAGTCGAGCCTGCTAGAGGCTTACGTCCGGGCAGCTCGCAGAGCCGGTTTCGCTGTGGCTCACGCCGATGGCGGAGGGATGTCATCGAGTCCGGCCGGGATCCGGGCGCCCGCCAGCGACTCCCTCGCCGACGTGATCATCATCGATTCTGCCGATCGTCTGGGGGCGGCGGAGGACTGGTTACGGGATGAGTTCCTGCCTGCACTACCAGCCAACACAGTGGTAGTCATCGCCAGTCGCAGGCCACCTGCTGCGGCATGGCTGGCCGATCCAGGTTGGCGGAATCTGCTACGGGTGATATCGCTACGCAACCTGTCGACCGAAGCCGTACGAGCTCTGCTCGACGTGGAGCGAGTACCGGACGTCGTGCTTGAGCAGGTCATGGCGTTGACGCACGGACACCCGCTTGCGGTGTCGCTGCTGATCGATGTCATTCGCCGATCAGGCAAGGGGACCGAGCCTCCGGGAGCTCTTGCCGATCTCCCTGATCTGGTGTCGGCGCTCCTGCAACGGCTGGTCGATCAAGCTCCGAGTGCCCGGCACCGTGCCGCATTACAGGTATCCGCGCATGCCCCGGCCACCACCGAACCGGTGCTTCGGGCGGTACTGCCTGTCTCTGATGATCATGAGGTGGCGGAGCTCTGGGACTGGTTGCGCGACCTCACATTTATGGAGGACACCCCGGCCGGCGTCCGCCCGCACGATGTGGCACGCGACATCCTCGAGGCCGACCTGCGGTGGCGGGACCCCGAGGCGTACGCCGATATTTCACCGTCGACTGCGTGGCTACATGATCGACAACATTCGGGCACAGGCGGGAAATCCGGATGGCCTACAACACGCTGCGGCCGACCTGCTGTTCCTCGTTCGTGATCACCCGCTCCTGGGCACGTACTGGGACTGGGATGCGCTTGGGGAGGGCATCCGGCAGCGCGTGACACCCAAGCAAGCAGAGTTGATCATTGCCATGACCCGTGCCACGCAAGGTGATCAGCAGGCAGACCTGGTTGCTCACTGGCTGCACGTGCAACCCGAGGCCTTCCGGTTATTCCGCACACCCGAGGGAGAGGTCTGCGGCTTCGCCGCCCGCCTGGCGCTCCACCTCGCCCGGCCCGAAGACATCGAGGTCGACCCCGGCGCGGCGGCGTTGTGGCGGTACGCCCAGCGGCACCACCCTCCTCGGCCGGGAGAGCAGGTCTTGGCTTGGCGATTCCACGTCGACCGTGATCCCGATGAGCGCCATCCACGGCTGTCGGGGACGATTCTTGGCGCCTGGCATATCGCTGACATGCTGTCGCGACCGCCTACCGCATGGGAATTCGACGCGCCCTATACCGACCTCGCCTATTGGCAGCCGTTCCTCAACCATTGGGACTTCTTTCATGTGCCCGACGCCGACTATCAGATTGGCACCACCCGCTACGTGTCCTTTGCTCACGACTGGCGCCGGATCGGGGTGGCTGAGTGGCTGGAGCGTACGCAGCTCGAGAACTAGGCGAGCCGGTCAGCGTTCAGCTGACCGAGTCGGCTGCGGCACTCTCCCAGGAAGAGTTCGCGGCCTCGGTGAAGGATGCGCTGCGCTCGTTGCACCGACCCCAACAGCTGTTGCGCAACCCGCTGCTCGCTTCCAGCATGGTCCAGAACGCGCTACGTGCGCATCCTGACCAGCGGCCCAACGAGATCCTGCGATCGCTGATCTTGGAATCCGCCCAGGTCCTCAAATCGGACCCGAGGGCCGAAACCCAATACCGGGTGCTGGACCGCACCTACCTGCGTCCGGCGCCGAGCCAGGAGAAAGCGGCCGAGGTGCTGGATCTACCGTTCAGCACCTACCGTCGTTACCGTGACCGCGGAGTTGGGGCGATCACCGACTGGCTGTGGGACCGCGACATCGATAGCACCGCCCGACTGAACTGACGTCTGACCGAGGTCCTGGCTAGAGCGGCTGAACAGCCATTGAGCGGAAGGTGACCTTGCCGTTGACCAGATTCCCGCTCCACCTTGGTGATCGCAAATCTCTTGAGGAGAAACAACAGAAGGAAAGGAACACCAGCCATGTCACTCACCCGCGTCCAGAACTTCTCCATCTCACTCGACGGCTTCGGCACCGGTGAGGGTCAGAGCCACGACGCACATTTCGGTCACGCCGGGGACAGGCTGCACGAATGGTTGTTCACCACCCGGTGGTGGCAGCCCGGCGGTAGCGGCGGCGTCGACGACGCCTTCGCCCAGCAGCACGGTCCGGGGATCGGCGCCGAGATCATGGGTGCCGGGAAGTTCGGCCACCCCGGATGGCACGAGGACCCGCAGTGGAAGGGCGCGTGGGGTCCCAACCCGCCGTTCCACACACCGGTCTTCGTCCTCACCCATCACCCGCGCCCGTCGATCGAGATGCAGGGCGGCACGACCTTCCACTTCATCGACGCCTCGCCTGCCGAGGCGCTCGAGACCGCCCGCGAGGCCGCCGGCGGCCAGGACGTACGCATCGGCGGGGGTCCCACCATGATCCGCGACTTCCTTGCTGCCGGGCTCATCGACCACATGCACATCGTGATGGTCCCGATCCTGCTCGGCCGAGGCGTACGCCTCTGGGACGGACTGGAGGGCCTCGAGAAGGACTACCAGGTCGAGGCCACCTCCTCGCCCAGCGGAGTCACACACGTGACGTTCACCCGTACCGGTCTCTGAACCGCCTCGGTCGACAACCCCAAGGGGCGCGGGTAGGGCTCGGGACCGTGTTCTATATGTCGTTCCAGGTCACGGAGCCAGATGTTGAGAACAACCCCCGCTGCATGGGATACGACTAGTAAGCGGACAGATGCTTGCACGCTTGAACAGGAGGAATTGGCATGACAGAGGCTCCTAAGGCAGAGGCGATGTCGCGCGAAGGAAAGGGAACCCAGGCTGCCAGCGAAGCCGGCCGCAGCCAGCCGCTTTCGTGGTCGGAGGTCGAACGGCGCCTCGCTCGTGGCGGCTGGTTCTGGCTCGCTACCGTACGCCCAGACGGTGGGCCGCACATGATGCCGCTGTTCGCGGCGTGGGCAGGTACATCGTTCTTTGTCGCCAGCAATAACCGGGCGCGCAAGAGCCGCAACTTGGAAGCCGAGCCTCGCTGTGTGATCAGCACTGACACGGGCGATTTGCACGTGATCGTCGAAGGTGTGGCACACCATGTACGCGACGAGGAGGGCCTGCACCGTGCAGTCGAGGCTTTCCAAGCGGTTTACAGCTGGCCCACCCAGGTCCAGGGCAATCAGTTGGACGCTGACTACGGTGCGCCGACCTCGGGAGGTGCGCCATTCGAGGTGTACGAAGTCAGTCCCGTCAAAGCGTTCGGACTGCCCACCGATGGCGAATCCAGCACACCCACACGCTGGACGTGGTCACAACCGTCGACTTGAGACATAAGGGGAGGTTTGCCGTGGCATCCGGTGCTGCCTTGCCGTCGCCAGACCCGTCGACGCTGCCAGCACAAGCCTGGCGACAGCTGAGCCGAGCCATGATCGGACCGCTGCTGCGTCCCGGGCACGAGCACTTCGAGACGCTGCATAGACCAGCGACGAACCGGTATCCAGCCTCGCACCCACAAGCGATCGCCCGGTGCGCTACCCCAGACGATGTTGCCCATGCGATCAACTTTGCGCGGCCGTACGGGCTGGAGACGGCGGTTCGAGGAGGGGGTCATTCCTTCGCCGACCACTCGAGCACGACAGGGCTGCTGATCGAAACGGGCCTCATTGACACGATGGCCGTGGACGGTGATCTTGCCACAATTGGAGCGGGCGCCCGGCTCGCCGAGATCTATCGCACACTCCACCAACACCAGGCCGCCATCCCGGCGGGGTGCGGACCAACCGTCGGCACCGCCGGTCTTGCTCTGGGCGGCGGGTTGGGAGTGCTGAGACGGACGTACGGCCTCACCTGTGACCGCCTGACCGCGGCCCAGATCGTTCTCGCCGACGGCGCTGTCATCACCTGCGACGACACATCGGATCCGGATCTGTATTGGGCGCTGCGCGGCGCCGGAGCTGGAAGCTTCGGGGTCGTGACCGCGCTCACCTTCCGCACCGTCGCCGAACCACAAGCCGTGGCCTTTCATCTCACCTGGCCCCACAACGACGCGCTTGCAACCTTGGTTGCATGGCTGGAGTGGGCTCCGAAAGCGCCAGATGCGATGGCGGCGAGCCTTGTCCCAGCCTCCGCCGATTCCTCAGTTCTTCCGCAGGCGCACTTGATCGGCGCATTCCTTTCCGACGACCCTGGCGCTGCTGACGCTCTCATACATTTCGAGCGGCTGGCCGGGGCCGCCGTACGCAACCGGCAGTGCGCTGCGGCACCGATCAACGATGTCAAGGCACAGCTTGCGGAGTTTGGGGCTGAAATCGGTGCTGGCTCCTCAACGGCGGTGGATCATAGCGCCTCAGAGTTTCATCGTGAGCCCCTTTCGGCATCGAGCAGTGCGGCGTTGCACCAGGCATTGACCACCGATCGGATTCCCGGCCAGGCACGTGAACTGGCCTTCACACCCATGAGCGGTGCCTACAACCGGGTGCCTGCCGATGCGACAGCCTTCGTGCAGCGCGGTGACAAGTTCTTGCTGGAATACACGGCCACCTCGGATCCGGTCCAACCAGCTGCCTCCCGGCGCGCCGCATACCAATGGCTGAGCAACGTCCGCGAGTTACTCGATGGACACGGCACCGGACGCGCGTACCAGAACTTCCCCGACCCGAAGCTGGCCGATCCGCTGCGCGCGTACTACGGGCAGAACTTGCCCAGGCTGCGCGATGTCAAGCGTCACTACGATCCCGACAACTTTTTCTGTCACAAGCAGTCGATCCCTGTGGGAACCGACAAGACCGATTAATGAGGAGATGTGGTGACCGAGATGATCAATGAGGTGAGGCGCCTCCTGGAACGCCCCAACTACGCCCACATTGCGACCCTGTTGCCCGACGGTGCGCCGCACAGCGTTCCGGTATGGATCGATGTCGAGGGTGCCGACGAGGTTGTGATTCTCACCTCACCCGGCTCACGGAAGGCGCGCAACGTCAAGCGAGACCCGCGCGTGGCGATTTCGATCACCGACGTAGACCAGCCGTTCGCGTCGGTGCTGATCCGCGGTCAAGTCACAGAACTCATCGACGGCGACCGGGCCTGGGACATCATCGATCGGATAGCCCGCAAATACACTGGCCAGCCGTATCCTTTGCGTACCGACCGAATCGTCCTTCTGATCAAACCCGATCATGCCCAGGCCGTGACCTTCGGCTGAAGTTAGCCGCCGCCACCGCCTCCGACAGTGCGCGGCGGATGGTGATCATGACAGGAGATGCGGAACAGGGCCAGGCAGGCCCCTTTCGGTGGCCATCCCGCTCCTCGGGTCGTAGGGCTCGAACGCCGAGGTTCCTTGCCGCGATAGGCCAATAACTCGTACAGTGGCGTTCGAGAACCTCCGACCGCGATGGAGTACCCAGTGAGCGCCACCCCCGCCTCAGCAGATGCACCTACGCAGCTGCGGGCCGACGCTCGTCGCAACATCGCGCTGATCTTGGACGCCGCTGAGTCCTGTCTGGCGCGTGATCCAGACGCCAGCATGAGCGATATCGCCGCTGCCGCCGGGCTGGGGCGTGTGACGATCTACGGACATTTCTCGTCGCGTGGAGCTCTTATCGAAGCAGTCGTCCATCGTGTGCTGGAGGCTGCGGACGCAGCCCTGAACGAGGTCGACCTTTCCGGCGATCCGGGCGAGGCATTCGAGCGGCTGGTCGATGCGACCTGGCAGGTGACTTTGCGATCTGGCAACCTGATCATCGCAGCCGACAAGGCTCTGCCCGTCACCACGGTGCGACAGGCCCACGCTGGCGGCCTCGAGGAACGAGTTCGCAACTTGCTCACTGCCGGTCAGCGTTCCGGTGCGTTTCGTTCCGACCTCTCAGCCGATTGGCTGATGGCAACTTTTCATGCCGTCCTGCACGCTGCAGCGAACGAGATCGATGAAGGCCGCCTCGAGCGGGCAGATGCCTCGCGGATCATCACGAGCACGATGCTCGCGGCCCTGGGTTACGTGCCGGCATCCGAACGCGTCGGCTGAGTAGACGGATTTGAATTCTCGCTATCAGCTGGTCTGACTGACATGACCGCACAGCCGCCGCGGCCGTTGATCCCGGATTTCGATTGCGATCCGAAGCGTTTCGCGGCCAATCAAGCCGCGACTCGGCAGTTCTCTGCTGCTGGAGACGTGCACGCGTGGGTCGCCGACCGGCTAGCCGCCCTCGGGACGGGCCGCGTTCTCGATCTTGGTGGCGGCAACGGCACGCTGGCCCGACTGCTCACACGCCACCACGTTCCTACCATCGTCCTAGACCGCGCCGCCTACGTACGTGTCGCGCCACCGCCCGCGGTCCAGGCTGACGCGGCGCGATTGCCCTTCGTCGACGGCTGTTTCGGCGCCGTCGCGGCGCTCTGGATGCTCTACTACGTACCTTAGCCACAAATCGTCCTGGCCGAGGTCGCACGGGTGCTGTCGGCCGGTGGAGTGTTCGTCGCCTGCACCTCGAGCCGGTACAACGACCCGGAGTTCACCGAGGTGCTGCCTGGCTGGGGCGAGCCCTTCAGCTTCGACGCCGAGACCGCGGCTGACGTTGTCGCCGAGCAGTTCTCGATCACCGAAGTCCTGCGATGGGACACGGCTGTTGTACGGCTTCCCGACGTCGCCGCTGTGCGACTGTTCCTGCGGGGCCGCGGGCTCAGCGACGTCGCAGCAGCAGAGGAAGCTGCTCGGCGCCACTGCCCACTCAGTGTCACCAAACGGGGTTGCCTGATCTGGGCTCAGAAAGCCGGGCCCCAGGACGCGTCGCCTCACAGATGAATAGCAGATGGGCGGCAATTGGCCTGGTCGCTGGACACAATCCCCGCCAATCATGGGGTCATGTCCACATCACGGTCGACAGCCGCACCAGCTTCGACTCAGGCGACCTCGGCGCTCTGGCGCCGCTGGCCGGCAGCGGTCGGGCTGCTCGGCGCAGCCTTCGTGGCTGTCGTCAGCCCTGATCGCGACACCGTGGTCATTGCGCTGCTCGTCGCTCTTGGCTGCTATCTGGCCGCTGCGGCGCTCGGCGCACGCTGGGTTGCCTGGGCAGCCATCCCGGTTGGGAGCGCCTTGGTGGTTGCCGGTGCGCTGATCGGAATCGATCCCTGGTTCGTGCTCGGTGGCGCTTCGGTCCTCCTGGTGGTCGTCGGTCTGATGCTGGGGGCCTCGCGCACCGCTCTCGCTGCCCAATCAGTGGCGTTGGTCGCGTACGGGGGAGTGGCGGTAGCCGCCCTCGCGTTGGGCCCGACGGCCGGCGCAGTGCTCGCGTCGCTGGTCCTCATGGCGCACGCCATCTGGGATGTCATTCACTACCGCCGCAATGCGGTTGTGCCCCGGTCGCTCGCCGAGACTTGCATGTTCTTCGATGTCCCGCTCGGTGTGACGATCATCGTTCTGGCACTCGCGGGACTGTCATGAACGACCTCTGGGCATCCGTGGCGACACATTGGACAGGGGGTGGCCTGGAAGTTGGCCACCGACGGGCGGAACCGTCGTAACAAGTTCCTAGAAAGGATGGAAGCAATGAACGACGACCAAGCAGAACTGGAGGAGTTCGGTAAGCGCTGGGCGGAGGCGGAACTGGCCCGCGACCTCACCCTCCTGGATGCCATGGCCCACAAAGATTTCATGCTGGTCGGACCGCTGGGGTTCGTTATCGACAAGACGCAATGGCTGGACCGCTACCGCAGTGGTGATCTTGTCACCTCCTCGCTGCAGTGGCGCGATACAGAAGCGCGCGTGTTCGGAGACTGCGCAGTCGTGGTGGGCGTTCATGATCAGGAGGCTGCATACCGCGGTCGACCCAACAACGGTCAGTTCCGTGCCACGCACATTCTGGTGCGGGACGACGGCACCTGGCGCCTCGTTGGCATGCACCTGAGCCCGATCGCCGCGCCGCCGGGGCCCCCGCAGCAACAGGCGTGATCACGATGCGCGAATCATTGCTGAAGCTTGTCCAGTTCGTCAGCATCATGCTGTACGTCCTGGTGGCTGGTGTGATGTGGGGAACCTGGCTGTCCTTGGCGCGAACCATGACCGAGTACGACGCGGCAACCTTTCTGGCCAACGGCCAGCACATGATCAGCAATCTGGCCACGGTGATGGCGGTGCTGATGAGCTCTGC
Source organism: uncultured Actinomycetota bacterium (assembly GCA_963734005.1). GTDB lineage: Bacteria > Actinomycetota > Actinomycetes > Propionibacteriales > Propionibacteriaceae > Microlunatus. Next base: position 71,785 of record CAVTFS010000024.1, read on the forward strand.
TGTGCTCGTCGGTGTGGCCGTTGTGGTGCTGCTGTTTTGGAGCCGATCCAACGTGGCTGGCTGGCTGGCACTGGCCGGACTGCTGCTGATGATCGAGGTCATGGCGATCACGCTGATCGTCGAGGTGCCGATCGACAACTTGATCGCGAACTGGACCGAGGCGACGCTGCCGTCCGACTGGCAGCAGATCCGCGCGCGGTGGGCGGCATTTCACACGCTGCGCACGTTCCTGTCGCTCGGCGCCGTAGCCGCAGCTGTCGCTGCGGCACTCACGACCCGTCCACTCGACCAGCCGGAAGGCTTGGCTGGCGTGCCAAGCAGCTCCATGGCCAGCACAGCGCGTACGCCATGACCTCGACGCTTGCTCGCCCAGCAGAGCGCGTCACCACATGGCGGCTCGGAGGTCGCGCCCGCAAGACGGTGCTGCTGTTCCACATCATGGCCGCTGGAACATGGTTCGGACTGGATGTCGCGATGGCTGTGCTCGTCTTCACCGCGATCTTCACCGAGTCGGCCGAGGTGCGCGCTCACACCCTGCAGTCACTGCGCCTTGTCACGGTGTGGCCGATGTTCAGTGCGGCGATGCTCAGCCTGATCACCGGGGTGATCTTGGGCCTGGGCAGCAAGTACGGCTTAGTGCGGTACTGGTGGGTGGCGATCAAGCTTGCGCTCAACATCATCCTCAGCACACTGATCGTCACCGCTTTACGCGGCGAGGTCGCGAAAGCCGCCGATCTTGGCAGTCAGCTCGCCGCCGGTGTCGATCTTGACTGGAACTTCAGCAACATGCTGTATCCGCCGATCGTGTCGCCGACGGCCCTGACTGTCGCTTTCCTGCTGGCGGTGTTCAAACCCTGGGGCCGAATCCGACGCAGTCGTGCGGGACAGGCAGGCAAATCGTGAGCGTTCAGCTGGAATCCGAGATTGGAACGGCGAAGCTGGGCAATCTGCGGAGCCGTTTCCGTGGTGTGCTGATCCGGCCAGGTGATGAGGCCTATGCGGAAACGCGCCGGGTGTGGAATGGGGCGATCGATCGACGACCCGCGCTCATCGCGCGCTGCGCAGATGCGGACGACGTCGTGACTGCGCTGCGGTTTGCGCGGGAAGGCGAGCTTCCCATCTCCGTGCGGGGGAGCGGACATGGTGTCGCGGGCCACGCGGTGTGCGATGGCGGTCTCATGATCGATCTGTCGCTCATGAAGGGCGTGTCGGTCGATCCGCTTGGGCGGCGTGCTCGGGCGGCGGCCGGGGCGACCTGGGGCGAGTTTGATCTTGCGACTCAGCGGTACGGGCTGGCGACCACCGGCGGTACGGTCAGCCAGGTAGGCGTCGGTGGCCTCGCGCTGCTCGGCGGGTTCGGATACCTGCTGCGTCGTCATGGGCTCGCCATCGACAACCTCCTCGCCGTGGATCTGATCACGGCCAATGGGGACAGGCTGCATGTGGACACCGATAGCGAACCGGAGTTGCTCTGGGGTCTGCGTGGTGGCGGTGGCAACTTCGGCATCGCCACCGGGTTGACATTCGAGTTGCATCCGGTCGGACCACTGGTGCTCGGCGGCCCGGTCTACTGGCCGCTGGAACAGGCGCCGCTGGTACTGCGTTTCCTGCGCAACTTGGCACCGGTGGCACCCGACGACCTGGGGATCATGATCGTCGCGCATCAGGCACCGCCACTGCCGTTCCTGCCGCCGGAGGCGTACGGCGTGCCGGCGCTCGGTCTGCTCGTGACGTGGGCCGGAGACATCGCCGAAGGGATACGCGTGCTCGAGCGGCTGCTCCATGTTGGCAAGGCGCTCGGCGAATTGGTGCGACCGGTGCCCTACCGCGCCATGCAGACATTGCTCGACGGATCCGCGGCACCCGGCAACGGCACTCTCTGGCGCTCGGTACGCCTCTCGGAGCTCTCCGATGCGGCGATTGAGGACCTCGTCTCGCTGGCTGGGTCGCTCCCCAACCCGCTCTCATTCCTGACGGGCTCGATGATCGGGGGCGCCGCCAGCCGGATCGCTCCAGACGCCACTTCCTTGGGGCAACGCGAGGTCGGCTTCGAGTTCCGGCTGATCGCAATGTGGCCGCCGGAAGATCCCGACCCGGCGCAGTACATTGCCTGGGTGCACCAGGGCTGGGAGCGGCTGCGGGTCCGCGGCAACGGCCGAACGTACCCGACGTTCCTCTCGGATGCGGGATTAGCCGGCGTCCGGGCGGCTTACCAGGAAGGATGGTCGCGGCTCGTCGGCCTGAAGAACCGCTACGACCCGACGAATGTCTTCCGGCTGAACGCCAACATTCCCCCGGGCGGGGGCGGGCGCGAATAGCGTGCGCCGACCGGCTCAGCGACGGACGCGGTAGCGGATGTGTGTGGCCTCCGGCGTGTCGATCACCCGAACGATCTCCAACTCAACGTTCGACGGCAAGACGTCGAACAGTCGACGACCCCGACCGAGCAGCACCGGAATCAGATGGATCTGCAACTCGTCCAGCACCCCGGCCTCGAGCGCCCGCTGCGCCGTATAGCCGCCAACCACGTGCACGTTCCGGTCCCCGGCTGCCGCCTTGGCCTGTTTCATCGCGCTGGCGATCCCATCGGTCACGTACGTCACCATTGGATAGCCCCAACGGGCGGCCGGACCGGGCGACCGGTGGCTGGGCACAAAGATCGGGAGACCGTTATGATCACCGCCCCAGTGATCCATGAGCTCGGCAGTCCGCCGTCCCGCGAGGACCGCCCCGCAGGCGTTCAATTCGTCGATCAGCTCGCCGACCGGTCCGGACAGCTCGGCGTACTCCCCGCCCGGAGCGAACCAATTGTGCAGCCGGTGATCATCGTCGCCGCCGAGGAATCGTTGGGATCGGCGATGTACCCGTCGAGTGACATCGACATGTCGAGCACTGATGCAGACACTTCGACCTCCTGAGATCGCTATCCAGTCTGATTTAGCTTTTGCGACCACTGTCTCGCCGGCCGTTGGCCGCCCACCAGGCCATCCGCTGCCCAATGCCTCGCCACGGCTGTCCGGGTGAATAGCAAGTGAACGGCAACTGGCCTGGTAGCTGACCAGGTTTTCGCTCAACTATGGGCTCAGTTCTGAGGTGAGGAGGTGGATTTTGATGCGATGGCGCACGGTCGGTCGGGTGGGTGTGACGGCATTGGTCGGGCTGTTGGTCCCGGTTGCAGTAGCAGCCGTTGGGATTGCGCGGGCTACGGATGAGATCTATACCCCACGCGACGCCACCGCGCCACCAATACCGATCAACATCGCTCCAGCGACGTACGACCGCGGTAAGCCGACGGCGCTCGTGGTGCTGGGATCGGAAGGTGCGAACGTCGCTGACGTGCTGGCTCCGTACCAGGTTTTGGCAGAGACCGGCGGCTTCAATGTCTACATGGTCGCCGAGCAGTCCCAGCCGGTGCCGCTGACCGGTGGTGTGGACCTGATTCCCGACCTCACGTTCAAGCAGCTGGAGGAGCACCTGCCTGGGACTCCGGACGTGATTGTGGTGCCGCAGATACCTGAAGCGGGCGAGCCGACCGCCGCCCCGATCGTCGAGTGGCTGCAGCAACAACGAGCCATCGGTGATCCACTGTTGGTCAGCGTGTGTGTCGGCGCTGAGGTGCTGGCCCAGGCAGGCCTGCTCGACGGCCGGCCCGCGACCTCGCACTGGCTTGGTCTGATCGGACTTCGTCGGTACTACCCGGCGGCGCGCTGGCAGGACGGGGTCCGCTATGTCGATGACGGTGATGTGATCACCTCAGCCGGAGTCTTGTCCGGAGTAGATGGTGCGCTGCGGGTTGTTGAGCGGGTGCTCGGCGAGCCTGCGGCCAGGCAGGCAGCGCGGGCGGTCGACTGGCAATCGGTGGGACCGTCCGACCATGGGCGTCCTGCTCACCGACGGGGTCGGGGAGATCGAGCTGGCGTCGGCGTTTCGGCCCTACACCGAGTTTTCTTACCTGGCCCGCCCGGTTGCGGTGACCGCCGACGGACAGCCGATCCGGTCACGGCACGGGCTAACCTTCGTTCCACGGGCGGACCTGAGCACTGCTGCGCCACGGCTGGACCGGCTGGTGGTGCCCGGCGCCGACGCAGCCCGGCACGCTGACGCCAATGGGCTTTCCCTGCCTGAGCGGTTGGCCCCAATCTATCTTCACGACCAGCCCGGCTTCGGCTTTGACGCCGCGCTGCGCGACATCGCGCGTACCCGGGACGTGGCCACAGCGCGCTGGGTGGCCAAGACACTGCAGTACCCCGGCACGAGTCCGCAGCTCTCCGGCGCGGCCTGGCCGTGGACCCTCACCTTGCGCCCGATCGTGATTGCCGCCGCCGCTGTGGGCGCTGCCTTGATCATCCAGTTCTTGTTCCGCCGTCGCAGAGGAGGCACCGATGCAACAGCACATCGATCATGATCAGCAAGATCGATTCCCGACCGACCCCTCGGGGCTGCCGGAGGCAGGCAGACACCAGCTGTTAGAACTGGCCGACGGCGACACGCTGGAGCTGGGGATCGGGCCAGTGGCCAAGCAGTTGGGGGACACCAGGGTGCGGATGCTGAGCTACAACGGCTCAATTCCTGGTCCCACCCTGAAGGTCCAGCAGGGCTCTGAGATTGTCGTCAACGTCACCAACGAGGGCGACCTCGAGACGACTGTGCACTGGCACGGGCTGCGGCTGGAGAACAAGTTCGACGGTGTCCCACACGCGACCCAGGCGCCCATCCCGATCGGCGGTAGCTTCAGCTACCGCATCCAGTTTCCAGACCCCGGCTTGTACTGGTACCACCCCCACATCCGTGAGGACTACACCCAGGAGCTGGGCCTGTACGGCAACATCGCGGTGGTTCCCACTGAACGTGACTATTGGCCGACAGCTGACCAGGACTTCGTTCTCACGCTGGATGACCTGCTGCTGGAGGACGGCAGAATTGCGCCATTCAGCCGCACCGAAACCAGCTATGCGGCGATGGGCCGTTTCGGCAACGTCTTTCTGGTGGCCGGCGACCCGGACTTGCACTTGACTGCGACGGTCGGGGAGGTAGTTCGACTCTGGCTGACGAACACCGCCAGCACACGCGTGTTCAGCGTTCGGTTGCCCGGTGCTCGGATGAAGCTGGTCGGTGGCGACGGCGGCCGCGTCGAACACGAGGAGCTCATCGACCAGGTGCTGCTGTCCCCTTCCGAACGTGCGGTGGTCGACGTTCTCGTCGAGCAACCGGGCGAACTCCTGCTGCAGCACCACACTCCGGATCGGACCTATCAGCTGGCTCGCCTCCACGTGCAGGATGAGCCCGGGAGGCGGTCGTCTGCGGTCACGTTCTTTGAGCTGCGGACCGCACCAGACCTGGAGTCCGAGCGGCAACAGCTGGACCGGTGGCTGGCCGCGCCACCCGACAAGACGCTGGCGCTGGTCGCGCAGATGGACGACCCGACCGCGATGCCGGAAGGCGCTGGGCCTGTCACGTACGCGTGCCCCATGCACCCCGAAGTCACCAGCGACCAGCCCGGCCGCTGCCCCAGGTGCGGTATGAAGCTCCTCGCCGTCGAGCCTGACAGCCAGCCGCTGGCGGACCATCACGCGGCGACGCACCACAACGATGCTGGGATGCACCACCACGATGCCGGGATGCAGCACGACATGGCCATTGGCGAGGACGCGGAAGTCATCCGGCAAGGGATCGAGTGGGAAGACGACATGGTCGAGGTCAATCGGCTGAGTACGACCGCGACCATGCACTGGAGGTTCCTCGATCGCACGGCTGGGGTCGACAGCACGGCAATCGACTGGCGGTTCAGCGTCGGACAGCGCGTCAAGATTCGGCTGATCAACGAGATGGACTCCGACCATCCCATGCATCACCCCTTCCACCTCCACGGCGCAGGGCGGTTCCTGGTCCTGGCCCGCGACGAAAGAGTCGAGCCGAACCTGGTGTGGAAGGACACGGTCCTCATCCGCACAGGCCAGACCGTGGACATCCTGTTCGACGTCAGCAACCCCGGCCTGTGGATGGCGCACTGCCACATCGCCGAGCACATGCAAAGCGGGATGATGTTCAGCTTCACCGTCTCTCGGAGGTAGCAGAGATCCAATCTCGGACGGCTGACAGGATGGGACCCATGCCCCAACCACAGCTGCTAGCGGCCGACTTGGTGATCGGCGAGTCCGCCCGCTGGCACGACGGCCGCGTGTGGCTGTCGAATTGGGGCGCCCAAGAGATTCTCGCGTTCGACCAGGAGGGAAGTCGCGAGGTGATCACACGAGTGCCGACCACGATCCCGTTCTCCATTGATTGGCTACCCGACGGTCAGTTGCTCGTGGTAGCCGGTCCGGAGCAGCGGCTGCTGCGTCAAGAGCCGGACGGTTCGCTGGTCGATCATGCCGACCTGACCGGCCTGCCCGGTGGCCTGAACGAGATTGTTGTCGACGGCCGCGGCACCATCTATGTCAACGGCGGCGCCGACTTCTATCCCGATGAGGGCGTCGCTCCCGGTTTCATCGCGGCGATCACGCCGGACGGAGCGGTGCGTCAGGTCGCTGACGGGATTGCCTTTCCCAACGGCATGGCCGTCACCGATGACAACTCCACCTTGATCATCGCTGAGTCCTTCGCCAGCAAGCTGACGGCCTTCGACATCACCGGCGACGGCGGCCTGGATAACCGCCGGACCTTCGCCGAGGTGCTGGCCGACGGGATCTGTATGGATGCCGAGGGTGCTGTTTGGACGCCCAGCTGGTATGAGAACGAGGCCTGCTGCATGCGGGTTGCCGAGGGCGGCGAAGTGCTGGAGCGGATCCCGCTCGAATACTCCGGCTTCGCCTGCGCTCTTGGCGGTGCCGACGGCCGAACACTTTTCATGCTGACCGCCGACTGGCATATGAATGAGGACTTCATGGACAACCTGCAGCGGCTCACCACCGGGCCGCGCACCGGGCAGCTGCTCACTGCCACTGTCTCAGTGCCCAGCGCTGGTTGGCCCAACCACCGCTGAAGCTTGACGATCATGGCGGGCCGCGTCAGTCGGGGACGAGTTCGATCCAGGTCCGGATATCGTCGGCTGTCGGGGCGTCGGCGAGGTCGGGATGATCCGTGGCGAGATGGGCCAGGATGATCGCGATGACCTCTTCCTCGCTTAGGCCGCGGGCGACGTAGTAGTCGTAACCGCGGCAACTACGACCGGCTAGTGCAGGTCAAGCGACGTTACGACCCAACCAACCTGTTCCATCTCAACCACAACATTTCGCCTTTCTGATCAGCGGGTCTGCTCGGGTGCGAGCAGCGTCGTGTAGTGGGCGGACTTCTCGTCGAAGCGCGCGAGTACGGCACGCGCAGCGGGCGGGACGTATGCCGTTTCGTAGTCGTCCCCGGCGAAGGCGCGAACGTGATCAAGCGAGTCGAAGATCATTACGGTTGCGAACTCGACTTCGTTGTCAAGATCACGTCGCAGCAGATAAGCGCCCTGGTAGCCGTCGAGCCGACGCGTCGCGATTCCTGGCAGGACCTGCTCGCTGACGATCTTCTGATATGCGTCCGCGTTTTGAGGTGTCGTCCAGCCTCTCCAGTAGCGCAAGATCATGTGCATCACGCCCTTCCGTCTTGATCTGGATGATTCCACGATCCACGGAAGGCTGGTTGGACACGCGCCCGTCCGCGACAAGGAACTGGCTTATGTGTCGCGGTCAGGGTTCCGCTTGCGGCACCTCCAAGAACTGGCACTACCTCCGCCGAGGGTAGGCACGCGGTTACCACCTGGGTGCTGTCAATCAAGCGGCCGCCTGCCGGGACGTGTGGCTCGCCGAGAGCGACCCAACTCGCGACGAGGCCGAAGGTGGGTAGGTCTACCGATGCGGGTTCCAGCTGATTGCTGGAGTCTGGTACCGACCGAGGCAAGAGGCAAGGAGTGTGCTGAGATGCCCACAGCAGCAGAGATCAAGACCAGCGTGGCGTCGCGCGACGGCACCGAGATCGCCTACTGGACGAGCGGGAAATGGACCATCGATCGTGCTCGTCCACGGGGCGCCCGCCGACCACACTCGATGGCGCCCCTTGCTTCCCTACCTGGAGCAGCGAGTCACAGTTCATGCAATCGATCGGCGAGGCCGAGGTGCCAGCCGGGACGCTCCGGAGTACAGCTTGGAACGGGAGTACGAGGACGTTGCAGCGGTGGTGGATGCCGTGGCGGCGGCGTCGGGGGAACAGGTAAACGTGTACGGACATTCGCACGGCGGCATCGTGGCATTCGGTGCCGCAACGCTGACCGCGAACATTCGTCTTCGAAGCGGGTGTCGCGTTCTTCCGCGGACCAGCGTCATAGTGTTGCTCGCTCTGTCTAGCCACCGGGCCCGTGGGTACGTCACTCGGGCCGACACATTCTCAAACGCGTTGCGGGCGCACGCACGAGCAGTCCGCTATCGGAGCCCTGTCGATGGGCAGCAGCACGATCTCAGCCTTCCACGGTCGGGGCCGACGCGGCCCAGCCTGACCAGCGGCGTACGTCGACGGCGAGCACCGCCCCGCGCGCGGCGAAGCGCGGGTAGCGGTCGGCGAGCAGCGACAGGGCGTGTAGGCCCTCTGGGTCCTCCGGGTCGACCACGCGGCCGGTGCCGTCCGCGCGTACCCACCACAGTTCGTTCCAGTCGTCCGCGTAATGGTCGACGAGCAGCGCGACGGCCGGGTTGGCCGCGACGTTGGCGAGGCGCTTGAGCGAAGTGCTCCGCTTGGGTTTGGCGTCGACTGCGCTGTAGACGACGTCGCCGTCGACCGCGAACGTGACCGGTACGATGTGCGGCCGGCCGGCGGCGTCGGCAGTCGCAAGGCGGGCCACGCGGGCGGCGGCGAACCGCCGCCGTGCCTGGTGCGGCGTCACTCCGGGTTGTACTCCGCGATCGCCTTCTCCCACTCCTCCAGGGCTTGTTCGAGGCGCCAGCGCGGCCCGGACGGGAACCACCGCGCGACCCGCTTGACGCCAGCCTCGCGGAGTTTCTCGAACACCTTCGGATCGGCTGGCACGCTCATCACCTGCACCCGGACGGGCCGGTCGGCGCGGGCGCGCAGCTCGGCAATGCGGTCGTACACCTCGGGATGGTAATTGGGGAACCAGGCGTCGCCGAACCCAAGCACCCGATCGAGGACGGTTGGGCCGGCGCCGCCAACGAGGACTGGTGGGTGTGGCCATTGCGCCGGCTTGGGCCACGACCAGATCCGGTCGAAGTTGACATATTTGCCGTGGTAGCTGGCCTCATCATGGGTCCAGATCTCCTTCATGGCCTCGACCCTCTCCCGCATGACGGCCATCCGGACGCGCGGGTCGGTGCCATGATTGCGCATCTCGGTCCGGTTCCAGCCCGCACCCACGCCGAACTCCAGGCGGCCCCCCGAGAGGTGGTCGACGCTCGCGACCTCTTTCGCCGTGGTGATCGGGTCACGTTCAACGACCAGGCAGATGCCGCTGGCGACGCGGATATTGCGGGTCGCCTCCGCGGCGGCGGTGAGCGCGACGAACAGGTCGTACGTGCGCCAATACTTGGCCGGCAACGGCCGCCCGGGCGCGCGGTCGGTCTCCGCGGCCGGGATGTGGGTGTGCTCAGCGAAGTAGATGGCGCTGTAGCCGCGCTCCTCGGCCATCCGCGCGACCTCGCCGGGCCGCATGCCGTCGTAGGTGGGAAAGTATCCGAGACCGAATTCCATACCCAAGGTCTACCCGGTACGCCGGCCTTCCACCACGCGCGCCACGACTTCCTCCGGCGTCGGCATTGCAGCCACCGGTCAACCGGATTGGATGGACGACGCAGGTGCGGCCCCGGTCGGACCGCGCAACAGCCCGGGGACGACTCGGCCCTCAGCAGCGGATCCACAGGCGGAGCCGCAGCATCAACCCATTGCGAGCGTGCGTGACAGGTGGCCGCTGAGGGGTCGGCTTCCGGGATGTCTCGATGTACTTGGGCCGGCTGTCACTAAAAGACTCCATACGCTCCCACGGTGCCTAGGTGGATCACTGCAGTGGGCACTTTTGTCTGCGGCACAACCTCTCGCACTCTTCCTCATCTCGTCCGTCGCGACCTGATCCCAGCGGCGCGGAGTCTGGCTGAGCATCTTCTACCGCGGCGTCCCCTGCCCTTTCCTCGGGTACTGATGCGACGCCTGAAGTCGAACTGCTCGAGAGTGCGGACCCGCGTCCCGCGCCCGCGGACCGTTGCCGCGCTCAGATGCGGTCACCCACGGACGGCCGGATGCTCCGACTCGGCTGACGTTGAGGGGCCGTCTCCGATGTCACAGGCTGCGGGGCTGTCTCGTCTTGGTGAGGAGAGCCAGCACCGGATGTGGAGCGTGAGGTTATGCGAGTGTTCGTGGCAGGCGGGACGGGTTATCGGGCGACGAGCGCGGCCAAGTTGGGGCTGCTGGAGCAACTGGGCGCCGAGGGCATCGTGATGGACGGGCTGGATGCGGCGTCGGCGGGCGAGGCGGTGGCCGCGGCCCGGCCGGACGCCATCGTGCACGAGATGACGGCGCTATCCGTGGCGCACAACGGCAAGCCCAACTTCAGGCACCCCGAGCGGTTCGCCGCCACCACTAATGGGCTGCGCACCGAGGAACGGACCACGCGCTGGCCGCCGCCGAGGCGACCGGCGTCTCGCACGTCGTCGCGCAGAGCGTCGCCACCTGGACCGAAATCCGCGATGGTGGACGGGTGAGCGAGGAGGACCCGCTGCCGGCGGAGGAGGTAGGACCGCAGATGCGCGGGGCGGCTGAGGCGCTCCGCCACGTCGAGGACGTTGTCGTCAAGGCTGGTGGCGCGGCCCTGCGATTCTCGTGCGAGCATGCCCTCGAATTTGTGTGGAAGAACAGCACATCGGAGGTGATGGGGAGTGATTCAGTTGATCCGACGACATCCCGTGGGTGACTTTGTTCGTCCTTGCATACGGTTTGTCCTGGGCGGTCCAGATACCGCGCGCGTTTGGAGTCCTAGAAGGCAGTGGGTGGCGGGCGGTGGTCTGGGCCCCGGCCGTAGCCGCGATACTCGCAGCGGCCCTCACTGGTGGGCGTGCCGCGGTGAGGGATCTAGGCGAGCGTCTCGTTCGCTGGCGCGTGGGTTGGCAATGGTATGTGCTGGTGATCCTTGGGCCCTGCTACCTTCTCGCTCGCCATCGCGGGGGTCTATGCGCTGCTTGGTGGCTCCTGGTCGGCAGCGGTACCTAAGGCGCTGAGCGAGGAACCCTTGGTGCTGCTGCCCGTTGCTTTTCTGATACTGGCGCTTACAGATGACTTGGGTGAGGAGCCTGCTTGGCGAGGCTTCGCGCTCCCGCGACTGCTTACCCGGCACAACGCCCTGGTGGCCAGCCTGATCGTTGGCGTGTTTGGGCGCTGTGGCACCTCCAGTTGCTCTGGACGGCGGGGGGCGACCAGATTCCAAGAGCCCGTCTGGCCGATCCTTGTGGATAATACGGCGAAGTCGGTGCTCTTTACCTTGGTTTTCCTGAACACGCGCGGAAGCCTGCTACTGGCTATCCTGCTGCACGCTGCGACCAACCTATTCCGGGTGTCGCCGGGCCCAACAAGCCCCGGCGACTTTACACTCCCACTCCTCGCCGCAGGGGGAAAGTGGCTGCTGGTAGTCGTATTGATCATGACGGCGGGGCCAAGTCTGGTGCGTGGTCCGCGGCCTGAAGCGCTGTACAACCAGACGGGTAATGGCCGGGTGGGTGGCATCGCCTAGATGCGGCGGCCGCGGGGGCGCAGATGATCCGGCAGGCAGGGCAGTCGCCGGTTCTCCACGTCGCCGGCACGCCGGCGCCAGCTCGTTCTGGTGATATATCGTCCCCGAGAAGGGTTCGCATCTGACCCAATCCAGGTGTCCGCTGGCCGGTCGGCTAGCGATACCAGTCGGAATTGGATCGGTCTTGTTTCCGCGCGATTCAGCGAAGTTGGTGGTCAGCTGCCGGTCCGCGACGCTGGGAGAGAGTCCGGGCGGCTGTCGGGCCGCATTTCGATCATGGGACCAACCCGTCATGCAGTTGAAATGCGGCCAAGCCTTGATCTAAAAGAGCCGGAATTAGCAGTGCGCATGCCAGGTGATGTGCGACAGATACTCGCAGCTGATGCGCGAGCAAGCCCTTCTTCTCAATTGAGCGTTGCCTGTGGCACTTGGGGCCGAGGCCGGTGCCTATCTCTCTTTCGTGCAGACTCGATGGAAGCCGGGCGCCGCAGCGACCCGTCAGGACGCAGCTTGACGTTTTCCCACTATTTGGAGCCGGTGATGCGCTGCACCAGTTCGGCGAGCTCGCTGCGGCTCGGGCCAGCCGCAAGGCGGGGTCGCCAGCCGGATGCGTAGAGCGCCCGTGCGCGTGCCTCGACATCGTCCAGGCTCGATGGCCCGGCGGCCATCTGCAGGTACGGGCGTATTGCTGGGGCGATCGCGGGATCGGCCTCGGCGGCCGCCAAGATCAGGTCTGAGGGTAGGCGCTTCGTCAGGTCGATGTCCCCGCCTTCCCAGCGGCGTCGCATGTCATCATCCATAGCGACGTGGTCCTCCACCCAGGGTCGCATTGCGGTCGCGCACCACTCGTCAAAGGCGTAGCCAACCGCCTCAACGTCATCGCCGTGCTCGTCAACGAGGCGTAGAAGCTCTTGCGCCTGCAGCAGACTGGTGGTGATCCCTCGGCCGAAGTTCGGTGTGGTGGTGCAGACGGCGTCACCGACGCTGACCAGCCCTGGCATCGTGAGGCGGCCGTCTGCGCCCGTCTGCGGACGGTAATAGTTGTAGAGAGTTCCGCCTGGCAGCACATCGGTGAGGGGTCGGGAGCGCTGCGGATCCGTCCACGCGGCGAGGACCGAGATAGCGCCGCAGGCCGCATCGAAGGCCTCGTTGTGACGGAGCCCGACGAGATCACGGCCGCTGGTGGGCCTGACGAGCAGAACCGAGAAGATTCCCCGCTCATGCAGAAAAAGGATGGACAGATAGCCGTCGAATTCGCCTTGCCAGGCGGCCGGGTTGAGCAGCGGACCAGGTTCGGCGTCCGGCCAGAGCTGGTACTGGCGATCTACGTAGGCGATGCCGCAGTTACCCCCCACGCTGGGTGGAGGACGGAGTCCGTCGGCGACGCGACCGGCCCGTCCGGAGGCGTCGATCACGAGATCTGCCCCGATCGGGCTGCTCGCCACCTTGACCCCCGCGGCCCGGCCGCCGACGGTAGTGACGGCATCCGCGTGTCCTCGATGGAATGTCATCGCCGGCATGCCGAGAACCGTGGCGCGCAGCGCTGTCTCGAAGGTCTGACGGCGTGATCGGACGGCGAACATCGCCGTCGTGCCATCCGACCGGGTTACCTGGATGGGCTCCGCGCCAGCTTCGAGCCATGCCTGGTGCGCATCAGGCAGGTGGGTCTGCAGAGTCTCCGCACATTGAGGCCGGAAGAGGTGAGCATGGTGAAACTGCATCACCCCTCGGCGTCGCCAGACGCCATCCGGGGTGGGTCCGGGATCGCGGTCGACCACAGTGACGCGGTGTTCGCGGAGCGCCAAGGTGGCGGCGAGGAACAAGCCGGTTGGGCCCGCGCCGATAACGCTGATCCGCACGGCGCACCTCGATCCGTTGATGCAATGACAGGTTGAACGCGTGGTCCTCACAGTGCTCGCCCTCGAGAGCCGGGTCAAGAAGGTTCCGTGTAATACGTCCTTGCCGCGGAAGCGCATCCCGGTGGCCGGTCCCCGTTGGGAACACCGATTGGGACGTCTTCGCAGTAGATCGGCTTCTCCCTACGCAGCGCGAGAGTCCTCGAGTGCCTACCGTGGCGTGACCCAAACGGATTTCACCGTCGACCAGTGTGTCGGTGGGCAGGAGCCCGATCCTCGCAGCAACACGCTGTGAGGCGACGTGCTCAGGGTGGATGCTCGCCTCGAGGCGGATCACCCGTTCTGGTTGAGCCAGCGGGTCATGGCCCGCGCAGCTTCACCCGCGTGCCGCGTCCTTGCCAGTCGGTGGGGCTCGGACGTATGAACATGCGGATCTTCGAGCGAACGCCTTGTCGATAGCACCCCCGACCGACCCGATCCCGAAGAGATCTTGAAGCTCAACGGGGATCGGATCCGCCGGCCACGATGTAGGACCACACCTCGCTGTGCCGCGCGACCGGCTGTGGCGCCGGGCCGCCCTTCCGCTCGGTGGCGGAGCGATGGCCGTGGGCGAACGAATCCGAGCCGAGCCAGGCCTGGAAAGACTCCTCGTCTCGCCAGCGGGTTATCACCAGCCACTGCTCCCGGTCGTCAGTGGGCTTGAGCAGCTCGAACCCCTCGAAGCCGTCGGCGTCGTCGACGGCCCCGGCCCGGGCCGCGAACCGGTGAGCCAGCTCGTCGCCGGACTCCTGCGGCACCGTGATCGCATTGATCTTGATGACGGTCATGACTCCATGCTGCCTAACTAGCCACCTTGACGCCCCGCCGGGGCCGGGACGTGCTCGGCTGTTCCACTGAGGGGACCCCGAGTTGTGACACGGTGGTCAGGTGGGCAGTGAGGTTCGCTGGGCCGCCGATCACTAGCTTGATCGCTTGGCCGACCTCGCCGCTAGCGGGGAGGTAGATACCTACCACTTCCAGGTCGCTAGCGCCGCCACCCACATCATGACCACCGAGGGTCCCAGCGACACCGTGCTCACGTCGCATGGGTCTGCCGACCCCGGCGCGGTCCTGGCATGGGACGACGACCGCGGCAGCACCGCCAACGCCCGCATCGTGCGAGAGCTGCAGCCCGGCGAGTACTGGCTGTCCGTGCGCCATAAGGACGGCAACGCCACTGGTGCCTACTCTGTGGGCGTCACTACCGGGGCTGATGATCTTTAGCAATCCGGAGCTTGACGGACTTGTCAGGACGCTGAGCTAGCAGAAGATGATCAACACCAGGCTATGTTCGGCCAGGAGTGAGCGGTCCGCCGTGCCAGTGCTCGATTCTCGTCAAGTCGGCAACGTCGAGCCGTGTGAGCTTACGTAATTGGTGAACGGGTTTGCCCAGCGGAACGACGCAGGCAACGGCGTACGTCTCAGGGATCCCGAGTAACTGGCAGATCCGCGGTTCTTCCGCCACGGCCATGGTCGTGATCGTTCCACCAAAACCTTCGTTTCGCGCAGCGAGCAGGATGTTCCATACCAGCGGATAAACCGAAGCCCCTCCGACGATGCCAACACGGTCGAGCTCCTTGTCGAGCGCAGCCACAACCCGGAGGTCAACGCACACCACAAGAACGACTCCCGCCTGCAGGAGCGGAGCTGTGAAGCTTCCGGGAACCTCGGCCGCCGCAACCTCATCGTCGGACACCCTGCTTGGATAGATCGTGTTCCAGGGGTTCTCCCCGGCTTGCCGCTGCGCAACGTACTTCTTGGTCGCTGGAATCGTCAGTTCCACCAGCGCCTGTCTGGTGTCCGGATCCCGAATGATCACGATCCGTGTACCCTGCCGGTTGCCGCCGCTCGGAGCGAACCGCGCGTTGTCGAGGATGGTGTAAAGGATCTCGTCTGGCAACGGGTCATTGGTGAAGTGACGCACCGCGGACGTTGTGCGCATGACCTCATAAAGCTCCACGATCCTTCTCCTCTTGATCGATTGCCACAGGGTGCCCTCGGGGGGCAAGCGCCAATCCAATTCTGTGGTCGGCTTCTCTACGAGGCGAAAGCCGGTTCCGAAACCGATCCAGCATTGCCGCACCGACACCACACAATCCGATGAGCGTTCCCCGCGCGTGCTTCAACGTCCGATAGCGGGTCGCCTATCGGCATCATGCTGTGCTAATTGGCGCGTTTAGTCGGGGGCGGACTTCCTCCGCCTCATTAGAGCAGTAGGGGCCGAGCCGTACAGCACGTTATGGCATAAACGCCACGACGCCGTCGGGTCGAAGGACGCCGACTGGATTGACCAACGCTAAGAACACTGGACAAGGTCTCGACGCCCATAGCGAGATGGGTCACTCATATGCTCTCAGGCAAGCTTGTTTCGTGACGATCTCACCAGCCCCCGGTGAGCCAACGGCCGGGCCGTGGCGCGTTGCGTCTGTTTGCGAGCTTGTTCGCTTGCTAGTTGACGCTGCCCACCCTCCGGCCGGCCGGCCTTGGGTGGTCGGGGTTGATGGGCGCAGCGGCGGAGGAAAGTCGACGCTTGCCGCGAAACTTCATGTTGCCGGAGCGAGCAGCGGTCATCGTCGCCGGAACGCCACTCCTGGCCCACGGCGATCGCCAAGTCGTCCTCGCGCTGCCTCTTGGCGGCCGCACCACCCCTAGCAGCCCCAGCGCATGACGCCGCAGACCCCCGGTGGCCGGCCACGGCGCCTGGTTATCACGGTGGACGTGGAGCAGTGCAGATACCGGTCGTTCTGCGGGCTCCGGATTGAGTGGGAACGGGAACCGCCCCACGCAACGTCGCCTCCTGGACTCACCCGAATTGGGTGACATCTCGCTAGCCTGTCAGCCGGGCGGCTGACATAAAACAGAGGCTCATATTGAGTAAGTCCGACGGTAGGGAAGGAGTGGGTGATCCTCGGTGATAGAGGCGCCAGCACAAGAGAGTCAGGACGACCGCTTTTTCAGGAAATCTTTCCTCAAAACTCGAGTGGTCATTGGTGTCATTGGCGTCCTCCTCCCGATCGTGCTGGTCGGGGGAAACCGGGTGGTGTTTGGACAGTCCGACCTCCTGCCATCGCTCAGCGGCTATTACCACTCCGATATGCGCAACTGGTTCGTCGGCAGCCTTTGGGCTATCGGTTCCGGCCTGCTCGTATACCTCGCGGCCCGCCGCAACCTAGCGGATAGTGTGATCAGCTTCGTTGCAGGCTTGCTGGCCGTCGGCGTCGCGCTCTTCCCGACCAACGCCCCCGACACCGTCCCGACGATCATCGCCAAGCTTCACGTGGCATTCGCCTCGCTGCTATTCGTCCTGCTCGGCGTAATCTGCTTCCGCTTCGGCAACCGCGACGGAAAGCGCGAGGATCGTACGACGCGCTGGCGCAACTGGTGGCGGTGGATCCATCGGGGCTGCGCCATCGTGATCTGGGGCGCCGTTGTCGCCAGTGTGGTCCTCGCCGCAGTCGGATCTGCCGACAGCAAGGCCGTGTTTTGGGGCGAAACGATCGCGGTGGTCGCCTTTGGACTCTCCTGGTTTCTGAAGGGCTCCGAGCTCTTCAACATCTTGCTAGTCGAGCACGGACGGCGGCCGGTGCTCAGAGAACCCGCCCCGAACGAGCCAGCGGTGACCAAGCAAGCGCCGGCCATCGAGGCCGGGAAGGAGAAGGGCTGAGCTGAGCACCGCAATCGAGAACTGCGTACGACGCGCCAGGGGTGCCGCATCTGGCCAGAAAGTATCCGTTAGCCGGTCGGCTTGTGGCATACGATCCGCGCCAGTGCAGCAGACTTGGCAGATGGAAGTTGAGATCAAGCGGTTGCTTGAGGAGTCGCCAGCCGACCCTCGTCGGCACCTTGATCAAGATGGCGTGCGCTGTCATGCCGAGGTGCTCGACTCGTACAGGCTGATATACGCGTCGGAACCAAAGCGGAGGCGGTCCAGTTCGCCATCGATGTCGCGCGGGCCGAGTGGGGCGTGTCGGCTGACCAGGCACGACAGGCTATTCGGCGCTACAGCGGCGACGCGCGCGCTCATCGAGCGGATGGTGGCGTTCATCCGGCCTGCAGACGGTCCGGTGTGACGGCTTGGCGGTTGCTTTGCCGCCGAATGCCAAGCGACGGCCCATAGCCGACTGCTCGATGTCGTAGTCACAGCCCCGTGGAATCGCACCCGCTCCCACGCTGGAGCGCTTGCTGGAAGCTCAGGCACCCGATGCTGAAGGTGTAGACAACTGGCAGGAGTTGATCAACCAGGGCAACTGCGATGTGATCAGCATCGCCACCGCACCAATGTTGCGAAGTAATCCGCTACTTATGGCTGTGGGCCATGGTTGCCACTCTTTGGTCGACGAGCGGGTTGGCGTGTCGTTCGGTGCCAAACTGACGACACAACACGGTAATCGCGATCTCGAAGGGAGGGTGTCAACTATGACCTCCGCTGCAGTCGCGGAATCGCATGGGCAACGGCGGCAGAAGCGATCTCTGGTGTGGCTTCGGCGAATTTTCTTGGGCTTGATCATCTCCCTTGCCGCGATCGCCAGCGCGGGCTTTATCTACCAGACCGTGGCCCAGCAGATCGATGAACGCAACTTTCCACCACCCGGCCGACTTGTGGATGTTGGTGGTTACGGGCTGCATATCAATTGCATTGGCCAGGGCAGTCCGACAGTGATTCTGGATGCCGCCGGCGGCAACTCCTCGGCGAGCTGGGGTCTGGTACAGCCTGAACTTGCACGCTCGACGCGTGTCTGCTCCTACGACCGCGCGGGCATGGGCTGGAGTAAGCGTGGCCCATTGCCCCGCGATCTAAAACAGCACGTAGGCGAACTGCACGCTCTACTCTCCGGAGCTGGGATCGAAGGACCGTACGTCATGGGTGGTCATTCGTACGGGGGTCGCGTTGCTCTCGTCTATGCGAAGGAGTACCCAAACGAGGTCGTGGGTATGGCTCTGATTGACCCCGGCAAACTCGATGACGATCCCCGCTTTCCACCCGAGAATCGCGCGGATCTAGCGTCCGAAAACCGTACGGTTACCGCAGCTCGCTGGTTGGCCCCGTTCGGCGTTGTGCGCCTACTGTTGCCGCAGACCGATTACGCAGACCTACCCGTACAAGAAAGTGCCACCAACGACGCCTTCAATGTGACTACGAAGTTCTTTCGAACCGTACGTGACCAATATCGCGTCCTGCCGCAAACATATCGGCAGCAGCGCGAGGTTACGGACTTGGGATCAATGCCCCTGATCGTGGTGAGTGCCACAGCCCCAGACGACGAGACGCGTCGCGTTTGGACCGAGATGAATGGAGAGCTCACCAAACTCTCGACGACTGGTGCGCATCGCGTGGTACACGGAGCGACCCATGCCCAGCTGCTGTACAAGCGGGAATATGCCCGGATGACGATCGATGCAATCCAGCAGGTCGTGGACACAGCACGAGATCGACAACGGTGAATGAGTGCATTTAGGTGTGTCCGAGCGCCTCAAGCGGGCCCGCGGTGGCGATGAGCCTTCGGCTTGCGGGACGTGGCTGAAACGCACGCGCAGCCATTCCGCTGTTGTTCCTCGTCCCGACAGTGCGCCTGGCCGGGACTGCTGGGCACGCCCGCATCCCGTGCGCGAGTGCCCGTAAGAGATTTGCTGATGCGCGAAACGGGCCCGTGGTCAGGGCTGGCAGACATAGATGCAGTTCTGCGGCCGCGGCGAGTCGAGAACCTCGACGCTTGAGAAGCCGGCGTCGGCGAGCATGCGACATGCGGTCTGGATTCCCCACACCGTACCCAGCCCGGCACCGCCCTCGGCAAGCGAGATCGTCATGCAGTGCATCGTGCTGATGCCGTAATAGAGCGTGGCGAACGGGTTGTCGACATTCTCCTCGAGCTTGCTGGAAAATTTGAAATCGATCATCAGGAAAAGGCCGTCCTTGGCCAGCGCGCGCCGGAGATTGCCCAGGACCGTGGCGGGATCGACCTGATCGTGGATGGAATCGAAGGCGGTGATCAGGTCGAGCTTGGGCTCGCTCGGCAGCCGGTTGACGTCGAGCACCTCGAAGCGGCTGTTAAGTAGGCCCATCGCCTCTGCCTCGGCGGTGGCGGCCGCGATCGCCTCTGCCGCGATGTCATAGCCCACGAAACGCGACGTGGGGTAGGCACGGGCCAGCAAGTTAGCGGCGTGGCCGGTGCCGCAGCCAACGTCCGCGGCCACGATGCCGGCCTGCAGGCGCTCCCGCAATCGGGGAACCGGCGCAATGAAACCGTCGAGCAGCTTCTCGTCATAGATGCGGCGCCAAACGTCGTCCATCCGATCGGTGAACTCCGGCCGGAACTCGCTGTACGGAATCCCACCGCCGCGGCGGAAACACTCGATCAGACGCGGCAGCAACGTCCCGAAGTGGTTGAGAATCTGGCTCATTGGCGCGGCGTTCCCGGCCGTGTGACCCGTCAACCACGCCGCGTGCTCGGCCGGGAGCTCGTATGTCCCCATATTCGCGTCGTAGGAGAACACGCCGCCGGTCGTCATCGCGCCAAGCCACTCGCGCACGTACCGCTCGTTCAGCTGCGCACGCTCGGCGAGCTCGGAGCTGGTCGCCGGACCTTCCACGGCAGCGTCGAACAACCCGGTCTCATGCCCCACCCCGATCAGGTACGTGAGCACCGCACCAGAGAACGTGCCGATCAGCCCCCGGCCAAACTCGCGTGTTCGCGCCTCGTCGATCATGGTAAACCTCTTCTCGTTGACGCTGGCGATCGGCAATCGTGCTACCGCACCGCCTGCGCTATCGCAGTCCATCCTTCTCACCCCCTTACCGAGGGTCAAGATCAACCAGAAGACTGCCCGTCCGCCGAACCCACCGCCTCATCCGCCTCTCAGGGCCACCGGACGGGGCACTCCGTATCCCCTTCGGGCTCCGCAGCGGAGCATGTGGTTGTCGCCGTCAATCGTGGAGACCTCGGCGTCGGGCAGCAGCCGCGCGAGCCGGGCGATGAGCCGGTGGACCGGCGGCGGGCTGGCGCCGCCCTGGACCTGCAGCACGGGTTGGGTGATCCGGGCCGCGACTTGATCGTCGAACGGCCAGGCGCCCAGGCCGGGCATTTCGTTGGTGACGAATGTGCGCGACTTGCGCTCGGCGCGCTCGACGGCTGCGGCACCGAGGGCGGCTGCGAGCTCGTCGCGGTGGGTGGGTCCGCAGACGGCGCTCATGAAGGCGGCAAAGACCGCCGACGACCTTGCGGTCGGCGCGGTCGATGAGGACATCGACCTGCGGCGGTTCCGACAGCACCAGGCTGCCGACCAGCTCGGGCCGGTCGACGGCGAGCTGCATCGCGATCGTGCAACCCGAAGAATGCCCGACGACGTGCGCGGCCGATTCCGAGCGCCTCGATCAGCGAGGAGCACATGGAGGTTGGCACGGAGGCGCTTTCGTCGGTGATCTCCCTGTCGCCCAGGAAACTCAGGTTAGTGGACTTGGTGTTTGGGCCAAATGAGGCTTAACGGCGCGACGCGCTCCAGCCCAGCAACATCCCTGCCGGACTGGTATTGATCACGCGGTCTTCCGTGACACCACATTCGGCGGCGCGGTCGCAGCCGATGTACTGCCACTCAAGCTGACCAGGTGCGTGTGCATCGGTGTCGATTGAGAAACGGCAGCCGATATCGACGGCCAGCTTGAGCAGATTGCGCGGCGGGTCTTTGCGCTCCGGTCGGGAGTTGATCTCGACTGCGACGTCGTTGTCTCTGCACGCGGTGAACACTGCCTCGTGGTCGAACTCGGACTGCGGACGTCCACGGCCGACAACGATGCGACCGGTGCAATGTCCCAGGATGTCCATGTTCGGGTCTTCGATTGCCGCGAGCATGCGCTTCGTCATCACGTCGCCGGGTGAACGCAGTTTGGAGTGCACGCTCGCGACGACGATGTCGAGTGCCGCGAGCACGTCCGGGGTCTGATCGAGAGTTCCATCCTCGTTGATGTCAACCTCGATGCCGCTGAGAACACGAAATGGTGGCGCTCTGGACTCTGCTTCAGCGGCAAGTTGACCGTTGACGCCCTCGATCTCTTCGAGTTGTTGCACTAGGCGCTCAGTCGAGAGTCCGTTCGCAACGGCGAGGTTGGGGGAGTGATCGGTCATGACGATGTACTCGTGACCCAACGAACGCGCAGCGTGCGCCATCTCGATGATGGGACTGCCGCCGTCGGACCAGAGCGAGTGCGTGTGACAGTCACCTCGCAGCGCTCTCCGGAGCGCATCGCCAGCAACAGCAAACGGTTGCGGCTCCGCTTCCAACTTCGCGAGGTATTCGGGGACTTTGCCCGCCAGCGCTTCCAGAACCACGGCCTCTGTGGCCTCACCGATTCCCTTCAGGGAGCGAAGCCGCTTGGTAGTGGCCATGCGATCCAATTCGCCGGGTTCGAGCGCGGAGATTGTCTCGGCGGCGCGACGGAATGCAGCGACGCGATACGTCGGCGCCTGTGATCGCTCCAATAGGAACGCGATTCGCTTCAGCGCCTCCACCGGGTCCATGAAGTCTGAGCCTAGGGTGACCTGTGCGGTTGAGCTGATAGATGGCGGGTTCGAGGAGCTGTCGCAGGCCGGGCTCGCTTCGATCCCGAATGACTTGCCGCGCGGCGGGCATCGTGGCGCGGGCGACTTCACGTAGTCACCTTCGGCGCCCCATGGTTTGGGCTACTTCCTCAGACGGCCTTCGGCGGAGATGCGGACTATCGTCCAGTCGGAACGCCATTCGGTACGAAAGCCTTCAGCGACATACCCGAGGCACCCCAGTCGCGGACGGTGGACGAACACGGACGGACCGCCTCAGCACGCTCCAGCGTGCTGAGGTTCTGACAGCTCCGAGGGAGGAACAGCATGTCGGTGTCAGCCGCCGCCCTCGCCCGGACCATCGCTGCCGGCGCCGGACCGGACGCACACCCGCGCGAGGACCAGGTGCGGGCTGTGGAGGAGCTAGTGGAGCATCGGAGCCGGGTGCTGGTGGTCCAGGCGACCGGCTGGGGCAAGTCGGCGGTGTACTGGGCGGCCACGGCGGCCCTGCGCGAGCTGGGTCTCGGGCCGACGCTGGTCGTGTCGCCGCTGCTAGCGCTGATGCGTGACCAGATCGCCGCGGCCTCGCGGGCGGGCCTGCGGGCGGCGACCATCAACTCCACCAACGTCGACGACTGGTCGGGCGTGCTCGACGACCTGCGTTCCGGGAGGCTCGATGTGTTGCTCATTTCCCCGGAGCGGCTCGCCAATCCCGGCTTCGCCGCCCAGCTGCCGGCCCTGCTCAGCGAGTGCGGCCTGCTGGTGATCGATGAGGCCCATTGCGTGTCCGACTGGGGCTTCGACTTTCGGCCCGACTACCAGCGGCTCACGCGTACCTTGCTGCAACTGGCGCCGAACACGCCCGTGCTGGCCACCACCGCCACGGCCAACCAACGCGTCACCCTGGACGTGGCGGCCCAGCTCGGAGCGGAGACCGTCACGCTGCGCGGCTCGCTGGCCCGGGCCTCGCTCCGGCTGGCCGTGGTGCCTGGGCTCAGCACTTTGGAGGGGTACGCCTGGGTGGCGGAGGCGCTGCAAACGCTGCCGGGCTCCGGCATTGTCTACGTGCTGACGGTGGCCGAGACCGAACGCCTTACAGCATTCCTCGTCGACCAGGGACTGGCCGTGGCGGCGTACTCGGGTCAGAGCGACAACCGGGAGACCCTCGAGGGCCGGCTGCGACGCAACGAGATCAAGGCGCTGGTGGCGACCTCAGCGCTGGGGATGGGCTACGACAAGCCCGACCTTGCCTTCTGCATCCACCTGGGCTCGCCGGCCTCGCCGGTGGCCTACTACCAGCAGGTCGGCCGGGCCGGGCGCGCACTGGACGACGCCATCGCGGTCCTGGTTCCTGGACCACCCGACGAGCGGATCTGGGAGTACTTCGCGACGTCTGGCATCCCGACCGACGAGCAGGTGGAACGCATCCTAAACGCGCTCAGCGACGGCCCGCAGTCGCTCGGCGGCGTCGAGGCGGCCACCGGCATCCGCCGCGGCCGGCTGGAGACGCTGCTCAAGATCCTGGCCGTGGACGAGGTGGTGACCAAGTCCCGCGACGGGTGGGAGGCGACAGGCCGGGTCTGGTACTTCGACGAGCAGAAGTGGTCGGACCTGCGCCGCGTCCGCGCTGCCGAGGCCGACCTGATGCGCCGGTACGCGCATGGCGAGGGCTGCCTGATGGAGTTCCTGCAGCGCGCCCTGGACGATCCGGACCGGCGGCCGTGCGGACGCTGCTCGGTGTGCGATGGGCGCCTGCCGACGCCGGGCGCGCGTCCAAGCTCGGAGCTGGTGGATGCGGCAAGGTGTTTTTTCCGTGGGCGCGACGTAGTGATCGAGCCGCGGAAGCTGTGGGTCAGCGGCCTAGCTGGTCGCAAGGGCAAGATCGCAGGCGCGGCGCCCGGCCGCGCGCTGGCTTTCGCTGACGACCCGGCCTGGGGCGACGTCTTGCGCGTGCTCTGGCAGCGGGACGCGCCGGCGCCGCCGGAAGTGCTGGATGGGCTGGTTCAGGTGCTGGTGCGCTGGTCGGCGAGCTGGGAACGGCCGGTCGTTGTGGTGCCCATGCCGTCCCGGCGGTTCCCGCTACTGGTCGGCTCTCTCGCCGAGCAAGTGGCCCGGGTCGGTCGGCTGCCGCTGGTCGACGCGCTGGGGGTGAGCGGGCCGCCGCCGACGGCCGAGGCGGCCTCGGCGGTCCGGGCGCGGGACCTGCTGGCCCGCACCAGCGTGCGCGACGGGGTGAGCCTCAACGGGCCGGTACTGCTGGTGGACGACACGGTACGGACGCGGTGGACGGTCACGGTTGCGTCGGCGCTGCTGGCCGAGGCCGGCGCAAGCCAGGTGATGCCGCTCGCGGTCCACCTGCTCCCCTGAGCGCAACTCGGGGGTAGGAGAGCGGCGCCGAGGCATCAGTCAGGACTGCACGAAGGCCAGCAAGTCAGCGTTGATCGTGTCGGCCTGGGTGGTCGGCATGCCGTGCGGGAATCCTTTGTAGGTCTTCAGCGTCCCGTTCTGCACGAGCCGAGCGGACAGCGGTCCGGAGTCGGCGTAGGGAACGATCTGGTCGTCGTCGCCGTGCATCACCAGGACCGGCACCGTGATCTTCTTGAGGTCCTCGGTGAAATCGGTCTGGGAGAAGGCAACGATGCCGTCGTAGTGTGCCTTCGCTCCGCCCATCATTCCCTGGCGCCACCAGTTCTCGATAATCGCTTCCGAGGAGGACACGCCGGGACGATTGAAGCCGTAGAAGGGGCCGGACGCCAGCGCCCGGTAGAACTCGGACCGGTTGGCGGCCAGCTGGACCTGGAAGCCGTCGAACACGCTCTTCGGCAGGCCGTCGGGGTTGGCGTCGGTCTGCACCATGAGCGGCGGCACCGCACTGATCAGTACCGCTTTCGCCACGCGGCTCTCACCGTGTCGGGCGATGTAGTGCACGACTTCACCGCCACCGGTGGAGTGCCCGACGTGGACGGCGTCCTGGAGATCGAGATGGGCAGTCAGCGCAGCCAGGTCGTCGGCGTAGTGGTCCATGTCGTGACCGTCGCTGGTCTGCGTGGAGCGGCCGTGCCCGCGGCGGTCATGGGCGATCACGCGGTAGCCGTGCTGTAGGAAGAACAGCATTTGGGTGTCCCAGTCGTCGCCCGACAGCGGCCAGCCGTGGCTGAAGACGATCGGTTGGCCTGAGCCCCAGTCCTTGTAGAAGATCTCGGTGCCATCGGTCGTGGTGATCGTGCCCATGCGCTTCCTCCATTGGTCTGGGCGTTGACGCTGATAGGTGTGCACTGGCAGCGTATCCATCTCTCTTTTCGCACTCCAGGCCACTCGCCTAGCGCCGCGGTGAACTCCGTGGGATCGGCATCCGATCTGGAACGTGACAGGCACGCGGCTCACACCGTCGCGACGGAACAGCCGAACGAGGCCCCTATGGCGTCGCAACGCGATCGAGCACGCCAGATGCGCGCTGGCTTGCTGGAAGCTACAAGGGGGACAGGCGCCATTGCCATTGAAAGTCGGGTGCACGGAAATCTCCGCTTCCAGGGGTGCTCTCGACCCGGTGAGCGTAGGGTTCGCAGATGGTCCGAGGGCGAGGCTGGCCGCTGCGGCGAACATGAGGAATTGATCATGACTCCGGTCACGGTAAGGACTGCAGCCCTGGCGAGCGGGCTGAATATCGCCGCGATGCGGGACGAAGTCTCGGATCTCGAGGACCCGCTGCAGCGGGCATTCGTCGATCAGTTCGTACGCAGCACTTCCCCCGAAGCGGTGCCCGATGAGTTCCTCGGCCTCTTAGTCAGCGAGAGCCTAAAGGTCCCGGCCCGCGTCTGGAAAGAGACACTACCCGGGCTGGTCGAGGCTGACCTATCAGTGATCATGAATCGCATCACGGCGCCGACGCTGCTGATTTCAGGAGAAGAGGATGCCTTCGTTAGTGAGGACCAGGGCATTATCCGTCGCGCCATTCCCGGCGCCCGCCTCCTCGTCTACAAAGGAGTTGGCCACGCGGTCCACCTGGCCCAACCGGATCGAGTTGTCAACGACCTTCTCGACTTCGTCGCCAAGACAGTCACAACTACACGATCCTTAGTTATGGATGGACACACCCGATGAAGCCTCTTCGCCTAGCCGTACTTTCAGCTACGGGCACTGCCCAGAAACGTACGATCCCAGCACTGGTTAACTCCAAACTTGTAACAGTTTCGGCTATTCAGGGACGCAACCCAGAAAAACTCCGCGACGTCTCTGAAAAGTATGGTATTCGGTCTGTCTTTACTGACGAGCACAAATTGTTGGATGAGGGCTCTTATGACGCTGTCATGATTTGCTCCCCACCCTATATGCACTTTTCTCAAGCCAAGCGAGTCATCGATCGCGGCACGCCCTGTCTGCTAGAAAAACCGGCAGCGATGAGCGCTGACGAGTGCAACGAACTAAGTCACATCGCGGCCAGGCGGGCGGTTGTCGTCCACGTGGCCCACCACCTCCGCCATCAGGATACTTATGCGCGGATGCAGGAAATTCTCAAAAATGGCGAACTTGGTGAAATCGTCACCGCCTATGCTGAATGGAGCTTCAAAATGAATCGATCGGCTCCAAGTGCAGCCTGGAAACTTGACCCTTCAAAGAACGGTCTATCGGCTATGAACGACGCCGGCATACACACCGTAGATGCAATGATTGGTCTGCTCGGACCGGGATCGCTACGATGTGCCGCATCCGTCCGTCGGCCCGAGGACAAGACACATGAGACGGTTGACATCCTGTGTGAGCAGCACGAATGTCTCACGCATATCAGGTCTTCACGTCTCTATGGACCATCAGCCAACGATCTGCGCATAAATGGAACGGATGGCTCGATCTATGCGCCAGGCTTTTTCACAGAAACCTCTTCAGCCAGCTTCGATGTGACCCGCGCCGGCAAAACGGAATCCGTCAGGCATTCCAGTCCGAACCCCTACCAAGTCGAGATTGAAGATTTTGCAAGATCCGTCGAAGGACTAACTCCACTATTCCCATTCACCGATCTCCATGACGCTGGCCTAGCAATGTCACTCATTGACGCCGCCCATCAGACCATTACCAGCCCATGACACCCGACGCAAAAGGAGTTTGTGCGGTGCTGGCAAGAGGTTCGAACAAGATCGACACGGTTTCAGCCGAGTACCTGAAAACGCCGGGCCGCCGCGTGCTTAATTCTCGGCGCCGGATCCTCCGTAAGTTCCGGAATACTACCTGGGGAGGCGTTCGCCGAAGCAGACGACGCGCGTCTAGACGTTGACCAGCTCGTGGCGAAAGCTCTGCGCGAGTTTGAGCGTCCGCACGTGCGTGTGCTGGACCTTATGGCGCTCCGACACTCCTTGCAGAAACGGCCGCGCCACGTACGCGGATGGTGCGGTGCTCGAGGACGCTCAATTTCTTTTGCGCCACTTCGACCGAAGAACGCCTCACCGCCTGACCCAGTCTGCCTGGGGTCTGCCCAAGACGTTGCACGCGGCAGCGTGATCAGCGCCGGCGACCGACAAGCACTGGATCCACCGGCGGCCCCCAGACTCGGCGCGCAGCGTCGTGTCCGTCAGCGTCCCGCTTAGCCCCTTGGACGGGGTTGAGTGAGACGGTGGATCCACCATTGGTAGATCCCGGAAGCCGCTCCTTCAACGAACACCGTTGTCGGCGGCTCCGATCGTGGCCGGCACCTCCTAGGTTGAGACTCATGACCGCAAAGACGACGCACCTCGACCCTGAAGAACTCCACAGCAACCCTGCCTTCACGCAGGGCGTGATCGCACCCGCTGCCCAGACGCTCTATGTTGGTGGCCAGCTCGGCACCGATAGCACCGGGGAACTGCTCGACAGTTTTGAGGCGCAGACCACTCAGGCAATGCGAAACGTGCTGACTGTGCTTGCTGCCGCAGGTACCGGTCCCGAGCATGTCGTCAAGCTCAACATCTACCTCGTTCATGGGGTCGACGCCCAGGTGGGATATGCGGCGTCGCGAGCAGTGTGGGGCGATCACCGGACGGCGATCACGGTCGTTTCCACCGCAGGACACGCTCGCCCAGGCGCGCTCGTGGAGATCGACGCAGTAGCGATCATCCCCGAATAGGACGAACGGCCGGTCGAGGCCGCAAAGGCGCAACTCGCCGCGTGGCCGATGACAGCGCCGTAGCGTCGATGATCGCCTCCGCGCGCTCGGGATCGAGAGCGGACCTGGGCGATCCGAACATCAGGTTCCTCCCAGTCGACTCCAAGCGTGGAGAACCCATCCTCGAGCATCGACTGACCGCTGGCGATAGTCACCAGCAGCCTGGTCAAACGACGGATTCTCCTTCAGACTCGACCCCGGAATGGGCCTCTACCGGCCACTTGAGCTGAAACTCGATCTCCTCCTCATCGTCGTCGAGCTCATGCTCGATGGAGAACTGGGCACGCTCCGGAACTCGAATCCGCACGCCCGCAATCTGGATCCTGAACGGTTCGTCCTTCTCCAAAGCGTCCGCGAGGCGGCGAAGCTTGGCCACCACCTCCTGAGTGGAGTAGATCCGTTCGATATCTCGAGGACTCCTGGCCATGGCGATATATCCCTTCGCTCGTGGTCCGCTCACCTAACAAGCGAGCGACACCCGGTGGTCCGCTCGCACACGTCAGTGTGTCAGACCTCCGTCTGGCCGGCGTTCGCTTCCCACACCCCAGCATGCGTTCGGCTTGCGTACGGTGTCGTTGTCCCCGTCGGTGGGCGGTCTAGCATCATCTGGATGGCTAGGGCGAGGCAAGACGGTGGTCGGGGTGGTTGATGCCGACGATGTCCGGCGGATCGCGATGAGCCTTCCGCACACGGTGGAGATCGACAGCGACGGTTTCGATTTCCGGGTGGGCAACCACGGGTTTGTCTGGTCATACCCCGAGTACGTTCCGGGTCAGCGGCGGGTCATCCGCACCGACATCGCCGTCCTGTACGTGGGCGACGAGGCGGAGAAGCAGGCGCTGCTACTCAGCGAGCCGGAGGTGTTTTTTACTACTTCCGCCTACGACTGGTCGCCGCTGGTGATGGTCCGGCTGGAGGCAATCGACATCACTCGGCTGCGCGAGCTGGTCACCGATGCCTGGCACCTGCGGGCTCCCGCCGAGTTGGAGGTCGAACATCCGCTCGTCTACGGTGAGGGCGATAGGTGAGTTGCGAGCGATAACGGATCGATGGGACGCGACCACAGGCACTCCCGGCGAGCTCAACGCGTCATAATGCCGCAATCCCGCCTTTGCCCGCTCTGCACCGCTGAGCCGTCCCTAGTGCGCGACTACCTGGACCTTCGAGTTGCACCGCCCACATTGGGGCCCAGCCCTCCCCGGGGTTTCAGTCGAAATGCAACGAGTCCCGGCGTTCCCGCTTGAGCTCAAAGAAATAGGGGTAGCTGGCCAGAGTGACGCTGGCATCCCAGATCCGACCGGCGTCTTCACCTCGTGGAATCCGGGTGATGACTGGTCCGAAGAACGCGGTGCCGTTGACGTGAATCGTGGGGGTTCCCACGCCCTTGCCCACCTTGTCCATCCCCACATGGTGGCTCTCGCGGACTGCGTTGTCGTAGTCAGTCGACTCGGCAGCCTCCGCCAGCTCCCGAGGCAGGCCCAGTTCGTCGAGCGCTTCGGCAATCACTGTGGACAGGTCCTGATAGCCCTGGTTGTGGATGCGAGTGCCCATGGCGGTGTAGAGAGGTGAGAGGATTTGCTCTCCCTTGAACTGTGCGGCCGCGACCGCCACCCGTACCGGACCCCAAGAGGACTGCAACTTCTCCCGATAGGTATCGGAGACGCCGAGGCCCTCGTTCAACACTGCCAGGCTCATGACATGGAAGTGCACGTCGATATTGCGCACCTTTTCGGTCTCCAAGATCCAGCGCGATGTGATCCAGCAAAAGGGGCACGCCGGATCGAACCAGAAGTCGACTCGCTCGCGGGCAGGGGCTGTCTCGGCACTTCCATCTCCGGTGGTCATCATGGTCGAAGTCACGAAGTCTCCTGTGGGTGGCACGCTCGACAGCTGTCGAGATATCTGTTGCATAGATCGGCTATGCAAGTGAAGCGAAACACCCCGTCGATCTATTCCTGGCAGGCCGAGATCGCAGCACGGCCGGACCGCCCTGCGTCTGGCCGACGTCTTGTCACAGCGCGGCGCACTAGGCCGTGCCTGCCCGCCCGAGGTCGGGGGAGCCTATTGGCCCAACTTTCTTGTGTCCGGCCGATGAGTCCTCCTGGCAGGTCGAGTCCTATCATCGGCCGACCCGTCAAGATGGGAGCGCTTATGGAAAAGGTCATGTCGTCGGCGTCGATGTCATTGGATGGCTTCATCGACAGCCCTCTGTCCCGGGGGCCTTCGGCTCGCCGAATACGGTGCCCGAGTTCAGATGACCGGCAGCGTTGACCCAGGCGGCCTGAGCCGGCTCGGGCGCAATATCGACGGCCGGGTCATGCTGCCCAGCGACGAGGGCTACGACTCGGCACGTGCTGTATGGAACGCGATGGTTGATCGCAGGCCAGCGGTAGTGGTGCGGTGCGCGAGCAGCGCTGACGTGGCTGCTGCTATCGACTTTGCGCGGCGGAACGGTCTGGAGGTTGGCGTCCGCTGCGGCGGGCACAGCGTGTTGGGCATCTCAGTGCCCGATGGAGGGTTGTTGATCGACTTGTCCGGGCTGCGCGCGGTGCGAGTGGATGCGGAAGCCCGTCGGGCCCGTGTGGAGGGCGGCGCCCTACTGGGGGATCTGGACCGGGCGGCCCAGGCGTTCGGGTTGGCGACCACGGCGGGCAACGTCTCGCACACAGGTGTGGGCGGGCTCACGCTAGGCGGTGGCATGGGCTGGCTCGCCCGACGTCTCGGCCTGGCCTGCGACAACGTCGCCTCGTATGAGATTGTCACGGCAGATGGAGCGACGCTGCGGGCCAGCGAGTCGCAGCACGAAGACCTCTTCTGGGGGCTGCGCGGCGGCGGCGGCAACTTCGGGGTCGTCACCGAGTTCGAGTTCCGGCTACATCAGGTCGGCAGGTCAGCGCTGCTGGTTGATCGCACATTCGACTTGGCGGAGGCTCCGTCTGCCATGCGCCGCTGGCGCGACCTGCTCGTCGACAATGTCCCACGAGAGGCGACTCCGGTCGCGTGGATCGGCACAATGGTCGACTCGCCGGGAGTTCCGCCGCAGCTGCGCAACCGCACGGTCGCCAGCCTGGGTTTCGTCTGGGTCGGTGACCCGGATGACGGCCTGCGGCGGCTGGTGCCTTGGGTGACCAGTTTGGGCGCCTCGCTGGCCGAGCGGGTCGAGGAGCTGCCCTATCTGCGGCTGCAGACCATGGACGACGAGTGGCACCGCCCCGGTTTGCGCCGGCGGTACTACAAGGGTCACTACCTGAGGGAGCTGTCCGATGAGGCGATCGACGCGTTTTTGTCCCAGGGGCAAGCCGACCCCGGAGCGGACCGGACGCGACTGCCGAACGGTTCGTTCCAAGGCTACGGCGGCGCAATCGCCGCAATGTCGAACGACGACAGCGCGTTCAGTCACCGCAACGCGCTCGTGGAGTTCGTGGCTGCCACGGCCTGGACCGACCCGGCCGAAGATGACCAGCGTATTGAGGCCGCCCGCCAGTTCGGCGGCGCAATGGAGCCGTTCGCCAGCGGGGTCTACGTCAACGTGCTGGGTGACGAGGGAGAGGCCGGTGTGCGTCGTGCCTATTCAGCCGGCAAGCTGTCCCGGCTGGCTGCGCTCAAACGGCGATATGACGAGGACAACATCTTCCATCTCAACCAGAACATCCGGCCGCGATGATCCCGATGTCCGCATCGAGTTCGCACGCCGCATCACAAGTTCGCGGGCCGGAGTCGGCTGTTCGGCCTGGTCTCAGCTGAGGGGGCCTTCGCGGCCGGCTGGCTTCCCGCTGGTCGGGTTCGGCGATGAGGTGGCGTCGGGCTCCAGCCACAGCACCATGGCAATCTCCTCGCCCGGCTCGGGGTCGGAGCTGCGTGCTGGGCGCCGGTAGTCGGTGGTGCGGAACCCGAAGTTCTTAGCGAAGCCGACCGCTCGTCCGTTGTCGGTCCCCACCCAGTAGTAGAGCTGCAGGTACGCCTTCTGGGCTGCCAGAGCCGCGGCAGCCTCGACGAGTCGCCAGGCCACGCCGGTACCCCGTGCCTCCGCGACGACATACAAGCCGAAGACCTCCGCCGCTGAGGGTTCCTGCTCGTATGGTCCGAGGCTGACGATTCCCTGCCGTAGCGAACCTCGTTCGGCCAACAGCCGGGGCGACCGGGTCATTCGGTCACGCCAGAACTGCTCCTCACGATCAGCTTCCTCCGCCAAGGTCGCGGTAAACGAACCAGGAGACTCTGCCAAGGCGCGCAAGCGGACGTCCCGGTACAGCGACCACTCAGACTCGTCCAGCACCCGCACCGTGATCTCTGTCATGGTCCATAGTGTCCCCTGCATCGAGACTGGCGGGCCCTCTTCCTTGCTATACGTTAGACAGTTCTGTGCGCCGCTTCCCGGTGATGCGGGACTGGCTGGCGATCAGCCCCCGCCCAGGCCGGCCATGGCTACATCGCAGTTGCGCCCAGCTGGCCGCGGCGCCGTGCTCGGCGAGGAGCTTGTGCCGGCCGTGGGGAGTAAGTGGCGAGGGTGTCCGCGAGCGCCTGCTCGACCGGTGTGGCGTGCACGCCGAGGGTGTTGGTGATCTTGCTGCTGTCGACGATGAAGGGTTCCTCGAACTGATACTGCATCTCCAGCAGTTCACGCAGGGTGCGGTTGGTCAGCGCGGCCAGGCGGATCAGCAGGGGTTGCACCTGGCGCAGCCGGGTATGTGGTTGGCCGGCCAGATTGAACACGACATCGACCAGCTCCCGGGTGGTTCGGGTGTTGGGGTCGTTGGGGAGATGCCAGACCTGCCCGGGCGCATCCGGATGCTCCCCGAGAACGGCGAGACCCTCACCGATGTCAGGAATGTAGGTGTAGGTGTGCGGCTGGTCGGGGTCGCCGAGGACGCTTGCGGTCTTCCCGTCCAGGGCAGCCGGGAAGAGGCGATCGCCAAGGTTCGATTGCGCGCCACCACGAGGTCCGAAGTAGTCCGAGGCGCGTCCGATGGCGACCGAAACCCGTCCGGCCTCGTGTGCCGCGAGCAGCTCTTGGGCCATTCGGCCGCGCAGTTGGCCTTTCTTGGTATGGGCTGCATAATCGCGGGTTTCGGTCAGGGGCCGGCCGGCCGGACGCCCGTACATGTAGACGTTTTCCATGCTGACCAACCGGGCTCCATGCGCTTCGGCAGCGGTGAGCACCCCGGCCTGCAGGCCGGGGAACTCCTCCACCCACCGCTCATACGACGGGTTGAGGGTCTGATAGACCACCTGGGCGCCCCGTGTGACGTCGACGGTGAACTGGGGGTCGCCGGCGTCGCCACTCGTTACCTCGACGTCATCCGGCACGGCGGCGGAGCCGGAGCGGTTGACCATCCGCACTGTTTCGCCGCGGGAGAGCAGGGCATCGAGGGTGGCGAGACCGATCGCGCCGGTGCCGAAAATGACATGACGCGCAGTGCTTTTCATGCGTTGTCCTTTGATGTCGCAGCGGCCGGGTCGGCGCTCTTGGAGTCGGCGCTTCTCGGGTTTGTACTCGCCGGGTCGGCGTCGACGCTCGAGTTGTTGACCGTGCGTTTGTTGACCGCCGCGTTCGGGGCGCGGCTGGGCAGGAGCTGGTGCAGGAGCACGCCGGAGAGGGCGGAGAAGGTGACAGCGCCGGCGGCGCCGAAGACAGCGAACTGTTCCTCGACGGCGATGCCGGCGAGCGTGGTGACAGTCCAGCCGAGCGCCCACAGCACGGGGATGGTGGCGGCCCAGGCCCAGCGGTACCGGGCGCCTGCGGGCAGGGCCAGCGTTTGGGCGACCCCGAGCGCGAGGCCGGTGAGGGCGCCCATGAGGGCCAGGTCAGCCAGGGAAGTGCCGAACCCGACGGCGGTAGCGCCGACCAGCAGGCCGAGGCCCATGCCAACCGTTGTGGCGAGAATCCAGCGGACCGCACGGAGCCGGCCTCGGCTGGCCAGCCACTGCCCCGAACCGATGACCGCCCCGGTGATCAGGCCCGCGACCAGAGCGGCCAGCGGGTCGTCGACCCGGCCCGCGACGAGGCCCGCGGCCACGCCGGCGATCGGGAAGGCTAGGAATCCGGCGGTCCAGATCAGCCACGAAACGAGTGCATACCGGCTGGGGGTTGATGGGTTCATGGAGATCATCGCCTTTCGGTATTGGAGCGGGCGCGCTCGGTCGCCGTCGTGCCGGTGCCGAGGGAACGACCCTGCCGAGCCGAGGATGTCCTCCGCGGTTCGCGCCGCATCTCCATCGGGTGTCGGGGGTCGTGTCGTGGTTCGTGACTTGATCGGTGTCGTTTCATCGTTGGGCTTCCTCAGATTTGGGCGCCGCGCGTAATGGGCGCGAGGGGGTGCCAGCGGTCAGGCCGACGAGGTTGGCGCTGACCTGCCAGAGCCGTGTTGATGCGGCCTCGTCGTAGCTGCGTTGGGAGGATTTCTTGGGTTTGCCGTTGACGAAGTAGCGGCCCGTCACCTGCTCGAGATCGGGAGCGGAAGCCAGCTGGATAGACGTCGCGGCGCCCTGGGCCGGGGTCTTCATCAAGGGCCGGATGAAGGGAATGAACACTCGCTGCACGGTGGCGGGGTCCTCGGCCCCGAACGATGTGCTCACCACCCCGGGATGCAGCGCATTGGCGGTAACGGCTGCCTGATCGGGAGGGGAGGCGGCCGACAGCCTCCTGGCCAGCTCGTAGCTGAAGAGAATGTTCGCGAGCTTGGACTGGTTGTAGGCCCGGGCGCCAGAGTATTCGCGTTCGCCTTGCAGGTCGTCGAAGTCGATCCGCCCCTGGGCATGCGCGTTGGAGGAGACCGTGACCACGCGGGCCGGGGCGCTGAGCGTCAGCCGGTCCAGAAGTAGGTTGGTGAGCAGGAACGGCGCGAGATGGTTGAGAGCGAAGGTTCGCTCGAGCCCGTCAGCGGTGACATGCCGGGTGTTCCAATAACCCCCGACGTTATTGACCAGTACGTCGATGCGGGAGAGGCTCTGCAACACCTCGTGAGCCAGCCTCCGCACTTGGGCCTGGGAGGACAGGTCGGCAACGAACACGTCCACCCGCCCTCTGCCGGCTGCGCGGATCTCGCGGGCCGCGTCCGCGGTGCGCTTTGCGTCCCGGCCGCTGATCGCGAGGTCGGCACCCATGCCGGCTAGGCCTAAGGCGGTCGCCTTACCGATGCCTCCGGTGCCACCAGTGATCAGCACCGTCTTGCCGGTCATGGGCCCGCCGTGAATCTGTTCCATATCGTGGCCTTCCTGTCAGTGCTGACCTAGGGGTGATGGTTCAGGTGCTGGTTGCGCGACGCCTGCTGCCGGCCATCGAGGATCAGGCTGTAGCGGTGCCGACGAAGCGGGCGGTCATGTCGGGTGTCGTCGATGAGGTGGTCGGCTTGGAGGGGACGGACTGGGTGCCGAAGCCCTTGGCGATGAGCCAGACGCCGATGAACAGCTCCCACAGACCGCCCGGGATCGTGTGGATCAGGCCCGGATGGAATCCGAGGACGGTCAGCACAGACCCGGTCAGCAGGATCGCGTACCCGACGAGGCCCCAAACGGCTAAGAGCCGTGGCACCAGCCTGGCTGTGTAGAACAGGTAGCACAGCATCAGACCGGCGAACCCGACCGCGATCATGCCGATCTCGTAGGAGTACTGGTGCGCTTCGATGGACAGCGTGCTCAGAGCCTGCAGGGACGACTCTTCGGGGGCTCCCGCTGCCAGGTACTCGCGGCCGAGGGGAATCTGGAGGAGGAGGAACATGATCCCGGCTGCGAGGAAGGCGGCATCGATGAGCCTGGCGCCGAAGTAGCCGAACGCGACCCGTTCGTTGTGTCGCCTCAGGACCGGCAACATCAAGATCCCGTGCAGGGTGTCGCCGACGGCGGCCATCAACATGAGCATGGCGCCGATGGCCAGCGGCAGGCTGCTCGCGGCAACCGCGGAAAGGTGATCCGGTGCGCCGAGAATGGGTTGTACGAGGACGGCGTTCCCGAGGATGTAGACCACCATCCCCGCCAGGAACACCACCCCCACGGCTCGTGCGGTCGTTCGGTAGTTATTGCGGCTGAGTCGGCTGGACACGGTTGGTTCCATCTGGTTCTGCATGGTCTATCTCCTGAAGGTGTCTGGCACGGCGGCGCTGGTCGTCCCGATGTGGTGTGCGCTGACGTTTGGTCCGCGCCTCACACGGCGATGATGATCTTTCCCCGGGCCTGTCCCGCCCTCAGATAGCGGATCGCGTCGGGAACCTCGCTTAGCTGATACGTCTTGTCGATGACCGGAGTGATCTTGCCCGCCTCGATGAGTTCGGTCAGGAATTGCAGATCTGCTTGGTTCGGCTGCGATGCGAGTGGTCGAAGCTGGCGCACGAACCGTGACAGCAGCATGGCTTGGATCCAGCCCTTGCCGCCGACCCACCGATTGCCCTGTTCGCTGCCGACCGATACGAGGGTTCCGTTTGGGCGGAGGGCGCGTCTGAGCTGTTTCAGCGAACGGTTCCCGCCCATGTCGAGGATCAGGTCGTATTGCTGTTCGCTTTGGGTGAAGTCTTCTTGGGTGTAGTCGATGACGTGGTCGGCGCCGACGGAGCGGACCAGGTCTACCTTCGCCGTGCTGCACACAGCGGTGACTTCGGCGCCGAACGATTTGGCGATCTGTACCGCGAAGAGTCCCACGCCTCCCGAGGCCCCGACGAGCAGGACCTGCTGGCCTGACGTGATTCCACCAGCGTCGCGGAGGGCCTGGAGAGCGGCGATAGCAGAGGTGGGTATGGCCGCCGCCTGCTGGAAGCTCAGGTTCGCAGGTTTGGGCGCGAGCGTGTCCTGGGGTGTAGCTGCGTACTCGGCGAAGGAGCCGTCGCAGGTTCCGTACACCTCGTCGCCGCTCTTGAACCTGGTCACGTCCGTGCCGACCGCCTCGACGGTCCCGGCGACGTCCATACCGCGAACCCGAACCTTGGGGGCGCGGAGTCCGAAGCCGACAACGCGCAGCAGATACGGCAGGCCCGACATCACGTGCCAGTCGCCGATGTGGACGCTGGCCGCGTGAACGCGAACGAGCACATCGCCCTCGCCGACCGCGGGCCGATCGACATGCTCAAGCCGTAAGACGTCCGCGGCCTCCGCGCCGTACTCGTCCTGCACGATCGCCCGCATCGTCGTTGCCGTCGCCGGATTGCCCGTGTGGCCAGCCTTGCCATCAGCCTGCTCTGTCTGAGATCCCATGACCGCTTTCCTGTTGTCTGTCGGGTGCGATCGTTACCGCACTTAGTACGAACCCTACCGTACAATGTACAAACACGCTAGTCCGGGGAGTGAGATGGCTGAGCCGGCTGTTGTTGTCCGGGTACAGCGAGACTGCGGTGCCGATGGCCGCCACGACGAGGATGAGCTCGCCTCAATGCTCGTACGAGATTTCATGACCGCGTCCCTTTGTTCTTGATTGGCGCGATCGGCACCGCACTTAGTACGACGGCACCGTACAATGTACAAGAGCGCTAGTGGTCGGAAGTGAGATGTCTGAATCGGTTAACGAGAGTGCGAAGAAACGTGTTCCACTCAGCCGGGAGCGGGTGTTGCTCGGCGCCATCGCCATTGCCGACGCCGGCGGAATCGCCTCGCTGACGATCCGTTCACTTGCCCAACACCTCGGCGTCAAGCCGATGGCGCTCTATTACCACGTCGCCAACAAGGACGAGATCCTCGACGGCATTGTCGACCTCGTCTTCGCCGGGATTGAGCTGCCTTCGGTCGACGGCGATTGGCAGTCGGAGATGGTGCGGCGGGCGAACTCGGCCCGTCGGGTGCTGAGGCGCCACTCGTGGGCGATCGGGCTGATGGAGTCGCGGAAGAATCCCGGTCCGGCGACGTTGCGTCACCACGACGCCGTCCTCGGCGCTCTGCGGGGAGCGGGCTTCTCGGTGGAGATGACCGCCCACGCATACGCCCTGCTCGACAGCTACATCTACGGATTCGCCCTTCAGGAGGCGTCGCTGCCGTTCGAAGGTCCCGATAGCGCCGGCGACGTTGCCGAACCGATGATGAAGCAATTCCCCGCCGACGCATATCCGCACCTCGTCGAGATGGCCACCGAGTACATCCTCCAGCCTGGCTACGACTTCGGCGACGAATTCGAATACGGGCTCAACGTAATCCTCGACGCGCTCACCAGGTCAATCCCCGACAACGACACCGAACTCGCCTCCTGACCCGACATACGCAAGGCGCCGGGAGGAGCCGATTCTCTCGAAGTCGGGGACGGCCCATCCGGCTTGATGTGGCTCAGCCACTGCGTGTCGTCGCATGGCACAAGGCAGAGATCTTTTCACTCTGATGCGGGCATGGGTTCGTTCTGCGCGGGCCAACCGGCCAAGCTCGAGTAGGCCCGGGCCACAGCCAACGCCAGGCCATCAACCCGCAGTGACGGAACGGCTTGTATCGCGGTGAAGGCTTGGTGCTGGGTGGCCTTGGATCTGTGCAGTGCTCGGAGGCGCGTGGCCAGGTCTGTGATGTCTGTCAGCTGGGCAACGGCGAAGCTGCGGTCCACGAGAGGACCGTGGCCCGGGATGATCGTGTCGGCCGGACTGATCTCGGAGAGCAGCCCCCGCAGGCTGCCGGGGAACTCCAACGGGTAGCACCCCGAACCGAACATGGGTGGGCCGGAGGCCTCGATCACGTCGCCCACGACCCACGTGTCGGCATCGGGCACGTGCACCACGAGGTCTGTGTCGGTGTGCCCCGGGGAGAGCGGGATGAGCTCGAGGCGGCGGGCGCCGAGCCGATACTGCTGGCGGGTCCTCACCAGGTGCGTGGGCGGAGTGATCACAACGTCGTCCCAGTCCCGGGTCGGCTCGTTCCCGCTTCCACGGCGCCATGCCTCTAGTCGAGGACCCTCGTACTGGTCGAGATGCGCTGGCAGCAGGTGATGGCCGTAGATCGGCACGGCCGTCGCCGAGCCGTAGCCGAAGTGCTGGTTGCCGAACGTGTGGTCGAAGTGCGCGTGCGTGTTGATCAACGCCTGCACCCGGGCTGGCGCGAACCAGGTCAGGTCGGCGGCGAGCTGGGCCCCCTCGGTCGCGGAGGCCCGGCTGTCCACCACGACGAGACGGTCGTGATCGCGGATCACGCAAATGTTGATCGTGAGAGGTTCGTAGGCACCGACGAATACATCTCGGGCGACCTCGACCCACTCGACCCTTGACACGATCCCCACCGTAGGTCAGCCGCCCAGGACGAACGGCCCTCGTCACTGAGTCGAGCGCTAGGCAACTTGCCTGGCTCGCCCGGGCGATGGCGAGGCAGCGATCAGCGCGCTGCTTAGCGGCAATGACGCGGGCCCGCGACGTCTTCGCGGTGGAATTGATTATTCGCCAGTCATACGGGTGCGGGAGTAACGGCGGTCAGGACCCTAGCGCCGCTGACACGAGTGGACAAGACACCGCTGACAGATTCGATCATGACTGTATGGGTCGCCGCGCCCCTCGATCGCGTGCCCGGGTTGCCCCCGGCCCGTGAGTGCGAGATCATCACCGTGCCGCATCGGGCCGATCGGCACATCCAACGAGGAGGGCAACTATGAGCGTCTACCGGGTGATCGACGTCGTCGGCACGAGCACGACCTCCTGGGAGGAGGCTGCCGCTGACGCGATCAAAACGGCGAGCCAGTCGGTCCGGGACCTTCGGGTCGGCGAGGTTATCAAGCAGGACATTCACGTCGGGGACGGCGGCGAGCTCATCTACCGCACGAAGATCCAGCTGTCCTTCAAGTACGAGCACAACTCGTAGAGCGCGTCAGGCGCGCCTCATCGCTTGCGCTCCGTCGGTAGTCGTCATCGCAAACACCGAAGCCAACCGCGTCTGGGTGGTCGCTCAGGGACGATCACCCAGATACTCGGCGGCAACTCGCTTCGGCACGACCATGCGCCACGCGTCGACGACGAGCTCCCGCATCTCTGTCTGGTCGATCGCGTACAGCCACACTCGCACCCAGTTGTAACGCAGGTCGGACTGAATCGGCATTAAGAACTTCTCTGGATGGGCGGCGACCAATGCGGCGCGCTCGTCCTTCGGAAAGCCGAAGCCCATCGACAGCTCGTCTCGGCTGAGTGCCACATAGACGATCCGGCCCACCCGAAACTTGACCTGATCCCGGACCAGCGCCTCTTCGGTCCGCGGCAACGACAACGCAACCGTTCGGATGTCATCTGCGGTGACCATTGCGCTGCTACCGCCCGATCGAGGCTAGTGATCTCACGGATGCCATGGCGCGTCGATACACAAGAGACTGCGTAATAGGTACCGGCAGGTCCGCAGGTTCACATCGCAGCGGGGGACCCTCATGATAAACAGCTAAGCCATTTGGTGGCCCTTTGACCAGAGGGGAATCAGGGTGGACTCAGGGCCTCCATTCCTCGGCTGGTTGTTCCCCACGGTAGGCGTGACGGTTTATGTGTTTGC
This sequence comes from uncultured Actinomycetota bacterium, assembly GCA_963734005.1. Classification (GTDB taxonomy): domain Bacteria; phylum Actinomycetota; class Actinomycetes; order Propionibacteriales; family Propionibacteriaceae; genus Microlunatus. Next base: position 112,456 of record CAVTFS010000024.1, read on the forward strand.
TTGAGGATTACTCAGAGTGGGAGGGCTCGGTTTCGACGACGCTCTTCATGACCAGGGTGGAGCTGAGGCGCTGCACGCCGGGGAGGGTGGCCAGGTGGTCGTCGTAGAGCTGCTGGAAGGCGAGCAGATCGGCGGCGATAACGCGTAGCAGGTAGTCGGGGTCGCCGAAGAGCCGTTGGGCCTGTCGGACGTGCGGCAAGGCGGCGACGGCTTGTTCGAACGCGTCGACGGTGGCCCGGTCAGCGGCGCGCATTGTGACGAAGACCAGAGCCTCGAAGGTCAGGCCGAGCGCGTTGGGGTCGAGGTGGGCGTGGTAGCCGCTGATCGCGCCGGAGTGTTCCAGGGCTCGGAGCCGGCGGTGGCAGGGGGAGAGGCTGAGACCGACCCGCTCGGCGAGTTCGGTGAGGGTCACTCGCCCGTCTTGTTGAAGCTCGGCAAGGATCTGTCGGTCTACGGCGTCCATGTGGATGATCCTTGCTCTGCAAGAGCCTTGATGTCGAGAACTTTGGAAGCACATTCGCTGACTTTTCGCCTATTCTTTCCCGCCAGAGTTGGTTGAAGGAGAAGATTGTGGCGGGTGGAACGGTCGCAGCGTTCTGGGCGGTGTCGTTCTTGTTGGTGATCACCCCGGGTGCCGACTGGGCGTACGCGATCGCCGCCGGACTGAGGCATCGGCTGGTATTCCCCGCGGTGGGCGGCTTGTTGGCCGGGCACCTGGCCGCGACCGCGGTGGTGGCGGCCGGCGTGGGTGCGTGGGTGGCCCGCTCTCCGCTGGTGCTGACTGTGCTAACGGCTGTGGGTGCGGCGTACCTGGTGTGGCTGGGGATCGGCATGCTCGTTCACCCGGCGGCGCCGCAGGCTCACGCCGAGAACGCGTCCGGGTCATGGCTGCGGCAGGCAGCGAAAGGTGCGAGCATCAGCGGACTCAACCCGAAGGTCTTCCTGCTGTTCTTGGCGCTGCTACCGCAGTTCACGAGCCCGAACGCCGGCTGGCCGGTCGCGGTGCAGATTATGGTGCTTGGGCTGGTGCACGTTGCCAGCTGCGCCGTGATCTACACCGGGGTCGGCAGCGGCGCCCGGCGGGTGCTGCGCGCACGACCTACGGCAGCCCGCGCGGTGACTCGCTTCTCCGGCGCCGCCATGATCGTGATCGGCGTCGTGCTTCTGATCGAGCAGCTGGTCGCCCAGTAAGAGGCGTGATGAGTGACCTGCCGACCTGAGGTAACAGCAATCTGAGGAGACCACGAGTTATGGAAGACGAGGCGCAGCAAGAGCCGGCAGCCCCGGAGATACAGACGCGCATCAGGGCCAGCTTCGAGCGCCAGGGCCTGATGCGCCATCTGGGTGCACGTCTCGGCGACATCAAACCAGGACGTGTGCAAATCGTGCTGCCGAGCCGACCCGAGGTCACCCAGCAGGACGACTACATCCACGCCGGAGCCACCAGCGCCATCGCCGACAGCGCAGGCGGCTACGCGGCGTTCACGCTGTTCCCGAAGAACACCGTCGTGCTCACCGTGGAGTACAAGATCAACCTCCTGGCACCTGCCGTCGGCGATCACCTCGAGGCGATAGGCACAGTCCTCAAGTCCGGACGAACCCTCACCGTCTGTCAACTCGAGGTGTTCGCCGTTCAGGGCGTGACGCGATCGCTCGTTGCCGTAGGACAGCAGACGCTGATCTGCGTGCCCGAGCGATCTGAACGGTGAGCCCCCGACAACGAACTCGCTGACCTCACCGACACGTCCGTCGCATCCCCTCGGCTAGGTCTGCTCAAATGGCCAGGCGCACACAAAGACCTCAGGCGAATAATGCGCTTCTGCGCGTCTCAAGCAGGGCTGATGTGCTCTCAGCAATGTGGCGAGCCCGGATCAGGAGCCAGAGCGCCAGCAGGAACTCGCCGATGAATGTGAACGAGCTGATATCGGTCCAGCTGCCCTGAGAGAGCACCGCGCCGAGGCTGTCGGCGGCATAGCCGAGACCTGAGATGGCGATCAGGGCGCCGAGCAACCTGGGGACGTAGCCGGATCGGTAGGCCAGGTAGCCGATGAGGAGCAGGTGAAGACCGAACAGGAACTGGCCGACGTACCAAATGTCGTTGAAGGCTGTGATTTCCAACATTGCCTGGGCGTTCACCTGGTCTGCACCGGACACCGCCAGGTAGCCGTCGTTGCTGAGCAGGCGAACCGCTCCGAGGAGATGGCCGATTGCGACCATGAAGACGCCTGAATACACCAGCCGCAAGGCCATCGCAAGCATTGAAAGGCTCTTGTTCACAGGGCTGAACACCCGGTAGAGCGCCCACGCGACCACCACATCGAGGGCGACCACCACGACCAGGCTCGCGATTCCGAGCCGGAACAACCCTTCGGACGCCATGATGTCGGCGGCCGTTTGGGCCGCATTACCCTCGGTCACCAGTGCGTCCACAACGACGACGTTGCCGAAGATTGCGACCGCAGACATGAGCAGGAGTGCGACTCCTGCGGTGATGCTGGCGGTACGGATCGACCAGGTGGTAGCCCAGCGCCGAGATGCGGGTTGTGATGGATCGCTCGGGTGATGTTGGACGGGCGAGTAGTCCATGCGGTTGGTCATCGCGGTTTCCTTTCAAAGACGGGTCTGCTGTGCCCGAGGAGCCGCATTGCCCGCTTGTCCACGTACGATGTACGCGTATGGTGTACGTTACACGTACGGTGTACGTGCGTCAAACCGTGACGGATTACCGTTGCCTATCCAGAAGATGCAGAGGATGTCGATGTCCGTGCGAACCAACCCGAGGGCCGAGGCCCGACGCCCTTGGAACCGAGCGCAGCTGGTGCGAGCCGCCATCGACATGGCCGACAAAGGCGGCATCGAGTCACTCAGCATGCGCAAGCTCAGCCAACACCTCGGCGGCGCGCCAATGTCGCTCTACAATCACGTTTCCAACAAGGAAGACCTCCTCGACAGCATGATCGACGCACTCTTCAGCGAGATCGAACTACCTGCGGGCAAGCACGGGTGGAAGGCGACCATGCGGCTGCGGGCGATCTCGATCCACACTGTCATGGCTCGACACCCCTGGGCCATCGGACTGATGGAGTCGCGGAGGACACCCGGGCCAGCGACGCTGCGACATCACGACGCCGTCATCGGATGCCTCCGAGACGCGGGCTTCTCAATCCAGCATGGCCGCGCACGCCTTCGCAACTCTCGACAGCTACATCTACGGGTTCGCGCTGCAGGAACGCAGTCTCGCGTTCGGCACCCCAGAAGAGACCTCAGACCTCGCCAAGGCCTTCCTGCTGCAGTTCCCCACGAAGGAGTACCCGCGCCTCGCCGAGCTGACCATCGAGCACGTTCTCCAACCCGGCTACGACTACGGCGACGAATACGAGTTCGGACTCGACCTCATCCTCGACGGCCTCGAGAGGAAACGTGCTTCAGGGCACGTAGCCCCGGCTTGAGGCGCTCCCATGACGGTCGGCCGTCGGAACTCACTCTCCATGTCAAGAGAGGAAGTCCGCCAATGCGGACCGGGGACGTTCGTCTCTGGTGAAGTCCAGCGATCTCGGCGGCTACGGGGCGAGCTCACCGAACCGGTAGGCGGCGGTAACTCCGCCGTCCATGAGGAAGTCGCTGCCGGTGATGAATCCGCCGTCGGGTCCCATCAGAAGCGCCCCAACAGTTCCGACCTCGTCCGGCGTGCCTCCGCGCCCTACCGGGCAGAGCTCGATCATGCGCCGGTAGCCCTCCCCGCGCGGCCCGGTCAGTTCGTCCATGGCCAGCGGGGTGAAGATGATGCCGGGGCTGATCGTGTTGACTCGCGCACCACGCTTGCCCCACCGCACCGCCTCGGCCATCACCCGCAGCGCGTTTCCGCGCTTGGATAGTTGGTACGCGCGCAGGGGGTCCTGCACCTGGTCCGGCTGAAGCATCGGCAGGGCGAGCAACTCATCGGCGGGCGTCATCGCGAGAGCCGCGTCTTCTTCGGCCGTCAGCGCGCCCAGGCGGTGCCCGGACTGCGACGCGATCACGACCCCGGCCCCGCCTGGGGCGATGACATTCCCGAACTCCTCGAGCACCAGCGCCGTGCCGTAAAGATCGACCGACAGGATTGTTTCCGGTGACGCCTGGCTGGGCGACACGCCGGCGGCGTGGATGACGCCAGTGACGTCGCCAAGCGCGGTGGCGGTTTCGACGAGCGCGTGCACGGACTCGCGCGACGACACGTCCACGGTCGCGGTGCTCACCTCAAATCCTGCATTGCTGAATATCTCGGCCGCGGCGTCGGAGTTCTCCTGGCGCAAGTCAGCCAGCAGCACATGCTTGCCGGCGCTCACCCGCCGGGCGATCGCTTGGCCGATCGACCCGGGTCCGATGACGACAATTACGTTACTCATGACGATGCCCTTTCGTGATCTGCCCACCTGGCATTAGTCTCTCGGGCTGGCTCCAAGTCCACACCGGACCACTGCCCGTCTACCGTCCGCTTGCGGAACAACGGTCGATCCACGTCCTCAGCTGACCGACCGACCCAACCGTTCCTCGAGCCCGTCGAGGATCAGTTCCAGTCCGTAGTCGAACTCGTCGGCGTAGGAGAAGTTTTTGCCCACAACCTGCTCGGCGAGCATCTCCGCCAGGTGCGGGTAAGCCTCGGTCAGTAGCCCGATTCCCTGCACGAACTCCTCGGCGCTCTCGCCCGGCTCCATGGGCAGGTTGAGCTCGCTCAGCACGAAGCCGAAGACGTAGGCGTCGACCGCAGAGAAGGCATGGGTCGCGAGGACGAGCGGGAAGCCGTTGCCACGCAGGCAGCCGAGCACGGCGTCGTGGTGACGCAGGAGTGCTGGGCCGGGGTTACGACGGGACTCGATGAGGCCGAGCGCCCAAGGGTGTTTTGTTAGGACGCTCCGGGCCGAGGTGGCCTTGCCGATCATGGCCGGCCGCCACGGCTGGTCGGGGGTGGGCATCTCAATTCGTGTAAAGACCCAGTCCGCCAGTTCGTCGATCAGGTCGTCCTTGCCGGCGATGTGGTGGTAGAGCGACATCGCCTCGACACCGAGCTCCCGGCCGACGGTGCGCATGCTCACCCTACTGAGCCCGCCGCGGTCGGCGACGCGGACAGCGGCTAGGACGATGCGGTCGCGGGTCAGGGCTGTGCGCTTGGTCATATCACCTCGTGGACTGTTGCAGTCTTACAGTCGTAAGGCTACTATTACGACTCAGGCTTACAACTGTAAGGAGACATTATGCGGGCCAGTCGTCAACTCGTCAGCCGAGCCGAGAGGACACCCACGGGCGTCACCGGAACGAGACTCGAACCGTTCCCCGTGAACGTGCGGGTCAAGATCGCCGCACTCTGGGCGTCGATGCTGTTCGTCTTCGCCTACGTCGACCTGTTCAGTCTCTATCGTCCCGACTTTCGAGCCGACGTCGAGGCTGGAGAGGTCGGCGGGTTCGCCGTCAACCAGACCTTCCTCCTGGCGACGACTGCCTATGTCGTGATCCCCAGCCTGATGGTGTTTTGCGTCCTTGTTCTGCGGCCGCGGCTCAACCGGATCGTGAACATCGCCCTGGCCATGGTGTACGCGGTCAGCATCGTCGCCGCAACCATCGGCGAGTGGACTTACTACGTCCTGGGTAGCCTCATCGAGGCAGCCCTGCTCGCGGCTGTCGTCTTCTACGCATGGACCTGGCCGAAGGAGATCGGCCAGACCGCATGAGTCGACCAAGGCTCTTCTTCTCGGGGTCGGGCTTGCGTCCGTTGCGGTGCCGAGGCTCAGCCGCGCCGATACAGTGCGATCTGTGACAGCGGAGTCCGAGCTGGCCGGATTCATCGCCAAGTTCACGCCGGAGATGCAGTGCCGGTTCCGCGGCTGCCGGGCGAAGTTGGAGGCTCGGTTTCCCGACGCGGTTCAGATGGTTTATGACAACTACAACTTCTTGGTGATCGGGTTCGGGCCGACGCGCCGCGCCTCCGACGCGATCTTGTCGTTGGCTGCTTACGGCCGAGGTGTGAACCTGTGCTTTTTGCAACGTGGTCCGGAACTACCGGATCCGACGTCGATCCTGCGCGGCAGCGGCAAGGTGGTCCGCACCGTAGCGCTTGACTCACCCGACGATCTCGACAGGCCCGACGTCGGCGCTCTGATCGAGGTTGCGCTTGGACTTGCCACAACGCCGATGGATGCCTCAGACAACGGAGATCTCGTCATCAAGTCGGTATCGGCCAAGCAGCGTCCCCGCCGCTGACGCGCTGACCGTTTGGACCATCCGTCACGGGCCGAAGAACCGGCGAAGCTCTCTTGCAACCAGCGCCGGGTCGGCTACGTGCGACTGACCGGCAAAGACGTGCCGCTCGGCACGTGGGAGGTACCGGGCCAGCAGATCGGCGGCGGCGTCGAAGTAACCGGGCTGCAGGCTGCCCATATGGGGATCGGGGAAGGCGCCGGTGGCCACCAGCACAGGCTGCCGGATCTTTGCCAAGAATTCTGGTGTCGGTGGTCCGTCACCCAGGCATGCGGCGTCATACCGCAGGGTGTCAGCTACGGTCATCAGCTGACGCCATACAGGATGATGCCGCGCCACTGTGATCTCGTCCTCTGGCGAGCCGGCCAACTGCATGAATGCCGCCACCATCTCACCGGGACTGATTTCGGCGCGGTTGAGCTCGGCGCGATAAGCGCGCCAGCGTTCAACAGCGGTCGAATCCACCGGATAGGGCGCCTCGAAAAGCCCGAGCTTTGTGATCGGCACTCCGGCTGCAGCTGACCGCAGCGCCAGCGCGGCCCCGGACGAGACGCCGTAGACGTGAGAAGCGCCGCCCACGATGCTGGTCAGCGCGGCCAGATCCTCAATCTCACGCTGTACGTCGTAGGGAAGGGTGTCGCCGCTCTCGCCACGACCGCGCCGGCTGTAGTTGATCACCGTGAAGTCCGCGGCGAGCGCGTCGGCCAACCCGGCGTTCTCCGAGCCGTCGTCCAGCGCGCCTCCGACCAAGATCACCGCGGCTCCGGATCCCTGCTTGGTGTAGCTGATCGCTGTGCCGTCCGCCGAGATCGAAACGCTCACCAGTCAATCTTGTCAGTGTGAGCCCGCCGTTGGATCTACCGATCCGGGCTTGGGGTATCTCGGGCTAGTCCAAGGCACGAGTCTCCATAACCGGCGGGGCTGTATGCGACGAGAGAGACAGGAGTGGCACTCTGCCTCGGAGAGGGTGGGCTGGAGGGCCGGCCAGCTGGCGAGCACCGCGAAGAACGCGAGCAAGGCAGCCAGGAAGCGGGCACCTAGAGCTTCTCGATGCGCGGCGCACCAGTGCTGCGTCCTAGGGCTGGTCCGGCCCGGGTTGGGTTGGCGCGACCGGAGCTGAGGCCCTCCCTGTCGGAAGGCCGCTCAGCTCGACGTCCAGCGTCTCTTGGGCTTCCCGCATCGCGGCAGCGTAGCCGGGCTCACCGAGTCGGGCCCAGGAGTCGTCGGGGGAGACGGTCTCGACCTGCGCGGTCACCCACCAGATGTTGCCCAGCGGGTCACGGACGCGGCCGCCGCGGGCACCCCAGGCGTTGGTCGCCGCCTCGGTGACAACGCGCGCACCGGCTTCAACGGCTCTGGCCATGGACGCGTCAGCATCTGGAACAAACACCCGCAGCAGCGATGGCATCGACGGCCACCCGGGTCGTCGGTCGAAAGCGAGTACAACGGTGTCGCCGACCCGGATCTCGCCGTGGCCGATGGTGCCGTCCTCGACGGCGACCCTGGCCAGTTCGACGCCGCCGAAGACGCTTGTGACGAAGTCGAGAAAGGCGCCGGTGTCGTCGGTCACCACCCACGGTGCGACGCTGGTGTAGCCCTCGGGCTTGAAATTGGTCATGGCAGGCATCGTAGGTGCGATCTAGGACGGATCAGGTCCTAGATCAGTGCCACACTTCACTCGTGCCTGATCCCGCCGCTCGCTTGCTCGCCCTGCTCTCGCTACTCCAGACCCCTCGTGAGTGGCCGAGCAGCGAGCTGGCCCAGCGGCTTGGGGTGACCGACCGGACTGTAAGGCGGGACGTCGAGCGGTTGCGTGGCCTGGGGTACCCAGTCGAGGCGTCGATGGGCGTCTATGGCGGCTATCGGCTGGCGGCTGGCGTCGCCATGCCGCCGCTGCTCTTGGAGGACGACGAAGCGGTCACCCTGGCAATCGGGCTGCGGCTCATGGCCGGCCAGCCGGTCGCCGGCTTGGAGGAGTCCGCCGTCCGCGCGCTCACCAAGGTGCTCCAGGTCATGCCGCCTCGCCTCCGGCATCGGGCCAAGACGGTGGGTACTGCGATGGTCTCCGCCACGCCTCTTGACGGCGTGATCGACCCCGAGACCCTGACGGCGCTCGCCTCGGCGGCAGCCAACGGGGAACGCGTCCAGTTCGGCTATGCCGATTGGCAAGGTCGGACGACCAGGCGGCACGTCGAGCCGGTAAGACTGGTGGCGCTCAGCAGGCGCTGGTATCTCGTGGCCTTCGACCTCGACCGCACGGACTGGCGGACCTTCAGGGTCGACCGCATCGCCGAACCTCGCGCCACAGGTGGCCGCGCCGCACATCGGGAACCCCCCGGCGGCGATGTGCACACCTATCTGGCCGAAGCCCGGGCCGTCATGGCGCCCGTCCTGCGCGGGGACGTCATCCTTGACCTCAGCCTCGCCGACGCCGAGACCCGGCTCCGCGACAGCCTGGGCGACGGTCGCATCGAGGCCTGGGCGCATGGCCGCACCCGGTGGCGTACGCACGCCGACACCGTGCCATGGCTCGCCTCACAGATCCTGCACCTGGGCTGCGAGTTCGAAGTGTGTGGACCGCCCGAGTTGTCCAGGTACCTCCGCGAACTCGCCGACCGGATCGTGCGCGCCGTCTCGAAGTGATGTCGTTAGTGAGCTCGAAGCTCGTCCGCAGCCGGCAGACAACTGCACGATCAACAACGCCCGGAAGCAGAATGCCTCACGAGAGACCGGGGTTAGCAGTCCCGCACGGTCATGCTCTCAAGCTAGTCGCGGCTCGGGTTTGGTCTCCAGCCCAAGAGAGAGCCCGGCAGTGTGATAGTCCGAGGTCTTGTCGGGGTAACTAACCGATATGGCGCGGCGTGGGGTACCCCAGGCCAGGCCACAGGCCCGGCGGGTACAAAATAGATGCCCGCCGAGCTGCTTCAACCAACAGGCGAAGCCGTCAGCTCGCGTGCCTATCGAGCGAGCGCTGCCATGGTAAGCAACACCACGACGGGCTCCGCCAGGCCGGCTCTCTGAGCACAACCGCTAACTTTTCGAGGCCCGTATCCCCGTCGGTATTCGACTGACCTAGAGCGTGAAACGCGTCCCCGTAGCCGGTCGCTTATCGGCAATCCTTGGCTGCGCTAATCGACGCGTTCAGTCCGGGGGGCTCTCTCCTCATCGGCCGGGCAGTACGACTCGACGCCGCCGGTCAGCGACTGGGGATGGCGCCGAGTTGACGAAGCATGCCGAGGTCGTCGCGGATCGCCCACCGCTCAGCGATCTGGCCCTCGACCAGGCGGTACATGGCGGCGAAGTCGCGATCGTAGTCTCCTGGTGGTGCGTCGATGCCCAAAAATGACCCGCCGTGCCAGCGGCCGTGCCGTGCCCCCACCTGGACGACGTAGTCGCCCTCGGCGACAACAACAAGCCTGCTCCAGCCCTCATGGCTCATTTGATGCCGGCCCATCGTCTCGAGGAATTCTCGGGTGCCGGCCAGCCCCGACGGCCGGTCGGGTGCCAGCGCGTGGTTGATCATGTCTGGCCTACAGAGCCGGTGAAGGGGACTCAGATCGTCCGATCCGATGAGTTTGTCGAACTCCGCGACCACGGCCTTGTTGCGCTCGGTCCCGATGTTTCCGATGTCCATCTGCCCGCCTTTCCGTTGTGTTCCCCCGCTGAGTCTCTCGCTCCGCGATGGCCGATATCGTGAATCAGGACGGCTCAGCCATAGTCACCTCGGCGGGCTTGGTCAATATGGACTCCTTGCCGGCGCGCACCAACAGGCCGTGAGCTGGCCAAGGGGCATGCATCTCGTCCTCGGCGAATTGACCACAGCCGGGACATCAAGCACGAGGGGATCGCGGCAGAGTACGTGATCCGCTCGACAAGGGGGACCGTGCACGGCCTCAAAGACCATGACCCGGCCCCGGCATACCGCCGACCGCGCCGCCGTCGCGTCCTGGCCGCCGTCGCGGCGGTCGCTGCCGCAGTTGGGGTGGTCGGGCTGGCGCTGCGGGACACCTCGCCGCTCGGTCACTTCACCTCGGCTGCGGCGAAAGATCGGTTCGTCGCCGCCTACGACCGAGCCATGGCCGACCTGCCACCGCCACAGCGGACTCTCGATGTCCGGACCCACTTCGGTGTCGTGCGGGTCTACCGATTTGCCGGCGCCCAGCCCACCAAGGCTCCACTTGTGCTACTTCCCGGCCGGGCGTCCGCCTCACCGGTGTGGGCCGACAACCTGCCGCCCCTGCTCAAACTTCGCAGTGTCTACACCATCGACCTGCTCGGTGAGCCTGGACTGAGCATCCAAGATCGCCCCATCACAAGCGACGCCGACCAGGCCCAGTGGCTATACGAGGTACTCCTCCAACTCCCCGAACCCCGTGTCCACCTGGTCGGGCTCTCCATCGGCGGTTGGACGACAGCGAACCTACTCGTCAATCACCCAAGCAAAGTAGCTAGCGCCACGCTGCTCGACCCTGTTTACGTCTTTGGCAACATGTCGCTCCAGGCGATCCTGCGCTCCATCCCCGCCAGCGTCCGCTGGTTCCCGAAAGCCTGGCGAGATGACTTCGCCAGCTGGACTGCCGGCGGCGCGCCCGTCAAGGATGTCCCCGTCGCGCAGATGATCGAGGCCGGCATGCAAACCTACGCACTCGACCTGCCCGCGCCCAGGCGGATCCCCCAGGACCGAATCGCGGCCATCCGCCAGCCGGTCTTGGTCATCATGGCCGGCCGATCTCCAATGCACGACTCCGCCGCCGCAGCAGACCTCGCCCGCCGCAGCCTCCAGCATGGGACGGTTCGCGTCTATCCCGAGGCCTCCCACGCCATCAATGGCGAGTACCCCGACGAGATCGCCGCAGACGTCGACGCCTTCCTCGCTGCAGCTGAGTAGGCAGTGCGGAGAGGCGGGGGGGTAGCTCGCGGATGGGTGGCGTCGACCGCCAACCCCAAGCGTCATCGGGTCGGAGGGGCCGGGACAACAGAGTGGGGATGGCACCCGCGGCGAGCACACCCAGACCGAGAATGATCACGATAGCGATGAGTTCACTGGGCGGCCGTGGTCTGTGCTCACATGAGTGACAACGCGACACAGATCAGGGCGCTTATTGAGAACTGGGCCAATGCGGTGCACTGCGGTGACTTGGATGCGGTTCTCGCCGATCACAGCGACGACATCGTCATGTTCGACGTGCCACCGCCGGAAGACGGCGTACGTGGGATCGCCGCCTATCGCGAGACCTGGCCACCGTTCTTCACCTGGCAGCGGCAGGGTGCATCGTTCGAGATCGTCTCGCTTGACGTCGCCGCCGGGGAGGACGTGGCCTTCGCGTACGCTCTGCTGCGCTGCGGCACGCCGGAGGAGCTCGAGCGCGACCCCAGCAACCGGCTCCGGCTGACAGTCGGACTGCGGCGGTACGGCGACCGCTGGGTCGTCACCCACGAACACCACTCATTCCCCGACAAGACCTGACCGAAGGAGCCGATCGTGCGACGAATCCGCAACCTCACCCGCATGAGGCTCGGCGGGGATTCTCATGCCAGAGCGCCGTCGCCAACCCGGCCGCCTGACGGATCAGGTGCCTGTGTATCCGATTGACCTATTTTCTGTTCACGGGCCAGAGCTGCTCGGTTCAGCAGCCTGCTTGACCTGGCTTCGCCGGAGCGTAGTCAATTCCGTGACTCTTCCTATAGTCCGATAACAGACCGTCGATAACGCGAGCCGTTCTGACAGCGGTATGTCCGTCGCTGGGCGACTCGCCATGCCCGGTCAGCGCATTGACCACGGTCTGAATGAGGGGCAGTTGAACGATCTCGGGGTAGGGCGCTTTGATCTGTTCTTCTCCGCGAGCAGTGAGCAGCCGCAAGGGCTCGTCGCCGAAGCCGGAGAAGCGCAGTGCTCCCGCTGTTCCGATGATCTCAACCTGATCTGTGTGCTGGAACGACTCGTAGTTCCAGACACCGACACCTTCTACGCCGGAACGAAAGCTGAAGACACCGGTGACCAGGTCTTCGGCTCGATAGCGTCCACCGCGGTTGGTAGCGATTCCGGCCGCATGGGTCACCGGGCCGAGTAACCAGTCCAGCAAATCGAGGATGTGAGAGCCAAGGTCGACGAAGTGGCCACCCCCGGAGATCTCAGGATTCATCCTCCACCCGGTGTGGTCGGTCTCAGCGGGCAGCTCGTTGCGGATGCTGACCGACCGGAGCTGCCCGATCCGGCCGCTGTCCAAGAGTTCTTTGACGGTGGCAAAACGTGGCATGGCGCGACGGTAGTAGGCCACGAACAAACCCACCCCCGCCTCCTCGCAGGCCGAAATCATGTCCTCACACTCCAGGGCTGTGCGAGCCATCGGCTTCTCGACATAGACCGGCTTGCCGGCGTGCGCGACGCGGACCACATACTCCCTATGTGAGTCAGGTGGTGTTGCCACGTAGACCGCGTCGACATCCGGATCGTTGATCAACTCGTCGGCATCGTGGTACCAACGCGGGACGTCGTGTCGTCGAGCGTATTCAGCGGCAAGATCACCATTTCGGCGCATTACGGCAACCAGTTCGGATCGTTCAGCCTGCTGAAAACCCGGCCCGCTCTTGCGTTCAGTCACATTCCCGACGCCGATAATTCCCCACCGCACCATCTCCACGGTCGTCAGCGTAGTCAAAACCGGCCAGCCTGCCCATGGTGATCCGGGGCGTCGCCCGGGATCGCGCAGCACGCGACAGCTGTGTCCGGAGCGCCCTGTGCAGCCATAGGCTGGGTCGTGTCGACCAGGCGCCTGGACGGAGATGGAGTGTCTCAAACCAAGTTGCGTACGCGTGACGGGCAGGCCACAACGGTTTCCGACGATGCCATCACGGCTCTGGCGGAAGTGTTGCGAGGTAGGTTGATGCAGCCCTCGGACGCGGACTATGACGATGCCCGGGCCGTGTGGAACGGCATGGTCGACAAACACCCAGCGCTTATCGTCCAGTGTGCGGGGGTCGCCGACGTCGTCACATCGGTGAACTTCGCCAAGGAGCACGATCTGCTCGTTGCCGTCCGAGGTGGGGGCCACAATGCCGCTGGAAATGCGGTGTGCGACGACGGGCTCGTGATTGACCTGTCCCTGATGAAGGGTGTTCGAGTCGATCCCCTCGCTCAGACGGTCCGGGCAGAAGGTGGCGTCACCATTGGTGAACTTGACCACGAGTCGCAGGCATTCGGGCTGGCCGTGCCGATGGGCGTCGTCACCGCGACGGGAATCGCTGGTTTGACGCTGGCAGGGGGCATCGGTTGGCTTCGCCGCAAATACGGACTTAGCTGTGACAATCTCATGTCTGCCGATGTCGTAACCGCTAACGGTGAACTCGTCACAGCAAGTAGCGAAAACAACGCCGACTTGTTGTGGGCGTTGCAGGGTGGCGGCGGCAACTTTGGTGTTGTCACCTCATTCGAGTTCCGGGCCTATCCCGTCGGCCCGGAGGTGTTCTTCGCCTTCGTCATTCATCCGGGCACGGGAAGCGATGCTCAAGCGGCACTGCAGTTCTACCGCGAATGGAGCCGAGCGTCATCGGATGAGATCAGTTCCTTCGCCATCCTGTGGCATGCGCCAGAGATTGAGGAGATTCCGGCCGAGCACCACGGCGCACCAATTGTCGTTTACCTCGCGATGTATGCCGGCGATGCGGGGGAGGGTGAAGCCGCCTTGCAATCGTTGCGGGACTACGGCTCACCGATCGCTGATCTGAGTGAGGCGACTCCGTACATTGACGTGCAACGCTTCTTCGACGCCGACTACCCGGCGCATGAGATGCGTTATTACTGGAAGTCCAGGTACCTCAACGAATTGTCTGCGGAGGCGATGGACGCCCTCATCCGGCTCAACGAAGCCAGTCCGTCGCACCACTCCACACTGGATGTTTGGCAACTCGGTGGTGCCCTCAGCCGCGTACTGCCGCAGAACACTGCCTTCGGTGATCGTTCCGCGCCGTATCTCATCGGCATCGAGGCCAACTGGGAGAGCCCTGAGGATGACGCAGCATGCATCGAATGGGGAAGGGAAGTTTTTCGTGCGCTCGAGCCATTCTCCAGTGACCGCGAGTACTTCAACTTCCCCGGCCTGTATGAAGAGGGGGACCAGTCTGTCAGGAATACGTTCGGTGCGAACCTAGGACGCCTGCAATCGGTGAAGCGGATGTACGACCCGGACAACCTCTTCCGGCTCAATCACAACATAACGCCAGCTGACCGTTCGGGCTGAGCCAAGCGAATTCGTGGGAACCGCTTATGCCCCACGGCGTCGAGCCGGTGCTGAAAGAACGTGAAGGGCCGCCGCATATTGGTCCTCCGTATCTTCCAGCTCGGCGAAGGCCAACTCTGCTCCTGGGAAATCTTTGGCGATGAGTTAGAACGGATTCCCTGTTCGCCTGCTGTCGAGACTATTGGCTGTGTTCCTGCAGGTATTGGCTCACCTGCATTGCGGCGATCGAACCTTCACCGACCGCTGAGGCGACACGCTTGACCGAACGCTGACGTACATCCCCGGCGGCAAACACCCCCGGCATGCTCGTTTCGAGCGGAAGCGGCGGACGCTGCAGCGGCCAGCCGGCAGGCGGATTATCGCGACGTAGGTCGCTGCCGGTGAGCAGGAACCCGCGCTTGTCGCGCTGGATACCCGCGGGCAGCCAATCCGTGTGCGGCTCGGCACCGATCAGCACAAACAACGCTGAGGCGGACACGGACTGTGTATTTCCGGTCCTGTTGTCCCGCAGCACCAGGGCTTCCAACTGCTCATCGCCGTCGGCCCCGGCGACCTCTGTGTTGTGGCGGATGTCGATGTTCGCAGTTCCGTTGATCTCGTCGATCAGGTACTGGGACATCGTGGCGGCGACCGAGTCGCGACGCACAACGAGGGTCACGTGACGTGCGTGTCGGGCGAGATTCACTGCGGCCTGGCCCGCGGAGTTGGCGCCGCCAGCGATGAAGACCCGCCGTCCCGACATGGCTCGCGCTTCCGAGCCCGCGGCACCGTAGTAGACGCCGGTACCAGTCAGGGGCGCCAGCCCCGGCGCCTCGAGCCTGCGATAGGAGACGCCGGTGGCGATCACGACACTGCGACTGCCGACTTCCGAATTGTCGGCGAGGCTCAGCATGTAGCCGGAATCGGTTGGACGCAGCCCGGTGACCGGCAAGGTGATGACGGTATCCGCGCCAAACGACCACACCTGGGCGAAGGCCCTGGTAGCCAGGCCCCGGCCGCTGGTGCCGCGGGGAAAGCCGAGATAGTTGCGGATCAGCGAGCTACTACCGGCCTGACCGCCGATCGCCTCCCGCTCGAGAAGCAGCGTGGCCAAACCCTCCGATGCGGTGTAGACCGCGGCCGACAGCCCGGCTGGACCCGCGCCAACGATCGCCACGTCGACGATTCCGGCTGGCAGTGTGGCCAGTCCGAAGGCTGCAGCCAGTTCGTCGGTCGTCGGATCGGCCAGCGCCTGCCCGGTGTAGGTGATCACTACCGGCAATGCGGAGCCGGTGTGCCCGGACTGTTCCAGAAGGAGCCGCCCTCGATCAGATTCCGCAGGGAAGAACTCGAAGGGGACGCCGTTGCGGGTCAGAACGTCCCGCAGTTCGTGCGAGCGGGCCGAATGCTGCTGGCCGACGATGTGCACCGCCGGCCGGTCCGCGGCGCTGTCGCGGGCCCACTCTTCAAGCAATTCGCTAACAGCCAGATGAAACCCCTCGTCCCTGCTTCCGTGAGGCGAGGGCAGATATGTGTCGACAACTCCGAGGGTTATCGCGCCCAGCACCGATTGCGCCACCGACTCGTCGTGCAACAACGCGGCGGGGACGCGCAGACTGGGCGCCGAAGGACCTCCCCGCGGCACTATCAGGACCCGCTTGGCGGCTGGATAGAGCCGGTGGGCCATGGCGAGGAACTCACCGCCGCCGGTGTCGATCATCGCCGCCGGAGCACACACGATCGCCACCGGTCTGGCATCCGCAGCCAACCGGGCAAGACGATCCGACGCCGCAGCCGCCGAACTCTCGCAGATGACGACGTACTCCTGGCCGTACCGGCGGCGGAGCGCACCCTGGAGTTCGTCAAGCTCCTCCGGCGCGTCGTCCAGGACCAGCATTGCTGGCTCGGTCATCGCCGCTCTCCCCACCTTTGGCCCGGAGCCGTACATCTCCTGGGGGTCGAGCCCGCTTGCGCGCGGCGCATTTGCATCTCACCCACGACAACCAATTGTGTCGATCCGGCAACGCTACTGATGGCACGGTCCGCGCTCGGGGGCGGACCATCCCTACAGTGGTTTGCCATGACTACCCATTGGACCTTGGGTTGTGATGCCAACGACCCTCACCGGCTGGCGGACTTCTGGGCCCAGGCGCTTGGCTATGTAAGAGAACCAGGTTACGAGGATCCTGATGGCGCTTCCATCATCGACCCCGAGGGCAAGGCTCCGGCGATTGGATGGCTGCGCGTGCCAGAAGGGAAGTCAGCAAAGAACCGGCTCCATATCGACATCCGCGTTGCTGGTGAAGGTCCGTGGGACATGGTCAGCCGAGAGCGACTGATCAGAGCCACGGTGCCAGAGCTTGTTGCGCGCGGCGCCACGGTTGTGCGGGAAGAATATGACGAAGGGGTCCTCGACCACGTCGTCATGCTGGACCCAGAAGGCAACGAGTTCTGCGTGGCATGAACGTCGAGCATGTCTACTGCGCCTGATCAGGTAGCCGGGCACCGCTATTTTTGGATCGCTCGAGGGGATTCATTGTTGCTCTCACATTGGTCGGCTAATGGCAAGGAGAGCGCCATTCGCTTGCGACTATGTCTCGAGTGACATACCCGATCATGGAGGAGAGCTGGTGCAGAGGTACGTGCTGTTCTACGAGTCAGCCGACGACGTCATGTCCAAGGCGCCGCCGGTCTATCCGCGGCACTTGGCCCGGCTCAAGGAGTTCCGCGACCGCGGGGACCTCCTGCTGGTCGGCACATTCGGCGACCCGCAGGCGGAGGGTTCGATGGCGGTGTTCGGGTCCCGGGAAGCCGCCGAGGAGTTCGTCCGCGATGACCCGTTCGTCAACGAGGGCGTGGTCAAGGCCTGGACGCTGCGGGAGTGGGACGAGGTCGCGAGCGAGATCTGAGCGGGTTCCGAGCTCGGCTCCGTAGTCGTCTACTCGCCTGCCTCTGCAAGCCACGGTGCTGAGCAGGACGCGGTGACGTGTACGTCATGCTCGGATGTCAGCCTGTTGCGCTTGCTGCGGTCCGGGAGACCGGCTTGATGTGGGCGAACGCGCTGCGAGCGTTCCAGGTGGGGAAAGCCCGTACGAGCTGCGAGGGGCCGTGGAGCTGGATGCGGCGGTTGCGTATGGCTGCGGCCCAGCTGGCCTGGCCGGCGTGCCACTTGACGAACGCTTCGGCGTCCGCGGTGATGTAGAGGTCTTCGTCGAGGCCGGGGTACTCCTTGCAGATCTCGGTGTCTCCGTGCTCGATGAGCAGCCAATACCGCTCATGGCGCGCGCGACCTGTGAAGTCGAAGCGGATGACGACTCGTCGATCCGGGAGTCGGTCGCGGCGGAGCGCGTTGCACATCGACCACAGCGCCACAAAGGGATCGAGGTGCTCCGGGGCGATCTCGAGCCAGCGGGCACCCCACTCGCCGAGCGACCCGCAGACCCGGAAGAGGTCGCGACCCGCAGGCGTGAGGTCGTAGTGGCACCCGCGCCCACCCAGCTTGGGTGCCGACTCGACGATGCCGAGCCGTTCGAGCTGCTTGAGCCGCTGGGAGAGCAGGGTGCGGGAGAGCCCGGGCGCGCCCTCCAGGATCTCACTGAAGCTGCCGCAGCCCAGGTACAGATTGCGGATGATCAGTGGCGTCCAGCGCTCGGCGAAGATCTCGGCACCACGGGCGATGGGGCAGTACTGGCCGTATGTCCTCACTATGCCAGTGTGGCGCCCTTGCCGCCTACAGCGAAGTCCAGATTGTGCACTTCACAGCCGCGGTCCACCGTGATGCGATCGAGCCGTCGAGGACATCGGCCGGCGAGCGCGTCGGCACTCAGCGAGGAGGTAATCGCCATGCAGATTTCCGGTTTTCGAGGCGAGTTGATCGCCGCTGACGACGCGGACTACGACACGACCCGAGCTGTTTGGAACGGCGCCGTCGACCGGCGCCCCCGACTGATCGCCCGGTGCAGTGGGGTCGTCGACGCGGCCGTCGCCGTGCGTTATGCCCGCGACCACGACCTGGAGATCGCCGTGCGGGGCGGCGGCCACAACGTGGCCGGCACCGCGGTGTGCGACGACGGGATCGTCGTCGACCTCTCAGTGATGCGGGCCGTGTGGGTCGACCCGAGCAGCCGCACCGCCCGGGTGCAGGGAGGCGCCCTGTGGGGCGACGTCGACCACGAGACGCAGGCCCACGGCCTCGCCACCACCGGGGGCATCGTGGGCCACACCGGCGTCGGCGGACTCACTCTCGGCGGTGGCATCGGTTGGCTCATGCGCAAACACGGGCTCACGATCGACAACCTGCTCGGCGCCGAAGTGGTCACCGCCGAGGGCGAGATCGTCCGAGCGTCCGCCCACGAGCACCCCGACCTGTTCTGGGCGCTGCGAGGCGGTGGAGGCAACTTCGGCGTCGTCACCTCGTTCGAGTTCGCACTGCATCCCGTGGGCCCGGACGTGATCGCCGGCCCCGTCTTCTGGGCGGCCGAAGACACCGCCATGGTGCTGCGCTTCTACCGGGACTTCGTTTCCGACGCGCCCGATGAGCTCGGCAACATCGTGAGGCTCGGCACCGTCCCCCCGCTGCCAGTGATTCCCGAGGATCTGCATTGGCGACCAGCCATCGCCGTGGCTTCGTGTTACGCCGGTGCCATCGAGGAGGGCGAGCGGGCACTAGGAGCACTCCGCGGATTCGGGTCGCCGCTCATCGACCTCATCCGACCCACGCCGTACGTCGACCACCAGAGCGGCACAGATGACACCGTTCCGCACGGATGGCACTACTACTGGAAGGCGACGAATCTCGACGCCATCTCCGACGAGGTCATCGACGTGATCATTGATCACGTCTACAGGGCCAACTCGCCGCGGACGTACGCGCTGATGTTTCACATGGAGGGCGCCGTCGCCCGTGTCCCCAACGACGCCACGGCCTACGCCGGGCGCGACGTTCCTCACAACATCATCATCGACGCTGCGTGGCTCCCCGAGCAGGCCGACGAGATCAGCAACGCCGAGAGGGAGTGGGCGCGGACGTTCCTCGGTGCCCTCGAACCGCACCGGGCCAAGAGCGTCTACGTCAACTTCCTCGACGCCGACGACACCAGTCGCGTGCGAGAGGCATATGGCGATGAGATCTACCGGCGACTCGCCGAGGTCAAGACCAAGTACGACCCCGACAACGTGTTTCACCACAACAAGAACATCCTCCCCGGTTGAGTAACGACTCGCGATTATCGACGCGGTGGCCGGTGGACGGTCCCTGGTTGCCCGAGGTCCGACTGCTCCCGACCGTCGGATCAGCGATGTGTGACGACGGGGTCACCAGCCCTCAGACGAGACCCTCGGTAGCCGTGCGGCCGAATCTTGGCGTGACGGTCCGGTAGGGCGGCCCGCGAGCCTGACCTGGCCCGCTTCACCTTCCTGCTCGGCCACGACGACGGCGAACAACTCTTCGGCCACGAGGAGACGTGAAGAGGCCGGTACACGATGCTCGATCCGTCTCGGTGTCACTCGTGCTCACCGGATTCGCCGTGGCGGGCGTGTCCACCGACCATCACATAGCGTGAGAGTTGTGACCGGGCCAGAAACGCTCGCGCGGCGACCCCGGCGTCACTGTGATGATGGGCTAGGAAAGGGGACAGCGTCGCCGCATCTTCTTGAGCGAGCCCAGTCTGTGAGCACGCGATGACCACGGCCTGGACTTTGCTGGGTGTGGCCGCAGTCTTGATTGTCGGGAACGCGTTGTTCGTGGCCGCGGAGACGGCGCTGGTCACAGTGGATCGTAATCTGGTCGAATCGCGCGCCCGGGAGGGCAGCATACGGTTCGGTCGGGTGCGAAGCACTCTGCAGCGGCTATCGACGTACCTGTCGGGCGCTCAGCTAGGTATCACGGTCACGAGTTTGGCGATAGGCCTAGTGGCGGAGCCGTCGATCGCGACGTTGCTGCGGAGACCCCTGGAAGCGCTCGGGCTCAGCGTCGGCGTGACGGACGTCCTAGCAGTTGCTGCGGCGTTGCTGCTGGCCACCGCGGTGCAGGTGGTCTTCGGCGAGCTGGTGCCGAAGAACATCGCTTTGTCGCGACCCGTCGAGAGCGTGCGGTGGGTGGTCATCCCCTTGTTGGTATTCACGAAGGTGACGCGTCCGCTGGTTGCGGTGCTGAATGGCTCAGCGAACCAGCTACTGCGCCTGGTCGGCGTGGAGCCGGTGGAGGAGTTGCGCTCCGCCCGCACCCCTGACGAGTTGGCATCAGTAGTGCGGCGAGCCGGCGTGCAGGGGGCGTTGGGTTCGGAGACAGCGGTGCTGATGGAACGATCGCTGAGCTTCAGCCGAAAGACCGCGGCGGAGGTGATGACACCTCGCACCCGCGTGCGAACCGTGTCCTGGTCCGTGCCGGTGGCGACGGTGATCGAGGCCACTCGCGATACGGGTCACTCCCGTTTCCCGGTGACCGGCGACGGCGTTGATGACATCCGCGGTCTCATCCATGTCAAACAAGCCGTTGCCGTCCCTGAGTTTGATCGCAGCACGACGCCGGTTCGGGAGGTAATGGTACGGCCGGTGCTCGTGCCGCCATCCATGGCTTTGGACCGGCTGCTGCATCTGCTGCAACAACGTGGTCTGCAACTGGCGGTCGTGGTCGACGAGTACGGCGGCACCGCCGGAATCGTCACCTTCGAAGACCTGGTGGAGGAGCTCGTCGGCGAGGTCGTCGACGAACACGACTCGCCCGCACCCGGCGTCCGGCGCCAGCCCGACGGCACCTGGCTACTGTCCGGGCTGCTACGGCCCGACGAGATCCAAGCCGCCATCGGTCTCGAGCTACCTGCCGGACGTGCCGACTACGAGACGGTGGCCGGGCTCATTCTGCAGCTGCTGCGCCGAATCCCGGACGCTGGTGACCAGGTAGACGTGCCCGGCGGCACACTCACCGTGGACCGGCTCGACGGCCGCCGCATCGACCGGGTGCAAGTCAGGCTCCATCCTGACAACACCGAGAGCACTGACGCCGACGACTCCGCTACCAGCCGAACCGACAGCGAGGGGGCCGTTTCGTGACTGCCGCGCTGCTGCTGCTCGCGCTCGCCCTCATCGCGGCGAATGGGTTCTTCGTCGGTGCCGAGTTCGCGGTCCTCGCGGCCCGCCGTGCCCGGCTCGAACCGCTGCTGCGCAGGTCCCGCGGGGCTCGGACCGCATTGCGAGCCATCGAGCAGCTGCCCCTGATGATCTCGGCCTGCCAGTTCGGCATCACCCTCGCCTCACTCGGGCTGGGCGCGCTCGCGGAACCCGTCGTGGCCTCCCTGCTGACCGGGCCCCTGGCAGCGCTCCGTGTCCCGCATGAGCTCGTCCACGCGCTCGCGCTGGCGATCGCGCTCACGCTGGTGTCCTCGCTGCACATGCTGCTCGGCGAAATGGTGCCGAAGAACCTCGCCTTGACCGGACCGGAACGGGCCGCGATGATGCTCGCCCCACCGCTGTTGTTGTTCGTGCGGATATTCCGCCCGATCATCGTCAGCCTGACCGCGGTGGCCACCGGTGTCTTGAATCTGCTGGGTATCAAACCCGCGAGCGAAATCGGCGAAGTCACCGACCGAGACTCGGTCGCCGCGCTGATCGGCGAGTCCAGCGAGCAAGGGCTCCTCGAAACGAAGCAGCAAGAGCTGCTCACCGGTGCGCTCGAGTTCGAGGAAACCAAGGCTGAAGCCGTCGGATTGCCCTTGGACACTCTGGTCAGCGTCGGCCCTGATGTCACTCCGGCGCGTGTCGAGCAGCTCGTCGTCGCCACCGGTTACTCACGTTTCCTGGTCCGAGCTGATGACCAGCCCTCGGCCAGGGCGGACCTGATCGGCTACATCCATCTCGCCGACGTCTTAGACACCGACCAAGCGCACAGGAACCTGCCTGTGGACCGACGCTGGATCCGCCCCCTGGGCGAGATCCAGACCACCGCCACCCTGCAAACCGCACTCGCGAGCCTGCGTGGCAGCGGCTCGCACCTCGCCCGCCTCATCGACGAGAACGGCCAAACCCAAGCCGTGATCGCGCTCGAAGACATCCTCGAACAACTCGTCGGTGAAGTATTGGACGCTACCCGGCAGTCAGACCCCACCTCCAGACCAGATCCACCGTTTGCCTGACAGACCCGGTGTCGACCTCCGGGCTGCGAGCAGATCGGCACGTGGCCGTGTGAGGCTTGGCCGGGGGAGGGCAGGGAGCGATGATGCGACCACAGACACGCGGGGCGCGGCATCAGCTAGCAGCGCGAGGGCCGGCTGGCCTGTGAAAGGCAAAAAGCAAATCAGCCCAGGCGCGCCGACGGCAGTCGCGAGCCTCGGCCTCAGGATCTTTGTCACGGGCGTTTCACCTGCGTCTGGCGTCGAGCTTGCGCGCCACGAAGCCGAAAACAGTGATCGCAGCGAATGCGTCGCCACGTTCGGCAGCGCCGTGCACTGTGCGCACGACGGCCTCAGCGACCTCACGAGCGAGGTTTCCGGATTCGATGGCGTCGTTGGACGCCCGCTGCAGCACTTGGGTGCGCAGCAGCATCTCTGAGGAGAAGACGAAGGCAGACGAGCCCACGTCCGGATCTAGTGCGAGTCCAGCCCTGCGGATTTGCGCGGGAATGTGTCGAGCTGCGTGCGGGTTGGCGATCGCCGTCAGGGACGCGCGGATAAATGCCGAGGCGACGTCGGGTTCGAGATCTGAAATGATTCGGGTCCCCTGGTCGGCGTCCAGCAACACCGCACGACCACCAGGGCGCAGCACCCGGGCGATGTCATCGATCGCCGCCTGCGGATCGTTGAGGTGTTGTAGTACGCGCTCGCACCAGACGAGATCGACGCTCGGGTCCGGGAACGGCAGCGCTCCGGCGAGTCCATGGATGAACGAAACGTTCGGTATGCCGTTGGTTTCCGCTCGACTTGCGGCAAGAGCCCGCAAACGGGCATTTGGCTCAACGCCGGTGACCCAGCCCATCGAGCCGTCGGTCCTCGAGGCGCCCGGCCTGACCAGCCCGGCCAGCTCTCTGCTCAGTGTCCCGGCACCGCTGCCGAGATCGACCACCTGATCTCCCGGCCGTACCGCGGCCGTCGCCATCGCCCAGTCATGGAGGCGCCTCGCGGACGGCAACGTGTCCTGCACGTCGAGCAATTCGACCATCTGCGCAACCGACTCGTCGTCTTGTGTGCCCACCCGGAACAGCGGCGGGATTGCACCCGACATTTGTGGTGCGCGTTCATCGTCACCGGTCATGACCACTGCGTTCCGTTCCAGCCCAACCGAGGCCGGGCCAGCAGCCGCATGGTTCATGCGGGCTCGAAGGTGGCGAGCATGGCCTGGAGTGCCGTCTGGTCTGGGCCGACGAACGGAGTTGTCTCTGGTGCGAGCAGTACGGTCTCGAAAAGCCGGTCATCCGGCTGTGAGACAGGCGGCAGGTGGGTGCTGAAAACGGCAGAGGCTCCCAAGGCCCGGATCGGGTCGACCGTGGCGCGGAACCTTGCCGGATCGACCTGGTGCACCCACGGGCTATCCACCGATGCCCACAGCAGCTGAAAGTTGCGAACCTCCTCGCCAACCGCGCGTACGTCGGTGGATGTGGCCAGCTCAAGCGACGGCAGCGGAGCGCCGAAGCAGTCCGAGCTGAACAGCACCCCCGACCGGTCGTCCAGGAAGCCGGTCGTCGAGGGATTGTCGAACAGCGGTGGGCGGAAGGCGTGCAGCCGACGGTCACCGACGTCGAGGGCCTGCCCCGGGTTGAGCAGGAAGACCCGATCAAGTGGGATCGCCCACTCGCAGGACATGATCCCCAGGCCGAGGAAGGTGGTCACCAGCCGTGCAGCCGGCGCGGCTTGCAGGAGCTGCCACAAACCGCCGGTGTGGTCGCGGTCCGGATGAGTAATCCAGAACCATCGCACGTCGGCGGGATCGAGCACCTCGGCAAGAGCGGACATGAAGTCCTTGTCGAGGGTGCTCAGGCCGCTGTCGATGACCACGGGCTGCTCGGCATGAAGGACAAAGGCATTGATGGGAAGGAACCCGAGTCCAGGAATCTCGATGTGGTCGTTGAGGACCGTGACATCCCCAATCCGGTGAATATGCATGGCGAGCCTCCTTACGCTCAAAAAGGGACCCGGGTGGCGAGCAGCCCCCAGGGTTGGCGACCCTCGGGACCGGGACGGCCAGAGACGACCCGGCAGAAGTCGGCGGCATCCATAACGATCTCCTCACCGCCAGCGCCGGAGCTCCAGATCCCACCGGCGGAGTCGGTGAGCTCCAGGCGGTAGTGCTGGCCGTGGCGGTGAGCCCACTCCGCCACGATGTCTGCGACGATGACGCCGTCGTGGTCCGCGGTGAGCGCCAGGTCGTGGCCCGTTGCCCGGGCGAGGTCCAAGCGGTGCATCCACGGGTCGCGAGTGAGGATCACATCGGTGAGGTAACCGATGGACCAGGTCTCGGGTACACCATTGACGACCTGCGGCTCGGGTAGGCGCCTGCGGCGTAGGAAGCCGGGCGTCCGGCGGCGTCCTCTGGCCGCACGAGGGCCGACGCGATGCAACTCGGCGCGAAGCTCCTCGGGCCCGATGAGCTGTCGCTCCTCGACCTGGAGCGCGGTCTGCGCGTCGATGAGCGCCTGGCCCGGCTGTTGCCGGGCCTTCGCCGCGCGCATTTGGCGTGACGTCTCCAGGAGACTCGAGGCGCACTGCCCCATGCCAACGATGTGTGCGACAAGCTGGCGTACGTCCCACTCAGTGCAGTCGGTGGGCCGGCTCCAGTCCTCGAGTTGGAGTGCATCGACGGCGTCGGTGACGCGCTGGTACTCCGTTTGTGCCAGCCGCATCGCGGTCGGCCGTTCGATTGCAGGCTGGACGACGGTGAGGCCTGGCCAGGTCGTAGTGGTGGTGTTCATGAGATGCTCCTCGTGGCGGGGGTCCAGCGACGGGGGCGGCGCACTTGGGTTCCCCGCCCGCTTTGCGTCGGTGGGTCGGGGGGAAGGCCCAGACCGTCAGCCCAGACATCGATCGTGCGGTCCAGTAGCGCCGACCACCTGCTGCCACCGGGGTCGTTGGCGAGCTGCTGGCTGACCAGGCCGGCGCTTATCGCGGTAAAGATGTCGAAGTCGGATGGGTCGATCAGGCCCACGTTGCGAAAGATTTGTTTTCCCAGCTCCAGTACACGTACAGCCGGCGCGTAGGAATCTGCGCTGGGCTCAAACCCGGGGATTGTGCGCTGGTTCATGAGCTGGTGGCGTGCGGGGTTGGCGACTGCGAAGTCGAAGAACACCCGCGCAACTCGGCGGATCGCTGCCCGGGGACTCTCCGGGAGTTCTGCCAGCTCGGTCAGGGCGATCTGCTCGTAGTCACTCCACGCCTGGCCGAACATCGCGTCGTAGATGGCGTTCTTGGACGCAAAGTGCGTATAGAGCGACGGCGCTCGCATGCCCACCCTCTCGGCGAGGTCGCGCAGGGTGAACTCGGCCAGGCCTTGCTTCTCCGCGAGCTGCCAGGCGGCCTCGATAATCTCCCCGCGGGTCGCCTCACGGCGTTCGGCTACCCTATCGCGCTTAGGGATAACTAACATAATTAGGAGAATGCTCCACGAGCGGCGGGTTGTCAAGAGGGCCACACCCTGTGGTCATCTACCAGGGGCGCCGACCTTGCAGCACCAAATTGCAGCAACGCACAGACCAGGGCGCCCATGCTCGCGGTGGCCACGTCCGCTGAGGCCCGCTACCGGTCGGTAAGGGCAACCAGCTTCGGCATCACCTCACTGGGGGCCGGAAGTTCGGCGATCTCGGCCTGGATCTGCCGCGCCACCTTCTGCTCCGCCCCACCAGAAAGCAGGTCGGAGACCGCTCGTCGGATTTCCCCCGGTCGGTGTTCCTCGTTGCCTAGCGCGCGGGCCGCACCGGCCTCCGTAAGGAACTTGGCGTTGAAGAACTGATCGGCCCCCTGAGGCAGGATCAGCTGCGGCAACCCCGTCGCCAGGGCTCCCAGCACGGAACCGGTTCCCCCGTGATGAACGACCACGTCGACCAACGGCAGTACGCGTGATTGGTCCACGAACTTCTCGACGTGCACGTGTTCCGGGACATCCCCCAGCGCCGTTGGATCCCCGTCCGGGCCCACCGCAACCAGCAGGTCAACATCCAAGTTGGCGATCTCGTGGATCGCACGGCTTAGCACCTCAACGGCGCCGAACGATACCGTGCCTAACGTTAAGTAGACCCGGGGCCGACTCTTCGGTGCTTCCAGCCAGCCCGGCAGGATTCCCGAGCTTTCGGCGTAAGACACGGGCCGGATGGGGATCTTCGCCACGTCGAGGGTTCCGCTAAACCTCCGAAGCGACGGCGGGGTGGGGTCTAGAAGCGTCTTGCTGAGGAAATGCTTCCCGTCCGGCCGCTGCAGACCGCGGCTGATCCACAGGTCTCGTCGATATTCGATCGCTGCTGGGTGGACTGCTGCGATACCCAGATGGGTCAACGCAATGGAAAACGCCACGGCAGGGATCTCCAAAACGCTGGCCGCGACTCCGGCGCCGGCGTCCATCGCCTCATAAATGACAAGGTCGGGGCGAGACTCCTCGAGCGCGGGCATCAGGACTCCAGTCACCGCCTCGGCCGTGACATCGGCGAAGAATCTGACCACCAGCTCCCTTCCATGCAGCCCAGGATCACGCCGCTCAGCCTCAGCGAACCCGGCATCCAGCCCCATCTCGGTCGGCTGCTGAGGGATAGTCGGGAGGGGCAGCCGGCCCAGAAACGGCGCCCCCACGGCCACGGTGACCTCGTGGCCGGCCGCATCGCAGGCCAGGGCCAGCGGCATCAGCGGATAGAGATGCCCATACGCGGGGATAGCCGCAAAGACGATCTTCACGAGCCCATGGTGGCAGCTTGCTGGTTCGTGCTCTATCTGGTGACCCTCGGAATTCATGACCACATTTGCATCGACCCTGGTCCCGCGCTCCCCCAACTACAGCTGCTCTCCGTGAGAGTGAATTGCCTCACTTAGCGCTTGCTGAGTTTCGTCCCGGAGCACACAGTGGCCTATCTTCAGACCTTCAGACCAGTGCTCCTGCTGGTACTACTTACGAGGTGACGTCATGACTGCCATTAGCGAATCCGGTCGACCAGCGGAGGGGTATGCACCGCCGACCCCCACCCCACCGACCAGCCACCGCCGCCTGCTGGCCTGGGTCGCCGAGGTCGCCGAACTCACCGAGCCGGAGGCTATCTATTGGTGCGACGGCTCCGACGCGGAGTGGGCGCAGCTCACCGGAAGTTTGGTGGAGACCGGCACGCTGATCCGGCTCAACCCGGACGCTAAGCCCAACTCTTTCCTAGCCCGGAGCGACCCCGACGATGTCGCCCGGGTCGAGGACCGCACCTTCATCTGCTCGGCCCAGCCCGACGACGCCGGACCTACCAACAACTGGGTTGCGCCGACCGAGATGAAGCAGGTGATGACCGATCTGTATCGCGGCTGTATGCGCGGCCGGATTATGTACGTGGTGCCGTTCTGTATGGGTCCGCTTGACGCAGAGCAGCCAAGCTTCGGCGTGGAGATCACCGACTCCCCGTACGTCGTAGTCAGTATGAGAATCATGACCCGGATCGGCCGCTCCGCGCTGGCCGCCATGACTGCACACGGGGAGACCGACTTTGTGGCCTGCCTGCACTCGGTGGGTGCGCCGCTCCAAGCGGGGCAGGCCGACGTCCCCTGGCCGTGCAATGAGGTGAAGTACATCAGCCACTTCCCCGAAGAGCGGGCGATTTGGTCGTACGGCTCCGGCTACGGCGGCAACTCGCTGCTCGGCAAGAAGTGCTACGCACTCCGGATCGCCTCAGTCATCGCTCGCGACGAAGGGTGGTTGGCCGAGCACATGTTGCTCATGAAACTGATCTCGCCGGAGGGGCGGAGCTACCACCTCGCGGCCGCCTTTCCCAGCGCTTGTGGGAAGACGAACCTGGCCATGCTGCGTCCGACCCTGCCGGGCTGGACGGCGGAGACCTTGGGCGACGACATCGTCTGGATGCGGTTCGGCGCCGACGGCCGGCTGTACGCGACCAATCCCGAATACGGACTGTTCGGCGTGGCACCCGGCACCAGCTGGCGGACGAACCCCAACGCCATGGCGACAATCGACCGCGGCAACTCCATATTCACCAACGTGGCGCTGACCGACGAGGGGGACGTGTGGTGGGAAGGCATGACCGACGAACCACCCGCGCATCTGACCGACTGGCGCGGCCAAAGCTGGACGCCCGAGGAGGCCACCGGCCCGGCGGCCCACCCGAACAGCCGGTTCTGCACACCCCTGACGCAGTGCCCGATCCTCGCGCCGGAGTACGCCGACCCGGCCGGAATCCCGATCGACGCCATCATCTTCGGCGGGCGTCGGGCGGACACGGTGCCACTAGTAGCCCAGGCGCGGGACTGGCCGCACGGGGTGTTCCTGGGTGCCACGCTGTCCAGCGAGACCACCGCAGCCGCGACCGGAGCGGTCGGTGTGGTGCGCCGCGACCCGATGGCCATGCTGCCATTCCTCGGCTACGCGGCCGGCGACTACTTTGCGCACTGGCTTCAGCTGGGCGCAGAGTACCGAGAAGGCGTACCGGCCATTTTTTACGTGAACTGGTTCCGTCGCTCACCCGCCGGGCGACTTCCTCTGGCCAGGATTCGGTGAGAACAGCCGGGTACTCAAGTGGATCGTCGAGCGCCTGGAGGGTCGGGCGCCGGCCGTCGAGACGCCGATCGGCTCGGTGCCGTCGCCCGCCTCACTCGATGTCGACGGCCTGAACCTGCCGCCCGAGGCGCTGGAGGCCGTGCTTACTGTAGATGCCGAGGAGTGGCGGGCCGAGCTGGCTTTGATCGAGGCCTGGTTCGCCATGTTGGGCCCGAGGCTCCCCGCCGCGCTCCGTACCGAGCTCGACGGTCTGGCTGACCGCGTAGGCTCCGCGTTGCCAGAGTCGGCGCACGGCTGAGTCACCGGCTGCCGCGCTGATCACATCAATCGAGCGGTGCCACCGGGCGGCCTCCGGAGGTGGACCTAGCGAGCTTCGGGCCCGACGTCACTTTCGGCTTCGAGCTCGGCCTCGAGTTCCGCTTCGGCATCGAGCTCGGCTTCGGCCTCGAGTTCGGCTTCGGCGATGGCGAGATCGATCACGAAGCCGAAAGCGTCGGTAAGCTTCCCTGCCGCTGACACCACCCGCGCCGTACCAACAATGGGTGCCACCGCTACCAGGAGGCCTTGTGTGTCCTCCACTGTCAGCCCCACCTCGGCGGCCGGCTCAAAATTCAACACATACGACACAGTCGGGGCGTCGACTGCCACGAGGGCGGCTAGCCGCGCAAGCATGTGTTCGCGCGCGTCCAGGGTGCCGCGCGCCAGCGACACGGCGGTGATCTCGGCGATGGTGTTGAGTACGGGCTGGTCGTCTGACACAGGTGCACCTGCTCTCATGTGGTTTAGGAATGGGTGGTACCGGAGTGGTACACCCAGCCAATCCTGTCAGCACCTGACCACTCGCCACCAGCTAGGGACGACATGCGCTCGGCGTGTCGTCGCTTATCGAGCGATGGTCCGCCGGTTGTCGCTATGAGTTGTCCCTGAGCGCGGTCTCGCCGGGAGGGTGCCGGAGCCACAGTCGGTGATGCTGCCTGTTCGCGTACGAAGGTGTCGCAGTAGCGACCTGGACACCCTCATCGCGCGGAGCCGGTCCGCGTCGCGGGGCTTGTTCGCCCTGGGTGCGGTTCGGCCGACGACTGACCTACGGCTCGGTGGCGGCGCAAGTCACCGGCTGGGGAACTGCGAGTAGTCCGGGAAGTTGCCGAACAGCCGCTCGTCCTCGCCGTCCCGGCCGTACGTGACCGCCTGCACGAGCAGGTCTCCGCCGACGAAGGCACCCTTCCACGACTCACCCATGCCGCCGAACACTTCCTCCCGGTCACCCCTGCTGCGCGGTCGATTGATGCCTACCTTGAAGGCCTGCAGCTGCTCGGCGACGCGCGACGCGAAGTCCATGTCGTCGGTCGCCAGGCTGGCCACCAGGCACCCGTTGCTGGCATTCATGGCCGCGAGCAGCTCGGCCTCGGTGTCCACGCAGACGACGGAGTCGAGGGGGCCGAACGGCTCGGCGTGGTGCAGCGACCAGTGGGCCGGTGGCTCGAGGACGCAGGCCGGTGCGACGTATGCCGAGGTGTCCTGTCCATCAAGGAAGCGCCCCGAGCCCACCGAGCCGCGGTGGAGGGGAAGCCCACGGCCCCGCATTGCCTCCTCGAACTGCTCTCCCAGTTCCGCGGCCTTCCGGGCTCCGATCACCGGCCCGAAGTCCAGCTCCGGGAGGGGATCATCCGGACGCTCGACAGCCAGCGGGTGGCCGAAGCGCAAGCCTTCGACTACCGGCAAGTACGTATCGAGGAACGCGGGCAACAAGCGTCGCTGGACGACATACCTCGGGTACGCAGTGCAGCGCTGCTTGGCGTATTCGAACCCCTTGCGCAGATGCTGGGCGAGCAGCTCCCACTCGGTGAAGTCCCATATCCCCCATGTGTTCAGCCCTTCCTGCTCGAGAAAGTGGCGGCGGCGGCGGTCGGCCAGGGAAGTTGCGGCGGCCCGTCCGTTGGATCGGCCTCCGACGAACGCGAGTGCCCCTATGTGGGGATTGCTGATCAGGACGTCGCCCAGCTTGCCGCCGATCCCGCTGAGCAGTGTGACCGGAAGACCGGAGCGGGCCATGAAGGCGTGGGCGAGCGTCAGGCAGTGGAAGCCGCCCTGGCTCGGCGTCTTTGCCACCACGGCATTGCCGGCCAGCACCTGAACCAGCTCGGCGTGCACCTGCACGCTCATCGGGTAGTTCCAGCTCGCAATGTTCGACACTGGGCCAGGCAGGGGCCGCCGCTCGGCATCAGTTCCCATTGCCAGCTGGCGTTCTATCTCGTCGACGTACCAGCGGACCCCGTCCAGGCCACGATCCACGTCGGCCACGGCCAGCCGCCATGGCTTGCCGATTTCCCAGACCAACAGGAGGGCGAGCAGGTCCCGGTGGAGGACCATCGTGTCGATCGCGGCGGTCACCCGTTCGCGGCGTTCAGCCAAGCCGACCTTCGACCACGCCGCATGCTGATCGCGGGCATGCTCGACGGCGCTGGCAGCGATGTCGCGCTCAACACGTGGCGGGCCCTGGATCGGCGACAAGTCGACCGGGGTGACATGGTGGCCGGGCACTCCCACGCGCTGCCACTTGCCGTGCAACAGGTTGCGGATGCGGTCGGACTCGAATGCCTCCGGTGCCACCGACACGCATCGGACGTAGGTCTCTGCCCACGAGCACCCAGGTTTTAGCTGCAGGTTCGTCACGTGGACATTCTGGCGCCGCAGCAATCTCGCCATGCGAGCGGGCCGATTGAGCCTTGCCGCCCGTCATGGGCGACCTGTGCGGACGGCCGTCAACGGTGGACCAGAGCTGTTGATCTTCGTCCCGCGCACAGCTCACAGCAATGATTGGATCCGAGGAACCAGGGGTGGGCGATCGTCGCCTCCGCGCTACGGCGGGTGCGAACTGCTACTGCGCCGACAAACGCCCCGATCAGGCCAACGTACGCCCGAAGCTGATCCTTCGAGGCGTGTGTCAGCGGACACAACAATCACCATCGTAACGACGTCTGTTCCCTGTCCCACGGTGGTCTCGCGGTTCAACGAGCGCTGCGAGGCTCAGGCCGCCCGTAAGTCCAGCGGCAGCTTGTTGACGCTCACCATCAGCCACGGGTTGCGGTACTCGACCGGCGCGTCAGTGGCCACCGTGATGTCGCGGTAGCGGTCCAACATGATCCTCAGCGCGACCTTGGCTTCTAGTCGGGCCAGCGGCGCACCCAGGCAGAAGTGAATCCCATGCCCGAAGGTGAGGTGCAGGTTCGGCTTGCGGTGGATGTCGAAGCGGTTCGGGTCGGGGAACACTCGTGCGTCGCGGTTCGCCGCCGTCAGCCAGACGAGGATGACCCCTTGGGCCGGTATCTCCATGTCACCGACCTGGGCGTTCCTGGTGGCGAGCCGGGCCAGCCGGGGGAACGGGGTGCGGTAGCGCAGCACCTCCTCGATCGCGGCCGGGAGGAGACTTGGGTCGGCCCGGATCTCCGTGGCCGCGTCCGGGTTCTCCTCGAAACTAACGATGGTGTTACCCAGTGTCGCGGTGGTTGTGATGTGTCCGGCGAGCAGCAGCAGCCCGACGAACCCGACGATCTCCTGGTCGTCGAGGCGCTCCCCGTCCACCTCGGCCTGCAGCAATTTGCTGGTCAGGTCCTGGCCCGGGTTGGCCCGGCGGCTGCGGATGTAGTCCAGGAGATACGTGTTCATCTCGCGTATCGTCGGGGCCACCGAGGCCACCGCCTCCTCGCCGACTTTCTGCAGCGAGTCCTCGGGGTCGATGTTGGCCTGGTCGAAGAGCGTGTCGGCCCACCGGCGGAAGGTCGGCCGGTCGGTGGACGGTATCCCGAGCAGCTCGGCGATCACGATCACCGGCAGCGGGTACGCGAGTGACTCGATCAGGTCCAGCCGCTCGCCGCCGCCTGTCGCGTCGAGCAATTCGGTGGTGACCTCGGCGATGCGCGGTTCCAGGCCGGCCACCATCCGCGGGGTGAACGCTTGGCTGACCAGGCCGCGCAGCTTGCGGTGCCGGGGTGGGTCCATCTGCACGAAGTTGCCCTTCTGGAACAGGGCCAGATCGTCCTGGGCCGGGACGAGATGGGTGAGATCCGAGGAGAACGTCGCGGGGTTGGACAGCACGGCCGCCGCCTCGGGGTGGCCGAGTACCTGCCAGCTCTGCTGCTTGGCGTCGTCGTGCACTTGGCCCCGCTGGCGGGACTGCTCCAGCCAGGCCAGAAACTCGGGTAGGGTGCGCTGCGCCGGGTTGGTCGTCATGACGGCTCCTCCCGTGGTAGCGCAGGGTCCGCAGGACATCGGGTCGGGCGGTCCTGGCGGTTCGAAGGCGTTCCGGACGATCTGGACGATCGCCCGGGCCCGCCCTCCAGGTCCGGCGTCGGCAGCCCCGACGTCAGCGGTTGGACGACAGTGTCGAATTAAGTACCAGACCGATTTCGTCCCCTACCGCTCTCGCTCCGGGCTGTCCAAACAGCCTACTCAGCGTCACTACGGGATTTCGTCTCCTGCCGCGCTCGCTCGAGGCGCGATCCCGCGGCTGGCCAATCAGCCCTGAATCGTCAGTCCTCGCCGCGTCGACGGCGCCAGCGGAGCTGGCTCACGCTGCTGAAGGAACAGCTGCGCCGCGACCACGGACAGGAACCCGAACAATGCTGCTGTCGCAATCACGAGTCGCACGCTGAGTGTGCTGAGGTCAGGCCAGCCGGCGATGACCAGGACTGTTACGACCGTTGCCACGGCTGCCACCGCCCAGCCTCGCTGCCCAAGCGATGCGTACCGCCGGGCGAACACCCCGCAGGCGCCGATCGCTCCCATGAAGCTCAGCGCGAACCCGGCCTCGTGCAGCACTCCGTGCCAGCTCATCGTTGGCGCTCCGACCGGA
Organism: uncultured Actinomycetota bacterium; assembly: GCA_963734005.1. GTDB lineage: Bacteria > Actinomycetota > Actinomycetes > Propionibacteriales > Propionibacteriaceae > Microlunatus. The sequence continues at coordinate 146,428 of CAVTFS010000024.1, forward strand.
GTACCCGGGGGAAAGCCTGCACCTGCGTCGGTGGTAAAGACTCCGGCGACGATCAGCCCGACGCCAGTAACTCCGATGAGCAACGGGCCCCAGGTGCTGCCGCGACCCGGTCGCAGCGCCTCCCGAATGCCAACAGCACCAGCCATGTACAGGACTCCGCTGACGACAAAGTTGGCAATCTGGACCCAGCCCGGGTAGCCGAGGCTGAGCAGGCTGATCGGGTGCCGGCCAAGATCGAACCCGGTGCGGGTGAACGCCTGGGCCAGGCTGGCCATGACGAACAACGGACCAGCGACAATGCCACAGGCAAGCAGGTTGCGCTTCATGATCGAAAATCTCTCTTCCCCACACGGCGCCCCGTTGACGCCTTTCACCGGAGACGTCGGAGCAGAGGACGCTTATCGGACACAGATGTGAAGATCAAGTAGAGAATTGGTAGGACCGGGTGGCGGATGTCAGCGGGGTGGTCAACGTGCTGGCGGCGGACAACAATGAAGGACATTGGCGGGAGTTATGGCCGGCCGCAAGACTGGCGGTCACTGCGCTGACGCTCAAGTGCCTGAGTAGGGGAAACAGCAGCACGAATCGGAGGAGCACCGATGCAACAGCGACGAACGGCTGAAGAGCCAGCCCCACCGAGGACGTACCGTCCGCTACGTCAAATTGTCGTGTACTTGTGCATCACGTACGGGTTGACGCTCGCCATCGCGCTCGCACTACCGCACGCCGGGATCACACCGCTGATCGCCATTGCCTTTCCGGTGATCGCAGTTGCACTCACCGTCGCCTTCACCGTTCCACGTGGTCAGCGACGCGCGGTTTGGGCGGGGGTCGGATTCAACCCGCGGAGGGGACGGGGTCTGCTCATCGCCGTCCTCGGACCGGCGGCAATCATTGCTGTGAGTTTCGGCGTCGCGGCCGCCTTCGGGGTAGTCCAATTTCTCGGCCTGCCTCCGGGGTTCGGCAGGGCCGTTCTCAACGTCGCCGTAACCACTGTCATCTTCGCGGTCGTCTTTCTTGGCGAGGAGATCGGCTGGCGGGGCTACCTGCTGTTTCGGGTGGCTGAGCTGACCTCTGGTCGGCGCGCGGCTGTCCTGACGGGTGCCTTTCACGCGATCTTCCATCTGCCGTTGCTGCTGCTCACCACCACCTACCAGAGCGAGGGAAAGCGCTGGATCGTGGTACCGATGGTGATGGTCACGCTGACCTTGGCTGGTGTCTGGTACGGGTGGCTGCGCCTGTGGTCGGGAAGCATCTGGCCGGTCGCTCTCTCTCACAGCGCATTCAACAACTTGATGTCGGGTGTGGCCGGGGTGGCGATAGCGACGTCACCGGCGATGATGGCGTACGTGACGACCGAGACCGGGGTGGTGACCATGATCATCGTGGTGCTGGTCGCGGTCTACCTGCTGATCCGCAGGGCCGCCGACTTCGCCAAAGCCGAGCCGAAGACCCCCCGGCCGACCGCGAAATCCCCCATTGCCGCACAACGGGTAGATCGGGACGATCCGCACTAGATCCACTCCTTTGTTGCTTGGCGGCAGATATGCGGGTTGATGATTGCTGTCCCACGCCCAGCTTGGAACGTTTGTGCTGGGCCCAGTTTGTGCAGGTGCCAGGCGCGCCGCAGCAGTAAACAGCTCAGCCCGGCCGGCGGGCTCCGGCATAGGGCATGTAGGCCATCTTGATGTACTCCACCGACTTGCCGGGCCGAGGGGCGTGGATGACTCGCCCGTTGCCGGCGTAGAGCCCCACATGGCTGATGTCGTTGTAGAAGAACACCAGATCGCCCAATTGGAGATCGGACTTCGCCACCGACCGGCCGCGGTTGTACTGCTGTCCAGCCGAGTGCGGCAGGCTAACCCCGACGGAGCCCCATGCCCTCATCGTCAGTCCCGAGCAGTCCCAGCTGCTCGGCCCCGCGCCACTGCGCGCATAGGGCTCACCGAGCTGAGCCTTTGCGTAGGCCAAAGCCTTGGCTCCCTTACTGCTACCGGTGACTGAGCCGCGTGTTGAGTCCCGCGGGGCCTTCGTCGCAGTCTGACTCTCCGCTTTAGCCTTTGCTGTCGCCTTCGTCGCAGCCCGACTCTCCGCATTGGTTTTTGCCGTCGCCTTCGTCGCAGCCCGACCCTCCGCATTGGCCTTTGCTGTCGCCTTCCTCTCGGCCTCGGCGAGCTGCTCCCGCTGATCCGCGGTGAGCTTGGCCAGCACAGTCTTGGCCTGGTCGAGCTTCTTGTCCGAGGCCGTTGTGAGGGACTTGAGCTGCTTCTCCTTCTCGCCAAGGGCTGCAAGATCGGTCTCGGCGGAATGCTCCAGTGCAGCAAGGTTCGCCTGTGCCTGCTGGTAGTCCTGCAGCGCCGAGTTCTGATTCTCGCTGACCTTCTGCACCGTGGAGATCTGGCTCAGAAATCCCTCGGTATCGGGGGTCACGAACAGGTGGGCAGCAGTATCGAGGCTTCGGTTCTGGAATTGGGCAAGAGCGATCTGGCCGACCTGCAGCTTCAACCGCCCGACCTTTTCGGTCTGGGCCTGGACGTCAGCATGCTTTAACCTCAATTGCGCCCGGCCCTCCTTGATCTGCTCCTTGACACCCGTGTACTGCTGGTCGATGCCAGCAGCATCGGTCTGCAGCTGCTTGATCAAGTCTCTCGCCTCTGCCACCGTCAGCGGTTCCGCCGCGGCCGGCAGGCTGGCTGGAAAGACGACCAACGCGCTCAATGCCACCGAGGCGAGCGCAAGCGCAGCGATGTGTACGCTCCGACGGATCGATGGGGCGCGGCCAACCTCGAATGCGCGTGAGATCACGCGCGCAGTGAAATTCACAGTTCCCCGACTCCTGCGTTCCCCGAGCCCTGCGCGCAACTCTCATTAGTGCTGACTCAGACCTCCCCAGATCTGAGCACAGCTTGAGGGCTGTCATGGACGTGCCTACCGAGCGGTGCATGACGGTGACGTCACCTGCAATCACCGCACAGTGAATCCCACATTAGGTCACGATTTGGTAACTGGCAATCACGATCCGAGATTGGTCAACAAGCCATCACGGGTAATCCCGTCACTCCACCCGCACCTGCAACTCCCGAACCTCGGGTGCCTGGCCGCACGAATCCGGCCACACCCGTAACAACCACCCCAGCTCGGCCAGGGCTCAAGGATTAAGGCTCAAGTCACCGCATCTTCGAAATCTGGCGCCTAGACGACGTCGGCGACCCTACAGGCAGCTCAGCCCGCAGAGTCGCGTTGCACAAGAAATTTGGTCCGCTAGGCGAAAGGAACTGGGGCCCGCAAGCGGGGCTGGCTTGTGCTCAACGCAGCCCGGCGGCAGGTGATCGTGGCGTCCGGTCAGATGATGCAAGCATTCCCGTTGAGCGGCTCGCCGGTCAGGCCGAATGACATTGCGCAGGAACCGGAATTTTTGCCACGATCATCAGTCCGCAACGGCAACTCCGGAACCGGGGTCGCAACCCTGTCTCTGGTGACCGGTAGTAGGCGAGGAACTGGGTTGCGGTCGCGGTGAAGCTCGGCTCGTCGCGCGTGCCGACTACAGCGGCAAAGATCAGCATTATGGTGGCCAGCCCGGCGAGGCCAGTGACCCTGCCAAGGCGCTGCCACGCGGCAGCGCCAGAAGTCGGTGCAGGGTTGGTCATGGACGTCCAGTCCGTAGCCACTTTGGATGAGGCGCCCGTGGCGGCTGACCGACGCGATCCCGGGTTCGGCGCCGTCGTCGCTCGAGCCGGGCAGATCCAGCTTGGCAGCTTACTGAGCGGCGCCACGCGCTTGAGTAATGCGCGCCAGCTTGTCGGGATTGTTGAGATGCGATCGCGGCTGGTCCGGCGATCCGCCCAGCTCATCGCCGACTTCGTGATCGGCTCCCTGCTGCACGATCACCAGACGGCCATGGCCTTCGCGACGAACCACTTGATTCCGGTCGACGACGGCGACTCGGCCCGCTGGGCTCGTGTACGGGACTGTCTCGCTGAGCGTTCCCCGGGTTCTCAGTGCGGCGCCGGCAATGGCCGTACGATCGCTTGGACGGCCCACGACGATGAGTTTTCGTCTCGCGATCGGTCACTTGCTAGTGGCAGAGCAGACTGCAGAAGGTAGGAGATCCCGGTGTCAAGCTCAATGGTGAACGTCGTCGCGATCATCGTTCGTCGCTGCGGTGCGATGAGTGTGAAGCCATGCTGATCTACTCGATGAGCGTCTCGGTGGACGGCTTTATCGCCGACCGTGAGGGCGGGTTCGGGTGGTCGGGCCCTAATGAGGAGCAGTTTCGTTTCCATATCGCGCAGGTACGCGAGCTCGGCGGCTATCTGTGCGGTCGCAGGCTTTACGAGACGATGCTGGTGTGGGAGACGGATCCGTCGATGCGCGGCAACGAGCTCGGGGCCGCGTTCGCCGACGTTTGGTGCGCGATCCCGAAGGTCGTGTTCAGCCGTACGCTTGACAGCGTTCAGGGCAACGCCCGGCTCGCCGGGGCGTCGGTGGCTGAGGAGGCCGCTGCGGCGCTGGACGCGACCGACAAGGACGTCTCGATCGGTGGCGCCGGCCTGGCCGCGGCGGCGATCGAGCTGGGCCTCGTCGACGAGCTGCGCATGTTCCGCTATCCGGTCGTCGTCGGTGGCGGGACGCCGTTCCTGCCGCCGGTCACCGAAGACGTTCGGTTGGACCTGATCGAGACCAGCACGTTCGGCGCGCGGGTGATCTTTGAGCGCTACGGGCGCGTCCGCGGTGAGTCGGACTGACACTGCGGTCCGAGTGATCAGCGCCTCGCCGGACCGGGTCGACGATGTGCCCGACGGGATCAACGCTGCAGATCACGCGGCGGGGTTGTCCTCATCGCTGGACAATCTCGCCGCTTCCGTTGAACGCTGAGCGCAGGCTTCCTCGCAGCCACGGTGCTCGTCGCCACGGCGACCATCCGGTGTCGTAGCGATGCGGACCTCAGCTGAGGGGTGTTGCCTTCAGGGCCGATTTGCCGTGCCCGTCGACGCGGGACCGGGGCAGGGTCCACGTACGAGGCGACCGCCTCGGTGACCTGAGTAGACGTCTTGGCGGTGACGATTGGTAATTGGATGGTCAGCTGAGGTGGACGACGGTGGAGGTGAGCCGTGCTTGTTCGGCGGCCCAGGTCACTAGGTGTGAGGTCAGGCTCTCCTCGGGGCTGGTGAGGTGGTCCTGGGGCCGGCCGGAGAGGAGGGCTTCAATGAAGGCGTGGACAAGGCCGGTGTCGCCGCCGGCATGCGGGTCGTGCTCGTTGGGGCTTGCGATGTGGTGCCGCTCACGTTTTCGGGTGCGGAAGTTCAGCACCTCCACCTGGCGGCCGTTGCCTTCTAGGCATCCGTGGGTGCCGAAGATCTTGGTCTGGCGGAAGACGAAGTCGGTGAAGGCTGTCATGGTGAACGACGCGGTGGTGCCGCCTTCGTACTCGAGGTTGACCACCTGGTGGTCCACGACATCGTTGTCGCACCGGTAGACGCAGCGACCATAGGGGCTTGTCCGCAGCGCATCCAGCACTCCTTTCTCTGTGCGGGCTGAGGTGACGGTCTGCAAGGGCCACCGTTCGGCAGCGGGGTTACCTAGGCAGCCCAGGTAAATCCTCTTGGCCGAGTAGGGACACTCGGGCTCGATGGCGCAGTCGATGCAGCGCTCACCGGCGACGGAGGGGTGTTGCTCGGGGCGGAAGTGGTGGAGGCCACCGAACGAGGACACCCGGCGCGCCGGCCGGCCGACCAGATGGTTGAGCCAGTCGATGTCGTGCACGCTCTTGGCCATCAACATAAATGTCGACTCGTCGGTGCGTCGCCAGTTGCCGCGTACGAAGGAGTGCGCCTGGTGCCACCAGCCGACCGGCTCGAGATGCTGCACGGACACGATTTGGCCGATGACGCCGGAGTCGAGCAGTCGCCGCAGCATCTGGGTGTATGGGGTGTAGCGGAGGACGTGGCACACGGCGAGTGTGACGTGAGCCGCTCGCGCCGCAGCGACAATTGCGTGGCACAGGTCGGGCGTCACGGCCATGGGCTTTTCTAGCAGCAGGTGGTAGCCCTGTTCGGCCAGCGCCAGGGCAGGTTCATGGTGCAGCCGGTCGAGGGTCGCGATCACGGCGGCGTCTGCGATCCGCGGCTGCTCGATGACGTCGCGCCAGTCCGAATACCGGCGCGCCGGGGGCACGGCGTGCCGCTCCGCGAGGGCGGTTCGGCGGCCTTGGTCGGGGTCAGCCACGGCGGCGATGCGAACACGCGGATCACGGGCGGCAAGGTCGGCATATAACTGCCCGCGGTCGCCCGCGCCTACGATCATCAGGGAGACCGGGTGGACCATGTTGATCCTCTCTGGCTCGAGCCGGTTCGCCGAGGTTGGCGTTGGGCGATCGAGCTTCACGGCGGACTTGGAGGTGGGATCTTCGATGATGACGCAGCCAGACGGACCAGCGACAGCATGGAGCTTGAGTCGTCAGCCTTCTACGGATGGACGGGTCGTCGGACTCCCAGGAGACTGGCCAAATGCCACTTGGTTGGAAGTTGGTCATCGACAGCACGAACGCGCCCGTCCTCGCGGACTTCTGGGCTGCGGCCTTGGAGTATGAGGTGGAGGACCCCAGCGCGCTCATCTCGCAGCTGCTGGCCGCAGGCCACATCGGCTCGGAGGCGGTCGTTGAGTACTGCGGCCGCCGAATCTTTCGCGGCTACGCCGCGATACGACACCCCGAGGATCCGTTCGACGAAACCAGCGGCATCGGCCGCGGTCGGAGGCTGCTGTTCCAGGAGGTTCCTGAGCGGAAGTCCGGCAAGAACCGCTTGCACATCGACGTCCACAGTGAGCCCGGGGGCCTCGATGGGCTGGTTACCCGGCTGGAGAAGTTGGGGGCAACCCGCATACGCGAGGTCGATGAGGGACCTGCAGGACGCTGGTGGGTCATGCAAGACCCCGAAGGCAATGAGTTCTGCGCGGCGTAAGCCAGGCCGCCGTGCCTAGAGACGCGGGCACTGACACCACGTGGGTGAGCACGGCAGTCCGCCCCGGCCCTGGGCCAGCCCGGCACTCAGTGCCGGCCGCGCTCCAGCTGCTCGCTCGTCTTGGCCAGCCATTGCCGCGCGAAGTCAGACGCCTTGTCGTCAGCCGAGGCCGCCGCTCGGGAAGCCGCCGCATCCGCCGCATCCGGGGAGGCAGGCTTCTCGCCAGTGAACAACCACACGTCGAAGAACTCGTCGAGCTGCTGGCCTGAGATCCGCTCGGCCAACGCGATGAACTCAGGCGTCGTGCCGTGGCCGTCGCGCTGCGCCGCCCACCGACGGACGATCCGCCAGAAGTCGTCGTCACCAACCTCGTTGCGCAGCGCCTGCAGGGTCATGGCGCCCCTGACGTAGACCGCATTGTCGAACAGGAACTCGACCGTCGGGTCGCCGATCACGACGTCCCAGAACGGGTCGTCGGCGGGAATGTCTTCGTAGGTGGCCAGGAAGATCTCCTGCGGCGTCGCCTGTCCCTCGTGCTCGGCCCACAGCCACTCGGCGTAGGTCGCGAAGCCCTCGTTGAGCCAGATGTCCTGCCAGCGGGCCAGTGCGATCTTGTCGCCGAACCACTGGTGGGCGAGCTCATGAACGACGACCGAGTCCCCGTTGACCGGGTTTCCATCTGGCGTCGTGCCAGAAGAGCTTCGAGTACACCGGCCGGGTCTGGGTCTCGAGGGCGAAGAACAAGTCGTCCTGGTTGTCGACGATGGCGCCGACCGTCGAGAACGGGTATGGCCCGAACGCCCCGCCCAGCACGTCGAGAACCTCACCCTGCCGGGCCAAGGACGAATCGATGACAGCCCGCAACCCGCCGGTGATTGCGGAGTCGACCGCGTCGTAGACCGGAAGCCCGGTATCGGTGCGCCACTTGTGGACGTCCCAGAAACCGATGTCGATCGTGGCGAGGTAGGACGCCATCGGTTCGCGCGCGTCCCATTCATAGGTGGTCCAACCGCGCTTGGTTTCCCGCCCGGTGAGGAATCCGTTCGCGACGACCTCGTATCCCTGCGGCACCGTGACGTCGAAGGAGTACCGGGCCTTGTCCAACGGGTGGTCGTTGACCGGGAACCACCCAGCTGCTACCTCCGGCTGGCCGGCGACCGTCGCACCATCCGGCGTGGCCATGAAGCCGGTCCGCAGCTCGAAGTCGGGGGGAATCTGGATCACGAACTCGTGCGGCACGCCGTCGTACCTGACTTTCACCTCGAACTCGCCGCGTTCGATCGGGCTGTTTGGGGATGACCGTTAGCTCGTGCTCGGTGCGGCTCCACCGCGCCCGAGCGCCGTTGACCTCGATCGAGCGAACCGTCATCCCGACCAGGTCGAGGTTGAAGCTGCACAGTGACTTGGTCGCGCTGGCTGTGATGTCAGCGACACCGTCGAGTACGTCCGTCGCCGGATCGTAGGTGACGTCCAGGTCGTATTGGCGAACCTCATAGCCGCCATTGCCGTAGATGGGGTAGTACGGGTCGCCGATGCCGGGCGCCCCAGACGTGCATCGCCCCGTCGACCGGCCATCGGGGCCAGCCGCCTGGGCGGTCGCCGGCAGGCCGAGTGCGGTGGTGACGCAGACGATATTGCCAGCACTGCGGCTGTTCGCCGGTTCCGGGACTTCGACATCGTCATGCCATCTCCGCTCGCTGCGCTGCCCGTTTCGCTCAGCAACCTATAGAAGATCCAGTCGCTGCGAGTCAACGACGCGCAGAAAGTCCCGAGTGTGCACCGCTGGAGCAGTCAAAGTCCTGCAAGGGCGGGTTTAACCGGAGGCGCAGATGGCCACTGGTTCTCTGACTGCGGCGAGAGGGCTCAGACCAACTCGTCACGTCGGGTCACTCGCCAGAGAACCTGCTGCCAAAGAGCCGACATCCTGATCACGGAGCGGCTCTTCTGACTCAGGGCTGCCATTACCCCAAACCGGAAGGAGCTGACACGCTAGGTCTCGAACCTAGAACCTGCTCCTTAACAGGGAGCCACTCTGCCAATTGAGTTACGCGTCATTGTTGGGAGGCGCTGCGAGACCTCCCGGTTGCTTTCGCAGTCGACGCAGACCGCTGCGCCTCGGATCTCGGGTCGTCGCTCGCGCGTGAGCCAGAGAACGTGGAACCGGAGGGAATCGAACCCTCGTCGGTGCCGTTCCGCATGCGGTGTTACGGCACGTCGACGCCAGTGCGGCCCCGTCTTGCTTGGTCAGACCTCGGTCAGCTCTCGCCAACGTTTCGCGGACTCTCAGACTGTTTGCGGCGAAGTACAGAGCACTAGCGGCAGCCGTAAGGTTCGGTCCGACCTTGTCCGCGAGGTGGTCGGCCTGCTGATTGAGCCCGCCGAGGAAGGAAGCGCTCCGGCCCACCGAGGCAGCGCACCATCTTCGGTGTGAGCCGAGACCTTGGCAGCCTCCGCGGTAATTCACTCGGATCAGTCCTTCCAGGGGGTGGACAGTTCAAACTCTTGTTCGTAGGAGTAGCGGCCAAGGTTTGGCCCACACTTTGGAGCGCTGCCGCCCGTCACAGTGACGAAGTCGTCTCGAAATCCTCGTGACCGATGTTCGGGAACCCCCGTCGGCCACGTCCCCTGGAGTGGATCGGCAAGTCGAGTACTGGAGGATGGATCGCATGTCACACGCACGACGCTTCGACCATGTCGGCATCACCGTCGCGGACCTCGACACGGTGGCGGCGTTCTTCGTCGGGCTCGGTTTCGAGGTCGAGGGCCGGACGTTCGTGGAGGGCGAGTTTCTGGACACTGTGATCGGCATTCCCGACTCCCGCACCGAGATCGTCATGCTGCGGCCGCCCGACGGAGGTACCCGGCTGGAGCTGTCGAGCTTCGTCCGGCCCGACCACGAGCCGGGGTCACCGGCGGCGATGGCCAACGAGCTGGGGCTGCGCAACGTGGCCTTCGAGGTCGACGACCTGCAGGCCGCCGTCGACCGGCTGGCCGCGGACGGCTACGGGCTGGTCGGCGGCATCGGCGAGTACGAGCACATCTGGCGGATGGCCTACGTGCGCGGACCGGAGGGGATCATCGTGTCCTTGGCCGAGCGCAGCGGCTGACGCCGCCGTCGATGCGGGATCGGCCGGACGTCAGGCGCCGGGCCGCTCCTGCTGACCCTATGGTGACCCGTACTCGGTCAGCCCGACACGGATCCAACGGATGCCGCACGATCACTCGGCTACCACCGCAGGACGTGAGCCACCACCGGATCCGATGAGTGGAGGGAAGCGGCGACGGTCTCAGTTGCTGTCGGTGAACGACACAGTCGGTACACCGGATGTCCGCCCGGCTGCAGCCCGCCAGGCTGTGTCCTGAAGCTCAGGCGAGGTCGCGGACCATGGCGTCGTCTTCAGGCCGGAAGCCAACGTCGGTCAGGTAATCTCCGGCATTCTGCATCCTGGGTGGTGCGATCACTCTTCGGTAGCCCCGCGCGGCGAGCGGACCACCGCGACGGTAGACGAACTCACCCAAGGTAAAACCCTGATACCTGGGCACGACGTAATCAAGGTCGACCTGCGCTGATCCGTCACCTGCGTTTCTCGCCAGCACTAGGCCCACCGTCTCCGCTCCGGTGAGGATGAGGAAGCCGAGATCGGTGCGAGCGGCATCGTCGCCAGAGAATCCAGGGTTGAAGTGCTGAATGTCAGCGTCGAACTCGTGGAGGAGGTGCTTCAGGTAGGCCTCGTTCGGAGAGATCTCGACCAAATCGAAAGTCCGCGAGTCGTGCCTGCCACGTAGCAGCCGCACGATATAGAAAACATTGATGGCGGTGAGCGTCACGTTCAGCGCGACCATCGGCCAGACCGCGATGGCCGCGTTGAAGATCACCAGGAGCGCCGACGCGACGCCGCTGAACAGCCGCAGACGCAAAATGCGGGTCTGCAGCACCGAGTACACCAGCAGAGCTGATCCGACCCAACCGAGCACCTCCACCGCTAGCACCTGTGGCCGCCTCTCGTCAGTCGAGCATCCGCCGACTCCGAGCAAGCGGTCCGCCATCGTGGTCGGAAGCACCCCGGCATCGTCATGTCCATGGGCTCAGCCTCGCGGCATGGGTCGGAGCAGCGCCAGTTGGACAACCCTGAGTCGAGTGATGCTCGCAACGGTCAGGGGTCAGAGGCGCATGGGATCGTATGGCGGTGGACTTATGGGTCAGTCAGTGGCGGAATCCGGTACCCGAGCTGGGGCCGTGCGGTCGCACGTGGGTCAGGTCTGTTATTCGCGGGTGAGTCCAGGCGGCACTGCGTCCTGGTCAGGCTGGACCTGGCGCGCGTTCGTGATCGGATCCTGCTGCAGCGCGTCGACCAGTTCGGCCGAACCTCCGAAGTCTGTCCAGGCGTCGTCCCATAGGGCCCAGGCGAGCCATGTGCGGTCAGCGGGGAAGAACAGGTCTGGCAGCCCTCCTAACAGGCCACCGCGCATGTGACCGGTCCGCCATGTCAGAGCTTGCTCGGGGCCGGCTTCGACGAGGACGTACCTCCAGCCCCAAGTAGAGCGTCACCTTGGGGACGGTGTTGAAGACCACGTCGTGGGCACCGGTATCGAGGTGGCCGAGCCACCACGGCTGCTCGGCTGTGTGCGCCTTCAAGATGTCCACGACCGTGCGCTCATGGAGCGTGATGTCTGCACCCTCTGGTTGGTAAAAGGTGGCGTACGCGTCGAATCGCGGCGGTATGGCGTTGGTGATGGTGAGCCCGTCAATCGTGTGACCTGCGATCCAGGCCACATCGTCGCTGGTTCCGATCCGCCACGACCGACCGTCTTTGTCAACGGCCACCGGGGCCATCGCTAGCGGTGCCCCAGTCGACGATGACGGCGTTCTGACCCCCGGAAGATCGGGGTGTGGCATCCAGCCGTAAGGCGGTCGCCTCCGCGGAGGTGGTTGGGAGGTCTCACTCATCGGACCTACTCCGGATGCAGCGGACCGTGGATTGACCAACCGTTGCCATCGGGGTCGGAGAAGAAGCAGAAACGGCCCCAGGGGTGGTCCTGGATGTCGGACACTTCAACATCACGATCGAGTAGGAATGCGTGCACCTCATCGACGTTCTCGACGTTGAGCTGGCCTCCTTTGAGGCAGCCCGGCTCGGAGTCGATATAACCCGTGGTCAAGGCGATCGAGCACGGGGAGCCGGGCGGCATCAGCTCCACAAAGCGGTGATTCTCGTCGACCTGCACGTCTTGCTCGACGCCAAAACCGACCTGGTCGACATAGAACGCCTTCGCGCGGTCAACATCGACCACCGGAACGGAGACCAATTCAAGACGCAGATCCATTGCGGCTCCTCCTGTACGACTCTGAACACTGATAGGACAGCATCTCTTGTTCGTCCACTTCCAAACGGCGCTGGTGGGTCCGCTTGGGGAACGTCGCTGAAGGGTCGTGGCGAGTCCGGTGGGCAGTAGGGCTGAGCCCGTCAGGCTGGCAAGGTGCGCACAGTTGAGGTGCCAGTCGAGCGGTCGTGTTTTCGTTCACGTCCGCCCGCGGTGGGGTGCATGGATGGATGCAGGTATCACGGATCCTCTTCGGATCCGTACAGGTCAATGGAGGGTGGGTCGGTAGATGAGCTCTTGTATGTGACCGTCGAGCGTCCGGTTCTCGATCAGCTTCAGGTCGAAGTCGGCCGCACCTTGGAAGATCGGGTCTAGCCCGGTCTGACCGGTGATGACCGGGAAGAGCGTCACCTGCACGTGGTCGACGAGGCCGGCGGCCATTAGCGCCCGGTTCAACGACAGGCTGCCGTGCGAGCGCAACGGCACGTCGGACTCTTCCTTGAGCCGGGCGACGACGTCGACAGCGTCACCGCTCACGACGGTTGCGTCTGGCCAGTCGAGGGGTGCTTCGAGCGTCGTCGACACCACCGTTGCCGGCATGTTCACCATCCGGGTGACCCATGGGTCACGCACTTCGGACTCCTCGGTGCTGGAGGCCAGCATTTGCGCGAAGGCCCGATAGGTGTTGGCTCCGAAGACCATCCGCTGCTCCGCGCCGTACAAGGCAAGGCGGTGGTCGAGCAACTCGGGGCCTTGCTTACCCCAGTAGCCGGTCCAGTTGCCGCTGGCGGCGCCGTAGCCATCGAGGCTGGAAAAGACGTCAAAGGTGTAGGTAGTGGTCATGTCATTCTCCTTGAGTGCGGTTGGTCGGTGTCGGTACAGACTGGGACCAATGCGAGAAGTCATCGCCGTCGGACTGGCTACAGCGTTGTGCGGGCGCATCCTCTTCGTCACGCCTTCACAATCCGGGTCCTGGAGCTTCGCCGCGCCCACGACTCGGCTCAGCTCCACGACCGAGTGACCGGACCCTTGAACCGATCCGTCTCGTGTGAGGGTCGGCTTGCAGGACAGGTGTCAAGGGTGTGTGAAACGACCGGCCGTCCCGTCATCGGCTCGGCGTGCTATGGATTCGAGTGCGTCAACAACCTCGGTTACGGGGATCGTTGTCACAATCTCTACCGTCGAGGCTGCCCGCAGAAGCGGCTCCACAGCTTTAGATCCGCCACGATGCGTTGCTGCTCGTGAGCACGCTTGCCGAAGGGGTTGGTTGACCGTGTCGCGATGCGCTGGAGCATGACCTCGCCCGGCACGCTCAACAGCACGACGGCGTCGAAGCGGTCGTAAAACGAGCCTTGATTAGAGGCGCACCCTGCGACGAAGAGCCATCCGGTGACGGGCTGGGCGAGCAATGCGTCCATCGCGTCCTGGCGCCAAAGCTGCTCTGCGCCGGATCCAGTTGGCGAGGTGACCTCGATGCTCCAGTCAGACAAGTCAGCGTCGACCACCCGATGGCCGCGCCGGGCCAATTCGGCGAGCGCAGTCGACTTACCGGTGCCCGACATGCCGGTGATCAGGAATCGAGTCATTTCGAGCAAGCTATCCCGACCGCTACAGGCTGACCTCATCCGGTCTGGGCAGGGTCCAGCGAGGCGACCAGCAAGCACGCTGCCGGTATTCCGCAGGGGTCGGCGATCGGAACGCCCGCTGAGCGTTCCAGCAGTGACACACGTCCCGGGGAACGTATACCGGCAGCCAGTCCGCTATCGGGCAGGCTAGGTCAGAGGCGATGATCAGGTCCTGGCGCGAGTCGCGGCATGGGGGTTCGTGCTTTGGAACACGCGCTACGTCGGCCTTTGCCAATCTGCTGCGCCGCCGACGCGGCCGGATGCGCGAGGAAAAGACCGCCGGCTGGCGCATCGCTTCCTGAGGACTGGCGGCCCGGACCTTGGACGAAGTCCTATCTAATATCGAGTGCTCAGTGATTGGGCGCGGCCCGGTAGTGTCGGCGCATGATCGGCCGGGCGCGGCGGCTTGCCCTCGTTCTTGTGGTGGCGACGCTGGCGATTCTTCCGTCGTGCTCGTCCGCGACCCCAGAGCAGCGCGCGGCTTCTCCAGCGTCCGAGCCATCAGGCGCGATTGCTGATGCCTGTGTTGCACCGGCAGGAGTGGCGTTACAGGACCAGGATCCGAGTGACCATCAGGTGCCATGGAAACGAAATGGTGCTACCAAAGTCGTCATTACCTTTGAGACAAAGAATGTAACACCTGATTGGGTCGCCGAAATGCAAAAAGGAGTTGCAGCCTGGAACCGTAGCCCATGTCTGGATACCAAGCTCGTCCAGACCTGCCAACCAGACAGGAACTGTATAACGGTAAGTGTTGCTCCTGAAAGTACTGTGGGAGCAGATGGTAACTTCGATGCAGTTGAGTCCGGAGGTTTTACCGTTGGAGGCCATATCGACTATTCCAGCTCACTTAGGGGCGGTGCCAAGACAAATGTCGCCGTTCACGAAATGGGACATGCTGTCGGCCTTGCACACAGGAAGACACAACACGTACTTATGAATCGCGACACCTACGATGATGTTTTTGATCCGGATCCAATTGACTACGAGAATTTGCTTGTGCTGTACGGCAATCAACAGTAATAGCGTCAGTTCATGATCTTCTGAACATCCTGTGTAGCTACTGCAATTCTGAACGAGTCTGCCGTGTGGCAGGTCTTGTTGTTGTCTGTTTTCCATTGCTCCAATAGTTTTCTTGGTTTGCTCCTTTGAGAGCGGGTCTCCTGCTTTCACCGCTGATCTGCAAGCGAATGTGTGCGCCGTTGGTCAGCGTCGATTGCATGCGCCACCGGCCTGGTGTCCACCAGGCCGGCCCCAGGCGGTCGAGCCACTTGGTCATCCCGCCGGAGGAGAGCATCATCGTGCGCAGGGCTGTGTGGGCAACTCAAGGGGCTCACCGTCGCGGCGACGAGCGCCGGGGAGGTCGAACCAGGCCGGCAGGAGCCCGGGGAGAGGGGTTTGCCCATGCGAGCGATCCGTCTGCATCCGCCTGGCCAGATCGAGAGCCTCCGGCTTGAGGAGGTCGAGGCGCCCCAGCCGCGTCCGGGCCATGTGCTGGTTCGCGTCCATGCCGTCGCGATCACACGTGGCGAGCTGGAGTGGCCGATCGACCGGCTGCCAGCGACCCCCTCCTACGAGCTGTCGGGCGTCGTTGCCGAAGACACCGACGAGTTCTCGGCCGGCCAAGAGGTGACCGCGCTCACACCGTTCGATCGGGACGGCGTAGCGGCTGACTACGCGCTGGTGCCGGCTGAGGTGCTGGGGCCCAAGCCGCGTTCGCTAAGCCACGTCCAGTCGGCAGCGTTGCCGATGCCCGGCCTCAGCGCTTGGCAGGCTTTGATGGTCCATGGGCAGCTTCAGCCGGGTGAACGCGTCGGTATCACAGGCGCGCGTGGTGGTGTTGGCCACATCGCTGCGCAGCTCGTTCGTAGCCAGGGAGCGACGCTCGTAGAGGCAGGCGAGCCATGCGATCTGCTGCTCGACGCTGCCGGAGGCGAGGCGCTGGCCCGCTCCGCCGACCAAGCCGGCCGAACCGTGACGATCGCAGAGGAGAGCCCTGGCGCCCACTACTTCGTCGTCGAGCCCAACCGCGAGCAACTGCTCGAACTGGCCCGGCTAGTCGACATGGGCGAGCTACGGCCCGAGATCGATTCGGTCTTCCTGCTAGCCGAGGCCCGCGCGGCATTTACGCGCAGCGCCGCTCGCGGCAAGCACGGCAAGGTGGTCCTGCGTGTCATCGAGTAGCGAGGACGGCCGTCCAGTAATGAGCCAAACATGAGGAGGCAGCGGCTAGCCAGCCAGGGGATATCGCACGACGGTTGCAGAGAGCCCTTGGTGTGGTCAACTTCTCTTGAAACGAGAAGATACCCAAGGGCCGCACCAACCAGTGATCAGGCTAAGCGCCCGGGCTTGCCGGTTTACCGGCGTGGGCCGCTCGGCTCACCCGGTTGCCGCTGGGCCCGTTTGGTGTTTGGAGCCGGGGTAAGGAGACGTGATGGCTGCCGGAAGTTATGGCTACGTGATCGTGGGCGCCGGGTCTGCGGGCTGTGTACTGGCTGGCCGGCTGTCGGCCGACCCCGAGTGCCGGGTTGCGCTGCTGGAGGCGGGCGGGTCGGACCGGAAGCGGGAGATTCGCATCCCGCTGGGTTTCATCAAGCTGCTTCAGACCGCCTACGACTGGAACTACCGCACGACCAAGCAGCCGCAGCTGTCGGATCGGGAGCTGTATTGGCCGCGTGGCAAAACCCTCGGCGGTTCGTCATCGATCAACGGTCAGGCATGGACACGTGGGCATCGTGTCGACTACGACGGCTGGGCGGAAAGCTGTCCGGGCTGGTCCTATGACGAGGTGCTGCCATACTTCCAGCGGGCCGAGCGCCGCGTGGGCAGCAACGTCGGCGGGGTGTACGGCACCTCCGGCCCGCAATTCATCTCCGACCTGCGCGACCCGAACCCGACCACATCGGCGTTCCTGGCCGCCTGCGCCGAGCTGGGCATGCGCCGCCTCGGCGAACTCAACGAGCCGGACAACACCGGATATTCACCGACCGCCGTCACCCAGCGCCGCGGGCTGCGGAACAGTGCCGCGGACGCGTACCTACGCCCCGCCAGGCGGCGACGCAACCTCACCGTATTCACCGGGGTTCACGCCCAGCGGATTCTGTTCGACGGGGCCCGTGCTACCGGCGTGGAGTACCGGAATGCGGCCGGCGTGACCCAGCGAGTGACCGCCTCTCGCGAGGTGCTCCTTAGCGCCGGCACTGTCAACTCGCCGCAGCTGCTCATGCTCTCAGGCATCGGCGATCCCGACCAGCTTCGCGCCGTGGGCGTGGAGCCGCGCCATGAGCTGGTGGGCGTCGGTGCGAACCTGCAAGACCACCTGGCCTGCGGGATCATCGTTCACTGCCCGATGCCGGTAACCCTCTTCGCGGCCGACTCCCGGGCCCAGCTGGCCCGGTTTCTGGTCGCGCGCCGCGGCATGCTTACCTCCAGCGTGAACGAAGCAGTCGCCTTCGTCCGCAGCGACCCAGCTCTGGCCGCACCCGATCTTGAGCTCGTCTGGCTTCCGGTACCGCTGCTGGGCGAGGGCCTAACCCCTCCACCCGGCCACGGGCTGACCTTGGGGGTGGAGCTCCTGCAACCGGACAGCCACGGTGACATCCGTCTTGCCAGTGGCAACCCGGCGGAGCCGCCGGTCATCGACCCTGGCTACCTCACTGCCGAGTCGGACCTGCGCGGTCTTGTTGTCGGCATGCGCATCGCCGAGCGGGTATGCGACACCGCTGCGCTGCGCCCGTACGTCGGCGCGCCTATGGCACCCTGGCCGGGCAAGGTCGATGATGCGAAGCTGGCGACGTTGATTCGGGAATACGCCGGGACGGCATTCCACCCTGTCGGAACCTGCCGCATGGGAGGCGACGATGCATCGGTGGTGGACTGTGAGCTGCGGGTCCGCGGCCTGGATGGGTTGCGGGTGGTGGACGCCTCGGTGATGCCCCGGATCATTCGCGGCCATACTCACGCGCCGACCGTCATGATCGCTGAACGCGCCGCCGACCTCATCCGAGCGAGCAACCATGAGCCTGAACCACGCCGAGTGGACACCGCCTGACCGTTTCTCCGGTCCGCTGAAACGTCCCTGACGCCACGAGTGTCCGTCGCCAAGCCGCTACCGGTGGATCATCCAGTCAGCGCGGAACCGGCCGGCGGGAAGGCACGCAGTCGCTTATGAAGACGTTGCTGCGGCGGCAGCAGCTCGCGCTCGATGTCAGCGGTCATGCAACCACTTATCAAGCTGGCCTGATCGTGGTGGTCGGATCGGAGGTCACCGACCTCCACGAAGGGCAGCGAGTCGGCTGGCTTACCGGTCGCCAGGGCAGCTTTGCTGACTACGCGGTCGTCGTCGGCGCACCCACGACGACCTTCCCTCTCGCGTGGCCTTGTTCCAGGTAGGTGATTGCTGTGGGGATTTCGGCGAACGGATAGCGCCGGTCGATCTGGGGGCGCACTTTGCCGGCCTCAATCAGCTTCGCAAGGAATTCCAGATCCGTGGTGGCTACGTGGGCCGAGACTATGGCGATGTCCTTGCCGCCGCGCAGCGAAATGCCGATCAACTTCGCCACGCTGGTGAACCCGACGACGGCGGCCTTGCCGCCCTCGGTAAGCATGCGTCTGAGAGCGTGCACCGATAGGTTCCCGACCGTGTCGAGGATCAGGTCATAGCGCCGCCCGCTTTGGAGTAGGTCTGTAGTGGTGTAGTCAATGACGTGATCAGCGCCGAGCGAACCGACGATGTCGATGTTCCGGGTGCTGGTCACGCCGGTCACCTCGGAGCCGTATGACTTGGCGATCTGGACCGCAAATGTGCCGATGCCGCCGGAAGCGCCATTGACCAGCACCCGCTGCCCGGCCTGGATTTCTCCGTGGTGGCGAAGGCCCTGGAGTGCGGTCACCGCTGCCATCGGAACTGCAGCCGCTTCCTCAAACGACAGGTTTGCCGGCTTTAAAGACATAACCTCAACTGGCACCGAAACGTATTCTGCAAAGCCGCCGGAACCGTGATCTAAAAGATTGGCATAGACCTCGTCCCCGGGCTTGAACTGGGTGACGCCGCTGCCCACCGCCTCCACTCGCCCGGCAATGTCACCGCCGGGGATCCTATGTTTTGGCCGCAGCAACCCCAAAGTGGCGCGCGAAAAGAAGGGCTTGGCGCGCATGGAACGCCAGTCCGCGGGATTGACCGATACTGCCAGCACCTTCACCAGCGCTTCATCGGCGGCCGGGGCAGGTTTCTCGACCTCCGCCATCCGAAGCATGTCAGGCGGCCCGTACTTCTCCGACATAAACGCCTTCATACTGGCGCTCCCAGTTTCCGCTCGTGTCGTCCACTCTGACCCAACGTCGTGAATCCGAGCTGATCGTACGCAATATCGAAGGTGGAGCGAATCGCAGAAGCCGTTGCTTCGCGGGATTCGAGCCGGCTTAGCGCGCGATGACGGCCCAGCCGTGTGGCGCTACGGCTCGGTCTGCGACGTCAGGCTCGGCTTCCAGCACCTCCGCGCTGTCGGTGAGCGCGAACGGTTCACCTGTCAAGTTGAGGGCCAGGGCCAAGGACTGCTCGCCGTGCCTGGCCTGGGCCCGGATGACGATGCGGGCGTTGTCCACTTGTTCGGTCTCGATCATCGCGTCGACCAGCCACGGGTTGCGGCGGCGCAGCCCGATCACCCGCCGATATGCCTGCTCCAGTTCGGGGTGCTGGTGGGTGAACAGCCACCGCTGCTTCGGCATTTCCGGCCGTACGGCGTCGTCGCCGCTGGGGCGCTGTTCTTTGACTGCCTCCAGACCGAACTCGTCGCCGTAGTAGACGCACGGCACCCCAGGCAGAAAGCCGAGCAGCGCCACCGCGTGCGACCAGTGCCGCGGGTCGCTGATCTGGCTGGCCACCCGGGTCACGTCGTGGTTGCCCAGGAACGTCAGCGGGCGGAAGTGCTCCACGAACTTGGCGTGGCGGCCCAGGGTCCATTGCAGCTCGTGGAAGTTGACGGTGTTGATGGAGGACCAGATGGCCCACCACAGCTCGTACTGCGTCACCGAGTCCAGGCCAGACGTTTTCACGTAGTCGATGTAGTCGCCGTGAATCATCTCGCCGACAAACCAGGCGTCGGGGAACTCCTCCCGGACCGCTGGCAACACCGCGGCCCAGAAGCTCGCCGGTACGGCGTATGCGGCGTCCAGCCGCCAGCCGTCGATGCCGCGGCGCAGCCAGTGCAACATCACGTCACGCACATAATCCTGCACCCGTGTCGAGCTGTGATTGAGGGTAATGAGGTTGTTGTGGCCCTCGAAGTAGTCGGCAGTGATCACACCGCCGGTGTCGTAGAGGTGGGACACCCAATCCTCGGCCTCCGATCCCGGTCCTTCGGCAAGTGCCTTCGCGACGGGCGGGAAGTCCCGGCCCACATGGTTGAAGACCCCGTCGAGCAGCAGCCGCACACCCCTTTCCCGGCAGGCCGCGACCACAGCGTCGAAGTCGGCGTCATCACCCAAACGCGGATCGATCTGAAAGTAGTCGACCGTGTCGTAGCCGTGACTGCTGGAGGTGAAGATCGGGCCGAGCAGCAAGCCGTTGCCGCCCCAGGAGATCAGGTGATCGAGCCACCCTTGCAGCCTCGGCAGCCGGTTCACCTCGCTCTGGAACGGGCCCAGCTCCTTCTCGGCTCCCAGGAAGCCGAGGGGGTAGACCTGCCACCAGATCACGTAGCCAACCCAGGACACCTCGCAACCTCCTCCCTCGGGGACGGCACCGCGTCAGCTTCTGACTCATACCTTCTCAGGCGAGCATCAGCGGGCCAAGAGAGGGCAGGTCACCACTTGCCGCGCGGACACTGCCGTTGTTCCGCTCGCCCTTCCCTGAGCGCAACACATCAGAATCGGTAGCGGGCTGAGGGCGGGATGGAAGTCACTGTACGGGGTCTGCCGCAAACGTTGCGATCGGAGGTCCAGCGGTGTCGCGGATGGCGAATGGTGCCTGTTGACCGGGGCGTTTAGCCAGACAAGCGGCGTCGTAAGTTTGCCGCCGTGGACGCCGACATTCGCGCTGCGGTCGAGGCATCGCACTTACGCGGGCTGCCGGCCGATGCCCTCAACGAACTCATGGTGGGCTCGGTCAGGACGCGGATATCCGCAGGATGGGTGACACACCGAGAAGCCGGCAGCGCGCCGTATTTCGAGCTGCTCATGAGTGGGGTCGTCCGGGCTTTCGTCACCGCGCCAGACGGCTGAGCGCTGACGGTCCGGTACTGCCACCCGGGGGCGCTCATTGGCGTATACACACTCTTCGCACGACCGCTTGCTACGTCGGGAAGCACTCAGGCGCTCGTTGAATCAGAGCTCGTCCAAATGTCACCCGCGGTGGCGCGTCGCTTGGCCGGAACGGACGTACGAATCGCGCGCGCCTTGCTCACCGAGGTCAGCGAACGCGTGCAAAGCTTCATCACCGAGATTTCGGGCGGCGCATTCACGACGGTTCGGCAGCGGGTTGCCCGGCATCTTCTCGACTTGGCATCCCCGGGCGTGTCCGCACGGGGCGAACTGCACGTCCTCGTGAGCCAACGGGAACTGGCCGACGCGGTCGGCACGGTTCGTGAGGTCGTGGTACGTGTCCTTCGCGAGTTCCGCGCCGAAGAACTGATCCGAACCGAGCGCGACCGGATCGTCATCGTCGACCCCGTCCAGCTCAGCCGCGAACAAGGGTGGAACCAAACTAGTGGGTTCAGGGGAGTGGACGGTAGCGAGATGTCAAGAGTGTCAGGCCGGCTGACCTGCCATGTTGCGGCCGCGCACTCTGAGCGGACGCGGTTCACGAGTAAATGGAGGTTCCAAATGGTGAAGCTAACCGTGCTATACGGGCACCCCGAGGACTCGGCGGCATTCGAGGTGTACTACGCCAACACGCACATGGCGCTGGTCGACAAAATGCCCAACTTTCAAAGATATGAAGCTGCCCGGATTGTTGCCACGCCCGACGGCACCGTGCCGCCCTACTACCGGATCTTCGAGATGTACTTCGATGACATGGAACGGCTGCAAAGCAGCCTATCGACGAAAGAAGGACAGGCAGCACCCAACGACATCCCGAACTTTGCAAGGGGTGGGGCGAAGATCTTCATCTCTGAGGTGGACTCGTAGCGAGCCTTAGGCAACTCGAGCATCGGAGAAGACCACCTGCCGTACGCAGTGCCAATCTCACTGGATGAGGCGACTGCGAAGTTCGGGGCCGTTGCGGGCTATGGGCAGACGGCTGATTTGGTTCATCACCCCCTACCTCGTCCGGCTTCGGCTGTGATGGCCGTGTTGCTCTGGGAGCGCGGTGATCGAGTCGCTGCCGAAAAGCATGGCTTCCGGCCCCGGCCATTCCACTATGAGCTTGCCGGATGCGCTTGGGTTGCCGTGCCGCCGGGTATGCCTACGAATTGCAGACCTTTGGCCGACAGCCGCCGTTCAAGTTCGTCGGCCTCGGCGCTAGCCGAATCGGGTAGATCGTAATATTCGTTGAGGATGGCCCGTGCGATGTCGTCGTCGATCGTGGTGATGTCCCACAGCACCTGACCGCCGTCGACCGTGATCTGAGAGTCGAGGAACGCGCAGCAGGCCTTTTCCCGGGCGGCCAAATCCCGAACCCACACCTCAACGCCATGGTCGGCCCGCAGCCGGAAACGAATACCTTCGCCCCTGCGCTCCCGGCCTAGCAGGTGGCTGGCAAACAGCCGGTCGTACTCCGCCAGCCGCTGCTGGCCGGTGTCAGGCGCGGTACTCATGTCGCACACAATCGGCACCGGATTCACTTCAAGATCCATGAGGACTCCCTGGTAAGGACGGTTCGGACGCGCGTTGCGTCCGAGCTATCCAAACCCTAAACTCTAGACCTAAGTCCAGAGTCAAGAAGGGACCGGCATGAAGATCGGACAAGTCGCCGAGCAGGCCGGGGTCAGCATCGACACCATCCGCTTCTACGAACGCCGTGGCGTGTTGCCGGCACCGGACCGCACGCCTTCGGGCTACCGCATCTACGAGGCCTCAACGGTCGAACGCATCCGGTTCGCCCGAGCACTCCAACAGCTCGGATTCACCCTCGACGAAGCCATCGATGCGCTGAGCAGCCACGACACCGGCAGGGCAACATGCGAATCAGAACTGTGGCGAATGCAGGCTGTCATCGACCGCATCGACACCAAGATCGCCGAACTGCAGGCGACCCGCCAGGACGTCAGCGAAACGATGGATGCCTGCCAGCAAGGACATTGCCGATTCGGCTCCTTAGCCCCGCTCACACCCACAGCCCTGCAACGCTGACGATGCTCGCCGTGAGCAGGTTGGTGCCCTTCCTCAAGTGCGACCGTCCAAGACGCCGCGGCTCGATCACCATGCTCATCTGGTGAGAGTGGTACCAGTCGGGCCGGCGTGACAATGACAACGCGACACCCGGTCGAAGACGAGCAGCTTGGCGGGCATTGGGCAAGCACTGGATGTTGCTTACTCGGATGACAAATCCTTACAGCGAGCTCGCAGTCCTGAGCCGCACCCAAGGCACTCCTCGGCGGTGCTTACTGCTGTAGTGCCCAGCTTTTGATTTACTGACAGACGACCATCGCGGCTCTATGCTCTGCCTGACGGAGCCCGAAGGTTGCGTGCAGTCGGCGCCCGGTTGCCGTGATCGGGCTTCTGGATGCCGAATATCGCTTGGGTGCCGTCGGGAAGGATCCTTACCGTGCGATCGCTACGCGGGGTATTAGCTGCAAGCGTGTGTTTACTGGCCGTTCCGGTAGCCTTTCTGTTTCAACTCATTGTCGGCAGCGGCGCCGAAATCGTGCTACATCTTGTGGGTGGGGTCGGGTGTCTCCTCACAGCATTCGCCGCGTTCGATTTCGAGCCACCGCGATGGCTACCTTGGATCGGCTGCCTATCGATCGGCGCTTTCGGGGCCACATTTCTGTTGCAAGGCATCAGTCAGCTGCTGCACATCGATTGGCTCACTTACCTGGCGTTTCAAATCCTCGGGCAGCAGCTCGAAACATTGTCAGTCGACGTTTTCTTGGTGTGGTGTAGCGCTACAGTGCTTTTGATGAGCCATGGCAAGGTGAAGTTGTTCGGGATTGGCGTGATGGCCGTGGCCGTTTGTGCGGAAATCTACAGCTACGTCGTGCGGTATTTCGGCTCCGGAGCAGTATCACCGCTGCTAAAACTTGTGCTGCTGCTGCCGTTTGTGTGGCTCCTCCTTGAAAGCAGCAAGAAGATCCCGCTTCCCCAAGAAGCAAAACAAGCCTGAGCTGTCGAGACCCGCTGCTGGGTTAGGCACGCGGTGAGGCGGTCCGTAACAGTGCGGGAGCCTCCGCGAAAATAGGTATTCTGCATCACTTGTGGACCGCAAGCGGAGTTGTTTGATGGCTGGCTTTCTTGAGGTCTGGTCGACGATGCCAGCTTTGATGATCCCGTCGGCGGCGCCCTGTAGGAGGATCGTCAGCTAGCCGCGGCCGGTCCGCTGTGTCACCTCCCTGGATCAGCAGCGCCCCGCACCCGTACCGCAACTCCAAGATCATCAGTGCGGGAAGCTGGCGTACGGCGTAGCCGAGCAGGAACTCACCGACCCACGGGCCAGCAGGAGCAATGCAAGTGCCGAAGCGGCGCGTTCATCGGGCGATCTCACGATGCGCCAGGCCGGCGCAACACGCGCGCGATCAGCACCTTGGCCGTGTCCACGGCCGCGTTCAAGTCGCGGTCGGGCTCGGGATACCCGCGACCCAGGAAGCCGTCGGTGAGGGTCAGCACCCAGCGCGCCGCCTCCTCGTCGGACAGCTCCGGATCAGCGAGACCCGCCTCCCGCAGTCGGCGAATGACCCCCGCTACGCCGCTGATCTGACGCCGGTCATTCTCGGCCAGCCCTACCGCGAACTCAGGGTCGCGATGCGCCTGGGCGATCACCTCGACCAACAAACCGGCCATGATCGGCTCGGCGGCGTCGGCAGCGAGCTTGTCAACGATCGCCATCAGAGCCGCCCACGGATCCGGATCAGCCTCCGCCGCCGCGAACACCTCGTCCCACTCAGTGCGGTCAAGCTCCCAGATGCCGTAGAAGACCGCCTGCTTGGAGGGAAAGTAGTGGAACAGGGAGCCGGTGCTGATGCCCGCGGCCCGACAGATGTCAGAGGTGGTGGTGTCAGCGAATCCCTTGCTGGCAAAAAGAACCAGCGCCGACTCGATGATGTGCGTCCTGCGCGCTCGGTGCCTCTTGGGATCAACGGTGCGCATCGCGGTTCCCCTCCCGGACGGCCGCGGCTCGCCGCCGCCGGATTTCGGCCAGGGCCACGCCGATCGCAATCAGCAGCGGTACCCAGAACTTGGCGGTGCCGATGATCACCCGCAGCCAGGAAGGCACGGCCAGCTCGGGCAGATCGATGTCGGGCCATGGGATGGATGGCCAGTCGATATCGGGCAACGGGATGGACGGCAGCTCGATGGTGGGGAGCCGATCGGTGATCCAGTCCAGCACAGGTTGCAGCAGAAGCCGTACGAACACCGCAAGACCAAGCAGTACCGCCGCGACCCTGCCGAGGGCGCGCACTACGTGGCGGGAGGCGTACAACCGCGGATGGTTGCGTTGGAAGACCAACAGTCGGGCCGCGAATGACCCCGGCGGCGGATCGAAGAGGTGCCGTTCCATCGTGACCAGTCCGGTCATTCCGGCTACGCCCTTCGGCAACGCGGGCATGATCTCGTCGTCAGGCCGTGCCTCGTCCGGCCTGTCCGGATTGGCTTCGGGATCTGTCGAATGCAGGCGCGGGACAAGGAGCAGCGCCCGGCTCACGCTCCCGGGCAGCACGCTGAGCACCAGCACTGTCGGACGCGAAGACTCACTCCCGGTCTTGTGTGATGATCCGGCGCCATGCTCCACGCCGGCCCACGGTGCCGCAACTTGCGTGGCCACCACCGGAAGAGGTGCTAGGACGCGACCGACACCAGACGCCTCCCCGACCAGGTGTCGATCGACGAACATTTCCACTCGAGTTCGCAGCCCGTTGCGCCGCGCCGACAATTGCAGGAGGTGGCCTTCGTGCTCTAGCCGGAACCGACGGGACGTAGCAGTCACGCCACCATTATTAGACTGAGCGCTCGGTTTATCAATGGCTCGACGGCGGAACTGACAAGTCCTGCCGATCAGGTCCTATGCTCGTCACCCAATCACCCACAGAAACGATCTTCAGGAACCTACGCGGTGGATCGGCTCAATGATCATGATCCGTTGCGCACGTACCGTGGCAGCACTATCTGTCGTTGGAGGGCATGCGATGTCGACTGAGGACAAGGCGAGGAGCTCAGGCTTGCCAACAGCCAGTAGCGCTGCGACGTATGGAGATGCCGAGCGCCTTCGCCGTGGCGGCCCTCTCATCGTTTACGAGTTCGAGCAGGTCGACAAGCTGCTGCAGGGCTGGCAGGTTCATGTGGTCACGCAACGACTCATCCATGAGGACGCCGCACGCCGCATCCAGACTCTTCACTACGGCCTCGGGGGTTCGGCGGTCATCCTCGCGGCACTCGCCGGATCCTCCGCTGTGGCAGCGTGGGGCAGTGGCGGCTCGAGTGGTGCCCTGGCCCTCCTCAGCGCCTTCATCGCGGTCGGGGCCACCGTGCTCACCGCTGTCGTCACTTTCCTGGACCTGGGTGGCCGCGCCGAGCGGCATCGTAGGGCCGCAGCGGAGTGCAAGAGGATCCTGCGGCGGCTCGAGGCTCTACCTCCGTATCACATGAGACTCGCAGACATGCCTGAGGAACTGAACCACCGGGTCCAGGAGCTCGAGTCACAGCTGGGGGAGATGGATTCCTCAGCACCGATACCGCCCCGGCGAATCGCCGAACGTGTGCTCACTAGGCCGCGCGAGCTCCGTTCGTCGGTTGCCTTCGCGCCCGACCAACCTCAATGACGGTTTAGGGCGGCACAGTCAGCCGTTCACGCATTGAGCTTTGCCAGGGCTACATCCGACCTGACCTTCAGACTTGGTGCTTGTGATGGTGACCCGATGATCGCTGACCGCCCACATGGACCGCTGCCGGTGTTCCTAGTCTGCTTGACGGTGGTGACTGGCCTTGTGGACGCGTTCAGTTACCTCAGGCTCGGTCATGTGTTCGTTGCGAACATGACGGGAAACGTGGTCTTCCTCGGCTTTGGCCTGGCCGGTGTTGGCGAGATCTCGATCGTGGCCAGCCTTCTCGCGGTATTGGCGTTTGTACTTGGCGCGACGCTCGGCGGGCGGTGGGCCGCTGGCCGAGCGGTGCACCGTGGGAACCTATTGGCTGCCGCCACGTCGGTTCAGGCGGGCGTCGTTTTGGTCGCGTCCGTCATCGCAAGCACAGCTGGTGTGCACAGCTCGGCGGTGCGATTGACGCTGATCGGGTTGCTCGCCTTGGCGATGGGCGGCCAAAACGCCGTGGTACGCCGCCTGGCCGTACCCGACCTGACCACCACGGTGCTCACCTTGACCGTCACCGGTCTGGTCGCCGACACCACATCACAATCAGTGCGCGGTCGGCGACTGATCTCGGTCCTGGCGATGCTCGCTGGTGCGTTAACGGGAGGAGTCCTGCTGCGCTGGGTCGCCCTCGCCGCGCCGCTCTGGTTGGCGGCCGCACTCCTGGTCGCCTGTGCCGCGGGCGCCTACCTGGCGGCTGGCCGCCCACAATCGCAGACCTGGCGGTAGCTCGATGAGCATCATGGGGAGCAGACGTTCGCGAGGATCTATGTGCGCGATGGCGCCGACGCGTTGGCGAACGGTTTGATGGGCTATCTGGAGGCCACTCGTCCTGTAGGTACGAGAGTCTGGTTGGCTGCTGAACATGAGCCTGGCGTTTTTCTTGACGACGCTGTTGATCGTGGCGACGCCGGGCACCGGCGTCCTATTCACCGTGGCGGCGGGCCTGTCGCGCGGGGCCCGGGCGAGCGTCGTAGCAGCAGTTGGCTGCACCTTGGGCGTCGTCCCGCACATGGTCGCTGCGATCACCGGGCTGGCGGCGCTGCTCAACGCCAGTGCGGTCGCGTTCCAGACGCTTAAGTATGCGGGCGTCGCTTACCTGCTCTACCTCGCCTGGCAGACCTGGCGTAATCCGACGCCGCTGGAGGTCGACCAGCAGGCGGCGCCGCAGTCAGTGTGGCAGGTGATCCGCACCGCGGTGCTCATCAATCTGCTGAATCCGAAGCTGACGATCTTCTTCTTCGCGTTCCTGCCGCAGTTTGTCCACCCTGGCGAGCAGGCCGCGACCAGGCATCTGGTCGGGCTGAGCCTGGTGTTCATGGCGATCACCTTCGTCGTCTTCGGCATCTATGGACACTTCGCCGCCGGCATGCGGCGCTTTGTGCTCGGGAGGCCCAGGGTGGTCGCCTGGGTGCGCCGGACCTTCGCGGCCTCCTACGTACTGCTCGCCGGACGCTTGGCCGTGCAGGACCGGTAGCTACGGATGCGGTTCCAGCACAGTGAGGCGATTTGGCGCGACTTCCCCCACCTTTCCGCCGGTGCCGTAGTCATTCAAGGGGAGACCGCGGATCGCGACATGACCTGGCAGTCGCGGCGATTCCTCGACCGCGCGGACGCCCGGCCGCAGGGATCGATTGAGTCGGAGCTGCCGGAGATCCAAGCGTGGCGGCGCGCATTCGCGCAGATGGGACTGAAGCCAACGCAGTACCGTTGCTCGTCGGAGGCGCTTCTACGTCGGTACCGCAAGGACAATGCGCTGCCCCACATCCACCCGCTGGTCGACCTCTGCAACGCCGTCTCGGTGGCGTACGCGATTCCGATCGCCGTATTTGACCTTGACCGGGTGGATGGGAACCTCGAGGTTCGCTATGCGGACGGCGCCGAGGTCTACCTCGCCTTCTCCGGCGAGACCGAGCATCCGGCGCCTGGCGAAGTGGTCTTCGCCGATGCCGCTCGTCAGGCGCACGCGAGGCGATGGACGAATCGGCAGAGCGCTCTCTCTGCAGTCCGACCGGGAACGGACCGGGCACTGATCGTCGCCGAGGCCTTACACGACGACGCTGTCGCTGATGTCGCAGCGTTGCTTGACGAGCTGCAGCGCGTACTTAGTGTCGTTGGGGCTGAACCAGACAGGGTCGCCCGACTATCGAGCGACCAGCCCTCCATCTCGACCTCCTAAAACCACACCCCTCCATCCGGTCCGGTAGGCGTTTCGCTCGAGAAGTAGGTGGCCACACTCACAGACCCAGCGGCCGATAGCTCGATAACTCGCGACCGCACGCCGCGCCGTCCTGCTGCTTCACCTCGACACCGGAGCTGATGTCGGTCAGGTTGATCGAGTCGGGCGCTGAGGATGTGAATGGCTTGGGGAGCGTCGAGCGCAGGTGGTTCGAGGCCTCGGGCCGAGGCGGCACTGCTGGCTAGCGGCTTCCGGTGTCCGCAGCCGCCGTCGGCGGGAACGCGATTGGTTGGTCGGTAGCGGGCGGGAAGTCGCCGTGTCGGTGCACGATCCGCCATTGCCCGTCCTCGCGCCGGTACACATGGGTGACGCGCAAGGTGTAGCTCCGCGGCTGACCGTCAACCTTCACGCGATTGTGCTCGTACCCGACGGTGTAAGCCAGGTCACCACTGGCACCCGCCGCCACAACCTCGAAGTCATATTGGGTTGAGTCGGAGAACCAGGAGGCAACCATATGGAAGATCGGGTCGAGCTCATTCCAGCCGGTTCCTGAGTCCCTTGCACCGAACAGAGTCACCGGATCGGCCCGTGACCAGAGCGCGAGCCGTGGTTCAACGTCGCCGTTATGGATCGCTGCCTCAGCCGCGAGCTGCTTGGGCAGCATATCGGCCAGGAAATCGTCGACTTCAGTTCCCATGATAACCTCCAATACAGTTAAACTGGATTCGATACAGTTAGGATGTATCTAAATGTCGGAAGCTGTCAAGAGGCAATACGACTCAACCTGGCGTCAAGAGCAGGCGCGCGAAACCCGGCAGCGGATCATCCAGGCCGCACAGGGCCTCTTCCTGAGCACGGGATACGGAAATACCACGATCGCTGACATCGCCCGCGCTGCCGGGGTCGCCGTCGAGACCGTTTACGCCGCGTTTCGCAACAAGCACACCCTGCTGCGTCAGGTCTGGTACGTCAGCTTCCGCGGCGACGAGGAGGACATCCGACTTTGGGATCGGCCGGAGATCCGCACGGTGATCGCCGAGCCGGATCTGGCCCGGCGGTTTCGGGCGCAAGCGGCCGTCTATCCGGCGGTGTTTAGGCGCATCACCCCACTACTGCTCATGCTGCAAGGCGCGGCCGCCAGCCAGCCGGACGCGGCTGCCATGCTGGCCGAGTTTGACGAGCGGCGACTGGACGCGGCCGCGAAGTACGCGCGGGAAGCAGCTGTCACAGGTCAGTTGGCGGTCAGCGAGGACGAGTGCCGCGACGTGTTGTGGGCGACTTTGGACGGCGCCTTGTGGCATCAGCTGGTGGCCGAACGCGGCTGGTCGGATGAGCGATTCGCGGCCTGGCTCGGCCAGTTGTGGGTTTCCACATTGGTTACGGTCTAGACCCGGGATGTCGACGAACCGCTTGTGCCAGCTGGACGCAACGGTGCCAATCGGGCCGGAACTTCGGCATTACCTGCCGGGCTTCACCGGCGTTGTTCCGCGCGAGCCTGACGCGCGGCGCGTCTCTCCTCGAACCGGCCCGCTTGCCGATCCAGCTCCTCGAAGTAGGTGCCGAGCTGCTCGCGCGCCTGCTCCCCCTCCCCGGACAGCCCGGCCCGATCCCAGACGTCCCAGGAGCGCAGGATCGGAGCGAGCACCTCGTCTCGGTGGATCCGCAGGTCGTAGATGCCGGCCATCGCGATCTGGACCGAGCGGCGAGTGAAGCCCTCAATGGTGTTACCGGGCATCTGGAATGTGCTGACGACGTCACAGATCGCCCGCATCGTCTCATCGGGAGCGAGCTCGAGCGCCGCCTGGAGCACGTTCCGGTAGAAGACCATGTGCAGGTTCTCGTCCTGCGAGATTCGCGCGAGCAGCTGCTCACACACCGGATCCTCGGTGTAGCGGCCGGTGTTGCGATGTGAGATACGTGTCGCCAGCTCCTGGAAGGAGACGTACGCCACGGTGTGCAGCATGTCCAGGTCGTACGCGCTGGCAAAGCCCTGCGTCATGTGCACCATGCGTTCACGTTCAAGGGTCACCGGGTCGACGGCGCGCGTGGTCAGCAGGTAATCGCGGATCGCAATTCCGTGCCGGCCCTCCTCGGCGGTCCAGCGACCGATCCACGTGCCCCAGGCGCCGTCCGTGCCGAACGACTCGTAGATGTCGCGGTGGTAGCTCGGCAGGTTGTCCTCGGTGAGGAGGTTGACGACGAGCGCGGTGCGGGCCACCTCAGTCACTCGAGATTGCGATGGATCCCACGCATCGCCGTCCAGCACGCCGTCGAAATTGCGGCCATCGCTCCACGGCACGTACTCGTGGGGAAACCACTCGCGGGCCGCCTTGAGGTGCCGATCCAATTCGCGCCCGACGACCGGCTCCAGCTCGGTCAGCAGTTCGATCTGCGTCCACGGTGGCATCGATCGCTCCTTGCGCCTGCGTTGGTTACGTCATCGTAGCTTCGCGAGGTCGAGAACGAAGGCGCCTCATCGGCTCACCGGCAGGTTCACCGGCCCGAGGCCTCGCGTGATCGCGGAGTGTTCGCGAGCATCTGGCGCGAAAGCTGGTAGCTCGCGCTAGGGCGTCCACCACGGCCGCAGCGGAAGACCGCCGTCGCCTCCGTGGGAGTCGAGCTTGACCGCCAAGACCTGGTGAAGCTGAACGACGTTCGTCTCGAAGCCCAGCCGTGACCCGGCCATGTAAAGGCCCCACACCTTGGCGGTCGGCAGCCCGACCTCTTCGACTGCTTCGTCCCAGTGGTCGACGAGGTTGCGGCACCAGTCGCGCAGCGTCAGCGTGTAGTGGTGGCGCAGGTTCTCTTCGTGCATCACCTCAAAACCAACATCCTGGGCCGCGGTGATGATGCGGCCGGAGCCGGTCGCCTCGCCGTCCGGGAAGACGTAGCGGTCCATGAATCCACCCGCCGACGGCCCGGTCCGGTTGTTCGGGCGGGTGATGCAGTGGTTGAGCAGCAGCGCACCGGTGCGCAACTTGGACTTCAGGAACCGGAAGTAGGCGGAGTAATTGGCGACGCCGATGTGCTCGGTCAGCCCGATCGAGGACACCGCATCGAAGCCGGACTGAGGTACGTCGCGGTAGTCCCCGTGGCGGACTTCGGCCAGGTCGGCCAAGCCTTCGTCGGCGATCTTGTTCTGCCCCCACGCCGCCTGCTCCTTCGAGAGCGTGACGCCGATGGCCTTCACCCCGTGCTGGGCGGCGTAGCGGACCATGCCGCCCCAGCCGCAACCTACGTCGAGCAACCGGTCGCCCGGCTTCAGGTATAGCTTCTCGAACACCAGCCGGTGCTTGTTCTCCTGCGCCTCCTCCAGCGTCGCGTCGGGGTGCGGGTAGCAGGCGCAGGTGTAGGTCATCGACGGGCCAAGAACCCACTCGTAGAACGTGTTGGACACGTCGTAGTGGTAGTGGATGGCCTCCGCGTCACGGGTCCGGCTGTGGCGCATGCCCTTTGCGATGCGGCGCCAGCGGGGCAGCGCCTCGAGCGGCGGCGGTGCGATGGGCTTGAGGTGCTCGAACCCGATCGACCGGACGATATTGGCGAGCACGCGTGTCGGCGGCCGCCTGAAGTCCATCTTCTCGGCCAGCGCCTTGAGTAACTCGTAGGGATCCCCCGGGTGCACACCGTGCAGTTCGAGGTCGCCGGAGACATAGGCGCGGGCCAGCCCGAGATCTCCGGGTGCGGTGGCCAGATACGTGGTACCGCGCGGGGTCAGCAGGTCCAACCCGAGCTCGGCATCGTCGGGTCCTGCCGTACTGCCGTCGTACGCTGAGAATTTGAGCGGCAGTTGGCCGGCGGTGAAGATCTCGAGGATCTCGGCCAGTGTGAGCTTCCTGGCAGGCGCCGCCTTTGCTGTGTTTTCCCTGAGTGTGGTCATCGTCGTTGCACCGCCTTCGCATACATGTCCAGCAGACGTGAGTCGGGATCGTAGGTTTTCTTCACCGTCTTGTACGTTTCACCGCCGTAGAGCTCATCAAACTCATCGGGGGAGTAGAACGCGTCGGAATACAGCGACTTGTGTCCGACCAGATCGCTGACCGCGCGCTCGATCAGTTTGTTGGTGTGACCTTCCTCGGACGGCCAGTCGGGACCGACCGGCACCGACGACCAGAAGCCGACGTTGACGTAGGTGTGGTGCGGGCTGAGGGGATACAGTGGCCAGCCGCCGTCGTCGCGCAGACGCAGGGGGCACAGCCAGAGCGGCTCGATGGGCACGTTGTCCAAGAACCAGTCCAGGAACTCGGCGGTACGTTCGATCGGCAGCTCGACGTCTTGGATGACGCGCTCGCGGGGCGGACGGCCGTTGCGCTTTTCGATGCGGTCGGCGATGTTGAACCGCTGGTCGTAGCCGAAGAGCTTCCAGTAGAAGCTGCTGCGCCGGTAACGCCGCGGCCAGAGCCGGCGGATGCGGGGGTCTTGCGCGCCGAACGCTCGCGAACACCAGAACCAGTCGGTGTCCCATCGCCAGAGGTAGTCGTGAACGGTGAGCCGGTCATACTTCTCGCCGTCATCGTGCTGGATGGAGCGGTAGTAGATCTGCTGGCCGGTGTAGTCGCTGACCGGCCCGGGGGTCGACGTCTGAACGCCGACGCACAGGTAGCTTTCATCGGCGCTGAACACCACGCCGTCGAGGTAGTCGATAGGCGCGCCGTCCAGGCCGCCGGTCTCGATGACGCGGTCCATCGTGGCGACCATACTGTGCAGCGATCCGAAACGTAGATGCCTGAGCGCGACGAACGGTTTGACAGCTTCCAGCTCGATCTTGAGACGAACCGAATAGCCGAGCGTCCCATATGAATTCGGGAACGCACGGAAGAGGTCGCCGTGTTGGTCCGGCGACGCGGTTAGCACGTCGCCGGTGCCGGTCAGGATGTCCATCTCCAGCACCGACTCGTGCGGAAGGCCGTTGCGAAACGACGTGGACTCGATGCCGAGCCCGGTGACCGCCCCGCCGAGCGTGATCGTCTTCAGCTGCGGCACCACCAGCGGCGCCAACTCGTAAGGGAGCGTGGCGGCGACGAGGTCCTCGTACGTACACATCCCGGCCACATCGGCGGTCCGGGCGTCGGGGTCGACCGCGATCACGCCCGTCAACCCCGATGTGTCCAGGCCCTTGACAGTGTTCTTGGCCCGCGCCCGGAACAGGTTCGACGAGGGTTTGGCCAGCCGAACCGTGGCGTTTTCAGGGATGGACCGATAGCTCGCGAGAAGCCGCTGCACGCCCGCGGCGTGAGCAGCCTGTGCGTCGGTCGCTGCAACAGACACAGACATACGCTAGTCCGCGGCGGCCGCAGCCGATGGCCGATGCCGTGCGCCGGGCCCTGCTCATCGGGGAGTCTCACGATGCCGAGGGTCCGGATGCACCGGGAATGATCGTGCTTGGCCCAGACTGGCGCCCAGAGTCGATGTCGCCCGGTGTCGAGGCGTGGCTTCGAGACTTGCCGGACGGAAACTTGACGGCCTCTCGGCTACCGACGGCTGTGCTCGCCGTGGCGGGACGCGCGGCCCGTTCGGCTACCAGCGCCGACGACCCAGCCGAAGTCGCGGTCGCTCGGGTACTGACCCGATCAGGACACTAGGTTGCCTGCACGGCGTACCGCTCGCCGCTGTCGACAGTCAGCGGGTTGCCGTCATCGTCGAACCTGCGCGATTGCCCCGCTCCCGATGTCGGCCTACGGCCTGACTCAACGCGAGCAGCAATTGACCAAGCTCGTGTTGCAGGGTTTGTCGACCATCGACATGGCTGACCGCCTGGTGATCTCGGTGCACACCGTGCAGTCGCACCTGAAGAACGTCTTCACCAAGACCGGCGTACGCACCCGGCGTGATCTTGTCACCAAGATCTTCTTTGCACACTACGAGCCGCGCATCCGAGACAATGAGCAGCGCACAGCTACGAATCAGCCGCTGCGTGGCAGGCCGGCTGCTACCACCAACCCACGTCCCTGGCCCGAGAAGCAAAGGCTGAGCCAACAGCCAGCTGAGGAGAGCAGGCCGCAATGAGAAGATCGCTTCCGGTCGGAGCCAGTGGCGACCCGACCGATCGAGAAAGTCACGCGTACGCCGGACCCAAGCAGGGGCCTCCGATGTTGACGCCGTGCGGGCCGCCGGGGCGCCGGATGAGGCCATTGTTGACGCACTCCACGTCAATTTGATCTTCAATATCATGAACCGGCTTGGCAACGCCTTCGACTTCAGCTGGGACTCAGAAGAGCACGTCCGAGTGAGTGCCAAAGTGATCACCGAATCAGCTGCGACATGGTGGTCACGCAGCACTGCCACCACCGCCTTATGATGCCTGTGACGGTGACGGAGGAGACGTAATGGCCAGTGTCAGCGTCCGCTACATCGTTGACGATGTCGCAGCCGCGATCGCGTTCTACTGCGACCAGTTGGATTTTCACCAGGTAATGCACCCAGCTCCTACTTTCGCGATGTTGGATCGCGGCGAGTTACGGCTTGTCCTCAGCGCACCAAGCAGTCAGGGCGGCGGCGGACAGGCAATGCCGGACGGCACGAAGCCCGAACCAGGGGGATGGAACCGATTCGTCATTGAAGTTACCGACCTCGCCGACCGGGTCCAGTTGCTCCGACAGCACGGCGTTCATTTCCGCAACGAAATTGTTGAGGGGGTTGGCGGGAAGCAGATCCTGCTCGAGGATCCCGCCGGCAATCCCATCGAGCTATTCGAGCCCAGCATCCCTGAGGCCCGCCTCGCAGACGCGTGAGTAAATGCCGAGTGCTCAGCCGTCCGCCGGCGGAATGTTGTGGTTGAGGCGGAAGAGGTTGTCCGGGTCGTAGCGGCGCTTCAGCTCGCGGAGCCGGTCCCAGGTCGGGCCCGGGTAGGCAGCGCGGACGGTTCCCTCGTCCTCCTCGCCGAGGAACCCGACGTAGCCGCCCGCTTCGTCCGTGCCGAGTGAATCGGCCAGGCCCGCGACCCATGCGTCGTGGGTGTCCTTCTCGCCCGGATCCATATACATCGCTGCGATGTTCACGAACAGCCCGCGGTCGCGGTGGGCGAAGGCGGTGGCATCGTTGGAGACTCTCGCCAGCGCCCCGCCAAGCACCCGCAGCTGGACGGCCTTCATCATCGCGGTCGATTGGTGGAGCTGCTCGAGGATCGTCGCCGCGTCCGTCGGCTCGAGGGCATCGGCGAAGAAGTTGGTCCCGGCCGTATAGCGGGGCGCAGGCCCCTCACCTTCGTACATCTCCGGGTAGCGGATCGGCCGAACCATGTCGGCGTACGGCGCGCCGAGCGCCCGGAATGGCGCCAGCACGCCCTCGGCTTGATCGACCGGGCCGACGTCGGCCAGCAGACCCATCAGGACCGGCTTGCCGTGCGCCTCCTCGGGAATGAACGGCATCGGCGGCGCCAGCATCACGTTGGCGATGGTCGAGAGCTCCTCCGGGGCCGCCTCGGCCGCCTCGATGAAGCCGGTGATCACCTCCGGGGTGGCCGGAAGGATCAGCATCCCGCCGACGATCTCCGAGATCTCGTGCAACCGCAGCTGGAGGCGGGTGGCGACGCCGAAGTTGCCCTCGCCCCCGCGGATCGCCCAGAAGAGGTCGGGCTCGCTCTCTGCGCTTGCCTGCACAATCACGCCCTCGGCCGTGACCACCTCGGCAGCGAGCAGGTCGTCGATCGTCAGCCCGTTCTTCCGGACCAGGAAGCCGATTCCGCCCGCGAGCGTGATCCCGCCGATCCCGACCGAGCCGGTGTCGCCCAGGCCCGTGGCACGCCCCCGCTCGCCGACGCCGTTGCTGTACTCGCCCGCCGTCAGTCCGGTCTCAACCCAGGCGGTCTTCGCTTCGGCGTCGATGTCGATGGCCTGCATGCCAGAGAGGTCGATCACGATCCCGCCTTCGCTGGTGCCGTAGCCGGCGCGGCTGTGGCCACCGCTGCGGACGGCCAACTCGAGGCCGCTCTCGCGGGCGAGCGTGACGACGCGAGCGACGTCATCCGCGCCGGCGACCCGCGCCACCGCGGCCGGCCGGCGATCGACGCCCTTGAAGAAGACCTGGCGCGCCTCGTCGTATGCGGCATCGTCTGGGCCGATCACCTCGCCATTGAGGTTGGAGCGGAGATCGGGGATCGAGATGTCCTGGGACTGCCGCGGCGTTGACGACACGACGACTCCTTTCTTCGTCTAAGGACACAACTCTAGGAATGACGATCCTCGGCTCGAAGGTCGGGGTGGCGGGAATCGAAGCGGCATCAACCGCTTGTCGAAGACGGTCCTGGCGGGTGCTCCCAGCCCAGTGATGGGGTCTCAGAAGCGGTACGTGGTCTGGCCGTGCGTGTCGCCGAACGCGATGACCTTAGCTGGCCTTACCCGGTAGACCCGCGCGCCTCCGTCGGTACTTCCGCCGGAATGGCTCAGTTCGACAAACTCCTCGCCGCGGACCTCGAACCTCCAGTCCTCGCCATACTTAGCGAACCACGCGTCAGCCAGCGCCTGTAGCGCCTCGGCGGCAGTCACCCGCAGTGCTGTGCCCTCGACGACGATGTCCTTACCGGCATTCCAGCCGCTCGCACCGGTGGTGCCGGTCGTCACCGCCACGTGCGGGTTGGCGTCGAGGTTGCGCTGCTTCTGCTCCTCCGGGCCGGTACAGAACGCGAACGCGCCGTCGTGCCAGACGCCCACGAGTGGTACGGCGTGCGGACGGCCGTCCCTGCGGACGGTGATGATCCAGTAAAGCTGCGCGTCGGTGAGGA
Organism: uncultured Actinomycetota bacterium; assembly: GCA_963734005.1. GTDB lineage: Bacteria > Actinomycetota > Actinomycetes > Propionibacteriales > Propionibacteriaceae > Microlunatus. Next base: position 184,191 of record CAVTFS010000024.1, read on the forward strand.
GGCGCTCGATTTCATCCCACGGTGGTGCGGTAGCCGACGCGTCGCCGTATCTCGGGTCGATCTTTCCCGTTGTCATGCTCCAATCGACTCGGCTTGGGCCGGCAACTCATCGGCCTTGAACTGGAGGACCACGCCCTTCTGCTTACAGACGGTTATCACCGGGTCGCGGGCGCGCAGCAGGCTGCTCTACGGCTTTGCGTTAGTCGCCCCGTTGTGCGGCAGCTTTCAGTGTTGCATCGACGATGGATTGTGCGTTGAAGTCGGGAGGCGCCTGACGGGGCGGGAAATCGACGAAGGTGTCGGCGTGCTGCTGGATGATGGCTCCAGCTGGCAGCACGGTCCACAACTTTTCTCCGGCGTAGATCGGGTAAGAGGGCGCGTCCATGTGTTGCTCGAACGGGTCGACCCGCAGGTTCACCGGTCTCGGGATCGTCGGCCTAAGCAGGCCACCTGCGAACCAGTCATCCTTGACTTGGAAGTGCACCTTCCAGTTGTTGTAGCGGAGCGCGAACAGGTCATGTTCGCCGTAGTAGAAGAACTCGTGCCGCGGTGACTGATCGACTTCGCCGGTGAGGTATGGGAGCTGGTTGTAACCGTCGAGGTGGACGCGGAAGTGTTTCTCGCCCGCCTGATGGCCCTCCAGCAGTTTCTCTTTAATGTCCGGGATACCGGCGGCTGCCATGATGGTCGGCACGATGTCCTCCAGCGAGATGATGCCGTTGAGGATCTGCCCGGGCTTGATCGTGCCGCGCCAGCGAATCGCCAGCGGCGCGCGGAATCCGCCCTCCCAGCCGAGGCCCTTCTCTCCCCGGAACGGTGAGGTGCCGCCATCGGGCCAGCTGAACTTCTCCGCGCCGTTGTCGGTGGCGAACACGACCACGGTGTTGTCGGCGATGCCCAGCTCGTCGACCTTGGCGAGCAGCTCACCGACCACCCAGTCCAGCTCCTGCATGCCGTCCGCGTACACCCCGAGACCGGTCTTGTCCTTCCAACGCTCCGACAGCCGTGTCCAGACATGCATGCGGGTGCTGTTGTGCCACAGCAGGAACGGCGTGTCGGCTTCGTGGGCACGTTCCATGAAGTCGAGCGAACGGGCCAGCAGATCGGACTCGATCGTGGTCATACGTTCGCGGGTGAGGGCGCCGGTGTCGGTAATGGTCTGTTTGCCGATCCGACCGAAACGCTCGTCCTCGGTCGGATCGTCCACCTCGGAGGCCTTGCAGTCCAAGACACCGCGGGGAGCGAACAGCTGCTTGATGAGCGGATTGTCCCGGGGGTACTCGGGCTGCTCCGGCTCCTCCTCGGCGTTCAAGTGGTACAGATTGCCGTGGAACTCGTCGAAGCCGTGCACGGTCGGGAGGAACTCGTTGCGGTCGCCCAGATGGTTCTTTCCGATCTGGGCGGTCATGTAACCCTCGGGTTTGAGCAGCTCGGCCAAGGTCGGGTCCTCAGGCTGGATGCCCTGCAAGGCGCCCGGCATCCCCACCGTGGTCAGGCCGGTGCGCATCGGAATCTGGCCGGTGATGAACGCCGCCCTCCCCGCCGTGCAGCTCGCCTGGGCGTAGGCATCCGTGAACATGACACCTTCAGCGGCGATCCGGTCGATATTGGGGGTTCGGTACCCATCAGACCCCGGTGATAGGCGCCTACGTCGAACCAACCGACATCATCAGCCATGATCAACAGCACGTTCGGCTTATCGGTCGTCATCGTTGGCCCCTCTCACGCGTGACTGCGGGTGAACGGCCAGCTAGACGTGCTGGTAAGCCGTCACTCTGTCGATTCTTGGCCGCCACAAAATTGGCTCGACTGCATCACCCTGCGCGGGTGACATTGCTTGCGCGAGTGGAGCCGTCCGTTCCGTCGCCGGTGACCATGACATCCTCACCCTGGACCACACTCTGTTGGCTGCGTTGAGTTATGCAAGCGCCCGCGAACTTCGCCCTGGTGATAGCTAGCAGTAGTGAACGCGTTACCGTCATTTGGAAACAGCCTCAGGGAGGGCGCGATGAACACGACCGAAGACCACAGCCACCCGAGTGAGGCGGGACAGTCGGCGGCGGGACTCTTGGGCGGCGAAGTTCGTGAGGGCTACGCCGAGGTCGGCGACCAACGACTGCATTACGTCGAGGCCGGTGACGGACCGCTGATCGTTCTGCTGCACGGCTTCCCCGAGTTCTGGTACGGCTGGCGGCAGCAGATCCAGCCGCTCGCGGCGGCGGGATTCCGCGTCGTCGCCCCCGACATGCGCGGCTACAACCTGTCATCGAAGCCGGATGGCGTCGCGGCGTACGACACCGACAAGCTGGCCGCCGACGTCCGCGATCTCATCCGCGAACGCGGTGCCCAGTCCGCGCACCTGGTTGGCCACGACTGGGGCGGAACCGCCGCCTGGGCCACCGCAATGAGCCACCCCGAGGTCGTGGACCGGCTGGCCATCCTCAACGCTGCCCATCCGCGGAAGCTATCGCAGGGACTGCACCACCCGGACCAGCTCCGCAAGTCCTGGTACTTCTTCTTCTTCGCTCTCCCGGAGCTGCCCGAAAGCGTCGTGCACGCCAACCGCTGGCATTTCTTCCGGCACTTCCTGAGCGACGCCCGCCCGGAGTACACGCCGGAGGAGATGGATCGCTACGTCGAGGCGTGGTCGCAGCCGGGCGCGGCCACCGGGATGATCAACTACTATCGGTCCTCGGTACGAACCCCGCCCAAGCGCGCCGAAGCGGCGCTTCGCACGATCAAGGCGCCCACCTTGGTCATCTGGGGGGAGGCCGATGGCTACCTCGGCCCCGAATTAGCTGTGCCCGACCACGACGACGTGCCCAACCTGGACCGTGTTGAGCGCCTGCTCGGCGCGTCGCACTGGGTGCATCACGACCAGGCCCAGCGCGTCACCCAGCTGCTCACCGACTTTTTCGCCCCCGCCCAGCCGGGCAAGGACTGACCAAGGGACTTCGACGAGCGCCGGGCCCCGGGCTCGAGGGCGAGATTGCCGTGCTGCTGGCCTTGGCCAGCGTCGCACTCACCCTCGGCCCGGGTCGTTGGCCTCGGCGAACATGGCAACCGCCGCCGCAGGTACCGGCATGCAGGCGCCGCAATTCCTAGCCGGGTTGCCCACAACGCCAACCCGCCAGCGGCCGTTCACGACGTATCCCGATGGAGGGCGGGCTGACCGCGGCTGAGCGGGCCCCGCCGGGAGCAGGTGCGGTTGGCGGCGGAGCTGATCGAGCTTTACCAAAAGGAGACACGATGGCCACCGCAGTGATCGGCGCCACCGGTCGCGTCGGCAGCGAGATCGTCCGCGGCGTACTCGCGCGCGGCGATGCGGTCGCCGCGCTCGTTCGCGACCCCGGCAAAGCCCGACGCGCTTTCGGCGAACCCGACGGGCTGCACATCCGTCCCACACGCCTGGACGACCCGCGCGACCTTACCGAGGCATTTGATGGGATCCGCACGGTGTTCATCGCGATGGGATCAATCGGGATCGAGGGCGTCCTGCAGCGGATCGCGATCAACGCCGCCGCCGGAATCTCCTCGATCGAGCAGGTCACCCGCCTATCGGTGCTCAACAGCTCGGCGGACTCACTTGGCATCAACCAGCGAGCCCACTACAGCATCGACCAGTTCGCCTCCTCGACCGCAGTGCCGTACTCGACGATCCGCCCCGCGATCTTCTCGGCGTCGCTGCTCGCCGCGGCGCGCGAGGTGCGCGCCTCGCGCACCTGGACCGGCCTCGCCGACAGCGGCCGCGTGGCCTTGATCGACCATCGCGACGCGGCCGAGGCCGGGCTGCACGTGCTCACCGACCCGGCGCTATGGGGCGCGCACCACGACCTGACAGGATCGGTCCGCGTGTCGTGGCCGGAGGTGCTCGAGCTACTTTCGGCGGAACTCGGCGAGCCCGTCACCTTCCGGGTCGCGGCCGAGCGGCAGTTCCTCGAGCGCCTCATCGGTGCCGGGGTACCGGCGGGGATGGCTGAGCTGCTCATAGCGCGCGAGTGGGCGATCCTCGCCGGCGAGAACGACTACACGACCGACACCTTCGAGCAGATCACCGGCCGCCCCCCACGCCCGGTGGCCGAGTTCCTTCACGAGTACCGCGCGGAATTCCTCTGAATGCCCGCGCGCGGCGCGTGTCGAGATCGTCGCCGAGCAGCGACGCGGATAACTGCAGTGCATTTCATCAGCCTTAACGTCTGGTTTCGCCGCTGTTCATCCGTCGTGGGCAGCAGTAGTGTGAGCGAATTCGCGTGACCAGAAAGGAAGTCGAGGCCGAAGCGGCTGCTTCGGAGATGGCTCCGGCTGGCGGGGGACAAGCTTAAGACGGCTCCATGGTCAGTTGCGTGCAGAAATCAACCCATTTCTTGTCGTTGTGCTCCTCGAACCCGCCCCACCAGCAACGGAGGTCGTCATGACTAGCAGAGTCGAAACCCCCACCGAGATTCGCCCCTTCAACGTCAGCGTTCCAGAAGACGAACTGGCAGACCTCCGTCGACGCATCGCAGCGACGCGCTGGCCCGACCGGGAGACGGATGCCTCGCAAGGCGTGCAGCTCGAGACGATCCAGGCACTGGCCGCCTATTGGGCCACCGATTACGACTGGCGCAAGTTCGAAGAGCGCTTCGCCGCGCTGCCGCACTTCATCACCGAGATCGACGGGGTGGACATCCACTTCATCCACGTGCGCTCCGAGCATGAGGATGGGCTGCCGCTCATCGTGACCCACGGGTGGCCGGGCTCGACCATCGAGCAGCTCAAGATCATCGATCCGCTCACCGACCCGACGGCGCACGGAGCCGACTCGGCGGATGCATTCCATCTGGTGATTCCGTCACTGCCCGGTCATGGGTTCTCAGGCAGGCCGCGCGAGACCGGCTGGGACCCGATCCGCATCGCGAAGGCCTGGGTGGTGCTGATGGAGAGGCTCGGGTACACCCAATACGTCGCTCAGGGCGGCGATTGGGGGAATGCCGTCACCGAGCAGTTGGCTCTGTTGAAGCCCGAAGGACTGCTGGGCATTCACACCAACATGCCAGCGACTGTGCCGCCTGAGGTCTCGAAGGCGCTCGCTGCCGGCGGTGCTAAGCCTGACGGTCTCTCCGGCGATGAGGAGAAGGCATACGAGATCCTGAAGCACTTTTTTGCGACTGGTGTGGGCTACGCCAACGAGATGGCGAACCGCCCGCAGACGCTTTACGCCATCGCGGACTCGCCGGTCGGCCTGGCGGCCTGGATGCTCGATCACGACGAGCGCAGCTACCAGCTCATCGCACGCGCTTTCGCCGGAAATCCGGGAGGCCTCTCGCGCGACGACGTCCTCGACAACGTCACCCACTACTGGCTGACGAATACCGGAGTCTCCTCGGCCCGCCTCTACTGGGAGAGCCATCTGGCGTTCTTCGACGTCAAGGGCGTCGAGATCCCCGTTGGCGTCACCGTCTTCCCCGACGAGCTCTATCCGGCTCCGCAGAGCTGGGCGGAGAAGGCGTATCCAAAGCTTGTTCACTACAACCGGGTCGAGGAGGGCGGGCACTTCGCCGCCTGGGAGCAGCCGCAGATCCTCTCGCAGGAGCTGCGCGACACCTTCAGGTCACTACGTTGATCTCCGCGCTCTAGCCGCGGGCACGGACCCCTCAGCGCACTCAGATGTCTGTCGAAGCCACTCAAGACTCCGCCGCCGTGCCGAGCAGCTCCTTTGGCCCTCTGCGTCAGATCGATGCCGGCCACCTGAATGTCGGCTACGTCGACATCGGCCCGGCCGAGGGGCCTGTGGTCGTTCTGCTGCACGGCTGGCCGTACGACATCCACAGTTACCTCGACGTATGCCCGGGGTTGGCAGAGGCCGGCTATCGAGCGATAGTCCCGTACCTGCGCGGTTTCGGGACCACGCGGTTCCTGTCAGATGAGACGTTCCGCAACGGCGAGCAAGCGGCGCTCGCACTGGACGTCATCACGCTGCATGGACGCCCTGGAGATCGAGAGTGCGATTTTGGCCGGATTCGATTGGGGTGCCCGGACTGCCGACGTCGTGGCGGCGCTGTGGCCCGAACGCTGCACCGGGCTGGTCGCCGTAAGCGGGTACCTGATTGGCAGCCAGGAAGCCGGCAAGCTGCCACTACCACCAGAGGCTGAGCTCCAGTGGTGGTATCAGTACTACTTCGCCACCGACCGCGGTCGGACCGGTTACGACAAATACAGGCGCGACTTTGCGAAGCTCATTTGGCGTACGGCTTCGCCGAAGTGGCGCTTTGACGGTGCCACCTTTGATCGCAGCGCGGCGTCGTTTGAGAACCCGGATCATGTTGACATCGTCATCCACAACTACCGGTGGCGTTTGGGGCTGGCCGAGGGCGAGCCCGAGTACGCCGAGCTGGAGAATCGGCTCGCCGAAGCCCCGGCGATCACCGTGCCCGCCATTACCCTGGAGGGCGACGCCAACGGTGCGCCTCATCCGGAGCCGAGTGCCTACGCCAACAAATTCACAGGTCGGTATTCACACCGGATGATCGAGGGCGGTATCGGGCACAACCTTCCTCAAGAAGCTCCCGAAGCTTTTGCCCAAGCCGTCATCGACATCGACGCCCACTAATGAAGGAGCTCTCATGTCAGAGACAGCCACCGAGAACGCCCCTCTCACCGTCGTTCTCGTCCATGGCGCCTTTGCCGACGCTTCGAGCTGGAACGGCGTCATCGAGCGCCTGCAGGCCGACGGAATCCAAGTGACGGCGCCCGCGATTCCGCTGCGCGGCATCGCTCATGATTCGGCCTACATCGCCAGCTTCCTCAAGCAAATTCCCGGCCCCGTGCTCGCCGTCGGCCACTCGTACGGAGGTGCGGTGATCTCGAATGCCGCCGCCGACGCCGACAACGTCGCCGGCCTGGTCTTCGTCGCCGCCTTCGCCCCGGAGGAAGGCGAGCGACTCGGCGAAGTAGAAGCCACGTCTAGGGACAGTGTCCTCATGACGGCACAGGTTGCTCTCCAGTATCCGACAGGAGACGGCGACGAGACGGCCACTGAATTCGCGATCGATCCTGCGAAATTCCACGATGCGTTCGCCGCCGACCTGCCGCGCGAACGAACCGCCGTAATGGCCGCAACCCAACGCCCGGTCGCGGAGCCAGCGTTTTCGGAACCCTCGGGCCCGCCCGCCTGGAAGTCCTTGCCAACCTGGGCCGTGGTCGCGACCGGCGACAAGGCGGCCGGCGCGGACGTGATTCGCTCCATGGCCGAGCGCGCCGGAGCCACCATTACCGAGGCCGACGGCTCGCACGTGATCATGGTCTCCCAGCCCGAAACTGTCGCCAACGTGATCCTGACCGCCGCAGCCGCGGTTCACGGCCCGACTGGCACCGCTACCGATTAGCCACCGAGGCGATTTGACCCATGGTGGACTTACCCATCGAGGGTCACGTGCCTGGCTTCGACGGCGACACTCGCTGGCTCAAGTCCGCGCCGCTGACGGCATCGGACCTGCGCGGCAAGCTAGTTCTTGTCGATTTCTGGACCTACACCTGCATCAACTGGGTCCGCACGCTTGGCTAGGTCCGGTCCGCTGACAGGCTCGTTGTGTGGCGGCTGAACAGGCTTGTCCGGTCCCTCGGCCACCTCATCGTCGGTATACCGGTTCGCGAGCCGACCGCCCCGGGCACTGGCTCGGCAAGCGCAGGCCTCTCCCTCTGCCTTGAGTCAACCGCCGCCATCTGCTCGGGCTCGGGAACGCCTCTCGCACAAGCGGTTTGTGACCCTGTGGAACGCGTGCCTAGAGGGCGACCCGTCCGGGCAGCTGCTCGCAACCTGGATCGTTACGGAGGAACTGCGGTCGAAACCTGGTGGCCGGCAGTGCCCACAATCCCGACCAGCTGCGGCACGCCTTCGCCGCGTTCCTATGCGGTGATTTTCACCAGGAACAGCCACGCGCTGACAACTCCGCCCAACAGACCCGCAACTGCGGCCGCAAGCAGCCAGTAGAGGCCGCCCCCGGCATGTACGAGCAGTGTGACGCCGCCGACACCGATGAGGAGTGGCGTTAACGCGTTGGGAGAGATTCGTCGCCAGTACCCGATAACGCTTTTCGCATTGCCATGCCCTGCCCGGCGGTCAAGGATGAGCATCAGCAACCCCGACGAGACGGCCAGCAGCAGTAGCTCCATACCCAGCGCGAGGCGGGGCTGTGGGGGAGCAACGAGAAGCGCGATCAGTACGGCGGTCATGAACAGGCACAGGGACTGCGCGGCACGCGAGCTCAGATTCCGCGAAGCGGTGAGCAGGTCACTCTTGATCGAAATGGCCACGAACAGAAGTCCGGTCAGCGCACCCGCGATGGCCCCCAATGTAGCGGCAAACCCAGACCAAGCGGTTTGGTCGTAGCCCATGTGCGACCCTTCTATCCATCCCCAGCAACGTGTCCTCACGATGATTGTCTAGCCGGAGCTGTCACGCATCAACTGACGCAGATCCGTAACGGATCAAGTGGATCTTGACAGTTCTGCGCCTCGATTGGCGATCCATCGAGCATGTCGGACTCGAGCACCTCGTCTCTTCAGGCATCGCTCACCGGTGAGATGTACGGCCTGTCCTCCTCGGTAAGCCCTGGCCACTGGATCGGGTGTCTATGGAGATCTTGACCAGACCATGAGTACCGGGCTAACGCCGTCGTCTGCACCGCCATCTTCTTCCCAGGGCGCTGCGTTGAAGACGATCGTGACGACCTCCTCGTCGTTCCTCGCTTTGGCCAGAGGCAGTCGTGTCAGCGCTAGATGGTCCGACGCCAACCGCTGACTGCTGCTTGCAGATCGGCAGTGTGAAAGCCTGCGCATCCGATTGACGCGCGTGCCCGTACCAGATAGTCAGCGACGAGCGGACGTTCGCTCGGATCCCAGGTGGGTCAACGAAGTTGCGAACGTCGGGAAACGTTCCGCACTTCGCTGCTGTACGTCACTCGGCGAACAGGTCGCTATGCCGCGCGATGAACTCCTCGACGGACTCCGCGGGTCGGCCGGTGATTTCCTCGACGGTGGCGGTCATGCGGTCATAGCGATTCTCGCGATGTAGCCGGGCCATGGTGGCGATATGTTCATCGACGTACGGTCCGAGCCCGGCGCGTGAGAGCACTTGCTCGGCCCACGTCTCCCACGGGACGTCGACGTAGGTAACCGGTCTGCTCAGCGCGCGGGCGTACTCTTCGGCGATGCCATTCATGTCCTGCGATCGGGGGCCGGTCAGCTCGAAGACCCGGCCGATGTACGGCCCCGGGTCGGTCAAGATAGTGGCGACGACCCGAGCGACGTCGTCGGTCGTGATCGGCGAGGTGCGACCCGTCCCGAATGGGAGCCGGATGGTGCCGCTGTCGGCAATGGAGCGTGCGGCCAGGGTCGTGAACAACGGACTGTCCAAGAAGACAGTCGGACGAACGTGTACGACTGGAAGCCCAGACCAGTTAAGCACCTGCTCCGATAGCCAGTGCAGCCGCTGATGGTGTGACTCGCTCATGCTGAGCGCGTCCATCTGGGACACCGTCATCTGGGAGATGGCGACGAGTGCATCCAGGCCGCCGACGGCACGGGCCACCGTCGCAACTGTGGCGGTGGCCTCGAGGTAGGACGGTGCCAGGCTCATGCTGAAGAACATCCGTTGGACCGAGTCGAGGGCCGTCGCGACATCTGCTGGCCGCGTGAGGTCACCGACGACGATGTCGGCGCCGAGTGCGCGCAGGGCGTCGGCGCGGTCGTCGTCGTGGTGCGCCATCGCTCGTACGGCCCGGCCGCGCTGACGCAGCAACGCCACAACCTTGCCGCCCACGCCGCCGACTCCCCCGCCGGCACCGGTCACCAGGATGAGACCAGGCTCAGCCATCGTCCGCCTCCCTTCGTGATCCCTGCCATCTTGGCGTGACATCAGGGACACGACATACCACTTCGTGACAATGCCATCCTGGCCAGTGTCTCGTGGCACTCATTCCGTTGCGCCGCGGTTGCGCCGTGTCAGCGGCGCCTTGATCGCTAGCCTGCGAGTCAGCGCGTACCGGAAGGCCTGTCAGTTTGGTTTAGAACCCAGACGGGAAGGAAACAACTCATGACCGAGACGAGACCCCGGGACGGCACCCCGCGACGCAGGCCGCGGATAGCGGCTAACCCGATCCCTTACTGGAGCCGGGACAGAAAGGTCGACAAGTCGAGGGAGGTGTTCGACGAGGCGTTCGCAGACTTCGCCGACATCGGTTTCACCGCGGTGAAGGCTGACGTGCCGGACGGCATGCCCGTCGCCGAGTATGCGGATTGGATCGGCGGCTATGGTTTGGCGCCGTCGTTGAGCCTGTTCAACTCCCCCTTCGACGAGACGATCGACATTGTCGATGAGGTGGAGCGCGCCAAGCAGTTCGCAGCCGATCAGCTTGCCCTCGGCTTGGATCGGACCATGGTCTCCTCGATGGCTGTACCGGGACGAATGGCTCAACCAGCGGTGGGCGCGGATTTCGACAAGGACCGGTTGGCGCTTGCCATTGACAACTGCGGGATCGTCTGCCAGGTCCTGCAGAGCGAAGGCCTGCGACCTCTGCACCATTCCCACGTCGGTGGCGTCTTCGAAACCGAGGACGAGATTTGCAAGTTACTCGACACGCTTGGTCCGAATGTCATAGGAGCGGGCCCGGACACCGGTCATCTGCGCTGGGCGGGCGTCGACCCGGCGGTCTTTATCCGGCGGTATTCCGACCGGATCGGCGGCATCCACATCAAGGATTGTTTTCCTGACTATCTCGATCCTGCAGCTCGAACCGGAATGAGCTACCACGAGGTGTCGGCGACCAAGCGGTTGTGGGCCGAACCGGGTCTCGGCGTGGTGGACTTCAACGCCGTCATCGCCGCCATGCCCGAGGACTACGACGGCGACTACATGATCGAAGTGGACGTGCCTAGCGTCGACTCGCGTCATGACTCCCACAAGATGTCGTTCGAGTGGGCCAACAAGGCCCTGAGCTTCGTGCAAATCTGATCGAAGCTGGCGGACCGGTGCACCAGGCTCCAGGCGGACGATTGCGCGAGAAGCGGAGTTCTGCGACCCCAGCTGACATCCACAGTCGTCGCTGTCCGGTCGCCGCGCCGCCCTGACTCGACGGTAGGGTAGCGGCCGAGGCGTTGCAGTCTGCTGATTTGGGTAGTGCAGAGATAACAACCGTAGGGAGTCCTTATGTCTGAACGCCTATCTGATGAACCACTGGAGCCGGAGTTCGATCCGGGTCTGCCTCATCGGCGTAGCGAGCACGGTGGGATGCCGCGCCGAGATGACGACGAGTACGCGTTGGCGGCCGAGCGTGACCGAGTGGCCGCAGGCCTGGAGGATTACGCGCCTGACGACGTGCCGCCCGCGGCTGACCCTCCGCCGCCAGGAGTTTCCGAAGCAGTCGATTTGGCGGAGCGAGGGCTGTTGGACGACACCTCAATCGATACGCCGGACCGTTGACAGCGCAGTGCTGCGGGTTTCGATGGTTGTGATGGAAACGAGAGATTCGTGACCAAGGCCTGACCTGGCCGATCAGCCATGACGCGGACTCGAGGACGGCGGGCACAGCCCTAAGGCTTCTCAACAGCTTTGGCGTACCGCTTGGCGAGTGTTGTGAGATGGTCGACGAGCTCGGCCGGCTCGGTTGCGGTGAAGTCGAGTCCGAGCATGCCGATGTAGACCGCGACCGTCTCGACGGTGTCGGCTCCGGTGACCAGGACGCAGGTGTTGTCGTCGATGGCTTCGACTACGCCGACGGTGGGGTTGATCCGATTGAGGACCTCCGCGGCTGGCGCGTGGACGGTGATCCTGACATGCACGTGCCAGCCTGCGAAGGCGGTGGTACGGAGCACGAAGGCTGGGTAGTCGCCGCCGGGCAGCTCGACTGGTGTGAATTTGCGCCCGCCTGGGACTCGTAGCTGCATCCAGTCGAGTCGGAAGCTGGACCAGGCGTCGGTCGAGGCGTTGCGGGCCACCAGGTACCAGCGTCGCTGCCAGCTGACGAGTCGGTACGGCTCGACTTGTAGCCGCTGGTCGCCTCGGTAGTGGAAGCGGATCTCTTGGTGATCACGGATGGCTGCCGCGACGGCCATCAAGAGTCCTGCGTCGAGGGCTGGGTCCGGCGCATCGGTGCCGGTGTTTTCAGGGCCGGTCTCCACGGCGTTCCGCACTGCATTGACCCGCAGCTTGAGCCGGTGCGGCAGCACGGCCTCCAGCTTGGCCAGAGCGCGGGCGCTGGTGTCTTCTATGCCGCGAACTCCGGTGGCCGCGCGCAGACCCACCGCGACGGCCACCGCCTCGTCGTCGTCGAGGAGCAGCGGGGGCAGTTTCGCGCCGACGCCCAGCCGGTAGTGACCGCCGGGTCCGCGTACCGCCTCGACGGGGTAATCGAGCTGTCGGAGACGTTCGATGTCGTTACGGACGGTACGCCCGCTCACCTCTAGCCGCGTGGCCAGCTCGGCGCCGCTCCACATGGTGCGGGACTGCAGCAGTCCGAGCAGAGCCAGTAATCGACCGGAAGTCTTGTACATCTTGCGTGAATTTTCCTGCTAGAAGCGGAACGAAGCTGTCCTAAATACAGCTTACGTTCTAGGCATGACCACAACATCAGCCGCCGGCCAGACCGGCACAATCCGTCCATTCACCATCGCGATCCCGACTGAGGCGCTCGACGACTTGCAGCGCCGCCTCGCCAACACCCGCTACCCGGTCGCAGCACCCGATGACAGCTGGGATTACGGGACGCCGGTCGCGTACCTGCAGAAGATGGTCGCCGCCTGGCAGCAGTTCGACTGGCGTGCACAGGAGGCCCGGATGAACGCCGTACCGAACTTCGTCACCGAGATCGACGGCCAGACCGTGCACTTCGTCCACGTCCGGTCCAAGGAGTCCGGCGCCACCCCGCTGCTGCTAGCACACACCTATCCCGGGTCGTTCTCGGAGTTTCTCGACATGATCGGTCCGCTCACTGACCCGGTCGCGTACGGCGGACGGCCCGAGGACGCGTTCGATGTGGTCATTCCGTCGATACCCGGCTTCGGCTTCAGCACCCCGCTGGTCGGGGAGGGATGGACGATGGCCCGAGTCGCCCAAACGTACGACACGCTGATGCGCAGCCTTGGCTATGAGTCCTACGGCGCACACGGCAGCGACGGAGGCGCGATGGTCTCGCGCGAGCTTGCCGTGATTGACCCGCCCGGCTTCCTGGGCGCCCACGTGCTGCAGCTCTTCTCCTTTCCCTCCGGCGACCCGAGTGAGTTCGAGAACTTCGGTCCCAAGGACTACGCGGCGCTGGAGTTTCTCGGCTGGTTCCAGTCAGTGGGCGGGTACAACCAGATGAACGGCACTCGCCCGCAAACCATCGCTGCCGCGCTCTCGGACTCCCCCGTGGGCCAGCTGGCCTACAACGAGTTGTTTGAGAACTTCGGCAACGGAACGAGCCTGGTGACGGTGGAGCAGGTTCTCACCCAGGTTTCGCTCTACTGGCTTACCAACACCTCCGCTACCGCAGTGCGTTACCACTACAGCGAAGGCCACTCCGGAGCCAAGCCGACCGTGAGTCACGGACGCATCGGTGTCGCGGTGTTCGCCCACGACTTCCAAACCATCCGACCGCTCGCCGAGCGCGACAACACCAACATCGTGCACTGGTCTGAGCTCGACGCCGGTGGCCATTACGCCGCCCTCGAGGTCCCAGAACTCGTCGTAAGTGACCTCCGCACGTTCTTCATCGACAGCGGGGTTCGCGAGTGATCTTGGTTGCGGCGGTCAATCCTGCGGGGAGGCTCAGAGTCGGTCCAGGGTGATCTTGGTCGCGGGTCGCCCGATGACGAAACCTACGTGTACGTAGCTTGCTGACGGTCTGCACAGGTAGCAAACCGTGCAGACCGTCAGAAAAGTACGTACACGTAGGTTCCGACAGCTGGGGACGGCGTCACTCCGTCTTTGCGCGTGGAGTTGGGTTTAGCCGGAGGCGCGGGGCGGAAGCATCGTCGACTCGCCGTTGTTAACGACGGTGGAGGACTTTCACGATCTGACAAGGAGCCGCACGTGGCGACCGAGCAAGTCGTACTCAACACCGAACGTCTCCTTCTCAGACCCTGGACTGTCGAGGACGCTCCGGCGGGCCTGATGATCTTCGGCCGCGATGAAGTCACACACTGGCTCACCCCCGCCATGGAGCCGATTCACAACGAGGCCGGGATGCGGGCCGCTCTTGAATCGTGGGCCAGAGAGGACGCCGAGCTTGACCCTCCCGTCGGCCACTGGGCGGTCCGGCGTCGCGGGGATAACGTTCTGCTGGGGTCGATCACTTTGCGACGGATGCCTCCGCTCCAGGAGGACCTCGAACTCGCATGGCAGTTCGCCCCGGATCACTGGGGGAACGGCTACGCGACCGAGGCTGCACAAGTCGTCGCGGTATGGGCGTTCGAGGAATCAGCAGACGAGTTGTTCGCCGTGATGCGGCCGGCGAACGAGCGCGCGGAGAAGCTCGCTCGGCGGCTGGGCATGGAGTGGGTCGGCGAGACCAACAAGTACTACGACCTGCGACTCCAAGTGTTTCGGCTCAGGCCTTCGGACCTCGTCACCGCGAACCACGGATATAGACCAGTCGCACTCTGACCTGTGCCGGCGCAGCTTTCGCCCTCCGGTCATCAGCCATCTGGCGACAAATCCCTCGCAATCGTTCAGCGGTGCCTCGCGCAGGCCGCGATACACCCGGCTGACTGGCAGGGATGAGTCCGTTACGCACTGGCCGCGAAAGACAGCCGGGTGGCCTTATCGGACGGGATCGCCTCGTGGCTCTAGGATCACCACGGCGGTCTGAGACGAACGTAAAGCCGCGTGGGCGTCCAGGGTCGGCTCGACTTCACGCCACTTGGCCCAGAGGCGGGACCGCTCCGCTCCCGCTGCTGCGCGTGCTCTCACCGAACGTGGCCCGTCGGCGAGGGCGACTCTGGCGTTCGGGTGCGCCTGAAGGTTAAGCCACCAGGCAGGCTCGCCGTTGGCCCAACCGTTCATCGCCAGGGTGATGAGATTCGGGCCGTCCTCGAGGTAGCCGAGGATGACGCTGCGGTCTTGGTGGGTGCGGCGCCCAATGGTTGTAAGGCGCAGGGTGCCCCAGCGATTGGACCTCGCCCGCCATAATCCGACACGCCCACGGGTGAGCCGGTACAAGGCACGGTGCGTGTACCAGGCGAGGCGGACGAACCAGCGGGGAGGAACCCGCGGCTCTCGCTCGCGTCCGTGCGACATGGGCACCCCACTGATACGGCTGTCGCGAGCCTATGTCTCTGCCGTGCGCCGCGTCCATGTGTGCGCCGATCTTGCCGCAGCACCAGATGATGATGATTCGATACCCGACGAGCACCGATCTGCCGCAGGGTGAATGCCGCTTCTCGCCGTCCAAGATCGGGCTGGCTTCCGGCTGGCGGCCCGCGTGCCAGCTTTGTCAGCGACGCTCCGGAGAGTCGGCGAGGAGCGCGGTTATCTCCGCGGTCTCCGCCTGCGGCAATGACCCGATAGCCAGCACCGAGGCGTTCTCACGCGCCTGCTGCTCGGTGCGGATCCCCGGCAACGGGATGATCGACGGGTCGAGGGCCAACAGGTAGCCGAGTGCGCCCTGCACCAGGGTCCGACCGCCGACGGTCAGCAGCTCCCGTACGGTGTCCAGGCGGTGCAACCAGCCCGGCATCGTGTCGGCGTCGAAGTAGTCCCACCAAGGCGTATCCAAGCGGACGTCGCCGGCCTGGGGGCGGTTGGTGGTGCCGTACTTGCCGGACAGCATGCCCATGGCCAGCGGTGACCGGGCCAACACGGCCAACCCGTGGGCGTGTGCGGCGTCCAGCGTGGCCGCGGTCCAGCCGAAGACGTTCACCTGGGTCTGCACCGCCACGCAGGCGTCCGATCGTGCGAAGACAGCCACCGTTTCGGCGTCGTCCTGAGCGGTGCCGAAGGACCTGATCTTGCCTTCGGCCAGCAGCTCCTCACAAGTCGCCACCACGTCCTCGGCCGCGGCCACGGTCTCGGCACCGCCGTGCAGCTGATACAGATCCACGGCGTCCAGCCCGAGTCGGCGCAGGCTAGCCTCGCACTCGGCCCGAATGGCCTCCGGGCGGACATCAGTGCCGCCGCCGGTGCGCCGGCCCTCATCGATGCGGAGGCCGAACTTGGTGGCCACGGCGACCGACTCTCGCACCGTGGCCGGCAGCGCGGCCAGGGCCCGTCCGACGACTCGCTCGGAGTGTCCGGTGCCGTACGTGGGCGCCGTGTCGATCAGCGTGACTCCTGCGTCGATCGCCGCGTGCAGCGCGCGGATGCTCTCCGCGTCGTCGACCTCGCCCCACCCGGCGTCGCGGCCGTCGAAGGTGAACGGGCCGCCGAGGGCCCACGTGCCGACGCCGACGGCCGACAGTTGACGCCCGCCCGCCCCCAGCGAACGAGTTTCGGTAGTCGTTGTGCTCATAGCTACTCCTGGTCAGTTGATGATTCAGCTGTCAAAGCGTCCGGCTGAGGTAGCCCCTGCGGCCTCGGCCAACCTGGAGGTGGCGGTGGCGGCTCGGTGCCGTCCTCTCCGGCCTGGTACGCGGCGATCTTCCAGTCGATCACTGCCAGGTCGTCCTGGAGCTGGTCGAGCTGCGCCAGCACCCGGTGACGGTGAGCCCGCAGTAGGTCCAGCCGTCCCGCACGTTCGGTGTCACCCGACCGGACCAGGTCGACGAAGTGGCGTACGTCCTCCACCGGCATGCCCGTTCGCCGCAACCGCAGCACCACGTCCAGCAAGCCCAAGGTGTCCCGGTCGAAGACGCGACGCCCGCCGCCGTCGCGGTGAACCGCGCCGAGCAGCCCGGCCCGGTCGTAGTAGCGCAGGGTGTCGATCGACAGACCCGAGAGTCGCGCGACGTCACCTATCAGCAGGTCGGCGTCGTCCTGGCCAGTCAGCTCCGGAAGTGCCGCAGATGTGCTCATATGAATAGCCTGCAACCTGGAGCGCACTCCAGGTCAAACACGTTGATCAGAAAGGATGTCGGTCATGGACGATTCGTCACTGCAGGGCCGCTCCGCGTTGATCACCGGCGGGGCGAGCGGAATCGGTGCCGCAATCGCCCGCCGGCTCGCCGGACTGGGCGTCGCGGTGCAGATCGCTGATCTCGATCTGGTCGGGGCGCGGGCGGTGGCCGCTGAAACCGGCGGTGAGGCGTGGCAGCTGGACCTCAGCGACCCGGCACGCCCTGAGCGGCATCGAGCTTGAGGTGGACATCCTGGTCAACAACGCCGGGGTCCAGCGGGTCAGCCCCATTGAGGAACTGGATCCGGAGGTGTTCCACAGGATGCTGATGATCATGGTGGAAGCGCCGTTCCGGCTGATCCGGTCGGCCCTGCCGTACATGTACGCCCAGCGGGTACGGCCGGATCGTGAACGTGTCCTCGGTGCACGGCCTGCGCGCGTCGGCGTACAAGTCCGCGTACGTAACCGCCAAGCACGCCCTCGAGGGTCTGTCCAAAGTCACTGCGCTGGAGGGTGGTCCGCACGGTGTGACGAGCAATTGCGTCAACCCCGGCTACGTCCGGACGCCGCTAGTGGAGAAGCAGATCGCCGACCTGGCCCGAGTTCACCGAGCTGGCAGAGTCGGCGGTGCTGGAAACGATCATGCTGACGCACAACGCCGTCAAGCGTCTGGTCGAGCCCGAGGAAGTCGCGGCCCTGGTCGGCTGGCTGGTCGGTCCGGATGCGGCCATGGTCACCGGTGCCTCTTACACCATGGACGGCGGATGGACAGCGCAGTGAGCGGCTCCTACCGGTCGATCAGTGCGGCGGTCGACGGTGGCCGGCTGCACGGCGGAGAGTGGAATCCGTCCGGCGCGACCACGGTCGTCGCCGTGCACGGGATCACCGCGAACCACCTCGCCTTCGCACTGCTGGCCGAGGCGCTTCCCCGACACCGGCTGCTGGCCCCCGATCTTCGAGGTCGGGGAGCCAGCCGTACCCTGCCTGGGCCGTGGGGCATCGACCGGCACGCCGAGGACGTAGCCGGGCTGATCACCGCCTCAACCCCCGGGCCGGTTGTGCTCGTCGGCCACTCGATGGGCGGCTTCGTGGCCGCCGCGCTGGTCCGACGGTTTCCGGATCTCGTCTCGGCTCTGGTGCTTGTCGACGGAGGGCTGCCATTCCCGCTGCCCGTGGGAATCGACGCGGACCAGGCCATCGAACAGACTCTGGGGCCGGCCCTGCAGCGACTACAGCAAACGTTCCCTAGCCGGGAGGCGTACCGCCGATTCTGGCGAGCCCACCCTGCGCTGCGAGAGTCCTGGAGCGACGCCGTCACCGACTACGTGGACTACGACCTGGTGGGCAGCCCGCCGGAACTGAGATCCTCGGTGTCGTCGCAGGCGGTCCTCCAGGACGCCCGGGAGCAATTCCAAGATCCGGATACGGCCGACCTACTGGGTGGCTTCGCCGGTCCGGCGCGGCTCCTGGTCGTGTCACGCGGGCTGCTCGACCAGCCGCCCGGCCTCTATCCCGAGGAGGAGCTGGTGCGCTGGCGCAGCCGACTGCCTTCGCTGACCATCGACGAAGTACCGCAGCTGAACCACTACACGATCATGTTGCATCCGTCCGGCGCGGCTCGGGTCGCGGAGTCCGTGCGCGCGCTTAGCTGACCGATGATCGCAGACACCATGCCTCATTTCGTTACGGATGAAGGTAGGGTCTCGCGACTGGTTGGGTAGCCGGTAGCCTTTGGCGGCGTGAAGGGCTTGCCCGGCGTTTCCGGCACGCGCTGACCCCTCAGTACGCGTGCCTGCCTTCGTTCATCTCTGACATCCGCAGGTTGCGCGGACTCTCGGTCAGCGCGGTCGAGCAAACCGCCCCGTCGTCGAGAGCCCACGTCAGATGTTTCTTGTCCTCCTGTCCTATCTGGCCTTCTTCAGCATTGCCTTGCCCGACTCAGTGCTGGGTGTCGCGGGGCCGGCCATGCGCATCTCCTTTCAGCAGCCGATCAGTGCCGCGGGTGTAGTGCCGCCGCTGGGCGTGGCGGCAACGCTCGTCTCTACCACTTCTCCGGCTACCTTCTGTATCGGATCGGGCTTGGGCGGCTGCTCGCCGCCAGCTCACTCCTGTCCGCCGTTGCCATGGTCGTCTCCGCAACCAGCCCGACGATGGGGTTGTTTCTGGTCAGCGTGCTGCTCCCTGGTTGTCAGGCGGCGCCATCGACGCGACGCTGAACGCCTACGCCGCGCGGACTTTCGCGCCCGGCGCATCAACTTCTTGCATGCGTCCTACGGCGTGGGCGCCGCGGTCTCACCGCTGATCGTCACCGCCGTCGTTCAGACAGGTGCGACCTGGCGGTTGGCGTACGCGATCGTCGCCGTCTGCAGCCGCCCTCGCGATGGTCTTCGCGATAACTCATCGGCGATGGGCGGCGGCCTTCGGCGCCGATGTGACATATGGCATCGATGTGACATATGACGATGTGGGCGTCGATGATGCGGCCGTCGGGGACGCCTCGGTGGATCACCCGGACAAGGCGCACCGGGCGTTGCTTGTTCGGGTGCTAACTGTCAACGCCTGCATCGGTTTGGCCGCAGTGGCCGTGCAGACCGGAATCGAATCAGGCGTTGCCTTGTGGGGGTTCACTTTTCTCACCGAAGCCGTGGGAGTCAGCGCGGTGATTGCGGGTGGCTTGGCGTCTGGTTACTGGGTGGCGATGGTCGTCGGACGGCTCGTGCTTGGCTCACTCGCCGAGCGGATCGGGGCATGGCGGGTGATGGGCCCCGCCGTTGGTGGCATGGTGGTCGCCGCTGGGCTGGCGATCGCAGCCACCCCCAGCACAGCGACAACCGCGATACTGCTGTTCGGGTTGTCAACTGCTCCGATGTATCCGCTGCTGGTTCTGACGACGGCTCAGCGGACGTCAGCGGCGGTCGCGGACCGCTTGATCGGATTCCAGGCTGCGGCATCGCGGTCGGGCTGCGGTAATCCCACCGCTTATCGGTCTTGCCATGGGAGTGTCGGCCAGCCCTTTCGCGCTGGCGATCGCACCGCTCTGCCTGACCGCAGCGCTGCAGATAGCCATGCAGATGCGCCGACACCGTTAGTGCAGAGCCCGCTAGAGGGTCGGCAGGGAAGAGGACCAACTGCGGCCGACGGCTCAGCATTCTCCCTGATCGCTTCTCCTGAACCGCATGTTGCCTAGGTTGTGCTCCATACGCGAGCCTGTTCCCGCTCGGGTCGAAGAAGGTGAAGCGCCGACCGCCCGGGAATGCGTACGGCTCCTCGGCGATCGTGCCGCCGGCATCCTTGACCCTGGATCCAGGCGCCCGACCACTACGGACGCAACCTCAAGTGAGCGCGGCGGCCACGCTGTGGCGCGAGACGAATTCGGCGATCGGTTCGGCAACGGCCGCTGGGTCCGTGGTGACCGAGAAGTGATCGCCACCATCGAGGATGACCTCCTTGCGCTGCGGGAACAACTCGTGGAGGAAGGCTCGCGCCGCGGGGTTGATCGGGTTCTCCGAAGCGGCACCCCACGAGAGCACTGGGCTGTCGATCGTTTTCGCCTGCTCGACCCCGTAGTTCCACTCGACCAATGCGGATGCTTCGCCCTCGACGAACGTTGCCGCGTCCTTGATGCCCTGGTCGACGACGCCGGGTCCTGCGGCTTCCGCCGCTGCGCGCCAATCCAGGCCAGTTGGCTCGAAGAGCGACTCGTAAGCGCCTGCGATGTCACCCGCCTGGTAACGACCCACCATTGCCTCGAACGCCGGTCCCAGAATTCCCAGCAGGTCCGCGAAGTCGCTGGCAGCCAGCCAACTGCTCGACGGCAGCGGCTCGAGCAGCGCCAGGGACCGTACTCGATCGGGGTAGGAGGCTGCGAGTACGAGAGCGATCATCGCACCCTCGGAGTGGCCGACAAGGTGTGCCCGGTCCACTTCGAGGTGGTCCAGCAGGGCAACGATGTCGGCCGCCTGCATGTCGAAGCCACCGGCCGGTCCGCCGCTCTCGCCGTACCCGCGCCGGTGATAGCGGATCCTCTGGAACCCGCTGAACGCCGGCTGTTCGGCCAGCGGACGAAGGAAGTCGGCAAAGATGGCGCCGTGGATGAACAGCACCGGCTCCCCCTCACCCTGGACGTCGTAGGCCAACTCGATGCCGTTCACGTTTGTTGTCTTCATCGGAACCCCTTAGTTCGTAGGTCTCGTTCCTGCGGTGCCCGCCTTGCGAGCTTGTGATTCGAGACTGGCCGACCGAGCGGCCGGAAGGATCGGCATTGGCTGCCAACCTGAGTCCGAGGGTGTGGGTATAACTACCCATCTCCGATCAGGTGGGGCCATGCTGGAGGAATGGAAGCCGTCGCCACGGCACACCTGGCCCGCGCGCGGGAGCTTCACCGGGCCTCCCGGTGGGAGGAGGCGTGCGCGGAGTACGCCGCGGCAGACGCCGAAGAGCCGCTCGTCGTCGAGGATCTGGAAGCGTTCGCCGAGGCGGCCCAGGTCTCTGCCCGGGGTGACGAGGCGGTCGCTCTGCTTCACCGTGTCTTCGATCTCCGGGTCAGTGCCGGCGAACTCGATGACGCGGCGCAGGTCGCGTTCTGGCTGTGGTGGGCCCTGTTCACCAACAACGAGGTCGTCCAAGCAAGCGGTTGGCTCAGGCAGACGAGCCGCACTCTGGGCCCTGATACCGCCACCAGCCTGTGGCTCAAGATCCCCGAGGCGATGTTCCACGGAACGACGGGCAACCGCTCTCGCGCCCACGAGCTGCTGAGGGCGATCGTCGACGAAGGTGAGGGCGAGGTGGTCCCATGGGCATTGAGCATGTGGGGTCAGACCCTGATCGACGAGGGGCGGCTCCAGGACGGGCTCGATCGCCTGGAGGAGGCGATGGCCATTCTCCTCAACCATGCCCTATCGCCACGCGTCACCCCATGGATCTACTGCGCGGCAGTCCGCGGGTGCTGTCTGGCACGCGACTTCGCTCGCGCTCGGGCTTGGAACCAGTCGATGGCCAGGTGGCTCGATTCGCTGAACAGTCTGGGAGGCGCGTACCTCGGGAACTGCCGCATCTATCGCTCACGGTTGATGTTCCTCAACGGTGCTTGGCCGGACGCCCTCGACGAGATCGCCGCGGTCTGCACCGACCTCGACGGCTACACCGGCTGGGTCTGCGGCCACGCGTACTACCAGCTCGGTGAGGTCCGGCGGCTACGGGGCGAGTGGGATGCCGCCGAAGACGCCTACCGCCGCGCGGCGGAACATGGCTGCCCGACACAGCCGGGACTCGCCCTCCTCAGACTCGCCGAAGGTGACGTCGACGCCGCGTCAGCCGGCGTCCGTCGGGCGCTGACCGAGGTGACCGCGAAGCCCGAGCGCCTGGACCTGTTGAAGGCCGCGGTCACCATCTACCTCGAGGAGGGGAAGATCGAGGCGGCCCGGGATGCCGTGACCGAGTTCGAGGAGATCACGAGGGAGCTGACGGCGCCTGCCATCGAGGCCGAGACGTCCGCCGTCAGAGGCGCGCTGGCGCTCTCCGAGGGCGACCTGGAGCGCGTTGCCACTCCTCCGGCGGGCCGCCGGCACCTGGCAGGAGCAGGAGGTCCCGCACGAGGTGGCCAAACTGAACGTCCTGATCGGGCAGGCCTGCCGCGCGCTCGCTGACCATGATGGCGCGCGGCTCGAATTCTCAGCGGCCCGGGAGACATTCGAACGGCTCGGCGCGCGTCCGGATCTGGCTCAGCTGGACCGGATCGTCGCGGCCACAGGCGCTGGTTCCGAGACACACGGGCTCACCCGACGGGAGATCGAGGTCCTCTGCCTCATCGCCCGAGGCAAGGCGAACCGTGCGATCGCAACGAGCTGCACCTCAGCGAGCGCACGGTCCATCGCCACGTGTCCAAGATCTTCACCAAGCTCGACGTCGACTCGCGTACCGCTGCGGTGGCGTACGGAATCAAGCACCGCATCGTCGAGGTGGGCACCCTCTAAGCTAAATCAGCGTCCGGTGGGGGTTCTCTTGGGGACCCGATGCTGATAGGCCGGTCAATGCCATTGGTGACGCGGTTATCGGCAGGGCTGCCTCGGGGCGCTGGGCCCGCTGATCGGTCAGCGTGAGGCTTATCGGAAGGCCCGGCCTTGCCACCTGGACCCTCGAGCAAGGATGACTAAATTGGCACGCGAATCTAATTGCGATAGATAATCTATCAGTGATAGTATGCGGAGATGGCTCTCGAACAGCGGCCGCCGACCGAGACGCCGGCGTCGGCCGATCCGCGACCGGGGCGGCGGGCGGCGCGGTTCGAGAGAATTCTTTCGGCGGCGTGGAGCATCGCCGAAGAGCAGGGACTGGCTGGTGTTTCGTTGCGGGAGGTGGCGCGCCGGGTCGGGTTGCGTCAACCCTCCCTGTACGCCTACATCGATTCCAAGTCTGCCTTACGATGCGATGTTCGCCCAGGCCGGCAGGTCCTTGCTTGCTCACGCGAAGTCCTGGTCTTATTCCAACGATCCCCGGCAGGCGGTGCGGGACGGGTGCTTGGCCCTGCTGGGACTTCGTCATTCACAATCCAGCCGCGAGTCAGCTGCTGTTCGAGCGGACCATCCCGGGATTCGAACCCAGCCCCTCCTCCTACGCGTTCGCGCAGGAATTCCTGGCGTTCAATACGGACTTGCTGGCCGCTGCAGGTGTTACGGATCCAGCCGATGTCGACATCTTCACCGCGATCTTGGGCGGTCTGTTCGCTCAACAGGAAACCAATGAGCCGGGCGGTGACCGGTGGATCCGGCACTTGGACACCGTGCTCGCGATGTTCTTCGCCCACGTTGACGGCCGAATCCAATCTGCTCTAGGGCCACCCGCGCCACATGAGACTCCCGGGCCCGGACCAGGCGGCCGCGCGCTGGCACCAGTCGCAACCAGCACTCCGAAACCCGTCGGCCCTCACGAAGGAGATCAACCGTGACCGCGGAGACTGTTACTCAGTCGAGGAATATCCCGCGCATTCAACATGACGAGGCCATGGCCATCACCGCGGAGGAAAACCGTCGGCTCTGGGAGCTCCTCGTTGAAATCAGGCCCGACCAGTGGTCGCTGCCGACCGACTGCACCCGCTGGGATGTTCGCGCCGTCGTCATACACCTCATCGCCAGCGCCGAGGCGCAGGCATCGGCCGTCGAGTTCGTTCGTCAGGCGGTGGTCGGATCGCGACTCACCAAGCAAATCGGCGGGGTTTACCCGGTTGACGGATTGAACGAAGCCGGCCTCCGCGCCAGGAGCCACCTCACAACCGCCGAACTTCCCGAGCTATGGAGCTCAGTCGCGGCAAGCGCCCTTCGTGCCCGGCGTCGAATGCCCAGACCGATCCGGGCGCTGCCGCTCCTCAGGCTGGCTCCGAAGTATTGGAAGCCGCTCGGCTACCTCTACGACATCGGCTTTACCCGTGACGTGTGGATGCATCGAGTCGACCTCAGCCGCGCCATCGACCGCACCTTCGACGCTACGGCTGCCCACGATGGGCGCATCGTCGCCGACATCATCGCCGAATGGGCCACCACGCACCAAGACCCCTTCACCCTCAACCTCACCGGACCCGCCGGCGGAATCTATAGCCGAGACCCGGCGCCCACGGGCGACCGCATTGACATGGACGCCATCGACTGCTGCCGCATCCTCTCCGGCCGCGGAACCCCCGTCGGCGTCCTCCACCAGCCACTCCTCCTCTAGCGCCGATCGCGCCAGCAACCAAACCTCTGTCCGCGCCGCAGCGCATGAGAAATGGTCCAGCGGCCCCGCCGCATGTCCACTCACAAGAGCGACAAATTCACCCGGACTCAACCAAACCGACAGGAGACAATGCGATGCCCAACCACAGTGAGGCTCACCATCCATTGCCATCGCCGAGCGAAGTCATGGCACGATTCGGCGACGAAGTGTTGAACAACAAGAACCTCTCGGCCATCGATGAGATCGCTGCCGAAGACTTCGTCGAACTCGATCCTCTGCCCGGACAAGCGCCTGGCCGCGACGGTTTGAAAGCGTTCCTGGCGACCGTGTCGTTCCCGGCCTTTCCTGACCAGCGCTGGGTGACCGACGAGCAGATTACCGAGGGTGACAAGGTCGTGTCCCGGTTCACGATGTACGGAACGCACCGAGGCGACTTCATGGGAATCCCAGCTAGCGGAAGATCCATAGCTGTGAAAGGCGTTGTCATCGACCGCGTCGTCAACGGCAAATGGAAAGACAGCCGGCTCCTGATGGACAACCTCAGCCTCCTCCAGCAGCTGGGCGCCCTACCGCCAGCAGTGTCAGACAACAACGCCACATCGCGGCACCATTCGTGAGGAGGCCGAAATGGGGATTGCTCCAACTTCGGGCGATCGGGTAGGCGAGGTGCTTGTGCGGGCACCGTTGACGGGCCCGCCACCTGGGCGATGGGATCCCTGTTCGAGCGCCTGGCGTCAGCGGCCGAGACAGACCGCGCTTTCGATGTATCGCTGGTGACGCACCCCCCGGCGTCGCCACCGCGCTACACGTCCACACGTACGAGGCCGAGGCATTCTTTCTTCTCGACGGGACCATGAGCTACCAGGCCGGCAGCACGCTCTATCGGTTAAGCGCTGGCTACTTCATCTACCTGCCAAAGGGCGTGCCGCACGCCTTCCGCGTCACCGGTCCGATTCCTTGGCCTCGCCGTTCCGGCCGGATTAATGGACTTGTACGACGAGGTCGGCATGCCAGCCACCGAGCGTAGGCTACCCGGACGCGACGGGCCCTCGGTCGACGAGGAGATACGGCGGTGGAACGAGAATGAGCCCCCGCTACGGGCTACGCGTTGTCGGGCCACCCATTCCGAGCGAGACCTGAGAGCTCCGCACAAGCCGAAGCTTGACGTGATACCTGCCCTGCTTCACAACTGCCGACACAGAACCGGCACCCGATCTGCGACCTGCCTGCAAACCTGACCGCGGAACGTCCGGGCTAGCCAGCAGTACACAGTGAACTGCCTGTTGGACGACGAGCGCGCGCTTGAGCTCACTGACCCAGCACTGGGCAAGGTAGGAGCCTCCGACTGACACGGCGGCGGCAGACGCCCGTATGCCGGTCCTCACCCGTACACCGGGTATCCGGTTGGCCTCCCGCTTGCGGACCGGCTTGGACCCGCGATCTGACTTGCTTGAAACAAGTTAGAATGCTGCGCTCAGCCGATTGGTCAAGGAGGTTGGGATGGCGCGGGTGCACTACGCGTGGGTGGTGGCCGGGGTAGCGTTCGCCACGCTGGTGGCCGCGGCGGCCTTCCGGGCAGCACCAGGTCCCTTGATGGTGCCATTGCACGAGGGCGGCTGGTCGATCGTGACGATGTCGGCCGCGGTGAGTGTCAACTTGGTGCTCTATGGTCTGACCGCGCCGTTTGCTGCAGCGCTGATGGAACGGTTCGGTTTGCGTCGAGTCGTCAGCGCCGGCTTGCTATTGATCGCCGCCGGTTCGGGGTTGTCGGTGCTCGCGCGGGCGGCGTGGCAGCTCGTGCTGACCTGGGGCGTGCTGATCGGGCTGGGCACCGGTTCGATGGCGCTGGTGTTCGCTGCCACGGTGGCCAACGCATGGTTCGTAAAGCGTCGTGGCCTGGTGATGGGCATTCTCACCGCGGGCGGCGCGGCCGGCCAGCTGGTGTTCCTGCCGGTAGTGGCGTACCTGGTGGAGGCGACAAGCTGGAAGATCGCATCGCTGCTGATCGCTGCCGCGGCCGTCGCGGTGCTGCCGCTGGTCGTGGTGCTGCTTCGTGACCGCCCGGCCGATCTCGGGTTGGCACCCTACGGCGGCGACCGTCTGGTCACACCACCTAGGTCGGTTCGAGGGAATGCGGCAGACTTGGCGCTTGCCGCGCTGCGTCAGGCTGCCAGTACCAAGCCGTTCTGGGCGCTGGCTGGTGCGTTCGCGATCTGCGGGGCGACGACGAACGGGTTGATCGGCATCCACTTCATCCCGTCGGCCCACGACCACGGGATGGCGACGACCACGGCGGCTGGTCTGCTGATGTTGGTCGGCGTGTTCGACATCGTGGGCACCGTGGCGTCGGGCTGGCTCACCGATCGGATCGATCCTCGCTGGCTGCTGCTGGCCTACTACAGCTTCCGCGGCGTGGGGTTGCTGTTGTTGCCATGGCTGCTCGCCGACAGCGTCCACCCCAGCATGGTGGTGTTCATCGTCGTCTACGGACTGGACTGGGTGGCGACGGTCCCGCCGACCGTCGTGCTTTGCCGACGGCTCTTCGGCGACCAGGGCACCATCGTGTTCGGATGGGTGTTCGCATCACATCAGCTCGGAGCTGCGGCGGCCGCTCTGACGGCCGGGATCATCCGCGACTCATTCGGCACGTATACCTACGCCTGGTTCGGCGGCGCGGCGTTGTGTGCGCTCGCGGCGGTGCTCTCGATCGGACTGCGCCGGCACCGTGACGTCCCACCGGCCACCGCCAACACCGGCACGCGGGACACGGACATCGAAGCGGAGACCATCGCCGACCTCACCCCGTAACTGCTGCTTGCGTCTCAGGATGAGAAGTGGCGCGCGCCGGACTGCTCGACCCAGCCGCCGAGACTAGCCTGGCTTGAGACAAGCCAGAAGCACGACGAGTGAGGAGGGCGTCATGCCTCTGCGTTCGGACTGGACGGGCGAAAGGTGCCCGATCGCGCGCTCCTTAGAGGTGCTGGGTGATCCCTGGGTCATGTTGGTGCTGCGGCAGGCGTTTTCTGGGGTACGCCGATTCGAGCAGTTCCGTGATCAGCTGGGCGTGGCGGAGAACGTGCTGAGCAAACGGCTGAGCACCATGGTGGACGCCGGACTGCTGCGACGCGTGCCGTATCAGGACCAGCGACGTACCCGGCATGAGTACGTCTTGACAGAGGCTGGTGCCGACACCTTCCCGATCATCACCGCGCTCGCGCAATGGGGCGAGCGGCATCGGCCACACGCGGACCCAGGGATACGGATGGACATCGTCCACCGCAGCTGCGGACACCCGTCCACCACTGCGGACTTCTGCAGTCACTGTGGCCGGCGCCTGACGGTCGAGGCCACGTCATGGCGAAAGTCGTGGCGCGACCCGCAAGACCTCAAGTTGACCGGTGCCGCCGCCTGAACCGGGGCAAGACCACCCAGGTCCAGTGCAAGACATCGATGGCTCACCAGGCGGCTTCCGGCGCTACATCTGAGGACTGGCTGATCAAGCCGATGGCCAGCTGGCCCGGTCTTTCTGGCTGATCTTCGGGGTGCATGTCACATCCCCGCCCCATCCCGGGTATCAGCGCGATCGAGGTCGTCGACCGGTGCTGGCGGCTTGGTCCAGAACCGGCGGTCGAAGACCAGCAGGCCGAGGGCGACCAGGCACCAGACCAGGCTGTACGAGCCAGGTCATCCGGGTCGTGTCGGCACCGGCCGGCCACAGGGTGCTGGTCTCGATGGTGCCATCGGTGGCGTGCGCGATCAGGGTGAGCAGCGCGCTGCCCGAGGCGTGGTTGAACAACCAGGCGTACCAGAAGGTGACGGCGACGGTGGCTGGTGGCCTCGATCGGGCTGGACCCGAACTGGGGCATCAGGAAGAACGGGATGTGCCAGATGGTGACGCCGATGGCCATCAGCACGGTGGCGGCGAGTGGGGTCCGGGTGGTCTGCAGCTTGGGCTGGGCCCAGCCGCGGAAGCTCGCCTCCTCCGGGAGTTGGGCGTTGAGGGGGTTGACGATGTTGATGGCGATCGCCATCGGCAGGCTGTACCAGACGCTGAACTCGGCGATGTGCGGGACGGGTGCGCCAAGAGCGGTGTTGAGGCCGATGCCGCGAACTTGACCGCTAGCGGACGGCGAACGGCGAGCGCGTACCAGACCCAGCTGACCCGCCAGCGGATCAGCCGCGACCCCATGGCCCGTAGCCCGGCGACGCCCTCGGTCAGGGACACGACGATCAGGGCCGCGACCAGGACGCCGGGGGCGAAGAAGCTCTGCCATGGAATGGCGGCCCAGCTGAGGGCGTAGGCGAGGAGGAAGAAGGTGACGACGGGATGTCGACGGATCACAGACATGACAGCCTTTCTGTCCTTAGGCCGTTGATGACCCGATCTCACGATCGCGGACGAGGCCTCGACGCCTCAGCTGGCAGACCCCCAGACCAAGGGGCGGGTTTCTCCCATGCCACGTCAACCGCGTGCCGATAGACGTTCCCCGGGTTGCGATAAAAGGGGTCCACGCGAGCGTTCCGCTGGTCGGCAAGGCCCTGACGGGTGAACTGATTGGCTGCTGCGCGCGTCGGGGAACGTACCGGCTGATCTACGAGATTGATCATGAAGTGAACCGAGGGAGCATGCTGCCTCTTCTAAGGCGACTGCACCTGTACGCGTCATCCGCTCGACGAGCTCTCTAGCCATCGGCATCCGGCTCGGCTGGGCTGGTGCAGTCTCGATACCGGCGGCGGCGCCGGCTCCTGGTCGCTCGCCATCGCCCATCGTCACTAGAACATCACGGGCGCCGTCCTTGAGCTGCCAACAGTTACCGAGCTGCCCCGCGGACTTCAGTGTGGCGCGGGTTCGAACAGTTCAATGAGGTTGTCAGCGGGGTCGGTGAGCAGGATTTGGCGCCCGCCTGGGACCGGCGATGACATCGCTGTGGAAAGAGAGCCCGGCTTCGCGCAGCCGGGAGATTTCGGGGTCGAGTTCGGTGACGATCAGATGGATGCGGTTGCGGCCTGCGTTTGTGAAATCGTCGGGTGTGGCTCGGGCACCGGAGCTCGCTGGTCCGGATAGAAGCAGCCGGAGCGGTCCGCGGATCACGTCGGCGAAGGCGGGTACGGCGTTGGTGTGCAGGGTGAAGCCGAGGTGGGTGGTGTAGAAGTCGATGGCGGCGGCTACATCGACGACGATGTAGCGGACGTTGGCGAGATCATCGGGTGTGTGTCACAGCTAGATCTCCGGTTCTGGGTGTGGGTGAGGACGGGCAGCAGGTAGCGGATGCGAGTGTCGATCTCCGCCGCCGTGCGTCAGAAGGCGGGGTAGCTTTGCCGGTCGGTGTCGCTGGCGGCTGGGTCGGGGATGCTCCAGTGGATCAGTCGTGGCTGATCGCTGAACTCGGGGCAGACCTCGCGGACTTTGTCGCACAGGGTGATCACGTAGTCGAACTGGCGGCTGGCCATCGTGTCCAGATGCCGCGGCAGGTGGTCGGCGATGTCGATGCCGCCGTAGTGCTCGCGCAGGACCCGTGCGGCGTTGGGGTGGATACGTGGTTTGGGGTGGCTGCCGGCGCTGACTACCTCGACATGGCCGCCGGCGCGGTGGCGCAGTAGGGCCTCGGCGATCGGTGAGCGAGCGCTGTTACCGGTACAGGCGAAGAGCACGCGTGGCCGCACGCGGCCGTTCGGGACTCGTGGCAGAAGGTGGGGTGGGAGCGAGGCGCAGCGCCGGGTGCAGGGCGAGACCGACGGCGCTCAGCGCGTGCGCGCACCTCTCCAGGTCCAGGTGGTAGTAGCTGTCGCGGGCGTCAAGCTGCTCCGAAGAGCGGTGACCAGACCGCCGCCCGCAGCAGCCGTAGATGGTAGGAGATCAGGTTCTGCGGCTGACCGGCCAGCTCGACCAGTTCACGGACCCGGCGGTCGCTTGCGGCCAGTTCGATCAGCAACCGCCACCGCAGCGGGTGGTCGGCCAGCCGCACAAAAACCGGGGTGGCTTGATCTGTGAACATCACTGCCACAATACATCAAACATGATTTGATGTACTCCGCGTGGGTGGAGGATGTCTGCACCCGTCGGGGACTACGACTCGCCCACTGGTTGCCGTAGCTTCGGTGTCCGCAGGCGGCTGATCGTTACGGGTGCGCTGCCTCCGCCGTTGTGAGATTTGCTCTGACACGTTGGGCATGCAGGTGCGTCAAGCGCTCCGTTTGCTTCAACCCGTGATCACTCTCAAAAGAGGCGGAGGAAAATGCTCACCAGCCCGAGAACAGTCAAGGAGTGGCATCTACGGACGCGCTGTCGGCGATCGCCGATGGGACGCAGCGGCGTGCCATCTTTGGAACATGCAGACGGTATGCGAGGCCGCGGGTGGTGCCGACGGTTTGCTGCGCCTGGCCAGCGCATGGCATGCCAGGGTGATGGCTGACGAGATGGTCAGCCACGCGTTCAGCCACGGGTTCCATCCCGAACACAGCAAGCGGCTCGCCGCCTACTGGGCGGAGGCGCTCGGCGGCCCAACCACGTATTCAGACTGCTACGGCGACGAGACCTCCGTGGTGCGGATGCATAGCGGCAACGGTCCGCACCAGGAGATGGACCGTCGAGCCATCGCCTGCTTCGATCAAGCACTGGTCGATGTCGGCCTCGCCAGCGACGACCGGCTCCGACAGGTGCTGCACGACTACTTCGCTTGGACGATCCTGAACACGATGGCCCGATACCACCGGTCCGCAGAGGATGTCCCGGACGGGCTGCACATCCAGCGGTGGTCGTGGGACGGACCTGTCGACAGGTGATGGCGCCAGCCATAAGCCATCACTGGCCCGTTAGTCGTTACTCGCGCGGTGAAGCAGCGCCCGTCCCGGCGGTCGATCGGGTCGTTCTCGGATCGTCTAGCGTTTGGTACGCGCTTCACCGAGATGAGTGCAGAGCGGATAGGTCGAGATGAGCACACCGGCAGCTGAGGACGTAGTCGCCGCCGAGCTGGTCGCTGCCCGAAGAGAGGGGCGGAGTCTGGCAGGCTTCCCGGGTGTGGTCCCCGCCAGCATGGCCGAGGCCTACCAGATCCAGGAGCTGGCGATGTCGCGATGGCAGGACTCGCTGGTCGGCTGGAAGATTGGCTACATCTCGGCGGACCGGCGCACGGCCGGGGATCCGGACCGGCTGGTCGGCCCCATCTGGCGTCAGCAGTATCACCAGAGCGAGGAGCAGGTATCCGCAGCCGAGGTCGGTATCTTCGCGTCCGGGTTCGCGGCGGTGGAAGCAGAGCTGGTCATTCGGCTGGGTCAGGATCTGCCCTCCCACGACGGGGGCGACTGGACGGCCGAGGAGGTAGCGGACCTGGCGCAGCATCTGCTGGTCGGCATCGAGGTGGCCAGCAGTCCGATTCCTGACATCAACTCGCTCGGCCCGACAGTGATCGCCGCCGACTTCGGGAACAACAACGGTCTGGTGCTCGGCTCGGTCCTTGCGGACTGGCCCGGTGGAGCTCCGGTTCAGCTTGCCTGTTACGTCGACGGGCAGCTCATGGGAGAAGGATCTGCCGACAACCTGCCCGGTGGGATTCATCATGGCCTCGCGACTGCCCTGAATATCCTCGCCAGCCGAGGTCAGCCGGTCCGAGCGGGCATGGTCTTCGCCACGGGCGCCATCACCGGTATACATCCGATCGGGCCGGGGCAGCGTTGCCGCGTCGAAGTGCGAGGTGGACCGTCAGTGGAACTCCGGACCGCAGACGCCCGCACGTTGATGCGAAGCTGACCCTTGGACGGCGTAGCCGGCGTGCCCCACCGGCCACCGCTACCGCAGCCGCGCCCCCGAGCCACCATGAGCCTGTGCCGACAGGTCTCGCAGCTCGGCGATGATCTGCCGGGTCTCACTCAGATACGTGGTGCATCCGTCGCAGCCAGCGAGATGCTCCTCAAACCGTGCCTTCACCTCCGGCGAGAGCACACCCTCGAGGTAGTCGGCCACCAGTTCGACGAGCTGCTTGCACGCGAGTTCATCCGCAGACTCTGTCACTTGCGCCGCCTCATTCTTCGCGGTCGCCGCCACCACCTCGGCCGCCGCCCCGCCGCGGCCCGCCCGGACGCTGACGACGAGCAACATCCCGACTACCACGACAGCGCCCGCCAGCAGATACCCGGACCACTTGATGCCGTTGTCGCGCGCTACCCAGCCAAACGCCAGCGAGAAAGGCAGGAACAGCACCGATGTCAATGTCCCGGCACCCGAGGACACACCAGCCCTGATCGAGGACGGCACCGCATCGTGCAACAGCCGGCCGGCGTGGATTCCGACTATCGCCAAGGCAAGGCCGAGCACGACCTGAGCAGCCACCAGGACTGCCAGCGAGCTGGTCCAGGTCAGCAACAGCGCCGCGACCAACGAAAGGATGATCAACACCGCCACCAGCAACCGGCGCTCCAGGTTCAGCTTGCCGATCAGAAGCCCGGCGACGCCAAAAGTCGACACCAGTGCCGCCCAGTACGGCCCGTAGAGCGCAGCCGGTGCGGCCAGCGCTACCAGCCAGAGCGGCCCAAATTCGAAAACGCCTTGGGCAAGGAGTCCGGCGGCCGCTACCAGCAACATGACGCGGAGCACCGCCCGTGACGTGATCATGGTCCGGAAGGTAAGAGCAACGTGGCTGCGCAAGGTCACCCGCTCGGCAGCCTGGTGCAGCCGCGGCTCGTTGAAGCGGAAGAACCCGATGATCGCCAGGCCGACGAGCGGGACGGTGGCGAAGTATGTGAAGCGTGCCGAGGTGTACTGGGCGAGCACTCCGCCGAGAAGCGCGCTGAAAACGAAGGCGGCGCTCTCCACTGCACGAGTCCGGCCAATCCACTTCTCGTACAGCTCGCTCGAACCGGTCTCCTCAAGCACAGTGTCGTAGACAATGCTGTCCACGGTTCCGGAGCTGAATGCGAAATAGACCCCGAGGATCATCGCCGCGACTACGTACATGATCACGTTCTGGCTCAAGCCGCCGATCAGGGAGCTGATCACTAATGCCAAACAACCCAAGATCATTACCCAGCTACGGCTCCAGCGATCGGCCAGGATTCCCGATGGCACCTCCAGCAAGGGCACGACAGCGGCGTACGCAGCAGCCATAACACCGACCGACGCAGCATCGAAGCCGATGTCGGTCATGAACAGCTTCTCGATGGGGACCCACAAGATCAGCCCTTGCAATGCCACGCCGATGTGCAGCGGCAACAGCCGCCGGGCCAGCGTACGAGGTGCCGTAACGACGGGCGTGATCATGGCTGTTTCCCGGGGCGCTGAAGCGCGCAGCCAACATCCTCCCGAAGCAGTTCACGCGCGCGGTTGAGCACATCGCGCTGCTGCTCCGCGGTCAGCCCGGTCGCAGCCGACACTTCAGCCGGCGGGCGGCCGTCGACGTCCCGCAAGATCACGACCTGGCGCCACGGATCGGGCAGCGCGGCCAGAGCAGCCCGGAGTGCCTCCGACTCGGCAGCCTGACCGGCAGGCCAAGGGCGCGGGAACTCCTTCCAATGATCGGGGTAGGGGTCACCTTCCCGTTGGAAACGGTCGGCATCAACAGTCGCTGCAGGCGGAAACCACCGGCTCCACCACGCGAACCGGCTCCGGAGCGCGCGGCCCCAGGCCGCAAGGTTGGCGATCATCGGTCCAATCGAGATCTTCATCGCATGAAGAATCGGCGTGCCGACACAGCTACCGCTTCGGGTGCCATCCACAGGGCGCCGTGATCTTGACCCGGCAGGGTTTCAACACCGACGTGCGGCAAGAGATCGGCCAGAGCGCGAGCCCCGTCTTGGAAATAGGGCTCGCTGTTTCCACCGATTGCCACTAGCACCGGAGCTTCGGTCTGCCAACGGTCGCGGGGGAGCGGCTTGCCGTGTTGGGTACCGGCGCAGATGCGGCCGTCGTATGCGTAGGTGTGGGCGTAGCGCTCCATGCTCGCCCAGGACGGATCGGCCTTCATTCCGGCGACGAACTCAGTGGGGACGAGCAAGGCCTTGGTCATGAAGTACTCGGCGGCGGCCGAGCGATCGCCGGTCGCGACCAGCGACTCGACGCGCTCCACATAGTCAGCCGGCATCGGCGGACGCCCATCGTTGACGATGAAGGGCGGCTCAAACAAGTAGAGGCCGCGCACCGAATCGCCGAGCGCCGTGGCGGCATCGAGACAAAGCACGCAGCCGGCAGACCCACTGATCAAACTCACTCCGCCATCTGCGGCCTCGATCACGGCGGCCAGGTCCTCCACCTCGCGCTCGGGCGCGAAGGGCTTTGTGTCGCCGCTGTCGCCCCGGCCTCGGCGATCGTAGGTGTACACAGTGAAGTGCTCCGCGAGCATGCCGGCCAGTCCGGACAAGCCGGATCGGTCCTCAGCAACAGTGTTGACGACGATGACCGGGTCGCCGCTCCCATGCTGCTCGTACGCGATCACGGTCCCGTCAGTGGAGGTGACCGTTCCGTTGTACACAGCGATTCCTTTCGATTTTGGCCGCTCGCGCAATCGCGCGTGGAATCCGCCGCCGTCGTCGTCGCTCGCAGAGGAAAGAACGCCTCCGCTCGCTTCTCCTCCGTGCGACGGTGCGCGATTTCCCGACGCTCGCGGCCATAGTTGGATGTTTCACTTAGCCGGTCTTGTCTGGTGTGGTACGGATCCACCACTCGCCGACAAGCACGTGGAGGCTGAGCCCAATCCAGAACGCCGCCGCGAAACTGTCGTGGAAGCCCAGGAGGCCGGTCCCAAAGAGCAGGCCGATCCAGATCCGAATGGTGCCGACGCCCAGGCCGACTGCAAACGCGCGGATCATCCAACGCCGATGGATGGACACCTCCCCGCGCCGAATGGCTCGAACGGCGAGCAGCAGGCAGACCAGGAACCAGCAGCCGAAAACAGCCGTGGCCAGGGCCTCGAGAGTTCCGCCCCATGGGAAAGCGGAGGCCGAAGATCAAAGCGAGCGAAACGCTGAGCAGCCCGGCACGTCACCAGCACCCGGCCCAGCCGGCGGTGTGCTGTGTAGTGCTTGGTGCGGAACCGCTCGGAGAGTTGCAGGGGGGCGCCGAGAAGGTACAGCACGCCGGGAGTCATGTGCAGGTATGCCAACCATGGATGAGCGACGTACCGAGCCTCGAAATCCTCCGGCTCGGGCTCGGTGCCGGTGACGAGGAACGGGGCGTCAGTCGCGATCCGAATGCCGTAGAAGGTCAACACGATACCGATCAGCACCGCGATGAAGATCAACACCGGTCGTTTGGAACGTACCGGAGTGGCGGCACCGGATTCCCGTCCGCCGTCAATTGCCGAAGTCACGATGCCGATGCGGCGGCGCCGCCGCTCCATTGGCCGAGTGCGTATCGAGTGCCCTCGTTGTCTTCGAACAGCGCCCACCAACCGAAATGCTGGCGGGCTGGCGGCAGCGCGAATTTCACCCCACGTGCGCTCAGCTCAGCGTGAGTGGTCTCGATGTCGGCGCAATCGAAAAACAAGTCGGAGTGGGGGAGGCGCTCCGGAACCGTACGACGGGGTTCATCGGCCTGGCGCGGGCTGAGGACAAGCAGCAGATCCTGATCGGGAGGCCTGACCTCGATCCACCGCTCGTTGCCGTACGCATCGTCGCGCACCAACTCGAAACCCATGCCGGCAGTCCAGAAATCCAACGCTGCCTGTTGGTCTGCCACCGGCACGATGATCTTGCTCACTCGGGTGATCATGGCGCTCCTCTCGCAAACATTGCCGCGTTTGCTCCATATCGGATATATCCAAAATGGTCATATCCGAGACGGACTGTATCCTACTGCTGTGAGTTCGGCAAGTGGTGTCCCGGCACTTACCACGGCCGGCTTCCAGGTCTTGCTGGCATTGGCCTCGGGCCACAGCCACGGATATGCCGTGATGGGTTTCGTCGACCAGCTCACGGACGGGCAGATTCGGCTTGGGCCGGGCACGCTGTACCGGACGCTGGCCCGACTGGTGGCCGACAATCTCGTCAGTGAGTCCGAAACGAACGATCCAAACGCACCACATGACGCGCGCCGTCGCTACTACCGGCTCACGCCCCTTGGCGAGCGGGCGGTCCGTGAGGAAGCTGAGCTGATGGCGCGACTCGTGGATGCCGCTCACACTGCTGGAGTTCTCGACGGGAACCGGAGGACATCATGACCCGCCAGCGACCGCTCGGTTTGGGCACCCACATCTTCGTGCCCGACGCGGATGCCGCGGTGGCGTTCTACAGCGAGGCATTCGGCGCCGCTGAGCTCATTCGGCACCGCC
Organism: uncultured Actinomycetota bacterium; assembly: GCA_963734005.1. GTDB lineage: Bacteria > Actinomycetota > Actinomycetes > Propionibacteriales > Propionibacteriaceae > Microlunatus. Next base: position 221,158 of record CAVTFS010000024.1, read on the forward strand.
TCCCCGACGGGCGGGTTCTGTTCGTCGAGCTCGCCGTGGGGCCCGACAAGCTCCTGCTCAGCGAGGAGATCGCCGAGCTGAATGCGCTGGCCCCGGCTGCGTTGGGCGGCTCGCCAGTCATGTTGCTGCTGGAACTCGAGGATGTTGACGACGCGTTCGCTCACGCCGTCGAGATGGGAGCCACTGTGGAGATGCCAGTGGCGGAAATGTTCTGGGGCGAGCGGTACGGCATCGTCCGCGATCCCTTCGGGCACCACTGGGCGCTGTGTACGCGCAGGGAGGAGCTTGCCCCAGATGAGGTCGCCGACCGGGTGCCGGCCGAGCCGACCGATGGTAAGTGGACCAGTCAATGAGAATGCCCGCAGCTGACAATCGACCCATAACCGCTGTTTTGATGCGAAGGAGGACTTCATGATCGCGTGGATGTGGCGAGGCTGGGTGCGGACGGAGAGACTCGCGGATCCGCAGCCCTCATCGGGGTCCAGCGGATGCTCGATGCGCTGCAGAGTTCTTTCCTGATTGCCTCCGCCGGCTAGAAACCGTGACCGGTCCGACTCGGGATCTGCCGTGGTGGCTCCTGCATGTCGACATGGATTCCTTCTTGGCGGCGGTGGAGGTCCGGCGACGGCCCGAGTTGCGCGGGCGTCCTGTGGTGGTCGGAGGTGACGGTGACCCTAACCGGGCGCGACAGGTAGTCGCCACAGCGTCGTACGAGGCGCGGGCGTACGGGGTGTACTCGGGGATGCCGATGCAGCGAGCGCTCCGTAAGTGTCCGGACGCGGTGTTCCTGCCAAGTGATCATCCGACCTACGACGCTGCATCGGCTGAAGTGATGGGCGTGCTGCGGAGCTTCGGATACCCGATTGAGGTATGGGGTTGGGATGAAGCGTTCCTCGGAGCCGGCTGCCACGACCCTGAGCAGTTAGCTCAAGCAGTCCGAACCGCGGTACACGATCGCACCGGTCTGACCTGTGCTGTCGGCATCGGCGACACCAAGGAGCGGGCCAAAATGGCGACCCGGTTCGCCAAGACGGCGCCCGAGCACATCTACCGGCTCGACTCGAGCAATTGGATGCCGGTGATGGGTGACTGCGAACCCGTCGAACTGTGGGGTATCGGCAAGCGGACAGCGGCCCGACTCGCGGCGCACGACGTGCGGACCGTCACCGATCTGGCCTTGGCGGATCGGGACGACCTGGCCGCCTGGTTCGGGCCAACCATCGGTCCTCGGCTCCGCGCACTGGCCCGCGGCGGATACTCGCGGACCATCACGACCGAGCCGTGGCTGGCTCGGTCAAAGAGCCGCCAGGTGACGTTTCCCAGCGACCTCACTGATCCAGATGCCATCGGGGATGAGGTTGCCGCGATGGCCCGCGAGTTGTGCGAGCAGGTCAAAGCCGACGGACGGCAGGCAACCCACGTCGGTGTGACTGTCCGCACTCGGTCCTTCTTTACTCAAGTCAAGACCGGCAAATTGCCGGAGGTGACAACCGACCCGGAGGTCGTCGAGGCAGGTGCGCGGGCAGTGCTGGCGCGCTTCGACATCAGCCGTCCCGTGCGGCTGCTCGGTGTGCGGTTGGATCTGGCACTGGGCTGAGGCGGCCGCTACCTCGGGCACGCACGCCTTGGTGCTCGCCAGATCGTTAGGAGTCCTATAGAGTTAGGCCATGGCGGCCGGCGACTCCCTGCCACCCGATCAGCCGCTCGACAGACGGGTGACGATCGGGCTGGCCAAGATCGGCATTGCGCTCAAGCAGCAGGCCTGGGCGGAGGCCGGCGGCCGTGGCTTGACCCCGACGCAGGGCCAGGCATTGGCGCTGTTACGGGCCAACCCGGACGGTCTGCGCGTGCGCGCTCTGGCAGAACAGCTCGGCGTCACTGCCGCCACCACCTCCGACAGTGTCACCGCCCTGCAGCGCAAAGGTCTGGTCACCAAAGAACCGACTGCGGGCGACGGCCGGGGCGTTGTTGTCCTGCTCACCCCGACCGGCGTCCGCGAGGCGGCTGCCGCCGCGGCTTGGCCGGACTTTCTGCTGGAGGCGGTCGGCGAGCTCTCGACCACCGAGCAGGCCACCTTCTTGCGAGCCCTGGTCGCGATGATTCGCACGCTCCAGGAGAAGGGCCGCATCCCCGTTGCCCGCATGTGTGTGTCCTGTCGGTTCTTCCGGCCCTTTCAACACAACAATCCTGCGCAGCCGCATCACTGCGCCTTCGTCGATGCACCTTTTGGCGACGGCGAGCTGCGCCTGGACTGCCCCGATTTCCGCACCGCCCCCACCGACCAGGCCGCCCACGCCTGGCAGGCCTTCCGAACGCCGACCGCAGCCGACCCGAGGAGTACCTCATGATCCAGACCGACATCCCCGGTTACACGTATGGCACCGATGCGGTGTCACGCTCGCCAGTCAGCCTTGACGAGCTGGGGCTGCTGCAGGCAACCCTGCTGCTGGGCGAGGACGACCGGGCCGCGCTGCGCCGCTCCGGTGACCTGTTGGCGCCCCAGGTCGAGGCCATCCTCGATGTCTGGTACGGCTTCGTCGGTGCCAATCCCCACCTGCTGGCCGCATTCATCGGCCCTGACGGCCAACCCGTCCAGGAGTATCTGGCCGCTGTGCGACGTCGGTTCGGCCGCTGGATCCTCGACACCGCCCGCACCGAGTTCGACCAAGCCTGGCTGGACTACCAGCACGAAATCGGCCTGCGCCACACCCGTACGGGCAAGAACCGTACCGATGGCGTCCAGGCCGCCGACCACATTCCGCTGCGCTACGTCCTCGCCCTGCTCGTTCCCATCACGACCACGCTGAAACCATTCCTGGCCGACGGCGGTGCCACGCCCGAAGAGGTGGAGGCCATGCATCAGGCGTGGGTCAAGACCGTCTTGCTACAAGTGATTCTCTGGAGCTATCCGTACGTCCGCGACGGCGACTTCTAAGCTTCGGACTCCGACTGCTCGGTCTGGTCGAGGTCCGGCGGGTTGTCCTTCAGCGCTTCCTGTGCGGCGTCCCGGGCCTGGTCGATAGCGTCCTGGGAGCGTTGCAGCGCTTCGGTGTCGGGGTCGACGGCCTCCGCGTCAGGGAGGTCGGGGTCGACGTCTTTTTCAGAGTTCATGCCCACGGGTATACACGAACGGGGTGTCGTTGTGGCATCGCCCATCTGATTAGGTGCTCTTGGCTGTGCGATCACCTGGACCGTTGTGGATAGCGGTGAACCGCCAGCCTTCAGCACCTCGTACGGCAACCAGGGTGTTGCGAGTCAGGCGGCGTTTCGGCAGTTTGGTTCGCCACGCCACCAGGACCGAGCCGTTGCCGGCACGATTCAGTCAGCGCGCGCGACGTAGTAGCTGTTGAACGGGTCGCCCTCGACTGTGTGGATCGCGACTTCGGTGAAGCCGGCCGCGTGCAGCATCCGCGTTGCGACTTGCTCGCCCCACATCGTGCCGAGGCCATCACCATCCAGGCCGAGCGACACGGTCATGCAATGCATGGTCGAAACCGTGTAGAGGAAGGTCGCCCAGGGCAGGTCGAGGTTGTCCTCGACCTTGCTCGCTGCTCGGATGTCAACCATCAGGAATGTGCCGCCGGGCCGCAGCGCTCTAGCGATCGCGGCCAGCACTCGTGCCGGGTGCGCCTGATCATGGATCGCGTCGAACGCGGTGATCACGTCGAAGGCATCCGGCCGGTCGAGCGTCGCCACGTCACAGAGCTCGAAGGTTGCGTTGCTCAGTCCCCACGCCTCGGCCTCGGCGCGGCCTGCGGCCACCGCCTCCTCGGAGAAGTCGAACCCAGTGAACCTGCTGGCCGGGTACGCCCTCGCCAGCACGTTGATCGCGTGCCCGCTGCCGCAGCCGACGTCGGCGACGTCAACGCCCGCCCGCAGTCGCGCGTCGAGACCCTGCACGAGGGGCACGGTCCGCTGGAGCAATGTGGCGTCGACCACCGCCGCACTGTCTTCGGCCATCAGCGCGTGAAACCTTGGATAGTCGGCGTAGGACAGCCCACCGCCGTGGCGGAAGCATCGGATGATGCCTTGCTCGACCTCGGCCAGCATCGGCAGGAACATCATGGCCCGGGCCAGGTTGTCGGGGCCGGCGTCGTCGACCAGCCACGCGGCGTGCTCGCGTGGCAGGTGGTATGTGCCCGACTTCGGGTCGTATAGCACGAACCGTGCGGTGGTCATGGCGCTCAGCCACTCGCGCACGTAGCGCTCGTTCAGACCGCCGGCGTCGGCGACTTGTGCCGACGTCGCCGGGCCGGACGCGGCCAGCGTGCTGAACAGCCCGGTCTGATGGCCGATGCTGATCATCAGCGCGGTGCAGGCGTCGTTGAGCACGCTAATCATGCGATCCGCGAACGCCTCCAGTGCGGCCTCGTCGAGTGCGGTCTCCCGCTCTTTCACTGTGGTCATCTCGTCCTCCCTAGTGCCGCCAGGCGCCGTCGCCCGGACGCCTTGAACGCTAGGAAGGAGGCCCTGCGGGCCGCATCGACCGGAACGCGACACCTGCCGCGTCCGATTGGTCCGAATGGTGTACGCCGCTATCGGAGGAGCCCACGCTCGTGGGCCCAGGCCGAAGCCGCCGTCCGTGAGCTGACGTCGAGCTTCCGGAAGATGTTGGCGAGATGTCGGCGGACGGTAGCCTCGCTGATCCACAACCTGTCGCCTACCTCGCGATTCGACGCGCCGCTAGCGACCAGGCGGAGCACCTCGGCCTCCCGGTTGGTGAGCCCGGCGGGCAGCGGCTTGTGCGTCTCGGCGCTCGGTGGCGGAGCTAGACCGAGCTTTGCAAAGAGTGCACGAGCGGCATCGCTATGCGTCTCGGTCTCACCCTGGTCGCCACGCAGGCGGTGCGCGTCCGCGAGCAGGAGCTCGACGCACGCTGCGTCGTATGGCGCGCGAATCTGGTAATACGCCGCCGCGGCAGCCTGCAATGGAGCGAGCGCAGCTGTCGGGTCGCCAGCAGCGACCAAGACCGCACCCTCCGCCTGGTCGGCCCACGCCCGGAAGCCGGGAGTCGGATAGGTCTCGCTGATGCGTCGCAGCCGCTCGTACGCTGACGTCACGGCCGCCAGGTGGCCCGCCGCCAGGCCGATCTCCACCTGTGCCCGCAGCATCGGCGCGCACCGGAACGGGCGGGCCGAGGCCGCCGCGACTGCCGCGGTGACCGCCGCCCACGCTCGGTCGGCGCGGCCGCTCGCGAGTTCCAGGAGTGCGGCGCCAGGCTGCGGATCGCGGCCGCGCGCGGCCGCTAGGTCGTAGGCCGTCCACGCGTCCTCAGCGCGACCGCGGAGCCGGTAGGTCTCCCCAAGCTGATACTCAGCCTCGGCGATGGCATCGTTGTTGAGATCGGCCAGCTCGGCAACCACCTGTCGGGCCTCGGCCTCGGCCCGGTCCCAGTCGCCATCCGTGGCCAGCAGGTGCACGCGGTGGGCGCGGCAGACGCCCTGGAACATCACGGCGTCGGTGAACGACTCAAGCCAACGCTCGGTCGCCGCTGTCCACTGGCGGGCTCGGGCAATATCGACGATGTCCTCGCAGATCGCAATGATCGTGCAGTAGATATTGCCGGCAAACTCGCGCGCCACCGTATCCGCGAGCACCGGCAGCATTGCCTCGTCCAGCAGGCTGAAACCCTCACGCAGACGGCCGCGGCGGATTTCAGCCAGGCCCTCCACGAGGAGCCCAAGCGCCACGTACGTCTGGTCGCCCAGCTCACCGCCGAGCTGCTGCAGCTCGCGGGCGCCGGTCGTGGCAACGTCGAGTTGCTCCTCCTCCAGCGCTCCCGACAGGTCGACGTACATGAGCATCGCGTGGCCGGCACCGCGCGGTTGGTCGGCGAGCAGCTTTCGGGCGCGACTCAGCCACCCGGACCCCAGCGCCGGCTCGCCGCGCATGAAGAACATGCCGGCCAAGTCGATCGCCTGCAGCGCCGCGCGATCGACGTACCCCTCCTCCAGGTAATGCCGATGCAGCTCCTCCGTGAGCGCTAGGCATTCGGAGACATGGCCAAGCCACCAGGCCGCGTCGGCGAGCCGCCGCAGGTCGTCGTCGGGCAGGCCGACACTCTCGCGCGCTGCGATGAGTCGACGGTAGGTGTCGGCGTACCGTCGCCGGTCGTACGCCGCGCGCGCCTCAGCCAGCAGCGCGTCCCGGTCGCCGGCATTGGCCATCTTTCCCACGTTAGCGATGACTGCGGCCGCACAGGCGGGTCTGGAGTGGCATCGCGAGCAAACCCCAAGGCTTCCGCCCGATGAGCGGAACTGGTATGCCATGGCGGGTGATCGATGGCTGCCCCAAGAGCCGCACATCGAGCGCCATTCCCCGAGCATAGGCCGCCCTCACCCCTGCCGAGAGTCGCCAGGCACCATCCACTCGTCGACCGTGCTGTGGGCGACGAAGCTGAAGCGGTCGCCCCTAAATACGGAGCGGGCGAACTCGACGGGGCGATCCTCGGCGTCCCACGCGGTGCGGTGAATGAACAGCATCGGCAGTCCGAGTCCACCAGCTGCCCTGCGGCCTGGTCTCACCATCCACCATGACCGCGTACGGCGCACAACCTGATCTTGCTGGTGTGCTCATGATCGGTGTGAGTCAGTCCGGAGGCTCGCCCGATCTGGTGCAGTCCCTGGAAGTGGCGCGGGCGCGAGGCGCACTCACGATAGCGATCACGAACCAGCCAGAGTCGGCGCTGGCCGTCGCAGCGGAGGCACACATCGACATCCAGGCTGGCAAGGAATATGCGGCCGCCACGAAGTCGTACACAGCGCAGCTTCTGGCGCTGTACCTGCTCTTCGACCGGGTTCGGGGCGGCACCGGCGGGTCGGCGGCGGGGCTCAGCGACTTGGGTGAGAAGCTGCTCGGCGAGGACACCCATGTCGCCGGACTGGCCGAGCGCTACCGCTTCGCTTCGCGGTTGGTCAGCACGGCGCGTGGCTATTCCTATCCCACGGCTCGGGAGGCCGCGCTGAAATTGATGGAAACCTCGTACCTGTCGGCCCAGGCGTTCTCCGGCGCCGACCTGCTGCATGGGCCGCTCGCCATGATCGATCCGCAGGTGCCGGTGCTGACCGTCGCCGCCGACGGCATCGGCGGCCGCGCGATGCAGCAGGTGTTCCCGCGCCTGGCCGAGCAGGGTGCTGATGTCTTCTGCGTCGGGACGCGAACAGCGGTCGCCAGCGCTGGCACCGGGGTGGTACTGCCCGATGGCATCAGCGAGGAGCTCTCCCCACTGCCGGAGATCATGCCCTTCCAGCAGCTGGCTCTCCATCTGGCTGTCGCTCGTCGGTCGAATCCGGACGCGCCGCGCGGCTTGCGCAAAGTGACCGAGACGCTGTGAGCGAGCACGTTATCGCCGCAGGAACGGTGATGAGCGGAGCCGAGATCCTCCGGCCGGGTTGGCTGCGCATCGAGGGCGATCGGGTCACTGCGGTTGGGCGTGGCCAGCCCCCGGAAAGCGCTGCTGATCTTGGAGAGAAGTTGATCGTGCCTGGTTTCGTCGACATCCACGTGCATGGTGGGGGAGGTGGCTCCTTCACTGCCAGTGATGATGGCGACGCCAGGCGCGCGGTTGACTTCCATGCCTCTCGCGGCACTACGACCATGCTCGGCAGCCTGGTCACCGCTCCCGCTGCCGAGTTGCGGCGGTCGGTCGCGATCTTGGCCGAGCTAGTAGAGGACGGGCTGCTCGCCGGCATCCATCTCGAGGGTCCGTGGCTCTCCGAGCGTCGCTGTGGCGCCCATGACGCGCGGCAGTTACGCGATCCGGATCCCGACGAACTGCGTACGTTGCTCAAGATCGGCCGCGGAACGATCAAGATGATCACACTTGCCCCGGAACGGACGGGTGCGCTGGACGCGATCAAGATCATTGTTGATCATGGCGCGGTCGCTGCGGTCGGACATACCGATGCCAGCTACGACCAGACGAGGGCTGCGATCTCGGCAGGGGCGCGGGTCGCGACTCATCTGTTCAATGCGATGCGGCCGATCCACCACCGTGAGCCCGGACCGATTGTGGCGCTGTTGGAGAGCCCAGATGTCGTCGTCGAGCTGGTGCACGACGGGACACATCTGCATCCGGCCGTCTACCAGTTTGTGGTACGAAGCGTGGAGTCCGATCGGATCGCCTTAGTGACTGATGCCATGACCGCCGCGGGAATGTCCGACGGGACGTATCGGCTCGGTTCCCTCACCGTCGAGGTCGCCGCGGGTGAAGCCAGAGTGGTAGCAACCGGGACCCTCGCTGGCAGCACAGCCACCATGGACCAACTCTTCCGCAATGCCATTCGATCTGGACCCGATGATCCTGATCAAGCGTTGTTGGCCGCCGTACGCCAGAGCTCGACGACGCCCGCCCGGGTACTGGGACTGGACGATCGGAATTTGAGCGTCGATGATCAGGCGGACCTGGTGGTGCTCGATGCGAGCTTGACGCCGACTGCGGTCATGATCGGCGGGAACTGGGTCAGTTGAGTCGGCTACTCACTTGAGTCGCGGACGGGTTGATCAGCGCAGATCCATCGCGGAAAAGAACCGTCGGCACCGTGAGATTGCCGTCGTTGAGTTGAGCAACAATCGCAGCGCCATCGCCGTGATCTTCAATATCGATTTCTCGGAACTCGATTCCGGCGCGATCAAGCTGGGACTTGAGCCGCGCAGCATCTGCTGCAACAGCAACAGATGATTGGTGTGCTTGCGCTGCGCACCTAACTTCGGGGGAGGAACGAGATAGGCGGCGGAGTAGATCCGCTCGCCACGGGAGAACGCCTCGCTCAACACCCCGTCATAGCGGTCGAGGCGAAACGTTGCCCATCTCAGCTCACCGAGCGCCGAGTGAAGCAGTCTCCAGGTCAAGACGCGGTTGAAGAATTTGAAGAGCAGAATCCGAAATAGCACTTCGTCGGCATCCTGACTGCCGCGGTAGATCACCTCGTTGATCAGGTATTGACTGACACGGTCGGCCGCGCGGTAACAGTTGGTGAATCGGTGCGACGCGATGATCGAGTCTGTTGTCCATGGGCACGGCTCTCCGCGCAAGCGAGCCTGATACACCTGGTGGCGCTCAGCGGCGAATCGCCAGTAGGTGTCGAAGACTTTGGTTGGCTGGACTCGGCGCCCAGCTACCATGATCGAGTCGACCGGTGCGGCTGACGGGCTTGCCACCCGGTCAGCGTATGCCTCGCACTCGCGCGGATAGGAGCAGAGTGCACGGTTCGATCTCGCAGACGACTAAGCTGCCAAGATCATGATTGGCCTGTACGACCTTCTGGCGGAATACGTCGCCGACGGGTCGCTTCCGGGAGCGGTGGGACTGGTGGCTCGTGGTGACGAGACCGAAGTCGCAGTCGTGGGCTCAGCCGCCGTCGACGGTGCGCCAATGGCCAGGAACTCGATTTTCCGCCTCGCTTCGATCACTAAACCGATCACCGCAGCGGCGGTGATGATTCTGGTCGAGGACGGCCGGATTTCGTTGCATGACCAAGTGGACCAGTGGCTGCCGGAACTGGCGAATCCAACCGTGGTCAGGACCACCGCGAGCCCAGTGGAGGACGTGGTTCCGGCGGCCCGGCCGATCACCGTATTTGACCTCCTCACTTCGCGTGCAGGCTACGGATTTCCGTCGGACTTCACACTGCCTGCGGTTCAGCGTTTGTTTCCGGTGCAAAAGGATGGCCGGGAGCCGCATCGGTTCCCACCGCCAGACGAATGGATGGCTGAGCTCTCGCAGGTGCCGATGCTCTACCAGCCGGGCGAGGCGTGGTTGTATGACACCTGCTCGGTGCTGCAGGGTGTGCTCATCGCCCGGGTTTCTGGCCAGTCGCTGCCTGAATTCTTTGCCGAACGGGTGTTCCAGCCGCTGAGAATGGTGGATACCGGGTTTTATGTGCCGGCCGACACGCTTGAACGATTGACTAGCTACTACAAAGCTGGCCCGGCAGGGGGTCTGGAGTTGGCGGACGGACCGGGCGGGCAATGGAGCACAGCGCCAGCATTCCCGTTGGGTAACGGCGGGCTTGTCGGGACCGCCGACGACTGGCTCGCGTTCGGTCGAATGCTGCTGGCCGGAGGCACCACCGCCGACGGCCGACGGCTGCTGTCAGCCGATTCAGTGCAGCTCATGATCAACAACCACACCACACCCGCCCAGCGCATGATCGGCGAACTGTTCCTGGAAGGGCTGGGTTGGGGTTTCGGCGGCTCGGTTGACATCGCGACCATCGATCCGTGGAACGTGTTGGGACGCTACGGCTGGGTAGGCGGGACCGGGACCTCCGGGCACATCACGCCATCGACCGGCACCATCGCCGTGCTCCTCACCCAGGTTGGCGCGGACAGCCCGACTGCGCCCGAGTGGATGCGCGCCTTCTGGCGGTATGCGGCCGCTCGCTCGTGATCAGGGCATGATCACGACGCCTGGACGCTGCGCCACGGCCGGCCAGGGAGCCGGCCGGCGAGCCGAAGGGCTTGATCACGCAGCGTGATTTCCAGCCGTGATCTTGGTATTAGAAGGTGGGAGGCGATCCGTACGCCCCGCTGCCGTGGACGCGTGGCCGCTCGATGAGCCGACTCGTACCTGGCGAGTGCAGTCGGGATGTCGTTCGGTGAGCTAGTCAGCGATTCAGCCAGCGTTGCCGCACCCTCCATGGCCGAAGTTGAGCCATCGCCGAAGAGCGAGACGCATGAAGCGGCGTCACCGAGCAGGGTGATCCGACCATGTGACCAGGAAGGCACGCGGATTCGGCTCACGCTGTCGAAGTAGACATCGTCAGCCGCAAGGTAGGCCGATAGCAGTTCTTCGGTACGCCAGCCGTTACCGCGGTAGGTCTGCTTCAGGAGTCGTACCGTCGCTTCAGGGTCACGATGATCAATGCGGGCCTGGGAGCGGAAGATGAAGGCGGCAAGCGACGACCCCGTTCCCGGGTGCAGCGCGACCGAAGTTCCGGGCTCGTTATGCATGATCACCGTGTCATCGCGTTCCAGGGCAACCCCGACTTCTGCCGTAGCCACGTACATGCCGAGATGTTCGACGAAGTCGGTCTCTGGCCCGAAGGCCAGCCGGCGTACTCCTGAATGGATGCCGTCTGCTCCAACGACCAGGTCGAACTGGCGTGGCGGTGTCCGGTCGAAGATCACCTCGACCCCACTCGCGTCCGGATGCAGCTCGTTGATCATTTCGTCGAACAGGAACTCAGCCGCCTGACGGCCTGCGTCGACCAAGATCGCGCTGAGATCTGACCGCGGCACTTCGACTTCTCGGTCTTCACTTTGACGCGTTCGCATACTCGCCACCTGGCGGCCGGCCGCGTCGACAAAGATCAACTCGCGCACGTTCGTCCCCGCGTCCCGCAGGCGAGTGAGAACACCTATTTGCTCCGCAATTTGATACGCACCTCTGCGGACGTCCACTGGATTGCCGCTCGATCGAACACCTTGATCGCGCTCCACGACGGTTACCTGGTGCCCGGCCCGACCAAGCAGCGCGGCCAGCGTCGCACCAGCGATTCCAGCCCCTGAGATCAATACGGACAAACCGTGCTCGCGCCACGTGTCGTCTGCCACCGGATCCTCGTTGCTTGGCGGCCATGCCCGAGCCGATAGTGGCCGTGGCTGCGGGTTCCGCCTCTGTCCAGGTTAGTACTTGAGCGACACCGCCAATGCTGCAGACACGGACCCAGCCGTGAGGTCGAGGTACCCCATGATCAGCCGGAGTTGGAGGGGCTGAGCAACTACGCTGAGCGGGCCGTTTCGCGCCGGCGGGGCCACTACGCGGCGTCCCTCCCGAGCCGGATACCCGAACGATGGTTACCGAAACGCTGGCAAAGCACAGCACGAAAAGGCAGCCGTGGATTCACCTCGGTACTGAAGTGAATCCACGACCGGCTACGAGTTAGCTCGATTGCTGCTGCACCGTCTCCTTTGAGGCCTGCGTTTGGTCCTTGACCTCGGCGGCTGCCGATTGACCTTCCTGCTTGACGTTCTCGGCGCCCTCGGTGGCGGCTGCCTTGACCGACTCGGCAGCCTCCTGGGCCGGCTGCTTCAGGCTCTCGCCGACATCCTGCGCCACTTCAGAGGCCTTCGCCTTCACCGGCTCCAGGTTTTCTTGCAGCTGGGACACGGCCTCCCGCTCCTTCTCGGTGGAAGGAATCAGCGAGGAGACCAGCATTCCGAGGCCAAAGGCGATCACACCGGCGGCCAGTGGATTGCCCTGCGCTTTCCGCTTCACCATCCCCGGCGCCTGCCTTACAGCCTCGCCTGCCTCGGACGCTCTCTCGCTTACCGTGTCCTTGGCCGTATACGCCTTGTCGGCTACCGCACCCTTGGCCGAGGACGCCTTATCGCCGACCGTGCCAACCGCAGAGCCGTCGTAATCGTCATCATCGGAGCCCATCACTCGGTCCTTGATGCTGCCCGCAGCCTCCTTGACCTTGCCGACCTGACGCCCTGCCACATTCTTGGGTTTGACGCTCTCAGCCAGGTCGTCGACGTCATCGCTCAGTGCCGCGCGCGTCCGTTCGATGTCCGCTCGAATCTCATCCGGGTCGTTGCTGGTAGTCATTGGTTTCTCTCCTCATGTCCTTTGAGTGCGTTCGGAACTTGGCGCACGGTCTCGGTCGTCTGCGGCAGTGCGCCGATCTTCTTCATTTGGGCGCGGGCAACGAGGTAGAGCACCACGCCGGCCACCAGCCAGATCACGGCCACGATGACCGCCCCCCAGCCATACCCAGTTCGGTCGCTGATTGCCACCCAGAGGGCGAGCGACAAGAAGACCACGAATAAGAACGCGGCAACTGCGGCGCCGGCGAACATTCCAGCGGTTTGGCCCGCTCGGGTGGCGGTTTGGCGAACTTCGGCCTTGGCCAGCGCCAGTTCTTGCTGGACCAGAACAGACAAGTCGCGCGTCACATCGCCAAGCGCCTCCCCGATGCTCTTATCGCCACCGGTTGTTTCTGGCATGTCATCGTATTGGCGCCGCAGGGGCGCCTGACCTGCGTAATCGGTCATCGGCGTAGTTCGCCTGGCCTCGGAGCCGACATGCCGCCGCCCTGGGAGCTGGTCTCACCCGCCATCTCGCCGTAGCTCGGGTCGTAGCCGCTGCTCTGGTAGCTGCGGGTGCCGTGCGCGCGACCGCCTTGCAGGCCGCCGTCGTAGCCGCCACGGTCATCATCACCGCTGTCGTACGCTCGGGCGGGGGTCGGCTCGGTGTCGGAGTCAACGCTGGTGTTCGCGGCCACGGCGCCCCGCGTCACTCGGCCAGCCACCACGCCGGCCGCCGCTGCCAGAGCCAGGAACGCGACCGGCCGACGACGAGCGAACCGCTTGACTTCCTGGAGTACGTCCGCGGGCTCATGAGTGTCGAGCCAATGGGCAATCTCGCCGCCGCGACGTGCCGCCTCCTGAGCCAGGTCGGTCATCGGCCCGGAATCCTCGGACTTGGAGGCCATCGAGCCGAGCTCAGACGCCCAGCTGTTCAGCCTTGATGCGAGCTGCGACTGCTGGTTACTCGCCTGGCCCCGCAACTCGGACCGCGTCTGGTCCACCAGGTTCCGGGTTTGATACTTGGCCTCGGTGGCCACGTTGGAGACTTCGCTCTTGGCTGTGTCCGCTACCCCCGAAGCGGCACCGGCGGCGGTGTCCTTGACGTTGGCGGCTTCACCCTTGGCGGTTTCCACGGTGGAGCTTTCCGGGGATCCAGAGGAGGCCGGCTGGTCGTACCGCTCGCCGCTGCTCTCAGTTTCGGAATATTCCATCTCGGAGTCGGCGAAGGTGCCTGTCGGTGTGGGCTCACCGAGGCGGGGGGCAGATTGCTCGACGTCCGGGTCCACGGGCCGGCTCGTCGGGTCGTAGGTAGGGCTCGTCACGACTTTCTCCAATCGGATGGATTGTGAATGGGCCACGGGTACCCGCCGATTCGAGAAACAAACAAGTTCACGTCCGCTGCGATCGTCGGTAGGCGCCCGCTGGTGATCGGAGGAGTGATGAAGCGAACGCGCTCTTTGTTCGCGAAGAGCGACGACGGCACCAGCTTCCCGGGGCGCCACGCGAGCAGAGAAACCGTTGATCACTAAATGATCACGACCGGATCATGACCACGGCTTGAGCATGATCTTTGACCGCGCCGTCGGCCTTGCGCCGGAACATGCCGTACGCCGCCGCAGCATCAGCATGCGGCAGCCGATGAGTGGCAAATTCGTCCACGCCGAGCGGGTCATCGTCGGTCAGGAACGGGATGATGTCAGGGATCCAGCGCTTCACATTTGTCTGACCCCATCCGGAGCTGGATCTGCTTGTCGAACAACGACATCATCGGCATCGGGACCGGCCTTCTTCATCAAAGGTTTGGTGAGTGCATCCGGCAGGTGCGCGGTGACGTGCTGGGCGAAAGCCGCGCCAGGCGAACCGTGCGCCTCCACACTCACCGCATCGATCACCGAGTCCGGACCACGACCGTCAGACAGCTCGCGTACCACCTCGGGAAGATCATCTTCGTGCTCGCGAAGATCGATCACCTGGATTCCGCGTGCCAGCGCTCGCGCCTTGAGTCGGACGCGGTGAGCTAGGCGGGCCGCTGAGACGCTTGGCGGAGTGCCATGGGATGAAGCCGAACGTGTGGCGGTGGTCTCGCGCAGGTTCGGCCGCAGACATCCTAAGACTTCAGCGCTAGGCCCATGTTGGTCACACAGGTCCAGGTTGGGCGAAATTGGGAACCAGGATGGTCTGAGATGTTGATCATCGGCTTCGGAGTAACGGAGGTCTTGCTGTCGACGCTGTCTTCAGATGAGACCTGCGAGGTTCAGGCCGTACGGGTCCCATGCAGTGCCCGAGGTTCGTGACGGAGGTTTTGTGGTGCGGCCGGGTTCGCATCAAGGTTTCAACCGTGCGTGCCGGGTCACTGTTGGGGCTCGCTGGTGGCCTGGGTTGGGACGCAGATGGCTAGGGCGCCTGGTTGGATCTCGGCGGTGAGGGTGGTGGCCTCACCGACGACGTCGCCGTCGAGTTGGTAGTTGTCCTTCCCGTCGATGATGATCCGCACGCTTTCTCCCTTGCGCTGGTCGACCTGGTCATCCTTCTTAGGGCGTCGGGTGATGAGCCGTAGGGCGACCTTGACCCAGTGCCGGAACCGGCGGGGAGAAGCGATGTAGAGATCGAGAAGACCATCATCTGGGCTGGCGCCCGGTATCAAGGTGAGGTTGCCCCGAAGTCTGCCGACGTTTCCGATCACACAAAGCATGGCGTGACGTCGGACGGGACGGTTGGTGTCTAGTTGGACCGTCATCCGCACCGGCAGCCGGCCCAGTGCCTTCGCTGCGGCGACGAAGTACGCCGCAGAGCCGGCCTTGTCCTTTAGGTCTTCATCGGTCTCGTCCATGATCATGGCGTCGACACCGATTCCTGCCATCACGGCGAAATGCTCCGGCGCACGGTCGTCGACAGTGATTCTCACCAGATCTATCAGGCGTACCTGTCCGCCGATGGCGACCTCGATAGCCTCCACTTCCTCAACTGGAAGATCCAGGTTCCGCGCCAGCAGGTTGCCGGTGCCGGCCGGTACCAGGCCCAGCGGAATCCCGGTGTGGGCCAGACCGTCGGCGACGTAGCGGATGGTGCCGTCCCCGCCAGCACCGATGACAAGGTCCACCTGCTGTTCGACGGCCTGTTTGGTCATGGCGCGGCCCGGATCATCGGCCGAGGTCTCCAGCCACAGCGTGTCCCCCCAGCCGTTTCGCTGGAGGCCCTCCTCCACAATGGCGCGAAACTTGTCGCTGACCTTGGTCGGGTTATAGACGACCGCACAACGGCGGCTGACTCTTGGCGCAGTGGTCATCTTGCTTTACTCTCCCCGTCGACCGGCATATCGCCGGTCTGGATGACCGTTTGAGCGATTCCTCGTAGCTTCACGTGGGTGTTCTGCGTCTCGCGTTTCAGCAGAATGAAGGCCTGGTCGGCCGTGAGCCGACGGCGGGTCATCAAGTTCCTTGAGCCAGTCCGACGCGACGCCGTGCGGCCACTGCTCGGTTCAAGTTGTCACGCTCCATGACGGCTCCCCAGGCCAGACTGGCGTGATGGGCGAATGCCTCGGCTAGGTCGGCATACGGCGACAGGGACGCCGGGCCCGTGGCATACCACACCAGCCGCACCGCCTGCCGGGGCGCGCCCTCTATACGCACCACGAGTAACGCGCGTCTGCCCACCACATCCCACGAGGCGCCTTCCGCCGGGTCATCGATCGAAATTGGTTGCCGAAGTAGACCCTGCCGGAAGAGCATCTCTATCACCGCCGCTGTCGCCGAATCATCTAGTGCCGCGTCGCCCGGGTGTGCGGCGAGGGTTTGCCAGAAGCGCTCTGTATGAGTCACGACCGCGGCCCCGTCGGCGCCGATCAGCGCCACGGCTTCGTCGACGACCGTGCGCCACAATGCGGCGACGTCTCGTGCAGCCCGCATCCGCTGGCCTGCAGTGGCCAGAGCCCTCGTGTAGGCCAGATCGCCCAGCGCGCCCGTGGCGGGCATCTGCACCAGGGGACGGGCGGTTGCCTCAAGCGGAGCCGGTGCTGAGTTGGTCAGGATCTGGCGCGGACCCGACGCGTGGTTCGGCCGCAGCCGATTAGCTGGGGGTTCAGGCGACAGCGAGGATGAGGTCATAAGCGCGTATCCGAGGAAGAAGTACGGCCCTAGTAATCCTGGCTGTGATGCTTGCTCACCCGTGCCCGCGGCCAGCAGAGCGGCGAACACGTTCCAGGTCGGCTGTGTATCAGCTGGGAGTAACCCTACCGCTCGCTAGAGATGGCTCCTACCACTCGGATCGAGTGAGGACGCCGGAGACACCGCGCTCGGTTAAGAATTGGCGGACGTCCGGGAGGCGGTTCGGGCGTTGAGCCCGCGGTTCAGTGCGGTGTTCAGGGCATCCCCGATCTTGCTGGCGTCACTGATGGTCGGGAAGACCATCACTCGCAAGCGCCTAGCGGCTACGTCGAGCAGCTGCTTGGCTCTGTTGGTGATCCAACTCCTCGTCGAGGTAGCCGTCGTAGACCTCGAAGCGGGTAATGTCCAACGCGTCGGCCAGTGTGATGTTGCCTTGGACTCGTGCGGTTTGTGCCGCAGCGCGGAGTCCCTCTACCCAATCTGCCAGCTCGGCTAGCTCAGCCTTTTGCATTGTCCCCACGCGCTCCACGCTATCCATTTGGCCTGTCGGCTGTGTGCGTACATGGGTTCTGTCGACGCCAGCCCACACGCCAAACGCTTGAAAGTCTCCTCGACGTCTAGCCGTATCCCGCGATACGTGCCCCCCAAGAACAGCACCCAGAAGCCGCGGCGGCATTGCTCTGGGTGACGCGCCCCCCTGGTTGAGGCGGTTGCTCAACTGGACGGCTCGACCAGGTAGACGCGTCGCCCTTCCGACAGCCCCTTCAGCTGGCGCAAGCCGCGATCAGTGAAGCTGATCGGCGAGCCCGCCAGGAGCTCTCGGGTCGCCCACGAAGCGTACACCTGGCCCGGCTCAGCCAGGTCTGCAATCCGCGCCGCAATGTGCACCGCCGCGCCGCGGACGTTACCGCCCGCTAGCTCGATCTCGCCGGTGTGGACCGCAGCCCGGACCTCGAGGCCGATGCCAGACGCCGCCCGCCCGATCTCCTGAGCGGCATGGATAGCTCGCTCAGCGCCGTCGAACACGGCCACAAATCCGTCGCCGGTCGTCGCGACCTCTCGGCCCCGAAATCGGTCGAGCAGCGCCCTTACCGCCTGGTCGTGCCGGGCCAGCAGGTCGCGCCACCGGCCGTCGCCGAGCTCGAGGGCACGGGCGGTGGAGTCCACGATGTCGGTTACCAGGAGCGTCGCCACCACTCGGTCGAAGCCACCACCCTCCGTGCGCGCGAACGCCGTACTCGGCTGCCAGTCGATCGTGATCCACGGCTCGTCACCCACGACCCAGGAGTCGTGGCCGGGCGGAACCTCATAGAACTGGCCGGCCTCGATCAGCAGCTCGGCACCCTCACGCATCCGGATCCGTGCGCTGCCGGAGACGCATAGGCCGATGTGGTGGTACTCGCATAGCTCGGTTCGCGCGATCGGCTTGATCGACTCGCTCCAGCGCCAGCCGGGCTGGAGGACAGAGCGGCCGATGCGGATATCGCCCATGTCGTACGTCTCGAGGTGGCCGTACGGGATCTCGCGGACATCGTCCGGCTCGCCGAAGGGCCGCCGCTGAAGCTTCACCATCGGCACTGCACAATAGCGCCTTCACATCGGCTTACGACGCCCGGACCGCGCAGAGGGTCCCGCTGCCGGCGATGATTCGAGAGGGGGATCAACTCCCCGCATGTCCAGACGTCATCGGCCCGCGGATCACCTCCGAGATCCGTCGGTGGGCTTCGACAGGCTCAGCCCACAACTTCGACAGGCTCAGCTCATCGTGGAGGGCGGCTCCTGTTCGCGGAGTTGGCGGTCTGGCTCAGCACGCTCAGCTTGGGCGCGCCGCTCAGCGCGTTCGAGCTCGTCGATCTCAGCCTGCAGCTGTTCCAGCTCTAGCCGTTCAGCCTCAGCCGGATCGACGCTCTGTTTCTCGGCCTGCAGCCGCTCAGCCTCACGCCGTTCGACCTCCAGCCGATGCGCTTCGAGACGCTCTTCACGCCGACGCTTCCGCTCAAGCCGCTCCACCTCCTCAGCGGCGGCCTGTCGCTCTGCTTCGAGGCGTTCGGCCTCTGCTGCCTGCGCACGCTCGGCCGCGAGCTTCTCGGTGGCGGCGCGTTCGGCCGCGAACTGTTCAGCCGCGCGGTGCTCGGCATCGATCCGGGCCTGCTCCAACCGCTCATACTCCAGCCGGCGCGCCTGTGGCCGCGCGAACTGAAGCCATACGGCTAGCTTCCGCTGCCGCTCGGCGTCGAGCGCCGATGGATTGACGATCTTGGTGGTGTCGACCGAGGCAGTCGTCGCCGCATACGAAGCCGTCGTGGGCAGCGATGTCCAGGTGATCAACTCGGTTCCGCGACTCACCACTCCGCGAGCGAGGTCCTCGACCGCCGCGTCGGATCCCGACGGCATGGCGGCAGCTGCCTCCCCGGCGACTGCCTCGGCCGCATCCACCCGACCCGCCGCCGAAAGATCGGAGGCGAGATCGGATAGCGCCGAAGCAAGCTGTACCGCTGCCGGATCACCCAGCCGCCCGGTGAGGCCGCGCAAGAGCTCAATCAGTCTCCGGCGAGTGACCAGGCCCAGGTCAACTTCGCCACTCGCTGTCAACCGGTCCGCCATGTCTCGATACAGGCCGAAGAGCGGCTCCGCCAGGCGTTCCAGAAGAGCCGGGCTGAGTCGCGCCGGCTCATCGAGGCGCCCGTCGACCACATCGTCATATCGCGACTTTGCTGCGTACACGTAAGACAGCGCGTCCTCGGTCCGACCTGCAGCCCACCGACAGTCGGAGACAAGCCGGTCGACGTCCATCGCGACATAGGCAGCGTCGGGGTCGTCCTGAAGATCAGATTCGGCCAGCCGGGCCAAGGCCGCATCGGCGTACGCATTCGCTGCGCCGATGTCCCCGGACGCCAGTGCCGACCGGGCGCTGCACGACAGCGCCCAGATAGCGATTTGCGGATCCAGCCGCTGCTCCAGCCCGTTCCCTCTGAGCTGTTCCCGGATATCCTCCAGCGATTCGATCGTGCGGCCGGCAGCATCCGGCAAACCCAGCCCGACCTGAATCGTGGCCAAATGCACGACCGCGGTGACGTACCGGGCCGCGTCACTGATCGAGGTATAGGGTCCGATCGGTCCTTTCGCGGCGAGCATCTCCCCCGCGCGCCGCACGGACTCCTGGGCATCAGCCGCGGCCGCAGCGTATGCGTGCCCAAGCAGCCGGTGTGCCGTGAGCTCGACCAGCGCATCAGCCAGCTCCGCGCCCTTCGAGGGGTCGGACCCGACCCAGCCGCGCAGCCGTTGCACCAACGAGGTCAATGCCTTGCCCCGCTGTGCGTAAGAATCTTGATGCTGTCGTGCTTTCGCCTGGGCCATCACCGCAACGCCCTGCCAGCCCGGCCCACCGGATTCGGTTTCGGCTGCCGCTGTACAACCAGGGGCCATGCCGGGATCGTCTTCGGGTTGGTCACTTGTCGCAGCATACGAGGGGTCTAGTCGGGACGGGAAACGCCGGGATCCTGGGTGAACTCGTAGATGTTGCCGTCAGGCGCCCGGAAGTGCACCCAGCTGATACCGCTTGGGTCTTTCTCCTCAAGGAGAATCTCGACTCCGCGGGTGCGGAGCTCGCCGGCGGCAGCATCGACGTCGTCAACAAGAAAGCCGACAACTGGTCCGGTCGTGAAGTGGCGGTTGAAGTCGCTGTCGGGTCCAAAGACCTCTACTTTGCTGCCATCCGCCAGCTTGAGCACCTGAAACCCCGGACGATCAAGGTCGGTTTGGAGGCCCAGGACGTCTCGGAAGAAGTCAGCGGTCGGTTTGAAGTTCTCGGTGCGCGTGCCTACCCAGGCGAGCTTGATGATTTCCACACTCACAGGGGTACGGGTCAGTCATCTGTTATGTCAACTGAGCTTGCCGAGTTCAGGGTTAGCCGGGTCTCTGCCTGCTGATCAGCTCGGCTCGATGACGACCCAGACACCCACGGCTGGGATCTCCCCGTGGTTGCTGTAAGCGTGCGGTCTAGTGGACTCAAAACAGACAGAGTCCCCCGGGGCCATCGCGTACTTGTCGAACCCCAGGCTCAGCTCCAGCTCGCCGCTGATCAGATAGGCATACTCTGTCCCGCTGTGCCGCATCAACCTGCCCTCGGACGACGAGGTGCTCCCGGGCTGATAGGTGACGAGCAGGAAGTCCACGTGGTGATGGGGCACCTGGCCTAGCCGTTCCCAGGTGACTCCCGACTCCAGGGTCAGCAGTTCGCGGTCGTCGGGAGACACATGTGGCCCGACCCCCTTGGCGCGGTCGGTGCTGAGGTAGCCGAGGACAGACGGGCTGGCCGCTGGGGGCGAGGCCGCCGATTCGTCGTCATCGTTTGCATCGAACAGGTCCTCCAGCGACAGTCCGAGGGTGGAGGTGATGCCGTACAGGGTGCTCACCGACGGCTGGCTCTTTCCAGTTTCGATCTGGGAGATGAGACTGGGGGAGACCCCTACGACACGCGCGAGTGCACGGATGGTCACCTCGCGGCGGGCCCGCTCAGCCCGGATCCGCGGCCCGATTGGCGGCACTTTAGGATCACCCATGTGCGCTCCTCCATACGTCTTGGGCTGCTCGCGCATCGCGCTCTACCTGATTGCTCGCTCCGCTCGCAGCGATGTTCGCTTGGTTGCCGCCGTCTTCGTCGGAGCTGACGGAACGGAAGAGCGTTGTTCCGCCGTCTCCTCCTGCAGATCGGCGGCGCGAACATCGAGAATCCGCCGCTGTCGTCGTCGCTCGCCGAGGACAGAACGCCTCAGCTCGCTCCTCCTCCATGCGGCGCCGCGCGATTCCCGACGCTCGCAGCCCGCATCACGGCACCCTAGTCAGTGCCACTGAACAGGCGTAACTTTTATTGAACACCATCAAACCGTGGGGTGGCGATACATGGCGATCCGAACGTATGGGCCGAACGCTGTCGATTGGGAGGCGAGGGTCGATGTCGACCGGCTGCGTACTGATCGGTTGCAGCGTCTGAGACAGCATCTGGACGCTTCCGAGCTCGGAGCGTTGCTGACGTTCGACTTCTCCAATATCCGCTACATGACGGCCACGCACATCGGCACCTGGGCCATGGACAAGCTGATCCGCTTCGCGCTGCTGCCGCGAGGAGGCGACCCGGTGGTCTGGGACTTCGGGTCGGCAGCCAAACATCACCAGCTTTACAACCCTTGGCTGGACTACGACCGGAAGCCTGACGACCGCGAGATCTCAGACGCAGCGAGGGCCGGTCGGTCCGGGGCGCGTGCCGGGATCTCCACGTTGCGTGGCGCCTTCCATCCGGATGCCGGCATCGCTCAAGAGGTGGCCCGAAAAGTAGCGACCGTCATGCATGAGTACGGGCTGACCACTGAGCCGATTGGGGTCGACGTCATCGAGATGCCGATCTTGTCGGCTCTGCAGGAGGAGGGCCTCACAGTCGTCGACGGCCAGCAGTTGTTCCTGGAGGCGCGGCGAATCAAGACCGTCGACGAGATTGCACTCCTCGCCCAAGCGTGTTCGATGGTCGACGCGGCGTACGAGGAGCTGTACGCCTTCCTGCGGCCGGGCGTTCGGGAAAACGAGTGCGTCGGCCTGGTCAGCAAGGTGCTCTACGGCCTTGGCAGCGAATACGTCGAGGGAGTGAATGCGATCTCAGGCGAGCGGTGTTCACCGCACCCGCACGTGTACAGCGACCGCATCGTCCGGCCGGGTGACCCGGCGTTCTTCGATATCCTGCACAGCCACCTCGGCTATCGGACCTGCTACTACCGCTGCTTCGCGGTAGGCAGTGCCTCGCCGGCGATGCGGGACGCCTACGTCCGCTGCCGGGAGTACATGGACCTGGCGATCGCGGCAGTCAAACCAGGCGCAACCACAGCCGACATCGTGTCGCTCTGGCCGACCGCCGAGGAGTTCGGGTTCGCCAACGAAGAAGCCGCTTTCGCCCTGCAATACGGTCATGGCGTCGGGCTCGCCATCTGGGAGAAGCCGATCTTCAGCCGCCTGGTGTCGCTCGATCATCCTGAGGTGCTCGAGGAGGGCATGGTGTTCGCGCTCGAGACCTATTGGCCGGCGTCTGACGGATGGTCGGCGGCCCGGATCGAAGAGGAAGTCGTCGTCACCGCCGACGGCTGTGAGGTGATCACCAAATTCCCCGCGGAGGAGCTGCTGATCGCCGGTCAGCGCTACTGGACGGTGGGCGGCGAGCTGCCGACTCTGCGCGAGTCGCAGTCGCATCTGAACACAACAGCCGGCAGGGGCGGGCAGTGACGGTTTCCGCGGACGAATCCGTCAGCGTCGACGCCGGCCGGCTGCTTCAGTGGTACGAGCAGATGGCGCTGATCCGGCGGACCGAGAAGGCGGTGTATGACCTGTTCATGTCCGGAGAGGTCAAGGGCACCACCCACCTCGCCTCCGGACAGGAGGCGGTTGCAGTCGGTGCCAGCGCGGCGCTGCGGGAGGACGATTACGTGTTCGCGACGTACCGCGGACACCACCACGCAATCGCGCGCGGTGCCACGCCGGCCGAGTGCCTGGCGGAGCTGATGAGCAAGGCCACCGGCCTGTGCGGTGCCAAGGGCGGTTCGATGCACCTGACCAAGGCCGACAAGGGAATGCTCGGCTCGTACGCGATTGTCGGGTCGCATCTGCCGATAGCTGCCGGCGCCGCTTGGTCAGCCAAATTGCGCGGCACGGATCAGGTCGCGGTTGCGTTCTTCGGCGACGGTGCCACGAACATCGGCGCCTTCCATGAGGCGCTGAACCTGGCAGCGGTCTGGAAGCTGCCGGTGCTATTCGTCTGTGAGAACAACCTCTACATGGAGTACACCCCGATCGCGTCGGTGACATCGGTTCCCAACCCCGCGGCGGATCGAGCTGTCGCGTACGGGCTGCCCGCCGAGATCATCGACGGAAACGACGTGGTCGCGGTCCACGACACGATGAGGGATGCCGTCCACCAAGCCCGCGCAGGCGAGGGACCTACGGTGATCGAGGCGCTGACCTATCGCCACTTCGGGCACAGCCGCGCCGATCCCGCGAAATACCGCCCGGCTGATGAGGTCGAGCGCTGGATGCAGCGCGACCCACTGCGCATTGCGCGTGATCGGCTGACCAGCCTGGGAGTCGACGAAGCCGAAATCGACGCAGCCGACGCCCGAGTGGCGCAGGTTGTCGAGGCGGCCGTGCAAGAGGCCAGGGATGCGCCCTACCCCGACCCGGCGCAGGCACTCACCGATGTATGGGCGGACGGTGGTGCGGCATGGCGGAATTGATCACCTATCGCCAGGCCGTGTCCGAGGGGATCGCCCGAGAGATGCGTCGCGACTCGCGTGTGGTCTGTCTCGGCGAGGACATCGGTGCGGCCGAGGGGGTCTTCAAGACCACGACCGGCCTCTTTGCCGAGTTCGGCCCGGAGCGGGTGTGGGACACGCCGATCTCCGAGCAAGCGATCGTCGGTGCCGCGCTGGGTGCCGCGATGACAGGAATCCGCCCGGTCGCAGAGATCATGTTCTCCGACTTCTTCGCGTGCTGCTACGACTATCTCGCCAACGAGATCCCGAAGATGCGCTACATGACGGGCGGCCAGGTCACCGTCCCGCTCGTGATTCGTACCGCCAACGGTGGCGGCCTCGGTTTTGGTGCGCAGCACTCTCAGGCGGTCGAGAACTGGGTCTTCACCGTGCCTGGCCTGAAGATCGCCGCACCGTCCACACCGGCCGACGTGGTCGGCATGATGGCGTCCGCAATCCGCAGCGACGACCCTGTGATCTTCTTCGAGCACAAGGGACTGTTGGCGAGCAAGGGGGAGCCCGCGCCGCCCGAGCACGTTGTGCCGCTCGGTGAGGCGGCAGTGGTTCGTCCCGGCGACGACGTAACGATCGTTGCGCTCGCGTCAACAGTCCCGACCGCACTGTCGGCCGCCGAGCAGCTGGCTGGCGAGGACATCTCCGTCGAAGTGATCGATCTACGCTGCCTGGTACCGCTCGATGCGAAGGCAGTGCTGTCGTCCGTGGCCCGCACCTCGCGCTTGCTGCTGGTAGAAGAAAACCCCTATCAGGGCGGCTGGGGCGCCACGGTCGCGTCGATCGTCGCTGACGAGGGGTTCGAACTGCTCGACGCGCCGATCCGCCGAGTGGCCGCGGAGTGCGTACCCCTTCCGTTCGCGGACGCGCTCGAGGACGTAGTGATACCCACGGTCGACAAGGTCGTCGATGCCGTACGGCGACTCGCCGCTTTCTAAAGGAACCAAGGAAACCACGCCAGATGCAAAGGAGCAGGGGCAGATGACAACTAAGACGCTGATTCGCGGGGGGACGGTTGTGAGCATGGACCCCCAGATCGGGGATCTCACCGGTGACGTGCTCATCGAAGACGACAAGATCGTCTCAGTCGAGCCGAACATCAGCGCCGATGCCGAGGTGATCGACGCAACCGACTGCATCGTGATCCCGGGCTTCGTCGACACCCATCGGCACACCTGGGAGGCCGCGATCCGGGGTTGTGCACCCAACGCCACCCTCGATGACTACTTCGTTGAGGTCTTGGATACCTTCGCGCCGGTCTACCGGGCCGAGGACGTACATGCCAGCAATGTCGCGGGATCATTGGAGTGCCTCAATGCCGGGATCACGACACTGGTCGATTGGTCACACATCAACAACACGCCGGATCACTCCGACGCGGCCATCACCGGGCTGCAGGAGACCGGTATCCGGGCGCAGTACGCGTACGGCAGCGCCAATCTCTCCCTGGCTGATTACTGGTTCAACAGCTCGATCGCGATTCCGGGCGACGACGTACGACGCGTACGGGACACCTACTTCAGCTCCGACGACGGGTTGCTCACCTTGGGCCTGGCGACGCGTGGCACCGGCTTCTGCATGGAGGACGTCGTTAGGGCGGAGTGGAAGCTTGCGCGCGAGCTGAGCATCCCGATCACCGTGCACGTTGCGATGGGCCGCCTCGCCGGACGCTTCGCGATGATCAAGACACTCGACGATTACGGACTGCTGGGTCCCGACACGACCTACATCCACTGCTGCCACTTCAGCGACGAGGAATGGCAGCTCGTCAAGGACAGTGGCGGCAAGATCTCGATTGCGCCGCAGGTCGAGTTGTCGATGGGCCACGGCTGGCCACCAGTGCTGCATTCGCTGCGTATGGGGCTGCGGCCCAGCCTGTCCATCGACGTGGTGACGACAGCACCAGGCGACATGTTCACCGAGATGCGCGCCGCCTTCGGTGCCGATCGTGCCCGGGTGCATGCCGAAAAGTACGAGCCGAACGAGCAGGTACCCAAGGACGTGCTGACCGCACGGGAGGTACTTCAGGCCGCAACCATCGACGGCGCGTACGTCGCCGGAGTGGAGGATCGCACCGGCTCGCTGACACCTGGCAAGCAGGCTGACATCGTGATCATCGAGGCCAAGTCGCTCAACATGGCCCCGGTGATCGACCCAGTTGCCGCAGTTGTGCTGTCTGCCGACGTATCCAATGTGGACACCGTGCTGGTCGCCGGGCAGGTCAAGAAGCGCAACGGCAAACTGCTTGCCGACGTCGACAGGGCCCGAGCCGACGTGGAGGCTTCTCGCGACTATCTCCTCGCGGCTACGGCCGAGAAGCAACAGTGAGCGGAGGCCACCTGGTACGTCCCGCCGATGCGGTCGAGTTCGTCGCTCCCACCACCGGATGGGCTGGGGGAGCGACGGGCTACCGGCGCTGTATGGCGGTCGGCGAAGACGATCATGCCGTGCACACCGGGTTCGTGATCAGCGAGCTGGATGCGGGCGGTTCGATCCCCTGGCACGTGCATTCGTTCGAGGAGAGCTGCTACGTCGTCACGGGGACGGCGGTGATTGACACAGCCGAGGGGTCGTACCGCCTCTCTGAGGGCGGATACGGAGTGGTCCCGATCGCCATGCCTCATCGGTGGCGCAACGAGAGTGGGGCCTCAGTGCGCTGGGCCGAGATGCGGGCGCCGGCGCCGCGATCGGCCTACCAGGAAGACACGTTTGTGGTGGAGGGCCCCGCGTACGAGGAGACCGCCGAGGTCGATGTGCGCGACCCCCGTAACCGCTACTTCGGCAAGATCACGGCGTCGCAGATGGATCCCGCCAAGCAAAGTCAGGATTTGCTGGAAGTCACGGCAAGCATGCGCACCGCGCTGCTCGTCTACGGAGGCATCAACGTCAAGATGATGGTCGACTCCGACCTGGGCGCCCAGTTGTCGACGATGTTCATGGTGCAGTACGACCCCGATGGAGCCACCGGCCCGCATGATCATCCATTCGAGGAGACATATTTCTTCCTTGAAGGACAGGCTGAGGCGACTTTCGACGGCAAACCCGTTGTGGTCAGCGCGGGAGACATCGCCTGGGCGGGTGTCGGGTGTCCGCATTCGTTCCACAACCTAGGCGGCGGGCCGCTGCGCTGGCTGGAGACCCAAGCGCCGCAGCCCCCGCGCAGACACTCCTACCGGTTCGCTCGCGACTGGGACTACCTAAGGGAGGTACTTGGATGACAGCGCTGCTGATGGTCGGCGGCACTCGCGGTATCGGCAAGGAGATCGCGCGCTATTACGCCGAGCAGGGTTGGTCGATTGTGCTCACCGGCCGTCACGCTTCGCATGCCCAGTTGGCGGCTGCGGAGGTAGACGGCGACACACGGGGCATCGCTCTGGACCTCTCCGAGCCGGAGCATGTTGCCGAGGCGCTGACAGATGTCGGCGCCGTTGACCATGTCGTACTGTCGTCGATCGCCCGCGACACGAATTATTGTGCGGACTACGACATCCCCTCGGCGCGTTATCTCGCGGTCATGAAACTGGTCGGCTACACCGCCGTTGTTAGTGCGTTGACCGACCGGTTGTCGGACGACGGCTCGATCGTGTTGTTCGGCGGTCGGGCTAAGGACCGTCCATACCCAGGTTCATTGACTGTCTCCACCGTCAACGGTGGCATCTCCGGCCTGATGCGCGCGATGGCTGTGCAGCTGGCACCGCGCCGGGTGAACGCGATTCATCCGGGCATTGTCGGCGACAGTCCCCACTGGTCGGAGAACCAGGAGTTCACCGAGAAGGTCCGGGAGGCGACGCCGACCGGGCGGAACGTCACGATCGCCGACATCATCGACGCAGTCGACTTCCTGATGCGCAACAGATCGGTCAACGGCATCGACCTGTACATCGACGGCGGCTGGCTGCTGCTATGAGAGTGGCACTGGTCGGCGCCGGCCGCATGGGAAGCGCAATGGCCGGCCGCGTCGCAGATGCCGGCCACGACGTGGTGGTGTTCAACCGCACGCGATCGCGTGCTGAGGAGGCCGCTGGGCGAACCGGTGCGAGGGTCGCAGAGTCTGCCCGCGTGGCGGCGGAGTCCGCCGAAGTCTGCCTGGTCTCCCTCGCCGACGACGCGGCGGTGATGTCGACATACCTCGACGAAAACGGGCTGATCGCTGGTTTGCAGCCAGGTGCGGTCGTGTGCGATGCCAGCACGGTTGCCCCGGCGACCGTCCGCAGCCTGACACCGCTGGTCGCGCAGAAGGATGCGACCCTGCTCGACACACCGGTCTCGGGAAGCGTCTCGGTCGTCGAGTCGGGAACTCTGACAGTGATGGTCGGCGGAGATCAGGCCGCCCTTGACCGAGCGCGACCGGTGCTCGAAACATTCGCGAAGTCGATCTTCCATCTTGGTGACGTCGGTGCCGGCGCGACGATGAAGCTGGTGGTGAACTCGCTGGTCCACTCACTGAATGTCGCAGTCAGCGAGGCACTGGTGCTTGCTGAGAAGGCCGGGCTCGACCGCGAGACGGTGTACGACATCTTTGAGGCGGGCGCTGCCGGCGCGCCATATGTGAAGTACAAGCGCGAAGCCTTCCTCAAGCCTGGTGAGGTTGCAGTCGCGTTCAGCCTGGGCCTGGTCGCCAAGGATCAGGAGCTCATCCACGATCTTGCGGAGTTCACAGGAGCGCGGATGGATCAGGCCGAGGCGAGCCGGCAGCTGGTCGCAGAAGCCGTCCAGGCCGGAATGGGGGACCGCGACATCAGTGAGGTCGCAGTGTTTCTGCGACGCCCGTGAGAGGGCGCGCACTAGAAGATCTTTCCGGGATTGAGGATGTGGTACGGATCGAGGGCGGCTTTGACCGCGCGATGCATCTCAAGAACGGCTGGGGAGAGCTCACGAGAAAGTCCGCCCCGCTTGAGCAAACCCACGCCGTGCTCACCAGTAACCGTGCCGCCAAGATCAAGCGCGGCAGTCAGGATGTCCTCGAAGGCTATCTTGGCGCGATCCCGCGCCGCGGTGTCGCCTGGCTCGGCAATGAGCAGCGGATGCAGGTTTCCGTCGCCGATGTGGGCGATGCTCGCGATCAGGATGTTGTGTCTGTTGGCGATCTGCTCAATACGCGCAAGCATGTCGGGAACGGCGGCGATCGGTACGCAGACGTCCTCGGTGAGTACCGGCCCCAGCCTTTCGAGCGCCGGGTACGCGAGCCGGCGCGCGGCAAAGAGCGCCTCGGCCTCCGCCTCGTCGCTGGACCGCGCCGCCCAGGTAGCGCCCCCAGCCTCGAAACACGCCAGCATCTGATCGGCGCGATCCTCGCCGGTCTCTCCCGGATCATCGATCCGGCCCAGTAGCAGCACCTCGGCTTCCACCGACAAGCCCATGTTCTTCCACTTGTCGACGGCAGCAAGGCAATGCCGATCGACCAGCTCCAGCGCTGACGGAATAATGCCGGCTCTGGCGACCGCCCGCGCCGCTTCGCCCGCGTCGACGATCGAGCTGAAGTAACCGACGATCGTGCGCGGCGCGGCCGGGAGCGGCTTGAGCCGTACGGTGGCCTCCGTGACGATGCCCAAGGTGCCCTCGGAGCCAACCATCAGGCCCACCAAGTCGTAGCCGGCGACCCCCTTTGCGGTCATCCGGCCGAGCCTGACCAGCTCGCCGGTTCCGGTCACGACCTCAAGAGCGAGCACATAGTCCTTGGTCACGCCGTACTTGACGCAGCACACACCGCCGGCGTTGGTCGCAATGTTTCCGCCGATGGTCGACCAAGGTGAGCTGGCCGGATCGGGCGGATACCAGAGCGACTGTTCCGCGGCGGCCGAACGCAGTTCGTCGTTGATCACGCCCGCCTGCACTACGGCCAACCGCTCCAAGGGATCGATCAGGAGGATCCGGTCAAGCCGGTCGAGCGCGATGATCACCCCGCCATCAATAGCGTTCGCGCCACCCGACAGCCCGGTGCCGGCGCCGCGTGCGGTAACTGGTATTCCGAACCCCCCGCAGATTCGTACGGCTGCGGCGACATGATCACTCGAGGTAGCCCGGACCAGCGCGAGGGGATCACCAACCGGAGCCCATTCCGCCTCGTCGTGGCTCAGACTTCGGGTGACGTCACGGTCGACGATCAGCACGTCCGACGGCAAGGCCGCTGCCAGCGCTGCGACGACCTCAGCGCTCTCCATGGTGACCTCTTCCACTCGTAGAGCTGGCTGTGTCATCCAAGCATGCTTCCGATTCGGCGGCCTAGGATCGAGGCGTGCCAAGGTCGGTCGGCGGGGTGGCCACGGATCTTCGCCCTTTCGCCGCGGAGACCTGATCATGGATGCCGCAGAGGTAATCCGCCAATACGAGCTGTCCGGCCGGCGCTTCACAGCTGGCGGCGTGGGTAGTTTTGTCCTTGATCAGGGAAGCGGCGAGAGCGTCGTTTGCCTCCATGGCGTACCGGCGTCAGCGTTCCTGTATCGCAAGGTGGTCAAGGAACTCGCGGACCGCGGTCTGCGAGGAGTTGCATTCGACCTGCCCGGGCTCGGTCTTGCTGAGCGCCCGGACGATTTCGACTACACCTGGACCGGACTCGGCCGGTTCGCGATTGCTGCCGTCGATGTCTTGGGTCTCGACCGGTTCCACCTCGTTGTTCACGACATTGGTGGTCCGGTCGGTTTCGAGCTGGCGGCGGCCGTGCCGGAACGCGTCGCCTCGTTGACGGTACTCAACTCGCCGGTCGAGGTGGACATCTTCCGACGGCCTTGGGTGATGGAACCCCTCGGGCACCGCGGAATCGGTGAGATCTATTTGCGTATCCTCAACAAGCCGCTGTTTCGCTTGCTGATGCGTTTGCAGGGAGTCGCCGACCTGACGAAGATCACTAAGGCGGAGCTGGACGCCTATCTGGATCTACTCCGTCGGATGGACGGCGGCCGAGCGTTCCTCAAGATCATGCGGGGCTTCGAGCGGACTCCGGCGAAGCGGCAGCTCTACACCTCGGTGCTGCGCAGCAGCCGGTATCCGGTCCAGATTATTTGGGGCGAGGCCGACCCTGCGCTCAAGATCAGCGTGGATGGTGAACGCGCGCGACGTGCAGCTGATCTTGATCAGATCCACCGGTTGCCGGCAAAGCACTTCCTCCAAGAAGATCAAGCACCCGCATTGGCCGATCTGGTCGCCAAGCTGGTCCGAGCCTGATCCCGCACAGGTGCCCCCAACGAGCTGGAGGCGCTTGCAGCAACCTGCAGTTCTAGATCAACACTCGCCGTTGGCTGATCTGCGCCAGGAAGCTTGTCGCGAGCAGATGGTTGTCGGCCAGTACGCAGAGCCAGTAGTTCATCCGCTCCGCGTTCGTCAGATCTCGCCAGTGGGTAAACAGCTCCGCCGCCGCGCCGAGGGGCAGGCGTCCGTCCACCTGGTGGATTTCTAGGCTGAACGACGGATCTGCCGGGGCACAACTTCGTACCGCCTCATCGAGCACCGCAGCCAACCCGTCCGGGCCGAAGAGTGGGGACAGTGCGTACACGCCAGCGACCTCAAATGGGACCGGAAAGCGGCTGAAAAAGCTGAAGTGGTCAGGGCGGGGGACCAGCGGATGACCGTCGTGCAAGTGGAAGTGCACCGGCT
Organism: uncultured Actinomycetota bacterium; assembly: GCA_963734005.1. Taxonomy (GTDB): domain Bacteria; phylum Actinomycetota; class Actinomycetes; order Propionibacteriales; family Propionibacteriaceae; genus Microlunatus. The sequence continues at coordinate 252,686 of CAVTFS010000024.1, forward strand.
TACCTATGGCGCCGACGCGACGGATCAGCTCCAAAACCACCGTGCGTGCAGATTCGGTCGCCGATTGCACCTGCTCCACAACCTCCGACAATCGAGGGTCGGTCAGCGAGAGATTCGACCAGGTGGCACCTGAGGCCGAGTGCAACGTCACCGACCGGGCGTGCTCGATGCCTACATGTCCGATGTCGATGCAGAGCGAGGCCCGCTCGACGTCTGCCAGTTGTTCGCCCAAGGTGGCGAAAAGATCGACTGGCAGACCAGCCGCGTACTCCAGGTAGATCATGGGCCGGCCGCCGCCCCCGAGCGTGGGCGTGCCCAGAGCCCGCATTGCGTCCACCACCTCAGGCAGTCGCTCGGCCATAGCGGGCTTGTCGTGTACCACCAGACCGGCCACGCGGCCGGCGTATCGGGTTGCGAAGCTCTCGACGAGATCACGCCCCGATTGCCGCAACAGATCAGCGGATCTGTTGAGGTGGACGACCGGTAGCGTGTCGTGCTCCGGAACGTAGCCCAGCAAGTACTCCAGCTGATCAGGATTCTCGGCGTACACCTCGGCCGGCATTCCCGCCTCCCGGAACCGCCGCTCGGCCAGACGCAGCAGTGCGTCGTCGCCGGACAATCGTTGCTGAAACAGCCCCCGTACGCCCGGCAGTGTTGAGCCCGTGGCGACATCCACCATGATGTCCTTCCGTCAGCAGCCTGCGATCCGCTGGTCCGCTGCGGCTAACGCTAACCCGGGCGCTGGCGGATGTGATTGGCAGCCATCTTCAGGGCGCCTCGTACGCCTCACCGTCCGGACTGGCAACGACAACGGTGTAGCCGTCAGGATCCTTGATCCAGATCTCCCGATGACCTGGACCGTTGCCCTGGCCCTCGGGCGGATTGCGGTGGGGTGCTCGCACGATCGGCGCGTTCAGCCGGCTGGCGCGTCCGACGACGTCGTCGAACCCCGCCACTTCACCGAACCACAACAGGACGCCATTGCCGACCTCGACGTCGGGACTCACGAAGAGCCCGTGGTGGTGTTCGACATCCCGACGATGCAGCTGCAGGACCAGAGTTCCGTCGGAAAGTAGCCGTTCGTACTCAGGTCCACCATGATCACTGCGAAGACCGAGAAGCTGCTGATACCAGCGGCTGGACGCTTCGACGTCGCGTACTGCGATCATGGTCTGAGGCTGAGCTGCGCCAACCGGCACGACGATGCCGATCCGGTTGCCGGCCGGGTCGTCGATCTCGACGAGCCAACGCCTTCCGCCGTCGAGTTGGGGGCGCCCGTGCACGATGCCACCGTTGGCCGGGACTCGTCTGAGGGCGTGATGCAGGTCGTCGGCTGAGATCCACAACACCGGTCCGCCAGTCGCGACGGGCGACTGTTCGGTGGTCAATTGGCCGATCATTCCGGGCGCCTCGAAGCTTCCGCTGATGGCGTCAATCGACCATCCGAAGACCCCTTCGTAGAAGGCAGCGGAACGCGCGATGTCCAGAGCTGGAAGCTGGACGTAGTCGATCTGGCCGTGCGTGTTCACCTCGAGGTCCCTCCTGGTCGCCACTCCTGAGTATTGAGTATGGCTATGCCATAGTCAATTCTGAGACCGCCTAGGTGAAGCTTCGGCAGGTGCCAGCAGCGCTACCGGAATCGTTCGGCCTGCTCGTTGGGCGTACTTCTCGACCTCTGGCGCCTGTGCCAGGACGATGTCGTTCCATGCTTTGTCGCGTTCCTCGGCGACCAGCTCGCGCGGCCTGACGCGCAACGTCTTGGCTCCGACCTGCACGTCGGCAAGCTGCGCTTTGCGCAGGTTACGGAACCAGTCCGGGTCGCGGGGCGCGCCGGAGGCAGTACCCCACACCAGGAAACCCTCTCCGATATCGAGGTAGCGCACACAGGTGGAGTGCAGAACGCCGGTTCGGCGCCCGGGCGTTGTGATCATCAAGACCTTGGCGCGCTTGTTGTAGCTTGCAAGTCGACCGTCGAAAGCTCGATACATCCAGACGCCAATCCGGTTCCCGACGCGCACCAATCTGTGCTTGAAGGTAGTCACCGGCTACTGCAGCGCCGACACCAGGCGCATCACATTGTCCACATAGCGCTGGCCCTTCGGTCGCTGCCGCCACTCGTCAAGATTCAATTCCCGGGAAACTGACCGATATCCGTCTGCGACCGCCTGTAGATCGGCGACGAACTGCTGGCCGGTCGACATCAGCGTAATTTCGTAGTCCAGCCCGAACGAGCGATAGTCCATGTTGCTGGATCCGATGATGCCGACCATGTCGTCGACGGTGAAGTGCTTGGCGTGCAACACCGTCGGCTTGGGATACAGGTAGATCCGCACGCCTGCCTCCAGCAGGACGTCGTAATACGAGGCTTGAGCGTGCTGGACCATGAACTGGTCAGCCTGCTCGGATACGAACAGTTCGACCGCGACACCACGGTAGGCAGCGGTGGTGATCGCCTCCAACAAGGAGTCATCGGGCACGAAATAGGGGCTGGTCAAGGACAGCTTCTGCTGGGCGCGATGCACCAGTCCGGTGAAAAGTCTCAGGTTCGGGATCGTCAAATACCCGGGTCCAGACGGCAGCAGCTGCATCGGGACCGGGTCAACCTCGGGATCAGTCACGAGCTCAAGCTCAGCGCCCAACTTCTCTCCGGTCTCGGTGTACCAGTCCATAGCGAAGACCGCCTCCAGCTCCGTCACGATCTCGCCGGTGATTTTGATGTTGAGATCCTTCCAATGCCGCCCGACCTTGATGTTCTTCGGCAACAGGTAGCTGGAGTCGATCATGTTTTGCGAGCCCATGAACGCTACCTTGCCGTCAACCACGAGCAGCTTGCGATGATTACGCAGATCCGGCCGACGCCATTTGCCCTTCAGGGGCTTGATCGGCATCATTTCGTGCCACTCGATCCCGGCTGCGGTGAGCTTGGAGTTCATCTCCTTGAACCCCGGATAGGCGCGAGATGCGATGTCGTCGTAGAGCAACCTGACCTTAACGCCGCGCTTGACCGCATCCGCCAGCGCCGTACAGAAAACGTTGGTGGTGTCGTCCCACGCCGTGATGAAGAACTCGCTGTGAACCCTCGTCTCCGCTTCATTGACAGCATCGGCCATCGCCTGGATGGCGGCGTCGGAGTCGCCGAACAATCCATGGCTGACACCGGTCACGCATGGCAGGTGACTCAGGTGCCGGTTCAGGCGGAACAGGCTGTCCACCCCGACCGGGATATCAGCTCCGGGCGGCAGGTCAGGAATCTCGGCAGTACGTTCGGTGATCAACTTGTTGGCCTCAGCCTGGACCTTCGCTCGCCGCCCGCGTACGAAAGGGCTGCCGATCAATAAGAAGATCACCAGGCCGAGAATCGGAGTCACCACGATGAGGAGCAACCATGCGATGGAAGACGACGGCCGACGGTTGCCGGGTATCGTACCGAGCGCCACGATCTTGATGGTCAATTCGACGAGGTACAAGATCAAGGGAGCCCAGGCAATTGCGTTCACCGATACCACCTCTCGATTCGGGTCACCACGATATCGGCGGAGGCTGCTGATCGGCCTCACCTGCTGAGGGTGATCCTGGCTCGCCGACGGCAGCTGCCAAATCGACATCCCAGTTCTGGGGCACGATCACCTCGGCTCCGACCGCCGAACTGGGAGCTCGACCCGCAGCGTGGTCTCGCCTGGCCGGGAGTCGATGCTGATTTTGCCGCCATGGCGCTCCACGATGATGCGCCGCGCAATATCAAGGCCCAGGCCGGTGCCTTGACCAACGTCCTTTGTTGTGTAGAAGGCCTCGAACGCGCGGGCCGCTACCTCCGGCGGCATGCCGGAACCTGTGTCGCCAATTTCGATCACGACCTCGCCGTCCTCCGCCCGCGTCGCGACACGTAGCGTTCCCGAGCCTCCCATGGCGTCGACGGCGTTGTCGATCAAGTTCGTCCAGACCTGATTCAGCTCCCCGGCGTACGCGTCGATCATGGGGACGTCGGTGCCGTACTCGCGGACGACGGTCACGCCGCGAAGTTTGTGCCCGAGCATCACTAGCGTGCTTTCGAGGCCGTCGGTCACGTCGATCCGGTGCATCGATGCGCGGTCCATTTGCGTGTACGAGCGCACCGCGGCGACAAGCTCGGAGATGCGCCGGGTGGACTCCTTCACCTCCGACAGCAGGGTGGCAACCGAGAACGTGCTCGCCACCCACTCAAGGCCCGGTTCGAGCGCAGATTCCTCCAGAACCGCTGCAACCCGAGCGCACCAGTCAAGATCAACTCCGGCAGCGGCGAGCTGTGGAGCGATGATCCAGGACCGCGCCACGAGGTTGCGGTCGAGCCACGTCACGAGCGCCTGCTCGCGATCGGCGCGAGCCAGCGGATCCAAATTGGCTGGCGCAAGCTCGCTGCGCAACGCATCCAGCTCAGCGAACTGCTCCGACGAGATGTTCTTCTGAACAAGTTGGCGTACGGACAGCTGCAGCGAGCGAAATTCCATATCCAGGCCATCGACCGATCGGCTCGCCGCTGCGGCCGGATTGTTGATCTCATGGGCAATACCGGCGGCAAGCGTGCCAAGAGTGACAAGAGAGCTGCGCTGCCGAGCTGTCGACTCGATGGAGCGCGCGGTGCGATAGAGACCCGCGATGAGGTGCGCACCGAACGGGAACCAGGCGTTGGCACGATCGCGCAGCACCTCTGCCGGGACCCTCAGTACCCGACCGTCACTCGCTCCTCGGCCTGTCGCGAGGTAGGTTCCGTGCTCATCCCAGGCACGGAACCCGCCCGCCCAGCGGCCAGGCACATCCATCCTGGCGACGACACTGTCCTCCCGGCCAACATGCCGGATGAGATCAATGGCACCTTCTATCAGCACCCACCAGAAATCCGCGTACTCGCCCTCCCGAAACAGGTCGACGCCGGGCTCGATGCGAACCTCAGTCCCACCCGTGATCAAATCCGCGAGTTGATCATTTGTCAGACCATCGAAGATGCTCAGCGAGCGAAGATCATCAACGTGCATCAGATCGTCGCCAGATAGCGATGGACAAGAGACACCGACATTGCGCCTTCGCCGACGGCCGACGCAACTCTCTTCATCGAGTTGAGCCGAACATCACCCGCCGCAAATACCCCCGGCACGCTCGTCTCCAGCGCGAAGGGCGACCGCGGCAGCCGCCACAGGACGGAGTCGACATGCAGAAGATCTTGGCCGGTGACGACGAAACCTTTGTCATCGCGGACTATGTCGGGGCCGAGCCAGTCAGTCCGAGGAGAGGCGCCGATGAAGATGAAGAGCCAGCTGGTAGGGACTTCCTCTCTTGCGTCGGTCTCGGTGTCCGCGAGGGTGAGCGCCTCCAAGTGACCGGCGCCGCGGACTGCCACCACCTCGCTGCGGTACCGCACCGCGATGTTGGACGCCGTGGTGATCCTCGCGATCAAATATGACGACATGGTTTCTGTGAGCGTGGCAGCGCGAACGACCAGAACGACCTGCTTGGCGAATCGGGACAGCTCCAGTGCTGCTTGTCCGGCCGAGTTCGCGGCCCCGACGACGTAGACCACTTCACCCTGACACTGGTTGGCATCGCCGGCGGCCGCGCCGTAGTAGACACCGCGGCCAGTGAGTTCGGATAGCCCGCCTGCTTCAAGCCGCCGGTAGGACATTCCGGTTGCCACGACAAGTGCGCGGCTCTCGATCTCCCCGGAATCCTCGAAGAGCACAGCGCGTACCGGCCCTCGGCTCTCGAAGCCGACCACGTCGCGGGCAAGAACCATCTCTGCCCCGAATCGAGAAACCTGGGCGATAGCCCGATGTGCCAGGTCGGAGCCGCTCAGACCCTTCGGGAAACCGAGGTAGTTCTCGATGGCTGAGCTCATTCCCGCCTGGCCGCCCGGCGCCTCCCGCTCCACGATCACGGTGCTCAAGCCTTCGGAGGCGCCATAGACAGCGGCGGCCAAGCCAGCCGGGCCGCCGCCGACGATGCACAAGTCGTAGAGCGGCTGTTGCGCAGTCGTGTGCAGCCCGAGCGCAGCGGCGAGACTGAGCGTCGCAGGGGAACGGAGCGTCTCGCCGTCAGGCACCAAAACCAGCGGGAGGTCCGCTGGTGACGCCATGGCGAGCTGCCCGAGCCGTTCGCCCTCCGCATCATTCTCGACGTCGTACCAGCGGTACGGCACGTGGTTACGCGCCAAGAACATCTTGATCTCGTGGCTCCGGTCAGACCAGCGATGTCCGATCACTCGGACGTCGGAGGTGTGATCAGGATGGGCCTTCCGCCAGTCATCGAGCAGGTCGTCAATGATCGGATAGAGCCGATCCTCGGGAGGGTCCCAGGGCTTGAGCAAGTAATAGTCGAGCCCGATGTCGTTGATCGCCTCGATCGCGACATCGGTGTCGGCGTACGCGGTGAGGAGCAGCATCTTTGCGCCCGGTGCCTGGCTGCGCCCTTGTTGGAGCATCTCGATACCGGTCATTTCAGGCATCCGTTGGTCCGCCGCGATCAACGCCACCGGCTCGTCTCGGAGGGCGAGCTTGGTCAGTACGTCCAGCGCCTCCCGACCCGAGGATGCTCGGACTACGCGGTAGTCGGTCCCGTATTGATTGGTGAGGTCGCGGGTAATCGCCGCCGAGACCAGGGGATCGTCGTCGACCGTCAAGATCGTCGGTTTGGTCATGGGGCCAGCCTTCGGGCGACTCCCTGCCTACCCAATCAGAAAGGCAGGGGAAACGGAGTGCCTGCAGTTGCTGCAGCATAACTGCCGAGGGGGTGGTGCGCCTGGTGCCTGGCGTTCCCCCGTGTCACGATGAGGCGGTGACGACCGTGCCTTCGGGCGCGGCGCTCGCCCGCGGTTACGAGGCGCTCGCTGTCGGCAACTGGTCGGAGGCACGCGCCGCGTTCGAAGAGGCAGTTAGTACGGCGGAATCGCCCGAGGCGCTCGACGGGCTCGGCCGTTCGCTGTGGTGGCTCCGCGAGGGGCGCGAGGCCGTCGTCTGTCGGGAGCGCGCGTACTCCGGGTTCAGGCGCAACGGGGAGCTTGGCCGGGCAGCCCGGATCGCGCTGTGGCTCTCGCGCGAGTACGCGCTGGTGTTCGGAAACGATGCGGCGGCTCGTGGCTGGCTCGCACGGGCTGAGCGCTTGCTCCGAGATGTCGCACCCGGGGCCGAACAGGGCTGGATCGACCTCGCCCGTTCAGAAGGTTCGCGCGAGCCGTCAGAGGCGGCGACGCATGCGGAGGCTGCGCTCGACACAGCGCTCTTGGCCGGTGATCCCGACCTGGAGCTTCGTGCGCTCGCCCAGCTGGGATTCTCGCGGGTCTCTGCCGGAGAAGTCGACGAAGGTCTAGCGCAGCTCGACGAGGCGATGGCCGCAGCCACGAGCGGTGAGCCCGCAAGCCTCGAGACGTTCGCAGACATCTGCTGCACGATGATGCTCGCGTGCGAGCGGGCGGGTGACGTCGAACGTCCGCACCAGTGGAGCGCAGTTCTCGAGGACTTCGTCAGGAAGTACGACCACGTGGTCCTCCTCGCTTTCTGCCGGACCTGTTGTGCGGATGTCTTCGCCGCCAACGGCCGCGTCGATGCCGCAGAGGAGGAACTCGTAGCGGCGATCAAGGAGCTGACGGCTGCCGATCAGCGATCTCGGTGCGTCAACCCTGCTGCCCGTCTTGCCGAGATTCGAGTGCTTCAGGGCCGATTCGACGAGGCCGAGGAGCTTCTTGTGGGGTTCGATGGGGAACCTGGCGCGACCCGTCCCGCTGTCGCGCTCCGGCTTGCGCGCGGCGAGCCGGAGCCCGCGGCCGCGCTCCTCGAGAGGCGGCTCGACGAGGTCGGACGGACCAGCCTGCTCGCCGTTCCGTTCCTGGAGCAGCTTGTCGATGCGCGCATTGCCGAGGGACGACTCGAGGAGGCAGGCGCGGCTGCGGACGATATCGCCGCCATCGCGGGACCGTCGGGCAGGGAACGCGTCGCGGCGGCGGCAGCCTTTGCACACGGACGCGTGGCGAGTGCACGCGGCGATGCCAATGCCGTTTCTGAGCTGCAGAAGGCCGTCAACGGCTTTGCGTCGCTCGGCCTTCGACTGGATGTCGCACGCTCCCGCCTCGCACTAGCGAGAGCGCTCGCCGCAAGCTCGCCCGAGATTGCGGTCGACACCGCGCGTCAGGCTCGAAACGAGTTGGAAGCGCTCGGCGACAGCCGGGAAGCGGACATCGCAGCGGCACTACTGCGCGCGCTCGGAGCGAAGGGCCGTGCCGGCCCGCGAGCCGCCGGCCTGCTCACGCAGCGGGAGATCGAGGTGCTGCGGCTCCTCGGAGAAGGCCTGACGAACTCCGAGATCGCAGCGAGGCTCTTCATCAGCCCCAAGACCGCTGAGCACCACGTGAGCCGGATATTCGCCAAGCTCGACATGACAAAGCGCTCAGAAGCTGCCGCGTACGCGGTTCGACACCTAGCGGCCGAATAGGGGGTCTGCCCCTACTGCCAGGGCGCTGGGCGCGCGATGCTCGGGCAAACGACACAAGGAGGACGACATGTCAGAGCAGAACAGGAATCTGGTCCGGCGGTACTACGACCAGGTGATCAACGGTCGAGATCTGGACGCGGTCGGCGACTACTTCGCCGACGAGCGGACCGTGGGTTGGGTGCGGAAGGGGTGCTTCTTCTATTTCCAGGCATTCCCCGATCTGCACGTCGCTCTTGATGAGTTCGTCGCGGAGGGCGATCGTGTCTTTCTCCGCTCGACGATGACTGGCACCCACGACGGCGAGTTCCAGGGCATTCCCGCGACAGGACGCCACATCGCCAGCGAGTCAGCCGAGGTGTTCCGGATCGCCGACGGCAAGATCGTCGGTTACTGGTGCATGGTGGACGTCTCGGGCCTGATGCGCCAGCTCACCGAGGAGCCTGTGGCCGCCCGAGCATAGCCACTGATCACCGGTCATAGGGTGCTCGGCTCGCGCAGCTTCACGACGTTCAGCATGGCGGCTGGACCGCCGCCGAAGGATGTAAGGAAACGACGGGCCGGCCCCGGTAGTCGGGGGAGCAAGTAGACGGCCTGTGCGGTCGCCCACACTTGCAGACGTGACCGTGGAATCAGGGTCTTGATGACATAGGGTCCGATGGTCTGGCTGTGCCGGACGGCGGGCCGCAGCGCCCGCTCGTACGCCGCCAGACCTCGGAGGCAATCGTCGCTCGATGCGGCCAGTTCGGAGGCAAGGACGTAGGCGCCGACCACGGCGAGGCTGGTGCCGCCGCCGACTGCAGCGCCGGGGGAGTAACCGGCATCTCCGACGAGTGTGACTCGACCGCGGGTCCAGGTGTCCATGACGATCGTGCTGATCGAGTCCATATACAGGTCGTCAGCCTTGTCCAACTCAGTGAGCAGGCGTGGCATCTCCCAGCCCATGTCGCCGTACAGGTTGTGGATCAGTCGTCGCTGTGCGGCTGGATCGTGGCGGTCGTAGTCATGCGGCGTACGGGTCCGCCACAACAGCAGCACTCGGGCCTGGCCACTCTCGCGAACCGGGTAGATCGCCGCGGTCCGACCAACATCAGCAAAGCCAAGCATCCGTTGCTGAAGGTCGAGATAGTTGGGCGCGGTAAACACGGCAAGATAGCCGCCCAGAAAGTGCAGGAATTGATGCTCGTCGCCGAATGCCAGGCGGCGAGTGATCGAATGCAAGCCGTCTGCCCCGATGACAAGATCAAAAGTCCGGGGCGGGCCGTGCTCGAATGTGACCTCGATTGCCTGGTCGGTCTCCTGCAGGGTCGAGATCGAATTCCCGAACACATATTCAATATTGAGTGCGGCCGGCGTCGTAGATGATCTTGGTCAGGTCACCGCGCATGATCTCGATATGGCGTTCAGACACGCCTTCGGACATCAACTCCGCCGGTGCGTCGACTGGGCGATGGCCTTCTCGCAGGTACGAGATGATCTCGGTGCGAGTGCGAGCGTCCCGAACCTGCTGCAGGGCACCCATCCACTCGATGATCTGCACTGCTGGGCCGAAAAGGTCGACGGCGTGACCGCCTCCACCGAACCGCAGTTCGGCATTACGCTCCACGACAGTGGGTTGGAAGCCGAACCGGTGAAGCCAGTAGGCGAGCACCGGGCCGGCGACACTGGCGCCCGAGACAAGTACCCGACCGTTCACCGTCATTCGATCAGCCTCCATACCTACGACTGAGCCATAGGCACCAGGCTGGATAGAGCAAGTAGATCCCGAGCCAGCCGAACAAGCCAGCGTTGACATACCACGGGGCGAACTGAGGATCGTCGATGCGAGCAAGGGCGCCGGGAGCAGTCAGCAATCCGATGATCATGAATATCGCAGATGTGATGCCAAGCATGATCAGGCCGCGCGGCAGGTCGGCTTCGCGCCGATGCAGGCGATTCGAGATCAGCAGCCAGATGCCGATGAGGGCGCTGCCAAGGCCGGACACGAGACCCGCAAGGTACCAGCCCGTGATGTCGAAAATGATCAAGATTGAACCGGCCACCATCACCGCCGCTCCGACAGCAGCAGCAGCGATGGCCAGCGTGCTCCATCCAGTTCTGGCATCCGGAGCCCAGAGCCACGCCAACGCCAGGCTCAGCAGGCCGACAAGACCGTTGGCCACATCGTTGATTAACCCAAAGGGCCCGACACCGACTGCGAAGAAGATGATCAAGCTCAGAACACCAAGCCAGTCGACAACCGCGGTCCCCAGTGCGAGCCGGCTGATGGTGGGCAGACGATCGATGCCAGTTCTCAGGACCACATGCGGAGCGTAACCGTCGAATCTCCCTCTAGTGCGGCGAGCTGAGCCTCGATAGGCGTTGCCGAAAGCATGTGAATCCTTCCCAGAGAGGGCCGGCTGTGAAACGCTGACGCCCCACCTCCCGGCGTGGGCGGGTGAGATGGGGCGTCAGTTACAGATGAGAACGGGAGCTAGACCTGGGTGCGCCTCGTTCTGCTCCGCATCATCACCATGTCGGCGAGGATCACCAATACCGCAGCAACCGCGATCGCAATGAGCCAGCGGACCCAGTCGATGCCTGGGCTGCCATTGCCGCCAAACAAGGTATAGAGGTACCAGCCGATGATGACACCACCGATGCCACACAGGATGGTGAGCCAGAGCGGGATGTTGTCCCGAGCGCTCGGAGCAACAAACTTGCCGAGCACGCCAATAATGATGCCCGCGACAATCACTCCGATGATCTCCATGTATTCCTCCTAGCTTCAGCTGGTCGCCCTATGCGACAGCCGCCTATGAGCCATACCCCAATTTTGCCCTCCATACCAAGCGCAATGTTGCAGATACATTGCAGGAAAGTGATCGGAAGTGAAGCATTAGGAGCGCTCACGACGCCTCTGACAACAACTTGTTGCGCAAGAGCAGCGACTGCGACCGCCTGCTTAGCGGCTGGTCGGGGGTGCGTTAGTTTGCCAGGGGAGGGACCATGACCAATGACGTTGACGACTGGTTTGCCGAACGCCAGCACCCACTGACGGACGCTATGCAGCTCGCCCGCAAGCTGATCTTGGAGGCAGACTCCCGAGTAACTGAGTCGATCAAGTGGAAGACGCCGACGTTCTCGTACAACGGCAACATCGTCAGCTTCAACCCCTCAAAGAAGTTCGTCAGCCTGATGTTTCACCGGGGCGCAGAGATCGACGGTGACTTCCCGCACCTCCAGGGGGATGGACGTCTGGTACGCGTGATGCGGTTCGCGGACGTCAGCGAGGTCGACGCTGCACGGGGCGAGCTCCAGGCTGTGGTCCGCGCCTGGTGTAGCACCCACTAACGCCCGAGGACAAACAACCAGGATGAGAGGCGCTAATTCAGCTTGGTCCACTTGGCGGTCGAGACAGCGCCCTTGTCGTTGATCACGAAGAGCCGGTAGTAGCCGCGTGGCGCCAGGCTCGAGGTGGCGTTGATCGTGATCTTGCCGTCGGCGTACTCCAGTGGAATCTGGCGCTGATTGGCGTCGAAACCATGGGTCGGTGACGGGGCACTCATCATCACCACACGTGTGACATCGCTGCTTACATTGATCGAGTAGGTCTGCCCGTACGTGATCTCTGCCGGCACATCACTCAGAGTCGGCCGATCGCCATTGAGCATGTACGGCGGCTCGAACCGCAGCACGGTGTTGCTGCGTGCCTGGCCCTTTGGATTCGACGACAGGCTGATGACGCTGCCGTCGTCCGCCAGGTAAGCCATCGAGTGGTACAGCCGGTGCTCGCCACTGGGCAGTGGGTTCATGGCCGTCCACGACTTCGCGGTCGCCGACTTCAACAAGCTCACCGTCTGGCTGGCATTGGCGATCTTGTTGGCGGAACCGCCACCCAGCTCCAGAACGCTGCCGTCGGGCAGGTTCACGCAGCTGACGTAGGCCTTGGCGGCCCTGAGCGAGGGACCCTTCGTGAACTTGGGTGACGACGAGCTGTCCAGATCGATGACGTTCGTCGTCGAGGTCGCTGGCCAGCCGCCACCCATGACCATGATCTTCTGCCGCCGAATGCTGCCCAGCCAGCAGGAGGTGCCGAAGCCGCGCTGGGTGGGTTTCGTCAGATCATTGACCTTCTTGTATTTGTTGGCGTTGAACGGCTCCCAGAAACCTGGGTGGAAGTAGCCCTGGGAGCCTTCGGCGTCTTCAGCAGGCTTGGTCCATCCCTCACCTGTGAAGAAGTACTTGGCATTGGCCGTAAGGAAGATGTGCGGGTACAACGGGAACTCGCGGTTGCCTGGCCTTGGGTCGTACTTCTCGGTCCACGGTACATAGACCTCCGACGTCGCCGAGTTCTTACCGCCTGCGTCAAAGCCGCCGACGATCAAGGCATAGCCACCGCGGGTATTGATCACGCTCGGGTACCAGCGGCCGTCGTACATGTTCTCTTGCTTCTTGAAGGTCTCGGTTGCAAAGTCGAACGTGTAGAGCGCCTTTGAGCCCTTCCACGGCGACTTGGAAGTCTTGTAGCCAGCGGTACCGCCCGCGGCAATGGCCTCGCCATTGCTCATCAGCATGTGCCCTGAGCAGAACATGTCCTTCGGGGTCTTCTTCTCCTCGAGTGCGCCGGTCTTCGGCTCCCAGACGTAGGACTTGAACGTGCCGGCCTCGAAGACGTCGGAGCTGTTTCCCGATCCGGCCAGCAGCAGGATCTTGCCTTTTGGCCCCATGATCAGGTGGTACGCGTTGGATCCCGAGGGCAATGTCGGCAGCTTCGTCCAACGGCCGCCATCAGTGGTGGCAAGTTTCTGCAGGTCGGAGGCGCTGTCCGGGTCGGCGGCTGTGGTTTGGACAGGCGAGTCCACCTCGGCATTTGCGGTGGCCGCCTTGGCCGATTTCGCCTCAGTGCCGATCGGAGCCTGCGGATCGATGAGCTGCTCCTGGTCCTTCGCGGTCCGCGCCTGGCTGTCCTTGGCATCGGCCGCCCCCGTACCACCAAGGAACAGGGCGCCAGCGGCCAGTGCGGCCACCACGGCGCCGAGCAGGGGTGTATGCAGGCGCGCTTTCGACATGGTTGTAAGCCCCCCCGAGCATCAAGCGCGGCCAGTGAGAACGGCGGCACACGCGTTTGAGTTTCAAGGCATTCAACCAAAGAACGCGCAGTCTCGAAGCCGACATGCCGAAATGTAATACTTCTTTTGGAACCGCCTGTGATCCGAACCCACCTTCGACTCCGTATTAGATGTATGCAGGTCCGGCGCAACGGCCCTCATAGCCTGTCGTCTCGTGGACCGGGCGTGATGTACCGGCTCACCATCGACATCGGTGTCGCATTCACCTCAGCCAGCTATGAGATGGCAGAAGGCTCTGAGGTGTTGCGGCTGAGCCCCTTCGCCGTTGATCTTCCTTCCGCACGGTTCCTGGCTGATGACGGGCTTCGGATTGAATCGCTGGCGGAGACGCTCCGCAACATTGTCGAGACCGCCAGGCAACAGCTCGGAGAGGAACCGGCGTCGGTCCAGGTGACCTATCCGGCGAGCTGGCAGCCTGGCCAGCTTCTGCAGCTGTGGGAGGTCTTGGTTCTCGCCGGAATTCCCGATGCGGTGACTCAGGTTGCTGCCGAACCGAAACCGTCGGCATCGCCGCCTTCGGTTGATGATGGGCAGTCGCCGGCTAAAACCACGCTCCTCTCGGCGAAAGCAGCACGCAGGGTGAGGCCCGGCTGGCTCGTCGCTGCTGCCGTTGCTGCAGTTGGCGCGGGGGTGGTGGCTGGCGTCCTGGCCACGGGTCCCCAGCGGCCCAGCCCAATCCCCAGGGACGCTGAATCCCCGACGGTGACATCGGCACCTTCGCGAACACCGGAACAGACTCGACAGCCGGGTGTGGACCTTCCAACTGCCGAGCCGCTCGCTCCGCATCAATTCGTGGTTCCACGCGGTCGGGATGACGCCACTCAGCTCAACCTGGCAAGCGTGTCCGGGCGTGGTACCGCCGCGCACGCTTCCGTCGTCTATGGGAGGCCGCAATTCCTGGCCGGTCCTCTCAGCCAGATCGGCGAACGATCATCTACATCAACTATGTCGCGGGAAGTTTGCGGGCCATGGCAGTCGACGGCAGCGGCGACCGTCCATTGATCAAGTCAGCACCCAGGGGCTGCGCAGATCACGCGTGCCTCGTGGAGCCCAGCCGACCAGTCGATCATGGTTGTCGAGTGCCGGGCGGAGGGCCGGCCGGACAGACTCTTGGTGATCAAGCTTGATGGCACTGTGGCACGTGAACTCAAGACGGACCAGCGGCGTATCGAGGACCCGACGATCTCCCCGGATGGTCGTACGGTCGCCTATTGGGGTCACGACACCCCGGGTGGACCCAATGGTGGGTCGATCTACACCCTGGCGATGGACGGCTCGTCCGAACCAGTGCAATTGACCAACCGCAAGGCTGGCAGCGACGCCGACCCGGCGTGGTCACCTGACGGGACCATGATCGCCTTCCGGCGTCGCGGATCGAATGACAACTTTGACGTGTATGTGATGCGATCCGACGGTTCAGGTGTACGGCCGGTTGCCACCAGTCCAGCCGTGGACGAGAAGCCGGCCTGGTCTCCGGACGGCCGGCAGTTGATGATCATCTCCAACCGTGACGCATCCGGCAAACCGGGCAAGACCTATGACGCATACATCTTGGATGTCGACGGTGGTGAAGCCGAACCGCTCGGGCTGTCAGCCGAGGTCGTTCTCACACCCGTCTGGTCGTACCGCTGAATGCACCTACTCGCTCACCCAGGTGCTGCAACCTACGTGCACGTAGCTTTCCGTCGGTCTGCACAGGTAGCAACCTATGCAGAGGGTAGGAAACCTGTGCAGAGCTGTCCCGATGAGAGCTCTAGCAGCGTCGCCTCAGTCGCCTGCGAGGTTCCTGCTGCGCTGGTCGACTCCAAGTTCTCCGTACGGGTAGTCGGTAGCGTGCAGGTCACTTGCCTGATCCAGCGCCGCGGTTTCCTCTGCACTGAGGTGCAGGTCTGCTGCGCGCAGGTTGGTCTCCAGCTGCTCGGTAGTGCGCGCACCCAAGATCGTCGACGTTACGCCCGGCCGGTCCGTGACCCACGCCAGAGCCACCTCGGCCATCGAGACACCGCGATCCTCCGCCACCTTCTGGACAGCGTCGATCACATTCCAGGTGCGCTCGGTGCCACGTCGGTCGTACGCCTCCATGCCGCGTTCGGGATCGTCGCCCAGCCGGGTGTCACCCGTGGGCCGCTCGTCACGTCTGTACTTGCCAGACAGCCAGCCGCCGCCCAAAGGACTCCACGGGAGCATCCCCATGCCTGCATCCAGGACAGCAGGCACGATCTCCCACTCGATCTCGCGGACGATCAGGCTGTACTGCGGCTGCAGCGTGGCCGGCGGCGCGAGGCCGAGAGCATTCGCGAGGTGGACCACTTTGGTCAGTTGCCAGCCGGTGAAGTTGGACAGGCCGTAGTAGCTGATCTTGCCTGCTTGGATGAAGCCGTTGAGCGTACGCAATGTCTCATCCAACGGCGTCCACGGATCGAAGGCGTGTACCTGGTAGAGATCGACCGAGTCGAGCCCCAGGCGCGACAATGATGCATCAAGCGCTCGCGTTAGATGCCTGGTTGAGAGTCCGAGGGAGTTCGGTTCATGACCCATGGCGAACCGGCCTTTGGTCGCGAGAACCACGCGCTCGGTGACATCGGCTGGTCGGCTGGCGAACCAGCGTCCGATGATCTCCTCAGACTGACCCCTGCCGTATACGTCGGCCGTATCGACTAGGGTGCCGCCTGCTTCGATGAAGTGATCCAGCTGTTCATGCGAGCCGGCCTCGTCCGTCTCGACGCCGAAGGTCATGGTTCCTAAGCAGAGTGAAGAAACTGCGCAGCCGCTGCGCCCGAGAGTGCGATAGTCCACATCCCGTTTCTATCACCGCGCACTCCATGATCAGATCCGGGCTCGACTCCGGCATTCACCATCAGCAGCAGATCGATACTGACATTTACGGTGTAGACGCTTTACGGGCCTGTCTATACCCTGATGGGGTATCCTGGCGATGGTTAACTCGAAGTGGCGACCTTGCGATATTCCCAACCACCAGACGACTCGGATACAATCGAATGCACGTTCGGCCTTGATTGATCAACAATCTGACGGCTGGAGGTGACCATGTTCGAAGGATTTGCCGACGAGATGGTCAATCTCGGGGATGTGCAGCTGCGCGTACGAGCCGCTGGCGACGGGCCGCCGATACTCCTGATCCACGGGCATCCCCGGACCTCAGCCACCTGGCATCGGGTCGCACCGCAGCTGATCACCGCCGGCTTCACGGTCGTCTGTCCGGACATGCGTGGTTATGGGCAGTCGAGCAAGTCGATCATACGCGATAGCCACCGTCAACAGGCCAAGCGCGAGGTTGCCGATGATCTTGCCGAGCTGATGGCGCATCTGGACCTTGATCAGTTCGCGGTCGTCGGACATGATCGAGGCGGCCATGTCGGTTTCCGTCTGGCCATGGACTATCCGAGCCGCGTGACCCGTCTCGTGATCATTGACACTGTGCCGATCATCGAGGCGTTGGAGCGGTGTGACGCGCGAGTCGCTGAGCGCAGGTTTGACTGGTTCTTCTTCGCCCAGCCCGAGGTGCCCGAGCGGGTGATCTCTGCTGACCCGGTGGCCTGGTATCGACCCGATCCTTATCAGATGGGTGCGGAGAACTATGCGGAACTGGTCGAGGCGATCAACGACCCCGAAACCGTACGCGCGATGCTCGAGGACTATCGCGCGGCCTTGAGCGTCGACCGGGACGCCGACCGCGCCGACCGACTCGCTGGGCGCACCATCGGCTGCCCGACGCTCGTGGTCGTAGCCGGCAGGGGCGATCTGGAGACGCTCTTCGGCGATCCGCTTGCCATCTGGAAGGGATGGGCCGAGGACGTTCGCGTCAGTTCCATCGACTCCGGCCCCTACGTAGCCGAGGAGAACCCTGGCGCCCTGACGGAAGTGCTCACTGATTTTCTGGCCGATCCCCTGGGACATGCAGCCTGAGCCTGTCGAAGTCCGCACATCAACAAACGTGCATCGGCCCGCTGAATGGCCAGCTCTTGAGCGTGACTCAGAACCCGCACAAATTTGATGCCATTTCACAGATTCTTCCGGCATCCTTGCTCATAGTTGTCTGATTCGGGGGGCGGATCGGAACTGAACAAAAGGGGAGACGCCCATGAGAACGGCCTATCGAGTGCTTGCCTATGCCATCGCGGCACTGGTTGCGGTCCAGTCCGCTGCCATCGGCTATGCGGTTTTCGCGCAGCTGAACTGGATCGAGGAGGGCGGCACGTTCGACAAGGCAGCGTTCGACACCGGCGCGCCCGGCACCGGGGCGATGATCTTCCACGCGCTTGACGGTGGCGTGGTACTTCTCTTGTCACTGGCGTTATTGGTGGTTTCGTTCTTCGCCAAGATTCCGCAGGGCGTCAGATGGGCGGTGATCGTCCTGGTCTGCACCATCGTCCAGATCGCTCTGGGCACTCTGTCGCACATGCTGGCCGCGATCGGCGCGGTGCATGGTGCGGTGGCACTGGTCCTCTTCGGGGTTGCCGTGATGGCGGCCATGCGGGCGCGCAAGCCGGCCGCCGTTGAGGAGACGGTGCCAGCAAACGTCGCCTGACGGCGACGCCCAAGATGGTGGCCAGTCGCTCGACGCGCGTACGGCTCGTGGTCTCGGTATTGGCCACGGTTGTCATCCTCGCGCCGCTCGCCTGGTTGTGGCAGTCGAGCCTGGTGGGCAGCAGCTACTCCGTGATGGGCATGGGCACCCTCGACTATGGAGGAGGTCCCGTCGATGGTCACGGCCACGGCTCGACAGATCGGTCGATCACCGACCTGGTGGGGGACAGCGCCCGCAAGGCCGACGTACGTGTGGACCTGGTTGCCGAGCAGCAGAACCTTGCCATCGGCGGACGGTCGGTGGCCGGCTACACCCTGAACGGCACCTCACCCGGCCCGACGATCACCGCACACCAAGGCCAGCTGATCGAGGTGCATCTCCGAAACGCCTCGGTCAAGGCCGGCATCACGTTGCACTGGCACGGATACGACGTACCAGCCGCCATGGATGGGGTGGCGGGTGTTACCCAGGACGAGGTGCCGATCGGCGGGGAGTTCACCTACCGCTTCGTGGCCAACCAGATCGGGACCTATTGGTATCACTCCCATCAGGTCTCCAATCCGCAGGTCATCGGCGGGCTCTTCGGGACCTTGGTGGTGCTGCCAAAGTCCGGCAAGAGCGAGCCTGTTGACGTGATCGCCACCGCCCACACCTATGAAGGCATGAAGACGATCAATGGCGTTGCCAGCGATCTGCGCGTGCCGGCCAATCCCGGACAGCGGGTACGAATTCGCGTGATCAACACCGACAACGGACCGATTGAGACCTGGGCCGACACGCCGTTCCGCGTGCTCGCAATCGATGGTTACGAGGTCAACGTCCCGACCGATGTGACTGAGCACTCGGTGACGGTTACGGCAGGCGGCCGTGCTGATCTTGGCGTGACGATGCCGAGTGACGGCAGGGGCGTGCGCGTGCAGGTGTCCAAAGGCACCGCCGTCATTCTGGGTGCCGACGCGCCAGCGGCCCCGCCGCAACCGGCAACTGCCCTCGATCTCTTGGGCTACGGAAGTCCGACGGCGCTGAGCTTCGACCCGGCGAAGGCAGATCGGCGTTTCGAGTACTCGATCGGCCGCCGACCGGGTTTCGTTCGTGGCCGGCCGGGGCTCTGGTGGTCGATCAACGGGCATCTCTATCCGCATGTGCCGATGTACGTGGTCCGGGAGGGTGACATCGTGACCATGCATATCGACAACCACAGCGGCGAGGTGCATCCGATGCACCTGCACGGACACCATGCTGTGGTGCTCGCCCGCAATGGCGTCGCAGCCACGGGCAGCCCGTGGTGGGTCGACTCGCTGAACGTGCTCGAGGGCGAGACGTACGACATCGCGTTCGTGGCCACAAACCCAGGCATCTGGCTCGACCACTGCCACCATCTCAAGCACGCCGCGGATGGCATGGTGGCTCACCTGATGTATGAGGGAGTCAGTACGCCGTACAAGATAGGTGGGACAGCCGGCAATCGACCCGAGTGAAGCTGGGGAAGCTGATGAGTGAAACATTCGACGTTGTGGTCGCCCGCGTCTTTTCGGTCCCTCCGGAGGAGGCCTGGCGCGCCTGGAGCGAGTCTGATCTTGTGAAGCAGTGGTGGGGACCGACTGGCTTCAGTTGTCCGGTGGCCGATGTTGATCTTCGCGTCGGCGGACGCACTTTGGTAGCGATGCGGGCTCCGGCGGAATTCGGCGGCGGAGACATGTACAGCACGTGGACCTACACCGAGGTCGTGCCCCATGCTCGCATCGCGTACGTGTTCAACTTTGCAGATCCGCAAGGCAACCGGCTGTTGCCGGCTGATCTTGGAATGCCGCCTGGAATCCCTGATGACGGTGAGCACCTGGTTACCTTCGATGATCTTGGCGATGGACGAACCAAGATGACGGTCGTGGAACACGGCTATACCACCGAGGAAGCGCGGAATCTGTCTCAGGCAGGGCTGGAACAGTGCGTCGACAAGATGGAGGCGATCTGGACCTAGGGCGAGGCTGATGGCGCGCGTCCGAGCCGCTGGGCCCGATGCGCCGCTCTCGTTGTTCCCCAGATAAAATCAAACAAGCGTTTGACAGACCCCAGCAAGCCCGCCTAGAATCGAATACATGTTTGATAATGGCAGCGATGGCGGCCGCACCCCCGACGGCCTCTCTGCGGATGGACCCCGACCTCCGCTAGAACGCTGACGTTGCCAGTCGAGCATGTTCCCCGAGCAGGCGGCCGGTACCGCGGTGCCGGCCGCCGCTCTCTCCCTCCAGAGGCGAGCGCCGGGGATGGTGATCGTCGCGGGCGAAAGCAGACGGCCCGGCACCGCAGTGCCGGGCCGCCGCATTGCAGCCTTGCCAGCTTGGCTACCTGACGAGACCGAAGTCGGCCTTTGCTGCCTTGCCGGTCACCTTGACCTGCGCCTGCCGGCTGCCGTCAGGGAACAGGCCGGTCTTGGACAAGGCCAGGGTCAGCGTGGCGTGAGCAGCCGCGTCGCCGAACTCGAAGAGCGCCTTTGAGTTGAGGTTGTTGATGGTGTCGCACGCCTGGTGATAGCACTTGTCGTACGCCACACCAGCGGTGCCGCCATAGAGCTGGGCTTGCTCGGCAGTCTTGATGCCCTCAGCGCCGCTGAAGAGTCCACCTGCCGGAATGCCCTCAGCGATGAACGGCCCATAGTCGGACCGGCCATCAAATGCCGTCGGATCCGAGGCCAGGCCTTGGTCAGCGAAGTACTTGGTGAAGATCTCCTCGATAGCGTCGGATCCAGGCGGCCCGGCGTCGGGGGTATCGGAGCCGTCACCGTCGTAGACGAATCGGACATAGTTGGGTGAGCCCACCATGTCGAAGTTGAGGTTCGCGTAGATCTTCGCCCGCTGCGCATCGGTGAGGTTGGCTACGTAGTGCTCCGAGCCAAGCAGACCAGGCTCTTCTGCGCCCCAGAAAGCGAAACGCACCTGCCGCTGCAGCTTGTTGGTGTACTTCAACGCTGCGAGCTGCTCGGCGATCTCGAGGATCGTTGCCGATCCGCTGCCGTTGTCATTGATTCCGGGTCCTGCGGTCACGGAGTCGAGATGGGCGCCGACCACTATGGTCTGGTCCTTGATCTTGCCTTGTGGGGAATCGGCGATGACGTTGACGGTCTCTCGCATTCAGATTGGTCTCGGTGGATGTGGCGACGTGCACCTCCACGTCTCCGGTTTGGGCCTCGTCATACAGGGTCTGGCCATCGGCGAAGCTGATACCGACCGCAGGAATGGTCTTCGGGTTGCCGAGGGTGCCTGTCAGCAGGTCGGTACGATCCGGCGACTGGCCCTCATTGAAGATGATCACCGCCGCGTAACCGGCCGCCTGGGCATTGTCGACCTTCTCTTCGAAGGTACACGTGCCGCGTTGGATGAGCGCGATTGAGTTGGGCTCAGGGTTTGGGGGAAAGTCGCCAGCCGCGCAGCCTGAAGCGCTGCTGGGTTCGGGAGTCGGCGGGAGCACGATGCCACCGATCAGGACCAGTGGGCCGGTGATGTCGCCGCTGCCCGAGTAGGTGAAGGTCGCAGTCTCGAAGTCCCGTTCGGTGGGGCTGACCTCGGACAGTTCCGGGGGCTCGACATCCCGGAAGAACGGGAAGGTGAAGGACTCGCCTCTTGACTTTGTAGCCGGCCTGCGCAGCTTCTTGACCACGTAGTCAGCCGAGGCGTCGAAGCCCGGCGTGCCGGAGGCGCGGGTGCCGTCATTATTGTTGGCGATGCGCTGGAACGCCCGCTCATGTTGCAGGATGCCGTTGACGGTGACGGCATCGCGGAGCTTCTTGGTGTTGACTTGGTCGATTGCTAACGCTTGAGTTGGCGAGAGCAGACCCACTGACAGCAGGACCGCCGCGGCCGCTAGTGCGGTTTTTCGCACGAAAACTCCCTTCGTTGGGGGCGGGGAGTTTTGAGTTTTGCATGCGAATCGCTTAGCTCGTGGGATTTCGCGCGCGATCCGCCGGATGCGGACTGAGCCTGTCGAAGCCAGTGAGCGGGCCTTCGACAAGCTCAGCATCATGCTCAGTCGATCTTCTTCTCACCGATCTCGCGTACGGCGGCGGCGACCGCTGGGGCAACCGAGGCATCGAAAACGCTAGGAATGATGTAGCTGGGGTTCAGCTGATCCGGCGCGACCCGGTTCGCGATGGCATTGGCCGCCGCGGACAGCATCTCGTCGTCGATGTGGCGCATCCCTCCGTCGAGCAGTCCCCGGAAGAACCCAGGAAATGCCAGCACGTTATTGATCTGATTGGGGAAGTCGCTACGCCCGGTAGCCACGACAGCAGCGTGCCGTTGCGCCTCCATCGGATCGACCTCCGGAATGGGGTTGGCCAGCCCAAAGACGATTGCGTCCTCGGCCATGTTCGCGATGTCCTGTTCATCGAGGATGTTGGGAGCAGAGACACCGATGAAGACGTCAGCCCCGACCAGCACCTCCTTCAGCGAGCCGGACAACTTTTCCGGGTTGGTGTTCTCCACCAGCCAGCGCCGCATGTCTGAGGAGCCCTCAGGCGCGTCGTACACGGCTCCCTTGCTGTCGCAGCCGATGATCATGGTCGCGCCCTGGCGCTTCAGCAGCCGGATGATCGCCGATCCTGCTGCACCGACACCTGAGATGACGAACCGGACGTCGGCAATGTCTTTTCGTACCACCCGCAGCGCATTGATCAAGGCGCCCAGGACCACGATCGCGGTGCCGTGTTGATCATCATGGAAGACCGGGATGTCGAGCTCGGCGCGGAGCCGCTCCTCAATCTCGAAGCAGCGAGGCGCGGAGATGTCCTCCAAATTGACCCCGCCGTAGACCGGCGCAATCGCCTTGACGATCTCCACGATCTTGTCCGAGTCCTGAGTGTCCAGGCAGACCGGCCAGGCGTCGACGCCGGCGAATCGCTTGAAGAGCGCGGCTTTGCCCTCCATCACCGGCAGCGCGGCCGCCGGTCCAATGTTGCCGAGGCCCAACACCGCGGAGCCGTCGGTGACCACTGCGACGGTGTTTCGCTTGATCGTCAACCGGCGGGCATCCGCCGGATTCTCGGCGATCGCCATGGAAACTCGAGCTACGCCCGGCGTGTATGCGCGGGACAGATCATCCCGGTGCTTCAGCGGAACTTTCGGTGTCACCTCGATCTTGCCGCCGAGATGCAGGAGGAAGGTACGGTCGGACACCTTTCGGACGCTGAAGCCTTCGAGTGCGGCAATTGCCTTAGTGATCGACTCCGAGTGCTCGACGTCAGTGGTGTTGCAGCTGACGTCGACCACAAGCATGTCGGGATGCGACTCGGCGACGTCGAGGGCGGTAATCGCGCCGCCCGCCTCGGCCACGACGCTCGAGAGTCGTGCCGTCGCCGCCGGATCGGTCGGCGCCTCCACTCGGACAGTGATCGAATAGCCGGGACTCGGCGCAGCCATGTGGTCTCCTTTGACAAGCGGACGTTCCGCGCTGAGGACTCTACCCAAAGGCGCGGAACAGTAGGCTTCGCGTATGGCCGTGCTCACGCTTGAGCCGGCACTGCCGGGAGATCAGCAGAGCCAGCGGGGGGCACTGACCGCCTGCCTGTGCCTGCTTCTGATTGTCATGATCAGTTCATCTAGCCTGGTCGCACACAGAAATTTGGACACGACGATCCCGCTGGATGCGGCTGCTGTCGCAGTCGGCCCGCGCGGCGCGCTCGTTGAAGTCGCTGCCGCCGATGCCCTTGTCCCGGGCAGCCGAGTGCTCGCCGGAATGCCGGACAGCCTAGAGCTGGCGCAAGGACAGGCCGCCTGGCTTGCCGCCGGCAGGGTTCCCCAGGTGAGCGGCTTGGACAGTGACATGGTCGCCGTCGCACTTCTCGATCTGCATGTGTTGAGTCGGCCCTACAGCGTTCCGGTCGCCGGATGGAGCGGCCCGTGGCGGTATTTGTGGCCGCGCGACGCAGCGTTGGTGGCTTCCGCGCTGGCTCGTACGGGACACACCGCCGATGCGGAACGGATCGTGGACTTCCTGCAAAGAGTGCAACCGGAGTCCGGATTGTTCCAGGCGCGTTATCTGCCGGATGGCAGTGGGGTGCCGGATGCTCGTGGCGTAGAGCTGGACGGACTCGGTTGGGCTCTGTGGGCAACTGGACAGCTGGCATCCCAGTTGCCGAAGAAGGACCGTACGGCGTTCGTGCAGCGGCACCGGAAACTCCTTGACCAGAGCACCAAGGCCGCACTGGCATTGATCGACAATCCCTCCTCGCTGCCGCCTCCATCGGCCGACTATTGGGAGGTCAAGGAGACCAAGCCGACGTTGGCAACCGCGGCCGTGCTGTGCGCTGGTCTTGAGACTGGCGCGGAGCTGTACCGAATTCTGGGCGACAGGCATGCCGCCGACAATGCCGCCGCCGGCGCGCACAAGCTCCGGGCTTCGATCGGGTCAACCTTCGGAAAGAACGGTTATCCGCGGCGTATTGGGGGCCGCGGCGACAGCA
Organism: uncultured Actinomycetota bacterium; assembly: GCA_963734005.1. Classification (GTDB taxonomy): domain Bacteria; phylum Actinomycetota; class Actinomycetes; order Propionibacteriales; family Propionibacteriaceae; genus Microlunatus. Next base: position 277,248 of record CAVTFS010000024.1, read on the forward strand.
TTGATCTTGGAGTCGATTTTCTGCTGCCGCCTGTGGGCTCAGGCGTCGACGGAGCAGTTGTTCACGCCTGGCAACAAGCACCATTGGTGATGTCGCGCCCGGGCGGAGGGCTGGCTCCAGGCGGGTCGTGGCGCCGGGACGGTGTCAGTTGGACGAACGTGACCGCCAGCCGCGCGATGACCGCGGCGTTCCTCGGTCAACGCAGCCGAGGCTTTGACGTGGTTGCGCTGGCTCGACCAGCACCGTACGGCTGCAGGTTCACTTCCTGAGAAGGTCTTGCCCGACGGCCAGCCGGCCTCAGTATCGCCGCTTGCCTGGACAGCGGCGGCCGTCGTGATCACGGCCGGCCAACTATCGTCCTAGTGCTCAGTTGATCAGCTCGACCGGTCGGGTCAGGGTGAGCGGGTCATAGAAGCAAGCGTCCCGCGCGGCCAGAACAGCTCCGCCGACGACCCTGGGCACCTTCAGTTCGACAGCGACGACCTTGGTCCCGGCAAACGCTGGGATGGCCAGCCGGTGGGCGATGCGCTCTTCAATGGAGGCCATCAGGTGCGCGCTCATCGCTCCCAGATAGCCGCCAAGGATGACTGTGTGCGGGTTTGCGACACCGATCACGTCGTCAATCGCGTCACCCAAGGCAGCGCCTGCACGCTTGAGCAGCTGGAGCATCGCGGCCTGGCCTTCATCCATGGCCTCGACGATCCTCCGGATCGCTTCCTCGGGCCCTTCGTCGATGAGCCGAGCCGCCTCATCAGCGGGCAGCAGGTCGCCACCAGTCAGCAGATACTGAGGCCCCATCAGCGACTGCAGGCAGCCGTTCCGACCGCATGAGCAAGCCGGCCCTGAGGGATCAACGTTGAGATGGCCGAAGTCGCCGGCACCCCCTCCGGCGCCACGGAAAATCTCGCCGCCGACGATCAGGCCGCTGCCCACGCTGCGTAGCCCGCCGAAGTAGGCCGCGATGGCATCCGGCCGCAAGCGCAGCTCAATCCGTACGGCATGCAGGGCTGCCAACTGGCTGTCATTGGTCACGCCGACATGAGCGCCCTCGATTCCCAGTGTCACTCAGAGTCGTGCTCACTTTGGCGCTGAGCGGGAAGTTTTGCCATTCCGGGCTCTCCGACAAGCCCACGGTTGCGCGGTCCTCAGCGACATAGCCCGGCACACCGATTTCCACCGCGATGAGCTGCTTGTTAACCGGCAGCCGACCAAGCTGGGCCCGCAGCTGGCGGTCGAGCGCAGCGAAGCCGGCGTCCGCGTCCGACCCGCGGAGGTTGGCCGTCACGCTATCGCGCCACAGCTCACGTCCTCCCAGGGTTGCAGCGGCGAATTGGAATCCGTCGAGGTCGACGCGTACGCCGAGGACGCACCACGGCTCACCGTCAAAATCAATCGGACGAGTCGGTCGGCCAGCTCCGGGCCTACGAATCGGATCGAGCTCCTTAACGATCCGGCGTGCCCGAAGTTCGCCGATCAGATCGGTCATCGTGGAGATGCCAAGACCGCAGCCGCGCGCAATATCGTGGCGACTGCTCGCTCCATGGTCGCGTACGTAGCGAAGGATCTGGGTCAGATTTCCTTGCCGTAAATCCCCCGAACCTCCGCTGCGGCGAAGCCCCAAATCCGGGGTCAACCCAGCTGGCATGGTGATGATGGTAGCGGTTTCGAACGGCGTGGACAGGAAAACGAAAAACAATCTGGCGATCGCCAGTCTGGGCGGCCTTGAGGGCTTTCTCTTGAAGGTGAACTATTCGGTGAGGTCTCCATCTGGCCTTGTACGGTTGGGAAGTGGGCGGTCTCGATCAGTTCCAGTACTTGCTGTTGATGGCGTGCTGCTTGCTGATCACGCTGCCGCTGGAGTTCCTGTTAGGTGCCCGCGTCTATCGCCGTGCAGCCGGTTTAGCATTTGCTTTGATTCCGGTAGTAATCATCTTTTCGGTCTGGGATATCGTCGGGATCCTGCGTGATCACTGGAGCTACAGCCCTCTCTTTACGACCGGCTGGAAGTTGATCTTCGGCATGCCGGTCGAGGAGCTGGCGTTCTTCGTTGTGGTGCCCATCTGCGGGCTGCTGACGTATGAGGCGGTCGGCCGGGTGCTCAGCCTGCTGCGACGGAGATCACGAGTGGGAGAGGCGGGTCCTCGTGCCTGAGTACACGGTGATCACGGTCTTCGCCGTGGTGGCCGTGGTCGCCGCGGAGCTTCTCTATTTCAAGTCGGGGATCTTCACGACCGCCCAGTACTGGTGGACGATGTTGATCGTCTTTGCCTTCCAGATTCCCGTCGACGGCTGGCTTACCAAACTCTCCGCTCCGATCGTGATCTACAACCCCGATGAGATTCTTGGGCCGCGTGCGCCGTGGGACATTCCGATTGAAGACTTTGGGTTCGGATTCGCGCTGGTGACTCTCGCTATCCTGCTGTGGCGACGGTGGCTGGATCGTCGGCAGTCACCCGAGGAGGCTGGCCAGCGGTGACCATGATCACGACTGAGAATCTCGCAGCGGCCTTCGATGAGGTCGCGCCTAGCTATGACCTCATGGTGGCGCTCAACCCCAGCTACCATGCCCACCTGCAGGCGGCCGCCGACGCCTTGGTGGAGTGGCTCCCGTTACTGAAGCTGGACGGCCCGCCGCCGCCTCACCTTCATCTTGTTGATCTTGGTTGTGGATCCGGCGCATCCACCCGCGCCGTCCAGCGGGCTGCCGAGGCGGCTGGCGTCGATTTCGCCATAGTGGGTGTGGACGCGTCCGCGGGCATGCTCGAGCAGGCGCGTGCCAAGCGGTGGCCTGCGAATGTCCGGTTCGAAATCGGGCAGGCCGAGGAGATCTACCGGTCTCGGGACTCGTGGGGGCTTGGCGACGGAGTCCATGGAGCATTCGCGGCGTACCTGTTCCGCAATCTTGCTGACCGGGACGTAGTTCTCGCTGGACTATTCGATCTACTTGTCGACGACGGCGTGCTGGTCGTTCAGGAGTACTCGATTGCCGGATCGCGTCGCGCGCAGCTGGTCTGGACTCTGGCGTGCTGGCTCGTGATCATTCCGCTGGGCTGGCTGACCTCCCGGAGGACCCGGCTCTATCGCTACCTGTGGCGTAGCGTTCGGTCGCTTCGACTCGATCCAGACGTTTGTCGATCGCCTATACCGTGCGGGATTCACCGACGTCGAGGTGCGCACAGCTTCGGGCTGGCAGCGGGGCATCTTGCATACGTTCCGGGCACGCAAGCCTGCAGCGGTTTCATGATCATTGGGCGACGCGACGCGAGCTGGCAACCCGGCCGCGATGCTCGCGCTGTCTGTCACCCGGCGGCGCCGGGTGCTGCACGGTTGACTGCCGCGTCCCGGCCGGTCGTCGTGGCCGGTGGCGGCATTGCTGGCATCGCGGCTGCCGTGGCGCTGGCCGAACGCGCCGTGCCAGTGATCATGGTCGAGCCGCATGACCAGCTCGGTGGCCGAGTGCGTTCCTGGCCGGTGACGCACGGCGACGATGACGTCACGATGAGCCGGGGCTTTCACGCCTTCTTCCGCCAGTACTACAACCTCCGGGCACTGCTGCGACGAGTCGATCCCGATCTTCAGTCCCTGGTGGAAGTCCCGGACTATCCGCTGATCTTGGCGGGCGGCCACACCGATTCCTTCGCAACGATCCCACGGACTCCGCCGCTGAACATCGCGGCCTTCGTAGCCCAGAGCCCCTCGTTTGGGCTTCGCGATCTTGCTGCAGTGAACGTGCCGGCGGCACTCGAGCTGCTGGACGTCGACTTCCCCAGCACGTTCTCTCGTTATGACGGGGAGAGTGCGACCCACTTCCTTGATCGACTTCATTTTCCCGCCACAGCGCGGCACCTGGCACTGGAGGTCTTCTCGCGCAGCTTCTTTGCCCACCCCGATGACTTCTCGGCCGGTGAGCTCGTCGCCATGTTCCACAGCTACTTTCTTGGCTCATCGGAGGGGCTGATCTTCGACGTACCGCGTGACGATTACGACAGCTGTCTCTGGTCGCCGCTTCGGCGCTATCTGGAACGCCTCGGCGCCGACGGTGCGTACGGGTGAGAGCGTCGCCTGGATCGACGCGAGTCAGGAGGTACCGCGGATAGGGCTGGAATCCGGCGCTGAGATCGAGGCGGCTGCCCTCGTGCTAGCGACTGATCCGGCCACTTTGCGCCGGCTGGCTCTTGAATCCGCGCTGGGTGATGAGGCGTGGCGTGCACGGGTGGCGGCACTATGCAATGCACCCCCATTCGCTGTCTGGCGGCTGTGGCTGAACCGACCCGTTGCGCCTGATCGCCCGGCCTTCCTCGGCACCAGCGGATTCGGCCCGCTGGACAACATCTCGGTACTGGAACGCTTCGAGGAAGGCGCCCGCAGCTGGTCAGCGGCTTACGGCGGCTCGGTTGTCGAGCTGCATGCGTACGCGCTGGTCGAGCAGCCAGATGAGCGCATGCTGAAGGATCGGCTGCTGGTTGAGCTGCATCGCGTGTATCCCGAGCTCCAAGGAGCCTCGATGATCGCGGAGGAGTGGCTGGTCAGCGACGACTGCCCGCTGCTTGGATACCGGTCCCTGGGAGCAGCGGCTGACTATTAATACGCAGCACCCACGAATCGTGCTGGCTGGAGACGGCATCCGCTGCGACTTTCCGGTTGCGCTCATGGAGCGTGCTGCAACGACAGGTTTCCTTGCTGCGAATCATCTCCTCAGCGGCTTTGGTCTGGCCGGCCACGATCTTTGGACGGTTCCCATGAACTCCCGACACCGGATGGCGGCTCCTCTACACCGCCTGCTCGCGCGCCAAAGTCAGCGCCGGAAACTCGGCGCGCTCCCGTAGCGCATAGCGGCGTTCGGCTCCCCAGGGCCTCAGCCCTGTGGATACTTCGCCAGGTACTCGTTTACCTTGTCTTCTCTCAGGGCAGTGCGCAGCTCGGCCAGCTTGGCCCTGTCGACAATGTCAACGCGCTCGCCCCTCCTGGTGTCTTTGCCGGACACCGGCGCCTTGATCAGGTGGACGTCCTTGTTGGTCAGGCGGAGCGAGAGGACCGTGCTGCGGATCTTTGAATCGGTCAGGCCCTTATCGACGGTGAGGTGCTCGGCCGCTCCACTGACGACGGAGACAAGCCTCGTTGGGTCAGTGATGATCTTGGTGGACAGCGTCTTCGCGATGATGGCCCGGACCACATTGCGTTCGTTCGTCGCCCGGTCGAAATCGCCGCGGGGCAGCGCTCTCCGTTCTCCAACAAAGTAGATTGCCCGCTCACCTGAGACCGTGATGTTGCCCTTCGGGTAGTGGACGCCATGGGAGTAGAAGGCGGTCTTGTTGTAGACAGTCACTCCACCGACTTCATCCGTCAGCTTGGCAAAGCCTTGGAAATCGACCATTGCGGCGTGGTCCATCCGTGTGTCGGTGAGGCTCTCCAATGTCGACACTGTGAGCTTGGGGCCTCCGAAGCCGTAGGCCGCATTGATCTGGTTGTTTCCGTGTCCCGGAATAGACACCCACGTGTCGCGTGGAAATGAGATGAAGTACGCCTGGTCGCGCTCGGCATTCAGGTGCAAGATCATGAGCGAACCCGAGCGTGCGACGCTTGGATCGCGGCTGTCGTAGCCCATCACGACGAAGTTGAGCGCATCGGCAGCAGCTTGCTCCTTGGTCGGATGAGGAGCCGTGCTGGGCATGAGGTCATCGCGGTCGAGGTTTTCAGTCATGCTGCGCTCAACCTGAGTAACAAAGATTGCCGCAACGGCCAGAACCGCCACCAAGGTTGCCGCGACGCTTGCCAGGACTATGGGCAGTACGCGGCGGCGCATGGCCGATGGCAGCTGGCACGGTTTCTGCAGGGCTCGGCCGGCCCGGGTCCGCGGCCTTGGCGCTCGACTCGCTCGGGGCAGGAGCCTGCGAACCGGTCGGTCCGGGTTGCGTCGGCGCCGCGGTCTGGGCGGCGCCTCGTCGGGTCGGTTTAGTTGGCGGGGGCGGCTGCGTGACTGCGGGCCCGGGTTTGGTGGGGGCTGCGAGCTGAGCGCCGTTTGTCTGAGTGGGCTTGGTCGGGACAGCGGACCGGGCCATAGCTGCTTTGATCAACGCTTCGGCAGCCTGTGTCTCTGCCAGGTCCGGTTTGGTGGAAGCTGCGGTCTGGGCGGCGCCCGGCTGGGTCGGCTTCGTTTGGCTGACTGCGGGACTGGATTTGGTGGGGGCAGCGGGTTGGGCGCGGTTTGTCTGGGTTGGCTTGGTCGGGGCAGCGGGCTGGGCCGTTGTTGCAGAGCCCGGTTTGGTTGAAGCTGCGGTCTGGGTGGCGCCTGGTTGGGTCGGTTTGGTTATCGGGGGCGGCTGTGTAACTGCGGGCCCGGGTTTGGTGGGGGCTGGGGGCTGAGCGCCGCTTGTTTGGGTGGGCTTGGCTGGCGCAGAGGGCCGGGCCGTTGCTGCCGAGCCGGGTTGGGCCGTTGTTGCCAAGCCGGGTTTGGTGGGAGCTACAGCCTGGGCGCCGGTTGTTTGGGTGGTGGGCTTGGCTGGCGCAGACGGCTGAGCCGCTGCTGTGGGGTTGGGTTTGGTCGGGGCAGGAGTCCTGGCGGCGCTCGGCTGGGCCGGTTTGGTCGGCGCAGCCGGCGGAGTTTTTGCCAGGCCGGGCTTGGTCGGTGCGGGCTGGGTGCCGCCCGGTTGGGCTGGTTTGGTCGGCGCGGCCGGCCGGATGACTCCCGGGCTGGGTTTGATGAAGGCGGCTGTAGCGTGTCTGTTTGCCGGGCCTGGTTTGGCGAAGGCAGCGGCCTCAGCGTCGCTTGGCTGGGCTGGTTTGGCCGGCGAGGCCGGTCGGCCTTTTGCCGGGCTGGGTTTGATTGGGGTTGTGCTCTGGGCAGCGTTTGGCTGAGCCGGTTTCATTGGGGCTGAAGTCCGCGTAGTGCTTGGCTGAGCCGGTTTGATCGGCGCTGCCGAGTTGGTGCCTGCCGGGCTGGGTCGGGTGGGCGCAGTCGTATCTGCGGCTGGCTGGGCGGGTTTCTTGGGTGTGGCCGGATGGATGTTTGCCGGGCGCGGCTCGCTTGGGGCGCTCGGGTTGCGAGCGCCGCCCTCAGTGCTCGGCTTGAGTTCAGTCATTGTTCCCCCGGGTCCAGAGAGTCCCGGGATGTGTGCCGGGACCCACGAGCAGTCTAACGTTGTAAACGTCTGGGTCAGCCTCGTTAGAAATCTTGAGCGAAGCAGCCACCCTCCCGTCCGAGCTTGCGCCGCGTAGTCCGCTCAAATCGTCCTAGACGATGGATGACTCTATGCGCCGATTACTAAATCGTTATGACTATTTGCGCACTGGCTAGGGCCTTCGCCGCTGCCTCACGCCACAAATGCCTTGGAGGTCAGCCAGGAAACTCGCCGCGCTCGCCGCAGCTCATACCGACGTTCGGCGTACGCAAGGTCGTCCACCCAGAGCTTTCGGGCAGTGCGCCGGATGCCGGGTCGTACCAGTGGCGACAACCAGCGCGCGACCTGGAACCCCGACCGATCCGAGTACGCGATTGTGGCTTCGGTGACCATCGTGCGCGGCCGGCCGTCGGCGCCAAGACCAAGGGGCGTGGCATGAGTCTCCACCACACTTCGGGTCCCTTCGCCCTCGGTGATGTGCATCACGATTGTGCGGGTGTCGGGGCAGGTGAATTCCGCGCGCACCGGCACGCCCCAGGTCCGGCTCACCCGGAACGTCACATCCACCACCAGCACCTGATCATTGCTGGCATTGTCATCGACAACGAGGTGACTGAAGGCGTACGGGTGGAACCAAGAGCCGTGCCACGGATCGAGCCGGTTGGCGATAACGTCTTCGGGTTCGCAAATGCCGGGCTTTGCGATGACGGCGCTCACCGATTCGGGCAAGGGCGGGCGGGCAGAGAGCGCGGGTCGATCGGTGGCGAGCTCTTCATCTGTCGGCAGGCCCACCCAGATGAGCACGCCGTCGTCGTAGGCACGGTACGGGCTCCAGGTCTGATCGCCGTTCTGCGTCAGCGCGAGCCCATGCCATCGGCAGTACATAGTGCCGTCCACGACTGGGCACTTGTCTAGAAGCGCCCCTAGGTGCGGGCACGCTCCCGGCCCCGCAACAAGTCCGCCTGTGGAGTTGCGCCAGAAAACCACCTCGCGGCCGGCAATGGTGCGCGTCACCGACTGCTTGCGTCCTACATCGCCGCTGGCACCGGCCACGAACCAACCACCGGCGTTGCGGGATTGGGCTGTTCGCAGTGCCGCGGCAATGCGAGCCGGTTTGGCCAGCCGCCAGGTGGCGGCCATTCGGTCCTCACGGGGTTGTGGGATGCGTGCGATTGGGATCCGGGGGCGCACACTCTGTCCGGGAACCTGCGGCAACGGGCTATTACGTGTCCTGAGTGACACCGGTTGGGCTCCTTCGCTGGTAAAGCTCCGCTTGCTTTTGAGCGTTCGCGGACCTATCACCATCATCCGGGCCGCCCACCAGGCGCCGACCACAACAACGGAGTTCATCGGTGCGCGCCTACCATGATCGCCTTCCCGTAGCCGGCTCAGCTAGGCGAACGGTCCAGCTGCTCCATCGCCGAAACTCGAACTGCCGCCGCCCCACGGATGGGACGCTGGCCCGTGTCGTGATCGCTGAGCCACCAGCTAAAGCTGGCTGCCAAGGAGCAGATCACGAGAGTCACCCAATTTTCTGGAACGCGAACGTGTGGTCCGTTCGAGGTGCACTATATGCGGGTGACCGTTGAGTTAAGTCAATGGTTCTTGCCCCGGTCAGGTTCAAGACCCTCGAACAACGATAGGCGCTGGGTCTACGCCCACCCGGGTACTGATCATGTCCTCAAGCGATGGTGCGGAGATCCCGGTGCTCAGCCTGGGCGCCAGGTCGCTGCCAGCACCGAGTCGACAGGCCGAGTGCGGACGGCCGTCGAGCCTGGCTACCAACCTATCGATACGGCGGAGAATTGCCGGAGCGAGGACAGCGTCGGGCAGGTCATCCACTACTCAATATTTCGACACAGCCGGGGGGCACCGTGACGATGACTATGAAGGACCTCAGCAAACGTAACCCTCGTAAGGGAGACGTGGTCCGCATTCGAAGTGTCGACGAAATTCTGTCGACGCTTGACCATGACAACACTGTGAACGGGCTGCTCTTCATGCCCGAGATGCTTCAGTACGCGGGCCGCGAGTTTCGTGTGGAGGCCAGCGCACACAAAACGTGCGACGGCGCAGGTGGAATTCGCGAGATGGACAACACGGTCCACCTGGAGGGGGTCAAGTGCGATGGAAGCGCGCATGGCGGTTGCCAGGCCGGATGCAAGCTCTTCTGGCGAGAAGAATGGCTGACGCCCGCATCAGAACCTCAATCAGTCGCCTCAGCAACGACAGATGAAACAGCCCTGGCGATGCTTACGCCACAGACACGCAGGACCAACGACAGCGGAGAATCCGTCTACCGGTGCCAGGGCACTGATGTGGGGCGGGCTTCTCGGCCGCTATCCAAGTACGATCCGCGTCAGTATGTTCGCGACTTGACAAGCGGTAATATCACCCTCCGCGCTCTACTCGCAGGCCTCGTTGCTTTTGCCTTTAATCGGTATCAGCTGATGACACAGCGCGTCTTACCCCATCGATTGCGGATACGTGGCGGAAAGCTGTATCCCTTCTACCAAGGCACAGGCACCGGCGCCAGGACGCCGATTGTCGACGTCGCGCCTGGTGATCTCGTTGAGATTCGCAAGAAGGACGAGATCATGCCTACTCTCAGTCCAGAGAATAACAATCGAAGACTGTGGTTCGATCCTGAGGCGGTCCCATTCTGCAGCACACGCACGCGCGTAAACCGCCACGTGCAGCGCATCATCGATGAGTCGACCGGGAAAATGATCAAGTTGGGCGACTGCGTCGCGTTGGACGACGTCAAGTGCCCTGGCCAATTATCACAGATTCTGTCAGCGCGGGATCGATATATATTGGCGATCTGCCTGGCTGCGCCCGCTGAACGGCAAGGACGGCGATCAGCCGAGCATTTAAAGCATGTTCCGCGGACGGCTGGCAGTCGAGCGACTCACAGAGCCTCGAACGCCGTCGGTCTCAAAGAGGGCGTGCCTGCGCCCCCGGCACCGCCTGCTTCTGGCCAGCGGAAACGATCGTCGCGGACTTTTGATTCATGAATATCGATTGCCCGCTGCTTTGAACTGAACCATGCAGCGGCCAACCCGTCCAGACGCCGGATGCCCGGCTCGCGCTGGCCGCTGACGGCACTCGCTGTGACGTTCTGGTTGCCCCCATGGAGCGCGCCGCAACGATGGGCTTTCTGCTGCCAACCAGATTCTCAGTAGCCATGGTGTGGCCGGCCATGATCATCAGAAACCACCTCGCGGCCGGCAACGGTGCGTGTCATCGATTTCTTCGCCCGAGTCGCTGCTGGCACCGGCCACGAACACCGGAGTTGCGTGTCTGCGCTGTCCCCAGCGCTGCGGCAATACGAGCGGGTTCGGCCAGCCGCTACGTGGCGGCATTCGGTTCTCACGCGGTTGCGGGACGCGTGCGATCGGGATCCGTGATCGCACGCTCGGTCTGGGACCTGCAGCAGCGGACTAGGTCGTGTCCTGAGTGACATCGGTCGTACTCCTTCGCTGGTAAAGCTCCGCTTGCTTTTTAAGGGTCCGCGGACCTGTCACCATGATGCGGGCCGCCGTGGCGGCCTTGCGCGCCGTGGGTACCCGTGCGCGTTGCGAGAAGACGTCGTACCCGTTGCGCTCAATCTCATCGAGGATCTGGGCATAGAGCACTCGGGCCGTCCCGACGCAACGCGCCGATCGCGGTGGCAACATCGCGATTCCTGTATCAGCAAAGGAGTAGAGAGCGCGATTTCGTTCAATCTCGTACGCCAGAAATGCCCGCCACTCGGGAGTCACAGTGCGCCGTCCAACATCAACTTCAAAGAGCCGAAGATCATCTTGCGGAAGGTAGACCCGACCTCGATCAAGATCTTCATCAATGTCGCGAAGGAAGTTGGTGAGTTGAAAGGCCAAGCCGAGGGATCGCGCGGGCGCCCTGGCCGCGCTGCCTACGGGCTCGAGCACCGGTAGCATCATCTCCCCGATCACGGCCGCGGAGCCTTCCATGTAGGTGCGCAGGTCCTCCCACGTCTGATACGAGGTCGTGGTCAGATCCATCGCCATGGCGCCGAAGAAGCGGTCGAAGTATTCCTGGGGGATACGACATGTGATCACTGTGTGAACAATTGCTGCCATCACGGGATCATCACTGCCGCCAGCTGCCAAGCTGGTTCGGAACTCCTCCGTAAAAGCTTCGAGGCGGCGGCCGACGGTTGAGATGGCCGTGTGAGCTCGTCGAAGCCTCGGGTTCTAGCACCTCGTCAAGCTCGGGGCGGATTGGCTCGGGATCAGGCAGGGTCGGCTCGGGTTCAGCGGGAACGTCAGGACCAGATATGTCGACTCGAGCCGGAGATGTGGGCTGAGCCCGTCGAAGCCCTGGAGTTGTTCGACTGAGCTCTGGGCTGAGCCTGTGCGAAGCCTGCAAGCCAGGTCAGCGGGCACACTCGGGAGATCAACAATGTCGTCGGCGAGCCGGCAGAGGGCGTAAATGGCATGTACATGCTTGCGTTGCGGCTTGGGCAGCAATGCCGCGCCCCAAAAGTAGGTGGTGCCGTAACGCCACGTCAGCTTGGCGCATTGGCGGTAGCCCTCGGTCAGCAGCGCTTCGTATGAGTTCCAGTCGCTCATCGTCCCGGCTCCCGAAGGTATGCGGCGACGCGGCTGGCCGCAAGTTTTCCGGAGATGAGCACCATCGGTACACCGACCCCTGGGACCGTTCCTGAGCCGGCGAAGAACATCCCAGGCAGCTTACGTTCGATATTCGACGGTCGGAACGGCCCGGTCTGCCCGAACGTGTGTGCCAACGCGAACGGCGTGCCTGCCGCCATTCCCTGAGTCTGCCAATCGAGCGGAGTTACAAACTCGTCGGTGATCATCTCGCTGGGATATCCCCGCTCAGTAAGGAATGTGTGCAGGCGTTCCCGTAGCGGTTCGGCCTCGATCGACCAGTTGATCTTGCCATTGAGGTTAGGCACGGGTTCCAAGACATAAAGGGTGGAGCAGCCAGTCGGGCGCCATGGTGGGGTCGTCCAGCGAGGGGATCGTGACCAGCCGCGACGGATCAGGCATGAGCTGGCCGCGCTTTAGCAGCGCATCGAATGCGGAACTCCATTCGTTGCCGAAGTGGATGTTGTGGTGGGCGATCGGAGGGTCCGGAACCCCGCGCACGCCGACATGCCAGACCACCGCAGAGGGAGAATAGCTGCCGCGTCGGACTGCTCGTGGTGGACGAAGATCACCAAGCAGTTGTTCATACGCGGTCGGAAGATCAACAGTGCAGACCACGGCGTCAGCCATGATGCGCTCGCCAGATGCTGTACGAACACCAGCCAGCCGTCCCGTCGGCGAGCGCAGCACTGCCTCCACCGCGTCGCCATAGCGGAAGGTCACGCCGGCTTTCTCAGCGACCTGCGCCATGATCGTCGGGACTGCATGTATGCCACCTTCTGGAAACCACACGCCCTCGATGGTGTCCATGTAGGTGATCACCGCGTAGAGCGCAAGAGCGGAATCGGGTGCCAGGCCTGCGTACATCGCCTGGAAGCTGAACAGCCGATGCAGTCGGGGGTCTGCGAACCTCTTGCGCACCGCCGCGCCGAGCCGCCCGAAGGCGCCAAGCCGTAGCAGCTGGGCGAGTGCGCGGGGCGAGGACAGCAGGCCGAGCGGAGAGTCGTAGTTCCGGTCGATGAAGTTCGGCATCTCCGCCAGATAGAGCTGCCGCAGCCAGTCGACGAACGAGTCAAATGCGGCGGCATCCAGGCTGCCGCACGTCTGGGCGATCTCCTCACGCATTGCTTCCCGGCCGTGGCGGACATTGATCGTGCTGCCATCGGCGAAGCAGGCCCGGTACGCCGGGTCGAGCCGCCGCATGGGAAGCAGTTCGCCGAGGGTGGCACTGGGATCTCCGGTCGCGACACGGATGGAGTCTGCGATGAGGTCGGGCATGGTGAGCACCGTCGGCCCGGTATCGAAGGTGAATCCGTCGCGGTGGAGTACGCCAGCCCGACCGCCGGGCACTTGTTCCCGCTCCACCACAGTGACGTTGTACCCGCGTGCCTATGAGATAACACGCGGCTGATAGGCCGGCTAACCCCGCCCCGATCACAACAACGGGGTTCATCGGTGCGCGCCTACCATGATCGCCCTCCTGCAGGCGGCTCAGCTAGGCGAAGCGTCCAGTTGGCCGATCTGCACAACATCAGTCAGCGAGGCCGTCATGGGCGAAACTCTAATCGGGGTTGTGCTTCAGCTCGGGATGCCGTGCCGGTGCTGTGTCGGTCTAGCGGTGAGACGCCCGCTTTGTGACCATTCCGAGGCGGCTGGGTCGGAGACGGATGTGTCATCCAAATCCCAACGCCGCTTTCGCCTGAACCGGGGCCGGAGCGTCGGATGCTTTGGGGCATAGGAGTCATACCCGCTGCCGTAGCCGTACGCAGCAGCCTCGCGACGAGCGATCTTGTTCATCACAATCCCGAACAAATGCGCTCCAGCCGTTTCCAACGACTCCAAGGACTGCTGCAACTGTGGCCGGTGGATGCGATCACGCCCACAACGACCAGCGCGCCACCGGCGAGGTTGCTTAACACCACGGCATCTGTCACCGGCAACAACGGCGGGCTATCCAACAGCACCATGTCGTAGGAGGCGGATAACCGCTCCAACAGATCAGCCATTGCCGTGGACCCCAATAGCTCACTTGGATTTGGCGGGATCTGTCCCGCGGGCAACAGATCCAAGCTGGTCGTCCCTAGCGGCTGGACGACGTCCTCCACCTCGGCGCGCCCGATCAGCACAGTGGTCAGACCCACCCCGCCCTCAATACCCAGGTACTCCGCGATCGAGGGTCGCCGCAGGTCTGCATCGACGAGGATCACCCGAGCACCCGCGTCCGCCAGAGATACCGCAAGGTTGATCGCGATCGTTGACTTGCCCTCACCCGGAATCGACGAACTGATCACAATCGACTTCGACCGATTCCCTATATCGATGAACTGCAGGTTGGTTCGCAATCGCCGCACCGCCTCGGATGGAGCAGCCAGCGGCTGATCTCGGAGAATCACCGGGATGCGATGACACCTCTTGGTCGTAAGCAACCACGCCCAGAATCGGGCTGTCGGTTAAGGCGCGAACATCATTTTCGTTGCGGACCTTAGTGTCCAAAACATGCCGCAGCACCGCAATACCTAGTCCCAGTAACAAACCCAGGATCAGGCCTACGCCCAGATTCTGCGGGATCTTGGGAGATGATGGCTTGTCCGGCACTTCAGCCGCTGCGATTGTGGTCGCCTGCACCGCTTTTGTGCCGTCTTCCTTCTGCGGCGACAAGTCAGCGGCCGCCTTTGCCAACTCTTGGCCGACCGCGTTGGCGATCTGCGCGGCGCGAGTCGGGTCCGGATCGGTCGCCGCGATCTCAAGAATCACCGTGTCCACTGGCACGGTGGCCTCCACCGACTCGGCCAGCTCCTTCGGAGTGGTTCGCAGACCGAGCTGACCTATCACCGGCGCCAAGACCCGTGGCGACGTGGCAACCTCGGCGTACGACGACATCTGCTTCTCGGCGAAGTTCGATCCCTGCGCCAGATCTGTCACTGACTCGCCGGCCACTGCAATGAACAACCGAGTCGTGGCGGTGTACTTCTTGGGCATGGCCAAGGTGACGGCCGAGGCGAGCGCAAGAGTCGTTAGGGCGATGATGAGCACGCCGAGCCACCGGCGCCGAAGGATGTCTAGATACTCACTCAGCTCCACAGCATGTTCCCCCGAGTCGGCCATCGCTTCGGAACTGACAGTCAAGCATGGCTTCCGGACCGATATATGGTGCCATGCTCACGGCTGTAGACCTAATTGCCGAACGCACAGGGGAATCTTGCTGCGCGTCAGCGAGCTATCACAGCGGGCCGCGGACGGACGTCGCAACAGCCGGCGACGCTGCATATGCGGCACTCACTGGCGTGGCATCTGAGCTGGCAGCGCCTGGCGCCGGAACGGGCTGCCTAATCTCAGCTTCGGCTGCTCCGTTCTTTGCAGCGTGGCTATGCTCAGCGGATGCGCCGGGGGACCAAAGTGCTTCTGAGTGGCGGTCCTTGCAGTGCTCATTGTCGTGAATGTGGTGCTTCTCTTCCTGCTGTTCCGCCCCGACCGGGCCTTAACGGCCCAGCCCGGCAGACCAGGACCCAGGCGATGGTGGTTCGCCGACGGCGACATCGTCGCCAGCTGCCACGCCTCGCCTTCAGCAGCGACTGATCCAGACGCCCTCGACTCGACCAATCGAGCCGGCTCCTGCTCGAACGGCTGCTCTTCGCCGTGTCTTCCAAGACTGCATGGCGGGCGACTGTTGGCGACTGCGATACGCCCGGCAAGATCGAGCGGTCGACCAACGGCGGCGCTAGCTGGAAACGAATCGTTCGAACCGGTCCTGCTCCGATTGTGCAGACTCGGCGCGGAGCCAAGCGGCGATCTCTTCGCCATTGGCGGTAGCGTCAGAGCTGCTCAGTCCGCTACGTGGCGTATGCCAATGACGGCACGGTCACAGCCTCTACCCACAGCCCGATCGACGTGTGGTTCCCGACTCCGAAGGACCGCGACGAAATCAATGGGCCCGGCGGGACAAAAGCCACTCCGTGCAAGGGTCATGTCATCGGCCTTGCGCCGCTCAACTTATCTCGGGCTCTGGTCGTTTGCGACAACGGCGTCGCAATGAGCACCGCGCAATTCAGGCAAGACATGGCGGCAGGTAGGGCGAATCCCCAACACACTCGCCATCACCGCTGGGAGCGGTCGATATTGGGTTGCCCGAGCCAACGAGGATTGCGACGGGGTGACCGTGCAATCACTGACCGAAAGAAGCGGCAGCCTGACGCGCGGACGAATCCGTTGTGCTCCTGGCCTCGATGTGGCTGGCTGGCCAAGTGGCAATAGATGTCACCGGCGGCACAATCTGGCTTTGGAGCGGCAACAGAGTCGCGATCTCAACGGACGATGGCCAAACATGGAAGTGAGCAGCCGTCGCACTGCGCGAGTGGTGAGACTAGTCGCAAACGCTGACCGATGGCCACGGTACGGCGCGTTAGGTTCGCGTCTGCTTACCAAGCCGGTCAGCGTCCACCCAGGCGACGAGCGCTCTCACTACTGCGTCGTGAGGCGCGACCTAAGCGGCGGCACGTGACTACCGACCGAGGTACCACTCTCAGGAGCCGCTGCTGCAGCTTCTCGTAGGCGGTGTACGTGGCCGCATGAAGAGAGAAATGGTTGACGCCGTCCCGGTCGAAGAGCTCGCCGTTGACTGAGACGAGTCTCCCGGCTGATCTGCTAGGGGGTAGAGGATGCTTGGGCCCGGGATGCTGATGAAGACGGGCGATAATGAGCCGGATCGGACTTCGGAACCATGTGGGAATCTCGATGTCCAAGAGGGCGCCAGCGCCCCGGAATGTCGCCAGCAGCAGTTGACCGTCGACCGCGAGCCGTTAGAGTCCACTTCAGTGTCAGGGTGACAGCCCACCAGCAGGCGTCGCGGGAGCAGAACCTGATTGACCGCCGCGAGGATCTGGTGAATGAGCGGACCCGGATGGTCAATCGGTTCCGCGCGGAATCGGCCGGTTCCGCTCCGAAGCCTGCTACGCGCGGCACGCCGGAGTCGCTCCCATCCCAGCGTGGTCGGGCTAGTGCGGGCCAGTTCCGTCTGTCACGATCCTGCACCTGCAACTTAACTGTGCCCTGCATCGGATCGCCATCACCCAGATCCGCCTCGGCGGCGACGGTCGCCGCTATTACCGCAAACGCCTCCCCGCCGGCGACTCATCCGCCGAAGCCCTCGCTGCCTCACATACCGCCTCGCCCGCGTCGCCTTGCGCATTCTGAATAACCTCGACCAAGCCGTCGGCTTGCAACCGGCGGTGGATGGAGCAGGGCCCGGCCGATCACTTCCTGAACGCAAAAGAGGTGAATCCCTTA
>CAVTFS010000025.1:0-172917 GCA_963734005.1 uncultured Actinomycetota bacterium
CGACATCGATGTACCGGTGGAGTTCCAGCTGCCCGGCCCCGGGGTTCCCGGCGTCCTGGGCGCCGTTGGGGTCGACGAACGCTCAGGGACCAAGGTGTGACCCACGAAAGAGAGGTGCTGGAGGCCTTAGGTACGGTGCGCGACCCCGAGCTGGACGAGCCGGTGACGTCGCTCGGTTTCGTCACGTCGTGCGCCGTGTCTGCGGACGGGGTGGCAGACGTCCGGCTGCGACTCCCGACCTATTTCTGTGCGCCCAATTTCGCCTGGCTCATGGTCGCCGACGCATACGACGCGGTTAGCGCCGTGCCGGGCGTTCGGCAGGCCCAGATCGAGCTTGAGGACCACTTCGCCTCCGCTGAGATCAACCGCGGGGTGGCCGCTCGGGCCGGATTCGTCCAGTCCTTCGACGGCCTGGCCGAGACGGAACTGGACGAGCTGCGGACGGATTTCGTCCGCAAGGCGATGCTCGCCGCCACCGACCGGGTGTGCCGGCCGCTGCTCGCCGCGGGACGGACTGCGGACGAGCTCGCCGTGCTCACGCTCGGCGACGTTCCCCAGTCACCGGACCGAGAACGCCTTCGCGCGCGCCGGGCCGAGCTGGGCCTGCCGGCGGGTGACGACGCGCCGCTGCTGGTGGATCCGCTTCGGGGCGAGGCCGTCGGCGTCCAGGCGCTCCCCCTACACCTACGGCGTGCGCGGCTGACCGGGATCGGCATGCAGGCCAATGCCTCGGTGTGCCGCGGGATGCTGCGGGAACGGTATGCGACCATCGGAGTTGGCGAGGAGGAGGAGGAGTATCGATGAAGGCCGTCCGCCTGCATAGCTACAACCAGATGCCGGTCATCGAGGAGGTTCCGGAGCCGAGCATTCAGAGCCCACTCGACGTGATCGTCAAGATCGGTGGCGCCGGAGTCTGCCGAACCGATCTGCACATCATCCTGGGACAGTGGGCGGAGGCGATGAACCAGTCGCTCCCCTACACGCTCGGCCACGAGAACGCCGGCTGGGTGCACGAGGTCGGCTCCGCGGTCACGAATGTCGCAGTCGGCGACACGGTCATCCTGCACCCGACACCGACCTGCGGCCTGTGCCGTGCCTGTCGGGCAGGTCAGGACATGCACTGCGCCAACAGCTCCTTCCCGGGCCTAGACAGCGACGGCGGGATGGCCGAATACCTGCTGACCTCGGCGCGGGCCTGCGTCAAGCTTGACCCCGCGACCGAGCCCAAGGACGTCGCGGCGCTGGCCGATGCTGGCATCACCGCATACCACGCGGTGCGGAAGGCGATCCCGCAGCTCTATCCGGGCACGACCTGTGTGGTCATCGGGGCCGGCGGCCTCGGCCACATCGGCATCCAGTGCCTGGCTGCGCTCACCGCGACCAACATCATCGTCGTGGATCGCCACCCGGATGCGCTGAAGCTCGCCGAAAAGCTGGGCGCGCACGACACCGTGATCGCTGACGGCGGCCAAGTCGACGCCGTACTGCAGCTGACGAACGGCGGAGCCGACGTAGTCCTCGACTTCGTTGCCGAGGAGGGAGCGGAGAACGAGGGCTTCGCGATGACGCGTCCGAACGGGTCGTACTTCGTGATCGGGTACGGCGGCACGCTCGAGGTGCCGACGCTGGACATCATCTCCACCGAGCGCAACATCATCGGCAACATCGTCGGCACCTATAACGATCTGGCCGAGCTGATGGTGCTCGCCCAGAATGGCAGAGTGACGCTGCACACCAACACTTTCCCGCTCGACGCCGCCGTGGAAGCCCTCGAAGAGCTTGACGCCGGCCGGGTCCGGGGTCGCGCGATCCTCGTTCCCTGACGCCCACGTAGTCCACAGACCTTCCCCGACATTGGAGGACCGATGGCCAAAGAGCTGCGTTTTGCCGAGGATGCCCGGAGCCTGTTGCTGGCAGGCGTAGATCAGCTGGCCGAGGCCGTGAAGTCGACGCTGGGTCCCAAAGGGCGCAACGTAATCCTGGAGAAGATCACCGGTTCACCGGTCGTGACGAACGACGGCGTCACCATTGCTCGCGAAATTCACCTCCGTGATCAGTTCGAGAACATGGGAGCGCAACTGGTCAAGGAAGCGGCGATCAAGACCAATGACATCGTCGGCGACGGCACCACAACTGCCACGGTGCTGGCGCATGCGATCATCCGCGAGGGAATGAAGGCCATCGGTGAGGGCGGGAACCCGGTCCTCATCAAGCGAGGGATCGACCTCGCTGTCGCTCGGCTGGTAGAGCACCTGCGCAGCGTCGCCCACCCGTTGGTCACTCAGCAGGATTACGCCAGGGTCGCGGCGATCTCGGCGAACGACGACGACGCCGTGGGTGCTGTGCTTTCGGAAGCCCTTTACACGGTTGGCGACGCGGGCATCGTGACAGTCGAGGAGTCTGCGACGAACGGGATGACCGTGGACTTCGTCGAAGGATTCGAGTACGACAACGGCTACATCTCGCCGTACATGGTCACCAACCCTGCCAGCCTCGAAGCGGTCCTCGACGACCCGTACATCCTGCTCACCAACGAGAAGATCAACAAGGTGCAGCAGCTGATGCCGGTGCTCGACAAGATCATGCGCGCTCCGCACCCGCTGGTCATCATCGCCGAGAACGTCGAGGGCGCGCCGCTGAGCATGCTCGTCCAGAACCATGTGAACGGGATATTCCCGTCCGTCGTGACGAGAGCGCCGGGCTTCGGTGACAGGCGCCTGCGCAAGCTCGAGGACATCGCCGCAATCACCGGCGGTTCCGTCCATAGCAAGACCTCGGCATTCGCCTTGGAAACGATGACCCTGGAGCATCTCGGCCGGGCGTCCCAGGTCAGGGTCACCGCCGAGAGAACCGCGATCATCGGCGGTTCAGGATCGGCAGACGAGGTCGAATTCCGCCTCGCCCAGCTGCGCGCTGAGCTGGAGCGAGCCACGTTCGGGATCGACGAGGACGTGCTCTCGGAACGGATCGGTGCGCTGTCCGGCAAGGTGGCCGTGATCCGGGTCGGAGCGCCGACGAACGCGGAGCTGGCCGAGCTCCAGCACCGCGTCGAGGATGCGCTCTCAGCCACCCGCGCGGCCATGGCCGAGGGAATCGTGGCCGGCGGCGGCGTGGCGCTGCTGCACGCGGCGCCGGTCCTCGAGGGACTTGATGTAAAGGACGACTACGCGATCGGGGTCGAGATCGTCCGCCGCGCACTGAGCGAGCCGACGTACCTCATCGCCGCGAACGCCGGGTACGCAGGGCACGAGGTACTCGCGCAGGTTGCCAACCTGGGAGTCGACGACGGGTTCGACGCACTGGAGGGTCGCTTCGGCAACATGATCGAGATGGGAATCATCGATCCATTGCGAGTCTGTCGTTCGGCGCTGGAGAACGGAGCCTCTGTGGCGGGGCTGCTCCTTACCACGAACACGCTGGTCGCCGAGGAACAGACGCCGTGGGGCGGTAGCCGAGCCTTGATGACCGAGTTCGGGCAGCTCGACGAAGGCCTGCACCAGCCGTCACCGGACTCCAGCACACCACAGTCGCTCGGCCTCGGCCCGTCCGTTGGGTGAGTCCGGATGAATTCGGGCCCCCCGACTCCCGCCGTCGTACGACGACTGGAATCAACTGCGGCAATGGCGATGGCGGACCTCGCCGCAATATTCGAGGATCTGCAGACGACGCTGCGGTGTTGCGAGCGTCTCGTGTCCGAGCTGGCTTCGGGCGAGGCCGAACCCGACGACCTGACCCTCGAGGCATTCTGGACGACGGCGGTGCTGTCCTATGCCCGCTGCTTCTCGCACCGCGAAGGTGGCACCAACCTCACACCGGACGACGTCACGGCGACTGGGCTGGCGGGCGACGTACTGGGCTGGCACCAGGTCCTGCTTCGGCTCCGCGACCACTACGCTGACCCCGCAGTGAACCCCCGGGAAACGTTCTCGGTGGGCGTGTCCCAGGACGCCTCCGGAAAGGCCAACGGGGTCGCGGTCACCTCTGCCAAACAGCCCACTCTGGACGACCTGACGGTGCGCCAGACCGGTGCGATCGCATTCGAGCTGACTCGGATCGTTGACCGGCGCATCGCCGAGCACCAGGACGCCGTCTTCGGCGAGCTCAGCACGATGACCAAGAGCGAGCTCGACAGGCTGCAAGTCGTGGAGGTCGCGGCCGAAACGTAGCGGCTACGGGTTCGCTGGCAGAGCGGCGGCTGTCGTGGACACGTACCAACGCCTATCTACTTGTCTTCAAGACCGGTCGGGGCGAGTTTTGAGAGTGCGACAGCGAGCCGTGGTGGACGCTTCTCGAGTGCCTCGGCATCCTCTTTGCGAACGATCGCTTCTTTTACGATGTGCGCTCCCAAGAAGCGGATCGGCTCGGGCGGGAACGAGCCGGCCGAGGCGGTGATGAATCCGCACTGTGACCATTCGTCGTCGTGACCGAGCGCAAGAGCGGCGAGGATCTTGCCACCGACGACGCTGGGACCGACGCCGTTACCGGACCATCCGACGCCGTAGTAGATGTTGGCGTCGCCGTACAGCCGGCCGAAGATCGGGAGGCTGTTCCTGGTTCGGTCGACGGGGCCGGCCCAGTCGTGGGTGATCTTCACCGTGCGCAGCATCGGGTAGTAGCGATGGAAGTCCCGCGCGACCATCGAAGTACGAGCGGTGTTGTGGTGCATCGCCCGGCGCATGCGCCCGTCGAAGCCGATGGACCCCCCGCCTTTACCGAATGCGATGCGGCCCTCGGCGGTAGTTCGGTAGTAACAGATCAGTGTTTGCGAGTCGGTGATGGCCTCGCCCTGGTTCCAGCCCATGTCGTCGAGCCGATCGGCGATCGGCGCTGTGGCGATCATGTCGCTGGAGATCACGAAGAGCTTGTTTCGGAGAGGCCGCAGGGCAGCTGCCCAGGCGTTGGTAGCGATCACGACTCTGGGGGCTCGCATCGTCCCCTGTGCAGTGACTAGCGTCACTGTGGTGCCGCGGTCGATGCGTGTGACCTTGGACTGCTCGAATACCCGCACTCCGATCTGGAGCGCGTAGCGGCGCATGGCCCTCACGAGCGCGGCCGGCTGAACTGTCGCGTTCGACGGCTCGACCACCCCAGCAAGGTGCTGTGGCGACCCCGAGCGGCGGGCAACTTCTCGCGGATCTGGTCGGCGGAACGTGCCTGGCGCCAGGGCCTCGGCGCGGATGACCACTTTGTCCCATGCGCCGAGTTGTGCACCGGTGGTGGCGGTCCACAGCCAGCCGCCGCGGCGGAACTCAGCTTCCGGCGCGTGTTCTGAGCAGAAGTTCTCGATCTCGTCGATCGCGGCCTCCGACGCCCGCACCAGCCGCAACGCTTCGTCGGCGCCGAACAGTGTCGTCAAGCTGGCAATCTTCGGCCACCACGTCATCACCAAGCCACCACAGCGGCCTGAGGCTCCCCCGCCGCATACATCAGCCTCGATGATGCAGACGTCCACGGCAGGGTCTAGGCGCTTGATCATGAGGGCGGTCCACAGACCAACGAACCCGCCACCCACGATGGCGACGTCGCTGGTCACGGTGCCGCGCAACGGGTTCAGGTCATCGGCGGAGCCCGCGAGCGCCTGCTCGAGCCAGAACGAGCGATGCACGACACTCTCCTTGGAGTTGGGTTTCAGTGGATCGGCATCTGCGAGTGTTCCATGATCATTGTCACAGTTGATCAAGAAGCCAGGACGGGCCCACGCTTCTGGCACCGGCTGCCTCAACGCGACCGCGTAGCGCCCGGTCGGCTGTGACGACCGTAACGCCACGCCCGTCACCGACATCGATCTGCGCCATGACGGCATCCACGATCGCGTCATCCCCCGACGCCGGGGCGTGGACGGTGCGAAGGCGTCCGTCCTGCCCGGCCGGGTTGCCTCGCCTCGCGGCTCCCTCCAGGACCAAGACGACTTCGTCACAAGGCAGCACAGCTGTCAACAACTGTTCTTTCAGCCGACCGGCAGCCCCCGCCCGATCACGCCACCAACCGTCGGGGCGACTGCCCACCACATTCGCGCCATCGACGATCAGGACCTGCACTCGGACAGCGTATGTGAGTCCCTGAACGGGCACGAGCGAAAGGCACATTCAAGGTCGTGCCGAGCCTGCCCGCCAATGCCGGTGCAGGAAGCCCTGGTATCCGATGATCGCCACCAGCATAAGCAATACGCCTAGCCCGATTTGCATCCCATGAGTGAGCCCCGGTGGATAGATCATCTTGACCAGGTAGTGCGCGATGAATCCGTCGCGGTAGCCGGCTTCTCCGGCACGCTGGCGCAGGTCGTTCTCCAGCAACGTCAATGGACAGGTGAAGCCGACGAACTCGACCAGGGCGCCGTATATCACCGCCGGAATGTGCACCCAGATGATCAGGGGCCACCGCCAGGTGAGAAAGACGCCACCCACGATGAAGCCGATGAACAGCAGATGAACGACCACCACGAGGTCAGCGCCAGCCCGGTACCACATCTACTCACCTGCCGAGAGCCCACACCCAGCCCACAATATATTGTGGAACGTCTCGATCAGAGGGGCGATCCGGTAGCAGCAGCAGAGAACTGCACCTTCGCAAAGACGCCGTTGTGATCACTTGCATTGACCGGGAAGCGAGTGGAGTCCGTCAGCATGATCGCCGCCGCGTACGGCTTCACAGTCGGCGAAGTCAGCACATCATCGATCCACTTGCCCTCGCGCTTGGTGATCTTCCAACCGTTGAATGTGTTACAAGTACGCCGCGTGATCAATGTCGGCGACAGCTTCGCGCGTAGATGCTTGTATCCAGCGTTGCTGGCGATCTTGCGAACGCTGGCATTAGTTGGCACTGAGTTGAAGTCCCCGAAAAAGATCACCCGCTCATGATCAGGTCGCTGCTCGATCAAGGTGATCGCTCGCTTCATCTGTTCTTGCCGGATCGCCTCTTCGTTTGGGATGTTCACGGCTAGGTGCGTGTCGACAAACCACGCGAACTCTCCAGTCTTGATCGACTGCAACTTGAGCATGGTGATCGGACGCTGCTTGGTGATGCCGAGAACCGTGTAAGGCAACCCGGCTTGGAATTGATCAAGAGCCACCCACTTGGTGGAGTCCCATATGATCTTGGCCGTACCCGATCCCCAGAAGGTCCAGTTTGGTCCCAGACCCTCAGTGATCTCTGCCGCCATGTTGTTCGTGCACTCCTGTACACCGATCACCGAGGGGGCGCAATCCTTGATGAACTCGATCAAGTACGGCCTGCGTCGACTCCAACGTCGACTCGGAAATATCTCCATCGCATTCTCATTGCGGCAGTTGAGAGTCAGAACTCGTGCAGCAGTGCTCATCGCTTCTTGATCACCTCCAGTTGTCCTGGGCGTTGGTGTCGACCAGCGCAGGGACCAGTACGCCGCCGAAGCCGACGGACAGCGAGCACACCTTAATGGGTATTTGGCGGCCAGGGTCGGGTCGACCCGGCGAACCTGACCGGCGGGCATAAACAACGCCTGCTGCAGAGACCGCGTCCCAGCATCAGAGTGGTCCGTTCGGCGCCGCTGGCGGCCAGGGGCCGTCTAGGCGCAGACTGGTGGTGTGAAATCGAAAGTCCAGCCACACTCGCCCGACATGCTGCCGGTGCTCTCGCAAGGAAAGCACCGTAATCCCCGTAAGGGCGCGTGTTTCATGGAGTTGGCGTCCTACCTCGCCGGCGAGCGATGGAGCGATCACCCAGCGTGCACGCACTCGTTGCTGGCATCTGTCGCGCGTCTGGTCAACGACCACACCACCGACGAAGGGCGTCCACGCTTGGCCGAGTTGATTCCATCGGTGATCGGGCTGACCGGCGACGACCTGCACATCGATGCCTTGATCACCCTCCGCTGCTCGACAATCGCGCTGCCGGTCGCAGCAGCGGATCGACAGCGGGTCCTCGCGGTCTCGGTCCTGGTCTGCGAGAGGGTCTTGGCACAACTCGATGGGCGCCGGGAGGACACTCTGTCTCCAGATAGTGAGCGCGCGCTGGGCGGTGTGCCGGAAGCGACGCAATGGGCCCGCCGGTTCACCAGTAACGTCCATCCCCGGCCAGCAGCCTTCCGCCGACAGGCCGCACCGCACGCAGTCCGCTGCGCGGTTGACGGTGCCGCACGCGCGCTGATCGCGGATCCTGATGTCATGCTGCGCAGGATGCTCGTCGAGTCAATCGACATCTGCGCGGCGTGGACTGGCAAGGGAGCATCCGATGCCGGGGTCGACCACGCCGCCTGGGCCGAAGCGTGCCGGCTAACCGTAGCGACGGACGGTCGCTACGGGTAAATGAGGTCCGACCGAGCACCACTCCCGCGCGCTGACCAATCCGGCGCCTCACGTGCCTCACTCGGCGAGAACTCGAACGTCCCAGGCGCCGAGCTCAAGATCCCGGATCGGGAGATGTCCAGCCCTGGGGACTGACGCCGGTGCTGGGCACCGCCAGCGCGTCCTGCATGGCGTAATACGGATTGCCGGCGGTTATGTCCAGAGCCGCGGTGAGGTTCGCATCGTCGACCGTCGGCCGTTCGTACGCAATGCAGGTCGTGACGAACTGGTCGTCTCGCGCGTACTCGCGGACGATGTCGGCCTGCCAGGCGATGAATTCGGTCGTCAGTTTGGCCTGGAACGTACGCCAGGCGAGATCGTATTGGTGCTGGTAGTTTCCGTCCGGAGTCCACAGGTCGGCCCAGGTGCTGAGCTTGTGTGACCAGTACACCAGTCCCCACGCCTCGTTGATGGCCTCAACTACGCGCTCCGCCGGCGATGGCGCAAGGATCTCTGAGGCGGCTGCTGGCCATTAGGAAGCCAGCAGCCAGGTGATGGCCAAGATCACCGGCACCGAGAGCAACGTAGCCACGAAGATCATGTCCCGCGCCAAGATCACGCCTCGGTTGTAACGCATGGCGAAGGTGAAGACGTTCTGGGCGGTGGGTAGCGCAGCGATGACAGTGACGGCGAGCAGGTCGTGACCGGCCAGTCCGACCGCGTAGGCACCGATGAGATAGGCCGTGATCGGTTGCACGACAAGCTTGAGCGACACCAGTGTGGCGATCTGGATCGGCGGCTCGCCGGCGCCGGGGCGCGGTCCGAGCCGCAGCGAGATGCCGTAGGCCAGCAGCATGGATGGCACAGCCAGTCCGCCGACCAAGGTCAGTGGCGCGTTGATGACGACCGGCAGCTTGATCCCGGTCAGAGCCAGCGCCAATCCAATAAGCGATCCCACCACCAACGGGTTGCGGAATGGCCGGGCGAGACGGACAAACAACAATCGGCGCTGAGAGATGTCCGGGCTGGGTACATGGGTGATCGCGTCGAGCACGGCCAGACCGGTCGGTTGCAGGACAAGCATCTGGGTCAGCAGCATCGGCGCGATCAGCGCCGCATCGCCTAGGGCGTATGCGGCGATCGGCAGGCCGAGGTTGCCGGCGTTGACGTAGGCCGAACAGAAGGCGGCGATGACGGTGTCACCGGACTCTCGCTTCCAGAGCACTCGGGCTATCAGGACGGCGATGGTCGCAGTCACCGCGACGCTGCCCAGGGAGGCGATCAGGTTCGCCGACAGCAATCGGTGGACATCCGTGCCGCCCAGCACGGTGATCATGAGGGCAGGGCTGGCGACATAGAAGGCCACCCGCGTCAGCACGCCTTGCGCGGTCGCGTCGAGGATCCTCAGCTGAGCGAGTAGGAAACCTAGGCCGATGATGATGCCGATGGTCGCGAATCCGGCCAGGACGCCCTGCACCTCATCGCTCCTTTGGCCGCACCGATTGTGCTCAAGCCTGCTGCACCGGATACGCGACGAAGGCGAACCGGCGACTGTCTGGTGACCAGCTGTTGACGTTGATGGTTCCCTGTCCACCGAAGAGCGGGAAGCGCTGTACGCAATCGCGCCAATCTGCGGTGCGAACCAACCGCACCTCCACGTACAGGTCGGGCGGATGGCCAAGAGTGCCCGGCGGAAAGCTGATGTAGCTCGCGAGTTCGCCGTTCGGCGAAAGATGCGGGAACCAGTCGACCGTCTCAGATTCCACGAGACGTTCCATGCTGCCGCCATCGGCGGCCACACGAGCCAGTTGCGCGTGGCCGGGGCGGCTGGCGAACTCCTCGGTGTTGAAATACAGCCAAGCACCATCGGGCGAATATTCCGGGCCGTCGAGGTGGCTGCTGCCAGCCTCCGGATAGCGCGTCTCCCCTCCGGCCGACGATAGGAGTCCGAGCCGAGCCGGAACCGAATATTCGGCGCGCGGGAGTTCGACGAAAGCCAGCGTCGCCCCATCCGGGCTGACGCCGTGCAGGAAGTGATAGCGGCTCGGGTCGTGAGTAACGCGCTTCGCGGTGCCGCCCTCGATCGGCGCCACATGGATGTGGCCGTCGTTCGCGGACAGGTAAATCAGGCCACGCTTGGCGTCAATGACATGGTCGTTGTTGATCGGCGGCAGCTCATCGATGGGCACCCTCTTCAAGTCGACCTCGGGCTCCAGATCGAGCCGCCAGAGCAGGCCGTCTCCGTTAAGCACTAGCCCGCGGCCGTCGGGAGTCCAGTTGGGTGCCTCCAGAAGCAGGCTGTCGGTCGAATACACCAAGTCAGCCGATCCGACGCCGACGTCGGCGATCCAGACTTCTGCCCTCTGGCCCGGTTGCAGCCTCCTAGGCACGATCTCCAGGTCATCGGGGTACTCGATCATGGCCTCCCTAAAAGATTCTCGGATGAGTGTGGCACGACGTTGCTGAGATTGATGCGAGGGGCTGGCGTCGCACGGCTCGGGGGGTTCGACGTGCTGGGGGCTCGCGGAGCCAGTTCGCACCGTCCGGCGCCCGTAACCTTTCCGTGACCATACCCAGGCCATTTAGAACACAACTCGACCAATTTAGGTCCGAATCTCCAAACCGAGCCGAGCTATTCGCTGATACTGACGGTCAAGATGTGCTCTGGAGGCATTCGGGGGTGTCAAAATTGCGGCGCAGGTATTGGCGCGCAAGCGCGTTGGCTGGACTGGTCGGCTTGATCATGAGCCTCGGCGTGGGTGCCGACTTGGCAGCTGCCCATCCTGGTGATGAAAACCACAAGGATGCCGAGCACGCCAAACAGGATCTTGCCGATACCTCGATCACACAGATCGAAAAAGAAACCAAGGCTAACGCGACCAAGATCAAAGAGGATACCGGAGAGACACCCGGCCGGCAGACCGAAGATCAGAACGTACCCAACGCGAGACTCTCAGCTGCCGCAGCTGACGATCTCGGCCAGGGCGGGAAGTGGAGCTCGGTGATCAACACCGATCAAGGCTCCAAAGTGGGAGTAGTGCCGATCTTTCAGGCAGTCTTGCCGAACGGCAAGGTGTTGATGTGGGATTCGGTGGGACAGAGCGCGCCCGAGCAGATGCCAACCAACAACTTCACCCGCGCCCTGGTTTGGGATCCCAGCAACAACACTTATAGCCGTAGGGACGTCCCGAACTACAACATCTTCTGCGCCGGATACACCCAGCTCGCCAACGGCAACGTGCTGGTAGTCGGCGGGAACAAGAATGCTGCGATGGACGGCATCGTGCAGACCCACATCTTCAACTGGCAGAACGAGACCTGGAGCCGTGGGCCCAACATGGCGGCTGAGCGCTGGTATCCCGCAGTCCAGGCTCTGGGCAATGACGAAGCAGTGATCGTTGGTGGCGGTCCGGCCATCCCGGAGGTCTATCAGACGAACGGAACACTTCGCCGGCTAACAAACGCCAGCGGGTATAGCGACCGCTTGTATGCATTTCTAACCACGCGTCCCAATGGACAGGTCGAGTTAATGGGCCCCTCGACCCAGATGAACACCATCAACACCAGCGGCACCGGAGCGATCACAGCCACGAAGGCACGCGACGGCATCAACCGCACCTATGGCGGCTTCGCCACCTACGACACAGGTAAAGTGCTGGTCGCCGGTGGCGGCAACGTTACTGAAGGCGGCCAGAGCAACGCAGCTACCAAAACGGCCGTCGTTGTTGGCGTCAAGGACGACGGCACCACAACAGTTACGCCCACCGCCTCTATGTCGGTTGGGCGGCGGCAACACAACCTCACCATCCTGGCTGACGGGAGCGTGCTCGCGACCGGCGGAATGAGCCGCGCGACCAGTTCGACCGTCGATCTCAACAACCCCGTGTTCGCTGCGGAGCAGTGGGACCCATCGACCGGAACCTGGACGGTGTTGTCCAGTGCCCGCCGCGTACGGGAATACCACTCCAGCGCCACACTCTTGCCAGACGGCCGGGTACTTACTGGCGGCGGCGGAGTCTGCGCTACTTGCGTCAACGTCGGGTACCTGGAGAAGAACGTTGAGTACTTCGAGCCGCCCTACCTGTTCAAAAAGGACAACAGCGGGGAAAAAGCGATCCGACCGGTGATCGACTCCGTGCCCGATACCGCTACCTATGGAAAAGATTTCAACATCAGCTCAGACGAAGCTGGATCGATCGCCAAGGTGGGACTGGTACGCCTGGGCGCAGCCACTCACAGCCAAGACCAAGGACAGCGTTACGTACCGCTGAAATTCGACCCCTCAGATGGCAACACGATCACTGCCACTGCACCGGCGACCGCGAACCTTGCGCCGGCGGGGTACTACATGCTCTTCATCACCGATAACGCTGGCGTCCCATCGGTGGCGAAAATGATCCAGCTGAAGCAAAAGGCGGCGGTCAAGGGGGCTTCGTCGGACTTCAATGGCGACGGCCGGTCTGATGCGGTCGTTGCCGATCCTTACGCAGACCCTGGTGGTGTTACCGACGCAGGTCAGGTAACTGTCCTGTACGGCAACAGCGGCACAATCGGCAGCGGATCTGTCGACACCCTCGTCCAGGGCTCCGATTCAGTAGGCAACACACCTTCAACCAATGATCGATTCGGTACCACGCTTGCCGCTGCTGATCTTGATAATGATGGCTATACCGATCTGTTGGTCGGAACACCGTACGAGGACATCAACGGTCAGCCCGACTCCGGGCTTGCACAGATCATCTGGGGTTCTTCGAGTGGCCTCGGTAAGGGCAAGGCGTCGACACAGGTAACCCAGAGCTCCTTTGGCCGCACCGCCACCGCCGGTGATCAACTCGGCTACGCGGTGGACGCCAGCAACGAGATGGGCTCGGACCTCCCCATGGTCGCCGTCGGGGTTCCTGGAGGCAATGTCTCCAGCCAGAACGACGCTGGATGGGTGGGCTTCCTTACTGCCGGGCTCGACGATCCGAGGGCAGTTGATCAAGACTCCGCTGGTATTCCAGGAGCGGCTGAGGCTGGTGATCGGTTCGGTGAAGCGCTGACACTCGGCCTGATTGCCGGAACCTCCAACCGGGTTGATGCCGCGGTCGGTACCCCGGGCGAGGACCTAGGCTCTGGAACTAGTCAAATCAGCAACGCCGGCGCTTTCACCGTCATCAACGATCTCTACACCGGAGTCGTGGCTGGGCAGGCGTACGACCAAAGCAGCACGGGGGTTCCCGGCACCACGGAGAACAACGATTCCTTCGGCCAGGTCCTGGACAGCGTACGGTCCGGCAGCACTACTCATTTGGCGGTCGGAATCCCCTTCGAGGCCATCGGAAGCGCCGCAAAGGCCGGCAGCGTGCAACTCTTCTCCTCGACTGGCACCACCATTACGCCGGGAACTGGGCTGACTCAGGACACCACTGGCGTCAGCGGAACGGCCACAGCGGGCGATGAGTTCGGGCGACGCATAGCTTTGGCACCGCCGGGGTTGGGTGACACCAAGACTCGGCTCGCGGTGTCCGCACCGAATAAGGATGCCGGCGCAGTCGACGGTGGGCAGGTGCAGATCTTCCCGCTTGATGAGCTTGGCGCCGAGGTGACGCACGACCAGACAGCAGCTGGCGCAGCGGCAGCCAATGATCATTTTGGTGACGGACTCGGCTTCGTGGCCGGGGTGTCCGAGCGCTCCCTGCTGGTAGGGGTGCCGGACGACGGGCAGTACGGCACGGTGAAGGTCATTCCGTTGCCCAGTGGCAGCGTGCGGACCTGGACCCCGAGTGATCAGGGCCCAGTACCTTCCGCCGGGGCAGACCGCTTCGGTGGCGCCGCAGGCGGGGAGGGGCAGCAGTAGCGCATCGTCCTCCAACGCTTAGGTCGCGGTACTACCTCTCTGGCAAGGCGCGCATGTTGATCCCATGCCTGCGCCACCCCGCACGGGCCCGCGTCGTGGTGGGCGTACGCGCAGAGGCATACCAGTCGTACGGCCACTTCCCGATGCTGATCGTGCCCGTCGCGTGGCCACCTGCTGAGGTCGCTCTTGCCGTTTGAAGGCTAGCGATCCGCCTGGCTGGTATGGGCATGATCAACGACGATCAAGCGGCCTGTCGCGAGATTGCGGCTCGGATGGCCCAGGCGGCCCGCGCATGGCTGGAGACCCTCGACGCTGGGCAGCGCACTATCAGCCGGGGGGCCGTTCCCGCCGACGACCGGGAAGACAACGAACGCCGCCGCTGGTTCTACACGCCTACGGACCACGGCGACCTCACCATCCATCAACAACGACCTGCTCAGCAGCGCGCCGCAATGCGGCTCATCTCGACCGGGCCCTCCCCCGCCGCGTATGTCACAGTCGCGACAATCATGGGCCTGGAAACGTGCTCGACTACGTCGAGGGATTCAAGGCCAGCTTCAATCGAGACCGCGGCCGCGACCCTAGCCTGTGCTACCTGCGAGTCTTCGCGTCAGACACTGCTGACAATGGCTTCCATCTGGTCCTCGGCGTTTGTGCTCTCAACGACATCGCTAAATGCATTGGGCGCCGTCCGACCGCCATCCTGATTCGGTCTCCACTCATACAGTCGCGCTGCGGGATCTTGGAGGTCAGGCGCCAAGGTCTTGTTGTCGACCACGGGGACGCGCAACAGCATGGCGAATTCGCCATCTGGGAATTTGTCGGCCAGGTATTTCTCGTTTTCTTGCCGGACCGCGGGATCGGTTAGGCAGCGTACTGCTCCAAGCACACCGCGGCTGAATATGCCGTTGCAAATGGTGAGAGTTCGCTTGATTCGGAAGGGGTTGCGAAGACGAGCAACGTAAGCCACATCGGCAATGAGTTCCTTGCCGCCGCCCAGGTCCGCATACTCCGGGTAAAAGGACCGCTTGCCGTCGGTGGTATCGACACGAAAAATTTCACCATCGCTGAGGTCGGAGACCTCGATCTGCGTAATGGGGACGCGCCTGCTAACGCTCTCGATATGGCGGGTGACTTTGTTCCACCCGATGCCCCCAAGCAGTATCACATGACTGGAGAGATCGTCGCTATATACAGCCTCGCTAGCGAGTCGATAGAACACTTCGAGGCTAGGATTTTGAGTACAGAGATGCCCGTAAAGCTCCATCAGCGCGTCCAAGTCGCCATACTTCTGCATTTTTGTGAAGTTAGGATTCTTCACATCTGCTAGAGGACTCCGCACATCGGCCGGCACATCCGGGCAGATCACTATCACAGGCCCAGTGTCGAATTCGAAGATGTGCCGCGGCTTGCGATCCTCGGGATTCAATAGTTTCAACAACCTGGATTCGAGTTTCTTGAATTGGTCACGCTCTGCCGCCGTCAGTTGATCCTCGGGTATGAGGTGGGGTTCCCCCTCGAGTGATCGTTTGGTGCAGAAGAATCGAGCTAAAGCGCTGATCCTGGACGCCGGGGGTGTCTTAGGATTCGTCGCCGACTCCCATGAACTCACCGTTGCGGTCGCCACTCGGCCTTCGGAGCTCAGTGCGTTGGCGAGTTGAGTCTGAGTTAGCTCCTGGTCCGGCCAGGTCGATTCGCGCAAGTCGCGAAGGCCGCGTGCCAACCTGAGGGCTTGGTCACGATTCAGAGCCACATTCACCCCTCTAAAGAGCGGCCGACTCGCGCGGATCGAACGTGGCACCACGCTTGTCGCCACTGATTGGCCAGACAGTAGAGGACATACGGAGTGGGTAGTCACTCCCTTCGCAAAGTATTGCAGCTCTACTGCTCACAGGTCGATCTACACAATGCGTGTCGCGGAGCCTAGTACTACCAAATTTACCTATCTTGAGTAGAACTACTAGCTACAGGCAATTCTGATGACTTCAGTGTTTTCAGTGCTACAGTCGTCCATAGCTCGGGGTTTGGCCAGACCGGAGCCGCCTTGTGCACAGTGGTTTTCCTCGAGGAAGGCTCGCGGCGCACGACACGCCGGGTGTCTTGCAACCCGGTGCTCACAGGCCGCGGCTGAGCCGTACCCTCCGGATCTTGTGGCAGATATTTCGAGAGCATCGCCCGAACCGGGAGCCCTTGCCCAAAGGCGCCCACCTCTGGCTTTGGGCGGTGGCCATCGTCGATATGGTCGCCGTCGCGTGGCTGATGGCCGCCGCCGACGACGACTGGCTCGACCAGACGTCCACGCTGATCCTGGCAATCACCCTCGGTGGTCACCCCAGGCTAATACTGATACTGGCCGTCGCCGGCTTCGCTATGCTGGCGGGACTCGCGCCACCGACGAGAGGGTTCAACCGCGCTACCGATCTTGAGTTCGCGCTCCTCATCCTCGCCTGCGTTATCTCCATCGTCGCGCTGGCGGGAGCGGTGTCCGCCATACTGCTGTTCGCACTCGCGTGCGCGCTGGCCGCCCTACTACTAGTCGCTCTCATCGCGCTGCTAATAGTGCTGGCGCGCTAGACGCCGTCGAATGTTAGGTGGCTGGCACCAGAGGGCCTCAGTTGGCTCCATATACAAGGCGGCACCTTCGCGGACGTGGCTTAGCTGCGTCTAATTGAAATATGCCCAGCTGCTCTAGGCGGTCGCGCCAATCCTGCGCGAGCCGGTCAAAACGGTAGGCCATCGTCCCGCTTGAGCAACCGGCGTTCCGAATGTGCGGCAGCACAGCGGAAAATGCCCAGCGCGCAAGCTCCAACGGAACGGCCAAGCATGCTCACACGGCCTCCCCGTCAGTGACATTGGTCACTCTGTAGATCTCAGCCGAGGCGACCCAAATGCCGACAGCTCGATCTCCGCTTTACTTCGGCACGCAATTTATGCACAGTTGAACCCGCACCGACCCCTGTTGGGAGCCGATGATGGAACTGACACTGGACTTGGATTTCTTGGCGCCCGCCGATTGGCGGGTGCTGCGCGCGGCGCGGTTGGGAGCGCTGTTGGATTCACCACAGGCCTTCACATCTAGCTACGCCCGTGAATCTGACTGGGGCGAGTTTGAGTGGCGACGCATATTCGATGCCGCCACCTGTATTGTCGCCCGTGAGGCCGAGAAGGTCGTCGGGCTAACAAAGTCAGTTGCTGAGCCTTGGCGGCCTTGGATGCGACACCTCGAGTCCATCTGGGTAGCGCCGACGCATCGCAGACGTGGCGTCTTCCGCCACTTATTGCGCGCCCTAGCTGAGATCGAGCGTGACATGGGCGTTACTGAGCTACTACTTTGGGTTCTCGAGGACAATCACGACGCCCAGCGCGCTTACGAGGCGCTCGGCTTCGAGCCGACTGGTGAGCGTCAGTATCTCCCAGCCTTCATGCGGTTCGAGCGGCGACTAGGTTTGGGCGTCCGACTACTACTTGACTCCTGAGACCAACTGGAAACAATCCCGGAGTCAATCAGTGCATCACCAAACTCGGCATGTCTCCAGCTCCTCAACTCCAAGAAATCCATGGCTTCACGGGTGCTGCCCACATTGTTTACGCCGTTCGAGAACTTCTGCCAGTCGCAGAGGTCGTCCCGCCACGCACCGAGGAAGTTCACGCACAGGTCGGGCGTAATGGTGTGGAGCTGACTCTCGGCGGCTTCCAGTGATGCAAGTGCGGAGGACACGCGGCAATTATCCGCATTCCAATCGATGTAGCGGCGCAGAATAGCCGCCGTTTCGGTTATTACCTCACCCCGGGCATCGATGAATCGCGACCAGTACCTCCTGGTTGCGCCGCGGAGCTTGTCGTCGAATGGCACGTCTGGGTCGCCCTGACCGAGCAGTGCGTACAGACCCTCGGCCAGCAGGTCTCCGAACTCCTCCCAGCGAGCTCTGTCCCGGCTGGCGAACGGGTCGTACTCAGCCTGCCTGGCAGTGCCCACACAGGGTAGCCTGCGCATGGCGGCTTCCTCTGCAAAGAAGAACCAGTCCTCGTCGTATACATCGGGGAAGAACGACAATGGAAGGCTGTTGCAGTGGACGCCCAGAACGGCACCCGTTACAAAAACGCCTTGGGTCAAGCCAGCGAGCCTGCGCGCATGGCAGACGACGGAATTGTCGTGGAACCAGCGAACAACCATCCCGACCACTTGATAATCGTCCAATTGCCCGGCGAGACGTGCGATGTCATCCGTCTGCGAGAGCGTGATGTCGTCATCCACGAAGGCGATCTTGTTCCAGCCATGCAAGCGTGCCAGCAGAAGGCCGAGGTTGCGTTTTGCACTTAGGTCGCTCACGCGGTAGGCGCTAGCTTCCCGAAAAGCCATGGCGGACGTTCGACTAGGAAACTTTGGATGTTTCCAGTTGTCGGGGATTCGCACAATGAGGGCGCGTGCTCCCGGTGTTGTCGCCACTCGCCCCGCCACTTGCTCGACCTTCGTTTGCTTGCTGCATAAGACAACTAGAAAAGCGCCCAACCGCGCAGACAACTCGATGACCGGTTTGAGAGAAGACGCTGGCCTTGATGCCGGCACGACGATGGCGTCCAGGCGGCCTCGGCGTGACCGCAACGGTGGTGCCGGCGACCGCGACACATCGCGGGACAGGTGTGAGTGTGATGCTCGCTGCTCCACCTTCCTCAAGGACCGATTGAGAGCGCTGCTTGCGAAGCTCACCGATCGCTAGCCTGGCTCGGGGCCCATTCGTACAGGCGTGCGTTCGGATCCTGGAGATCAGGTGACAAAGTTTGGTTTTCCACGACCGGGACTCGCAGCAACATGGCGAACTCTCCGCCTGAGAACCGATCGGCAAGGTACTTCTCGTTCTCCTCCCGCACGCTAGCGTCGGTAAGGCAGCGGACTGACCCGAACACGCCACGACTAAAGATGCCGTTACAGATCGTAAGAGTGCGGCTGACCTTGAATGGATTACGAAGACGGGCAATGTAGCCGACATCGGCAATGAGTTCCTTGCCTTCACCCAGATCCTCATACTCAGGATAGAAAGACTCCGCGACCTCGGGACTCTCAACGCGGAAGATGTCTCCACCCGATAGGTCGTCCACGGGCGTCTGCGTAATTGGAACCTGGCTGGTGGCGCGCTGAAAACGCAGAGTTACCTTGTTCCATCCTATGCCGCCAAGCAAGATCACGTGACTGGAGAAGTCGTCGCTTACAACGTCGCTTGTTAGACGGTGGTAGACGTCGAGATCCGGGTTTTCCGCGCGCATGTGCCCGTATAGCTCCATAAGGGCGTCGAGGTCGCCGTATTGCCGCATCTTTGTGAAATTGGGATCTTTTACGTCCGCCAGCTGTCCTTGGAACTCGGCGGGCGCTGTCGGGCAGATCACTATCACGGGCCCAGCATCGAACTGGAAGGTGCGTTGCACCTTGCGGTCTTCCGGATGGAACAGTTCCAACAACTCGGATTCGATCTCGTGAAAACGATCGAGTTCGGCGGGCGCGAGTTGATCTTCCGCTAGCAGGTGGGGTTCGCCTTCTAAGGACCGCTCGGTACAAAAAAACCGCGCGTACGCGACGACCCTCGCTGCCGAGGGCGTCTTAGGACTTGTTGATGATTCCCACGAGCTCAACGTTGCCGGGGCCACGCGTCCCTCGGCGCTGAGCGCTTTCGCAAGTTGAGCTTGAGTTAGCTCCTGGTCAGGCCACGTGGCTTCGCGCAACTCCCGAAGACGGCGCGCCAACCCGACAGCTTGCTTAGTAGTAAGGGCCACTTTTCTACCTGACACTAGGTGAGTTAGGGCAGCTACGGTGGAGCAGTGGTGTTGATTTTCCTCGTCCTGGCGGCATCAAAACCATGTCTTAGCAATATCCTTTATGAAATCGTTATGAGATTGTTAGTAGTACGAGCCAGATCGTAATCGTTTCTTTACATTTAGGCTCTTGCTAACCCTGCTCTTACATGAGTCAGGTACAGACATCCAGCCCGACCTCCCAGCTAGCAACCCACTTCCATTCGAGACTCCAGGGTGTCGACGTGACGGAGATCTCAGATGAACTGCAGAGTGATCCCCGCCATCGAGATAGGTCACTCAGTAGCCCGATTGGCCTCGCCTTGACCGAGCAGCGGAACGGGCAGCTCCGTGGTCCCCAGACCACTCATAGAGTCGTGTGCCGGGATCTTGAAGGTCGGGTGACAACGTCTCATTGGCCACCACGGGGACTCGCAGCAACATCGCGAACTCGCCTTCTGGGAACCGATCGGCGAGGTACTTCTCGTTCTCTTCCCGCACGCTGGGATCGGTAAGGCAGCGGACGGCTCCGAGCACACCGCGACTGAAGATGCCGTTACAAATTGTGAGGGTGCGGTCGATTTTGAAGGGGTTGCGATGACGAGCAATGTAGGCGATGTCTGCAATAAGTTCCTTGCCGTCGCCTAGATCGCCAAACTCCGGATAAAAGGACTGCAACCCGTCGCTGGTTTCAACACAAAAGATATCCCCATCTTCTAGGTCGTCGACGACCTCCTGGATAATCGGCACCTGGCCGATGACGCTCTGGAAATGGCGAGTGACTTTGTTCCAACCGATGCCGCCAAGTAGGACTACATGACTGAAGAGATCGTCGCCGCTTATAGCCTCGCTAGCGAGCCGATAGAACACCTCGCGAGTCGGATTCTCCGCGCGCAGGTGAGCATAAAGCTCGATCAACGCGTCCAGATCGCCATACTGTTGCATTTTGGTGAAATTGATGTTCTTATCATCTGCTAGTGGGCCCCGCACATCCTCCGGCACATCCGGGCATATCACTATCACCGGCCCAGCGTCGAACTGGAAGATACGCCGCGTCTGACGATCCTGCGCATGGAATAACTCCAGAAGTTGGAATTCGAGCTCCTGAAGGCGATCCACCTCATCTGGCGTCAGCTGAGCTTCAGGTATGAGGTGAGCTTCGCCCTCCAACGATCGGTCCGTGCAGAACAATCGGGCGTAAGCCTTGATTCTCGCCTCGGGCGGTGTCTTGGGATTGGTCTCCGACTCCCAGGAGCTCACCGTTGCCGTTGCCACGCGGCTCTCCAAGCTGAGTGCTGTGGCGAGCTGGGCCTGAGTCAGCCGCTGGGATTCGCGTAGCTCGCGAAGACGGCGCGCCAACCTGATCGCCTGGCTGGGTTTGGGCGACACATTGCACCTCTCTGGCGGTAAAACCCGCGTCGTCAGCCTGCGCTTGGGCACCGCGAGACCTAAATCTACCCAACTTGGCCGTTACGATTCCTGCGACACTCCGAATCTACCCAATTATTTTCGGACCTGTAGGTATGTCATTGCCAACGCGATCTACAGGGTTCTAGTATCTTCAATGGGACTAGGTAGAGCGTAGTAGCGATCTACCCAAGTACTAAGTCGTTAGCCAAGGTCTTGGTAGCAGCGGTGTTGCCAGGTCCCAAAGAGCAATCCCAAGAGGTTCGCCAAGGCTTGTGCCGACTGGAGCAGTTCTATGAAAACTGGTTCACTTACGAGACTCGAGCCACACGACGCGCCCAGTGTCCTGCTGTCTCGTGTTCCTGGCGCCGCAAGGAGCGCGCTACACGATGAGGCCGCTTCTTTACTTGGAGCGAGCGGCACCGTCCTGATGGACTTCCTACAGACCAGCCGGTCGTGGAGTCGGGAACGGACTCCCATCCAACGCCAGCTTCGGCTCAGCCTTTGGGCACTGCTTCCCTTCGAGGTCCTATGGGCCATTTGGCTCGGGACCATACTCACTGGAGCCACGCCGTGTAGCGGGCCGATCTGTATGGTCACCACCCTCCACCATCACGAGGCAGCGCTCCTCGCCTGCGGCGTTTTCTGTGTCGCGGCTCTTGTCGGACTGATCCCAACAACGCGGGGTTACTCGAAGTGCAACGGCCCAGAGGTAATCATCCTGGCCGTCGCATCAGCCG
Organism: uncultured Actinomycetota bacterium; assembly: GCA_963734005.1. Taxonomy (GTDB): domain Bacteria; phylum Actinomycetota; class Actinomycetes; order Propionibacteriales; family Propionibacteriaceae; genus Microlunatus. Next base: position 22,032 of record CAVTFS010000025.1, read on the forward strand.
CCGGCGGCGCCTCGCTTCTCGGCATTGCAGCACTCATCATCGGCGCGCTGATCGCCTTCTTCCTTCTCGCAATTTTTGTACTTGCCTCTACCGCGACGTCTAGAAGGGAGATGGATGATGCGCGGGCTAGAACTCCTTTCCCAATCGCGTTCATCGAAGATGCGCGCCCATCGAGAGCTCGCCGAGTTAAGCGTCCAGATCGGTGAGAGGTGGCCGAGCCTCCTGCCTCCACTCCAACTGGAATGGACCGAGACTCCGCTGGTTTCTCGTGACCGCAGCGGCGTTCCCTGGGTCATCGCACCAGTCGAGCGAGACCCCCTGCGAGGCCCGAAGGGACGAACGGTCCTCCCTCGACGCCAACGAGCTCGGTTGAAACGGATTGCCGAGTTGGACATCCCATTCCAGCGCCTCGCGATCGCTCACGAGCTCAATCCCGAAGGACCAGTCCGCCAGCTCCTACCGGCACTGCGGGACGGACCAAAAAAGTGCACAGATGAAGTCGCGCGCGCCCTCGTCGGAGGAGTACCGGAACATCCCGGTGTTAAGAGAGCGGTTCAGGCATTGGATGTGCTGGTGTGCGGCGCGACATCGGTGGTCCCTGCCCAGGTGTGGAACACACTGCTGGATCCGATCATCTTCGGCATAATCGCGCTGACGCCTCCCCAACAGGGCCAGCTCTGCCTCTGGTACCCACTAGTCGCCTGGAGGTGGTAGCAATGCTGCGTCCACCGCCAGAGCGGACTCCCGTGAGATTGTCGAAGCGGACCGCTCGCCGTCTTTGGACACTTGCAGCGCTCGACATGGTCGCGGTCGCCTGGATGATCGCCGTAGGCAATTGGCTAGACCAAACCTCGAGGCTGACAGCTGTGGTCACTCTTGGCGGCCATCATGTGCTCGTATTGATCATGGCGATAGCGGGCTTTCTGATGCTCGCTAGCGGCGCGGTCTTGACAAACGGGTTCAGGTATGCCAGCAAGCTACGGCTGGCCTTGATCACCGCGGGATGCGTGATCTCTGTCGCCGCATTGGCCGGCGCACTCTCGGTTGTCCTGCTGTTGACGCTGGGGGCGTTGCTGCTCGGCTTCGTCGCTCGGATGTTTCTTGGACGCTGACAGCATTGCGCTCGGTGCTCAGGCCTCAGACCTCCGCGCCACGAAGCCGAAGACGGTGATTGCAACGAAAGCAAGGCCCCGCTCGGCAGCGCCGTGCACCGCGCGTACGACAGCCTCGGCGACATCACGGGTGAGCCCCCCTGACTCGACGGCATCCCGGGCGTCTGTGCGCAGCACTTGAGTGCGCAGCAACATCTCGGATGTGAATACGAAGGCCGACGAGCCCACATCCGGCTCCAGTACAAGTCCAGCGCTGCGGACCTGCGCCGGAATGCGCCGAGCCGCATAGGGGTTGGCAATCGGCCCCAGTGACGCCCGGCTGAATGCGTCCGCCAGATCAGGATCAAGATCGGAGACTAACCTCGTCCCGTAATCAGAGTCCAACAACACTGCACGGCCACCCGGCCGAAGCACCCGGGCGATGTCATTGATCGCCGATTGCGGATCCTTCAGATGCTGCAGCACGCGCTCGCACCAAACAAGATCGATACTCGAGTCTTCAAAGGGCAATGCGCCGGCCAGTCCGTCTATGAATGAAACGTTTGGTACGTCGTTGTTGTGTGCTCGACTCTCCGCGACGGCTCGCAGCCGCGCATTCGGCTCGATGCCGGTGACCCAGCCAACCGGGCCTCCGGCCGCGGCGATAGGAGCAGCAGACTGAGCTAGCTGTCGACTCATTGTGCCGGTGCCGCTGCCGAGATCGATCACTTGGTCTCCCGGCCGTACGTCGGCCGTCTGGATTGCCCAATCAAGGAGGCGCCTCGCAGATGGCATTGCGTCCTGGATGTCAAGCAAGGCGATCATCTGCGCTACCGATTCGTCGTCGTGAGTGGTGGCTTGGAATAGCGGCGGGGTCACGCTCGACGGCTGTGGTGCGGGTTCATCATCGCCAGGCACGATCAGACCTTGCCAGCCCAACCCACACGCTGCCAACATGGCGTGTCCCACATGCACACGCATCAGTCGGCCGTGATGAAGAGCGGAGTGACCGACACCTGCGCGCTCACACGGCCATCATGCAGCTCGACCGCTTGTGCGTCGCCTAGCGCGTCGATGGCGAAGGCCTGCGCCGCCGGCCAGATCCAGTCCAACGTCAGCGATGGCTCGTCCTCCCTTGTGAAGCTGTCCCGCTCCGCCCAGACGACCAACAGCGGCTCCCGTCCAGCGCGACGGACCTCGAACAGGAACAACTCTGGCTGCGCAGGGACCTTGACCCGGTTCACGCTCTGCACGTCGGCGAGCTGGCCGGCCAATAGGGCGAACGTCTCTGCGGATGGGTAGCGGCGGCGAAGTTCGGTGCCCTCATAGTCCAGCAACGCGAGTTTGCCGAAAAGCAAGTCCATGATCGACAACGGGTTCTGGTAGCCGGGAATTTCGGGCGCCAAGTTCCAGCACACAGTCCGGCGTACGCCCGCCGACAGCGCCAGCAGGTTGCGCACGACCAGCTCTCGGCAATTGATGCGGTACCGCTTCTCTTCCAGCTCCGGCGGGCAGCCACGCATGAACATCTGCAGTTGAAGCGGCAGGCTGGCCATCTGCTCATACAAGCTCTCCATAGCGATCTCGTCGGGCGACCGCTGGGGGGCCACGGCATCGACAATCGCGTTCTGGCCGGAATCGCCACCCGTAGCCGAACCGGTAGCGAACGCGGCAGCCATGGCCTGCTCCATTGCTGCGGTCGCCTCCGGATACAGGTTCGGCCAGGGTGCGTTGTACTCGCCGACCACGAGTGCCTTCTCATAACCGAACGCGCGCATCATGCCACGAGCCGCCTCGATGTCGGGCAAGATCAGATCGGCCTGCCCGTACAGGTGAAGATCAAAGAGGTCGAAGAACTCGCGGCCCTCCCGCAGCAAGACGTCGAAGAACTGCCGCTCCGGGCTGTCGGGTGCACTGCTCGGTAGCGCGTACGGTGCGCCGCCCAGCACGACAGCCGCCCTGGAGTCGGTCTCCTTGACAGCGCTGTGCATCACCCGAAGCTGGGCGATGTACGAGTCCGCGGTGCCTGCCCAGGTCAAGCCAACGTTGCTCGGTTCGTTGTCGCATTGCCAGTAGTGCACTCGCCCGGCACAGTGCTGCACCAGCCGCCGTACGAACCGGTCATAGGCTTCGAGGTCCTTGGCTGGCGATGGCGGCAGGAAGTCGGTCGCCTGCTCGGTCGCCTGCGAGCTTGAGGAGACGGTGACCCAGACCTCCTCGGAACCGTTGAGCTGGTCCAGGAATGCGTCGACAACCTCGAAGGTGTAGTTGCCGGGCTCGGGGCTCGATCTGCGACCAATAGAAATAGGCGCGTACCAGAGTCGCGCCGAGTTCGGGAAGCTCGAGAACGAACTCGTCAGGCTTGCCGAACAGCCCACAGCTGATACTGCGAACGATCCCTAACCGGACGCCGGATGGAACCATCTCGCTCATTCGTCCTTCTCCTTGCCGGTGGCGATGTTAGGTGGAACCCCTTGCAGCCGTCCCATACCCTGCTACCAATGTGAACAGCGAGCAAACGATCCCGGAGCCCAGCGGCGAGCCAGCTCAAAGTGTCAACATCGACGCAGCTCTCGTTGCCCGGTTGATCGCCTCGCAATTTCCTCAGTGGGCCGACTTCCCCATCACCCCGGCCGAGCCCAACGGGTGGGACAACAGAACCTTCCGCCTGGGCGCTGATATGTCGATACGGCTGCCCAGCGCCGCGCGGTATGCCGCCCAAGTGGAGAAGGAACACCGCTGGCTGCCGATCCTGGCACCGCAGCTGCCGCTGCCGATCCCGGTTCCCTTGGCCGTTGGAGTCCCGGCCGATGGCTATCCCTGGCAGTGGTCGGTCTACCGCTGGCTCGACGGCACCCCGGCAAGTACCGCATCTGTCGAGGACTTGACAGAGCTCGCGATGGCGCTGGCCGACTTCCTGACCTGCCTGCAGCGAATCGATCCCACGGGCGGTCCTCCGCCCGGCGCGCACAACTTCTTCCGCGGCGGACCAGTGGAAACCTATGACGGCGAGACTCGCGATGCGATCGCCGAGGTCCGTGATCAGATCTCCGCCGGGACGGCAACTGCGGTGTGGGAGAACGCGCTTGCAGCCACCTGGCGCGGCAAGCCGTTGTGGGTCCATGGGGACGTGGCGGCCAGCAACCTACTGATCATGGATGGACGCCTCAGTGCCGTGATCGACTTCGGGAGTTCGGGCGTGGGTGATCCGGCCTGCGATGTAACCATTGCCTGGACTCTGTTCTCTGGTGCAAGCCGGGAGGCGTTCCGCGCGGCGCTTCCGGTCGATGCCGCCACCTGGGCCCGGGGACGTGGCTGGGCGCTGTGGAAAGCGTTGATAACCTTCGCCGGCAATCTCAACATCAACCCCCGAGAAGCGGAGGCGGCTCGACGTGTGATCAACGACGTGCTCGCCGAGCACGAACAATCGACTTAATAGATTCGAAGATCGCTGGTACCCCATTGCTCGATGTGGTGCATACGACGTTCCCACGACTCCACTGATCGTCTGCGTTAGCTCTTGATCTTGGCCGCGTCCTCTGGGACAAGTCGCTTCAGGAAGTCCTCGGCGAACCGTTTGACCTGGTTCCAGTCGGTGTACTCGTGGTCGCGTGAAGTGTCGGTACTCAGGCTGCCTGGCTTGCTGCTGACGATCTTCTTCATCATGAGCCGCTTGAAGAACCCGTACTGGCGGTAGAGGAGGGCGCCGCTGAAGAGACCGATTTGAGCAGGCTTCCAGCCGGTCTCTTGCTTGAAGTTTTCGACGTACGCCTGCGCGTTCGCCATGTCGCCGTGGGCAGCAAGACTCACCGAGAAGAAAGCGGATGGCAGACGCTCGAGCGCAACGCGATTCTTCAGAACGAAGTCTCGAACGCATTCCTCATGCTTGCCCATATGAATCGAGCCTCCGAGGATCACCGCGTCGTAATCATCTAATAGGCCATCCTGCGCTCGTTTGAGATCCACCGCATCTGCGACGTGGCCACGGCCTCGAATGTCATCTGCAATGTATTCCGCAATCCGCGCGGTATGTCCCTCTGTGGTCCCGTACGAGACCAAGATCTTCGTCATGTCGCTCAACCTCCGGCTTCCAACTCCAATGTGCCGTCCCCGCTAGTACGTACGCAGAGTCGAAAGTCATTAGAGTGACATCAGAAAGCCCTCGCCGAGGGTGTGCGAAGATCTGGCGAGGCTCCCGCCGAATAAGCAGCAATCTGAATTGGCGCCAGCGAGAATTTCGACTCCAGCTTGAGGGCGGAGGAAAGTGTCACTGCGTTCTTCTAATATGAACGTATGTTCGATAGCCAAGGTGGTGGACCAGCCCCGGCGGGCACATTGTCGCTGGTGGGTCAGGCGCACCGCCTGCTGCTGGAGCAAGAATGCAAGCTGGTACAGCTTGCGGCGCATTGGGCGGATCTGAATCATCCGGACAGCCAAGCACCGGCCGAGAAGACGCTGCCCGGTGCGGAGCGGGGGCGGCGGCTGGGCGGGGAGGGCACTGCTGAGGTGTTGGAGTTCGCGGCCGCCGAATTGGGTGCCCGGATGGAGACCAGCATCGGGTCGGCGCGCGCCTTGATGGCTGATGCGTTGGATTTGCGGCATCGGCTGCCGGAGCTGTGGCTGCTGATCGTGGCTGGCGGGGTGCCGTCGTGGAAGGCGCGGAAGGTCGCCCAAGCCACCCGGCAGCTCAGCCGGTCCTCGGCGATGCATGTGGATGCTGCGGTCGCTGGGGCGATCACCTCATTGCCGTGGGGCCGGTTCGAAACTCTGCTGGCGGCCAAGATCATCGAAGCTGACCCGAAAGCCGCCGAGGAGCAAGCCAAAATCTGGGAGGCGGAACGCTTCGTCCGCGCCGGGCGCACCAACCAGTCGGGGTTGAAGCTGCTGATCGCCAAGGCCAACTCTGGTGATGTCATCTGGTTTCTGGCTACGGTGAACCGGATCGCTGAGATTCTGCGGCTGCAAGGCGATCTGGATTCAGCTGACGTGCGGCGTTCCAAAGCCATCGGTGTCTTGGCCCAACCGGCGCTGGCGTTGCAGATGCTGTGGGAGTTCCGCAACCAGCAGCATCCCGCTGCGGAGCCGCAGCAGCCCGAGGAGCCCATCCACAACGACCGCAACGCCTCCTTCGACCACTCCACTGAGGAACCGCACTCCACTGCGGAACCGCCGCTTGAGCGGGCAGTGTCGGCCGGGCCGGTGGAGTCGGCCGGCGGTGGGTTGATCACTCAGCCGGCCGGGGTGGATGTGCGCAAGCTGCGGCCGCAGGTGATGCTGCATATCCATCTCAGCCACGAGGCGCTGCTGACCGCCGATCTGCTCGGAGGCGGCATCGCCCGGCTAGAAGGCGTCGGGCCCCTCGCCCTCGGCCAGGTGCGCCGGTTCCTCCGCGACACCGGCTGCGACATCAGGGTGCAGCCGGTGATCGACCCGCAAGACACCGCTGCGGTGGACGGCTATGAGATCCCGCGGCGGATCCGCGAAGCCATGTTCCTCCGCATGCCGGCTAGTTGCTTTCCCTACGCCACCGGCGTCCGGCGGATGGAGCTGGACCACACCAGGCCCTACCTACCGTTGGCCAGGGGTGGGCCGTCGCGCCAAACCGGAGTGCACAATCTCGGCCCGATGACCCGATTCGAACACAGGATCAAAACCCACGGTCGATGGCGAGTCCGACAACCCGAACCGGGCGTCTGGATCTGGCGATCACCCCACCGCGCCCACTACCTCGTCACCAACGCCGGCACCCACAACCTCGGCGATGGAACCTTCGCACGAGGAGCCTGGAAGGCAGCGGCGAAGCGTTGCCCTGACGGTTATCGGGCCGCAACCGAGGTGGAATCTAGTTGATGTTTACGGCTCCAAAGTCGGGGTAAATCGTTCAAATTGACGAAGGAGCCATGCGGTTATGAACTGATGATGCCGCTGATAGCCGTCGCAGCCTTGTTCGGCGCGATCGTGACGTTCACGGACATGACCGTGGTGTACGTACTCACGCGCGGCGGACCGACGAACTCGACGCAGGTGCTGTCCTCGTGGGCGTTCTTCCGCGGTATCGAAGGTGGGGATGTCGCGCAAGGGGCGGCGGTGGCGCTGTTCCTCTTCCCGCTGTTGCTGGCAGCGGCCATTCTCATTCTTCGGGCGGTGCGCCGAAGGGAGGTGCTGTGACATGGCGACCGTCGATGCAGTCGGCACAGATAAGGGGATCGAAACCCTGCGGCACCGCGCAATCCGCCGTCACAGGCTTGCTCGTGTGGGGTTGTACCTGGCCGCCATTGCTGCCGCACTCATCTGTGCCGGTCCGTTCCTGTGGTCGTTGATCACCGCGTTCAAACAGAGCCCGGACCTCTATCAGCGAGACAACAACCCGTTCCTGTACAACCTGCCATCCACCCGCAAGCACGTGATGTACCTGTTCCAAGAGACAGCGTTCCTCACGTTCGTTTGGAACACGCTATGGGTGGGCCTGCTCGTGGTTGCGATCACCTTGGTGCTCAGTCTCCCTGCCGCGTACGCACTTGCCCGACTTGACCGGCCGTGGTCGGGCCCCATGGCCATCGCAATTTTCTTCGTGTACCTGGTGCCGCCAACGTTGTTGTTCTTGTCGCTGTCGCGTCTGGTTGTGGCCGTTCACCTCCAGGACAACACCTGGTCACTTGTACTGGTCTATCCCACGATCACTATCCCCGTGTCGGTGTGGCTCTTGGTCGGTTTCCCCAAGGGCATTCCGAAGGACATCGAAGAGCAGGCCATGGTGGATGGATACAGCCGGCTGGGCGCGTTCGTACGAGCGGTGGTGCCACTGGTCTTTCCGGGGATCGTCGCAGTCATCGTCTTCACATTCACGCTGACCGCAAGCGAGTTCATCTATGCGCTCGCTTTCGTCGCACCTACCGCTGAGAAGGTGATCAGTACCGGCGTACCCACGGAGCTGGTACGCGGTGATGTCTTCTTCTGGCAGTCGCTTCAGGCAGCCACCGTCCTGGTGGCGCTTCCGATTGCGTTCGTGTTCAACCTATTTCTGGACCGGTTCATCGCCGGCTTCACCATGGGCGCCGTCAAAGGTTGATCACTGTCAAACTTGGAGATTGCAGTTTCCTCAGCGTTAACGATCATGCTGGCCGCGATCGAGTTCCCTGTTCAGCGTGATGGCAGCGTCGATCAGAGCCAGATGCGTGAACGCCTGAGGGAAGTTGCCGATCTGTTCGCCCGTTAGAGCGATTTCCTCCGAGAAGAGGCCCAGGTGGTTGGCGTAGGTCAGCATCTTCTCGAATGTATTGCGGGCCTTCTCGAGCTGCCCGGCTCTCGCGAGCGAGTCGACGTAGTCGAAGGTGCACAACGAGAACGTCCCTTCGGAGCCGCGCAGTCCATCGGGTGAGGCCGCTGGATCGTAGCGGTACACCAAGCTGTCAGTGACGAGCTCGCCATCCATCGCCTCCAAGGTCGAGGTCCACATTGGATCCGTCGGAGAGATGAAACCAACCGATGTCATGCGCAGCAGCGACGAGTCGAGCACGTCGGTCTTCGAGTGTTGGACGAACGCCTGGCGGGCCTCACTCCAGTCGGCTTCCATGATCTGGTCATAGATGGTGTCCCGTTCGGTACGCCAGCGATCCACCGGCGCCGGACGGCTGTGCAGATTGGCCAAGCGGAGACCCCGATCAAAGGCCACCCAACTCATCAACCGTCCGTAGGTGAACTCCTGCCGCCCGCCCCGAGTCTCCCAGATTCCCTCCTCCGGCTGGTTCCAGTTGTCGGTGAGCCAGTTCAGGATGTCGCAGAGACGGCGCCATCCCTGGTGGCCGCCTACCAGTCCATGTCGGTTGGCGAAGTAGAGGCTATCGATCGCCTCGCCGTAGATATCGAGCTGCAGCTGGTCTGCAGCACCGTTCCCGATCCGTACAGGAGTGGATCCCTTGTATCCCTCCCAATGGGGAAGGATCTCTTCGATCAGGTCACTGGAACCATCGACGCGATACATGATGTTGAGCGGGCCACCTCTACCGCCGACCTGCTCCTGGACCCTCGCGACCAGCCAGCGTCCTAGGGCTGCCGCCTCCTCGGTGAATCCCATACCGAGTAGCGCATAGACCGAGAACGAGGCATCACGAACCCAGGTGTATCGGTAGTCCCAGTTGCGCTCTCCCCCGATCTGCTCCGGCAGCGCCGCCGTCGGTGCTGCGACGATGCCACCGCTCGGCGCGTACGTCATGAGCTTCAGCGTGATCGCGGACCGTTCCAAGGTCTCCCGCCACCGACCCGTGTAGGTGGACTGCGCGAGCCATGACCTCCAGAAGCGAACAGTCTCGTCGAAGAGCTGCCAGGCCTCTGAGACTCGGATCTGTCGCGGAGGGCGAGGCTGACCTGTCTCCAAAACAAGTCCACGCATCTGACCGGCTGTCAGGGTGAACTCAAAGGTCAGATCTTGCCCTGACACCCGTTGGACACGCGCAAGTCGAGCGTCATCTGGCTCCCGAACGATGCTGATCGACATCGCACTCCGGGCACCTTGGAAAAAGACCCCGTCCTCGCTGACGTGGGTCTCATGCGGCTCCCGGCCGTAGTCAAACCTCGGAGCGATGTCCATAACGAAGGTCATCTCACCGCGCACGCACCGGAGCATGCGTACCAACTGGTGCCGGTGGGAGGCGACCGCAGCACTGGCGATCGGCATGAAATCGACGACTTCGCCCACACCCGACTCGGTGAGAAAACGGGTGACGAGGATGGCGGTGTCCGGGTAGTAGAGCTGGTGCTTGGTGAAGGTGTCGACCGTTGGCCGCGTACGTAAGTGTCCGCCGTGATCAGCGTCCAGCAGCGAGCCGAAGATACTGGGCGAATCGAAGCGAGGGGCACAGAACCAATCGATGGTGCCATCGGTGCTGACGAGTGCCGCCGTCTGTAGGTTGCCGATGAGTCCGTGATCGGCGATGAGTGGGTAATTCGACATCGATGTCTGATCCTTACTTTGCGGAGCCGGCGTAGACCGCATCGGTCCCGGATATGACCATGCTGCGCCAGCTTCCTTGCCTATGGCCTCACCCCCAATGGGTGATTGCCGGTGCACTGGTTGTGGAACGATGCTGCGGTGACTCAAAGTGCACCGGTCGAACAGGGATCGACCAACCTGCGACAGGTACTCGCTCCCCTAGCCCTCGCTCAGTTCATCTGTAGCTTCGCCGGCTCGAACATGAACGTGATGATCACCGACATGAGTGAGGACCTGGACACCACCGTTCAGGGCATTCAGATCGCGATCACGATCTTCCTGTTGGTGATGGCGGCACTGATGATCCCTGGCGGCAAGCTGACCGACCGCTACGGCCGCAAGCGGCTTTTCATGCTCGGACTGATCGTCTACGGCATCGGTGCCCTACTGAGCGCTGTCTCGCCCGGCTTGGGAGTACTGATCCTCGGCAACTCGATTCTGGAGGGAGTGGGCACGGCGATGTTGATACCGCCGGTCTACATCCTCGCCACGCTGCTGTTCACCGAGCTGACGTCCCGGGCTCGTGCGTTTGGGGTGATCAGCGCCATGGGAGGCATCGGCGCCGCAGCCGGTCCGCTGATCGGGGGTCTTATCACATCGGCCATCAGCTGGCGGGCAGCCTTCATCTTCCAGGCTCTGGTCATTGCTGTGATCGTTTTCTTGAGTCGAAAGATCACCGATCCACTGCCGGCTGACCCGACCCGACCGTTCGACACCACCGGCGCCATCCTCTCGGCCGTAGGTCTCGTGCTCGTAGTCACCGGCATCCTTGCAGCAGACAACAACCTCTGGCTCATGCTGATCTTGATCGCCGCCGGTGCGCTTGTCCTTGCCCTGTTCTTCCGCTCGATACGGGCCAAGGAGCGAACCGGCAAGGAGCCCCTGCTGTCAACGAGTCTCTTCCACAACCGCACCTCCAATCTCGGTCTCGTGACCCAAAACACCCAATGGCTGATGCTCATCGGCACCTCCTTTGTGGTCTCGGCTTATCTGCAGGTCGTGCGTGGATACGATGCGATCCAGACCGGCGTCATCTTTACTGCCGCAACAGTCGGGCTGCTGGCCTCCTCGCTCGCCGCGGAGCGTCTCGCTAAGCGGTATGCACAGCGCACCCTCATCCTTGCTGGGTTCGTTCTCACGATCGCAGGCATCCTGGTCCTGCTCTTTATCGTGAGAGTTTCTCCGACCGCGTGGTCGTTCGCGCCAGGTCTGCTCCTCATCGGCCTCGGTGTCGGCGTGATGCTTACGCCGTCGGTGAATGTCGTGCAGTCGAGCTTCCCGAACGCCCTGCAGGGTGAGATCTCAGGCCTATCCCGCAGCGTGTCGAATCTCGGTTCGTGCCTTGGGACCGCTATCGCCGGCACCATCCTTGTTGCCGGCATTACCGCTACACCGGGCCGCGCTTACGCGCTCGCGATGATCGCCCTTGCATTGGTTGGCCTGATAGGCCTCGTTGCTGCTGCGATGCTGCCGAGGAAAATCACTGCCGTCGGGCTCACCCGGAGCGGGTGAAGTCTCCCACGCGCATGTCGGGCATTGTGGCTGCATTCACTGATCCACGGATCGAGGCGCAGATGGGAAAATCGACGTACGAGATCCGAGTTGCAGGCACAGTGCCACTCGATCTGCTCGAAAATTTCCGTCAGATCGAAACCGTGGAACCCGCTGGCACGATCTTGCACGCCAAACAACTGGACGACGCAGCGCTTTGGGGTCTCATCGACGCGTTGCGAAACGCCGGTATCGATTTGATCGAGATACGCCGTGAAGTCAGCACGCCCGAGTGATAGTGCCCTGCACTAGATCGTCGGCTGAATGCGTCTCGGGCCAGCGCCCGCAGTGCAGGCAGGGGTGAGAGCGCTCTCGCCCGGCCTTAGGCGGCGTGACGGACTAGGTGATCAATTCCGATCCCGATGTCGGTCAGCTCATGCAAGATCCTCCGCAGTTCCGCCTGTGTCGCCGAAACCAGCATCACCGTTCGCTTCTGATCAAGCCGAGCTGCCCACTGCATGTAACGCAAGGTCGACTCACTCAGCCGTCCCTCGATCCGAAATTCGTAGTGGCCGGGCGAGGCGCGTACCTCAAGCGGTGCGATTCCCAGAGAGCGCAACTTCTCGACAAGCTCGTCGATCTCCAGCGGGTCGACCACGTTGCGCGACAGAACCGTGGCCGTCGGCGCGGAGCACATCGTCACAGAGGGAAATCTCGCAGCCAGGCCGGCGGGCGGTGTACCGCGCAGCGTTATCTCGTACACCGCCCCACTCCCCTCGTGCCTCACGCCTACCCACCGGCAGGGCCACAGTGCCGGAAGGCCTAGGACACCGCTGCTTGGTTGTCCGGCGCCGCTGCTTGCTGCGTGCTCCGCAGGTCGGGCTGGCGCAGGTACGAGGTGAGCGCCCAGATAACGAGGACGTCAATGGCGATGGCTATGAGCGCCCACCAGGGCGAGTGCGGCAGCCAGGCGAAGTTGATGATCGCCGAGATCACCGCGACGACTATGCCGGCCATCCGAGCCCAGGTCTGACCTCGCAGCAGGGAGATGCCGATTGCCAGCAACCCCAGGCCGACCAGCAAGTGAATCCAGCCCCATAGCGTGAGGTCAAAGGCGTAGATGTACTCCGGGAGGACCACGAGGTACTTGTCGTTCACAATGGCCGCGAGAGCCTCTACGGCCTGGAAAGCCCCGCCGATGATCATGAGCACACCGGCGAAAACGGCGGTGCCATGAGCCAACGGACTGACAGGCTGGGTGTCTGCCATTGGTGTATTGCCTCCAATTCTGCTTAGTCTGATTCGACTACAGATGACGGTACGCGGCAGTGCGCGTCGGTTGATCACCCGCCAAGGGTGAGTGGATACGCGCAGACTAGCGAGAAAATCGCGCTGTCGAAGCTCTTAGGAGGAATGGCCCCAGCCGCCAGGCCTCCGAGATTGAATGTGAGGCCCCAGTGACCGAAGGCCAGCGTCGGAGCACTAGCGAGGAATCGCACATGAACCGACCGCTGGCCGTCCTGTTGGCGATGGCGATGTTCGTGCTCGTGGTCGACACCTCGATCATGAACGTATCGATCTCAGCCGTCGTACGGGATCTCGGAACAACCGTGAGCGGTGTTCAGGGGGCGATCGCACTTGAGGCGCTGGTATCGGCAGCGTTCATCCTGATCGGCAGCAAGGTCGGCGACCTCATCGGACGCAAGCGGGCGTACGTACTCGGACTGCTGGGTTACGCCGTCGGGGCGGCAGCCATGACGCTCGCCCAGAGCCTGTTAGCCATCGTCTTCTTCTGGGCCATCATCGGCGGTATCGGCGCCTCACTGTTGCTGCCCTCCATGCAGTCCCTGATTCATGGCAACTTCCAAGGAGCAGCTCAAAAACAGGTTTATGCACTCGTCGGTGCCGCGGCTGCGATAGCGGCAGCAGTCGGTCCCCTGCTCGGGGGGTTCATCACGACCTTCTTCTCCTGGCGAATCGCGTTCCTGCTGGAGTTGGTGATCATCATCGTCGTGCTCTCCGGCATCAAGCTGGTGCGCGACGTGCCCTATACCGGCAGCCGAGCGGTCGACGTCGTGGGTGCGCTCCTCTCGATCGTGGGCATGGGCGGCATCGTGCTCGGCATCCTGGTCTGGCAGGAGGGCGGAGAGTATGTGCTGGCAATTCTGGCCAGCGGCGCGATTGCACTCGCTGCTTTCGCATTTTGGCTCATCGGTCGCAAGCGGCTAGATAAACCGACGCTGATCGACCCAGACCTGTTTCGGTCCAAGCACTTTCAACTGGGGATCTCCCAGCAAATGATGCAGCAGATCTCTCTCGGCGGGCTCATGATCGCCTTGCCGATCTACCTCCAGATGGTGCTCGAATACAACGCTCTGCAGGCGGGCTTGTCAATCGCCCCACTCTCTCTCAGCATGTTCGGCGTCGCGATCCTTGCTGGACGCAGGGCCGGGAGACGGCGGCCAAGCACGATCGTTCGGATAGGCTTTCTCCTGCTCACCGTCGGGATTGGAATACTGATACCGATCGTGCCGCGGGCCGACTCCGGCTGGTATCTCCTGGTTCCGTTGGTGATCGCTGGATCAGGACTGGGACTGTTGGTGTCTCAGCTCAATAACTACACGCTGGCACCGATCTCGGAGGAGAGGGTCAGCGAGGCTGCTGGGGTCAACTCCGCAGCGGGATCGTTCGGGTTGTCCTTCGGCTTGGCATTCGCGGGCGCCATCATGCTGGCCACGCTCTCCTTCGCGTTCACTAGCTTGGCCCAGGACAGTACGGTGCTGCCGCCGTCCGATAAGGAGCGGGTTGCAATGGCGCTCGAGGAGGATGCGGAGCTGATGAGCAATACCCAGCTCGTCCAACTCCTTGAGGATGAACCGCCTGAGATCCAGGCTGAGATCGTCCGTATCAATACGGAGGCAAGGCCGTTGGCACTTCAGGTGGCCCTATTAGTGCCGATCATCGCGGGTCTGCTCGGGCTGCTGAACTCCTTCCGCATGAGCCGCCTTCCCGACATAGCCCCATCGTCGGCCGCTGATGGGATGGCTCTCGGCTGACTAGGCGCGGAGCGGTACGCCGACATCGCGGCCGCCTTCCTGCGTCAGCCGCTTGCGCACCCGCACAGTTGTTGGGATAGGCACAAACCCTCCAGCAAAAAGAGCCTCACCTTGGCGGAACTGGGGCGCCAGCGACAGCAACGATTGTGGTGCGAAGCTGAAGATTCTCGCCAACTCGTCGAGGTCGCTATGCGAGCTCATTTTCATCAGAGCCAAGTTGTCACCCGACTTGGGCCAAACTAGTGCGCATCTTCGGCGTGGATCGCGGTGAGTGCATGGCGGATGTCTTCGGGTAGCGGGTCTTCTGCGGTCAGGATGTGGCTGCCGGTGTTGATCTTGACGGTGCGGTGGCGACGCAGGCTGCGGACGAACTTCTTGATCGTCCAGCCGGTCCGGGCCTCGATCCGGTGGGAGATCGCCAAGGCGGCGAACACGACGGCGAGGTGGGCGTCGATGGATTCGCGTTTGTGGTGGTAGACGGGCCGGGCTCGCAGGTCGTGTTTGGACATCCGGAAGGCGTGCTCGATGCGCCACAGCTGATGGTAGGCGCCGATCACCCAGGCCGGTTCGGCGTCGAGGTTGGTGATGTAGGGCTTCCAGCCGGCCAGCGCACGAGCCCTCGTTTCCAGGTCGCGGTTGACGGTGCGGGTGCCACCGGTGAGAGTGACGAAACGGTTCCGTTTGATCGGCGCCTGCCCGGCGACGGCCTTATCGGCCTTGGCCACCTGCTGGTCGATACCGTGCAGCGTCCGCCGGGCCCGGTCGGCCTTGTACTGGTAGAAGGTCGCGCGGCGCCGCTGATCAGCCTTGGGGCCCATGATCACGGGCTGGGTGAGCACCATGCCGTCGGCCGGTTCCGTATTGGGATGCTTCCGTCGCCACTGGCCGATCACGTACGGCACCTCGGGCAGCTTCCCGCCGATGACGAAGCTGCAGCCGGCGTCCTCGAGGTCGGCGAGATTGGCCTCACTCAGCATGCCGGCGTCGGCGATCACGGTCACCTCGGCGATCCCGTGCGCGGCCACGAACCGCTGCACCAGCGGGATCATCGTCTTCGTTTCGGCTCGGTTGCCTTCGAACGCATCGATCATCAACGGCATCCCCGTTGCGTCGGTGAGCAGCCCGACGGTGATCTGCGGGTCGAGGCGGCGTTCCTTGGAGAACCCCGGCTCGCGGAACCCATCCCCGGTATCGGTCTCGAACCACAGCGTCGTCACGTCGTACAGCACCAACGCCGACGGTCCTAGCGCAGCGGCGGCCGCGCACGCCCCGGACAGCCGGTCCCGCCAGTCCGGCCGGGCATACCTGGGCAGTCGACGCTTCACCGTCCGATACGACAGCGCCCGCACCCCCGCCTCGGCCAGAACCCGCGCGGCGTCCTGCTTACTGGTCGGTTCGATGATCCGGGCGGTCACCAACTGCTCGAACACCACATCCCCACGGCAGGCCTTGTCGAGCCCGAGCTGGCGATACACCGCGGCGATCGCG
Organism: uncultured Actinomycetota bacterium; assembly: GCA_963734005.1. Classification (GTDB taxonomy): domain Bacteria; phylum Actinomycetota; class Actinomycetes; order Propionibacteriales; family Propionibacteriaceae; genus Microlunatus. The sequence continues at coordinate 38,147 of CAVTFS010000025.1, forward strand.
TCCAGCAGCCGACCCATCCGCGACGAGGTGATCTCCAACGACACCGGCTCCTGCTTGGCCGAAACGCCGAACGGCAGTTCGTCCTGGCCGTCGGCGATCCGCTGCGCCGCGACCGCCTTCAACACCTCCACCTCGGCGTCGGTGTGGGCCGATCCAAAATGCTCGATGTCACGTGATCCACGCCGTGACTTCCACACCACTTGGACAGCGACCGCCCCCGACGAGGTCCGCACCGTCCGCACATACGCCACCGGCATACCCTCCACGACCCGCCGCTAGTGCACAACTTCCGAGCTCGGAAACCGCGAATCACCTAGCCGGAGCGATGATCATCTCTGCGAGCTCGTCAACGTGGCCCAAGTCGGGTCGCCAACTCGTCGAGGTCGCTATGCGAGCTCATTTTCATCAGAGCCAAGTTGTCACACTGCGAAATGATGCTGGGATGAATCCGCGACGGGCGCTGCGTGGAGATCAAGAGCCACAGACCATACTTGCGGCCCTCTGCCGCAATTTGGATGAGGCGCTCCCTAACGGCCGTCAGCAAGGGGCTAACGCGGTCAGGCGAGCAAAGGTTGTGCGCTTCGTCGATCACGAGAAGAACGGGACGACGTTCGTTACGCCGCGACCACAGCTCGTCGAGCACAGATAGGGCGACGACAAGAGGTTCTTCGCTGAAGCGAAATCCCCCCAGATCGAGCACGGTTGCCGAGGGTCTGGTGTCGATGATGTCGGTTGCCGCCGTTTGGCCCATTGCCCAGATCTCCCACGTGAGCAGCCCAAGGTTCTCGATCCTCAGAGCAAGGGAGTTGTGTGCCTGATCATCCGATTCTCGGAGCGTGGGAATGAGCTGATCTAGGGCAAGCTCGCTGAACAGCTCCTCGAAATGGAGCAGCGTGTTGTACTCAGCACGATCGGTCAACGGATCAAGCCGCATCATCGCAGCTTTGCCCGTCAGTTCGAGATCCGTGAAGCGAACCCGGAGATCATCACCCGGCTGGCTTCGCGACCGAAGAACTCGGATGTCCCGCTGCCGCAGTGCTTCTGCGCGTTGCGGTTGGGCGTCCTCGCGGAGATCGGCCAAGCGTACGAAGTCGCCATGCGGATCGAAGATGATCATGGGCAACTCGGTGCGCAGCAACACCTCCTCCAGGAGGACGCCGAGCGCGTATGTCTTGCCCGACCCGCTCTGGCCGCACCAGAAGGTGTGCCGGTTGAGCCGGCGCGGTATGAGCCGGGCAGGAAGATCTGACCCAGCAGCCATGGAGCCGATCTCCAGACTGGCTTCAGCGCCGCTGTTCAAGCTATTGATCATTTCGGGATCAGCTTCCGTCACGGTCGCCGATCCAAAGACCGACATCGCACTGTCGTCGAGGCCGCTGGTATCGAGGCTGCCGAGCACCCGTCCTGTGGCCTGCATCTGCCCATCTGGCGGCGGCTGGTGGGTCTCAACCTGAGCAAGGCGGACCGCGCCCTGATCATCGGTGTGAGAGAGACAAGGGAGCCGATCGGAAACACCCGATGCGGCGACATGCTCAGGCGAAATGTCCGACCGTCCGGAGATGTCGCGGCCTCACTGGAAACTCGTGATTCCTGCACCGAACTCACGATTCATCGTATTCGGCCACCCACGGATCACCGGATATAGATGACGTCCAACGCACGGCGCTCGCCGGGCATTACTGGTTCGCGCCCTCCTTAGAGGCCAGTCTCTGCAACGACCCGCCCAGAGTCCACGGCTTGAACCAGTGCTTGGTAGTCACGCTCATTCTGGTCGGCGTAGGCACTGGAGAAGTCGGCGATGGCCCGGTCGAAGACATCGCTATTGCCCAGGTAGGACGCGATGGCGATCCGGTCGCCCGAGCGGGCGTGGGCACGGGCGAGGGTCGCCGCACAGATCCGCGCGTACAGCGTCATCACCGAGGCGGGCATGGTGTCGACGTCCGCCGAGCCCTTCCAGTCGCGCAGCTGTCGGATGTAGAAGTCGCGGAGCTGCCCGTCGAGGCCGGTCAACCGGTGCCAACCAAGGAAAATGTCGCTGGCGGCCTGCATCAGGCGCTGCCCGGCGACGACGCGCTGGCCGCTGTTGGGGTACCGGCTCTTGCCGACGAAGCGTTCCAGCACCGATTCCTGAGCTTCTTTCGCCTGCAGGAACAGCGGGTCCTGGTCGTCCCGCCCGATCAGGAGCAGAATCCAGGCGCGCGTGCCGACGCTGCCGACCCCGACCACCTTCCGGGCCATATGGACATAGTGGAAGTCCTCCATCAGGTGCCGGCGGTCGGTCTCAAGGGTGCGCCGGTAGGACCTGATGATGCCGCGGACCTCCCCTTCGATCTCGTCGCGTTCTCTCCCCTCCGGCAACAAGTCCTCGATCGGAATGATCAGTGGGGGGTCGCCAAGGATTCTGCGTTCGCCGTCGACCTCCTGCGTGAGCTTGGCGAAAGCCTGCATGCTGTCCTTGGTTCGGGCCTTGGCGACATTCGCCCTAGCCTTCGCCCGCTGCTTGCTGGTGGCCGCGGTCAGCAGCTGTTCGAAAGCCGCCTCAACTTCTATGTGGGCGTACCAGACATCCAGGTTGCCCATCCCGGCGCCCTGCTTCATCCGTGTTCGGTATTCCTCCGCCATGGCGAGCACGATCGCGCGCCGCTCTGCGGGAGTGAACCCGCGGTCGCGGCCAGCGATCTCGAAACTCGCAGCCAGCCGCTTCACGTCCCACTCCCACGGGCCGGGCAAGGTCTCGTCGAAGTCGTTGATGTCGAACATCATTTGCCGCTCGGGTGAGGCGAACACTCCGAAGTTCGACAAGTGCGCATCACCGCAGACCTGGACGCGCAGGCCGGAGTTCGGCGTCGACGCCAGGTCCGCGGCCATGATCAGCGCGGCGCCCCGATAGAAGGTGAACGGCGACACCAGCATCCGCCCGTAACGAATAGGAACCAGCTCCGGGACCCGGCTGGCGGCCTGCTCCTCGAGCAGCCCAACAGGGTCGGGTCGGTTCACGGCCGACTCCCACCGGCCATGGCTGGACCGCGGAACCTCGTTGCGCGCCGCCTTCCCGCGGGCGACGCGCTCCCCGGGAGTCAGGTGGGCGACCTTGCGCGCGACACCAGCACCCGATCTGGCAAGTCCGTCCCCGCGCCCCGGGAGGGGGCTCTCCGGCGTGGTCTGACCGTTCCCGGTTCGCTTACTCGCAACGGACTTCTTTTTCATGATCGCGCTCCTCAATCGTCGTTGGTCTCAGATTGGCACGCCCGTCTGCTGTTGGCCAGCATCGATCGCGGCTCTGCGAGCGCCATGAAGGAACTTTGAGCAGGATCAATGAGTACCTGAGTGGGCTCCAACTTACTGAGTCGGTAACCAGCAGCTTCGAATTATCAATGGAAGCCGGATCACGACATATGCCACATATTGTGCATGGGCATTGGACCCGCGCGGAGGAGCGTTGACGAGACTGCGCGGTTTCCGATCGTATACTCGCCACTAGTCAACCCAGAGAGGGGTCGCTCGTGGGTCGCAGGGAAGCTCGAGGCTCTCCACGTCTGGCACAGCCAGGGGGCAGTATTCCGAGGTGAGCAGCCTTACGTGGGCTGACGAGAGCGTGGGCAACCAGCTGGTCGATTCCATGCTGGAAGCCAAACTTCAGCCACCACTCGCACGGTCGGAGTGGGTAGACCGAACCCGACTACTCGAAGAACTCGAGCGCGCCACCCGCCGCCCGCTAACTTTGATCGCCGCTCCAGCCGGCTATGGCAAAACCACCGTCGTAACCCAGTGGTTGGCTTCTGTCTTTCGTCCGACAGCTGTGGCCTGGATATCCCTTGACATGTCCGACAACGAGCCAGTGCGACTGTGGACAGACATCGCAACGGCCCTGGACCGCGCGGGCTGCGTGATCGCTCGCGACATAACGGGCTTCATTGCGACGGGCAGCCACGAAATGGTGACGGTGGTGCTGCCGAGAATCGTCGGTGCAATTGCTGCGCTGGCCGAGAACATTGCAATCGTGGTCGACGACTTCGACAATGTCCGCGCTGCAGAATGTAACGAACAGATTGACTTTTTCGTCAAGCACCTGCCAGCAAATGCTCACCTGGTGTTGATCACTCGGGCAGACCCAGACCTGCGGCTGGGCCGTATTCGCGCCGCTGGTCAGTTGTCGGAAATCCGGGCCGATAAGCTTGCATTCGACTTAGACGAAGCGTCTTCTCTCTTAGTTGCCGACGGCGTCCAGCTATCGACCGACGGCCTGTCGGAGCTCATGCGCCGAACCGAAGGATGGCCGGCCGGCCTGTATCTCGCGGCGCTTTCTCTGACTGGTCGCGCAGACCCGATTGAATTTGTGCGTCATTTCAGCGGCAACAATCGCTTCATCGGCGATTACCTCACCGAGGAGGTGCTCAGTCGACAGAGCGACGAGGTACGCCAATTCATCCTCGACATGTCGATTGTTGACCGCTTCACAGCACCGCTGTGCGACTACATGAGTGGTGGACGCCAATCGGCCAAAATTCTCCGCGATCTGCAACATACCAATCTGTTTCTGATCCCACTGGATGCCGACGATGGCTGGTTCCGTTTCCACCACTTGTTTGGCGCAGTCGCCAGGAGCGCCTTGGAGGCTGAGCAGCCGGATCGGGCAGCGCTGCTTCATGCACGCGCAGCAGACTGGTTGAGCGAGAACGGCTATATCGACGCCGCCGTCGAACATGCGCTCGCTGCCGGCGACAGCGGCCACGCGGCGTCCCTCGTGCAGGCAAGTTGGCTTCGGTATTTCGATGCCGGGCTGGCAACGACAGTACGCCGTTGGCTTCTGGCTTTGGAGGCGTCAACTGCCAATCACAACACTGCCACGATCGTGACAGCAGCTTGGATGGCGGCGCTCTCCGGTCAGAAAGAAGAAATGGACCGGCGACTGGACCAGCTCAGCACTGTGTCGAATGGCGTCGCCCTGCCCGACGGAACTCGGTCGGTGGAATCTGCGGTCGCGCTCATTCGAGGAATGTTCGGCTTCGGCGGCCCCTTGGACATGTTGGCTTCGGCACAGCGAGCCGCCGAACTCGAGACGGATGGCAACTCGCCGTGGTATGCGGTTGCCCGGGTTGCGCTCGGTCACGCCAGTTACGTGGCCGGCGATTTGGACGCGGCGGCCAACGTGCTTCCCAAGGCCGCGTACAGCGAGGCGGCGCCTGCCCTCATACGCATCTTGGCGCTTGCGATGCTGTCGCTGACCCAAGCTGAGCTAGGGCGTCTCGACCGCAGTCACAAATCGGCAGCGGACGCCATGAAGGTTGTCGAGGCCCGAAGCTTGCATGCACTGCCGTCAGTCGCCTTGGCATTCACCGCGCTCGGGCAGAGCCAGGCTGCCTCTGGAGACCTAGAGAACGCGATGGCGACATTGGACCACGGGCTGAATCTGCGTAGGAAGGTTCCTGGGCTCAGCCCTTGGCCGACAATTCACCACCTACTCGTTATGGGGCGGGTGGCAATCATGGCAAATGATCTGCCCTTGGCACGGCGGCTCTTGGACGAGGTCTCCCCGTTGATGCGGCAGTATCAGCAAGGAATGGTGCCCATGATCGCCCGCCTGGACGAAGTAAAGAAGCGGCTACGGGAAAGTCAGACTCCGGGCCCGCACACCGAATCCCTCACCGCACGAGAGATCGAGGTCCTTCGCCGGCTTAGGAGTTCGCTAAGTCTCAGCGAGATCGCCTCTGAGCTCTATCTCTCTCCGAACACCGTCAAGACGCACACCATGACCCTGTATCGCAAGCTTGGGGCACGTTCCCGGTCCGAAGCGGTGAAAATCGGCCGCGAGCGCCTGCTGATCTAGCGTCCAGAATCACCCGGGTGAGATCCGGCAACGGGTGAGGACAGATGAGCCTGCGGTCCGGCCGAATAGGAGTAAGTAACTGCCCTCTACTACGCGAAGGCTATGCGCAGGCAGATGTCCATCCTTATTGACACCAGCGCTCTTCCGTCTCGGGTAGGCGTTCCTAACGTCCCGTTGTGGGCCATACCTCGTACGCGGCTCGCCAACTGCCTCGACGCTGGTGCGGCCGGACTGCTGACGATGATCAGCGCCCCGGCAGGTGCGGGTAAAACCATTGGCGTTGCCTCCTGGGCACGGAATCTCGATCTATCTGTGGACGTGATCTGGCTGAATCTGCGGGATGGATTGACCGACGGCTTGCCCCTTGATCAGATCGCTGCTGAGCTTGCCCAGCAGAGCCGGGTGGTTCTTGTGTGTGACGATTTTCCCGCAGTACCGTCAACCCCGCTCGTACAAGATCTTGAGGTTCTTCTCTGTCGGCAAGATCGCCGGTTGAGCGTCGTCTTGATCTGCTCAACCTCACCGATGGTTCCCATCCATCACCCATTGAGTCCGGCTGACCTGACCACGATCAACTTTGATGATCTTGTGATGGACAAGAACGAGATAGGGCTCGTTCTTGATCAACATGGGGTCGGCGCAAGCGAGACGACGATCCGAGCAGTACTCGAACACACCGCGGGCTGGGCGGCCGGCGTAGGTCTCGCGGCAACCGCGCTCGCTCAGCTATCGCGAAGCATCCCGTCGGGCGTCCAAAGTGCCGATCGCCAGGCGGCACGGGCCATGGTGAGATCACTCGCCGTTCCGCGCATTCTCGCTGGCGCTGGCAGCGAGGTTGTCCAACAAGTCATCGGAATGAGGGAGTTCGGCGAGTCCGAACCACTACTTCTAGCTGCGGCGGCGTTGGCGAACGATTGGGTTGATATCGCAGAATTGGCGCTTGCCCGGGCTACCTCCGAGCTGGCCCAAGCTCCTGAGCCGCACGTAGCTGACGTAGTCAGTCTTGCACTGGTCAACATGGCGATGTCGAGTCAGCGCGGTGATGCAGCTGCCGGTCTCTTGCAGGCGAGCCACCTCAAGGAACTCATGATCAAGCTCGCTGTCTGGGAGCGAGCTCAGGCGCCCGAACTCTCACCTCTGATCGATTACTACGTGGCCGGGTTCGAGCTGTTGCGTGGCAATCTCGAGACTGCGCGATCGACGTTGGAGCGGTGGACTGGCGGCTACGAGCAGTCGCCGGATTGCGAGGCTAGCCACGCTGAGCAGCTTGCGCGCGCCAGCTGCACGGGACTGCTGTCGTGGATTGATGCGTTCTGCGGAGATCTACGCGCCGCAATGCGGTACGCGAGGTCTTTGCTCACCGACCGCCGGGCCGACAGCGGTGAGGTCGGCGTGAAATTCGCTCATCTTGCGACTGCTTGGACGCACCTGCAGCGGGGCGAAGTCGAGCAAGCGAGGCAACGTCTCGATCATGCTCAAAGCAGGAGTACGGACAGTTCTGAGCCGCTGCTCGCGGCGGCTCAGCGGTTGACCCGAGTGCGGCTGGCTTTGGTGACCGACGAACCGGAGACCGCCCTGAGATTGCTCCACTCAACGAAAACGGCCGATTGCCAAATATGGAATGGCTGGTTCGCCGACCAGTTCTTGGTTGCAACGGCCGAGGCATCGCTTGCGGCGGGCGAACCGCAGCAGGCAATTGCCACGCTCACTTCTCAGCCTGATCTCGCCGTGGTGGAGGCCCGATTGCTCTTGGCAAGGGCACTTGCACTCGTTGGTGATCTTGACGCCGCCAGAGCGACGCTGGCCCAGGTGCCATCCGAGGCCGTCGCGATGTCGATTGTCGCCCAAGTCCAGCGATGGCTGCTGCTAGCCCAGTTCGTAGTCGATCCCGGCAACCATGAAGAGGCCGAGCTGCTCGTGCATCGCGCATTCCGGGCCGCTGCGAGGGAGCAACTGCGTACAATCATCGGTTGGGGCGGCACCTGGCTGCGCTCTTTCGTTGCCCGAGATTCAGGGCTATCCGGTCGACACGCCGCCTTCTTGGCGTCGATACCAGAGTCCGCTACTGCTGCTGTCGATCACTGGCAAGCTGATGATCATGGATACAACGGCATCTTTGTCGTTCCCTTGACCACCCGCGAGAGAGACGTATTGAGGCTACTGGCTCAGCATTGTTCCAATGAGGAGATCGCCGCTGATCTCGTCTTGTCCCTGAACACCGTCAAGACGCACATGCGATCGCTGTTTCAGAAGCTATCGGTCAGCCGCCGGGCCGACGCCGTACGCCGCGGTCGGGCGCTCGGCCTCTGTTAAGCGTGATCACTCGGCATTGCTTACTTGGGCTCCGCGCTATCTGCAGAGAGTGCGGAGCCCAAGTAAGTGGCGCCAAGTGCCGCGACGCGAGGCCGGCGGGCCGTATCAGGCGAGCGCTGCCGCCTTGAGTCTGTCGAACTCGGTCTGCGTGATTGTCCCGTCATCGAGAAGGCCCTTGGCCGTGGCTATTTGGTCTGTCGGATTGCCTCGCCCGGCCACCTCTTGAATGTAGGTGTCGGTCGCCGCTTGAGCTCTTTTCATCTCACCCGCCTGCCGTTCGGCCATTCCCTTGCCGCGAGCGATGAGGTAGATCAACGCACTAAGGAAGGGCACGAGGATCAGCGCAATGACCCAGAGCGCTTTCCACCATCCGCTGAGCTCTTTGTCGCGGAAGAGGTCGCCGAGGATTTGAAACAAGATCATCAAGTAGCAGACGAAGAAGAAGCTCCAGATCAGAAGCCAAAAGAAGTCCCCGAAATTCATGTTGTGTGCCTCCTACCCACGCCATGTGGTTCATTGGTGTCTATCTCAGCGGTGCTGAGAAGCGGCACAAGCCTGCACCCTCGCCGGCCAGCCCTGATCACCCGTGGAGGGTGAAATATGCACGTTGCTAGGTAACGATTTCGTAGCGCGGGCTACATGACGCAGGCGGTGGCGGCGGGCGCCGTCGCGGGCGTCCTGACAGCACTCGGCGCATTTGCTCGGACGTGGCATCCGCGGCGGGCGGTGCCACGTCCGAGCAATTGATGCGGAGTGGGCCGCGATCTCACATGGAGAGTGCTTCGTACACCTCAACGGTGCCGCCAGACTCCAGCACGGGACATCCGTTGGCTTTCGATGCAGCCTCACTGAGGGACTGAGCGTTGATGATCGAATAACCGCCTAGCCTGGACGCTCCACCCTCGCTGGCAGTGCCGTTCTTCACTGTCGTGCCGGCGCCAAACGGGTTGCCAATGTCGGCTACCGAGTCGCCGAGCGTGCCGAACCAGGCAGTCCATGCCTGCATTTGCTCTTCTTGCGCTTCAGGCGTCTCGGCCATCTGCCCGCCGGTGTACAGGTACAGGAATTTCGCCATAGTCTCCTCCTCTGGTGTTGGCCGGCCAGCTCATTGCTGGCCGACGCTGACTGGCGTCACCCTTACCACGTACAGACCGAGGCGATCTCGACAACATGCAGGACAATCGAGCCGTGCGGACCAAACTCCGAGCCTCGGACGTCTCCGCGGTCGTCAAGGCGGAATACCGGCGGATCCTTACCGAGCGGCGCGACGACTTGGTTGCGGTGAGTTTCAACGCCGTATTGGTCGCGATCTGCTGGTTCCTCCTGCCGGACACCATCGTGAACTGGCTGTTCACTCTGCACGGCGCGTTGGCATTCCCATTGGTCATGGAAATGTGGATGCTCGGTGACACGCCGGCAACGAACGTGGCAGGTCGGGACGCGGTCCGGGCGGTGTCGCAGCTGCAGGATCCGGACGCTATGCGTCTGTGGCTACGTGCCAAACATCTTGTGTTGGCATCCTTTGTTGGTCCGGCTGCAGCACTCGTTGCTCTGGTGATCGGAGCAGTACAGCACGACTTCATGGACGCGTCAGCCGTCGCCATTGTGTTGCTTTTCCTGCCGCTCGGCGTGCTGAGCATCGCTTCGTGGGTCGGTCTTTGGATGCCCTATCACCCGCAGAAGCTGCTGTGGCGATGGAAGCATCGCACGGACTGGCGCGCGGCCTTGCTTCGGTGGGGTGCGCTTGTCTTACTCCCCTTCTTGGTTGTGCCCGTGATCGCCATCCTCCTGCTCATCCCGAGCCTGATCATTTGGATCATTGCCCATCAGGGCTACCCTCCGCAGCAGCTGAACACCGCCGGCCTCTGGATCGGCACAGCGGTTTCGGTGGCGGTGAGCTTGATCACCTTCGCCTTCGCGCCCGTGGTTGCCACCAAGATCGGTCGTCGGCGCTACGACCGGCTCCACGGGTACCTCAGCAACCCCGACCACGGCTGACTCCTGGCAGAATCACCCCCAGCAGTGAGGCGGCCAGCGGGGGCGATCCATATGCTTTCCGGTGGATCGCATCATCGGATCAGCCGGCGATTCAACAAAAAGAGAGGAAGGACTCCGTATGGCGACACTGACCGCATGGGCTTTTGACACCGTCGACGGTGCCGAGCAGGCATCCCAGAAGCTACAGGCGCTCTCGACTCAAGAGTTGATCAAGATCGAGGACGCTGCTGTGGTCTCCTGGGAGCCGGAAAAGAAGAAGCCGAAGACCCGCCAACTCAGCAACATGACGGCAACCGGCGCGCTCGGCGGCACCTTCTGGGGCATGCTTTTTGGTTTGATCTTCTTCGTACCACTGCTAGGAGCCGCAATCGGCGCCGGCATTGGTGCCCTGGCCGGCTCGATGACCGACGTCGGTATCAGCGATGACTTCATCAATAGTGTGAAGCAACGGGTCACGCCAGGCACCTCCGCGCTCTTTGTGCTGAGCTCTGACGCCGTCGTAGATCGCATCAAGGACACGTTCAAGGACACCCACGCTGAGCTAATCGCCAGCAACCTCTCCGCTGAGCAGGAGGCCAAGCTGCGCGAGGTCTTCACCGAAGAGTGATCCTCGCCAGCCCCAGCAAGTTCTCACCATGAACAAGGACGGTGGCGACGCCAGCCAACGCTACGAGGGCGATGCGTCGCCCTTCCAGCGACCGGCCCGCCGCCCGCTCCTCCAGCGGCTAGTCCCCGTCATTGAACACGTGCCGGGCTACCGCGCCGGAACCCTGCGACGAGATCTACTAGCGGGCGTTACCGTCGCTGCCCTTGCATTGCCTGCGTCGCTGGCGTACGCCGAGATCGCCGGCTTGTCTCCTGTGATTGGCCTCTACGCACTGCTGCTGCCGGCAATTGCCTATACCTTGTTCGGCTCCTCCCGACAGTTGATCGTCGGCCCAGAAGGATCTATTTCGGCCCTCGTCGGTACCGCGATCATTCCGTTGATTGCCGATCCGGAGCAACGCGCATCTCTGGCCGCGCTGCTGGCGCTCCTCGTCGGAGGCGTATTCCTGGGCGCCCGGCTGGCCCGATTGGGCTGGATTGCGGACTATTTCTCGCGGCCCGTGCTGATCGGCTACCTCCACGGTGTGGCGATAGTTCTGATTGTCGGTCAGATCGGCAAGCTGTTCGGCTTGAGCATCAGCGCCCAGACTCCCCCAGGCAAGATCATCGAGTTCATCAAGGAGATCACCGATATCAGCTGGATCACCCTCGCGGTTGGCGTGGTATCCCTGGTGGTCCTGCTGCTAACCCGCTGGCTGTCCCGGAAGCTTCCGGGAGCCCTTCTCGTCGTCGTTTTGGCCATCGTGGTATCGGCTACCGCAGGGCTGGCGGAGGAGGGCGTGGCTGTCGTCGGCCAAATTCCGGCCGGTTTGCCCAGCGTCGAACTGCCTGGCCTGCGGCCCAGCGACATCGTCACCCTCCTCCCGCCGGCGGTTGGCATCTTCTTCGTCGGTTTCTCCAGCCAGATCCTTACCGCCAGGTCGTTTGCCGGCCGCCACGGCCAGCACATTGACGCGAACACCGAGCTGGTTGCCATGGGCGCAGCCAACCTGGTCGCTGGGATCAGTCAGGGACTACCGGTGGGCGCGAGCGATTCCCGAACGGCGGTCAATGATCAGATGGGGGCCCGCACTCAGGTCTCCGGACTGATCACTGCGGTCGTCATTGGGCTGGTGCTGCTGTTCCTCACCAGACCAATACAGTATCTGCCGACAGCGACGCTCGGCGCTGTCATCGTGGTCGCGGCGCTGGGGCTGGTCAATTTCGACGACTGGCGAGGTCTCGCCCGTATCAGCCGTGTGGAGATCGCCATCGCGCTGATCACCATGGTGGGAGTGGTCACCGTGGGCGTGCTGCGGGCTTTGCTGCTCGCCGTTGCCCTTTCAGTAGTCGATGCGGTACGCCGGAGCGCTACTCCGCACGATGCCGTGCTCGGCTGGGTTGAGCGACTTGACCGCTTCGCCGACGTGCAAGTCCATCCATCGGCCAAGGTCGTACCTGGGGTGCTGGTCTACCGGCTCGATGATCGACTGTTCTTCGCGAACGCAAGCTATGTCGAGGGGAGAATCCGCGAAGCCATCTCGGGCGCACCGACACCCGTACACTGGCTGGTTTTCGATGCGGAGTCGCTTAACCATGTGGACGCCACAGGCGTGCGGATGCTGACCGAGCTGGTCGAAGGGCTCCGTAAAGAATCCATCACCTTTGTCTTCGCTCGTCTTCATGGACCGACGAGCGACCGACTAGCCGAGGCCGGTGTCTTGGACTTGGTCGGCGAAGAACACCTCTACTCAACTGTGCGCGCCGCTGTGCAGGCCGCACCCGCCCTGGACCTGCCGGGCGATTCATAATCCATGATCAAGTATTGCTGCCGCGTACCACGCAACGAAAGCCAATGTGGCTCATGCCAGTATCGATCATCTGCGGCCGACGGGCGGCGGGTCGGTAGCGCATGCAATAGCTGTCGGCACAGAGGTACGAGCCGCCCTTGATCACCTTACGAGGCACTTTGAACTGGGGTTGCCGCCGGTCATAGCTCTCGCCGATGGCGCCACCACGCGGATTGCGGGGGATACAGCAGGGCTTGTCGACCTCGGCAGGGTGGCGCTCGGCGTACCAGTCGGCCGTCCAGTCCCAGACGTTGCCCGCCATGTCGTTGAGGCCGTACGCGTTCGGCGGGAACGATCCGACCGGCGTGGTTGCGCCATAACCGTTGTCGGGTCGCCACGGGAAGTCGCCATGCCAAAAGTTGGCGAGCTGGTCATCGGCGCCCTCCGGGCGGTTACCCCACGTGAAGATCATCTGATCCAACCCACCGCGCGCGGCAGCTTCCCACTCGGCTTCGCTCGGCAGGCTGCGACCAGCCCAGTTCGCGTATGCCTCGGCATCCTCGTAGGCGACATGGACCACCGGATGATCTTCGCGTCCACTGATCGATGACCCAGACCCTTCGGGGTGGCGCCAGGAAGCGCCTGGAGTCCAGGTCCACCACAGATTGATATGACGAAGGTTCACCGGCCCAGCCGTACGGGTGAACACCATCGATCCGGGTTGCAGGTTCTCCTCCGGCGCGCCCGGGAACTCGGCCGGATCGAGCGGTCGCTCGGCGACGGTGAGGTAGCCCGTGGTGTCGACGAATTCCGCAAACTGAGCGTTGCTGACTTGATGCGCCTCCATCCAGAAGCCGTCTACGGTGACGCGGTGGACCGGGGCCTCCTCGGGATAGTGACTGTCGGAGCCCATCGCGTAGATCTGGCCCGGAATTCACCTGAGATCGTCGCTCATGTGGCGCCGGTGAACACGGTGTTCCAGTCGTTCTTGATGCTCACCACGGTCCAATTCTGGCGACTAGCTGTCTCCAACGCCCGCTCGGCGCCGGCCGTGTAGTCGAACTCGCGGTCGGGGTCGTCGTGCAAGAGCAATAGCCGGAGCGAGGGGGTGGAGGGAGCTCCTGAGAATTCCAGCATTGGCACATCACCGTTGGAGTTGCCGAACGCCAAAATGGGGCGCCGCCCGATGCGGCTCCAGATGCGGATCGGCTTCTCCGGGCCGTCATCGAAGAAGTCCATCGCACCCTTGTACAGCAACAAGGATTGGCCGCCTGCGCTCGAGTAGGTAATGCCCACTGCACTGCCGATGATCCGCTCGGGTGGGATGCCGTACATGTCCTCAGCCACCGGCCGCATGAAGTCCCGATCGCCACCGGATGCGATGTAGGTCGCAAAGCTGTTGGCTTCGGCCAGCTCGCGAAACCGCCGGATGGTGAAGTCCAGCTGGATCACCAGTGGCTTCTCGGTCCAGAGCGTGCCGTCATTGTCGAAGACGGCGACCCGGGCGGCGGGCTCGACGTATTCGGGCCCGTCCTCCTCAGTCACGCGAGCCACGAAGTCGGTGATCGCGGACTTCGTCGGGCCGTCGTTCCATGACTCGAGCATGTCCGCCATCACCATCTCCTACCGGCCTTCGGTGAGCGCTGCCTCGAGTTTGGCCATCGCCTGGTCGATCGTGAAGCTGGCCGCCTTTTGCCGCGGCGGGAACTCCTTGAACGTCTCGAGGAACTGCGCGACAACCGCCGACGCAGTGATTGCAAGGATGGCGCTGTCCACAAACCAGTCCCAGTAGGTGTTCGAGGTGACGTCGGCCCGCTCAAAGGGATCAGTGCGCAGGTTGAACAGCTTGGGGATCCGGAGCGCGACGAAGGGCTCGGCCCACAGCTGCATCGTTCCCTGTAGGCGCTGCTCCATGAACACGATCTTCCAGTTGTCGAGGCGGACTCCCAGCACATCGCCGTCGTCGGAGAAGTAGAGGAACGCATTGCGAGGGCTCTTGTCCACCTCACCGGTCAGGTAGGGCAGCAAGTTGAAGCCGTCGATATGGACCTTGTAGGTCTAAGTCGCCGATGCTGTGACCAGCTTTGAGCTTCTTGACGATCTCCGGCTCGCCTGCTGCGGCCAGAAACGTCGGCAGCCAGTCGTGGTGCTGGATGATGTCATTCGAGACCACGCCTGCCGGGATCTTGCCCGGCCAACGGATGACCTCGGGTATCCGGAACGCGCCTTCCCAGTTCGTGTTCTTCTCGCTACGGAACGGCGTCATCCCGGCGTCCGGCCAGCTATTCATATGCGGGCCGATGTCGGTGGAGTACACGACAATCGTGTCGTCGGCGATTCCGAGCTCGTCCAGCTTGTCGAGCAGTGCGCCCACAACCTTGTCATGGTCGATCATCGTGTCGTGGTACGGGGACTGCCAGCGCCCCGCCTGGCCGATACTCTCCGGCTTCGGATGCGTCCGGAAATGCATGTGCGTGGTGTTGAACCAGACGAAGAACGGTGTCCCAGCGGCTGCCTGCCGGTCAATGAAGTCGAGCCCATGCTCCAAGACCTCGTCGTCGACGGTTTCCATGCGCTTCTTGGTCAGCGGTCCGGTGTCCTCGATCCGCTGCTTGCCGACCCGACCCCAGCGAGGCTGGTCAGTGGAATCGTCCTCGTCCGTCGCCCAGCAGTGCAGCACGCCGCGCGGCCCGAACCGGTCGCGGAAGTTCGGGAAGTCCTCCGGTGGCGGATAGTTCGGTGACTCCGGATCCTCCTCGGCGTTGAGGTGGTAGAGGTTGCCGAAGAACTCATCAAAGCCGTGGACCGTCGGGAGGAACTCGTTTTTGTCGCCTAGATGATTCTTTCCGAACTGCCCGGTCGCATAGCCGAGCGGCTTCAGTAACTCCGCAATCGTGGGGTCCTCCGCCTGCAGGCCAGTTGGTGCGGCGGGGATTCCGACCTTGCTCAGGCCTGTTCGGAAGACGCTCTGGCCGGTGATGAACGACGACCGTCCGGCTGTGCAGCTCTGCTCGCCGTACGAGTCGGTAAATCGCATTCCCTCATCGGCGATCCGGTCGATGTTCGGCGTACGGTAGCCCATCAATCCATCGCTGTAGCAGCTCAGGTTGGTGATCCCGATATCGTCCCCCCAGATCACCAATATGTTCGGCTTGGAGTCAGGCATGCATTCCCCCACTTTCGTTAGCGAGTGACGGTGACTTAATTAGGCTCCTGGAGCGACCGGCAGTGCGGCATCACCCTGGCGGGGTGAGTCAGGTGTTCGGTGGGTCCGATCCGGTCAACTGACAGCAGGCTCGGACTTCTGCCGTCGTGTCAGGTGGAACGGGAAGATGAGGATGAAGGCGATCACCAAATAGCCGATCACAGCAATCAGCGGCACGAACCAGCCGACCACGATGAGCACCAAATAAAGCGCGAGGCTAGGCCTGAGCCGCTTGGAGAGCAGCGTGATCTCCTCATCTCCGGTGTCAGGATGCACGAGTTGGCTACGCACCGCCAGCGTCCACAACACCGACAACAGTGACATCACCGCCAGCAAAGTAACCCCAAAAATAGTGGCGGCTACCTTCTCGTCTTCACGAGATCCGAGATACTCCGCAACCAATGTGGTGGGAAAAGGCAGGAATGAGACCACCAGCAGAAGCGCGAGGTTCACCCTGAGAAAGGTCGCGTTAGCGCCATGCATGTAGTGCGTGATGGAGTTATGACCCAGCCAGGTTGCTCCGATTGTCGCAAAGCTGACGATATACGCCAGATAGGACGGCCATAGGCTGAGCACTGCTCCGAACAGATGCCCTTCGGCGCCCTCCGGTATCGAAAGCTCTAGCACAAGCAGGGTGATGGCTATGGCGAAGACGCCGTCGCTGAACGCCTCCATTCTGGAGAGGCGAACGACCATGTCGTCGGCTTCATCAGCCATATCCCTGATCCTTTCGCCAAGGTCGTCCGACGACTCACCCGCGGGGGGTGATGCCTCTCATCTCTCGAGGGCCGATACTGCTGATCAGTTTTGAGGACAGTAACGCAGCCCACAGGTCAAGGAGATGAGATGGCTGTCGACACGTTCGTGGCGTACGTCGGGGTGTACCCGAGCGTTGAGTACGCGGAGTTGGACTATCAGCTGGTCAAGGACCTACACACCAAGGCCGACATGCTCGATGCTTACGACGCCGCGGTGATCGAAAAGCGCGAAAACGGAAAGGTGCGCATCACCCAGAAGCATGAAACGCCGACACGAGTCGGCGGAGTGCTCGGCGGTGGTGTGGGGTTGGCGACTGGGCTTGTGGTGGCGCTGTTCCCATTCGCCGCACTGGGCGGTGGCCTGCTCGCGGCTACGACCGCGGGTGGAGCTGTGCTCGGTGCGGTGGCCGGACACGCGGCGGCTGGGATGAGTCGCAGTGACCTCAAGGAACTCGGGGAATACCTCGATGAGGGCCAGGCAGGGCTCGTCGTCGTCGGCGTCGCGGAGATGGAGGACGACATCAAGCGCTCCATGAGCAAGGCCGAGAAAGTGGAAACCCGCGAAATCAAGGCCGATACCTCCGAGATCGAACAAGACGCCAAGGTCGCCGGAGGCGAGCAGGCAGCCGCCGAGGAAGCTGACACCGAAGACTGATCATCAGTCGTCCTTGGCTTGCGATCTCCTTGGGCTAGCGGCCGCCCGACGACAGAAAGTGGTCGCATACAATGCAACTGAATCGATCAAGTGCTGTCTTCTGTGACCACTTTCTGGGAGTTTTGCGCGTTCCTTCTGTCCAAGGGTCACCCACTAAGGGTGATGACCGTTCCTGTCTTTCTGGGAGATGGTGCCATCGTGACCAGTGATCAGCACGGCACGGCTGTGCCGGACGATGCTGAGCTGAGTGCGGACGATGCTGCTCTAGGTGCCGACGAGCGGGCCGAGCTCGAGCGGCTTCGGGCGGAGGTAGCGGACCTACGCGCGCAGGCGTCCGCCGCTCCTGCTGTGGTCGCGCCAACCGTGGTGGCGCCGACCCCACGACGGCGCCAGCGGTGGCGCTCAGTAGTCGCCACCTTGCTCATCGTGATCGCCTGCATACTGGCGCCGCTCGCTGGGGTTGCCGTTTGGTCAAAGAACTTGATCACCAATACCGATCGTTATGTAACAACCGTGGCGCCGCTGGCGCGGGATCCTGCGATCCAGGCCGCAGTCGCGGACAAGATCACCGCCGAGATCTTCGCGCACCTCGACGTAACAGGACTTACCAACGAGGCTGTGGATGCGCTCGCCGAACGCGGGTTGCCTCCGCGCGTCGCGACAGGACTCCACGCACTCTCCGAGCCGATGTCCGATGGAGTCCAGAGCTTCGTACGCACCGAAGTCGGGAAGGTGGTGGCCAGCGACGCGTTCGCAGACGCATGGGTGACTGCTAACCGGTCGGCTCATACTGCGCTGGTTGCCGCCCTTACTGGGCAGACGCGGCGAAGGTATCACGATCGCGAACGGCACCGTGAGTATCAACTTGGGTCCGTTCATTCAAGTGGTCAAACAGCGGCTGGTTGATAGGGGATTCGAACTCGCGACTCGCATCCCCGACATCAATCCCTCGTTCACGGTCTTGCAATCGGATGCCATCACGAAAGCTCAAGGTGCTTTCAGTCTGCTCACCGCGATCGGAAACTGGTCGCCTGTGGTGGTACTGGTACTGCTAGCGCTGGGGGTGTATGTGGCCAAGGATCATCGCCGCGCACTGATCGGGGCTGGCCTGGGACTGGCTGGCGGCATGCTGGCGCTAGGAATCGGGATCTTGGTGCTCCGAGCGCTCTACCTCGATGCCCGTCCTGCCGGAGTACTGACCTATGAGGCCGCAGCCGCCTTCTATGACACGCTGGTGCGGTTCCTGCGGCTGGGGCTGCGTACGGTGCTGGTCTTTGGCCTGGTTATCGCCCTGGCCGGGTTCTTCACGGGCCGCTCGGTCACCGCAGTGCGTGCTCGGGCTGGGCGTGAGCAGAGGGATTGCCTGGCTGCGAGGCGGTGCTGAAAGGGCCGGCTTCCGCACCGGTCCGGTGGGAGCGTGGGTCTACACCTACAAGCGGGTGCTGCGGATCGCTGTGGTTGCGATAGCGGCGCTGGTGCTGGTCTTCTGGGATCAGCCGACCGGAAAAGTGATCATCGTAATCGCGCTTTGCGTACTCGTCGTCCTCGCGATCATCGAATTCCTTGGCCGGCCCCCCAGCCCAGCCCCGGAGGTGGCAGAGCCCGAAAGCAGTCCAACGGATGTAGCAGTCAACGACTCTGCTCCGACTGCCGAAGCTGCGCTTGCAGGCTCACAAGCTCACGACACAACGGAAGCCGATGTGCGTGGTTGAGGTGTCCAAGGACTGAGGCGATCTCGCTGCCGGGCGGTATCGCAGGCAGTACTCAGGCGCGCACAGATGTGATCCACCCTTCAATGCCTTGCGGCTCGTCTGGTCCGCGACTGGGTGGGCTGGCACGTCCGAGGGACCACAGCACGGCGACGCCATGACATGGCGCGCCTGATAGTCGGTGGTCGTCCACTCCCAGACATTGCCGATCATGTCGACCAGTCCGAAGCCATTGGCCGGAAAAGCCCCGACAGGAGAAGTACCGGCCCAGCCTTTGGCGCCCGTGTTCTGGTATGGGAACCGCCCCTGCCAGGTGTTCGCCATCAACTGACCGTTCGGCTTGACCTCCGCACCCCAGGCGTATGTCGAGGTGCTGCCCGCCCGCGCGGCGTACTCCCACTCAGCCTCGCCGGGCAGACGACGACCTGCCCAGCTCGCGTACGCCTCCGCATCCGGATAGGCGACCTGAACGACGGGGTGGTGAGCCTTCTCATCGATGCTCGATTCGGGGCCGAACGGATGCCGCCAATCGGCACCGACCGACCATCGCCACCACTGCCGCCAGTTGCTGAGATCGACCGGTCCAGGAGTTGGAGTGAATACCAACGAGCCGGGTTCGAGCTCCTCGGGTGCGAGGTCTGGGAACAGCGCCTGGTCAAGCGGCCGCTCGGCCATCGTCACGTACCCGGTGTCAGATACGAACTCTGAGAACTGCGCGTTGGTGACGGGGTGCTGCTCGATCGCAAATGGCTCGACATGCTCATCGTGGACCGGGCCCTCGTCGGGATAGAACTGCTGCGAGCCCATGCGGAAGACTTCCCCTGTCAACTCGACCAGGTCCGAGAGCGTGCTCACGAGGAGGACGCTACTCGCGCCCCAACCAAGCGCCTCGCTTCACCCGTCTGGCGGCGTTTCCGCAAAGATCACCCCTAAAGAGTGATGTCCCGGGCGGCCGATCGAGAGCACTGTGCCGTTATCCGATAATTGTGTCGGCGAGTCAACGTGGAGGCGGCATGTCCGTGATGAGATCGTTCTCATCGCCATCGACGTCATCGCTATCAGGGCCGTGGCGACCATCGGTCAAGCGGCGACCGCACGGTCATGACTAAAGGCGCTGGGCGCCTCACGTATGAGATCCGCGTACGCGGTGAATTGCCTGATGCGCTCGTTGCTGCATTGCAAGCTCTGAATCTCAAACATCGAGCAGACAGCTAATGGCGCCATCCTGGTAGGCGTCTTCCGCGACCAGGCAGAGCTTCATGGTGCACTGCAGGCCATGCAAGATTTTGGCGTTGAACTGGTGGAAGTGCGGCAAAGATCAAGCTGGACGAGCGATAACGACCCACCTAACATGAGGACTGGCGCGTCTTCGGGGGATTGACGAGCCGACTGTCGCAGGGGTAGTCGGGAAAAAAACCCTACGGCGATGGCCTTCCAACGGAAGGACGGCGATCTCTCAAAACGGCGTAATCACCCGTCGAAGGCTTCTTCAGTCCGGTGGAAGCGCTTCGCGGCCAATCACGCTCGTTTCCGCCCCCGCCGGCTATGGCAAAACAACACTGCTGCGGCAATGGGTTGCAGACATTGGGCCTGTAGTCCGCCTCGACCCGGCGGAAAGCACTGATATGGCAGTTATGGCAGCAGGTCAGCCGCGCTCTGAGCAAGCCAACGGTGACGCTTGATCATCGACGACCTGCACCTTCTCGAGCGCGACCGCAGCACCGACCCGCTCAGGGATGCACTGCGCCAGGCCAGCGGAACCCGCCGCCTCGTCATCGCAACACGAAGTGATCCGATCCTCGCGCTGCACGAAGCGCGGTTGGCCGGCAAAGTAGTGGAGCTCCGGGCCGACGATTTGGCGTTTGACGAGGACGAGACACGGCTGTTCTTGGCGGCGAACCAGGTTGCCGTCAGTGCAGAGCAGGCACGGGCGCTGTGGGTGCACACCGAGGGATGGCCAGCCGGGCTAAGGCTCTCAACAACACCACTGTCCCAAGCAGCCCATTCCGAAGAAGCCTTCTCAACGCTGCTGCATGGTGACACCGCAGTCGGCAGCTATCTGATGGGACAGGCTCTCGCCTACACCGCCGACGATCTTCGGGACTTCCTGCTCAAGACGTCTGTCAGCGAGTTTCTCGACGCTGAACTGGCTGAGCAGCTGACCGGCCGTTCGGACAGCGCGCTACTGCTCGAGCGGGCATATAGCCAACCCGGCTTTGTCCATCGGCACCCCGAACAACGCTGGCCCTATCGCTATCATCCGATGTTTCGTGCGCTGCTGCTTGCCGAGCTGATGCGATCGGCGCCTGCTGACGTGCGGCGGCTATCCGCTCTGGCGGCCGAATGGTTCTCCCGGCAGGGCGAGCACGTTCGAGCGGTACCGGCGGCGGTCCAGGGTCAAGCGTGGGATGTCCTCGCCGAGTCGGTGCTGGCTGGCTCATGTCTGGCGTTGGCCACTGGGGACTGGGGATGGGTCGGCACTGCTATCGCCCGGTTTCCTGCAGCGCACCGAGACGCCAACCTCAGCGTGCGGTTGGCAGCGGCCCTGATCAAGCTGGGGACAGGCACCCGTACGGAGGCGATCGCTTCCGCGTCGGCGATCCTGAACGACACGCCTCGGGCGAACACCAGGCTCGAGACCGAAGTGCTCGAATTCCTCGAGGCCTGGCAGTGCGCTGAGCGGGGGCAGGCCCGCGAGGCTGTGAGGATCCTGGAGCTCGATCCCGGCTTCGATGCGACGCCGGCTTCGACCGCTCCAGCAATGGGTCTCCAGTACGCGTGGCGCCAGCAGCACGCCGCGTGCCGCTTCGTTGAAGGTCGGCCGGGCGCTGTCGAAGCGATACTCGACGAGTCGCGGGCGTCGAGCTCGGAGTTGTACCCAAAGGTGCAGCTCGGGGAACTCGAAATTCGAGCCTGGGCAGCGGTTGTCGCGGGAGACTTTCGCTCCGCTCGAGATCACCTTGATCGCGCTGCGGCGCTGATTGATCGTGAGAGCGTTACCGGCGCCCCGGATCCGGTGGGAACCCTCTGGTCGGCGCGGCAATGGCTTGAGATGGAAACCGGCGGCCAAACTGCGGCACCGCCTGATCATCTCGTCACCACTCAAGCGCGATCTGCGTTCCCGCGATCCGATCAGCCGGGCGCTGGACATCATTACCGACGCGCGGCTGCGGCTGGTTCGAGACAACGACCGGCTGGGATGCGGGTTGATGCTCGATGATCTGATCGCAGCAAGGCCTGAAGTCCAGGAATGGTGGACCATTGGTTATTTGTGGGCAATTGCTCGGATCGACGTGCACCTTGCAGCAGGCGAATTCTCGAAGGCGCTCGATCTGATTCTGAATTCAGCGCCAGCGAACTGGTTCGACGACAGAACGGGGAATCACTCATATTTTCTGGCATGGGTGCTGGCACGCGCCGCCTTGGATTCAGGGACGGCCCAGCTCAATTCAGATGTGAATGGATTGATGAGCAATTTGCCAATTGAGTCGGCGTTGCTCCAAGGCCGGTCCGAGGCGCTGCGAGTGCGAGTGCTGCTCGCCGCGGCGAGTCTGGCTTTGCGCGCCAAGATGCCTGATCAGGGTTCGCACTATCTCCGGCTCGCCTTGCAGAGCACCGAGGTCCACGGCTGGCGGCGCCCGTACGGTGAAATTGCTGCGACGATCATGCCCGTGCTGGAGGCTGAGCGGCGTCGGATTACGCCGTACGGGGAACTGGTGGTCGAACTGCTTGCATATCTTCGCCGGCAGCCGGTTTCCGGAGCTCGGTTGACTGATCCGCTCTCGGAGCGGGAGCTGGAGATTTTGCAGTATCTACCCACTCCGCTGGACCAGCGTGAGCTCTGCTCTGCTTTGTTCATCTCGAGAAACACGCTGAAGACTCATCTGCGCTCGACGTACCGCAAACTTGGGGTACAGACACGTCGCGAGGCCGTTCTCCAGGCGGAGCGGCTCGGAATCCTTTAAGTGCCCGGCGCTTTGGGGTTGGGTTTCTGGCTCGGCGTGTACCGAAGCGGCTTCTTCTGCAGCCTCGCCAACGGGGGATTCCTCGTTTGGTTCGGCGACAGGAGATTCGTCGGTTTGAGTCGACTCTGGCTCCTTGCCAGGTTTTTCGCTGGACAAGAGAGGTGCCACCCAGTCTCTGTTCAGGATCGACATCGACAAGCAAGGCCTTAACCAACAGGCTCAGCGGAATGGCAAGAAATGCTCCAGAAGCGCCGAGAATCGTGGCCCAGACGATCAAAGACAGGAAGCTTAGGGTGGCCGAGAGTCCGACTGTCACGCCGACAACCCTCGGTTGGATAATGGTTTGGATGACAAAGTTCAATACGCAGTAGACCGCGACCACGATAATCGCGGTCACGACGTCCTTGATCGAGCAACGCGACTATTGTCGGTGGCACCAACCCGATGATGAACCCGATATTGGGGATGTAGTTGGTAATAAATGCCAACAGTGCCCAGAGCCAGGCATAACGGATGTCGAGAATCCAGAGCGCTATGAAGTCGCAGAATGCGACAATCGCGCCGAAGACCGTTGCTACCGCGAGATATTGGCGGGAGCCATGAGCGAACCGGTCAAATACCTCGCGCGAGCCGCTGACCGTGCACTGGGACGCGTTTCAGCTTGGAGGCGAAGTCTCCCGCGTCGACAACTGTGAAGAACAGCAGCACGATGAGGAAGAAGATGTCGCTCAATACGCCTGCGAGCCCGCCGAGCAGGCTGCTCGCAACCCCAACCAGTCTGCTTGGGCTGAGGTCGTTCACAAAGTCTTCGAGCTTCTCCTGGCTGACACCGACTGACTCGAGTGGCTTGAACGGCGTGCTGTAAGAAGGCCTGGAATTGTGGGCCATAACTCTGCAGCAGGGACGCGAACTGGATGCCGCCGATGACCAGAATCGTAAAGAGCCCGAAAACGATCCCGTAGACCGCGATGAGGCTGAGGATCATGCCCAGCCAGGCCGGTAAGTGGTAACGGTCGGCCAGCTTTCGTATCGGGTGGACGGCGATCGAGAGCACCAATGCCAGGAACACCGGACCGAGGATGTTGGCGAATTGCCTCATGCCCAGAGCCGCGACCAGCGCGGCGGCGATTCCGAGAAGGATGATCAGCCCACGGGGGAACGCTGGACGGATGCTGAGGCCGATCTGCGAGCTCATGGGATGAGACTAGGGGACTTGTCCGCTGCGCGAATCATCCATGTGCGACTGTGTCCAATTTCTTCCTGCGACCTGCCCGGACTGCCGCATCGCGTATTCGATCCGTCAAGGATCGCGAAGATCGCAAGGTTGAGGCTCAGCGCCGAAATCCCGGCACCGGGGACGGCGACAGCACTCCGGCTTCGATCGCTCGAGCGCGGAACCCCCACTCCGAGGAATTACCCATCGTCTCCGGGCGGATTGAGTAATTTCACCGAAGTCGCGACATCGAGCGCTGTTCTAGCGTCGTCGCAATCCTTGGAGGTTGCGAGATGCGCCAGATCGGTGATCACGCGGTGGTCCTGGGCGCTGGCATGGCCGGGCTGCTCGCTGCGCGCGTACTGGCCGAGGCGTACGGCCGAGTCACAGTGCTCGACCGCGACCGGCTGCTCGGATCGGTCGAGCATCGCCGCGGCGTCCCGCAGGGTCGACATGCCCACATCCTGGTACCCGGTGGCACGCAGATCCTCGATCGGTTCTTCCCGGATCTGTTCGGGGAGCTGAGCGCGAGCGGCGTACCCGTCGTCCGAGACTTCGCGGAGTTCCGCTTCTCACCGGGCGGACACCAACTGCAGCTGCGGGGCCAGCCGGATGGTCCATTCGTCTGTCAGGCCAGCCGACCTTTTCTGGAAGCCCGTGTGCGCAGCCAGGTACAGGCCCTAGCAGGCGTCGATGTCATTGAGCACTGCCAGGCTGTGGCACTGGGTTTTGACCAGGCTCGACAGCGCATCACCGGAGTACAGGTCCAGCGCCGCGATACCGGCGCCGAAGAAACAATCGGCGCCGATTTAGTCGTGGATGCAACGGGACGCGGCAGCAAGATACCGACCTGGCTGACCGACCACGGTTACCAACCGCCTCGGCAGGAGCAGCTCAAGATCAATTTGAAGTACGCCACGCGACATCTCCGTGTTTCTCAGGGTGACTTACGCGATGTGAAGGTGGTGGCTTGCGGTGCCGAGCCGAGTCGGCCCACCGGGTTCGTGTTCTTTGCACAAGAGGATGATCGGTGGATCCTGACCGCGATCGGATACGACGGCCACCACCCTCCAACGGAACCGACCGCCTTCCTCGCATTCGTCGAGACCATCGCACCACCCGACGTCTTCGCTGCAATCCGTAGTGCTGAGCCCCTCGATGAGATCGTCGCGTACCGATTTCCGGCCAACTTGCGTCAGCACTACGAGAAACTGCGCCGCTTCCCGGCCGGGCTCCTGGCCTTCGGCGACGCAATCTGCAGCACCAATCCGGCGTACGCGCTGGGCATGTCGGTGGCAGCCCTGCAGGCGGCGGCTCTGCACAACACACTGGTCGGCGGCGAAGCGGACCTGGCCCGACGATTCTTCCGCGCCGCCGCGAAACCGGTGAGTATGGCCTGGCAGCTCGCCGTCGGTGCCGACCTGGCCCTGCCCCAGGTGCGCGGCTCACGGCCGCTGCCGGTTCGAGTTATCAACGCATACGTCAACCGGGTACAGCGTGCGGCCGAGCGTGACCCGGTTGTGGCCGAACAGTTCCTGCGTATTGCGGCGCTGCAAAGCCCGACCACAACGCTGTTTAGGCCCGCCATCGTGCTTCGCGCCCTGCGCGCCGACGGCCACCAGACGTTGCACTGACACTCGGCTCCGCCGGCGTGGCCCGGGCGTAGTGTGTGCAGCGGTGTGCCGGGAAGGCTGGTCGGCAATCGCCTCCGCTCGTCGATCGCCGAGGAGCAGCATTTGTCCGAGACGGCCCAGTACGCCTTGATCATCGCCTTGACCGGGGCGATTGCGCTGGCGGCCGTCTTGGTCAACCGATTGTCGGTTCGGCTCAGAATTCCCGCACCTGTGTGGATGCTGGCCGCTGCTGCCGTTGCGGTCCAAGTAATCCCGGGAGTGCCGGCACTGCGGGACGACGCAGTCGAACGGGTCGTGACGGTGGCGCTCATCCTGATCCTCTTCAATGGCGGCAGGCACATCGGATGGTCTCGGCTGCGGGCCGCGCTGGTACCGATCATCGTCGTCGGCGTCCTCGGCACCTTCCTGACCGCCGCAGCCGGCGGCGTCTTGCTGCACATTGGATTCGGATTGGCCTGGTACGTCGCGCTCCTCGTCGGGACCGCGGTGTCACCGACCGACCCCGCAGTGGTCTTCTCGGTGTTGGGGCAGCAGGAGATTTCCGGACGTAGCGGCACGATCCTCGAGGGCGAATCCGGAGCGAACGACCCGGTTGGGATTGCTTTGATGGCTGGCTTGCTAGCCGCTGGTGGGGTGAGCGGCGTGGCGGTCGGCCGCATTGCCGCGGATTTCCTGCTGCAGATGACGATTGGTGTCGCCGCTGGCGTCGCGGGCGGGATCGCGCTGCTCTGGTTCATGCGTCGCGTCTCGCTTCCGAGTGAGGCGTTGTATCCGTTGCGAACTCTCGCGAGCGTGCTGCTCCTGTACGGTGCAACGACACTGCTGCACGGATCCGGCTTCCTGGCCGTCTTTGTAGCCGGCATCGTCATCGGCCACCGACGCGCGCCGTACCAGGGAGAGATTGCGCGCTTCCACGCTGCGCTTGCCGGACTGGCGGAAATCGTGGCATTCGTCGTGCTGGGGCTGACCATCGATTTGACAGTTCTGGCCCGGATGGATGTCTGGCTCCCTGGGCTCATCCTTGGCCTGGCGCTTGCCGTTGTCATCCGGCCGCTGGTGGTTGGCCTCTGCCTGCTTCCCGCGCAACTGGAACGTGGCGAGCGCGCATTCGTGCTGTTCGCTGGACTCAAGGGAGCCGTGCCCATCCTGCTGGGCGTGCTCATCCTGACGGCGGACGTACCGGACGCGGAACGGCTCTACGGGATCGTCGTGATCGTGGTGATCTTCTCTGTGATCGTTCAGGGCAGTCTGGTGCCAGGAGTTGCGCGGAGATTGGGGGTACCGATGCAGCCGGTCAGGCCGGAGCCCTGGGCGGTCGGCGTACGACTCCGAGCCGAGCCCGAGACTGCACACCAGGTCACCGTTGCCGCCGGATCACCCGTTGACGGCCGAACGGTCGAAGATATCGCCGAGCAGGCAGGCAATGTCTGGATCAGCATCGTCGTTCGCGACGGGCTCCTGTTGCCGGTACATGGGGACACCGAATTACGGGCCGGTGACCTGGTGACGCTGCTGATTGATGAGGACCTCTCTCAGGAGGTAGCCGGAATGTTCACCAAGCCCCGCGAACGCTGAGTCTCGGCTTAGGGAGAGTCAGGATTCGCCGAAGCGGGCGATGGGATCGGTGGCCTCGGCCCAGAGCTCCGCCTCGGCTGCGGCGCGCCGGGACTTACGGCGTGCGAACCAGACAGCGCCCCCGGCAACAGCCCCGACTGCCAGTACCACCTTCCATTTCACGCGACAACCTTAGCGGCCCGACACCAGCAGTGGCCGGTACGGTGTCGGTCTATGAGGCGACTCCCGGGAGCACTCATCGCCGTGCTGCTAGCCCTGGCGGCGTGTGGTGTACCGCCCGCCAACGAGCCGCAGCCCAACATGGCTGCTACCAGCGGCAGCCCTGAAGGGACGGGAACGAGTGCAAGCCCAAGCCCGGACGCAACGAGCGCGACACCTGGCGAGGTACCGGAAGAGCAGCAGTTCAGCCTGAACGATGCCGCCGAGTTCGACGACGGGCTGCTGATCGAGATCGCCGGGACAGTAGACGCTGACAAGGCGAGGAAGACTGACCGCGGCGCAGAGGCGACCAACGGCGAGATCGTGATCGCATCGGTCCGGATCGAGAACAAGACCGAGGAGCCGTACGACGCCGAAGGCGTCCTGATCGGCGCGAAGTACGGAAACGGCAAGGACGCGCAGATCATCATCGACAAGACCGATGAGCTGCAGAGCGGCTTCAGCCGAAAGATCAAGCCCGACGACGAAGACATTGCCACGGTCGGGTTTGCCGTGCCATTCAAGGAGCTGAAGAAGGTGACCTTCATCGTTGACCCGAACGATGATGTGCACGAGGCGATCAGCTTTTCGGGCAGGGTGCACCGGGATTGAGAAAGTGCCGCTGGGCGTGGTGCCCGACCGGCTCAAGGGACAGTCAGGCCGACCCGGTGAGCTAGTGCGGCAGCCTCGCCCCGCCCGCTGACGCCCAGCTTGGCCAGGATGTTCGAGACGTGCACGCTGGCGGTCTTCGTACTGATGAACAATGCGTTGCCGATCTCGCCATTGGATCGGCCAGCCGCCACCAGTTGCAGCACCTCGAGCTCGCGCGGTGTCAGGCCCGCTACCGGACTCGCATCCACCTGCGCCGCCACACCAAAGCCGGCACGCTGCGCGAGCGCCGCAATCCGGTCGGCCAGCAGTGTCGAGCCGAGCGCAACGGCATCTTCTGACGCAGAGGTCAGCACCTGTTTAGCCTCGACACGCTCGCGTGCAACTACCAGGTGCTGGCCGAGCCGAAGGCCCGCGTACGGACGCAGATGGGCGGGCGCTCGCTGCTCCGCAAGCTGATTCCATGCGGACCGCCACGCTTCGGCAGTGTCATCCAGCTCGGCGATGATCACTGGCTCCCAGAACGGGCGGATGCGTACCGGCACCGCGCGATCGTCAAGGAAATCCCGAACGAGTGCCAACCGCTTCCCTGTGCCCTCGCGCTGATCGAGAACCTGGGCAGCAGCTGCACCGACCGCGAGCAGCGGATAGCACTGGGTCCGCTCGTACAGCTCCCAATGATCAAAGAACACCGTCACATCGGACCAGGCTCGCCGATGATCACCCAGAGCAAGCGCGTGCTCGGCATCGGTACGGATCGCCTGGCTGTTGTATTGCGGCGCGAGCTGCGCATCGGTGATCAACGGTCGAAATTCGGTCAGCACTGCGTCTGCCTCATCGAGCTGGCCGCGCCACACATGCAACCAGGCCTGGAGCAAGCGGAGGTGGGCGTGATGATGCGCGGGCGGATCCAGCTCCAGCGCCCGTTCGATCATGGCTGATGCCCGCGCCCACTGCCCGAGCGCAAGCAGCGGCTCCGCGGCATTCCCGGCGAGCATGGCACCGAGGGAGCGCTCCAGCCCAAGCTCACGGGCGACGTCGACACCGCTCAAGGCTTGACGAGCTGCATCGTCGTACCGGCCGACGTGGTTAAGGGCGTCGGAGTAGTTGATGTAGAAGCGCAATAGCGTCCGGGTGTTGCTGCGCGCGAGGTGGCTGACGCGCTCGAATGCTGCGAGCCCTTCGTCCTCTTGGCCGGCGGCAGCCAGGCTAGTGCCAAGCGTGATCCACGCGTTTGCCGTGATCGAGTCGGAGTCGGCCAGCGCTGCGGCCTCGACAGCCTGCTGCGAGAACTCAATGCCTTGCTGGACGTCGCCTGACAGCATGGTGCGGCGGGCCAGCATCTCCAATACCCGAGCCCGCAGCTCGGCATCGGCATCTGGAGGGAGGATTCGAACGGCCTCGCGGAGCGCCTCGACGCCGCCAGAATCCATCAGGGTGAACTTGGTGCGCGCCTGCACGATCAACGCCTCAATGCGCTCGCGAGGCTTGTCTTTGGCATCTAGCTCATCGAGAGCGGCGTTCACCAGGGCGAGGGCCCGCTCCATCTCACCGGCGTCCTCTGCCGCGGACGCGGCGCGCATCAACAAGCTCTCGTGGGACCCTGCCACCGACTCCGGATCATCCACTTGGTCCCACAGCTCAAGCGCCCTCTCGTACAGCTTGAGCGCCTCATGAAACGCGGCAGAGCCCGAACTCGCTGCAATAAACGACCATCGGAAGGCCTTGTTGACCTCGTGCGCTGCATTCCAGTGATGGGCGATCTCCAAAGGAGCGGCCTCCGCGCTCATCACCTCGGGGTGCTCCTCCAAAATCCTTGCGAAGCGGGCATGCAGCCGAGCGTGCTGCCCGGGCAGCAAGTCGTCGTGGATCACCTCGCGCAGCAGCGCGTGCCGGAAGCTGTACCCTGTCTCGTCCACCGTGAGGACAGCAGCATCGATTGCCTCCCGCAGTTGACTCTCCAACTCCCCATCTGAGGCATCCGCCGCCGCCGCCAGCAGATCATGGTCAACACGGGTACCCGCCACCGCAGCCAACTGCAGCGTCTGTTGGGTTCGGTCAGAGAGACTCAAGACCCGTACGTTCAGTGCATCGCGCAGCGTATCCGGCATGTCGATGCAGCCGCGGGCAGCCGAGCGGGTGAGCTCTTCGACGAAGTACGGGACGCCCTCACTTCGCCGATAGACCAGATCGATGATCACGTTGCTCGGCGGCCGTTCCATCAGCTGTGTCAGCAACTCAGCGACCTCGGCA
The DNA here is from genome assembly GCA_963734005.1 of uncultured Actinomycetota bacterium. Lineage (GTDB taxonomy): Bacteria > Actinomycetota > Actinomycetes > Propionibacteriales > Propionibacteriaceae > Microlunatus. Next base: position 68,434 of record CAVTFS010000025.1, read on the forward strand.
CGCTCCAGATTGGGCACGTCAACCCGCACCGTGCCGGGGAGACGGCCGACCTCCGCCAGCAGCGGGCGCAAGGGATGCCGGCGGGTGAGCTCATCGCTGCGGTAGGTGGTAACAATCATCACCGACGCATCGGTTAGGGCCCTGGCCAAGAAGCGGAGCACATGCCGGGTGGACTCATCGGCCCAGTGGATGTCTTCCATGATCACCACTAGCGGCCCGTTCTCGCTGGCCCGCTCCAAGAGCATGGTGACCGCCTCGTAGAGCTGCAGCCGGATCGTCTCATCGCTCTCACGCGGCGGCGTACTCAGGTCGGGCAGCAGAACGCCCAAGGCATGCCGGCCTGTGCCGACCCACTCCAGGATCTGCTCGCGGCCGTGTTGGTTTACCAGATCTCGCAGAGCCCCAACGACTGGCGCGTATGGCAGGCCCTCCTCACCCATGGGCACGCACTGACCCCGGATCACCTGGGCCTTGCGGTCGGAGAGCGGACCAAAAAGATCGGCCACGAATGCCTCGACGACCGTGGTCTTGCCACCCCCAGCATCGCCGCCAATGATGACAAAACGACTGCCGTCGTCGATGACATCGTCGAGCGCCTGGCGCAATTGGGCGCGCTGCTCAGCGCGCCCAACGATGTGCTGGGTACGCACGGTGGTGGCCGATCTGGCCGCTTTCACCATGAGCACTATCGTGCCACCAGCTTGTGACAGGCTGCCGGGTCGCGCTTAGTGCGCGACCCGGTGCTGGGGTGCCGCGATGGCGATGCGGCGGCGTCCGCGACGGGTGAGCACTCGGCGCAACCAACCTTCACGACCGTTCAGCGCGAGCCGAACGTTCCGGTTGTGCTCGGCCAGTCTCGCCAAGTCCCGCTCCCGCTGGTCGCTCATAGCCTGGAACGTGTAGTCGTTGATCAAACTCATTTCAGCCTCCTTGTTAGCTCTTGAGAACCATCCTGGTTCTAAGGCGTGGGGGCGGAACACGTGGAGATTACGTATCTTTTGGACTATCTACGGTCTGAGGTACCTAAGGTGCCTTAGGCCCTCCTGCTGGCGTCAACTCCCGGCAGTGGCTATCCGGCTGATGTCGTTTACAACATCGTCTGCCGACGGCATGGCGGCAATATCGGCCTGCAACACTCGAGCTCCGGCGGCGTACGCGGGATCGGCGAGCACTTGATCGATCGCGGCCCGGATGGTCTGCGGCGTACGTGTATCCGGCGGCACCATGATGCCGGCTCCGGTCCGCACGATCTGGGCCGCGTTCGAGAACTGATCAGCTCCCATCGGCAGGCAGACCTGCGGCAGACCCTCGGCCAAAGCGCCGAGCATGGTGCCCGAACCGGTGTGGGAGACGACGGCCGCGCAGCACTTCATGATCAGTGCCTGTGGGACAAACTGTGCAATCGCAATGTGCGGCGGCACGGGTGCGAAGCTCGCCGGATCAACCCCTGGGCCTGTTGTCACGATGACGTTGCACCGCAGGTCTCGTACGGCATCAATCGCCTGCGCCAGCACCTGCGGCGCATTGAATGCGGTGCCGAAGGTGAGGTAGATCGTCTTCTCGTAGGGCAGGTCGCGCATGGACTCAGGCAACTGCTCGCCCGGATGCACAACGCCCATTTCAGGACGCAGCGGCAACACGTTGCGGAATGGCACCCCTCCCGGCGGCTGGAGCAGCGGCGGGCAGGGATCGACGTACGGCACGTCGGTCAGGTGCAGGCTGCGGTCAGAACTGCCGAGTTCGGACCTCACCGCACTTAACACGATCTGCATGGCCTCGATGAGGTAGGGGATGTGGGTGCCAAAGCCGTGGATGACATCAAGGGCGCCGCTTACAGCCGCGGCCTGCCATCCAGCAGCCTCAGTCAGCTCATGCACCACGACATCCGGCTCCCTGCTGGCCGCCAGCGGTATCAGATCGCGAGCTCGAGCGATGCCGGGGCGGCCGAAGAGATTCATACCAGCCCTCACCATCCGCTGAATTTCATCGGCCGGCGGGTCCTCATCGGCTGTGGCCGCATCTGTGTGCACTTGCTGCGCCGTGGGCCCGACCGCCCAGATCGGAAAGCCGTGGCGGTCGACCTCAGCGGCGAAGTCAGGGCCGGTTGCGACGATGACCTCATGACCTGCCTGCCGTGCGGCATTCATGAGCGGCAGCATCGGATAGAGGTGCCCGTAGAGCGGGTTGGTGGTGAACAGCATGCGCACGTTGATCAGTCAATCAGCGGGTGATGGGCCGACTTAGGCGGGTACAACTACAGATGTGCCGAGGCTGAGAAGGGTTTCGCCCCAAGATCCGGGATGGACCCGGCGGCGCGCTGGGAAGGGATTCGTCTACCTGGATGAGTCCGGAAGCCGCCTCACCGCGGAAGAAAGTCAGCGTTGCAAGCTACTGGTCATACCGCCGGCCTGGGAGGAAGTGTGGATCTGCCCCGTACCTACTGGGCATATACAGGCAGTGGGCACCGACGACGCCGGACGGCGGCAGTATCTCTACCACGAGCAGTGGCGGCTGCAGCGTGATCGATTGAAGCACGACAAGGTGCTCGAGGTGGCTGCCCGGCTGCCTGCGGCCCGGCGCACTGTGGCACAGGATCTGGAGCTGGAAGGCATGCCCTACGAGCGCGCGCTGGGAACGGCCTTCCGACTTCTTGATCTTGGTTTCTTCCGGATCGGCGGCGAGGCGTACGCGGAGGCCAACAACAGCTTCGGCCTGGCAACGATTCAGAAAGAGCACGTCTCCATCGAGTCCGGGTCGGTGATCTTCAACTACGTGGCCAAGTCCGGTCAGGAACGGTACGTCGCGCTCGCTGATGATCTTGTTCTACGAGCCGTCCGCGACCTACTGGCGCGGCGTGGTGGCGGGGCAGAACTCCTTGCATACAAGGATGGACGGCACTGGCGAGATGTCAGCTCCAATGACATCAACAGCTATATCAAGGCGCACGTTGGTGATGAGATGTCGTCCAAGGACTTCCGCACCTGGCACGGGACAGTGATCGCCGCCGTGGTACTGGCTGAGGCCAACGAGCGCGCGAGGACGGTTGCTGCCCGTAAGCGAGCGGTGTCTGCGGCGATGAAGGAAGTGGCGGGCTATCTCGGCAATACACCGGCAGTGGCCCGGGCATCCTACGTCGATCCACGCGTGATCGATCTCTTCCACGACGGTGCGACGATCTCGCCAGCGCTGGCCGCGACGGATACTGATCTCTCCGACGGCACCACGCATGGCAAGATCGAGCGCGCCGTGCTCAATCTGCTCGGGGCGGACCTGAGCTCGTGATCAGCGTTTCAGAGCTGCTCAGCCCGTGAGCTGGCCGACCTTTGCGTAGTTGCTGGCGCCGTACCAGTCGACGACGACCACCGGCTCGTCACCGATCACCCAGGCATCGTGTCCGCTCGGCAGTGACGTCACATCCCCGGGCTCAGCGACGAACTCGGTGCCGTCGTCCATGCGGATGCCCAACCGTCCGCTGAGGTGGTACTGGAAATGCGGGGCTTCGCAGCTTTCGGTGCCCGCGATGGGTTTCACGTCGTTGGACCAACGCCAGCCCGGTTCGAAGATCAGCCGCCCGACCTCACCTCCACCGATCTCGATCACTTCGGCGCGGCCGTTGTTGAACTTCCGCGTCTCGTCCGGCGCCGCGAAGCTCTTGTGTTCGGTCTCATGCCTGTCCAGCATCTTCGCTCCCTCCTTCGGTTGGAAACCCTTTCCAGCTAGACTGACCTACTAGTAGGTAGATAGTCAATACCCAATCTGAGAGAATGTCGCGATGGCACTGAACCGAACTCGGGATCCAGAGAGCGACCAGCAGTTGACCGCCCTGATACGGCCACGCGCATCCTGGATGTCGCGGAGCGGCTGGTACAGCTGCGTGGCTTCAACGGGTTCAGTTATGCCGACATCGCTGCGGAGCTGGACATCACGAAGGCCAGCTTGCACTACCACTTTGCGGGGAAGGCGGAGCTCGGCCGTGCCCTGATCGAACGATATGCGGAGCGCTTCACCGCGGCCCTGGAGGCCATTGATCAGCACGAGACAGATCCCATCGCAAAGATTCGTGCGTACGAGGCGATCTATGCCGATGTGCTTGAGCGAACGCCGAATGTGTCTGTGCGGAATGCTTGCTGCGGGATACGACACGCTCGCCGAACCCATGCAGCAGGCCGTGATCGAGTTCTTTGATGCCAACGAGGCCTGGCTTACCCGGGTCCTCGAAGAGGGTCAGGAGTCCGGCAAGATCAAGCTGAACGGGCCGGCGCGCGAGGCAGCTCAAGTCATCGTCAGCGGCCTGGAGGGGGCGATGCTGATCGCGCGTCCGTACGACGATGTGCAGCGGTTCAACGCTGCGGCAACTCGCCTGCTGACTGGCCTGGTTTCCTAAAAGATCGTGCGCGTTTGACCCCTCCAGACACCGGTCGAACGCACACGATCCCGCTTCAGAGGGATGGAGTTGAGTCAGTTAGGGCTGCTGCCACGAGCGCTCGGCGTCGACGACCGTCCGGGAGAGCACGGCAGACAGCAGGCTGGCAATGCAGATGCCGATCACCATATTGATCACCGCCGCACAGATCTTGCCCTGCAGGCTGCCCTCCAAGGCGAACGGCAAGACCATGGTGGCGACCGTGATGAGACCAACGATCCAGTTGAAGAACACCCGGGGCCGCGGTGTGACCAGGGACAAAAGGTGGGCGAGACCAGTCGCCGCCAGCGCCAGGATGGCCGCTGTTATGGCGTAGTTAATAGGGAAGGAATCCGTAAAGGGAAGCAGCGGCGGTTCGACCAGCTTTACGTTCAATAGGTCACGGCAGATCAATACACCGACGGCCGCTGCAAGTGCGGCGACCAGTGCGGTCGCCACACCGCCGCCCCAGAGCCTGCCGGCGTCGATGACGACACGATTGCGCGGGACCGGCGCAGGGGTATTGGCGGTTGACATCCGATTCTCCTCTGTCGTGGGCGGCCGGGTCGGCCAAATGCCCTCTGGTCAGGTTCAGCGCTCGGCGATCAAGGCCTCAAGCAGCTCGCGATCTTCACGTGCCAGCCAGGTCTCGTCGAGCAGGGTGCCGCCGGCCCGCTGGATCGCGGCGCTCAAGGGAGCCGCCCAGGTGTGCTCGATGAGCGCGACCGCCGCGGTGCTGCCGACGGGTATCGCATCGGCGAGGGACCACGTTGAGGCACTGTCGATATCAGCCACCTCTGCCTCGGCCTCGGCCGACTCCTCGGGCTGGCCCAAAACGCTGGCGGCTAAGTCACCGAGATCCGCTTCAACCCCTTCCGGAAGGGCCAGAGTCTCGAAGGCGCCGTCCTCGGTGCGCGAGACGACCAGCAAGTCGACGAGTCGGACGATCCCGGCGTCCCGCAGCCGCGTAAATTCCGCTAGTACCTCACCGGAAAACGTCGGCCGATCAAAGCCCACAACCAGAACCTGCACTGGCCCGGTCACTGGGTCACCCGCGCCCGCAGCTCCTGAAACTCCACCTGCGAAATCACTCCAGTGTTCAGCAGATGCTGCAGCGCCGCCTCCGCATCAGCTTGGCTCGGCGCTGGAGAAGCGGGCCTTCCCGACTGGCCAGGTCGTGGGCACGGGCGCACGTGCGAAGGCCCCGCCCGTAACGGGATTCGCAAAAGACGGCGGCGGCGCAGTTGGATGGGATGCCCCGTAGGCCTGAGCCGGCGAGAATCGCCCGCCGTAGTAGGGCACATTTCCCGTCATTCCAACCCGCTGCAACTGCTTGGGTACCAACAGCATCGGACCTCCTCTGCTCGGTGACCCTACTGTACGGAGCAGAGACCGACGCCGGCCGCCGCTGTCCAAAGCAATAATGGGGCCACGCCAACGGCCCGCTTGGAGGAGCACACATGGGCATTCGCAGCACGGTGGGCTCGATGCTCGAGTCGACCATCGGCCGCGAGCGCACGAACACGATTCGCGGCGTGGAACGGAAAGCCCGGAATGCGCTGGCCAAGCGGCTGGCGATGGAGCAGCCGAAAAAGCCGGCCTCGAAGCCCAAGAGCAAGCCGGCGCCTCCCAAGCCAAAGTCGACCCCGAAGCCCCGCGGTTGGCAGCCGTCCGACCCGTTCGTCTCCCACCCGGAGCCGAAAATGACTCGTCATGAGCTGCTGCAAGGGCTCCACCAGAAGATCCGGCCCCGGACGTACTTGGAAATCGGCATTAGGACCGGACGCAGCATGGTGCTGTCGCGTTGCCGCTCCATCGGTGTGGACCCCTTCTTCAAGATCGACAATCCGATTCATTGCGACGTGCAGCTGATCAAGGCCACCAGCGATGACTTCTTCGCCCGCGACGAGCCTCTGGCTCACTTCGATGGCGTCCCAGTTGACCTTGCATTCATCGACGGAATGCACCTGTCGGACTTTGCGCTGCGAGACTTCATTAACGTCGAGCCGTTCATGGCCGACACCGGAGTCGTCGTGCTCGACGACGTGCTGCCGCGCAACGGTCTTGAGGCCGCTCGCGATCGCAAGACCGAGCCGTGGACAGGCGACGTGTACAAAGTCGTCGAGATCCTGCGGCGCAGGCGCCCTGATCTGGTGGTACTGCTCGTCAACACAGCACCCACTGGCACCGCAGTGGTCGTCGGTGTTGACCAGGCCTCGGCAATCCTTCGGGACGCTTACGCCGAGGAGGAGCCCTATCTGCTGCGGCCGGATCCGCAGACGCCGCCGCAGGAGTTCATGGACCGCTCAATCACCATCGAGCCGGATGCGCTGCTGGAGTCCCCGATCTGGGATGAGCTCGTAGCTATCCGAGAGTCCGGAGCCACAGCCGACCTTTCACCTCTCTGGGCTGAGTTGCGAAGCCTGGCTCCTTAACGATCGTCGTCGGAATCGGGCAACTCGACGCTGAGCCAAGCGGAGACAAAGACATCACCCCAAGCGGTCAGCGCGATCTCGTTCTGCGTCTGAGAGAAGATTCCAAGATCGCTGAGGTGATACAACGCATGGCGCAGACTCGAGCTGATCAAGCGGCGATAAAGATCGTAGGCTGGCCCCGCCCGTTCACTCGGCGGCAGGACCCAGCTCTCCGCGAAGTCTGCGATCTCCTCCAAGGGCACCGGTCTGGGCCGCCGTACGTAGCTGCGCAGCAGCGCATAACCCAATACCGGAAGGCCGAAGGCCGGATCGTCGTCCAGGAAGCTGAACAGCAGATCCAAGCCGGCCTCGGTCGCAAGATTGACGATGGCCTCATCGTCCAACTGCTCCGGCCACGCGGCGTACGCCCAACGTCCCTCGATTCTGATCACCCGGCAGGTCAAAGCGGCGTTCCAGAGCCGGTCGAGTGCTAGGCAGTCACGAGCACTGCGCCAGGTCTGCAACGGCGCCACCGTGTCGAGGAGTGTCTCCATCTCCTCGGGCGAGATCCGCTGACCTCATTTCCGCGTAGTCGATTCGGAGCGACTCGCGCATCCACGAAACCAAATCCAGATCCGCGAATGCCTGTCGAGCCGCCGCTGGTCTCAGTACGCCTGTTGCGGTCACCTCGGCACGCGGCTCGATCCAGCGCGTCAATGCCTCGAGCTGGCTGATCAGGCTTGCCTCGCGGATGATCGGTGCGACCTCCTCCGGCGAGGGCAGGTCACCTTGAGGCATCTCGTAGGTGAAGGATCTGATCAGTGCTTCCATCTCGATCTCGGTCTGATACGCCGTCATCGCCCGGGTGCGACCGCTCAGATTGCCCTTCGGTGGATCCAGCCGCTGGCGCTCATGAATCGGAAGGTCGTTCCACGCCGCACTGATCTGGTCCAGACGACCTTGCAAATCATCGGCCGAGGAGAGATCGTCCAGGCCAAGACCAATGCTGGCTCCGAAATCGATCATGGTCTTTCCTGGCGACCAGTTGGTGCGGTCGCGTGCTGCGGCGGCCATCTTCTTGGCGCTGCGACGAGCTTCCTTGGCGAGATCTGCCGGCGTCGCCGATCGAGCGGACATCCGGCCGGTACTGCGGAGGAACCTGAAATATGCATCGAGGGCATCGACTGTGGCATCGGAGGGCAACGGCTCGGTCGGGCCCTTGGCAGGTAGCAGCCTCAGCAGCAGGTCCTGCACCGATCCCGCCGGCCACAATGTCGGCTCAAGATCGTCGTACGTCGCGCGGAGATCGAGCAGGCCCTCAAGGAGTTGCACGTCGACTTCGCGCCCTTTGGCCTGAGTCCAGTTGGTGAAGTGGCTGACCAGGAGCCGATGTGGAGCGTCCGTCACGGCAGACATGGTAGGTGCCGGTGCGACGACGACATCTCCCAGCCAGTCACTGCAGGCTGAGTGACCTGACCTGCCGCAACATTTACTCGCGATCCACAGGGTGGACAGTCTGCGACACAGTCGAGCACACTGCGGAAGTGAGGCTGTTCGCTGCGGTCTGGTTACCGCCGGATGTAGCAGCACACCTCGACGCAGCCGTCGCTCCGCATCGCGACGACGTCTTGCGATGGACGACGGTGGACACGTGGCACTTCACCTTGGCGTTCTACGGCCAGGTCGACGACAGGCGAGTGCCTGACCTGAAGTCGCGGCTGACCCGCGCAGCGAAGAGATACCCGACGCTGTCTCTCGCGCTCAGCGGGTGTGGGCAGTTCAGCCGGCGAGCCCTCTGGATTGGATGCGATGGCGACATCGTGCCGCTGCGGGCGCTCGCCCGTTCAGCCGCTGCCGCCGGTCAGCGAGTCGGCGCGTCGGCGGACCAAAGTCGATTCAAGGCCCACGTGACAGTTGCCCGGGCCCCGAAGCCGACGAACCTCCGGCCGTACGTATCCACCCTTGACACTTATCAAGGCCTCACATGGACCGCCGATGCTGTGCTTCTGGTCCGGTCTCACCTTGGTGCAGGCGAGAACCGGCGCGCCCGGTACGAGACGCTCTCGACCCATCAGCTGTCCGGATAGGTCGAGCGAATCGAGAGCGCATCACTCACCTGTTCCCCTCGGGTGGGCGATTGGTGCGCGATGATCATGGATCAGGAGGCTGGCTTAGTGTCACGGGCGCGACGCCAGGTCGGGAAGATCGATCATCAGCCCGGTTATCCCAGCAAAATGCCGATCAAGCCAGCAACAGTTGCGAACTTCGTCGGCGCGCCCGTCCACATTCTGCGCAGGCGATCGCGCCAGCTCGTTGCCCACCACACCACGGTGAAATCGCTGAAACTTGTGTTGACGTATCCAACATCCGAGCAACAGGCCAGATGAATTATTGCGGCAGTACTCGACTCCCCCGCCATGCTCCTATTAACTGCACCGCACCTGCTCTCTGGACGCGGACACCTAGTGGGACTAGTCAGTCCCGTTCGACCCTCGAGGAGCGTTATGTCGACACAACTCCCTTCCCCTCCGAGCAAGCGCGAGTCGAGCGCGACCGTTAGCCACCTGCACCACGTCGGTCACGTCGTTCGCAACATTGGGTCCGCAATCGCGCTCTATCGACGAATGGGTTTCGTTGTGCCGCCGCCGTCCTTTCCGGTGCTCGCTCCGCGGCCAGGTGAGCCGGTACGAGCTTTCGGGGTCGGCAACACCCACGTCAGCCTCCGCAATAACTTCGTGGAGTTGGTCACGGTGATTGACGATCAGCAGGGCGGCGGAGTCGACACCGACGCCACCTTGGTCCCGTTGCAGGCGCCACCAGAGGTTCTGCAACGACTGACGGACGACATTGCGCAAGCCGCTAGGCGCATTTCCCAGGCACTCGACCGCTTCGAAGGACTGCACATTTTGGTGTTCGGTACGGCCGATGCTGACGCGACCGTGGCTCGGCTTGAGGCCGAGCGAGTCGTGCACGGCCCCGTGACTCGCGTGCAGCAACTCGTAGGGACCGGAGCGAAGGCTAAGCAAATCTCAATCGGCTTCGTGGAGATCGACAGCGAGCCCGGTTTGTCGCCGGAAGGAAGGCTCGCGCTTGCCGAGGACGGGCCGGTGAATTCCACGCCTCTGGCGGATCGGGTCCATCCCAACGGAGCGGTCGAGTTGGTCGAATCCGTGCTCTGCGTACCGGACGACGACCTTTCCCAATACGAGCGCCGCTATAGCCGCTATCTGCAGCGTCCGGCGCGCACTGACGGGCCGCTCCGGATCTTCTACCTCGACAACTCCAGCGTCATGATCGTTCCGGACTCGGCGTTGGGCTCGGTCCTGCCTGGCGAAGTACCTCCTGATCTCCCGGCCTTCCTTGCCTACGGGCTCGCCGTGCGGGACCTTTCCACTGCCCGGAATGTTCTGGAGCGCAGCGAGTTTCCAGTTCGGACCTCACCCTTGGGCGGCATTTTCGTACCAGCATCAGCGGCACTCGGAGCGGCCATCATCCTCCACGGCCTGTGATGATTAAGGACGCCATGAGTCAAACCCAAGGCGATGCTCCCCCGGCCGGCCGCCTCACCGCTCCGCCGTTGCCCCGGCTAGCTGCACTCGCGGTCGACGGAGCCACATATTTGATCATTCCGGCAACGCCGTGGTCGGCGCTATCACGAGGCCCGCCCGCGCGGCGCAACCGTGGGCAAGGGGCTGCTGCGGCTGCGGGTAATCGATGAGAGGACTCGAGCATTACCCTCGGGCCGCCAAGCCCTAGTTCGCAATCTGATCAAGATCACCCTGCCCTCGGAGTTGGGTCACACCGTGGCCTTGGGGTTCGCCAGCCTCGGAGACGACCCCGTGCCCCTCCGGCTATGGGTGGTTACCGTGATCACATACGGCTGGGTGCTAGCGAACCTCTCCCTGCTGGTCGTTCCTTCGGGCAAGCCTGCACATGATCGGCCGGCCTGCACGGTGGTGCAAATTCAATACCTAGTAGCGCGAAACTGTCCCGGCGCTTAGCGAGCCAGATAGCCTCCATCAACCGGGTAGTAGGCGCCGGTCACAAACGAGGACGCATCGCTGCCCAACCACGCGACCAGCTCGGCCACTTCTTCCGGTCGGCCCATCCGCTGCAGAGCGTGCTGGCTGGCGAGGAAGTCGATCGCCGACTGGTCCAGATTTGCCTCCAGCAGCGGCGTCATGATGAAACCAGGCCCCACGGCGTTCACGCGCACGCCGTCGGCCGCATGCTCCCAGGCGGCCGCCTTGGTCATACCCAGAACCCCGTGCTTGGCCGCGACGTACGCGCTGGACATGGCGAACCCGACCTGGCCCAAGATCGAAGCCATATTGATCACTGAGCCGCCGCCGGTGCGCTTCATCGCCTTGATGCCCTCTCGCTGGGTGTAGAAGACGCCGTCGAGATTCACGGCGATCACCTTGTGCCAGGAGGCATCGGTGTATTCGGCCGTCGGCTTCTGTTCCCCGCCAATGCCGGCGTTGGCGACGACAATGTCGACACGACCAAGATCATTGGCCACCGCCTCCATCGCATCGGTGACCCGATTGGAGTCAGATACGTCGACGACCGCTGTATGGGTGGGGCGGCCGTACTGCTCCAGCTCGGCCACTGCCGTCTCCAGTGCCTCGGCGTTCAGGTCCCACAAAGACACGGCTGCACCCGAGCGAGCCAGCGCGTGGCAGCATGCGAGGCCGATGCCTGAGGCCCCGCCGGTGACGACGGCGACCTTGCCATCGAGCTCGTAGTTGATCATCTCTCTCCTGATCTGTACCCGGACATTCATTGCCCCTCATCCCAATCCTGCGAGGCGATCCCTCCCGACCATCAAACAGCAGCGACCGGCCTCTGGCTTCCTGACTGCGATTGCGCTTGAGTGGGTACGAAGCCCAATGTCTCTGAAGTTCTAATCCGCTTACTCTGGAGGTTGCGATGAGTGTGTTGCGATTCGACCCGTTCGGCGATCCGTTCCGGCAGATGGATCGGCTGACGAACCAGATGCTGTCGGGGACTCGGACCCCGATGGGCATGCCAATGGATGTATGGCAGACCGATGACGGATTCCATGTCTGTCTGGACCTGCCCGGTGTGGATCCGGACAGTGTGGACATCACCACCGAGCGGAACCTCCTGACGATCACGGCGGAGCGTCGCGCCGAATACCAGGAGGGCCAGAACGTACTGATCGCGGAGCGCCCTCAAGGCACCTTCACCCGGCAGTTGCAATTGGGCGACACGGTCGATGTCGAGAACATTCAGGCCTCCTACGGCGACGGCGTGTTGCATCTGACACTCCCGATCACTCAGGCTGCGCAGCCGCGCCGGGTTCAGGTGCGGACTGGCAGTGGCGGCGAACGCCAGGTCACCGTCGAGGGTGAAACCGAAGAATCGTCGCCCGCCTCCGGAGCGACCACGGACAGCGGTACACAGGGCGCCGGCACCTAGAAGGAGGAGCTCTTCATGTCACAGTTACTCGTATTTGGGCTCGACAGCCCACAGACGGCCGAGAAAGTGCTCGACCTGGGCCAGGATCTCGCAAAACAACAACTGCTGGAACTGGCCGACGCGGCCTGGGTGGAGCGCACCGCGGACGGCAAGGTGAAGCTTCATCAGTCGGTGAATCTCACCGCGATGATGGCCGGGTCGGGCGCAGTCACGGGTGCACTATGGGGCACCTTGATCGGGTTGCTGTTCCTCAACCCGCTGGCCGGCCTGGCCGTCGGAGCCGGTGTCGGTGCCGGAACAGGCGCAATTACCGGATCCTTGACCGATATTGGGGTCAGCGACGATCTGATTCGCGAGATCGGGCAGACGCTGGAGCCTGGCAAGGCGGCCGTGTTCTTCCTGGCTCGCAACGCCACGGTGGATCGGGTCATCGAAGCCCTTAAGCCGTACAACCCGAAGGTGATTCAGACCAACCTGAGCGTGGATAGCGAACGCGAGCTGATCGAGGCGCTGCAAGGCCAGAACGTCGGGGCGACCAGTGCGTCGCAGCAGGCAAGCAGCGCACCGGAGCAGGCAAGCAGCGCACCGGAGCAGGCGAGCAGCTAGGCCCTTAGTCCCGGGGTCGATTGCCTGGCCAGTCGCGGTCAGTCGAAGCTTGAGTGCGCCCGTCTACTGGGCGAGAAATCCCCCGTCGACGGGGAGTATTGCGCCGGTGATGAACGATGCCTCGTCGGAAGCAAGGAACAAGATCGCATTCGCCACCTCGCTGGGCTCGCCCAGCCGTCCCATTGGGTGCGCGGCCTTGATGCCCTCTACGTATTCCGACCCACCGGGCTCGTCCGGGAGTTGCTGCACGCGCTCGGTGTTGATAGTTCCTGGCGCCACAGCATTGACCCGAATGCCCTGGCTTGCCCATTCGATCGCCAAATGCTTGGTTAGGCCGGAGGCGACAAACTTCGCCGGACCGTAGGTCGACTGCCGTGCTTGCCCGGCCATACCCGAGATCGAAGACAGACAGATGATGGACCCGCCGCCGTTGATCAACATCTGCTCGATCGCGTACTTGCAGGTCAAGAACATGCCGCGCCCATCGATCGCCATGACCTCTTCCCAGTCGTCAAGCGTGGCTTCGAGCACAGACGCCAGCGGAATGATGCCCGCGTTGGCCACCGCAATGTCGAGCCGCCCATACTGATCGACCGCGACGTCGATCATCCGGCGAGCGTCCTCGGGCTTCGACACGTCCGCGGTCACAACGGCGACATCATCTGTCACATTCGCAAGGGAATCCCGCAGAGCCGACAAGCCATCGGCATTGATATCGGCGACAACAAGCCGCGCACCCTCGCGGGCAAACAGTTCCGCCGTCGCACGCCCGATCCCGGCTGCGGCACCCGTCACCAGGGCACTCTTGCCGAACAAGCGCCCGGTGCTCGATTCGCTGGCTGACTCCGTCACAGTCCGATCCTCTCAGGTCGGGTTGCTCTTGAAAGTGCTGGCAAGTTGCATGTTTGCGGCGAGCAGCTCGAGCAGTTTGGGCCGCATGCCGCCGGTGTCGGATGTAGGTACATCAAAGACTTGGACAAGATCGACATCTCGGTACTCGAAGGCATCATCACTGAGTCCTACCGCACTCTCACCGCAGATACATACGGTCTGGGTGCTCGCGAAGGAGCCGCCACGCCGCCCGATGAGTGAGGTGTGGCGAGCGATGCCGTTGCCATGATGTGCGTGTGACGACTTCCCCGGGCCGTGGTCAGATTCGCCGTTGGCGGCAGTATCTCGCCGACGAGCGCTCCGAGGCCGCTGGTTATCGTCAGCTGGCCGAGCGGCGGACCGGCGAGGAGCGAGACATTCTGCTGGCGCTGGCCGATGCGGAGAGGCGGCACGAGTCGCACTGGTTGGAACTTCTCGGCGACGACGTTGGGCCGCCTCGCCGCAGCAGCCTGCGCACCCGGCTGTTGGTCTTCTTGGCGACGCACTTCGGGGGCCTTTTTGTGCTCGCCTTGATGCAACGCGCAGAGGGCCGTTCGCCGTATGAGACCGACCTAGACGCCACCGACAGGATGGCGGCCGACGAGCGGATCCACGGCGAAGTGCTGCGCGGTCTCGCCGCGCGGGGCCGCGTGCGGTTGTCCGGGACGTTCCGAGCCGCCGTCTTCGGCGCCAATGATGGCCTGGTCAGCAACCTGGCCCTGGTGCTGGGGATTGGGGCCACGGGTGTCGACGCGCAAACGATCTTGTTCGCGGGCCTAGCGGGCCTGCTGGCTGGAGCGCTGTCCATGGGCGCTGGAGAATACGTGTCAGTACGGTCCCAGCGGGAGCTGCTGGAGTCGACCCAGCCCGATCCGGAGTCGCAGTCGGCGTTGCCATATCTGGATCTGGACGCCAATGAGCTCGCGCTGGTCTACCGGGCACGAGGAATGCAGCCGCCCGATGCAGAGGAGCGCGCGCGTACGGTGTTGGCCACGCTGCACCTGGATTCCGTCGCGCCGGAGGCGGCCGGAGTCGACCCGCACGAGGCGGTTGGCTCTGCCTGGGCGGCGGCAGTCTCCAGCTTCTGCTTCTTCGCCTCTGGTGCCCTGGTGCCGGTCCTGCCGTACCTTTTCGGGGCCACCGGGTTGACCGCAGTGATGATCGCCGCCGGGCTGGTCGGAATCGCGCTACTCGGCACCGGTGCGATCGTCGGTCTGCTGTCCGGCGCGTCGCCGCTCAAGCGGGCATTGCGCCAGCTCGCCATCGGTTACGGCGCAGCGGCAGCCACATATCTCTTGGGCCGTGCGTTCGGCGGCATTGTGGGCTGAGCAGCCGTACGCAATCACTGCCGGCCAAGACCGGTTCTCGAGGATCCGACGTTGGACTTGATCCAGTCATTCATCGGGCAAGCCCACACCACCAACCGGGTCGGTGATGACTCCCGGCTCGAACCCGGCGATCAACGGCATCGCTTTGGTAATGGCGTGGCGTACGGATGGGATCTGCAGGGAGTTGTGATGGCTTGCCTCGTCCTCCCAAACCTCGGTTATCCAGACGCCGTCGCCATCTCCGGTGTCCCTGGCGATGATGTAGCTCAGGCAACCAGGCATGTCCTCGGCACCCCGCAGCAGCAACGCGAGCAGCGCGTCGCGCTGCCCGGGCTCGCTGATCATCTTGCCGATCAAGCCGTACATCTCGAGACGCTCAGAAGTCGGCTTGACCGCGCGCGGACCGAACGAGAAGCTGGGCTACGAGCAGGTTGGGTACCCAGCACAGCCAGGCGATCACGCGGTAGGAGTCGAGCGTAATCAAAACCGGCGACCTGCGAGAGCGGGATGTAGATCCGCAACATGACCGCCGCGAACGCCAAGGCGAATGATCGAATCATCCAACGCTGATGGGTCAAGTAGTCGTGCTGGCGGACCGCCAGCCAGGCCCGGGACGTAGAGAAGAGCCAGGCGATCGCCAAGCCGAGGAATCCAAATCCCGCCACTAGTCCGCTTGTGCTGAACAACGCGATCAGGCCGCCCGCAAGCCCACCGATGAGGCAGGCCACAACGTAGATCCGGCCGAGCGTCCGATGTACCACTGGGAATCGGTGACGAAGCGGTCGCAAGAACTGAAACGGCCCAGTGATCAATGCGATCCCCGAGGCGATGATGTGGATCCGTAGCCCGAGGGCACTGGGGAAGCGATTCCCAGCGACGTCCTCGGGTACCAGGGCAAAGCCGCTGGCAACAAGGAGGACCGCGTATCCGCCAACCAGCAGCGAGGTCACCGCCACCAAGATCCAACCGATCCGCCGAGCGACCGGTCGAGTTCGGCGAGCCGTCGGCTGGAACTCGATGGAGCGCACCTCAGCAGGAGTATCGCTCATGGGTTCATGCTCCTCTCGCACTGTCAGGCGCCACTAGAAGAGTCCCGTCTCGTGGGCGAGCACCACCGCTTGGACGCGGTCGCGGAGGTTGAGCTTCATCAGGATGTGTGTGATGTGAGTCTTCACGGTGGTGTCACTGATGTAGAGCTCACGGGCAATCTCGGCGTTCGATAGTCCTCGCGCGATCAAGCCGGAACACATCCAGCTCCCGTTCGGTCAGCTCCTCGAGCTGTCGCGGCGGTTCCGGGCGCGGCATCCGCGTGAATTGCTTGATCACGCGCTTGGTGATGGCCGGGGAGAGCAGCGCCTCTCCATCGGCAACGACACGTATCGCGGCAAGGAGTTGTTCTGGAGGATCGTCCTTGAGTACGAACCCGCTGGCGCCGGAGCGGAGCGCCTCGTAGACGTATTCGTCGAGGTCGAAGGTCGTCAAGATCAGGATCCGTGCGGTGTCGTCGCTGGCAAGGATGCGGCGAGTCGCCTCCAGCCCGTCAAGCTGAGGCATGCGGATGTCCATCAGAACGACGGTGGGATGGAAGCGGGCCGCCTGGGCGACGGCCTCCAGCCCGTTGCTCGCCTCGGCGACGACCTCGATGTCATCCTCACCCGAAAGCAGCATGCGGAAGCCGGCGCGGACCATCGACTGGTCGTCGGCGACAAGCACGCGAATGCGTCATGCCCGCTGGCCTTCCAGCGGAAGGCGCGCAGTGAGCACGAAACCGCCTTCGGGTCCCGCTACTGCTGACATCTCACCACCGTAGATCTTGACCCGTTCCTGGATGCCGACCAGGCCGTGGCCGAGCCCGTCACTACTGGAGGTGCCGACGCCGTCGTCGCGAACCTCGAGCTCCAGGTCTTCGCCACCGTAGCGGACGGTTACGTCGGCGTGGCTCGCCTTGGCGTGCTTCAAGGAGTTGGTCAGGCCCTCCTGCACGATTCGATAGGCGGAGAGTTCAACCGCGCGCGGGAGCTCGACGGCGTCGCCCTCTACCTGGAGCCGTACGGGCAGGCCGGCCCTGCCGACCCGCTCGACCAGGGCATCCAGGCTGTCGAGGCCCGGCTGGGGCGCGAGCTCGACGTCCTCGCCGTCCTGCATCGCGCCGAGGAGGTGGCGCATCTCGGCCAGCGCCCCGCGGCCCGCCTTCTCCACATCCATGAGCGCCTCCCTGTCCTCGCTGAGCGACTGCGGCAGCCTATGGCGGACTGCTCCTACCTGGAGCACCATCACGCTCACGGAATGCGCGACGACGTCGTGCAGCTCGCGTGCGATTCGGGCGCGTTCCTCAGCGACTGCGATACGGGTCGCCACCGCCCGCTCCCGCTCGGCCCGGGCCGCGCGTTCCTCTGCCTCTTCGGCCTGCTCAGCGCGCTGGTGCAACGCGAAGCCGGCGAGCCAGCCGATCAGGAACATCGCCGGGACGATGACGAGCTCGCCTGTGGTGTGACTCGGGTCGTTGTACATGAGAATCGCCGCCCCACCAAGCACGACAACGAGGCCCACCCGGGCCTGCATGCGGTCAGGCAGATTGCCAAGCAGAAATGCCGCAACGAGGCCGGCGATCGACGCAGTGGTCGTGAACCCGACCAGACGTCCATCGACGAACGAAAGCACCGCGGCCCACACCCAAACCGCAGCGGGTGCGGCGAATGGGAAGCGCCGCCGTGCGAGGAGTGGTAGCACAATGAGCGCGGTTGCGGGCACCGCGAACCACCGAGGACTCGTTGGCCCGGTGGGCGCGCCATATCTGATCGCGACTTCGAGCGCCATGTCGATCGCTGCCAGCGCGATCAGAACGTCGAATCCGTATTTGCGCAGGAATGCTCCCACTCGTCTCACGCGGTGAACGTACTCCAGCAGATGCGAGGCCGCCTCCTACTGAGGTAGGAGATCAAAATCGTCGGCTGGTCGGAGTGCAAATCCAGCCTCGCGACGATGCCGCGGCGCCGTCGGATGCCTAGCGTCGTGATCATCCACACGACCGGGGAAGGACCTCCGATGGGCGCCTCAACCACCCGCATGTTCACGCAGTCACGCGTGATCGCGCTTGCGCTGATCACACTCCTCGTCGCCGGTCTCGCGTACCTTCGCTTCGCACCAGACTCCAGTTCGATCTCGGTGCCCGAAGGCGCGAAGGCCGGCGATCTGATCCTCGAGCGTTGCGAGTACCCGACCGAGAACGGCAACTATGCCGCCGAGTGCGGAACGCTCGTCGTACCCGAGAAACGAGCCGACCCGCAGTCGCGCCTGATCGCTCTCCCTATTACTCGAATCCTCGCCAGGTCCGATCATCCTCGAGAGCCGATCTTCGTTTTGCAGGGCGGTCCTGGCCTCAGCAACATGACATTTGAGATCGCAAGCCGGTATGCGGATGAGCACGACGTCGTCCTCGTCGGCTACCGCGGCATTGACGGCTCCGTCCGGCTCGACTGCCCGGAGGTCGAGTCGGCGCTCAAACACAACACCGACTTGCTTGACGAGGAGACTTCCGAGGCGTACGCCGACGCCTTCCGATCTTGTGCGGATCGGCTGACCGGCGGCCGGCATTGATCTTGGTAGCTACGGCATTGTCGCAGCAGGTCGACGATATGGAGGCCGCCCGCACGGCGCTCGGTTACGACAAGATCGATCTGCTGAGCGAGAGTGCCGGGACCCGTACGGCGATGATCTATTCCTGGCGTTACTCGGACAGCATCCATCGCTCGGTCATGATCGCCGTCAACCCGCCCGGGCATTTCCTCTCGTACCCGAGCACGACAGACGAGCAGATCGGTCGCTACGCCGCCCTGTGCGCTAAGGACGACACCTGCCGTAGGCGCACCGACGACCTCTCCGCCGCATTGCATCCGACGGACGCTGAGATTCCTAACCGCTGGCTCTTCCTTCCGATCAAGAAGGGCAACGTGCGCATCGCCTCATTCTTCGGACTGATGGAATCAAGCCCGGACGCGGCACTGGCCGCCGGCCCGACAATCATCGACATGTGGCAGTCCGCAGCCGAGGGCGACGCGAGCGGCCTCTGGTCTGGCTCGTTCATCGGCGACCTCGTGTTCCCGAGAGTGTTCGTCTGGGGTCAGTACGCCTCCTTCGGGAGGGCCGACGCCCAGGCCGCGCGGGACTATTTCTCCTCCGGCGAAGCAGGTGGACGGTACAAACATCGGCCATGCCGCGACAACGTTCAGCTGGGGTAACGGCCGGCTCGTTGACGCATGGCCGGCCGCACCGGATGAGAACGAGTACAGCCAGGTACGTACGTCGAATCTGGAGACGCTGCTGATCGGCGGGGAGCTGGACTTCGCAATGCCACCGCAGGTTGCGACGAAGGAACTGCTGCCCTACCTGCCGAACGGCCACGAGGTCGTCCTGCCCGGCATCGGGCATACGGGAAGCTTCTTCGCCGTGCAGCCAGAAGCCAGCAGTCGGTTGATCAACACCTTCTTCGACAGCGGCAAGGTCGATGACTCCCTCTACCACCCCGAGCCCGTCGACTTCACGCCAGCGAAGAGCTTCGGCGATATCGCCAAGGTTTTCGTCGCACTGGCGCTCGCGCTGGCGATGGTGACTGTGGCTCTCGCTGGCTCTGGATGGCCTGGCGGGTACACAAGCGGGGCCACTTCGGCAGCAAGGCAAGTGCGGCGCTCCGGTCGGCGTACCCGATCATCCTCGGCCTGGGCGGCTGGCTGCTCGGAGCCCTGATCGTCCTCGCGACGATGCCGAGCGTCCCGGTCGACGACGAGCTGCTGGTCGCCCTGTCGGTCGGCTTGCCTGTCGGGCTTGGGATCTACCTGGCCTGGGTGCACCGTGACTGGTCGACCCAGAGCAAGGGCGTTGGGTTCGCGGCCGCAGTCGCCGGCGCGCTCGTAGGGGCGTGGCTTGGGTTCCATGCGACGGCCGGTTTCATGGCGCTGCTCACCGCGATTCTCGGCGCCGTCGCCGGCGGCAACCTGGTGCTGATCTTGCTCGACATGGCGCAGGCCGGGTCTGCCGGTGACCGGGTCGCTACCGATGTGGTGGCGGATACGCGGTCGACGGATGTCAAGCCGGAGGCACCGACGGGTGTCGGGATGCGCTGAGCGTCCGGCCTCCGGCACAAGATCAACAACGCAGCCAGCCTTCCTCCACGGGAGGCTGGCTGGTTCGCGAAGTAGTGTGTCAGGCGCCGGGCATCGCGAGGAACTCGTGGATCTCAATCGTGCCGCCCCACTCGGTATGGGGATGCCCCTCAAGGACCTTCTGGAGCGCCTCGAGCGAGTCAGCTTGCATGATCGCGTATCCGCCGATCTGGTCACCTTCACCGCTGCCAGAAACGGCCTGCAGCGGCGAGCCCATGTCCACGACGCGCCGATCCGGCCCGCTCGCCCCACGCCATCCAAGCCTCCATCCCGGCCTGCGCAGCTTCCGGGGTACTCGAGGCCATCTGCTCAGCCGCACTCACCGGGGCCCGGTATAACAGCAAGTACTTCGTCACAGCACGTTCCTTCCTCTTCCGGTGTCTTCCCGATCCGCCGACGCCAGGCCGCGCGCCGCGAGTAGCGTCTCAACTGCGTCGAGCCAGGCGGTGTAGTAGGCGGTCGCCGGTGACTCGCCGGGCGCCCGTACATGCCCGGTGATCGCCGCCACGAGGTGCTCGCGGAATTCGCTCCACGGTGCGCCGGTGCGCTCGAGTACGACCACGCCCAGACCGAGAGCTCGGCCCTGCCAGACCTCCTCGAACACCAGTTCGCCGTTGACGCGCGGCAGCGGCGCCGACAACCCAAGCGCGGCGTCGACATCGGCGAGGGCGGCGGCCGTACTCATGCCGGCGCCCGCTCGGCGACCGGCAGCGCGACGCCGATCATCGCATCGCGCGTGACGATCGCTGCCAGCGCCTCTTCGCCCCAGCCCTCAGTACCGTCGGGCCGCTCGGGGAGCACGAGGTAGCGCACCTCGGCGGTTGAGTCCCAGACGCGGATCGTGATCTCGGGCGGCAGCTCCAGGCCGAACTCGCGCAGTACGGCGCGCGGCTCGGAGACCATGCGGGCGCGGTACGGCGCACTCTTGTACCAGCTCGGCGGCAGCCCGAGTACCGGCCACGGATAACAAGAACAGAGCGTGCAGACGACGGCATTGTGTACACCGGGCCCATTCGGCGCGACGACCATCGTGTTGCCTTCGGCGCCGCCGTAGCCGAGCTCGGCGATGGCGGCCGCGCCGTCGGCGAGTAGCCGCTCGCGGTAGGCCGGGTCGACCCAGGCGCGGGCCACTACCTTCGCGCCATTCTGTGGTCCGATGTCGTTCTCGTACAGCTCGATCACCGCGTCGATGGCGTCAGTCGACACGAGACCCTTCTCAACGAGCAGGGCCTCAAGTGCGCGGGCTCGCAGCTCGATTTGCGACGCCGGACGCTCCTGGTGGTTGGCGCCGTCGTGGTCATGCCCGCCGCTCATGCGGGCTCCAGGTAGGTGTCGAAGAGGTCGAGCAGCACAGTCCAGGGTGGCTCGTCGCTGTCGCCCCATAGTTCTTGCGAAGCGAACGCGACGGCGTACACCGGCTCGGGCTCGGTCGGCAGGCCGTACGTCGCACGATCAGGAAGCCGGTCGGTGCCCTGGACGCGCTCGATTAGGCCAACCGCCCCCCGTACGTAGCGCGGACAACGAGTGTGCCCGCCTGGGTGCATACGGCGTACGCGCACGCGGTCGCCCGGCCCGAAGCGCGGGCTAACTGCAACGCCCATCGCCGGCGAGCCCTCGCGCAGCTTTGCAACCGCCTCGCCAGCCAGCTCCGGGTCGGCGGCCGTAGGTGGCGTCTCGGTCCCGGACAGCCGTGCCATCATTGCCTCCATCTCGCCCGGAACGATCGTCCCCTTAGCCTCCAGGCGGCGTTCCGCGCCCCACAGCCAGCGCTCGTAGTACGACGCCGCCAAGTAATGCGCGGCGTCCATGGATTCCCCCACGGCGCGCCCGCCTGGGCCGCCGAACAGGCCGCGTACCTCGCTGAGATGGTCAAGGGCGAACACGCGCGCCTCCCAGTTCTCGTGGAAGACGTCGTCGCCACCCTCCACGACGACCGCGCCGAAGCCGTGCATGCCACCCATGTCGTGCACCCCGTCCATTCCGTGAGGATACGACTGGTGCACGCCTAGGGGCAGCTAGTAACCCAGGTTCTGGACTGAGGCGACGTTCTCCTTGGTAACAGTGGTGGCGGGCAACTCAATGCGGCTCGGCACCTCAGGCTCGACCAGCTCGCTGAGGCCCTTGCGCTCGGCGATCAGCTTGGCCAGCGAGACCGCCGATCCCGACATCGAGGGGTTGTAGAGGAAGGTTGCCCGGTATAGGCCGCCCTGCGCGATCAGGTTCATCGCGTCCTTGGACCCACCGGCCCCGGTGACGAACATCTCGTCCTCCCGGTTGGCGGCGCGGATGGCCTGGACCACACCCATGGCCATGTCGTCGTCGTGGGTGTAGACCGCGTCGATGTCCTTCTGGCCTTGGAGGATGGTCTCCATCACCTGCAGGCCCTTGTCAGGCAGGAAGTCGGCCGGCTGACTGGCGACGATCTTGATGCCGCCGTTGCACCGCTTGATGCCGTCGGTGAAGCCCTTGGTGCGCTGCTCGGTCACCGAGATGCCGGCGACACCTTGGATCTCAACCACGTTGCCCTGGCATTTCAACTCGTTAGCGATCAGGTCCGCGGCGGACTTGCCGATGCCGTAGTTGTCGCCGCCGATCCAGGTCCGGTACGCCGTCGGGCTTGAGAACTCGCGGTCGATGTTGACGACCGGAATGCCGGCCTGCATTGCCTTTTGCGCAATGGGGGTCAGCGGACCGCCCTCATGAGGGAGGATGACCAGCACGTCAGGCTTCTGGCTGATGAGCGTCTCAACCTGAGAGACCTGCGCAGCCGAGTCGTTGGTGCCCTCAGAAAGCAGCAACTCGACCCCGAGCTTGTCGGCGGCCGTGCGGGCATTGTCGGTGATTGCCTTGAGCCAGCCGTGGTCGGCGCCCGGGGCGCTGAAGGCCACCTTGACGGCACGCCCGGAGACGCCACCGGTTTGCTGAGCCGAAGGGGCCTGGGACGCCGCTGGCTCCTGCGGCTGCTGTTGGGATTCACTGGTGCAGGCGGTAAGCGTGATGGCCGCGAGCGCGACTCCGAGTACCAGTATTCGAGGGAGCCTCATGTGCTCTTCTTCCTTTCTAGGCGCGGCTCCTCTTGGAGCCAAAGCGGTGGGACAGCGACGGATGCGTTGGTTAATCGCGGCGCTGCAGCGCCACGGCAAGGAGGATGAGTATGCCCTTGACGATCCCTTGGATCTCAGTGGGCATGTTGAGCAGGTTCAGCAGATTGAAGATCAGGCCGAAAGTGATGACACCGAAGAAGGTGCCGGTCACGGTCGCCTTGCCGCCGGTCAGGGCGGTCCCGCCGATGACCACGGCGGCGATCGCGTCCAGCTCGACCAGGTTGCCGACGACCGGGGAGGCGCTAGCCAGTCGGCCAGACAGCAGGATGGCCGAGATGCCAACGCATAGCCCGGTAAGCACATAGACAGTGAAGATGACCCGTCCGGGGCGGATGCCCGCGATCCGGGCGGCGCTGCGGTTGCCGCCGACGGCGATCGCGCGGCGGCCGAAGGTGGTGCGGTTGAGCAGCACCCAGCCGGCGACGGCGACGGCGACGAAGACAATGGCGGGAACAGGAATGCCGAGCACCCGGCCGCTGCCGAAGCTCTGCAGGATTTCGAGTTCGATCAGGCTGATGGGGGTCTTTTCCGACATCCACAACGCCAAACCGCGGGCAATGATCAGCATGGCCAGGGTGGCGATGAATGGGACCACCTTCCCCCAGGTGATGGCCAGACCGTTGATCGAGCCGAGGAGCAGGGCGAATCCGACCGCGCCGAGCATGAACATCCAGGAGCCATAGACGGCCAGCAGCCCTCCCGCGATGCCGGCGGCGGCCAGCACCGACCCCACCGACAGGTCAATGCCTCCGGTTGCGATCACGAACGTCATGCCGATGGCGATGATGCCGGTGATGCTGACCTGCGTGAGCACATTGAGCAGGTTGTCGCTGGTTAGGAAGACGCCAGGCCTGATGATCACCCCGACGATGACCAGGGCGATGATCACTACCGGCAGCACCAGCTCCTGAACGGGCACCTGACGTAAGCGGGCCCGAACGTCGACCGTGGGCGTCGTATCGACGGCCATCTCCTCACCCTGCCTTTGCTATGTGATGAACCGGAACAGCCGACCGCAGCACGTCCTCCTCGGTGCTGGTCGCCCCGTCGAACTCGTCGACGATGTGGCCCTCACGCATCACCAGCACGCGGTGGCAGAAACCGAGCAGCTCGGCGAGCTCGCTGGAAACCATGACGACCCCGATCCCGTTGGCGGCCAACTCAGCGATCACCCGGTAGATCTCCGACCGAGCGCCAACGTCAACACCGCGAGTCGGTTCGTCCAGTAACAGCACGCGACAGGAACGCAACAGCCAGCGGGCCAGAACCGCCTTCTGCTGGTTGCCCCCGGAGAACAGCCGCGCCGGCCGCTCAGGAGCGTCGGGCTGGGTGTTCAGCGACTGTAGATGGCGGGTGGCTTCGCGCCGCTCGCTAGCTCGGTCGGTGAACGGGCCGCGACGGAACCGGCTGAGGTCGGCGATCGAGGTGTTGCGGATCATGCTCCAGTCGAGCCACAGCCCTTCGGACTTTCGCTCCTCTGGCGCGAAGCCGAGCCCGGCCCGGATGGCCAGATCCGGCCGGCCGGGCGGGAGGCGGCGGCCGCCGACCTCGACTTCGCCCGACTGCGGTGGGTCCAGGCCGTAGATGAGGCGCATCAGCTCGGTACGACCCGAACCGACCAGCCCTGCCAGGCCGAGGATCTCGCCCTCACGCAGCGTGAACGAGGCGTCGTAGACGTCCGGGGTACGGGTCAGCCCGCGGACCTCCAGCACGGTCTTTTCGCGGAATGGTCCGCGGTCGGGGAACAACGCCTCCATACGCCCGCCGACCATGTGTCTGATCAGGGTGTCGACCGGCGTGTCGGGCGGTAGCTCGGTAGCCACCGTCCGGCCCTCCTTCAACACCGTCACCACGTCACCCAGTTCGGCCACCTCGCCGAGCCGGTGCGAGATCCAGATGACCCCGACTCCTTCGGCGGTGAGCCGTCGTACAACGCCGAACAACGCGTCCACCTCGACGTCATCCAGGACCGCAGACGGCTCGTCGAGGATCAGTAGCTTGACCGAATGCGAAAGCGCTCGGGCCATAGAGACAATCTGTTGCTGCGCCGGCCGCAGCGTCGTGACCGACGCCGTCGGAGAGATGCCCTCATTCCCGAGCCGGGCAAACAGTGCTTCCGTTTCGCTGCGCATCGCTGCCCGGTTCAGCAGCGGACCCCGTTTGCGTTCGTGGCCCAGAAACACGTTTTGTGCGACCGACAGATGCGGGACCAGGTCGAGCTCCTGGTAGATGGTGGCGATGCCGCGGGCGATCGACGCGCTTGGGTCCCCCACTGGCAGCGGCTCGCCTTCGAACAGAACCTCACCAGCGGTTGGCTCAACCAGCCCGGAAACGCACTTGATGAGCGTCGACTTTCCGGCACCGTTCTGGCCGATGAGGCAGTGCACCTGGCCGCTGGTCACCTCAGGTCGACACCGCCCAGGGCACGTACGCCCGGGTAGTCCTTGACCAGCCCGCGGACCTCCAGCAACGGAGTATCCGCGTCGCTCATCTCACCTCCGGCAATCCGGTCGCCGTGGCCCCGACAGTACTACCGGGCTCTGCCGCTGGTGCCGACCGCCAGAGTGCTGTGCCCGAACTGTTGTCTTAGCGCCGACTCTGGATGATCGAGGAGGGCGGACCCCGCTCAGCCTCCGGACAGTCTGCCGATCATGAGCCGGCCGACCACCGCCGAAATGACAAGCAGGACCACCGGCTGGCTAAAGCCGGCCAGTCGATGATCCCGATCAGCTCTGTTCGGGCACTTTCGCAACCCGACCGTCGGTCCTCAGAGGTTCGGCAACAGCGGGCCCCTCGCCGAGCCGGGTGACCTGCTCGTTGAGTGCATCTAGCACAGCCTGGAACTGCACCTGCGCCACTTTGGCAAACATCCGGATGTACTCGACGTCGCGGACTGAAGCGTCCTGACTGCCGGCCTGCTCGGCGACGGCCGTGGCGCGGCTAACAGCACCTTTAGCAGCCACTTTCGCCTGCTCCATGATGTCGCGCTGCTGGGACCGTGCCGTCAACAGCAAGTCACGCGCCGACTGCATGGCCTCATCGATCAAGGAGTCAGCGAGCTGCTGAGCCTGATTGAGGACGCTCACTGCCTGGTCGGTGGCATTTTCCATCGGGTCAGTGTGAGCCTCCTCGAGCTTTGCCCCAGCCTCCTCGAGCTGAGCACGTAGCGATTGGTTTTCCTGCGTGAGGACCGCAACCTGCGTCTGGATACCTTCGAGCTCGTCGGCGAGGCCGGTGAGGAACGACCGGACCTCGCCCGGGTCGACGCCACGGAACCGGACATTGAAGTTCTTGCGACGTACTTCTTGTGGATTGGTCCGGGTACGCGGTAGGTCAGTCCTGCTCATGGTGTGTACCCCCGCCACGGCTACCTGGTCTCCATTGCGTCATGTAACTCCTCCGTCGGCGATGCCGCGCCCTGAAAATCGAACTGTTCGCGCCTGATCGACGCGGCGGGAACGCCCGTGGCCTCGAGCTCCTGGACGCTATAGCGGACCATGTCCGGCGAGCCGCACACCATGGCGGTCCAGTCCGACCAGTCCCCGGACTTGGCTGCGACTGTGCCGACGAGTCCTTTGGCGCCGTAGTACGTGGGATCTTCAGACACCACCGGGGTGTAGTCGAACCACTGCTTCTGCGCGAGCCCACTCAGGTACTCGTGGTCGTAAAGGTTCCAGGGCATCCGCGAGCCGTGGAAGAGATGCACTCGCGGGCCGTAACCGGTGGCCCGCCAGCGGCGCTCGATCTGCTGCAGCACGGCACGCAGCGGAGCCAAGCCGGTGCCACCCGCGACCATCAGGAGGTCTGGGATATGCCCGTTCTCGGGCATGGTGAGCTGCTCGCCGACTGGGGCGCCCATCTTGATTGTGTCGCCTTGACTCAACCTGCGGACCACGGCACTGGAGACGAGGCCACCGGCGATCGGTTGGATGTGGAACTGCATACGGCCCGAAGGATCGGGCGCGTTCGCCGGGCTGAAATAGCGCCACAGCCGGGGCCGGTGCGGGATCTCCACAGCCACTGATTGGCCAGCTCGGTAGGGGAACTCTTCGCGAGGCGCGACCTCTACCACGGCGACCTCGACGGAGCGCCGTTCGACGCTCACCACGTCGGCCTCCCACGAGGCCGGCGCAACCTCCTCGTGCTGCTCGGCGGCCGCAACCATCACCTTGGCGACTACCCCGTACGCCTGCGCCCAGGTGTCGGCAAGATGGGGAGTCCACGACGAGCCGAGGAACTTCTTCAAGGTCGCGAGCAGGCTGGCACCGACGGCTGTGTAGTGCTCAGTCACTACTGAAAAGCGACGGTGATCACGACCGAGCTGCTCGAGGAGAGGTATCACCTTGTCGAGCTCCTCGACATTGGACACGACAGCGCCCAGTGCAGTCACCAGCTTGTCGCGCTGTCCCGACATCTGGATCGGGAACATCGAGCGAACCTCGGGGTGGCTCAAGAACAAGTGAGAGTAAAAGTACAGCGGGACATCATCGCCGGACTCCACGACCTTCGCCCAGCTCCCCCTCAGGGCGGCGGTATCCATCAGGTTGGCGACGACCCCGATTCAACGATGTCGGGCTCGGTGGCGACGACTGCCGCGCCAGCCCTAGCGATGATGTCGTCGGGAACTCCGGCGTCCTTCATGGCGGCCGCCAGATGGCCGACGACCGCGGCGAAGTCGTCACGGGTGATGCCGAGGCCGTGATGGGCCTCATCCAGGGGGCGACCGTCATAGCCGATAGGGCCTCCGAGCACCTGCGTCACCAACAGCACCTGGTGGCGCTTTAGTCGTGGGAGGTCAACTCCTTCGAAGTACGGCGCAAGCTGCGGGTCTCTCAGAACCCGCTCGTAGAAGTCATTCACGACAGCGCTCACAGCAGGTCCGCCGCCAACAACTTCGTAGTCACTCACAGCCGCGCCAGTCGTTTGATCACTCATGGCCTGCTGTCCTTTCACCCCGAAGAGGCGAGTCCTCCTTTCCCCTGAAAAGCGAACGTAACAGAAAGATTAGTAATCCCGTAAGGACCTGCAGCAAAACTTTGAGCGTCCCAGCATCCGAGCTCACGACTACGTCTTGATCGCCGCAGATGCCGGCGCCCGTGGCCGCGGAGTGACCATGATCAGTGCGCCGCGTCGTTCTTGGAGGCACGCCACCCGGCGTCACAAAGGCTCTTGGGTGCGACGCTAGGGCGCGGGCCGCCAGCTCGCAAGGCCGCCGACAATCACCCTCGGTGGGGGAGGCTGCGGCATAGTGCCGACCGTAGCCTGAAGCCCGATGCCTTAGTGACGACCGGGAGGCAGAGGGATGAGCAACGAGCTCACCCAGGCGCTGCAGAGCTTGTTCGTGGTGGCGCTGGTGGCCGCACTCGCACCGCTCATCGTGGGCCTCGTCCCGCGGCTGCGCGTTCCCCAGGTAGTTGTGCTCATCGTCGGCGGTGTGCTCGTCGGCCCACAGGCGCTCGATCTGGCCGAGCCGGAAAGCATCGAATTGCTGTCCAACGTCGGCCTGGGCTTTCTGTTTCTGCTGGCTGGCTACGAGCTGGAGCTGACGCTCTTCCGGCAGCGGGCCGGCAAGCTCGCAGTTACTGCTTGGGTGGCCTCGGCTGTGCTCGCCGGTGTGCTGGTAGGGCTGCTTGCCTCCATGGGGTTAGTACGCGCATTTGTCCCGGTGGCGCTCGGGCTGACCACGACTGCGCTAGGCACACTGTTGCCCATCTTGCGCGACAACAACATGCTGCGCGGGGCCTTTGGCTCATACGTGCTGGCCGGCGGTGCGGTAGGCGAGTTCTTTCCCATCGTTGCGATCGCAGTCTTCCTCGGGTCGAACGGCAGGTTTTTCGGGCTGCTGTCGCTGCTGGCGGTTGCCGTGATCGCCCTGGTATTGAGCCTGATCCCGAGACTGGGGAGGGGTGGACGGCTGGAGCAGATACTGACAGAAGGACAGGGTGCCACGGCGCAGACCACCCTGCGGTGGACGGTGGCGATGCTCCTGTTGCTTCTCCTTATTGCCAACGCGTTCGGCCTCGATGCCGTCTTGGGTGCTTTCCTGGCCGGCGTTGTGCTACGTCGCTGGGCACCCGGCGATGTCAGATCATTGGACGACAAATTGGACGCCGTCGGCTACGGCTTCTTCATCCCCGTCTTCTTCATAGCCTCGGGAATGGGTCTCGACCTGCGCTCCATCGTGCAATCACCAGGCCGACTCATT
The DNA here is from genome assembly GCA_963734005.1 of uncultured Actinomycetota bacterium. GTDB lineage: Bacteria > Actinomycetota > Actinomycetes > Propionibacteriales > Propionibacteriaceae > Microlunatus. The sequence continues at coordinate 97,967 of CAVTFS010000025.1, forward strand.
CTGTTCTTCGTCCTCTTGCTTGTGGTTCGCGGCCTGCCCACGCTATTGATCTATCGATCGGCGCTCCCGCGGCCGCAGCGGCTGGAACTGGTGTTCCTCATGGCGACAGCGTTGCCCCTCCTCGTCGCGCTGAGCGAGATCGGGCTCGAGACCGGCGAAATGCTGCCCGAGAATGCCGCTGCCCTGGTGGGGGCTGGTGTTCTCTCTGTACTGGTCTTCCCGGGGATCGCGGTCGCCATCGACCGCCGGATGGCCGTATCTCGTGGCGCAGTTACTGGTTCTCCGCCTGAGACTTGAACCTTGCGCTAGGGAGTCTCGGATCGCCAGCGTGACCATGCGGCCTGTCGCGTGACACCGGCGACCTCCGCCACGTTCGCCCAGGATCCTCCGTCCGCCAACGATCGCGCGGAGACACCGAGGCATTCACCGACCAGAGCGCTCAAGCGCAGAAGCTCAGAGAACGCCGCCGGGTCAGACAGGCGTGCCAGAGCCTCCACTGCTTGCCGTGCTTGTAGGGCCAGGGCCTCAGTTGTCGGCTCAGGCTCATTCGACCCAGTGGGCTCCCCAGCCTCAAAGGTGATCATGACTCCTTAAGGATGACTGTCTTCGTCGCATCGACTGAGTCAAACCTACGTCGCCAGGAATCGTCCGGCCAGAGGTAGTCGGCCACACCATCCTTCGGGCGGTAGGCCACTGTGTACAAGGTGCCGAACGCCCTTCCGTACTCAATGTTGCGAAGCGGTGGACGCAGGAAGGCCGAGGTCAACCCAGTGATGTCAGGATTGGAGTCCAGCAAGGAAAGCAGCGACCGCTGGCGTTCGACGCTCCGCAACGATTGGGCCCGCTCGGGATATTCAGGAACGGTGCCTCGATGGTTGGTGGCCGCTCGGGCCGAGAAGAACTCGGGCGCTGAGTCCGGTGCGACGAATGCGGTCAGGCTTTCACCTGACCCGTCCACAACGGTGAGGTTGTAGCTCATATTGACCGGTACGCGGCGAAGCACCGAACGTACGTCGTCAATGGACGCGGCCACCTCCAAGAGGTAGCGGACGACGATAGGAATACCGAAGCCGGCACTCGAACCGGGTCTGCCGCCAAAGGCCAAAGAGACCGCAAGGCCAGCGTCGTTCATGCCATCAAGAAGGCCCCACAAGCAATCGCCGGTGCCAAGGACACGTCTGCCCGTGAAGGCGCTCGAGTAGACGACCCGCTCGAAGAGATCCAGGCCGTAGTCGTAGTTACGGACGAGCAGCGGATTGCGTCCACCGAGCGTGGCCTGTGAACAGCCGGGCAGGAAGCGCGGCGGGTCCCACAGCGTCAGCAATCTGGCGGTCACCTCGTCACCACCGGCGAGCTCCACGAGGCGCTCCCAAACGGGAACGAGTTCGGGCATGTGGCTCACGAGCATTCGACGACAGGTAGGCAGGTCGGGTCTTGCCGCTTCGCCCTCGCTGAGGTACCAGCGGTGGTAACCGTCGCGAGTGACATCGTGCAAGGTTTGCCATCGAGGGCCGGGCTGCTCCTCGCGTATGCCGTACAGCGTCATGTGGTGCGTACGACCGGTGTGGGCCACGACGCTGGGCGCCGCAACCTGCTCCGTGGACGTATGGGATGTTCTTGATTCTGAGTTCATGCTGTCAAGGATTCCTTGACATCCGCTTCTTGTCAAGTCGACCTTGACAAGGGAGGCTCTGGGGTTCAGGCATCAACCGCTCCGACCAATCCGGCTCGCGCATGCAGCGGAGGCCGATGACCGCATGCCACGATGCATCCTGGATCGCGCATCACCAGGCATCTGAGATTGAGAGGCACCTCCATGCCACCGCCCGCCGAAGAAAGCGACATCAGCGCACCGGAAACACCCGACACCAAAACGGAGGAAGTGCCGGAAAAGCGGCCGCCGGGTCATGTCCGGGAGACGGTTGCCCTCATCGTGCTTTCGATCACAGCGGTGCTGACCGCGTGGTGTGGCTTCGAGTCGTCGCAATGGAGCGGCGAGATGTCAATCGCCTTCAGCGAGGCGTCCAGCACCAGGATCGAGGCGGCCCGCCAGGCTGGCGTCGCCAATGCCGCCCGCCAGGCCGACCTCACCATCTGGGGCGTGTATCTGCAAGCGCGTGCTCAGGGCGACACCGCGCTCGCACGTTATGTGGAGCAGCGCTTCACCGACCACTTCCGGGTGGCATACAGGGCTTGGATTGCTCAAGGCGAGCCGACGCAAGGTCCGTTCAGGATGAAGGAGTACATCCCACCGGGAACGGCGGAGGCCGCGGCCGCGGACCAGCGCGCCGACAGCCGCTTCGCTGATGCCCTCATCTTCAACCAGCGCGGGGACAACTACACCATCCTTACCGTGCTCTTCGCGCTGGTGCTGTTCTTTGCCGCTGCTTCCACTCGGTTGGGCAGTCCGCGTGTTCAATCGATCTTGCTCGGAGTCGCGATCATCTTTCTGATCGCGGGCACAACGGTCCTTGCCACCTTCCCGATCGATGTCTGATTGCACCCGCAGGCGAGACGTTTCCGCCTAGAGTGCACCCAACGAGATCACCTCGTGCCGCGTACATGAACAGGCCAGCCGGTAGGACACACGGCCGGAGCAGACGGGCTCAACCGAGCAAGCTCCGGTGCCGGTCCGAAATCCTAGGAGGTCGAGGGATGTGAGCACCCGTACGCCTGCGTTGACTGCCAGCTTCTGGCGCAGCCGGCGATCAGCAGCGATCGCAGGAATCGTGTTTGCCGTGCTGCTCCTGGCGGCCCTGACGATGGTGCGTATTGCCTTGTCGGAGGGCAGCTTTCAGTCGCTCCAGACCGATGCGCAGCGACGCAGTCTCATTCGGCTGAGCCTGCACCTGGTGCCGTTTGCAGGCATTGCCTTCCTGTGGTTCATCGGCGTCGTCCGTGAGCAGCTTGGCAATGTGGAGGATCGCCTGTTCTCAACGGTCTTTATGGGCAGCGGGCTGCTCTTCTTGGCGATGTTGTTCATCGGCGCAGTCACCTCGACCAGCCTGCTGACGATGCTCGCTGGATCCAGTCCCAATGGCGACCTCTTCGCATTTGGTCGCAGCAACACCCAGACACTGATTTCGGTTTATGCCATGCGAATGGCGGCAGTGTTCACGCTTTCGGTGAGTACGGTTGGGCTTCGCACCTCCGCCATGCCGCGCTGGGTCTCCATCCTCGGCTATCTGGTCGCGCTGACTCTGCTGCTGGCAGCCGGAGAGCACAGGTGGTTCCAGTTGCTATTCCCCGCCTGGGTCCTCTTGGTCAGCGTTGTGATTCTCTTGGTACGTCCCCCAGCCAGGACGACGAACGGCAGCACGGCTTAGTTGCGGACTTACGGGAACATCAGCGGGCACCAAGACAACACAGCAACGGTCCGGTGCGGGTTCGAGCCGGGCAGCGAGCGCGGTCTCCTGGAGTTGCCCTGTGACGGCAGTCATGATGGCGAGATTCATTCCGCAGACCAGTTCCGTGTGTTCTCGGGCCAGCGCATCGAAGGGGCAGTTGCGCAGCACGATGGTGCCTGCGGAGCGCTGTGCTTCGTACCCGTTCTCGGCCAGAGCCTGGCAGGCGCACGCGAGAAGTCGCTCGGGGCTTGGTCGCGGGCCGGCGGTTGCTCGGGCTTGGTCTGCGACGCTGCGGCCCCAGCCAGCTGCCGCGGCTTTCAGGGCGTCGGCGGGGGTGGTGTCTTGCCCGGCCGCATTGTCGATGGCGCTGGCCAGCAGTTGTCCCGCGAGGTCATATCGGCGTTCAGGCAATGTCACCGAAAGCTGTCGGCTCGATCGGGCGTACAGCTTGGTAGGACGGCCGGCACCGGGGCCTCGACGCTCGGACAGCCGCTTGAAGCTGATATCGAGCAGGCCTTCCTCGGCGAGCTTGTCGAGGTGGAACTTCGCGGTGTGACGAGCGATGCCGAGCGCGTCGGAGGCTTGGTCTCGACTGATCGGCGCGGGTTGGGCGCTCACGTAGAGGTAGAGGTCGCGCCGGATTGGGTCGGCGAGTGCTGCGACGCCCGCCACGTGCGCCGCAAGATCATCCCTGGTCATGAGTGCCATCCTTCTAAAAGATAAACCTCTTGACGAAAGACTCGCCCTCGTCTAACGTCAACATTAATGTCCTTTAGACGAAGGGTCAATGATGACGTCCAATGCGCAGACCGCCCTGATCAACGGCGCCGAACCAGCTCAAGCTCCCTCACGGACGGCGCTGCATGTCGTCAAGCCGTCGAGCGGCGTCGACCTGGTCGCAGCGGAGCAGGCTGCTGCCGCATTCCTGGTCGCGCTCGGTGTGGACCTCGACACCGAGAGCTTGGCCGCTACCCCGGCCCGGATGGCGCGCGCGTACGCCGAGTTGTTCAGCCCACGCCCCTTCGACATGACCACATTCCCCAACGACGCTGGATATGACGAGCTGATCATCGCTCGTTCGATCCCGGTGCAGTCGGTGTGTGAGCATCACCTGCTGCCGTTCGTCGGGGTGGCTCACGTCGGCTACCTACCTGGAGAGCGGATTCTTGGCCTATCAAAGTTGGCTCGGGTGGTAGAGCTATTCGCTCGTCGCCCCCAGGTGCAGGAACGGCTGACGCAACAGGTCGCCGACTGGCTCCAAGATCAGCTTGCGCCGCGCGGTGTAGGTGTCGTCGTAGAAGCCGAGCATCTATGCATGACCGTGCGTGGCGTGCGAGCATCGGGCGCCAATACGGTCACCTCCGCACTACACGGCCAGCTCCGCAGCGACGCCGCCTCTCGCGCCGAGTTCTTTGCCCTGATTAGCCGCCAACGAGGAGGCTCACCGATGAACACCAAACCCAGCTTCATCATTGTCGGCGGCGGCCTGGCCGGCGCCTTTGCAGCACAGACTCTGCGCGAGGAAGGTTTCGACGGGAAGATCACTCTGCTCGGTCAGGAGCCGAACGCTCCCTATGAGCGCCCTCCCCTGTCCAAGGACTACCTCCAGGGCAAAGCTGAGCGGGACAGCATCTTCGTCCACCCAGAACCTTGGTACGCCGAGCACGCGGTCGAGTTGCGTCTGGGCAGCGCAGTGACCTCACTCGACCCAGCCTCACGAATCCTCACCACCGCCACGGGCACCAAACTGAGCTACGACAAGCTGCTGCTAGCGACCGGTTCGAAGCCGCGTCGCCTTGGGGTGCAAGGCGACGATTTAGACGGGGTGTACTACCTGCGCAACGTCGAGGACAGTGAGCGCCTCAAGATCGAGTTCGCTCAGGCGAAACGGGTGGTGATCATCGGCGCGGGCTGGATCGGGCTGGAAACCGCTTCGGCTGCCCGCGCCGCAGGACTGGATGTAGCGTTGCTCGTGTCAGGCGACATGCCGCTACAGCGTGTGCTCGGCCCCGAGGCCGCGCCCATCTTTGCCGAGCTACACCGCAGTCATGGTGTGCATCTGCGCTACCGGACCACGGCGGCCGCAATGACTGGCAGGCACGGGGCGGTGACCGGTGTCGTTCTGAGCGACGGGACCCGGATCGAGGCCGACATGGTCATCGTTGGCGTCGGCGTCGTTCCCCGCACCGAACTCGCCGCAGCGGCCGGCCTCAAGATCGACAACGGAATCGTCGTTGACGAGCACCTGCGCACGTCCGATCCGGACATCTTCGCCGCTGGCGACATCGCCCACGCGTACAACCCGCGCCTGGGGCGGCACATTCGCGTCGAGCACTGGGCCAACGCCCGACGTCAAGGCGTCATCGCCGCCAAGGCGATGCTCGGCGAGGACGCAGTCGACGTACGGCCGTCGTACTTCTTCACTGATCAGTACGACCTCGGCATGGAATACACCGGTGATATTGGCCCGGCCGGTTACGACCGGGTCATCTTCCGCCGATACGCGGACTCACGTCAGGTCATCGTCTTCTGGCTCTACGAGCAGCGCATCCAGGCTGGCATGAACATCAACATCTGGGATGTCGCCGAGGACATCGAACGACTGATCCAGTCACCACGCCCGATCAACGCCGACGATCTCGCCGATCCAGCGATCCCACTGGCCAGCTTGTTCTAGCGATCAGCGGACGCCGAGGAGGTGTTGCTCGGCAAGGCCGCTATACGTCCGCGCGCGGCTGTTCGACCGCCTCGCGCTGCTGCATCAGGCCGATCAAGTGATCGTCCGGGTCGCGGGTGAACGTCATCCACAGTTCGCCATTGCTATCGCGGTGAACCACGTGGGGCCGGTCGGTGAACGACAGGCCGTGCTGGTCCCGCAGCCGCTCGTACTCAGCATCAATATCGGTCACCGTGAAGTAGAGCACCGCCCTGCTGCGGAACTCGGGGCTTTCCGGTACGCCTAGGTAGAGCCGCACGTCGCCGCTGGCGAAGAACGCCATCGGCATGCCAGGCACTTGGAACAGCAGCGGGATGCCGAGCACGTCCCGATAGAACGCCACTGAGGTGTCGACGTCGGTCACGCTGATGTGAATCTGTCCTACTGGCCCGAGTGCCATGACCTGTCCTATCCTCATATTTAACCTCAGTTAAAGGATAACTATGGTTAACGATTCTGGTCAACGCCTGCCGGATTTGCCAGCCGGGCTGCCGAAAGACAGTCGGCACGAGACGGCGAACCTGGTGCATTCGGCGGCCGTACGCCTGTTGCGCGCGGCCCGCGCGGCGGACGCCGACCTCGATCTGGACGGTCCCCGAGCCTCCTTGCTGTCGGTGCTGGTCTTCGCTGGCCGGCAGCCCGTGACCAGGCTCGCCGAGCTCGAGCAGGTGTCAGCGCCGGCGATCACCAAGATGGTCAGCGCGCTGGAGTCGGCCGGACTGGCGCGGCGGGAGCGCTCAGAGACTGATCGGCGCGTGGTGTTCGTGTCGGCCACTCCGGTTGGAAAGCGCCTGTTGGAGCGGGGCCGCGCGGCAAGGGTGCGAGCGATCGCCGCTTTGCTTGGCGACGCCACCGAAGCGGAGCTGCAGACATTGCGCGCGGCCTCGGACGTTATTGCGGCCCGATTCAGGCAGGGCCACTCCTGACTGCACTGCTCCTCTATGTAGTTGGGGCTTCCGACTCGGGATGCGCCGGATGTAAGCGCTCGCCAGCAGCGATAGGTGTGCTGATGGTGTTGCCAGGCGGAGCCAACGGGCAGAGCCAGTGGCTGTCGTAACGGCACGACGGGTGATAGAGGAAGTTCAAGTCGACGGTCAGGTGATCAAAGTCTCCGCCGAGATCCGCACCCTTGGAGGTGTCGAGTGCAGATATCGACCGCCTCCGTAGCTTTCGCTGCCGGCCGTACCGTCACGCAGCGGTAGGAAGATCCCGCCCGCGTATTGATCGAGCCACCAGACGTCGACAGCCGCGTCGAAAGGTGGCGGAAGCTGGACGCAGCCAATCAACACCATCACGGTGCTGTCCTCTTCACCTCCGGGGACAGCCAGCCGCCGGCCGGCTTCGGAGGCGGGCCGCAGCTCGAGCTCGAACCGCAACGCGGGGTCGTACGGCCAGTAAGGCAAGCCAGTCTCTCGCAGCGGATCCCCTGCGCTCAGCGGGCTCTGCGGATGAGCGCGGAACAGTCGATCCCTACCGGTCCGCCATACCGCGTGACCACGAGAGGGATCCGCCTCCCGTCGCACCGCCGCGTACAGCTCGGCGACTTGGCGGCGCCAGTCGAGCAACTCCAGCTGATCAGTCATCTGCGTTCTCAAAATCGTCGCCGGTCAAAGAGGTGATCAAGGCTCAACCACGATGTCGGTCCCCGTCGCGGTGAGGTGCACGCCGTCGGGATCGGCCCGTACGCCGGTCAGCTGATGCCCGAACGGCAGTGTGCCGAGCGGGACCAACAACCTGAGCCGTTTTCCCAGCAGTAACCGGCTGGCTGCATCAAGCGACCCAGAACCCGTGTTGAGGCTCACCGGTGAGATCCGCAGCGCATCGCCTTCGACCGATAAAGTCGCGTCGGCGGAAAGTGGCACGCTCTGATTCGCTATCTCGATGTTTCCACTGATCCTGACAGTACCGTCCCGTCCCGGTGCGACCGCCAAGCGCCGGCCGGTGGCCGCAAAGTAGGCATTGAGATCCTCGTAGGTCAGATCCAGGTTTTCGACAGAACGCCCGATGCCGACTCGGCGGGTGTCGCGGACCAACACATCGTGGAACGGCACCTGGACATCGAACAGCTGGGATCCGACGCGATCGATGCGCAGCGGGCCGCCCGTAACGCCCTCGGTGGTGACCTGCACCTCGGAGTAGGCACCGCGGATCACCTGCGGCAGAAAGAAGATGCCGTGCACGTCAACTTCAGGAGGGACCTCGACGCCGGTCGCATCCTGGATGTTGCGCGACAGTAGCGTCTCGGCGCGGATCCTTGCCATGGTGTCCGCGCCCCACAGGAGCAACGCCACAACGACGATCAGGCCAAGCACCTGAAGGAGGAGGCGTCGGCGTTCCGGCGTTAGACCACGTCCCTGATCCTGTCGAAGCGGTCGCCTCGTCTCAGCCATCGCCGGACTCCGTACCGTTGATCGCCGGATGCCGTTCACCTCGGGTGATCCGCCGACTCGGCCAACTGGCGCGATGGCCTAGCACGGTGAGCAGTGCTGGCGTCAGTACCGGCCGGACGATCAGGGTGTCGATCATCAGCCCGACGGTCACCGCAAAGGCGATCTGACGGAACGTGGCCAGCGGAATGATCGCGACGAGCGCGAACGTCGCCGCCAAGATCACGCCGGCCGTCGTAATCGCTCGCGACGTTCGGGGCATGGCATCCATGATCGCTTTCGCCAGTGGCTGACGGCCCGCCGCTTCCCAAATCGATCCAACCGAGAAGACGGTGTAGTCCGCGCCCAGCGCTATGAGCAGCACCGCAGCAGCGAACGGCGCGTAGAAGGTCAGCCCTTCTTGACCAAGTACGTCCTGGAAGAGGAACGTCGTCAGCCCCAGCGCCGCTGCGACGCTCAGTGCACTGGCCGCCAGCAGCACCACCGGAGCGACGAGCGCCCTCAGGTAGAGGATCAAGATCACGAGCTCGATCGCGAGTGCCGCCAGCACCGTGATTTCGATGCTTCGCCGAGTCAGCTGGGCAACCGTGGATGCGAACACTGTCTGGCCAGCAACAGACGCCTTGGCATCGGACAGGCCAGACTGCGCAACGAGGTCGGGGAGGCTTGACTCCAGGTGTCGTACGTTGCCGATGGCCTCGGCACCTAGCGGGTCGCTGTCATAAATCAGCAGATAGCGTGCGGCGTTCCCGCTTTCCGACAACAACACGCCGCGCGGCTGCTTGGTCGGCATATCCGCCGGCCCGATAACGCGGGCGACCCCAGGCTGCTGAGCCAGCGCAGTCTGTAGGCGAGCCAGTTCCAGCCGCTCAGCCACCACGCCCGGCTTCTCGACGAGGATCTCTGAGGGCGCACTGATGCCATGGAGACCGGCCACGGCCAGTAGGTCAGCGCCTTCGGCGACGCTGTCGTCTCGCGGCAGGGCGGCAACGAAGGATAGATCCAGCCGGGCATGGGTAAGCGGCACGGCCGCCAGCGCGAGGCCGCCGCCGACAGCGATGACAACAAGCAGCGCCGACGCGCGGCGCGTCAGCAGCGCCAGCCCGAGATGCCTGCGAGGCGGCGCGGCGCGGAGGAAGCCGTTCCGGGATTGTGAACCGCGGACCGGGACCACAGTGAACAAGCGCCAGCCCAGGATGGTCATGACCGCGGGCGCCAGCGTCAGGCAGACTGCGAGCCCGACGAGCACGGTGAGAGCCAGCGCCGGGCCGAGCCCTCGGAAAACATGAAACGGTGCGGCCAGCAAGGCGATGGTGCCGCCCGCGACAGTCAAGCCTGCCACGGCGATGATGGGCGCGTTGACGCGCAGAGCGGCGCGGGCAGCCTCTTTCCGGTCGAGTCCGCCGCGAAGCTCATCTCGAAATGCTGAGAAGAGCAATACGCAGTAGTCGGTGACGACACCCAACAGCAGAGCAACAAGGACCGGCTCGAGCTGGGCAGGCACCGTGAAACCCCATGCCGCAGCGAAGCTGGACAGCAGCGGGAAGTACACCAGGTAGCCCACCGCTGCGACGCCCACCACGACCAGTGGCGCCAGCAACGAACGAAAAGCGAAGGCGACCAGTGCCATGATCACCAGCACGGTGGCGACCTCGAACAAACGCAAACGGGAGTCGAGGTAGTTGAGCTGGGCAATCTGGGCCGGGACAAAGCCCGTCACGTACGAGCTGACATCCGGCTGGTTCTTGAAGTGCGCGGCGTACCTGTCGGCGAGCTGCACCTCATCGCGCAGGCCAGTGCCGGGCGCAACGTAGAGGTATGTGACGGCTACATCTGCCCGGCCGGTGGGTACCGGGATCGCTGCCGCAATGGTGCCCGCCTTCGGCGGAGTGTCTGACTGCAGCGTGTCCTGGGTCGTCGCGAGGCCCCACAGCACCGAGTCGGCACGGGTCAGCAAGCTCAGCCCGTCAGCCTGGTGTACGACGACTGTGGTGCCGGAGAGCAGTGGCACCCGAAACTCCTGGAGAATGCGCTGCTCGACCCTGAAAACCGGGCTATCAGCGGGTAGCAGGTCACCGAAGCGTGGTACCGGTTGTGGTATCTGGCCGATACGGGATAAGTACGGTCAGCGCCACAGCGGCCGCCACCCAACCAACGAGAACAATCCAGCGAAGCGTGATGACAATGAAGCGATAACCTCTGCCGAGGCCAGAAGAGACCACCGAGGCAGCTCGGCCCACCCAAGACCGCTTCGCCGACTGCACTGGCCGCTCCCGTCCGACCCTGCTCGATCAACCGGCGCCCAGAGCGCCGCTTACGATCGAAGATCAACTAGCCGCCCCATCCTAGGAGGCGCGACGTGGCTGGCACCGATTCGAAACACCAAGCCGATGATGCGACTATGCCGCCTCAGCGACGATCTCGCTGGTGGATCGCGGTACTGACGTTTGTCGCCGGCGTCGTCGTCGGCGTCCTTATCGTCGGCTTCCTGACAGGACCACGCCGGATTTCTCGGCCGTTCAGAGCCCTTCGCCGATGACGCCCGTCGCCCGCCGGAAGCCAGGAGTGTGCCCGCCGCGGCCAGTGCCCAAGTCAATGCCGCCTGCCTGCGAGTGATCAACGAAGCCCAAGACGTCGCCACGATCTTGAGTGAGGTCGGCCCGGCGATCACCGCCGTGAACCTCCAGCAGCTCGACGACATCGTCCGCCGGCTGCAGTCCATCCAGGCGCGGCTGGACGACGATCTCCGAGACTGCAAAGTCGACGCCCAGGTCAACAGGACGCCAACGGCGGCGCCATCACCCTTGTCGACACTGGAGCCCTCAGCCTCGCCGACGCCGCTACCAACGGCTAGCCCGACTCGCTGACACAGCGACGCCGCGCAGGCATTGCCGACTCAGGACCGACTCCGGCCTCTTTCGAGCTCAAGCAGAACCCGTTTTCGCTCCAACCCACCGCCGTACCCGGTGAGGCTGCCATTCGCACCGATCACCCGATGACACGGAACGATGATCCCGATCGGATTGTGGCCGTTGGCCAGGCCGACCGCACGGAAGGCACTCGGCGAACCGATCTGCTCGGCGATCTCGCCGTACGACCTGGTTTCCCCGTACGGGATCGTCAGCAGCGCTTCCCAGACTCGCCGCTGGAAGCTCGTTCCGACAAGATCAAGCTCGAGGTCGAACTCTCGGCGCTCGCCCTCGAAGTACGCGTCGAGCTGCTCGACCGCGTCGGAGAACGCCTTGTCGTTGCGCTCCCAACCGCCATGACTCGGTTCATGGGTCTGGTCGACCATCCATAGATGCATAAGGCGGCGATCCCTTCCCGCCAGGGTCAGCGGTCCGACGGGACTATCCACGGTTCGGAATTGCATTGCAGACATCATTTCTCCTCTTTTGGCGGCCAGGCATTCACGGAGTGGTCGAGTGCGGTCCACAGATGCTGGGTGGCGTACGACCGCCATGGGCGCCAGCGAGAACTCCGCTCCGTCAGGGCACGGGCGTCGTCGGGCAGCCCCAACTGCTTGGCGGCGAGCCGAACACCAAGATCAGTGGCGGGAAAGGCGTCGGGGTCGCCAAGACCACGCATAGCAATGACCTCCGTCGTCCATGGACCGATTCCGGGCAGTGCCGCTAGCTGTTGCCTGGCGCGGTCCCAGTCGCAACCCGGATGTATGGCCACACGCCCGTCGGCCAGCGCGTCGATCAACGCAATCACTGAACGCTGCCGCGCCTCAGGGAAGGCCAGATGGGCTGGATCGATGTCGGCGAGCTCCTCGACCGCGGGAAAGACGTGCGTCAGACCGCCGGTCGAGTCGGTCACGGGCTGGCCGTAGGCGGCAACAAGCCGGCCGATGTGGGTACGCGCCGCCTTGATCGATACCTGTTGGCCGAGCACCACTCGCAGCGCCAGCTCGGGCTCGTCGACCGTGCGTGGGATGCGCTGTCCAGGCGCCTTGGCGATCAGCGCCCGCAAGTCGTCGTCGGTGCTCAGCGCCTCGACTACGGCCTCCGGATCGGCGTCGAGATCGAGCAACCGTCGACAACGGGCAATCGCGGCGGACACGTCGCGGAAATCGTCCACCAGCAGCAGACAGCGCACATGATCGGGAGTCGGTGTCAGGCTCACGATTCCACTGCCGGACGGAAGCCGCAGCGTACGCCGATATGCGCCGTCACGTATCTCTTCGCAACCGGGCACGGCGGTGGCCGCCAAGTGACCGAACACACCCTCGTAAGCGAACGGAGTTCGCAGCGGCAGGCGTAAAGACAGTGCTCCCGTCGCGGCCGGGGCTGCCCGATCAGCGCGGCCAGACGCCCGCCGACGCAGGACGGTCGGGGTTGTCTCAAAGACCTCTCGCACGGTGTCGTTGAACTGGCGGATGCTGGCAAACCCAGCGGCGAATGCGACATCGGCGAACGGCAGGTCGGTGGTTTCGATCAGTATCCGCGCGGTCTGAGCGCGTTGCGCGCGAGCCAGCGAAAGTGGACCGGCACCGACCTCGGCCTGCAAGAGACGCTCGAGCTGGCGGGGGGTGTAGCCGAGCCGTCCCGCCAGCCCGGTGACACCGACGCGGTCGACCTCGCCGTCGGCGATGAGCCGCATGGCCCGCGCCACGACGTCGCCACGGGTATTCCACTCAGGAGAGCCTGGTGAGGCATCCGGGCGGCAGCGCTTGCAGGCGCGGAACCCGGCACGCTGGGCCGCCGCGGCGGTCGGATAGAAGCGGACATTGCGCGCGAACGGCGATCGGGCCGGGCAGCTGGGACGGCAGTAGATCTTGGTCGTCAGCACCGCGGTGACAAACCAGCCGTCGAACCGCGGGTCCTTGGACTGAACGGCTCGGTAGCAGCGGTCGAAATCCTCATGCACGTATCGAGAATTACACCCGGCCAACGACATATCTGGCGGAAATCCGACATCAAGCTGCGAGCGTCGGTAATCGCGCGCTTGGCCACGGAGCCAGGCTGGCGCGCCGCTGCCCTGGACGAGTAAGCGAGCAGACACGTCCTTCGTCTGCGAGCGAGCGAGGAAGGGAGCGGCTAACAAGCGCCAGCCTCAGCGAGCAGAGCGAGCATATGCACACGGAGCGAGCGGAGGCGTTGCCGTGTTACTCGCCTTCTGCGCAAACTGTCAGCTGTGACGCAATGGCAAGGCGAGCACTATCGCGATATCGCGAAGCCTCAGCGGTCCCTTGCTTCGGGGACGCTTTCGAGCCTCCGTCTAGCAGGCCATGAGCGGGTCCTGGATGTCGGATGTGGCGACGGCACTATCACGATGCAGCTTGCCGCTCGCATCTCGCCACCGGGAGGTGTGGTCGGAATCGATCCGTCCCCGAGCATGATTGCCGCTGCCCGAAAGCTTGGCGCCAATCGGCCGAACGTCGACTTTCATATCGGCGACGTTCTGACGATGCGGTATCGGCAGGAGTTCGATCTCGTCGTCTCTTTCAATGCACTGCACTGGGTACACGACCTGGACATGGCATTCCAGCGAATTGCGGAAGCCTTGATCGATGGCGCTCACACAACGTTGCAATTCGTGTGTGCTGGTGATCGGCCCAGCTTGGAACAAGTCATCGCGGCCACATGTCAGAACGAGCGCTGGCATCGGTCGTTCAAGTCCTTTCGTCAGCCGTACGAGCATCGCCGTCCCGAGAGGCTTCGCGCTCTGGCCGAGTCAGCAGGGCTCACCGTAACGAGGCTTTCTGTCGACGATGACCTGTGGAATTTTGGTACCCGGGACGGCTTCGCGGCTTGGTGTCAGGGCACTTTTGGCCCGTGGACGGACGGCTGGTCCGCCGAAGCAAGGGATCAGTTCATCAGCGACGTACTCGATGCTTATGAGTCAGTGATCGGGGCACCCGGCGTCTTTCGTTTCCTCCAAGCACGCATCCACGCGGAGAGACGCCCGCGATGATCCGGCCGGCTACGAGAGCCGCGTCAACCTGAACATCGGAAAGACGCGTGATGTCTTGGTCTCGTACGCGGCGAAGCCCGGTCGGAGCTCGACGAGCCGGCGCCACAGTTCGTTACGTTCCTCTCCCGTCACCTCTTTCGCATCGACCGGAAACGTCGCGGTTCCGACCTCAACCGTGATTCGAGGGTGTTGCTTGAGGTTGTAGTACCAGTCCGGGTTGCTCGGAGCTCCGCCCTTGGTCGCCGCGATGATCATGTCGTCCCCATCGGGCAGATAGGTGAGCGGGTTCACGCGCTCTCTGCCGGAGCGCGCCCCGATGTGGTGGATGAGGATCATATGGGCACCCTCGAAGTAACCACCGACCTTGCCCGAGTTTGCGTGGAACTCTTCGATGATCTTCTGGTTCCAGTTGTGGGGTCCGCTGGACTCACTCACCGGTAGGCCTCCTGACTGCTTGAGTTACGGCCGATTCAACCTACGCCGACGAGTTGCGTCGTGACGAGGCAACGGATGGTCAGAGGCGGAGACTCGTCATGCCGCCGTCGATCCGCAGGATCGTGCCGGTGGTTGACCCGGCGAGTGGGGACGCGAGCGACGCGATCCCGTACGCGACCTCCTCGGCGCTGACCAGGCGTCCCAAGGGCTGCCGCCGTCGGAGCGCCTCGGCAGCGGCCTCGGGGTCGTCGGCGGCGTCGAGCAGGCGGGCGACCCACGGGGTATCGGCGGTCCCCGGCGCTACGGCGTTGACGCGGATCCCCTCGGATGCGTGGTCCGCGGCCATGGCGAGGGTGAGCGCGAGGACCGCGCCCTTGCTGGCACCATAGAGGGCTCGCTGCCGGACGCCGATGAAGGCGACCGCGGAGCAAGTGTTCACCACCGCCGCATGCGGTGAGCGGCGCAGGTGGGGCAGCGCTGCACGGGTCACTCGGGCGATGGCCGTGACGTTGACGTCGAGCACGCGGGCCCACTCTGCGTCGTCGTTCTGGCTGACGTCGCCGACCGCCCCGATGCCGGCGTTGTTCACCAGGACGTCAAGGCCACCCAGCCGCTCGACGACCTCACTGACCGCGGCGTCGACCGCTGGGGTATCCGTGACGTCGCAGCGCAGGGCCAGCACGCCATCAGGCGCGCCGTCGGTGCTGCGGTCAAGGACGGCCAGGCGGGCACCCCGCCCCTGCAACAGGCTCGCGGTCGCCGCTCCAATCCCACTGGCGCCGCCGGTGACGACCGCGACGAGCCCCTGGAAGTCGGACATGTCAGAACCCTCTCAGCTGAGCAGTGGATCGACATGGATCTTGGGGCCGGGGCCGGCCGCCTCTGGCCGTTCCCCCGCGAGCACGGCGCTGACCTGCTCGAGGCTGACGGTGGCGGCGACAAGCGGCCGGGGATCGACCGCACCGCTCGCGTACGCCGCAATGGTGGCGTCGAGACCAGGAGAGCCTGACAAAACGCCCACCGCTGTGACGTCCTTCAGAGCCAAGGTCCGGGTGTCGATGTGGCTTGGGCTGCCGGCCAGCCCGATATAGACCACGCGCCCGGCCGGCTCCACCAGGTCGAGGGCAAGAGCAGGCAGGTGCGCGGCATTGGAGGCATCGATCACCGCGTCAAAGGGCAGGTCAGGGAGGCTTTCCTCGGTCCAGACGTGCTCGAATCCGAGGCTGCGGGCGAACGCAAGGGACTTCTCGCTGCGACCCATCAGATGCACCTCTGCGCCGGCAGCGCGCGCGAACATAGCGGCCAGCAGCCCGATGGTTCCCGGGCCGAGCACCAGTGCCCGGTCGCCTGGCGCGAGGGCCGCACCCTGCGCCGCACGAAAAGCGTTGCCGCCCGGCTCCACCAACGCACCGAGCATGGGAGTCGACAGAGTCGGGAAGGGCGTGTAACGAGGTGGCCGGTACGGCCACCTGCTCGGCCAGGGCGCCGGGACGGTCCCCGCGCACGCCGAGCTCGTACCGGTTCTCGCAGACATGCTGGTAACCCTTTCGGCACCGGCGACAGGTGCCGTCGCCGAGCTGGGTGTCGCCCATGACCCGGCGACCGAGCCATGCAGAGTCCACCCCGCTCCCGAGGCTGGCGACCGTGCCCGCCCACTCATGCCCGAGGCGCATCGGGTATGACGAGTGCCCCTGGTGAAGGTAGGCCATATCGCCGGTGAAGAACTCCATGTCGGTGCCGCAGACACCGACCCGCTCCACGTCGACGACGACCTCGCCAGGGGCCGCCACC
Organism: uncultured Actinomycetota bacterium; assembly: GCA_963734005.1. Taxonomy (GTDB): domain Bacteria; phylum Actinomycetota; class Actinomycetes; order Propionibacteriales; family Propionibacteriaceae; genus Microlunatus. The sequence continues at coordinate 114,562 of CAVTFS010000025.1, forward strand.
GGGGCCGGCACCTCCTGCACCCCGCCCTCCCCCGGCGCATTCAGAACGTACGCGCGCATGCTTCGTGTGCTCATCGCAGTCATTATTTCCTTCGATCCAGGAGCCGTTCACTCACGCCTCGACTCCAGGTCCACCCCTCGGCTAGGAAGGAACCATGACCTCGTCGAACGACCTCACCGCTGGAAGCCGGCTGCGGAGTGCCCACTGGTACGCCGGCGATGATCGCAACGCCTATATCCACCGAGCGTGGATGCGTCGCGGGGTGCCTGGCGACGCGTTCACCGGCCGTCCGCATATCGCGATCGCGAACACAGCCTCGGACCTGACCCCGTGCAACGCCCATCTGACCGAGGTGGCTGCGTCGGTGAAGAACGGTGTGTACGAGGCCGGCGGCATCCCGCTGGAGCTGCCGGTGGTGTCGCTGGGCGAAACCCTGCTCCGGCCCACCGCGATGCTGTGGCGCAACATGGCCGCGATGGCCACCGAGGAGATGCTTCGGGCCAACCCGATCGACGGCGTGGTGCTGCTCGGCGGCTGCGACAAGACCATCCCGTCCTTGCTGATGGCCGCCGCCTCGGTCGACCTACCCGCTGTGGTGGTGCCTGGCGGGCCGATGCTGACCGGCACCTTCCGCGGCGTCGTCTCTGGGCTGCGGCACCGACGTCTGGCGGTTGTCGGAGGAGGTCCGGGCCGGCACCCTCTCCGCAGAGGAGTTCACCCGCTCGGAGTCGGCCATGATCCGCAGCCGCGGGCACTGCAACACCATGGGCACCGCGTCCACGATGGCGCTCGTCGCCGAGGCGCTCGGCACGGTCGTCCCAGGCGTCGCCGGGACACCCGCGGCCGACAGTCGCCTGCTGGAGGCAGCCCACGGCACCGGACGGTCTGGTCGTGGAGATGGTCGCCGCCGACCGACGGCCGAGCACGTTCCTTACGCAGGCTTCGTTCGCCAACGCGATCGTGACGATGGCCGCCGTCGGCGGGTCCACCAACGCCGTGGTCCACCTACTGGCGATTGCCGGGCGACTCGGGATCGACCTGACACTCGACGATTTCGACCGGATTGGCTCACACGTCCCGCTGCTGGTCGACCTGCAGCCGGCAGGCCGGTTCTTGATGGATGACTTCTACCGTGCCGGCGGGCTGCTCGCAGTTCTGCGGGAGGTACGCGATCTCCTCGACCCGACGGCCGTCACCGTCACTGGGCGTCCACTCGTCGACTACCTGGACGCCGCTCCCATCTGGGACCCTGAGGTGATCCGGCTTCGACGCCAGCCTCTGCTGACCGAAGGCGGCATCGCCGTGCTGCGCGGCAACCTCGCCCCCGCCGGCGCCATCATCAAACCCGCAGCTGCCTCACCGCACCTCATCCAGCACCGCGGACGCGCTCTGGTCTTCGACAGCATCGAGGACTTCCAAGCCCGCATCGACGATCCCGAGCTCGAAGTGGATGCGACACCGTGCTGGTGCTGCGCGGCTGCGGGCCCAAGGGCTACCCCGGGATGCCGGAAGTCTCGAACATGCCACTGCCGAAGAAGCTCCTCGAGCAGGGCGTCCGCGACATGGTGCGGATCTGCGACGGCCGGATGAGCGGCACCGCCTACGGAACGGTGGTGCTGCATGTCGCCCCCGAGGCGGCGGCCGGCGGACCGCTGGCCTTGGTGCAGACCGGAGACGAGATCACCCTCGACGTACCCGGCCGAACGTTGACGCTGGAGGTGTCGGAGGAGGAGCTGCAGCGCCGCCGACCCAACGCCGCCACCCTCGCAGGCTTCGCCAACCCCGTACGCGGCTGGGAGCGGCTCTACATAGACCACGTACAGCAGGCCGACACCGGCGCCGACCTCGACTTCCTGGTCGGCGCCACCGGAGATCATGTGAGCCGTGACTCTCACTAACGGGTGGGCTTTGGGGCATAGGTGGACTTGAACCAGCAGCCTCCACTGGAGGTCTGGGAGTCGAAGGAGAAGCCTTCGACGTACGCGGCCTAGTCACCCCCGCAGCAATATCCTCGTCTAGCCGACCGCGACCGGCGGGTCACCTTGGATCTGGAGACCTACCACCCGAACCCCGATGCATCTGGCGGTGTAGTGGTGAGCAACGTGAAGGAACCGCAGCCGGCAGCGGTACGGCTCATTGACCGGTGAAGCCGTGAAGCTCATTTAGGGCGTCGATGTAGAGGCCCATGACTAGTCCCGCTGTTCTTGATGCGTATCAGCTGCGTGTTGCTGGCGCCTGCAACGTCCACGGTGCTGAAGGCACCGCCGGCGTACACGAAGCCGTGGGAGGCGACACCGGCGGCATCGCTGTAGGTGCCGCCGATCTCCCCGGTGTCGCTGATGCCGAACGCTGAGGTGCTGGTGGCAAGCGGAAAGTCGATCGGGGTGAACACGCCGGCCTGGAGCAGGAAGCCGTGGACTCCCGTTGCATCCGAGCATGTTCCGACGATGTCGCCGGCGGCGTTGATCCCGGCGGCGGCGGTCGAGTTGGCCCCAGGAAAGTCGATGGTCGTGAAGATGCCGCCGCTGCTGAGGAAACCATGCTCGTCACCTGCGGCGTCGAAGTAGTCGCCCACCATCTCTCCGGCGTCGTTGACGCCGATGACCTGAGTCACGTTAGCGCCGGGGAAGTCTACGTCGCTGTAGATGCCGCGATTGTTCGCAAAGCCGCGCAACACGCCGCCGAGATCCTCGTACAGCCCGACGATCAGACCAGCCCCATTGATGCCCGTAGCGACGCTTAGGGTCGAGCTCGGAACCGTGAGAATCTGGTAAACCCCGCCCGCAAAAGTGAACGCGGTCATCCCGATGTCGTTGCTGGGATCGAAATCGAACGCGCCGACCGCGGTGGCGCCGTCACTGTCGAGAACCACAGACTGCGCCGCACCCGGATAGTCGACGCTCGCGAACGCGTAGACCTTCGCAACAGCCAGCCCTTGAGCCACGGCGTCCTCCACGGGGAACGCGGCGACCTCGAGCCCAAGACTGGGTCGAAGATCAAGTATGCCTTGCAGGACTGCCCGTCCCGGTCGGTACGGCTGTGGCGGTGCTGCGTTCTCCATGTCGATCCCCTTAGGCCTCATCGGGTATGCCAATGCCTTGACAGTCTGGCAGCCGTTCAGGCCGTGCATCGAGGGAGGCATTGGCAGTACCCGGAACGCCCGTCACTCTCAGTGAGGACACCAGGCGTGCTTGGCTTGACTCTCCATCGCCCGACGAGAGGACCTTCGTCATGACCACTCCACCGGCCACCGTGCTGGTCGTCGGCGCGACGGGCAGCATCGGGCGCCTCGTCGTCGAGGAGGCGATCCGGCACGGCTACACAACGCGCGCTCTGGTGCGCGACCCCGGCAAGGCGCGGCGACTGCCATCGGACGCCGACGTGATCGTCGGCGACGTCACTCGACCCGACACGCTGCCGGCCGCTGTAATTCACCTGGTGCTGTCCGTAAGACCTTCGAGCTCGTGGCGACGGCCGGCCCGGCACCCGACGACTTCGACGCTCTGTTCGCTGCTCTGGACAGGACCCGAGGGATGCGCTCGACGGCGTCCGTGACACGGCGAACATGCCCGTGGAGGACGAGCCGCAGCGGGTACGTGACGATCTGGACGCGTTCACCCGCTGAGGCGCCGAGTCGGGAGCGAACGACGCGGTTAGCCGTGGAGCGTCTCGCCGTCGCAGGCTAGCCGCCATCCGACCACCATGCACCAGCTCATTGCGCCCGACCTTGTCGATCACAACACGATGGTTGGGCAACCATCAGGGCTGGCCGGGTTCAAGTACCGGGCGATGTCCGCACGCGCCGCCTTTCCCGACCTCATCGGCACCGTCGAGGACACGCTCGCCGACCACGACAAGGTCGCGGGACGCTTGAGGTGGCGTGTCGGTGATTGCACGATCGCTATACCTAGAACTACCATGCATTGCAGTCCTAGGGTTAGGCGGTCACATGCATATTGCCAAAGACCTTGTCGCGGCCTCGGCGACGCCGCTCGTGCTGGGAATCCTCGACGATGGTGAGAGCTACGGCTACGCGATCCTCAAGCAGGTCAACGAACTGTCGGGCGGGCAGCTGGAGTGGACCGACGGCCTGCTCTACCCGCTGCTGCACCGCTTGGAGCGGCTCGGCCACGTCGAGTCGGCCTGGGAGGCCCCGCCCGGGGGCCGCCGGCGCAAGTACTACCGCATCACCGACCAGGGCCGGGCCGAGCTCGCCGAGCAGCGCCGCCAGTGGGCCGCGGTCGTCGACGCCCTGCGGGGCGTCTGGAGCACGACACAGTCCATCAGGCCGATCACGGCACTGGCATGGGGGCGGGACGATGACCGTCGACAGCGACAACGATCTGGAGAGCCAGATCGCCGAGTGGCGGGCCTACGTGCACCGCCGCCGGGAGCTGCATCACACCGATGCCGAGGAGCTGGAAGACCATCTTCGCAGCCGGATCACCGAGCTGACCGAGGCGGGCCTGCGAGCCGACGAGGCGTTCCTCATCGCTGTCAAACGCATGGGCAGCCTCGATGAGCTGTCCCGGGAGTTCGCTCGCGAGCATTCCGAGCGGCTGTGGAAGCAGCTCGTGCTGCCCGGGGAGCCGGACGTGCCCACCGCCGCCCGTTCCCGTCGCGAGCTGGCTGTCATGGTGCTCTGTGCGGCCGTGGCGGCGCTCGCGATCAAGGTGCCTGCCTTGTTCGGGATTGACATCTCGGACGACGAATGCCGGCTTCTACATGCGAAATGCGAGCCTCTTCGCGCTGCCGGCGCTGGCCGCCTATTTCGCTTGGCAACGCCGGGTCGGTCTGCGCGTCATCGGGGTGCTCGCGTTGCTGTTCATTGTTGGCGCGGTCGCCGCGAACGCGTATCCGCTGGCCGATGACTCGCAATCCATCGTGCTCACGGCGATCCACCTGCCGATCGCGCTGTGGCTGGTTGTCGGCGTCGCCTATGTGGGCGGTGATTGGCGCTCAGACCGGCGGCGGATGGACTTCATCCGGTTCACCGGGGAGTGGCTGATCTACTTCGTCCTCATTGGACTGGGCGGCGGCGTGCTCGTGCTCTTCACGGTGGGCACCTTCGATGCCATCGGCCTTGACGCCGAGGAGTTCATCAATTCATGGCTGCTGCCGTGCGGCGCCATGGCCGCGGTCATCGTGTCGGCCTGGCTCGTTGAGGCCAAGCAGAGCGTCATCGAGAACATGGCGCCGGTGCTGACCCGCGTCTTCACGCCGCTTTTCGCGGCCACCCTGCTGGTCTTCCTGGTCGCCATCATCTGGACCAACAACGGCATCGACGTCGAGCGCGATGCGCTCATCCTCTTCGACCTGCTGCTCGTCATTGTGCTGGGCCTGCTGTTGTATGCCATCTCCGCCCGTGACCCTGCGGCCCGGCCCGGTCTTTTTGACCGCTTGCAGCTCGCGCTCGTCGTCAGCGCTTTGATCATCGACGTCCTGGTGCTGCTGGCGATCACCGGCCGGATCGCCCAATGGGGCTTCACCCCCAACAAGACCGCGGCATTGGGCGAGAACGTCATCCTGCTCACCAACTTGGCCTGGTCGGCATGGCTGTTCCTCGGCTTCGTGCGTGGCCGCATGCCCTTCGCCCGCCTGGAACACTGGCAGACCCGTTACATGATCGTGTACGCCGTCTGGGCCTGGACAGTCGTCCTCGCCTTCCCGCTCGTGTTCAACTTCGCCTGAGCCGGATCCGACCCGCTGGGCACGCACCGCACCGCGTGCTCCTGGTCAACACGGACCGCGCACGGGTACACGCCCTTTACCTCACTGACGTCGCCTATGACCGGCTGGCCGCGGCCGTCGGCGACGCCGACGGCGCTAGCACCCCGCCCCTCGGGGTGGCCCAGGGCGTCAAAGGATCAGGTGAAGCTCACCTGGCTGATCCATGACGTGACCGTGTGGTGCCTCGACCGCGTGGTGCTCACCCGGAACAACGGAATCTGGATCGAGACCGCGCTCAAGTCGCCCGAGGACGACGACACCCCCCGCTGGCACTGCGCCCACGATGACCAGGCCCTGACCGCACTGCTTTCCGCGGCCGGGCTCCTCGGGGCACATGCCCGGCCGCACGGCGACTCCCTGACGTCGTCGACCCCAGCGTTGACGACGCCGGCCGTGGCTGACGGCACGTCAGCGGTCGCGAAGGTCACCGCTGTCGGATGGCCCATCCTCGGCATCGTCGCTGCCGGGCTCGGCGGGCTGGTCGTCGGCGCGCTGGGCGCCCTGGCGCTGCGGCCCCGGGCCGCCCGCGCCCCCGGATCACCCTTGACGGCTGACCAGAAGTCCACGTCTTGCGGGCATGATCAAACGACTAATCCGAGCCGCTGAGGGCCGCCCGACCGCTAGGCCCGAGCCTAAGATGTCTGGCTAGGCGGGCAAGGGTGTCGGTCCATCCAGCCTCGTGCAGCTCGCGTCGCGCTTCGGTTGCGAACGGGCCTTGGGTGAGTTCGATCTCGGTTGCGCCGGCGCGCTCGCGCAGCGCGAGGCGGGCTACTGTCTCTCGGTCGTCGGGGTCGGGCGGTTCCCAGCGGAAGGTATAGGCCAGGCGGGACGGTGAACTGACCTCGACGTACTCCCCCACCAAGTGGAAGAGCTCGCCCTCGGGAGGCTGCATCGCGATCCGGTAAGCGCCGCCCACTCTCACGTCGAGGGTCACCTCAGGACAGGTGAATCCCTCGGGCCCCCACCACTCGGCGACCTGATTCGGGTCGGTCATCGCCTCGAAGACGCGTTGCGGAGAGGCCTCGACGCTGCTGGAGAGCTTGACGGTGATTTCGGAGGCCACAGTTCGGGATGGTAGGTAGTCCGTGTCGTCCGGGGCAAGCGCCGTGCCGTTCTGATCATGAGCTGCCCGGTTGGCTACTCACGCCACCTCGGTCGCCGAAGCGGTCGGGACGATCACCGGTCGGTGCGGGATGGCGCAGGCCAGTGCCAGTACCACCATCAGCGACCAGTAGTAAAGGGCAACCCACAACCCGCGTGGGGTGTCCACGGCGAGTCCCGGGCCGCCGAACGAGGTGACGGTGAACGCCCAGATCGGAATCATCGTCAGGAACAGCACGCCGCAGCCGATTCGTGCCACCACGGGACCGCGACCCGAAAGGGCGTACCCGCCGGCCATGCCGAAGAGCGGCACCCCAATCGCCCCGCCGCCGATACCGCCTTCAAACATCGTCGCTGGGTCGAGGAGTCCAGGTAGCAGGACGCCGGCGAAGGTGAGTGGAGCGAGGGCCAGCCACCGCCAGCCGCGCCGGCCCCCGGTCCGCCGGATGTACTCCGCCCAGGCCAGCAGCAATCCGGTCGCGACGCCGGGAGCCAGGATCCAGCCGAACGTCCCCGACCAGGAGACGCCTGATTCGGGTCCGGCGACCTGGGCCATGAACCCCCGTAGCGAAGCGGCCCAGGCCAGCCCGCACACAGCACCCACCAAAAGCAGAGATACGAGTGGGGCGTTCCGGCTCGGGGCGCGCTGCGGTCGTACGGTGCGCGCGGGCGCGCTGCTAGCCATCCTGCTCCACCCTGCCGTCGAGCTCGGCCCGGGCGACGGCCCAGCCAACGGCCGCCCAGCCGAGCATCCAGCCACCGATCGCCAGCCGTCCGGCCACATTCGGCCCGAAAACGGCTGGGAACAAGATTACGAACACATAGCCGCCCGTGGCTAGGGTGATCCAGCGTGCCCAACCGGTCAGCATCCTCCGCCGGGCGATAACGAGTCCAGCGATCACCAGCCCGAGGCCCATCAGCAACATCGCCACCCCATACAGACTGCCGACGGTCATGGCCCACGGGCTGTCGCTCGGCTCGTACGCCGCGGTGGCTGCAAGCACCTCGCAGCCGACCAGAGTGACCACACCCAAACCGGCGACGACGAGACCGGCCCGAACCAGCCGAGATCCGTACCGACCGCAGTACGCCGCCAGACCCACGACGCCCGCCAGCAGCGTGAGGTGCTGCAGGGCAAAGAACACCTCGGCGGCGATGTGCCAGCCGGCGTCGAACGGATAGCTGAACCGGTCCTGGCCCACCATCGGCGGCACGGCCAGCATGGGCACGACAGAGGCCGCGCCGAGCAGCCCTCCGATGAAACAGATCAGGCCGAGAGTACGGATCCGGCCGCCGGAACGAGGCTTCGCCAGCCGAAGAACGGACCGGCGTGGATAGTCGAGTGCTCATGAGGTGACCGTAGGGACTGAAGGCGTCCGCCACACCCGTGGAACCACTCATCTGACCACTCAAAAAGTCCTATTCGCGCGGCGAGGCCGACTCTATGCTGGCGGTCGTGCGGGAACCGTCGGCTGCGGATCCGGCGGCCCGATTCGAGCTGCTGCAGCAGGCTCGACGGCAGTATGACGAAGGCGCGCTCACCGACGCCTGGGAGAGCGTGTCCGCCGTTGCCGAGCTGAGTCGCCGCGCCGAGGATGCGGCCACGCTGGCCGACGCCGCGACCCTCATCCGGCCCTCGCACAATCTGGCCCTGATGGCCCGCGTGCACGAGTTGTGCGTGGAGGCCCTGGCGCGGCTGGGTGACGCCGACCCGGTCCGCTCGGCTCGGCTGCGGGCGCAGTTGGTGGCCACCAGCAACCCGTTCGGCCCCGATCGGGTCGAGCTGAGTGGGGATCCCGATATCGACGATCCGGAGGCGTCCTTCTTGCGGCTGCGGGCTCGGCACGCCGAGCGGCTCAACCCCGCCCACGTCGGGGAGCGGCTGGTGCTGGCCGACGCGGCAATCGACCTGGGCCGCCGTACGGGCGTGGATGAGTACGTCTGCTGGGGCCGCCGCTGGCGGATGGACGCATACGCCGAGCTCGGCAACCGCCTCGACCTGACGGCAGAACTAGCTGCGCTGACACCGATCGTCGAGCGGCTCGACAAGCCGGCCTGGCAGGCCCACCTGCTGCTGGTCAAGGGCTTCGGCCCGACTGCTGGAGGGGCGGTTCGCGGAGGCCGCCGCGCTGAACGATACCGCACTCGCGGTCGGCGGTCCCGATTCCGAAGCCGGGTTCTGGCACCTGATCTTCCGGGCCGCCCTGGCCCGGATGACCGGCGAGGATGCCGACGAGGTCGAGAAGCAGGTGCGCCGAGCAGTGGACGACATGCCGTACCTGGCCCGCGGCTGGCTTGCGGTGCAGCTGCGCAGTGCCGGCAAGCGGGAGGAGGCCGCGTGGGAGTGGAAAGCCCTCGTGCCGCATCTGAAACGGATGCCCGAGCGGGCCACCGAGTGGCTGATCGCCACAGTCGGGAACGCGGAGGTGTGCGCTTGGCTCGGCGACGTGGACTCGGCGCCGGTGCTCTACGACCAGCTACTCCCCTACGCCGGGCTGCAAGCTATTGGCGTCGCTTACGGACCGTACGAGGGCCCGGTCGCCTTGTCGCTGGGGCGGCTTGCCGTGCTACTCGGCTGGGAAGAGGAGGGCCGTCGCCACCTGCACGCGGCGCTGCGTAGCTGCGAGGACCAGCGCGCACTGCCCCACCTCGCGCTGACCCATGCCGAGCTGGCGACCGCGTACGGCCTCGGCTCGCGCGTGGGCCGGGAGCACGCCGAGACCGCGGCCCGACTCGCCCGACGGCTGGGGATGCACCCGCTCGCCACTGAGCTTGCGGCCCAGCTGACCGCGTCCCGCCGGTCCGAGCCCAGTCTCACCCGCCGTGAGCTCGAGATCGCCGCCCTGGTCGCCGACGGGCTCAGCAACGCCGCGATCGGGCAGCGACTCACCCTGTCGGAGCGCACGGTGGAGAATCACGTCAGCCACATCCTGCAGAAGCTCGGCCGCACCTCCCGTGCCGCGGTGGCCAGCTGGTACACCAGCCGGGCTACTGATCCGAACGGCTAGCCGATAAGGCCGAGGCGTTCGCTACTGCCTCAAGTTCACGCGATACGACGGCCTGGGCCGCGACGGCCCAGCCCCACATGAGAGGAAGCAACGCACTGCCGAGCGACGTCACCTCGGTCACCGCGAACATGAACGGGATGAAGATCATGAGCAGAATCGGAGTGATGTGCGGTCGGAAACCGTTGCGCAGCATCACGATGCCGAGGGCGATTCCGCCAAAGCCGATGACCAGCATGGCGCCGATGCCGAGTATGAACATCTGGTCCATCCACGGGGTGAAGTAGTCGCCGAACACTGACAGGGTCATCACGGCATAGGCGACGAGGGTGAGCTGCCACATCCGTCGCTCGGCCCCCTTAGGGTGGCGCCAACGGTAGACGAGGTAGGCCGCCGCGGTGAAGGCAAGGCACACAGGGAGCCAGATCTTCCCGTACGTGACATAGACCGTGTACGGGTCACTCCAGTCGAGCAGCGGCCTCAGAACCCGGATGGCCGGCTCGCCCCACGCCCGGGCCAGTGGTGACTCGTCGAAGTCCTCCGGGTGAGCCTGGGCGCGGGCAAGGGCGTGAACCTGCCCGATCACGGTGCCAGCTGCCGCCATCACCCAGGCGAACTGGCTGATCCATCGGGCGACTGATGATGTGATGTCCATGGCTGGCTCCTTGTGCGGCTGTCGGTTGGCCGTCGATTGATCGGCCTCGTTTCGACGGTAGGAACTCAGCTGCGGTCGGTCGTCCTGCGGTCGCACGAAATCGGGTAGCCCCCAGGAGGAGCGTCCTGTCCTCCGCAAGGAGGACGTCAGGCCGCCCGCCCAGCAGTACCGTCAAGACGTGAGCCGCAGGAACTGGGCCTTCGACATTGCCCTGGCGGCGATGGTCGGGGTGCTCGGCCAGCTCGAGGTGTGGTGGGGCATCGGATCGACGCACCGCCAGGGTCCGCTGTGGGTGCAGTCCTTGTTGTACGCCGTGACGGCCCTCCTCCTCGTGGGTCGGCGGATTCGCCCGCTTGCCTGCCTCACGGCCATGGTCGTTGTCAGCGTCGTAGAGTTCGTTGCCGTCGGCTCGCCGGAGGGGTTCGGTGTCAGCCTTGCATTGCTGATCGCTACCTACACGGTTGGCAATCGGCTGGAGTGGCGACGCTCCTGGGTCGGGCTCGCGCTAAGTGTTGTGGTCTGGGTGACATGGGCGGTGTTCGACCCGATGAACACGACCTTCGGCGAGGGACTGTCGTCGTTGGTCTGGCTGACCCCGTCGATCATCGCGTGGCTATTGGGCGCGCTCGTACGGGTCACGCGGCTCAACGCCGAGCAGCGACGCGTCAACCGCGAGCAGCGGGCGTCACAGGCCGTGGCCGAGGAACGGAACCGGATCGCCCGCGAGCTCCACGACGTGATCGGGCACAGCGTCAGCGTCATGACGGTGCAGGCGTCGGCGGTGCGTCGCCGGCTCACGCCCGATCAGGCGGTGGAGAGGCAGGCACTGGAAACCGTTGAGACCGTTGGACGAGAGGCCCTGTCCGAGATGCGACGGATGGTAGGCGTGCTGCGACAGTCGGGTGACGGCACCGAGCTCGAGCCGACGCCGGGGCTCGACCAGGTGGACCATTTGGCTGAGAAGTTCCGCACGGCCGGGCTTCCTGTTGCGCTCTCGGTGACCGGGGTGGCGCGTGACCTGGCGCCCGGTCTGGACCTCACGGCGTACCGACTCGTGCAGGAGGGGCTCACGAACACCTTGCGCCACGCGCGGAATCCGGGCCGCGCGGAAGTGGTGATTGATTACGGCGAGGACCGGATCGAGCTGGCTGTGCGCGATGACGGTCAGTATCCCGTGGACTCAACTCAGACGACAGAGCCGGGGAAGGGGCTCCTGGGTATGCGAGAACGCGTTGCCGTGTACGGCGGTTCACTCGTCGCTCGGGTGAGGCCGGAGGGTGGCTTCGAGCTGGTCGCGACACTGCCCTTGGACCCGACATGAATGCCGTTAACGCGGGGTCGTCAGCCTCGATCAAAGTCCTGATCGTCGACGACCAGGCGCTGGTACGGACCGGCTTCCGAATGATCCTCGAGATCGAGCCGGACCTGCATGTGGTGGGTGAAGCCGCGGACGGCGACCAAGCTGTGACCCAGGTCGCGGCGCTGGGGCCGGACGTCGTGCTCATGGACGTGCGGATGCCCGGAGCCGACGGGATCGCTGCCACCCGCCGGATCATGGCCGACGCCTCCTGCGGGGCGCGCGTGGTGATGCTGACAACCTTCGACATGGATGAGTACGTCTACGAGGCCCTGAAGGCTGGGGCGAGTGGGTTCCTGCTGAAGGACGTGCAGCCGGAGCTGCTGGTGGCTGGCATCCGGGCAGTGCATGCGGGTGAGTCGCTCCTCGCGCCCACCGTGACCCGGCGGATGATCGAGTCGTTCCTCGACCGGCCACGGGCCGTCGACGCGGGTGCGCGCGAGCGGCTAGCGTCGCTGACCGCCCGGGAACAGGAGACCCTGCGGCTGCTGGCGCGCGGGCTGACCAATGCGGAGATCGCGGCCGATCTGTTTGTGTCCGAGACCACCGTGAAGACGCACGTCGGTCGGGTGCTGATGAAGCTGGGCCTGCGCGACCGGGTGCAGGCCGTGATCTACGCGTACGAAACCGGCCTGGTGAGCAGCGGGCCCAGCTAATGCAGGCGAACGTACGAGGGCAGCTCGGACCAGAAGTCCAGGTGATTGGATGTCCGCGAAAACGTTACGCGGCCGCAGGCTGCGAGCGCGTACACGTCTGGCCCATCGCCGACGAGGAAGCCCAGCTCGCGCGTCTGGCAGAAGAGATGCTGCCCAAGATCACCGCTCCCAGACCGCAGCCTGGAAATGCCGGTCCCAACCGGGTCTCCGCGCCAACTAGCGACCCGCGGGAAATTGAGCCGTGCCAGCTGAGTCAGACACGGTTGAGCTGAGCGAACACGAACTTCGCGAGAGATCGCGGGCCACGCGGCTGATTGTGCGGGCAGGGAATCGTCAATCTTTCGAACGGGATCATCCAGCCAACACCCATCCCGCTGAGCGCTCCTCGAGCGCCCCTCACTGGGAGAACTCCAAGTTGCTGGGTCCCGTATGCCGTTCCACGTGTGACAAGCGTTCCCGCGGGAACGTGTCCCGTTAGCCGGTCCGCTTGGGGAGAGCAAGATGCCGCCGGTTGCGGTCGCTGTAGCGCCGTACTACGAAGCTAGTCACGGGCTATGCCGCCCAGCCGGTGGCTTGGGCGGCGAACTTCTATCGGCGATCCGGCAGAAGCGGACGGTTCCAGCAGCCGCCCGTCCGGACTGGCACTCGTCAGGCGGACGCGGCAACTATGGTCGTCGCATGGCGAACCGCTACGAGTACACGGTGGTCGAGCTCCGCGAGGGCATGATCGGCGGCAAGATGTCCGGCGACAAGCTCGAGAACGTGCTCAACGAGCATGCTGCTCAGGGCTGGCAACTCAAGGCGATCACCTCCGTCGAAGTCAGGGGCCGCGTCGGGCCGGGCGGGGTCGAAGGTCTCCTCGTCACCTTTGAACGGCCGGTCGGCTGAGCTCACGAGAACGACACAGGCAGGTCGGTGGGCGTTGGGCCGATCGGCGCCCACTGTGGGCCAGTCGATCTTGTTCACGCTGAGCCCTCTCCGCTTGCGAGCGTCCAACCCGTTCGCTGGCTGGTCCCTCCGCGCATCAGGCTGCTGGTTCTACGAGAGTGCCAGATGTCGCTGCAGTCGCGATAGCTGCTGCATTGCCCTTCCGCTTGCCGCACACCCGGCTCGCGGGCACGTCGGTTCCGTAGCCGGTCGCCGGGTTCTTGCAGTGATCGCAACACTCCTAGTCCGGAGGTGTTGTCGATGCGGTTCTCTTATTGCATGGTTCCTGAGGTGTATCAGCTGTTTTGGGCGGGGATGGCGCGTGGTGAGTTCATCACCGATGCCGCTGTCGAGGCTGGCACGTATCGCAAGCAGGGCAGCCGGTGGTTGGTGGCTGCGGGTGGGGTTCGGCCACGGCGCGGTCGTGGTTTGAAGGGCCGCTGTTTGACGTTGGCGCAGCGGGAGGAGATCGCGCCTCGGCCGCGCCCGGGGTCAGTCGGTCCGCTCGATCGCGGCGGCGATCAGACGTTCACCGTCGACGGTGTCGCGGGAGCTGCGGCGCAACACCGACCGGCTGGGCGGCTACCGGGCTACCACCGCGCACGCGCTGGCTTATGCCCGGGCGTCGCGGCCGAAGCCGGCGCAAGCTGGTCACGAACCTGGTGCTGCGTGGCAAGGTGGAGGCCGACCTGGCCAAGAAGTACTCCCCGGAGCAGATCAGCGGCCGGTTGAAGGTCGACTTCCCGGACCAGCCGGAGATGCAGGTGTGCACCGAAACCATCTACCAGTCGCTGTATGTGCAGTCGCGGGGCGCCTTGAAACGTGATCTGACCAGGTATATGCGTACCGGTCGGGCGGTCCGTCGGCCGTCGCGGAAGGTCGGCCAGCGCAAGAACCGGATCCCGAACATGACTCAACATCGCGGAGCGGCCGGCCGAGGCCAGTGACCGGGCCGTGCCCGGTCACTGGGAGGGTGATCTGATCATCGGCCGCAAGAACCTGAGCGCGATCGGCACCCTGGTGGAGCGGACCACCAACTACACGATGCTGCTGCACCTGCCCGACGGCTATACCCCCGAGCTGGTCCGCGACGCATTGGCAGCCGAAGATCCAGACCCTGCCCGAGATACTGCGGGCCTCACTGACCTGGGATCAGGGGCCGGAGATGCGGGACTGGAAACAAGTCGCCGTCGACGCCGACATCGACATCTTCTTCTGCGACCCCCACGCGCCCTGGCAGCGGGCCACCAACGAGAACACCAACGGCCTGCTCCGCCAGTACTTTCCGAAGGGAACCGACCTCTCCCTCCACAGCGCCCAGGACCTCGACTGGGTCGCCGCCGAACTCAACGACCGGCCCCGCAAACGGCTCGGATTCCGCAAACCGGTCGAACAGATCGCTGACCTGCTTCTGGCCGCGTGAAGATCATCCCGCTCAACCGCTAGCACCCGACCACACCTCGGCATCCTTCCTCATAGCGGCCAGCCAGGATGCCGCGCCGGAGGAGTCCAGATGGAGCCCCCGCAGCCGCGCAGCGGCGAGGAGGAACGACCTTGACGCCGACCAGCGGCAACCCACCATCAGGCGACGAGTGGAGCTCCTGCGCATCTGCGAAACCCTGCCAGCCCAGCTCAGGAACGCTACACACCGCCAACTCCAACCACCGTCGGCACTATCGCAGGAAGCCGTGTGTTGCGACCACCGGCAGAATCCGCGGGTCGGTATACGGAAGGCGCCGGGCAGAGGCTGCGTACAAGTGGCAACACAGTTCGTGTCGACTGCGATGCTTGCCAGATGGAGCAGCGCATTAGTCTGATAACCCTTGGCGTCACCGATCTGGCCCGGGGCCCGATCCTTTTATGAGGCGATGGGCTGGGGCGGCGCACAGCAGCCTGACGAGGAGGTCTGCTTTTTCCAGGCTGGTGGCATGGTCTTGGGGCTCTGGACCGCGCTCGGGGGCCACGGCGCACCCGGTATCGAACTCGCGCAGAACGTTCGAGCCCCCGAAGAGGTTGCGGTACGCTCTGCCGAGGCCGAGCAGGCCGGCGGGAAGATCGTGCGGCCGGCGGCACGCGCCGAGTGGGGAGGCATGTCCGGAGCCTTCGCTGACCCTGATGGCTACGTGTGGGAAGTCGCGCACAACCCGGGCTGGACCATCACCGACGACGGGTCCATCCGTATCTGACATCTGCTCGTGCGGGCGATCAGTCCCAGCAACCGGGGTTCCTCTCGCGGGCTCCGCGATGCCCGGTAGAGGGTCTGCTTACAAACGTCCCAATACATCGAAAGAATGAGACTGCTTCTTGACCATGGGCCCACCAATGCCACACGCCATTCGGCCATCGGTCTGGTCGGTGTTCGAAATGATCACTCGATCCTCGCCAACCGGTCGCAAGCCGAGGCGATTGCGTCTTGCAGTGTCTCGTTCCGCAGGTGTCGCGGAACTGGCGTCGGTGCCCGGTTCTTCCAGTACGGCGCGGACGTCAGATCGGCCTCGGTGCAGCAGTACGCGAGGGTGTCCGCGGATGATGTGACATCACCGGGAGCGCCGGCGCTAGCCAGTTTGGTCTTGACCCAGCCCGGGTCGACGGCGGCCGACGCTATCGTCGGTAGCCGCCGGCCCCAGGCTAGGGCAAGGGCGACATCGCAGGCTTTGCTGTCGGCGTACGCCTGCCTCGGCTCCTGCTGGCGGCCCAGTACGTCAGGCTTCGGTCGGCCGGAGCTCGCCGTGCCCGAGCCGAGCCAAAGCAGGCGACCCTGCAGGTTCGCCGCCAGCAGGTGAGTCAAGAGGTGAGGAGCCAAGACGTTCACGGCGAAGGTGGTCTCAAGCCCATCGGGCGTCGCCCGCGGTGTGTTCCCGCGCACCCAGACTCCGGCGTTGTGGACCAGCACGTCAACGGGGCCATTCGTGCGGATCTGGTCGGCGAGCCCGCGCACCTCATCGAGTCGGGCCAAGTCCCCGGTGACTAGCGTCGCCTCGCCGCCGAGCAGCTCAAGAACAGGACGACCTCGATCCCGACTGCGTGCGTGGATCAACACCCGATGGCCGTCAGCAATCAGGACTCGCGCCGTCGCGAGGCCGATGCCGTCGGAGGAACCCGTAATACAGATGACCGACATGGGCGCCATCTTCTCCCACCGAACCCTCATCCGACGACCCGGCGTTTGACGGTGTCCAAAGAGGGGATCAGGTTCTCCGCGCCTAAGAGCCAAGGTGATTCTCAGGACTTGGGCGTCTTCTACATGAGCGCCAGCAGCGACGCGCTTAACCGCATCGATGCCTCCCTGCGCCGGAGCACGCGTGGTCTGGAGCGCAGTCAGCTCTTCTGGTCAATCTGCGGCCCGGCGAGCCTGGTTCGCCTCCCGCAGGACCGCCCAGGCGTCGGCCACTGGACCTACGTGCCCGAGTTTGTCGGGGTTGATCACTGCGCGGATCGTCTGGATCTGCCCATCGAGGACGTCAAGCGTCCAGGTATTGATCACCTTGCCGTCCCGGTCGCGGAAGATCGCGCCGGGCTGGCCATTCACCTCGTGCGGCTCCACGACGACGCCGATCCGTACGAACGGCGGGACGATCGCGGCAAGTACCCGGGCCACGTTCTCGGCGCCGATGATGCCTCTGGCCCACTGCGGGGCCTTGCCGCCGCCGTCGCCGACTATCTGAACATCAGCAGCGAGAAGCTCCCGAAGCCCATCGACGTCCCCTTCCTTGAAGGCGTCGAAGAATCGCTCAGCGAGTTCCTCGCGCTCCCTTCGGTCGGCCTCGAATCGGGGTCTGCCCGCGTCCATGTGACGCCGCGCCCGCACCGCGAGCTGCCGGCACGCCGACTCCGATCGCCCCACCGCCGACGCGATCTCGCCGAAACTGAATCCGAACACCTCTCGCAGCACAAAGACCGCGCGCTCCAGCGGGGTCAGCCGCTCGAGCAGCAACAGTGCCGCCATTGACAACGAGTCGGCCAGCTCCGCCGAGCGTTCCGGGTCCTCGTAGGGGTCGGTGAGCAGCGGCTCGGGGAACCACGGCCCGACGTAGGCCTCCCGCCGGCTGCGAGCCGACCGCAACACATCGATCGCGATCCGGGTCACTATGGCCGAGAGGAAGGCTTTGATCGACGTGGGTTGTGTCGGGGAGGCCTCGTAGCGCAGCCAGGTCTCCTGAACGGCGTCCTCGGCCTCGCTCACGCTGCCGAGAATTCGGTAGGCGATCGCGAACAGCAGCGGCCGCAGGTCTTGGAACTCCTCCGTCCGGGTCACGCCAGTTCTTCCTTGAAGCCCTGTCGCCACGAGGGGTAGCGCAACTCCCAGCCGAGCTCCCGCTTGGCCTTGGCGTTGGAGAAGCCGCGCCCCTCCGTCATCATCGTCACCGCCGCTTTCCCCGCCAGCAGCCGGGCCAGCCACTTGGGGACCCGGATCGGTGGCTTCGCCCCTGCGCACTTAGCCAGGTAAGGCAGCCACTCGCTGGCCGGGGCCGGTTCGTCGTCGACGATGTTGAACACACCCTTCGCCTTTTGCTCAACGGCCAGGACGGTAGCGGTCGCAGCGTCGTCGAGATGCACCCACGAGAGGTAGCCGGTGCCGCCTCCGACAAGTGGGAATTGCCGCTTGCGTACGAGCTCGACCTGGTCGTCCGTGGCACCCGGACCATAGAGTCCGCCATATCGCAAGACGGCGCCGTCGGCCTTGACGACCATGTCCTCCAGGTAGCGGATCGCCTCCATCACCGGGTGCGCTGCCGTCCCCTCTTCCGGGTCCAGCGGATCCTCCTCGGTCTTCACCCATCCGCCCCTGCGGATTCCGTTCCAGCTGGCATAGCTCTGCGCGACGAAGTGGGATACGCCGGTCGCCTCGGCCGCGGCTAGCAGGTGGTCCGTTCCCTCCGTGCGCAGCCGGTTGGTGATAGCAAACCACCGATCTATGTGCTTGAAATCGATCTTGCCGGCGTGCGCCGGTGCGATTGCGGTCATCTGGTGCACAATCGCGTCC
Source organism: uncultured Actinomycetota bacterium (assembly GCA_963734005.1). GTDB lineage: Bacteria > Actinomycetota > Actinomycetes > Propionibacteriales > Propionibacteriaceae > Microlunatus. Next base: position 132,977 of record CAVTFS010000025.1, read on the forward strand.
GGCCGGGCCTTGGCCACCGCCTCGCCGACCGACACCGCATCCAGTCCGTCCATCACGATCGCATAGGCGCCCAGCTGCCCCAGCAAGCCCAACTTGGTCGGGCTCGTCGTCGTAGCCGTCACCTGGTGGCCTCGGGCCACGAGCTGCGGTACCAGTCGCCTCCCCACGACCCCGGTCCCACCTGCCACGAACACTCGCATGATCATTCACCTTCCCGATTCCCGAGTCTGTCTCTAAAACCTGAGACGAAACGACCCGGGCCGGCTGTGACATGGCTCGGTAGAGGTGAGCACACGTCGTCTCGGACTCGGATTGCGTGGTTGATCCGGTCAAGCGCGCTGACGTTCCCGAGGCGGAGCGTCACCCCCGACTTCAGGTATCCGAGGAGGGCAGTTCACTCCTCGGCTGACCGGTCGCACAGCGATGAGCTCATCGCCCAATGAGGCCGTGTTGTCCAATCAGGGCGTCGGTATCGACGCCCGTAACCGCTCCTCCGTTCTTGATGCGTGCCAATTGAGTACCGCGGGCGCCTGCAACGTCCACTGTGCTGAAGGCCGCAGGGCGTAAACGAAACCGTGAGTATTGCCGGCGGCGTCGGTGTAGTAGCCGGCGATCTCGCCGGTGTCGTTGATGCCGAACGCGGTCGTGCTGGTGGGGAGGAACCGACGTCGGCTAGTTGTCGCCCTGTCGCTGGCTCAACAGATGCGAAGGTATGACCGCCCCGTCGACCCATCCACCGGAGTAAATCTTGCCTGCCCATGCGGCGGCACCGAGCAGTTCTCCTATGGCTAGTCCTCGCGCTGAAGAGCGGGTGCGAAGAGTTCGAGCTGGATGTTGTCGGGGTCTCGAAAGACCAGCACCGAGGCATAGGATTCGTCAGCTATCGGTGACTGGGTCAATGGCTTGTCGGCCGTGTCGGCGCGTACGACGCCGTTGGTTTCGAGGTGGTCCTGCCAGAGTTCCAGGTCGCGGCGCGATGGCACGGCGAAGCCGCCGTGGTCCAGCCCGGTCGTGGTTTCGGCGAAGAGACGGCCGTCGTTGGTGTCGTGTCGGTGCAACGCGATCATCAGCTGCCGATCAGTTCCGGCGAGAATCCTTCCGACCCCACCGGGGTGCGGGACGTCGAGGACGGGGCGGACATCGAAGACCGACTCGTACCAGCGGACGCTGGCGTCGAGGTCAGTGACGGTGATCGCCAGATGGTGCAGCCGCGGCTGGGTGATGTTGGACATGATCTTCCTTGAATTGGACTCGGGCCGGGATTCAAGCGGCGTGATGGATTGGGTGTCTGAGCAGCTTGTTGATCATCCGCTGCTGTGTTCATTGACGCAGTGCGCCAGGAACATGACGACGACGTCGTCAATCAACCGGATCCACCGGTCCCCGCCGGGATCGTTGGAGATCTGTTGATCAACGAGACCAGTCATGAGTGCGGTCCACGTATCGAGGTGTCGGGGGTCGCGGACGCCGGCTTGCTCGAGACGCTGCCGAGCGGCGTCGAGAGCGCGGACGGCCGGGGCGTAGGACTCGGGTGAGGGATTGAAGCCGGGAATCAGATGCTGGAACAGCAGCTGGTACCGGACCACGTCGGACGTGCAGAAGGCCGCAAAGCGGTGGGCGTGGACTACCAGCTGCTGATGTGGGTTTCCGTCCCCAACGGGCTCGGCGTTGCTTTGTTCGAAGCTCTCGGCGGCCTCACGGAACATCGCGTCGAGAATGGCGTTCTTTGACTCGAAGTAGGCGTACACGGTTGGCGTCGTGATCCCCGCGCGACGAGCCAGTTCCCTCAACGACAAGGCACCGAGCCCGCCCTCACGCACCATCTCCCAAGCCACCGCCAGCAAATCGGCGCGAGCATTCTGTCGGCGCGCCTCCCGCCAGCTCAATTCACCAGTTGTCTTTAACATCGTTCGTAATAGTTGTACAGTGTCTAAAAGAAGTCAAGCCCTAGACGCTGCAACGGCTTCGGCTAGACATCAGGAGCCGCAGAACTTGTGTCCGAAGCGCCGTCGCTACTAAGCGCCTCAGCCGCGATATGGCTGGACTTCCCAAAGTCAATCTTCGCGAGCAAATCGAGTGCCGCGGCTTGATCCGCTAGTGCAATCAGAAAAACGGCTCGACCCGTATCCGCCCGGACAACGTCATCTGGGTGAACGGCCATCATGGAAAGTACGTCGACCTCCCCTGGCAGTAGCTGCGAGCGGGTTCCGCGATTCCAGGACAACGCGCGAGCAGCCGAGCGCTGGAGCCGGGCCGAGTCTCCACGCATCATCGACGACGCGTATTCAACTGCAAGATTGTCGCCGGCATTAGCAAGAGCCGCGAGAGCCGCGGCTAGGAAGTGACTCAATTCAGGCAACTGGCCAGCCATTGCGGCCTCGCATAGCTCTCTCGCGACTGAGGGCTTGTGCTCAAAGAAGACCCAAAGAAAACGAACGGCGCTGTCGAACCCGTCTAGGGCAGCGTGCTCGATTTGCAAACGATGCTCCAGATAATCGAGAGCTTCACGATCCGTACGCCCGGTCGCAATCATTCTGGCAACGCGCCGGAACTCCTCTGTTTGGACTCGCTCTGCTTCTTGATAGTCAAGACCGCCGGCACGCCTCGTCATGCGGCCCCAGCCGTCATGCAGGCAGAGAGCTACCTCATCCTCGGGAGTATTCACCAGCGAAGCCAAAGCAAGACTCGCCATTGTCTTCGTTTGGGTTTTTGAATACTTGGCATGCCACCCGATGGCCTTACGTATGGCGATCCGGATGACCGGATCGCGCTCCGTCTCGGTACCGAGTTTGCCGAGCTTCTCGATGATGGGCGCGAACTCGCTAGCCCACGCTTCGGATTCCGCATCGCTCGGCACGCGGTGAAACTGTCCAAGCGGTCCCCGAATACCATGCTCGAGCGCCTCTATCGCTCGCACCGCGCGGGGAATGTCGTTACTCCGCGCTTCGCTAAGCGCAAGATCAACCACTCTTGATCGCAAATCGCGAACGCACCGGGCAAGCTTGTCTGTCTCGGAGACTCTGAGGGGAGGCTCCCACCGATCCGGGAGCGCCTTATTGCAGCAGCAGGTACCCGGTGACGAAGCCTTCGGGGAAACCTTGAGCCAGCAACGCCTGGCGGGCCAGCTCTGGTGGAATCTCTTCGAATCTGATCGGCCGCCCGAGAGCTTGGGCCAGTTCCGGGGGATAGCCGCGTGAATCTCACCCTGCTCGGCGCCACCGGTGGCGTCGGCCGCGAGGTTCTCAACCAGGCTGTTGCTGCCGTTCACGCTGTCACGGCATGCCTACCGATCTCAAACCGTGCCTCCGCTGTCGCAGGACGGGCAAGAGCGATGACGGACTCGTCCACCGGAAGCTCCGCCGCTCGTATGGCAATCGCCACCTTCTTTGGCCCGAACTGCTGCTCCCGCTTGCACTGAACACCTACCCGGCGGCCATCTGGATGCACCACGAGGATGTCATAGCCCTTTTGATCATCACCTTGGCCACCGAGCGGAATTGCTTGGGCATCTGGAAACCGACGTGTAAGTAGGTCAGCTACGAAGCGTTCAAAGTCGTGTGCCGTCAGACCCTTGAGCGGAAGCATGGGCGTCAGCGGCCGAACCGGTAAGGGCATGGCCACCTCAGTTGCTGACGGCGAGTGATCAACCGCCAGTCTCATTGCCGCCCTAAGTTCCTCTTGGCTCAGATTGAGCACTGAAGCGAGCTTGCCGAGCATCGGCTTGCGCGGTCGAGACAAGCCTGTCTCCCATCGGCTGACCGTCTGCTGGCTTACCCCAAGCAGCCCAGCAAGGGCGCCCTGGCTAAGCGCTTCGCGCGTGCGCGCTCCTTCGATGAGGGAAGGCAGTCGTGTCAGCGAGTTCGCGGGCCGACTGGGACCGGGGGCCCGGTCAGCGGCACCTTCTGTCGGAGAAGCCTGTCTGTGAGCAGCGCTTCGACGGCGACCGCGGCAATATCACGCTCGTCGATCGGCGCGTGCTGCGCGGCGCCGTAGGGTGCGCGGATCACGTTCCCGCTGCGCAGCTGCGCCGCCCAAAGGCCGAGGAAGGTCGACGCGTACTCGTTCGGCCGCAGGCTCACCCACTCCAGGCCGCTCGCAATCACGGCGTTGAGCTCCACTTAAGTTCATGTGGACCCACAATCGAGTCCTTGTCCTACACATCAGTATGTGTAGGGTAGAGCGCCATGCTGTGGTGCGGAACCCGGCAAAGCTGCCCGCACACGTCGACGTCGTACGGCAAGACCTCGCCAATCCAAACAACGAGGTTCTCGCCGACGCGCTACGCGACGCCGAAGCGGTGATCTCCGCGGTCGGCCCTAACCGGGCAGCCCAGGCCGGGATCGTTGCAGCAGCCACGGCCGCCATCGCACACGCTATGGACGTGTGCAGGCGTTCGCCGCCTCGTGGTGATCAGTGCCGCGCCGGTCGGGGTCGTGCCGTCGACCCACCGGCCACAGCCGCCTCGCTACGACCCCGGCGACGACCTGCTCATGCGCTACCTCCTCAGCCCACTGATCCGGCGACTCTTTGACCGCCACTACACCGACCTCGCCGCAATGGAGGACCTGCTGTGCGACGGAAGCCTGGACTGGACCGCGATCCGGCCACCGCGGCTCACCAACGGACCACTCACCGGCACGTACCGAACCGCGATAGACCGCAACGTACGCCACGGCCTGACCATCTCGCGGCCAGACGTCGCCCACCTGATGCTGACCGTGCTCCAACAGCCTGAGACCGTACGCCACTCCGTCGGCGTCGCCTACTAGTTGAGCGCCCGAGACAGCCGTCAAAGAAAGTTTCGGGGACGTGTCGAAATCGGGGACCCTCGTTCGGCACAGAGGGTGAAGGCACCGAGAAGGCGGTGCCCGCAAAACCCACAAGGAGCACACCATGGGATTCATCAAGTCCGGCCTGTTCATCTCCCTCGACGGCGTCATCGAGGCGCCTGAGACCTGGCACTTCCCCTACTTCAACGACGAGATGGGAGCCGCCGTCGGCCAGCTGATGAGCGAGGCCGACGCCACGCTGCTGGGGCGGACGACGTATGAGGCCTTCGCCAGCTACTGGCCACAGGCAGACCCCGCAGACGAGATGACGGCCACGATGAACGGCGCCCGCAAGTACGTCGTGTCCAACACCCTGAGTGAGGCGACCTGGGAGAACTCCTCGGTGATCAACGGCGACGTGTACGCGTCGCTGGCCGCGCTGAAGGAGGACACCGGACTGTCGACGACCGGCAGTGCGACATTGGTCCGCTCGCTTCTCGAACAGGGCCTCGTCGACGAGCTGCACCTGCTGGTGCACCCCATCGTCGTCGGCCATGGCAAGAAGCTGTTCGCCGACGGTCAAACCGTGCCGCTCGACCTGAAGTCCGCCACGACCTTCCAGACCGGGGTGCTGCATCTGGTCTACACGCCGGCCACCACTGCCTGACCCATACCCGTTCCGGACACAATGGCCACTATGGCCACAAGCCGACCAAAGGAGAGACCGTGCGCTACATGGTGATGCACTACCAGACCCAGGACATGGAAGACGGGATCATGCCGTCACCGGAGACGCAGGCCGCCATCGAGGAGTACATGCGGGAGGCAGCCATGTCCGGCGTCCTGCTCAGCGGCGAAGGGGTGTTTCCCAGCTCAGCCGGTGCGCGTGTCGAGGTCACCGACGGGAAGGTCCGGGTCATCGACGGCCCCTTCGCCGAAGCCAAGGAGCTGATCGGCGGCTTCGCCATCCTCGAGGTCGACTCGCTCGCCGAGGCTGTCGAGCATGCCCGCAAGTTCGCCCTCCTCGTCGGCTCGGAGCGGGTCGACGTACGTCGCGTCGTCGAGGCCGAGGACCTCCAGTAGCACCCGGGCCGGACTCCGCGACCGCCACCACTGCCATGAACGCAGCGAACCTCGACGCCACCGTTGCGGCCGTGTGGCGCGTCGAGTCTCCCCGGGTGCTGGCCCGGCTCGCCCGGTTCGTCGGTGACCTCGACACGGCCGAGGAGCTCGCGCAGGACACGTTCGTGGCCGCGATCGAGAAGTGGCGGCAGGACGGGGTGCCGGACAACCCGGCGGCTTGGCTGCACACGACGGCCCGGTATCTAGCCGTCGACCGGATCCGAAGGCGGGACACCCACCGCAATAAGGTGCGCCTGGCGGCCGCTACGAGCCCGCAGGTCGTGGAGCACGACCTCGCCGAGCTCGTCGACGGTGACCTCGCGGACGACCTCCTCGGCCTGATCTTCATGGCCGCCCACCCGATCCTGTCACCGGATGCGCGCTCGGCGCTCATCCTGAAGCTTGTCTGCGGGCTCGACACCGAGGACATCGCCCGTGCCTTCCTCGTACCCGGACCGACCATCGCCCAGCGCGTGGTGCGGGCCAAACGGACCCTCTCAGCGGCAAACATCCGGTTCGAGCTCCCCGGCCCGGCCGAACGGCCCGTACGCCTGGCCGCGGTGCGTGAGGTCATCTACCTCGTCTTCAACGAGGGGTACTCGGCTACCAGCGGGGACTCGTGGATGCGCACCGACCTGTGCGCGGAGGCGCTGCGGCTGGGTCGCATGCTGGCTAGCCTGACGCCCCACGACACTGAGTCGCTGGGTCTGCTGGCGCTGATGGAGCTCCAAGCCTCCCGGCTGAAGGCCCGCACCGGACCGGACGGCGAGCCCGTGCTCCTCATGGACCAGGACCGCACCCGCTGGGACCACCTCCTGATCCGCCGCGGACTCGCCACCCTCGAGCGCATCGACCAACTGGGCGGCACCGCCGGGCCGTACGCCCTGCAGGCCGCGATCGCCGCCTGCCACGCGCGAGCCACCGCTGCCGAGGACACCGACTGGGTCCGCATCGCCGCGCTCTACGACGGCCTGGCCCAGATCAGCCCCTCCCCCGTCGTCGAGCTGAACCGCGGCGTGGCGATCGCCCAGGCGTTCGGACCGCAGGCGGGGCTGGACATCGTGCTGCCCCTGTTCGATGTCGCCGAGCTTCGCCAGTACCACCTGCTGCCAGCGGTTGCCGGCGACCTGCTATGCCGCACCGGGGAGCATGGTCGTGCCCGGCAGCACTTCCTCCATGCGGCGTCGTTGACCAGCAACACCCGGGAACGCACGACCATGCAGCGTCGCGCGGCCGAGTGCGCCGCCCATCACGGGGGCGAGAGCTCTGAGTAGCCGACTCAACCCACCGGAGTCTGGATTGTCCCCCAGTGATGAGGCAGCAAACTGCTCGCCTTTTCTCCTAAAGCATTGATTACGTGGCCCTTTGTAGCTGATGACACTTAAGTGGGAGCGCTCAAAGATGCTTGCTGACGCAAGGACATCAGCGGCTCCTCCTGCCCAACCACCGTGGCACGCTGTTCTTGTATCGCAAATATGCCTCGCCAAATCGCGCCTCCAGGTTGCGCTCCTCCCACGGCACGACCAGCATGGCCACACTCCCCCAGATGACCACCGTGCCTGCCAAGACCGCGACGCTGCCATAAAAGATGATCCAGCCCAGCCAGATCAGCATGCCGCAGAGATACATCGGATTACGCGTAAACCGGTAAGGGCTGCCCACTACCAGATAATTTTGGGTTCGCTCCATCTCAAAGGAGTCACGAACGCCGACAAAATGCAGACGAAAACACCAAACGAGGAATGCTGCACCTGCCCCGACGGGGATGAGTCCGAGCAGATTGAGCCACCCTGGCCCCCCATGAGTCCATCCGTGACGGGCTGAGAGCAACGAGAGTTGCTGCGGCACGGCAACGTGACCAAGCAGAAGTACCACCGGTGTCAGGATGAGAGCCATCCAGCGTGGAAGAACGCCCTCTTCGCTGGCGCCCTTCTGTGTTGGCTGGGTCTGTTCATCGCTTTGCTGTCCTCATTCTCACAAAAGCTCTGCCTTGTCATCTTTTCGTAAAGAAGGGCATTTGTAGGAACACTAGGCACTTCTTTACGTCGTGCTCAGGGCATCGACACGAAGAATTCAGACAACGTCATGAGAGTTCTGGTTTGTGCACCAATGCGCTCAAATACTATTTGAGAGCTTCAGGGTCTTGACGAGCACCATGAATCACTCTATTACCCTGAGGGTCAAAGTCGAAGACTTGAATTGCGACGAATGTGCGATGGAATGTCTCAAATATATTTCTCCTTTGAATTGCGCGAGTTCGGCACGCGCGTGCTGTCGGTCAAACCGTTGGCAGAACACGCACGCTTACGGCGCCGGCTGCGCGTCCGACGCCGACCGCCGCGCGGCCTGGCGAACCGGGTTGACTCCGTTCCCTTCCCGAAGATGGCCATGCCCGACCGTGCCGGAGTCCTGCAGCATAGGCTGGCGGGCGTGCGCGAGGAGATCGAGCGTCCCGCCGCAGGCGCCCGTGCCCGGCGCTCGCCCTTCGACCGCTTCGTTGAGGCGACCTACCAGCGGGTCAGCGGCCCGCCGTTCTTCCTCGTCTGTGTGGGGATTGTCGTGGCCTGGCTCGTCAGCCTGCCGCTGTGGACCGATGCAAAGGCCTGGCAGGTGGCTATCCACACCGTCGCAAGCGTCCTCACGCTACTGCTAGTCGCTCTGCTGGAGAACGCCGGGCGCCGCGACGCCGAGGCCGCGCAGGAGAAGCTCAACGTCATCGCCGAGGCGCTCGCCGCGCTGATGGCCTCGCGCGCCGTCGAGGACCAGACGCTCGAGGAAGCGGTGACCCGATTGCGCGACGCGGTCGGCCTCGAAGAGCGCCACTGAACCAAACCGTAGGGGCGGTGTCGGCGATCAGAGCGCTGAGAAACGACGTCCCACGCGACTCGGATGGCGCCGGCCGATCGCTGGAAACTTGCAGGCCGCCAGCCGACAGAATTTCGCTGCCGACATAGGTGTGGCAGACTTAGCCGCGCTGTTTGCAATTCTTGAGCCGTGGTCAGTACTACGCCCCTGGGACTTTGCGTGGGCGTTAGTCATGTACTGACGTCCGACAGCAGTCAGAGAGTCGCGCGGTGCGACCTCTACATGCTAGGAGATGTTTCATGGCACAAGGAACCGTGAAGTGGTTCAACGGCGAGAAGGGCTTCGGCTTCATTGCTGTCGATGGTGGCGGTCCGGATGTGTTCGTGCACTACAGCGCGATCCAGTCGACCGGCTTCCGCTCACTTGACGAGGGGCAGCGGGTGGAATTCGAAACCACCCAGGGCCCGAAGGGCCCCCAGGCGGAGAGGATTCGCGCCATCTAGCCCTACCCACGAACCTGAAGAAGCGTCGGTCATCGACCGGCGCTTCTTTGTTCAAGGCTCTGCGATGCGAGGAAGGGCCAACACGGTCTGCAACGCTCTCAACCCTGGAGGAAGCTAAGCCGCACCTTCCGGTCAGGGTTGTCAGCATTCGTGTCCACCAGCACCACGCTCTGCCAGGTACCGAGTGTGGGCCGGCCGCCAAGCACTGGCAGCGTGAGCGACGGTGATATGAAGGCCGGCAGGACATGGTCACGGCCATGACCGCGGCTGCCGTGCCGGTGCCGGTAGATGTCGTCGCGGGGCAGCAACCGGTCAATGGCCTCCTCGAGGTCAGACTCGGAGCCGCTGCCAGTCTCGATCAATGCGACGCCCGCGGTTGCGTGCGGAACAAAGACGTGGCACAGTCCGTCGCCGCGGTCGCGACAGAACCGAAGGATCAGGTCAGTGATATCGGTGACAAGACTGGTGCCGGTACGCAGCTGCACGACATCGGTATCCATTCCGCGTTACTCGATCCGCAAAGCCGTCATTACGCCGTCCCGGATCGGCACGATGCTGCCTACGTATCGGGTGTCCTCGGCGACCAGCCGGTTGTGCTCCCGGATGAAGGCGGTAACGCCGTCCTGGCCCTCCTTGTCGGTTGCGGTTGCGACGTACCCACTCCAGATCGTGTTGTCACACAGCCACAGGCCACCGACCCGGATGCGATCGCGCGCCGCCCGCCAGCAGTCCGGGTAACCGTCCTTGTCGACGTCGCAGTACACCACGTCGAAGTCGCCCGCTTCCTCCGCGAACCCATGGAGCGCATCCCCGACCCGGTAGCGCACCCGGTCCCACACGCCTGCCGTGCTTAAGTACTCCTCGGCCAGCCTGGCGTTCTCCGGATCGCCGTCGGTGCAGACCACCTCACCGTCCGGCCCCACCGCCCGTGCGAACCAGTACGCCGAATACCCGTATCCCGACCCGAGCTCCATCACCCGGCGGGCGCCGACGGCCCGCGCGGCGAGCTCAAGGAAGCGACCGGTCGCCCTCCCGACGATCGGGAACCCGTGCTCTGCGGCCCGCGCCTCCATCTCGACCAGAACCGGTTCCTCGTGTTCCGTCCTCGCCAATTCGGTGAGGTAGCTCTCCACCGCATCGTCCATCCACCGGCTCATCCCCGGACTCTAACGCGGGCCGTGACGGTCATAGCGCGCCCATCGCCTGGACGGCTGCTGCGTCTGGACCCCGACTGTCAGCGAGGCGTCTCGGGGCGATCACCAAGAGTGCGCTAGGTGAGGGTGAGCGACCCTGAGTCGTAGTCCGGCTGCGGGTCACCGTCAGCGGCCGTCCGTGGCATGCGTACGGTCATGATCACAATCAGGATGGCGGAGATCGTGATGGCTGCGACCGTGAGGTACCCGGTGCCCGGAGGGTCGTCCCAGTCGCGCTCGCTGAAGCCAATCATGATCATGTACTCAAGCATCCGGTGGAAGATGCCAAAGGCTGTGGTGCCCCACAGCGCCACCGCAAGGCGAAGGAAGCGACGGCGAGTGCGAACTTCCGGCTGCCAGGCCCAGATCATGGCCAGCGCAAGGAGAGCAGACCACTCGACCGCCACCGGCAGCATCGTCAAGAGAGGGCGGTCTTCTCCCCGTTCAGCATCGCCGATCGTCGCCGCTGCGGCCAGCGCCATAACAACTGTGGCAATACCGGGGACAGCCGCAACCGCCTTGGTCCTCAGCTGCCATCGAAGGGCGAGGACGAGCGTGAGCCAGGCCAGCCCGGCAAGCGCCATGGCAAGGACGTACAGCTCGGACGTCCACGGCGCCTGACCGGAGATGTCCCCGTCCATCCGCGCCTCACACGCACGCATCGCCGCCTTGACTGCGGGGTCAAGCCTCTCGAACTCCTCGTACGTGCGTCCGTCGTCGGTGTAGGGGTGGATGAGGGTGCCTTCCAACATGCTCCCCCGGCACGGCAGCCAGTACAGGTACGTCGACCAGGCGGCGGCGATGGCCGAAGTCAGCATCAATCCCGCTGCCAGCAACCACGGCCAGCGCTCCTCCTTCACGCTCTGACCGTACCGATTCCTCGGAAGTCAGGTGCCAAGAGCTAATTGTCAGTGATGAAAGGTCGACGCTCAATGCGCCGCCAGCTGTGTGGCCCGCCGGCTCGGTCGCTTATGCGGACCTATTGACAGTCGATATAATTTGAGCGATATTCGATACATGCTCGAGGCGCAGGGAGTCGTACTACCTCTCAGGGTCTTCCTCGTGCTGCTGTTCGGGGTTCTGGTCGTGTTCCAGACCATGTCGCTGCCCGGCCAGTTCGCGTACATGGCCCAAGAGGACCCGGAGCATGCCTACCTGAGGTGGCCGGCGACTGTCGTGACGGTGTTCTGGGTGCTGTGTATTCAGGTGGTGATCGTCTCCACCTGGAAGCTGCTCACCTTGGTCAAGAACGACCGCATCTTCACCGACGCCTCCCTCGTGTGGGTGAACGCCATCGTGTGGGCCATCGCCGCCGCGTGGCTGGTGCTCGTAGGCGTGCTGTTCTACATCGGCTTCAACGCGGACGACCCCGGACTACCGCTCCTGCTGTTCTTGATGTCGGTAGGTGTCACAGTGCTGGGGCTGTTGATGGTGGTGATGCGCGCACTGCTGCGGCAAGCCACGACACTGCGCACCGACATGGAAGCAGTTATCTGATGCCCATCGTGGTGCGCATCGACGTCGAGCTGGCCAAACGCAAGATGAGCGTCGGGGAATTCTCCGAGCGTGTCGGGCTCACGCCGGCGAACGTGGCGGTGCTGAAGAACGGTCGTGCCAAGGCTGTTCGTTTCAGCACTCTGGATGCCATGTGCCGGGTGCTCGACTGCCAGCCCGGTGACCTGCTCGAGTGGGTCGCGGAATGAATCGCCACGACGGACCACGTACCGAAGCTTCTGAAGGGACGCCCCGCATGAAGTACGTCGTTGCCGTCCTGGCCATCGCTCTCGGCGTCGTCGGCGTGGTGGCCGGAGGGGTCGATGATTCGCCGGGCTTCCAGCTCCTGTGCGTCGTACTCATCGTCGGCGCGGTTGTCGTCATCGTAAGGATGGCCTGCGCAGTAGGTAGCACGCTACCGCCGACGGCCAAGTGCTGAGGAGAGGCCTGCTGCCAGGCTGATGCACGTACCACGCCGGGTATTGACACTGAGATACTAGCGGTATCACAATATCGATAGTATCTAAATACTGTCGGTACACGGATGGTGATGGTATGACAGTGCGGCTCTCCCGCATGGAGCGGCGCGAAAAGACCCGTCAAGATCTCCTGAACGCGGCCGAGACGTGCTTCGTCACCCGCGGTTTCCACGCCACGTCGGTGGACGAGGTGGCCGAGCGGGCGGGCTATACCAAGGGGGCGGTCTACTCCAACTTCGCCTCCAAGGAGGATCTGTTTTTCGGGGTCTACCAGCGCCGGGTCGATCACGTGCTCACCGACGTGGTACCAGGCTTGCGCGAAGTCGAGCCAGAACGCGCGTTCGACTGGTTCGCCACAGGCACAATCCAGCGGCGCGAAAGCGACGACGGCTGGCTGGCGGTCTTCTTCGAGTTCTGGGCGCACGTGCTGCGGCATCCCGAGCTTCGGGCCCGCTTTGCCGCCAGCCATATCCGGTTCTTGAAGCCGCTGACGGACGGGGTGCGGCAGCTCGCCGCCGAACGTGGACGCTCCCTGCCCAGCGACTTGACCCCTTTTCAGGTGGCCCTGTGCTGGAACGCGATGGAGGTAGGGCTGGGTTTGGAGCGTCTGACCCAGCCGCAGGACGTGGATGTCGAGCTCGCACGTCGGATGGGCTGGCTGCTACTGGACGCAGTCTTGGGCGCTGCTCCACCCGCGGCCAGTAACGACGGCAAAAACAAGGACCGGAGTACCCGATGAACACCACCCAGATTCGCTATCAGCGTCGCCGTTTGGCCGACGTGACGGCGGCCCTGCGCCTGGCACGCGCTCAGATGAGCCACGAGCACGGGCCGCGCGCGGAACTCGGACGCCACCAGCAGCAGCGTCTTGAGGTGGTCGTACGCCACGCTGCTGCCCACTCGCCGTTCTACCGACGACAATTCGCCGAGACCGGCGCGCTCGGCGACAGCCCGGTCCAACTGTCGCGACTGCCCGTGCTCGACAAACCGCTCCTCATGGAGCACTTCGACGACCTGGTCTGCGACCCCCGGCTGCGACGCGACGAGCTGCTCGATTGGGTCGGGCGGATGAGCCGCGACCAGCTCTACCTGAACCGCTACCGAGTGATGCTGACCAGCGGATCATCCGGCCGACCGGGCCTGTACGTCTACGACGCCGCCGGCTGGCGGTCGATCTTCGCCGGGATGCTGCGCAGCACCACCTGGGAAGGCCTCCGGCCGACCCTGCCACGCCAACGCTTGGCCTTCGTCGGCGCCGCCGACCCCTCCCATATCAGCCGCCAGGGAGCCACCATGGCGAGTGGCCTGCACCGCGTCCTGGCCCTGCCCGTCACGCTTCCGCTGCCTCGGCTGGTGGAGGCGCTCAATGAGTTTCAACCCACCTATCTCCAGGCCTATCCATCCGCGGCCATGTGGCTCGTCGACGAACAGCGCGCCGGCCGGCTGCGAGTGTCGCCACGGATCCTGGTCACTGTCGCGGAGTTGCGAACTGCCGAGATGACCCAGCGGCTCCAGGAGACGTTCGGGGTGCGCCCCTTCAACTTGTACGGCTCCACCGAGGGGTTGTTTGGACTGGAGTGCGAACACCACCAGGGCATCCACCTGTTCGAGGACACCACCCTCGTCGAGAACGTCGACGCCGACGGGCAGCCGGTGCCGCCTGGGCAGCCCGGCGCCCGGCTGCTGGTCACCAACCTGTACAACCTGGTTCAGCCGCTGCTGCGACTGGAGGTGACCGACCTGGTAACCCTCGACCCCGATCCCTGTCCGTGCGGACGCATTCTCGCCCGGATGAAGACCATCTACGGCCGTAGCGACGACGTCCTGTCCCTCTGCGCCCGCGACGGCGGTCAGGTCGCCGTCCATCCCCTCCACTTCGCACTGCTCACTCGCGACCCGCAGGTCGGTGAATTTCAGGTCATCCAGGAGGGCGCGCTCCTGCGCATACTCGTAGTTCCCCGGCATCTATCCAGCCCAGCCGCGGCAGGCGGCGACGACGGACTCGAGACGCGTCTCAGTCACGCCATTGCCAAGCAACTCCTCGGACTCGGCGTGCGAGACCCGCAGGTCACGGTCGAACGTCGTCGCGAGTTGGCCCGTACGGCCGGCGGCAAGCTCAAGCTCGTGATCGCCGACCCCCGCTCAATTGCCTCACGAGGAAGCTCGGGTGAACCTTCGCTCCCTCGCTGGTCAGCGGCTCGATCGGTAGTCGCCACCCTCGGTAGCGCACGCGATCCCACATGCCTGCCGTGCTGAGGTAGTCCTCGGCCAGCCTGGCGATCTCGGTCGCCGTCTGTGCAGATAACCTCACCGTCCGGCCCTACCGCCCGTGCGCGTGGAATAAGAGATAGTGAACGCGAAATGCTCACCCCTGGCCCACTAGAAACGTGTGTCATGATCAACAAGGGATGTGGGCAAACTGATACCCGCTGATCACAACCTGCCACGCGAATCGTTGGGAAAGACAGCTAGTCGGAGCGGTCGCCAGCGGGCTTGGGCTCCTATGAGATCGCCAGCTTGCGAGGCATCAGCCATCTGAAGGCGCGCTATCGTCAGCGCATGAGTCGCCGACTCTTTGGTCTGTGCTGGATTTTGGTCCTGGCGGCGTTGGTCGGCGGATGCATGGCGGCGCCAACGCGAACGCCCTCGCCGTCCCCGTTCCGCACGGTGGACTACGCGGCTATGGAGACCGCCATCGAAGACAAGATCAACTCCGGATCTTTGAGAATGTCCACCATCAACGCGATCCTGGTCAGTGTAGGAGGCGAAACGAAGGTCGCGCACTACCGGAACGGAAGCAAGCCGGAGGACGCGTTGCACGTCTGGTCGGTCACGAAGAGCGTTGTCTCCGCTCTGATCGGCATCGCCATCGATGAGAAGATCATCAGCGGGGACGCGACCCTGCCCGAGCTCTTGCCTCGCTATCAGAAGTATCTGACTGCAGAGGAGAAGTCGATCAAGCTGCACCAGCTCATGTCCATGACGGCCGGCTTCCCACCCGACGACCCCGCACCTTTCGAAGACATCCACAGCGTCTTCGAGCGGCGGACCGATCCCATCCCGATGATCCTGAAAGAGGGCGTGGAGCTGCCGCCGGGACATGCCTTCGTATATTCGAGTCGTAGCTCACATCTGGTGTCCGCCGTACTGCGGGAGGCCTTAGTTCGAGCCGATCCTGACCATCCGCGCACTGTTCTCGAATATGCGCGGGAGAAACTATTCGATCCGCTCGAGATCGACTCAAGTGGTGCGCGGGAGGAACGCGTCCTGTTAACCGATCCCGCCTACGACAGGTTGACCCGTTTCGACTGGGGCACTGATGCTGCGGGCCTGCACACCGCTTGCTGCCTGCTGCGGCTTCGACCGGCGGACATGATCAAGTTCGGTGAGCTCTATCTCGGTGGAGGCGTCTGGCACGGCAAACAGATCCTGCCCGCAGGATGGGTCGAGCAGACGATGACGGCGGGCGAGTTGAGCCCGCAGTACGGTCTGATGTGGTGGCTTGACATCGATCAACACGGCCATACCACGTGGGTTGCCCGAGGCTGGGGGGGTCAGCTCATCGCGGTCGTACCCGAACACCAGCTGGTCGTCGCCATCGGTTCAGTGCCCACCAATGACATAGCACTTGAGGGAAACGACATGTGGCTTTGGGTGAATGACGTGATCGTGCCCGCGCTTGGGTGACGAGTCACTGAATCAAGATCGATAAGGGATAGCGACTCCGAAATGCCCCCGGAGTGGCGTGTCACCCGACTTGGTCACATGTCAGAGTGGGGCATGCTCGACGTAGGACTCTCTCCAGACACTGCGGAGCCACGGATCCTTGATTCATTCCGGGCGTGTTTGTCCTCGGTCTTGGAGATTCCGCGTGGCGAGGTGCCACAGCCCGAGGAGAACCTGCGTGCCGCGGTCGCGCAATGGCGAACCTGGCTTGCGGGGCGAGGTGTCGGCCTCGTCCCGCTCGCCAATGCATCGAGGTTTCAGTGGCCTGGGTACTGGATAGCCGTCCTCGCCGGGACGCCCGAGTCCACGGAACCAACGGCAGTGCTGATGTTCGGCTCGCCGTCCGGCGCCGTTCTCAGCCCACAGAATTCCGCACTGCTTGGGCGGCCAGCTGCCGATCTCCCGGTAGAGGAGGGGTACGTCGTCGCCCCCTTCGACCCTGCGTTGAGCGCCGACTCGACGAGGCCGGCGCAGCACGGTTGGGTCGAGGCCGTAGCGATCGCCGACCGCGCCGAGGCACCCATGCAGCAAATATCGACTGCACAGGCGATCCCGGGCCAAGGCCTGGACGGCGACCGATACGCCAGCCGCGCCGGCACCTTCACCCCTCGCAGCGGGCGCGGCAGCGGCTACGATCTGACGCTGATCCAAGCTGAAGTGCTCGACGAACTCACTTTGGCCGACCGCCACCGCCTCGGGTATGCGGAGGCTCGACGCAACATCGTCACCCGCGGCATCGACCTGAACAGCCTTGTCGGACAGCGTTTCAGGGTCGGCGACGTCGAGTGCGTCGGGCGCCGGCTGTGTGAGCCCTGCGCCCACTTGGAGCGGCTCACCCACAAGGGCGTGCTGCGACCACTGATTCACCGCGGTGGTCTCCGAGCCGACATCCTCACAGCGGGCAGCATCACCGTTGGCGCCACCATAGAATCCCTCGAGCGACATCAGCCCGGCGACCAATGATCGACCGCATCAGAAGCGGGCGCGGCCACCGGCTCGGCTGCGTCAGCGTTGCTGGCCACCGCCCGGCTGACGCGCATGCCGGCCATCATTGCGGTCCCGAAGAGCACAAGGGCGTTGATGCCGTGCAGCCACCCCAGCCCGGCAACCGAGTGGGAGAAGAGGCCAAGCGCCACCTGGAGCACAGTTACCCCGAGCACGATCAGTGCCCACCTGATGCCACCCGGCACCTTGGCAAAGAACGAGCTGATCAAAAAGAGCAGCGAAATAACTGAGATGACGAAAATGCCACCCGTGGCGTGCCACGAAATCCCGTGTAGCCGCCCAACGCCGGCGTGAGTTCCGTTGACTGATCGAGGGTGCCGCCTTCCTCGATCCACTTGATTAGGCCGAACATCCCGTACGCGATCGACGCAGCCTGTATCGCAACGCCAGCTGCGATGAGAAACGCGAGAACACGGTAGACCTGCTTCATTTGTAATGCCTCTCAACAATTGCGGTTACTGGCAGTCGAGGGTGACTGACGAAGATCTTGTAGCCAGATTCTGACACGCGATGGTTGTGCCTCTGCCGACATCGGCCAGGTGGTCAACCCGCTGCGTGTCGCCAAGACCACGCTGCTCTCATCTTGCTGTGTCAGGGCGGAGTTGCGCTTCGATGGCTGCACGGTCGATCAGGGACGACACCGCTGCGATGCGGCCCTCGCGGAAGCAATAGAAGACGTGCTCCGCGAAGCAGAGTCGTTCGCCGTTCGGTGAGAAGCCGAGGAACTCGTGCTGCGGTGTGCAGTCGAAGACGAGGCGGCATGCCACCTGATCGCCGCTGGCGACGACGATTTGTGCGTCGAAGATGAGGTCGGGGATCGCCGTGATATCGGCGGCGATCAAGTCCTGGTACTGGCGGCGCGTCATCGTCTCGCCGTTATACGACAGTTCGTCCTGCACGTAGTGCACGAGATCATCGAGGCGTCGATCGTTCAGAGCGTCAAGGTATGCGCGGTAGCGGGTCTCAAGATCGGCGTTCGTCATGTCTCGATCTCCTGCCGGTGTGCCGAGTGCGCGCTAGGGCGACCGTTGCCGTCTTCATGATCACCATAGGCATTTAGCGCCGACTCCTCATTGTGGCTCAGATCGATAGCTTCCCAGCAGACATTGCCCGCGACCACAATGAGCAATACGGTCACCATGATCGCAAGCAGACACCGCGGCTGCCGCCGTGGCAGTCTGAGACCGCGACTCAGTTCGCGCTCGTATCCGCCTCGAACAAAGGAACAAAGATGTTCAAAGAACTCAGATTGGGCGCCGCCCTCGCGGCGGTGACCGCACTACTACTGACTGGCTGCGGCGCCACTGCCGACAAGGCGGAACCAGGGTCGGGCGCCTCGAACGAGCCTCTATCCGGCCTCCAGTTCATGGTTCCGAACACCGCTGGTAGCGGGTATGACACCACCGCGCGCGCGGCCGCCAAGGTGATGGACGACATTCAAGTCACAAAGAGCGTCGAGGTCTTCAATCTGGCCGGCGCCGGCGGGACCGTCGGGTTGTCCCGCACGGTCTCGGAGAAGGGCAACGGCAAGTTGTTGATGATGATGGGCCTCGGCGTCGTCGGTGCTCAGTACACCAACCAGTCCGAAGCCAAGCTGGACCAGACCACTCCGATCGCCAAGTTGATCGAGGAGTCCGGCGCCATCGTGGTTTCCAAGAACTCGCCGTACAAGAACATCACGGACCTGGTGACGGCGTGGAAGGCCGACCCCAAGGCGATGGCGGTCGGGGGCGGTTCCTCGCCGGGCGGTCCGGATCATCTGCTGCCGATGCAACTCGCCCAGACCGTGGGCATCGACCCCAAAGATGTGAACTTCGTAGCCTACGACGGTGGCGGCGACCTGCTACCGGCGATCCTCGGCGGCAAGGTCGCCTTCGGCGCATCCGGCTTTGGTGAGTTTCTCGACCAGGTCGAGGCCGGCGAGGTTCGAGTGCTGGCCATCAGTGGAGCCGAGCGCGTCGATGCAGTGGATGCCCCAACCCTGAAGGAGTCCGGCATCGATCTGGAGTTCACCAACTGGCGGGGCATCGTGGCGCCGCCGGAGCTCTCCGACGCCGACAAGCAGGCCCTGGTCAATGCCGTTGCCAAGATGCACGAAAGTCAGGAGTGGAAGGAGGTCCTGACCAAGAACGGTTGGACCGACGCCTACGTGACCGAGGCAGAGTTCGGCACCTACATGAGCGACCAGACGACGGCCGTCGAGGACGTCCTCACCAAGCTGGGCCTGGCGTGAGCGAGGCAGCCGCGGTCGCAGGGGATTTCCCTGCGGCCGGCCCTGCCCGTACGCGCAACCTCGCTGAGTACGGGGTCTGCGTGTTTCTGACCTTGGCCGGCATCGTGGTTCTGGTCGACGCTCTGCAGCTCAGCAACAACCGCACTGGCGTGGACCCGCTAGGACCGAAGCCGGTTCCGGTGTTCGTCGGCAGCCTGTTGATCGTGCTGGCAATCGCGCTGGCGGTCGCGGTCTCGAGAGGCAGCCAGGGTGAGGCCGAGGCTGGGGAGGACATCGACCTCGGCTCGCGAGTGGACATCAAGACGGTGCTGCTCTTGTTGGGGGTGTTCGTCGCTAACATCCTGCTGATCGACTTGCTCGGCTGGGTAATCAGCGGCGGACTTCTTTTCTACGGTTCGGCCATCGTCCTGGGCAGCCGACACTTCATCCGGGACCTGGCGATCAGCGCCGCGTTGTCCCTGGGCACCTTCTACGGCTTCGCGATCGGCCTCGGTGTCGGCCTTCCGGCCGGCATCTTGCAAGGGATCCTGTGATGGAAAGCCTCCAGTTCTTGCTCAACGGCTTCGCGACGGCCGCGACCCCCCTCAACCTTTTGTTCGCCCTCATTGGCGTGATCGTCGGCACGGCCGTGGGAGTGCTCCCCGGCATCGGCCCGGCCATGACTATCGCGCTGCTGCTACCCATCACCTACAACCTTGAGCCGACCGGGGCAATCATCATGCTGGCCGGCATCTTCTACGGCGGGATGTACGGAGGGTCGACCACATCGATCCTCTTGAACACTCCAGGCGAGTCGTCCTCAGTGGTTACCGCGATCGAGGGCAACCTGATGGCCAAGGGTGGCCGCGCCGCCCAAGCATTGGCCACCGCCGCAGTGGGTTCGTGGGTGGCCGGCACGATTGGCACCCTGCTGCTCGCCTTCTTCGCCCCGATCGTCACTCGGTTTGCGATCTCTCTCGGTGCTCCGGAGTATTTCGCCGTCATGCTGCTCGCCTTCATCGCGGTAACAGCGGTGCTCGGAGGTTCACGGCTGCGCGGCTTCATCTCGCTGGCGCTCGGACTCACTATTGGTCTGGTCGGACTGGACTCCGTCAGTGGCCAGGCGCGGCTCACCTTCGGCATCCCCCAACTCGGAGACGGAATCGACATCGTCGTCGTCGCCGTGGGCATCTTCGCGCTCGGCGAGGCCCTGTGGGTCGCAGCGCATCTCCGTCGCAAGGCCGTCGAGGTGATCCCGGTCGGCCGTCCCTGGATGGGCAAGTCAGACTTCAAGAGATCGTGGAAACCTTGGCTGCGCGGGACCGCCTTAGGCTTCCCCTTCGGCGCAATTCCCGCGGGTGGGGCCGAAATTCCGACCTTCTTGTCCTATATCACCGAGAAGCGGCTCACCAAGCATCCGGAGGAGTTCGGCAAGGGTGCCATCGAGGGTGTCGCCGGTCCGGAGGCCGCGAACAACGCCAGCGCGGCCGGAACCATGGTTCCGATGCTCTCGCTGGGTCTGCCCACCAACGCGACGGCTGCGGTGATGCTGGCCGCGCTTGTCTCCTTCGGGATCCAGCCCGGACCGCTGCTGATGGTGCGTGAAAGCGATCTCGTCTGGGGGCTGATCGCCAGCTTGTTCATCGGCAACACGCTGCTGTTGCTATTGAACCTGCCGCTGGCGCCGCTATGGGCCAAGCTGCTGCGGATTCCGCGCCCGTACCTGTACGCCGGCATCTTGCTCTTCGCCTCCATGGGGGCATACGCAGTCAACGGGTCGCGTTTCGACCTGATCCTGCTGCTGGTATTCGGACTGATCGGTTTCGGGATGCGGCGCTTCGGCCTGCCGATCCTCCCGTTGATCGTCGCCGTGATCTTGGGACCCCGGGTCGAGCTGCAGGGCCGGCGTGCGCTTCAGCTCTCGTCGGGTGATGTGAAAGGGCTGTTCGGCAGCGTCGACGTTGCCACCGGTGAGTTCCGGCTGTCAGCCCTCGCCATCGTGGTGTACGCGATCATCGTGTTGATCCTGCTCTGGCCGCTGATCTTCAAGGCCATACGGAAAGTGCTACCCGCGAAGGCGGCGGCGGTGGTCGAGGAGATCTCGGAAGAGCCCGCGCTGGCGGTGGCCGAGCACCACCACGTCGAGATCACACAGACTGACGAGGCACCATCTCGTACCGAGAACAAGGAGTCACCGAAGTGACCATCGTCGTCGGCTACACCCCCACCCCGGCCGGCCGAGCCGCCCTCGTGGCCGCCTCTGGCGTTGCCGCGGAACGCAACCAGCCCGTCATCGTCGTCAACTCTTCCCGCGGCGACGCATGGGCCGACCCCGGCTTCGCCCAGCAAGCCGACCTCGACTGGGCCGGGACCACGTTGGAAGAAGCCGGCGTCGAGTTCAGCATCCGCCAGTCCGTCCGCGGCCGCGAAGCCTCAAGGAGATGCTGACCGTGCTGGAGGAAGTCGGAGCCGAGCTGTGTGTCATCGGGATCCGACGCCGCACAGCAGTGGGCAAGATGCTGCTGGGGAGCAACGCCCACCGCATCTTGATTAACGCGCCCTGCCCGGTGCTCGCCGTCAAGGCGGTCGACCATGACTGACCCTGTGCCCGATAGTGGCCTCAGCACCGCCGACTTGGTGGATCGCTACGGCGATGCCCTGGCCTCGATCCCGGTCCAGTTCCGTAGTTTTGGTCGCAGATCTCGGTTTGCCGGCCCAGCTGTGACGGTGAAGTGCTTCGAGGACAACGCCTTGCTCAAGTCGACATTGGCCGAGCAGCCGGACCCGAGCGGCAAGGTGCTGGTGGTCGACGGCGGCGGATCGTTGCGCTCAGCACTCGTGGGCGACCTCATCGCCGGGATCGCCGTACAGCGCGGCTGGACTGGATTGGTTATTTTCGGCGCGGTTCGGGACAGCGTCGCTCTCGACTTGCTCGACCTGGGAATCAAGGCCTTGGGAACCAATCCCCAGAAGAGCAGCAAGACCGGCGTCGGTGTCGTCAACGGTCCGGTCGAAATCGGCGGGGTGTGGATCACGCCCGGACAGACCGTGCACTCTGACGAGGACGGCATCGTCGTACTGGGCTCCGGTGATCAACTCCGCGGCGAAGTCCGTCGAGTGGACGTCCAGCGTCATCCTGCAGAGCTTCAGCAGCTAGATCCTTCTCGGGAGGACCGCACATGACCCCTCGGGAAGTCGGCGATCATCGGCATGATGAAGGTCGCGGCGCTCGACCGCGTGAGGATGACGAGTTGCTGGGTCGCGCGGGTCATCGCGACATAGCGGTCGACGGTTCCTTCGATGCCTATTCCGAACGCGTCCGGGTCGACGAGGACGACCAGGTCGAACTCCAGGCCCTTCGAGTTTTCCGGGGTCAGCGATCGTACGCGGGACGTCGCCTCGAACGTGGGGTCGCCGATGACGCAGGCGATGCCGTCGGCATGGGCGGCGAGCCAGGTGTCGAGGGTCGGGCGCAGCTCGGAGGTCGCTCCGTGGACAACGGGGACACCGCTGCTACGGATGGAGATCGGCACATTGGCGTCCGGAAATACGGCTCGGATCACCGGCTCGGCTTCCGCCATGACCTCCTCCGGCGTCCGGTAGTTGATGCTCAACGACGCCAGGTTGATGTCGCCGAACCCGACCCGCTCGAGCCGTTCCTGCCAGGATTCCGTGAACCCGTGCCGGGCCTGCGTACGGTCGCCGACGATCGTGAAGCTCCGCGACGGGCAGCGGCGCAGCAGCATCTGCCACTCTGCGTCGGTCAGCTCCTGAGCCTCGTCCACGACGATGTGGGCGAACGGGCCTGCGAGCAGGTCAGGATCGGTGCTCGGCAGGGCGGCGTCGTCGACCAGGGCTTCCCGCAGGTCTTGCTGGCGGAGCGCCGTCACCAAACCCTCGCCGTCGTCGTCGGCGGCGATCAGGTCCTCGACGACCTGATCCATGTACGCCCGTTCGGCGGCGGCAACGGCCTCGCGCCGGCGCTCGCGACGTGACGCCTCCGGGTCGCCGAGCCGCTGCCGGGCTGCGTCCAGGAGCGGCAGGTCGGACACCGTCCAGGCCTGGGCCTCCTCGCGCTGGAGCTTCTGAACCTCATCGGGTGCAAGCCAGGGGGCGGACCGACGCAGATAGGCGGGCACCGACCACAGGTCTCCGACAAGATCAGCGGCCTCGATCAGCGTCCACGCTCGGTTGAGGGTGTTGGTCAGCTCCTCGTTCTGCCGCAGCGACCTGCGGAGCAGATGAGGCGACACCCCGTCGTCGTCATCGTCGTCTTCATGGTGGTCGACCAGGATGGAGAGCAGTTCCTCCCAGACCTGATCGCGAGCCTCGTTGTGCGGCGTCCCGGGGTCTGGTGATTCGAACGCCTCGGCCCAATCGGACGCACTGATCCAGAGGTCCGCCCAGTCGGTCTCGACCAGCAGGCCCTTCGACGGGGGCTCCTCGTACAACCGCACAGCCGGCTCGATCGCCTTCACCATCTCCGCCGACGACTTCAGGCGGGCCACGTCCGGGTCGGTCTCAATGGCTGCCGCCGCTCCCTCGGGGACGAGATCCCGCAGGGTGCAGGTCTGCACGCCTTCCTCGCCCAGGCTCGGCAGGACGTCGGCGATGTAGGCCAGGTACGGACGGTGCGGCCCGACGAACAGCACCCCACCCCTGCCGTCGCCGAGGCGAGGGTCGGAGTAGAGGAGGTAGGCAGCGCGGTGCAGAGCGACCACGGTCTTCCCCGTACCCGGACCGCCGTCGACGACGAGAGCCCCGCGGGAGGACGCCCGGATGATGGCGTCCTGGTCGGCCTGGATGGTGCTGAGCACGTCGCGCATGCGGGGCGAGCGGCTGCTCCCCAGGCTGGCGATGAAGGCGGACTGGTCGTCGAGTGCGGCGTGCCCTTCCAGCCCTTCAGGGCTGAAGACCTCGTCCCAGTAGTCGCTGATCCGACCGCGGGTCCAGCGGTACCTGCGACGGCTCGTCAGACCCATCGGATTGGCGTGTGTCGCCGCGAAGAACGGCTCGGCTGCGGGGGCCCGCCAGTCGATCAGGAGCCGACGACCAGCGCTGTCGGTGAGGCCGATCCGACCGATGTACACCGGCTCGGGGCTGTCTGCGCTGACCATGCGGCCGAGGCACAGGTCCAGACCGAAGCGACGCAGCATCCGGAGGTTAGCGGTCAGCCGGTGGATCTCCAGGTCCCGATCCAGCGCCGCCCGCCCCTTGCCCCCCGGGGCTTTGCGCTGGGCGTCGAGCTGGTCCGACAAGTCGGCGATCTGCTGCGCCAGGCTCTCCGCGACGGCTGCCAGGTGCAGCTCGTCGCCAGCGATCATCGCCGGGTCGGCCTTGGCGACAAGACGCTCGGGAAGGTTGAACACATTGGTGGTCACGGGGATCACGTCATCATCTCCGATATCGATATGAGGTCACGTGCAGTGGTCGCGGGTAGAAGCGTCGGCCGGCGCGACGAATTGGTACGGCTCAGCGCGGCAAACAACTGGTTACTCAGATGCGCGTGCGCGCGGCGACAATTGGGCGTTCAGTGAACCGACGCCACAATTGGCGATCACAGGAAGTCGGGCGGACAGCTCCGAGGCGAGCAGTACGGAGACGTCGGCCCAGCACAATCAGACTCAGCCCAATCAGATCAGTCGGCTGGGGCACTCGCAGTGCACACAGCCGCCCCTCTGCGCCGAGTCCCCGCAGCTGTACCGCGAGTCCGACCATCGGTTCGACGCCCCGCGAAACCCGTAGGTCGACAACAGATCCCGCACCTTGCAAACCCCCACCTTCTGCAACTTATTTGGCTTTCGAGGACATGATTCTGCTCCGCACTGGGGGTCTTGCGGCAAGCCCCCCAGTGCGTTATACGTTGGAAACGGCGGAGCAATGTCTGGTGGCTACGGTGGACGCAACTCGGATCGGATGACTCTGGTCGGAGTCAGATAGCGCAGCGGTGGCCAGGTCCAGTCGATATGCCAGTCGGTGCGCGATCGCGCGATAGGCGGCCTTCGACCCCCGACCCCCGACAGCGCCGAAAGTAAGCAACACCCGTCATGGTCAAGTCAACATCCACCCAACTGTCAGACCCAGGTATGAAGATCGTGACACGCATACTCACCGGATGAAGGGAGCGGGCTCTGTGACCGAGGATGCGAGCCGCGCTGCGTGGCTGCAGCAAGCGCGTTCCTACCTTCGCAACGCCGACCCTGTGCTGGCGCGGCTCATTGACGATCGGCCGGCCTTCGACCCCCGGGCGTGGATGGCTCAGCTGCCACCAATGGATCTGTACGGTGCCCTGCTGTTCCAGGTCACCGGCCAGCAGCTTTCAGTCCAGGCGACCCGCCGGACCCTTGCCCGCATCGAAATCCTTTTCGACGGCCATCTCCCCTCACCCGCCCAACTGCTGGCAATAGATCCCGTTAGGCTCCGCGAAGCCGGGCTCTCGTGGCGGAAGATCAACACGCTCCGTGACCTCGCCGAGCGACTGTCGGATGGCCGGCTGAACCCGAGCGTCTTGAGCAACATGCCAGACGACGATCTCATCGCAGAGCTCACCGCAATTCCGGGGATAGGTCCCTGGACGGTGCAGGGCGCGCTCATCATTGCGCTCCAGCGAGAAGACGTCGTCCTGCCGGGCGATCTTGCGCTCCGTAAGGCCGTCCAGGCCGCCTATCAACTCGACCACCTCCCCAGCCAACAAGAGGTCCTCGCCATCGCCGAGAAATGGCGGCCCTACCGCAGCCTTGCCACCAGCTACCTGTTTTCCGCCGCCTTCGAGCGGACCGTGGCACCATCGGTCGTCCCACGCGAGACTTAGCGCGGTACCCGCCCGCCCTCACCGGGCTGGCCAGGCACCTCATTACAGCGGCCGCCGGAGCGGGGAGTGATCTGACGACCAGGGCTGATGCATGGCGTAAAAGGATGCGGTCGGCGGGTTCATCGGCAGAACCGTTCGGCGACCGCGACGAGGATCTCGGCGCAGGCGGCGGTGCCGGACAGGCTGACCCACTCGAGGTCGCCGTGCGCGCCGTCACCGTTGGGCCCGAACAGCAAGGTGGGGATACCGGCGGCCGCGATGAGCGACGCGTCGGCCCAGTAGCTGACCCCCGCGACATCGACCGGATGACGGAGCACATCCGCGGCGGCCTCCCGGACGACGGTGACGAGCTCGGCACGCTCGTCTATCGTGAACGGCGGCCGAGCAAGGATGGTCCGGGTCTGCGTCATCAGCTCCGGGTCGGCCGTCTGGCAGCGCGCGAGCAGCTCGGCGATGTCGCGTTCAACGTCCTCGACAGACTCGCCCGGCAGCGTGCGGCGTTCGATGGTGAGCAGGCACCGGTCGGGGATGGTCGACTCCTCCCGGCCGCCGGCGATGAGGGAGCCATGCACGAAGCCGCGGCCTAAGCGGGGATGGGTACGCCCGCGGAGCGCGGTGTTCAGGTCCTCGAGTGCGACCAGAATGGGTCCGGTCTTGAGGATGGCGTCACGGCCCAGGTGGGGACGGGAGCCGTGCGCCGCGACCCCGATCACCTCGATCTCGGTCCACACGAAACCCCGGTGGGCGACCGCAACAACCAGCTCGGTCGGCTCGGTGACAATGGCCGCGTCGACGTTGACACGGCCGAGGACCTCCTGCACGCCGAGGCTGGAGTGCTCCTCGTCGGAAACAGCCGCCACGACGACTCGTCCGGGCAGATCCAGCCGAGCGGCCTCGCGGCACGCGATCAGCGCTGCCGCGAGCCCGGCCTTCATGTCGTAGCTGCCGCGCCCGTACAGGCGGTCGCCATCGACGCGGGGTAGGAAGCGTTCTCCATTTGGCCGGGCCCGACGGTATCGGCGTGCCCGCACAGCAGCAAGGACTTCCCGCTGCTCGTCGGGCGCGACTCGACGATCACCGAGGGACGGCCAGGTGAGCCTTCCAGCCGGTGGGTGACCAGCCCGGCGTGGCTGGCCCAGTCCTCGATGAAGTCGGCGGCGGCGGTTTCTCCGGCCGCTCCGGGAACCAGGCTGGGGTTGACGGAGTCGATAGCGACGAGCGCCCGGAGGAGCTCTACAACGTCTCGGGCAGGAAAGACCGTTTCATCTACCGGCAACGCGTGGATGGCACTTGTCATGTGTCGAGCATCACTGAATCTGAGGATAAGTTCCAATGATCGGCGCTTATGATCCGATCATGAAAGCAGATGCCGGGCCTGAGCTGCGTCACCTTCGGGCCTTACGCGCTGTGGCTGAAGAGGGTTCGTTTGCGGGGGCAGCTGCTGTGCTCGGCTGTTCCCAGCCAGCGGTTTCGCAGCAGATCGCCCAGCTGGAGACGCACCTTGGTGTTCCCGTCCTTCATCGGCGCCCACTGCGACCGACCGACGCGGGACGGGTCCTCCTGGCAGCCGGCAATGAGGTTGTCACCGTTCTGGCGGCTGCTCAAGCTGAGATTGCCGCCATCTCAGAGGGTGAGGCGGGCGAGGTTCGGGTCGGAGCGTTCGACTCCGCCTGTGCGCGGCTGCTCCCAACGGCGCTCCGCGACTTTCGGCAAACCTTCCCGGGCGGTCGGGTTGTGTTGGTCGAGTGCGAGACCGCTGCGGCGCACAGCCTGCTCTTGAGCGGTGAACTGGACATCGCGGTCACCTTCGACTACAACCGGTTCCCCGTGTCAGTGCCGAGGGGGCTAACGCGCAGTCCGGCCATCGACGACCCGGTTCAGGTTGCGGTTCCGCTGTCTCATCGTTTTGCCGGGCAGGTCATCGACCTGGCCGAGCTCGCCGCCGAGCCATGGATCGAGACGCCGGTGACTGCCTCCCAACTAGACGTGCTTGCCGAGATCACCGGCCTTCCCGGCTTCCGCGCCAAGATGACCTTTCGCGGGGATGACTTTCGGACTGTCATCAACCTCGTAGCGGCAGGCCTGGGTATTGCCCTACTGCCTTCCCTAGTCCTCAGTGACCTCCCACGTGGCGTGGCTAGGTGCGGGCTCCGTCACGTGCCGCTCCTTCGGCGGATTTACGTCGAACGTCCAGACAGCAAGCAGGTGACACGGGCGGTGGCTGGGCTGGAAGTCAGCCTGAGGCGTGTCCTCCTATCAGAGGGTCCCAACGGTTGAGGCTAAGCACTCCGAAGAAGCATTTAGGCTAGTCAGAGGCATCTTGCGAGGGTGGGCCTAAGTGCCGTGGACCACGGCTAGGCGAGTCGGTTGTCACGCAGTTGGTCACGCAACTGCGACTGACCACCACCTGCTTGCAAACAACCTCCTCGTGAGAATCGCGAGCACCAGTAGCGCGGATGACTGTGCCTGAAAACGGCTCGAGATGTGCGGCGGTGTGCATCCGATGGGGTCAGACTGGGGCCGGCCCAGCTGGTTGGCGGACCCGAACCACTGCTGAGGTGAGAGCATTGCTGTCGTGCTCGACTTCGACGAGGAGACTGCCCGCCGCCTCGTCGCCGTGTACACGACGCCAGACGTGGTCGACCAGCGGCGCGCGATCCGCGCTGCGCTCGCGCTCCAGCCCGGCGAGCAGGTGCTCGACATCGGCTCCGGGCCTGGCTTCCTGGCCGCCGAGATGGCCGAGGAGGTCGGCGTCGACGGGCGCGTGTACGGGATCGACCCGAGCGACAGCATGCTCGCGATCGCCCGCCATGGCGAGACGCCGGTCGATTACGGCCGCGGTGACGCGCTGGCGCTGCCGTTCGGAGACGAGCAGTTCGACGTCGCGGTCTCTACTCAGGTCTATGAGTACGTCGACGACATCGAGGGAGCGCTGGCCGAGGCGCGGCGCGTGCTGCACCCGGGCGGCCGGTTGCTCGTGCTGGACACCGACTGGGACTCGATCGTCTGGCACTCATCCGACCGTGATCGGATGGAGCGCGTGCTCGCGTCCTGGAACGAGCACCTCGCCGATCCGTACCTGCCGCGGCGGCTCCCGGCGCTGATGCGCGCCGCCGGCCTCGAGCTGGCCGACGCCGCGATCATCCCGATCCTGAACCAAGGCGCCGATCGCAACACGTATAGCGCCGGCATGCTTGGGCTCGTGGCCGCGTACGTTGCCGGCCGCGGCGGCGTCACCGCAGACGAGGCAACGGCGTGGGCGGACGACCTAGTGAGCCTGGGCGACGACTACTTCTTCAGCCTCAACCGATATCTGTTCGTGGCGAAGCGCAGCTGATCTAGCGGTCGTACGGGAAGTCGGTCAGACCCACAACTTCCGGACCAACGTGTACTTCTGTGAGAGGCCAGCTGGGCGGCACGATTCGCTGCCTATCGACGTTGGCGACCTCGGGTACACAATGGGCGGGGGCCCAATATGACTGCGCATGGGATGTTGCGGTTGTTGGCGCTGACCGTTGTAATCGGTTGCGCGATCGTGGCCTGCGGAACTCACGGCTCCAACGAACTCCCCTCCCCGGCTCCGCCCCGGACACAGGCAACACTCACTCCGCCGCCCACCCCCCGTCCGTCGTCCCGTCACCTCTGATGGCAGGCGTCGCTTGCGCCAAGCTCAACACCGTGGCACAGCCGCAAAGCACCTACACCAGTGCGACCCAGGTCGAGGCCACGTCAACAGTTCCGGCGCATTGTCGGATAGAGCTCACCGTCGCCCCCGCGATCAGGATTGTGGTCGCTTTACCCGACTCCTGGAACGGGAAATTCCAGGCTGTCGGCGGCGGTGGATTTGCCGGGTTCCTGCCCGATGTCGGTCCGGCGATCACAGCCGGCTATGCCGCTGCCTCCACCGACACAGGGCACGTGGGCACGGACCTCGAGGGGCACTTCGTCCGCAACGCGGATGGCTCCTTCAATACGGGGCTAGCTGAGGATTTCGCGTACCGGGCGAACCACGAGATGACGGTGAAGGCGAAGGCGTTGGTTCAGGCGTACTACGGGCGTGGTCCCACATATTCGTACTGGAACGGCTGCTCGACCGGTGGACAGCAAGGCCTGATGGAGGCGCAGCGCTTCCCGAACGACTATGACGGCGTTCTCGCTGCCGCGCCGGCCATCAATTGGGACCGCTTCCTCCCTTCGGATATGTGGCCGCAGCTCGTCCTGCACCAGTCCGGCAACATGTTGCCATCGTGCAAACTCGATGCGGTCACGGCGGCGGCGGCCAACGCGTGCGACGACGTCGACGGCGTCATGGACCGCATCATCAGAGACCCTCGCCGTTGCACCTACGATCCGCACGACCTTGTCGGCACGCGGCTCGGCTGCGGCGTGTTCACCACAGCTGATGCCGACGTCGTCGCAAAGATCTGGGAGGGCCCAAGGAGCAGACGGGGATCGTTCATGTGGTACGGCCTGGAGCGCGGAGCGCCCCTAGATGTGCTTGCAGACCAAGCAGGACCCTTCCCAATCCCCAACGACTGGATCAGGTTCTGGGTGCTGGAGAACCCCGACTGGAACTACCGCACAGCAACGAACGAAGATTTCGAGACGATCTTCCAGCGTTCCCATGAGAAGTTCAACGACCTCATAGGGACCGACAGCCCTGATCTCTCGGCCTTCCACGACCTCGGCGGAAAGCTCATCATGTGGCACGGGTGGAATGATCAGGTGATCTTCCCGCGTGGAACCATCGACTACTACGATCGCGTCGTCGCCACCATGGGCGCCCGGCAGACCAACCAGTTCGCCCGACTGTTCATGGCCCCAGGGGTTGAACACTGCATCGGCGGTCCGGGCCCGGACACTATCGACGCATTCGACACTCTCGTCACCTGGGTGGAAACCCATCAGACCCCGACGCGAATCGTCGCCTCTAAATTGGTGGGTGGCCGAACAGTGCAGACTCGCCCACTGTGCTTCTACCCTCAATCTGCACGCTACACCGGACGAGGTAGCACCGACGACGCTAAGAACTTCCGCTGCACTAAGGACACTAAGTGAAGCGAAACGGTGTGGCCTCGGCGTCCACGGACAGAGGGGCTTCAAGATCATCATTGGGGCGTCAGACCTAGTCAGAAGCGACTTTTCGAGGGTGGGCCTAAGTGGACTTGAACCACTGACCTCTGCCTTATCAGGCCGATTCAGACCTCCAGAGCATGTCAAGAGACGACAGCGAGTAGCCGTCAATTCACAACCTGACAAGGCACAACGCTGAAACAGCGGTACTCGGTGTCAGTCGACGTCTGGCACGGGTTTGCGTCGTCTTGAGTCCCGTACGCGCCCCCGAGTTGATCATGGTGCACGTCGATGGCGCGACTCATCACCTTCCATGACCGCACGTCAGTTGGTTGCCGATCAGAAGACCAACCTCTTGGCTAGGTAACACATTCTGAATCGCCGAGGATGCGTCCGTAGGACCGGCTATATGTCCGCTAGCACTGGCCGAAACTTCTAATCCGAAGGTCCGCGCGAGGGGTCTCTTGCCGTACGCCGAGGTCTATTTACGCGGGGAAGCGCGTGCCCAGGTCCCTGATCGGCTAGCTCCGTGTAGCCAAGTTGCTGTCAAACGCGAACGCAAGGTGAGCCACAAACTGGGGGACGCAGGCGTCAGCATCAACCTCGTCCACCTGGCAACCAATACGCGGCTGGTGTTCGGCGCGGATGACCTCGCCGCAGCAAGGGCAGTGCTCGCGCAGTAGCCAGTGCCCGGAGATGGCGGCGTAGGACCAGACTGGGAGCGTGCGGCGTGTGGTGTTGTTCGCGTCGGTAGTCGTGGCGGTGGCGCTGTTGGTGGTGCTGTTTTCCTGGGCGTTTCAGCGGCGTCTGATCTATCTGCCGTCCACCGGCGCCGTGCCGTCGGCGGCGACCATGCTGGCGGGTGCGCGCGACGTACAGCTCACGACAAGTGACGGACTGCAGCTGGGGGCGTGGTACGTCCCGGCGCGCCGCCAAGCCGATACATTCACGGTTCTGGTTGCCAATGGCAACGCCGGTGACCGCAGCTTGCGGGCGCCGCTTGCCCGAGCGTTGACGAACCAAGGTTTCGGGGTGTTGCTGTTCGACTACCGGGGCTATGGCGGAATCCCGGGGAGCCCAAGCGAGGAAGGGCTGGCTCTGGACGTACGCGCCGCTCATCGGTTCCTCACCGACGAGGGCGTGCCAGGTGAACGCGTGCTGTACTACGGCGAAAGCCTCGGCGCTGCGGTGGTCGCCGAGCTAGCGACCGAGCACCCGCCGGCAGGGCTTGTATTGCGGTCACCGTTCGCCGACCTCGCCTCGGTGGGACAGATTCACTACCCGTTCTTGCCAGCACGTGCGTTGCTGAAGGACCGTTTCCCGGTAGCCGAGTACGTAGCGCGCGTCACCGTACCGATCACTGTCGTGTATGGCACAGAGGACTCCATCGTTCCTGCCGAGGAAAGCCGACGGTCGGTCGCCGCCGCCCGTGGGCCGATACGCCTTGTCGCGGTGGAGGGCGCTGACCATAACGACGCAGCACTGCTAAACGGGGATGCCCTGATTCAGGCGGTTATGGAACTGGCGAACAAGATCAACCGTAAGCAGTAACAGTGAGCCCACAACCGGAGCCCACAACCCGGGCTAGCGGCCGTGCCGCAGCAAGCTCCAGGTCTGGTTTGTGCTGCGATGGCAGCATCCGAACAGTGTGCGGAAAGTGACATGCCGCGATCCTGACGGGAACGAGATCGGGTTCGGTGGCGGGCTGATCGCAGACTGAGCTTGCGCGCGGGAGCGCGACGCGCAGCGGAGCAAGGACGGGCGCCGGCAGGCCCGGGTTCTGGCCACAGCTTTCGGTGGTGGAGCGGATGACGTGTCCTGTTTCAGGACATAGGTGACAGATGTCGCAAGACATAGCCGACACAGCTGTGCTTGAGATTCCGGGGTGTCGACCCCGCCTAGTCATCACCGCAGGTTGTCGAGGGTCGTCCGGGTTGCCCAGGTGGCCACCGCCTACGCGGCCATGCTCTGCCGGGGGACCCAATTGGATCGGGGTTTTACCTTTGGGCGCTGCGTCCATGACCGCAGGCCAATTCTTGCCCCAGGTTCGTAGCCAAGTAGACCGTTGACACTACCAGGGTCGCTGGTGTTGCATAGGCGCCAATGGGCTGAAAACAGTCCAATTCCCGTTGGGGAGACTATGAACACACCTTCTGGCATGCTGACTCTCGACCAGCTTCGTTCGATGGTCGAGGCGGGCGAGATCGACACCGTCCTGGTGGCCATCACGGACATGCAGGGCCGGTTGCAGGGCAAGCGCTGCACCGCCCGGTTCTTCCTCGACGAGGTCGCCCGGCACGGCACCGAGGGCTGCAACTACCTGATGGCCGTCGACGTCGAGATGAACACTGTGGACGGTTTCGCGATGTCGTCGTGGGAACGCGGCTACGGCGACCTGCTCATGCGCCCGGACATCAACACGCTACGGCGGATCCCGTGGTACCCCGCGACGGCGCTGGTGCTGTGCGACGCGGAATGGCTGGACGGATCGCCGGTGCTTGCGTCCCCTCGCCAGATCCTGCGCCGTCAGCTCGAACGCCTCGACGACCTGGGGTACGACGCATACGCCGCCACCGAGCTGGAGTTCCAGCTTTTCAACAACTCCTACGAGGACGCGTCTCGGCGCGGCTACCGCGACCTCGAGGCGTCCAGCCAGTACAACATCGACTACTCGATGATCGGCACCGGGCGGGTCGAGTTGCTGCTGCGCGACGTCCGCAACGGCATGGCGGGTGCCGGTATGTACGTCGAGACGGCCAAGGGAGAGTGCAACCTCGGCCAGCACGAGATCGGCTTCAGGTACAACACCGCGCTGACAACCTGCGACAACCACTCGCTGTACAAGACCGGCGCGAAAGAGATCGCGGCCGGGCATGGCAAGAGCATCAGCTTCATGGCGAAGTACGACGAGCGCGAGGGCAACTCCTGCCACATCCACTTCAGCCTGCGCTCCAAGGCCGGCGATGCCGTCTGCGCCGGGGATGGGAAGCATGGCTTCTCCCCGCTGATGGAGCATTTCCTGGCCGGCCAGATCGCCTGCATGGAAGAGCTGACGTACTTCTTCGCACCCAACATCAACTCCTACAAGCGCTACGTGCCGGGGAGCTTCGCGCCGACGGCAATCGCCTGGGGGATCGACAATCGGACCTGCGCCCTTCGCGTGGTCGGCCACGGTGAGTCGCTGCGGCTGGAGAACCGAGTGCCCGGTGCCGACGTCAACCCGTATCTCGCCGTGGCGGCGTTGATCGCGGCGGGACTGCACGGGGTCGAGAACGAGTTGCCGCTGGAGCCCGCATACGAGGGCAACGCCTACGCGTCGGACCGGGTGCACGTGCCGTCGACACTGCGCGACGCGGCCGCCAAGCTGGAGGGCTCGGAGCTGGCGCGGAAGGTGTTCGGCGACGAGGTGATCGACCACTATCTGAACGCGGCCAGGGTCGAGCTCGCGGCGTTCGATGCGGCAACCACCGACTGGGAGCGGGCTCGTGGCTTCGAGCGTCTCTGAGCCACGACGGCCGCGGATCGGCCTCTCGACGTACCTCGAGGTGGCGTCGTGGGGGGTGTGGAGCCGGCCGGCCGCGATCGTGCCGCAGGTCTATCTCGACGCGGTGACCGGGGCAGGCGGCCAACCAGTGTTGCTGCCGCCAACGCCGACCGACGCGGGTGTAGCTCGACGTCTGTGACGGGCTGCTGCTGATCGGCGGCGCGGACGTGGAACCGGCGTTCTACGGCGCACTCCCCCATCCAGCCACGGACGGGACCCGGCCAGCGCGAGACCGCCACGAGAGGCAGCTCTTCGAGGCCGCAATGACTAGGGGCCTGCCGGTGCTCGGCGTGTGCCGCGGCGCCCAGCTGATGGCGGCGGCGCTCGGCGGCACGCTGCACCAGCACCTGCCGGAGCTGCTCGGCCACGACGGGCACCGCCCCGAGCCTGGTGTGTTCGGCACGACCACCGTCCGCACCCTGCCGGGCAGCCTGACGGCTCATGTCCTCGGCACCGAGGCCAAGGTGCCCTGCTACCACCATCAGGGACTGGGTGCGATCCCGAGCCCGCTGGTCGCGACCGCGTGGGCGGACGACGGACTGGTCGAGGCGGTGGAGCTCGCGGGCGCCGACTGGGTGCTCGGCGTGCAGTGGCATCCCGAGGAGAACCCCGAGGACCGGAGGCTGTTCGAGGCGCTGGTCAGGGCGGCTCGTGAGCGATCGGAGCGGCAATGACGACATACGACGTGATCAACCCGGCGACCGAGAAGATCGTCGAGTCGGTCCAGCTGGCCGATGCCGAGCAGACCGACGCGGCGATCACCCGGGCGGCCAGCGCGGCCGCGGCATGGAGGGCGGTCGCTCCGGCGGACCGTGCCCGGCTGCTGCGCCGGTTCGCCGAGGAGGTCGGCGCCGACCTCGAGCATCTGGCGCAGTTGGAGGTCGCGAACGCCGGCCACACGATCGGCAACGCGCGCTGGGAGGCGGGCAACGTCCGCGACGTGCTGCACTACTACGCCGCCGCTCCGGAGCGGCTGATCGGCCAGCAGATCCCGGTCGCCGGCGGGCTTGACGTGACGTTCCACGAGCCGCTCGGCGTGGTGGGCGTGATCGTGCCGTGGAACTTCCCGATGCCGATCGCCGGCTGGGGATTCGCGCCAGCCCTGGCGGCCGGGAACACCGTCGTGCTGAAACCCGCCGAGCTGACTCCGTTGACCGCTATCCGGCTGGGCGAGCTGGCGCTGCGCGCCGGCCTTCCCCAGGACGTGTTCACCGTCTTGCCCGGCAGGGGATCCGTCGTCGGTGAGCGGTTCGTGAAGCATCCCGCCGTACGCAAGATCGTGCTCACCGGGTCGACCGAGGTCGGCAAGCACATCATGGCCGGATGCGCGGACCAGGTGAAGAGGGTGACCCTCGAGCTCGGCGGGAAGAGCGCGAACATCGTCTTCGCCGACGCCGACCTCGAGCGTGCTGCGGCGAGCGCACCCGGTGGGGTGTTCGACAACGCCGGCCAGGACTGCTGCGCGCGATCACGGATCCTCGTGCAGCGGCAGGTCTTCGACCGGTTCATGGGCATGCTCGAACCGGCGGTGCGGGCCGTCCGCGTCGGAGACCCCGGCAACGAGCACACCGACATGGGACCGCTGATCTCCGCGGCCCATCGGGACAAGGTCGCCTCCTACGTGCCGGACGGCGCGCCGGTGGCGTTCCGCGGCAGCGCGCCCGACGGGCCCGGCTTCTGGTTCGCGCCGACCGTGCTCGCACCCGACTCCCCCGACCACCCCAGCATGGTCGAGGAGATCTTCGGTCCGGTGGTCGCCGTATTCCCCTTCGACGACGAGGCCGATGCGATCCGGATCGCGAACGACACCGAGTTCGGCCTGTCCGGCTCGATCTGGACCCGCGACGTGGGACGTGCGCTGAGGGTGTCGCGGGGAGTGGAGACCGGCAACCTCTCGGTCAACTCGCACTCGTCGGTGCGTTACGGCACGCCGTTCGGTGGGTTCAAGCAGTCCGGCCTCGGGCGCGAGCTCGGCCCGGACGCGGTGGCCGCGTTCACCGAGACCAAGAACGTCTTCATCTCGACGGAGGATTGACCGATGGCTCAGATCTTCCCCCGGCTGCAGGGCCGGGTTGCGGTCGTCACCGGCGGCGCCAGCGGGATCGGCATCGCGACCGTTCGGCGGCTCGCCGCCGAAGGTGCCAAGGTGGTGGTCGCCGACCGTGACACCACCGGCGGATCCGTCGCCGCCAAAGAGGTTGACGGGCTCTTCGTCGAGGTCGACGTCACCGACGAGCAGGCCGTCGGGAATCTGTTCGCGACAGCGCACTCGACATGGGGCAGCGTCGACATCGCGTTCAACAACGCCGGCATATCGCCGCCCGATGACGACTCGATTCTCGAGACCGGCGTCGACGCATGGCGCCGGGTGCAGGAGGTCAACCTGACGTCGGTCTACCTGTGCTGCAAGAGCGTCATCCCCTACATGCTCGAGCAGCAGAAGGGCTCGATCATCAACACTGCGTCCTTCGTGGCGGTGATGGGGGCAGCGACGTCGCAGATCTCCTACAGCGCGTCGAAGGGCGGGGTGTTGTCGATGAGCCGCGAGCTCGGCGTGCAGTTCGCGCGGCAGGGCATCCGGGTCAACGCGCTGTGCCCCGGGCCGGTGAACACGCCACTGCTGCGGGAACTCTTCGCCAAGGACGCCGAGCGAGCGCAACGCCGGCTGGTCCACGTACCGATGGGACGCTTCGGTGAGCCGGAGGAAATGGCGGCCGCTGTGGCCTTCCTGGCCAGCGACGACTCGTCCTTCATGACCGCCACCACGTTCCTCGTCGACGGTGGCATCTCGGCCGCCTACGTCACGCCGACATGACCAGCGAGCTAGCTTCGCCCGTCAGCGGGCTCACCCGTGCCGACGAGGCGGTCTTCCGCCCCGTGCGGGAGGGCAACGCGTTCGAGGAGACCGTCGAGCGACTACTGCAGGCGATCAGGCTCGGCGTCGTCGTCTCCGGCGAGCGGCTGCCGGCCGAGCGCGACCTGGCGGTCCGGTTCCGAGTGTCCCGGGTGACGCTGCGGGAGGCGATCCGGGCGCTTGCCGACGCGGGGTACGTCGAGTCGCGACGCGGGCGGTACGGCGGAACGTTCGTGCGCGCGGAGCTGCCACGACGCAGCCCGACTGACGCCCGAACTGCTGCGAAGCGGCTCGGGCCGGGGCTGGAGGACGCGCTGCTGCTTCGGGCCGTGCTCGAGGTCGGAGCCGCGGAGGCCGCCGCGGCCGCCGCCCTGACCCAGGCCGAGCGGCATCACCTGCGGACACGGCTCGACGGGTGCGCAGACGCCAGCCTCGAGGACTACCGGCGGATGGACTCTCGGCTGCACCTGGCGATCGCCGAGGTGACCGGCTCTGCATCGCTGACGGCAGCGGTCGCCGACGTGCGGATGGGGCTCAACGAGCTGCTCGACGCGATCCCACTGCTCGAGCGCAACATCGAGCACTCCAACGAGCAGCACAAGCGGATCGTTGAGGCCGTGCTGGTGGGCGACTCGGACGCGGCGCGACAGCAGATGGCCGAGCACCTGTCCGGGACGGCGGCCCTGCTGCGCGGCTTCCTCACCTGACCGTGGCCAGTCGAGTCTGGGCTAATGCCGCCCACCCAGGAAGCGGTCGAGCCGGAACGCTGCGCCGACCTCCGAGCCCGACCCGTGCAGCACCAGCCTCCGGATCTCATCAGCCGTACCCGGAGCCAACGTGAGCCCGAGCATTCCGTGGCCGGTCGCGGCAAATACACCATCCGACCCGGGCACCGGCCCAATCAGCGGCAGGCTGTCCGGCGTGGCCGGCCGGAGCCCGGCGTACGCCGCGCTCACCACGCTGCTGCGCCACGAGGCGAGGTAAGGCTCGGTCCGCCGCAGCACCACGCGCATGCGGCGCTGGGGGACGTGGCGCGCCGACCGGCCGAGGTCGAAACGACCGGCGATACGCACTCCGTCGTCGAAGGGGGCAAGGGCGATGTTGGGCTCAACCAGCTTCAGCGCATGGCTGGGCGAGATCCCGCTGCCCGTCGACGTGATGCTGTAGCCCGCGGCTGGTAGCAGCGGAACACGCAGGCCGAGGCTGCGGAGGAGACGACCCGTCCACGCACCGGCGGCGCACACGACGCTGTCGGCGGACAGCAGGTCGTGACCCGACCGAACCGACCATCGTCCCCCGAGGGCCGGGATGATGGCGTCGACCGGGGCGCCGTCGACGATGGTGCCGCCGAGTTCGACAACGCTCTTGGTCAGTGCGGTCAGCAGATCCTCCGGACGTACCCACACCTCCGATTCGGCGTGCACCGCACCGAGGACCTCGCGACTCAGTGCCGGCTCCAGGTCTCGTGCAGCGGCGGAGTCGAGAACCCGGTATCGCCCTTCGTACCCGGCGGCCGCGGAGTCGTCGAGCAGACCGAGCACCTGGCCCATTCCCGCCTCAGTGCGAGCCGCGAGCAACAGCCCGCGATCGTGCATCTCGAAGGGCACGCCGGCGCGGTGCAGTTCTTGGTAGGCGGGAATCGCGGGAGCGGCCAGCGCAAGGATGGCGCGTATGCCCTCCCGGTAGCGGTGCTCCGCGGCGCTGGCGACAAAGCCGGACATCCAGCGGAGCATGGTCGGTGACATCGACGGACGGAATCCGAACGCGGCCTCGCGACGCAAGATCTGGTATACGGTCTGCCTGAGCACGCCAGGCCCGGCAAGAGGAGCCGACAGTGCCGGAACCACCCACCCAGCGGCCGCCGGGGTAGCCATCCCACGGTCACCACGGTCGATAACCACGACCTCGGCCCCTTCGCGGAGCAGGGCGCGTGCGCACCACAAGCCGATGACGCCCGCACCGACGACGACGACCTTCATCGGCCGCACACCATGCTCTCGAGGGGTGTGGAGTTCCGCACGCACCGCGAGCATGGTCAAGACACCTCCGGTTGCTTGTGTTGATGCGCGTCGGTCGTCACCTGTCCAACCTGTTCCGACGCTAGGGGCCGGGCCTCGGCGGAGTCACTGTACGATGTGCCCGAAGCACCAGGGCTTTCTCTGCGAAGATGGCTGGATGATTCGTATAAGTTATACGGGAGACGGGGTCGTATGCTCTCAAGCACGCTCGCGCAACAGATCGCGGGCGAGACGACCGAAGCCATCGGCTACAACGTGATCATCACCGACGCCGAGGGGATGGTTATCGGAAGCGGGGACACCTCGCGGATCGGCAGCTTCCACGAGGCGTCG
>CAVTFS010000026.1:0-48841 GCA_963734005.1 uncultured Actinomycetota bacterium
TCACATTCTTGCGGGACATAACCAAACAAATTCATTACGATTTTTGGTACTTCGATTCATGCCGACGGCGTGATCACCCCGCCGGCTTATTGACATGCAAAAGTGTCACCATACGGCGGCGCGTCCCGCATTTCTGTCTACAAACGCAGTCGACCTGCTTTGGCCGTGTGATCACCAGCATCTGGAAGTCCAAGAGGGGCTGTACTAGGGCCTAGTGTCGCGGAGTCCTAAGTCTCTTTACGCTTCGCGCCGCCCAAGCACCTTCGCAGCTAGATCCTCGGTCGACATACGACCCGGTATCCCTCCCTCGTCGGCCTTGCGTGTCGACGCCGCGCGTCGCCTTGCGACAGACGGCGCGCGCCTGAACGACGCCAACCGCAAAGGAACTTTAGGCTCCACGACACTGGTGCATTGGATGCACGCCGCGACCGGCGCGAGCATCCACGACGGCTTCACCAACCTAGGCTGTCTCAGTCTCCCGCTTAGCAGCTGGCGCCGTCTCAGGAGGGGACTTGCCGAAGCGCAGGTACAGCGATGGCGTCACGAACAGGTTGAGCAGCGTCGAGGTGACCAGGCCGCCAAGGATGACCATCGCCAGCGGGTGTTCGATCTCCTGACCCGGACGTTCGCCGAAGACGACCAGCGGAACCAGCGCGAGGCCGGTGGCAAGCGAGGTCATCAAGATCGGGGACAGGCGTTCTCGGGCCCCGCGCAGCACCAGGTCGCGGCCGAAGGTCATGCCCTCCTCCCGTTCCAGATGCTGGAAGTGGTTGATCAGCAGGATGCCGTTCCGGGCGGCTATGCCGAACACGGTGAAGAATCCGATCAGCGACCCCAGCGAGACCACTCCGCCGCCGAGGAAGGCCGCGATGACGCCACCGACCAGGGCCATCGGGAGGGTCAGGAAGCTCAACAACGCCAGGCGCCAGCTGCCGAAGGACGTTTGCAGCAGCAGCAAGATCGCGGCACCGGCGATCACCGCCGTCGCCAGCAGTATCCGCTGGGCTGACTCTCGCTCCTGCCACTCGCCGAGGATCTCCGCGTGATAGCCCTGATCAAACTTGACGCCCTCGAGCTTCTCCTGAAGCTGCCCGACGACTGAACCAAGATCACCCTCGAAGGTGGCGCTGACGTCCAGCCGCCGCGAGTCGCCCTCGCGATCGATCGCATTGGGGCTCGGTTGCAGCGAGACGTCGGCGACGTCGGCAAGTCGCACGGTCTTCCCCGACGGGGTGTCGATACGCATGTTCTGGATGTCTTGCACGCTGGTGCGCGTCTGCGGCGTGCTCCACACCACGACGTCGTACGCCTTCCCACCACGGAAGATGTCGCCGACCTCCTCACCCGCGACCATGGTTGCGGCGGCTCGGCGTACGTCTCCTGGCTTCAGACCGTATTTCTCGGCTTTGGCAAGATCGACCTCGACTTGCAGTTGCGGGACATCGGTCGAGATGTCGGTGTGCTGGTCCTCGACACCCTCGATGCTGCCCATGATCTCTTCAATCTCGGCAGCCTTTTCGCGCAGCACCGACAGGTTCTGGCCGAAAACCCGGACCACGATCGGCTCTTTGCCGCCCGAGATCACTTCCTCGATGCGCTCATCGAGATAGGTCTGAGTCTCCCGAAACAGACCGGGATAGGCGTCATTGACGTCTTCGATCGCGTCCAGGGTCGAATCGTAGTCAACTGACGGATCGATGCTGATCCAGTTCTCGCCGAGATTGACTCCGGCGACCTCCTCGCCGAGGAACGCCTGTCCGATATGTGCCCCGAAGTTGCGTACCCCGGGGATCTCTCGGAGCTCTTTGCTGACCGCCAAGGTGGTCCGCCGCATCTCGTCGGCGGAGGTCCCCGGCTGGCTGACCCAGTGCACCAGGAAGTCACGTTCCTTGAAGCCCGGGAAAAGAGACTGCCCGAGCAGCGGCGTCAGTGCGATTCCCACCACGGTGAGCAGCGCGAAGGTCGCGTACGCCCAGCGAGGCCGGACCACGATCCGGGACAGTGCTGCGGTGTAGCCGCGCTGCAGGACTGCGACCACCGGCGATGTGCGCCGTTCGATCTTGGACCGGCCGAGCAAGATCAGCGACAGTGCCGGCGTGACCGTCAGTGCGACGAGCAATGACGCCACGATCGCGAGCGTGTACGACAGCGCGAGCGGACGGAAGAACGCGCCCGTCAGCCCCTGCAGCAAGAACACCGGTACCGCCGCCGCCACGATGATCAAGGTCGCGTACACGATCGGACCCCGGACTTCCAGCGACGCGTTCAAGATCACCGAGGCGGTGGAGCCCTCGGCACCCGCCAAGCGGTGTTGCCTTAGCCGTCTGACGATGTTCTCGACGTCGATGATGGCGTCGTCGACCACAGCCCCCAAGGCGATCACCAGCCCGGCAAGGGTCATGGTGTTGATCGTTTCCCCGCGCCAGTACAAGACCAGCAGCGTGGTCATCAGCGACAGCGGGATGGTGAGCACGCTGATCAAGGCCACCCGCCACTCGAAGAGGAACAGCGCCAAGATCACGATGACCAGCACGAACCCGAGCACCAGTGCCTGCGTCAGATTGTGAATCGATGCGGTGATGAAGTTCGCCTGCTGGAAGATCGTGGTGTCGAACTGCACCCCCGGCAAGCCGGGCTCCAGTGACCGGATGGCCTCCTC
This sequence comes from uncultured Actinomycetota bacterium, assembly GCA_963734005.1. GTDB lineage: Bacteria > Actinomycetota > Actinomycetes > Propionibacteriales > Propionibacteriaceae > Microlunatus. The sequence continues at coordinate 2,660 of CAVTFS010000026.1, forward strand.
AACGCCCTGGGTCATCTCGACCGTGTTGGCCCAGGGCAATTTTTCTACCACGATGAGCAGACCAGGACTATCGTTGATCACCGCATCGCCGATGAGCGGCTGGTGGTCCTCGACCACGCGGCCGATGTCGCCGATCTTGACACCTTTGCCGCTGCCGTCAGCGTGCAGCGGGACCTTAGCAAGATCATCTGGGGTAATGATCGGCAGCACGTTGCGCACATTGATGCGTTGGTTCGGCGATTCGACCATGCCGCCGGTGCCGATGATCGAGCCGCTGGAGAAGCGCAGCAGACCGGAATCAACCGCATCGGCGGTGGCCTCCATGACCTCGTTCAGGGCGACGTGCTGCGCCTCCATCTTGGGTGGTTCGACTTGTACCTGCATCATCTGCAAACGCTCGCCCCAGAGCGCGACGTTGGCGACTCCAGGAACTTCCAGCAGGCGGGCACGGATCGTCCAGTAGGCCGACATCGACATCTGGATCAGTGAGTGATCCTTCGAGGTCATGCCGATTTGTATCGCCCGGCCGGTCGCCGAGACGGGCGCCAGCATGACCGGCGGCGCGGCCCAGGTCGGCAGAGTGGAGGCGACCTCCGTCATCCGCTCCTGGACCAACTGGCGGGCCTTGAGTTCGTCAAAGCCTTGCTTGAAGATCAGCTCGATCGCCGACAGTTGCGGTACCGACTTGGACCGCATGTCCTCGAGACCCTCGACTCCATTGAGAGCCTGCTCCAGCGGGACGGTGACCAATTGCTCCACGTCCGAGGTCGACAAGCCCAGGCAGGCCGTTTGGATCACCACTCGAGGAGGGGCGAATTCGGGAAACGCGTCGACCCGTGTCGAGGGCAGTGTGGCAACGCCGAACACCATCAGCAACGCACCGATGGCAACGACCAGGAAGCGGTAGTTCAGGCTGGTCCCGACGATCCACCGCATCAAGGTCTTACGCGGCTGGGTCTTATCCGGTTGGGCCATCACTCCTCACCGCTGATCCCGGCCTCGGCGCCTACCAGCTCAGGCGCGCCCACGACGACGACCTGGGTTCCCACTGGCGGGCCGCTCTTGAGCTGGACCGTCTTTCCGGTGATCGAGCTGATCTCAAGGGGCACCCGGAGATAGGTCCGTGGGGAGGGCGAGGAGAACGCCCAGGACTTCCCGTCGGCGTCGTAGACCACGGCGGAGTACGAGATAACCTCGGTCACTCCAGGCTGGCCAGAGACCGCGCGGACTGGCTCGGTACGGAGGCCAAGCCGTTCCTCGCCGCGCTCGCTCACGGTGAGGCGCGCCGGCTGGTCTTCGCCTGCTGACTCGACCGTGACTGCGGTCTCGGCGTTCGTTTCGTTCGAGGCCCCGGCCTCGCTGCAGCCACTGGCCCCAAGAGTGATCAACGCGAGAGCCGCGAAAGAAGCGGCGAAACCACGTAGCTTCATGAGTCCACCTCAGTCTCAGATGCGGGTGCAGGAGTGGCCATCGCCGGACGCCCCTTTTCTTTCAACAGGGCCCGGTTGGCGATTGCTAGGTAGAAGGCGGGCACTGCGATCAGCGAGACGGCCGTGGCTGTCACCAATCCGGCGAGCATGCTGACCGCGAAGGGATGGAATGCTTCCAGGCCGGCCGTGGTGCCCATGACAGCAGGTGCCACCATGATCGCCGCCGTGACGAGTGCGACGCCGATGACCGATGGCGCGAGTTCCCGTACGGCTTGCCGCACCGACTCGGTTGGGCTTGCTCCTGGTTCGGCGCCGAGCTCGCGGGCCCGGCGTACGAAGACCAGGGCTTGGCGAATGGCCAAGGCGAGTACCGCGAAGAGCGCGACCAAGACGCCGATGGAGGAGATACCGCCTACCAGCGGCGCGACGAGCACGCCGCCGACCAGGGCAACCGGCAACGTGATCATGAGCGCAGCTGCCAGCCCCCAACTGCCCGTTGCCGCCTGCAAGATCAGGAAGCTCAGCAGAACCACGACAGCGGCAATCGCTGCAACGCGTACCTGGTTGGACTGCTGGCGCGCCGCATCGCCGAGCACCTCAGCGTGGTACTCGTACGGGAAGGAGATACCACGCAGACGCGAGGTCACCTCCTGGGCGACGTCCGCAGCGCTGCGTCCATTGACCACGGCGGTCACATCGAGGCTTCGGGAAACGCTGTTGTGGTCGATCGCGACCGGATCGGGAGCGATACGAACCGTCGCCACGTCGCCGAGCCGGACCTGGTCGCCCGATGGTGTATCAATGCGCAGCGCCTCAAGATCGGAAAGGCTCTGCCGGATCTGGGGTCCGCCCCAGACCACCACGTCGAAGACCTTCTGCTCTTCATAGAGGTTCCCTACGGGGAGGCCTGAGATCAGGGTGGTTGCCTCGCGGCGCACATCGCCAGGTCGGAGGCCGTGACGTTGGGCCGCTGCGAGGTTGACCTCGATCTGCAGGGTGGGTTCGGTCACCTGGGGTTCCACCTTGGGCGAGAGAACGCCGGGAACGGTGGTCAGAGTCCGGCTGACGTCATCGGCTGTGTCTCGCAGCGTTGCAAGGTCCTGCCCGTAGACGCGGACGACCAGCTCGTTGCCCACCTTGTCCCGTGCAGCGGCGACGCGGTCCTCGGCATAGGTCCGAACGCTGGTGTGCAGGCCCGGGTACCCCGCCGCGATGTCGCGTATTCCTGCAAGGGTTGCTTCGTAGTCGGCGTCTGGCGGCCACGGTGAGCCAGATCTCTCCGGCGTTGACGTCGACGATCTCGTCTGAGGTGATCGCGCGGCCAACGTGCGCTCCTGCGGACTCGATTCCTGGCGCGTTGCGCATTTCAGCGGCGACCGCGGAGGTGATCCGGTTCATCTCCGGCAGGGCGGTGCCCGGTGCCCCCTGGACGCGGACGAGCACATTGCGATCCTGCAGGGTTGGCAGCACAGGTCCGCCGGGCGTCAGGGTCGGCGACCAAGATCGCCGCAACGGCGAGGACGCCGGCGCCCATCGCTACCCAGCCGGGCTTGCCGATCGCCGGCACGGCAAGTCGATCGGCTCCAGCGCGTATCCAGCGATCAAGGGGGCCCGCCCGTAAATGCTGCTGGCCGTCGCGAAGTAGCAATACCGCAAGCGCCGGCGTAACGATGAGCGCGACGACAAGCGAGGTCACCGTTGCCAGCACATAGGTCGCGGCGAGCGGCCAGCTGAAGGCGTTCGTTACCCCGCCAATGGCCAGCACCGGCGCCATGACCAGAACCGCCATCACCAAGGCGACGAGCAGCGGCCCACGCCGGGACGTCACAAGATCGCCCATGACTGAGCTGAGAGGAGGTGTGTCCGGGCCGGCCGCCAGTTGCCGGCTGCGTATCGCGGCTACATCGCCGACCACGTCGTCAACCACCACCGCCGTCGCTGCGGCGAGGCCGAGCAGGGTCATCGTGGTCAGCGTTTCCCCGCGCAGGTGCAGCACCCACGCCGCCGACACGAGCGACAGCGGGACCGCCACGACGGGAATCAACACGACCCGCCATGACACGAACAGCAAACCAACCGAAACGACGAGCAGCAGCGCAGCTCACGAGTCCGGCGACCCCGAGATGGCGGAGCGCCGTGCTCATGTAGGTGGCCGGACGGAAGACGTTGGCGTCCATGTCGATCCCCGCCAGGCCGGGGGCCATGGCCTCGAGCGCCTCGTCGACGTCATGGGTGACCTGCGCCGTATTGGCGTCGGGATAGCGTTCGATGACGAGCATCAACGACGGTGCGCCGTCCAGGCTGGCATCGCCGATGAGTGGCTGGTGGTCCTCGGTCACATTGGCCACATCGCCGATCCGTAACGGAGTCTGGGTGCCTTCCACGGCGACGTTGGCGAGCTGGTCAGGGGTGGCGATGGGCTGGATGTGCTGCACGCCGAGCCGCTGGTTGGGGGTCTCGACGAAGCCGCCCGTCCCTGGCGTCGACGCCTCGACGAAGCTCAGCGGAGAAACCCACAAGGCATTGCCGGTGGACTCGATGAGTTGGGTCAGCGTGACTTTCCGGGACTGCAGGCGCTGCGGATCCACCTGGACCTGCAGTTGTCGATCTCGCATGCCCCACACCGAGACGTTGGCGACGCCAGGAATGCTCATCAGCCGAGGCCTGATCTGCCAGCGCGCCAGGACCGACATCTGAATCTCGGAAACGGTGTCGGATCGCATGGCGATCATGGCGACCCGGCTGGTCGACGACGTCGGCTGGATCATGAGCGGCGGGGTGCCTACGTTGGGCAGCGCCTTAGCCTGCGACATCCGCTCCTGCGTCAGCTGGCGGGCCGCCAACAGATTGGTTCCGGGCTCGAATTGCAGATCGATCGCCGAGAGACCCGGCATAGATCGGGATCTGATGCTTTGGACCCATGGAATCCCGTTCAGCAGGTCCTGCTCTATTGGCACCGTGATCAGCTGCTCGACCTCTTGAGCAGATAGTCCGAGGGCTTCGGCCTGAATCTGGATATCCGGCGGCTCAAACTCGGGATAGACATCGACGGCCGCGTTATGGAGCTGGAACAGACCCACGCCGAGAATCCCGATGGCGGCCGCTACCACGAGCCGAGAGAATCTGAGCGCTGCACCTACAATCCACTTGATCATCGGGCTCCTTACGGATGGCGAGAAGCAGATCTCCTAGCTCTGAAACCTGTCCAAGCGCTGGACCGGCGCACGCGAATCGCCCAGCTGGACGGAAAAGGGACGCCAAGAGGAGTGACGACCGACCGCTCTCAGTACTAGGCAGCGGCAAGCGTTACCACTTTGAGATAACCGAGGAATTTGTGCGGAGTCGACGTAACAGATGCAGGTGGGGAAGATCAAGATCGAGCAATGGTGGTGGCACAGCGCCGATTCAGACTTGCGAATCCCTCCGTAGCGAGGTCAACACGTACACCTGGAGGGGGTTCTGCTTTCCTTTGAGTTGCAGTTCCCCCAGCGGGGTTGTTACGGCGTCCGGGAGCAGCGCCTTGGTATCCGGACCGATCGCCACGCTACCGGCGGGTGCCTCGCTCTCAATGCGGGAAGCGATGTTGACCGTGTCGCCGATGATCGTATGGGTACGACCTCCCGAGGCACCCAGCAAACTGACCGAGACCGGCCCCGAGTTGATCCCCACTCGGAATCGCGGCCATTCTGGATGATCTTCGGCGAGACGTAGGGTCGCTTGCTGCAGAGCGAGTCCAGCACCGGCAGCCCGCTCAGCATGATCATGTTGATCGCCACGTTTGTTGAACGTCACCATCAGAGCGTCTCCGATAATGCGATCAATCTCGCCACCGTACGGTGTCTTGACCGCAGGGACGGCGACCGCAAAGTACTCATTCAGCATCCTCGTCACATCCTCAGGCTCGTGGCTTTCGGAGAAACTGGTGAACCCCTGCAGGTCGGCGAAGAGGACGCTGATCTCGCGGCTGCCACCACTCGTTTGCGGAAGATAGAGCTCGGCAAACCTCTCTTCATGCCAGGAGGCCCGCGCACTCAGTGCCACGAGGCCGAATGCCGCAAGCATCAACACATGCCACTCCCACCACGAGAGATGCCAGTTGCGGCCGAATGCAATCGCGATCATCGACTCCGCGAGAAGGATGAAGGCCGACGGCACCGCCAACAGCAACAAAGAGGGATGGCGTAGCCACAACTGGACGTAACGCGCAGCGCTGCCCGCATAAAGCAGCACACCCGGCACCGCAAGCCACAACGGTAAGCCCTCCGCGAACTGTGGCGGCCGGTTGAGCGGTGGCAGGGAAGCAAGAGACCACACTCCCCACACGACCATCAGGCCTAGCAGAGCCAGTCGAAGACGCTTTCCGATCTGAACACTTGCGGACCGCTCTATCGCCCGACAGTTCCCGCGTCGACAGCGCTGCGAACACTGAACCCAGAGCGACACCAGCTGGCGTGGCTATCGCGAAACCAACGTTGCTCTTGCCAAGCAACACACCCGGCGTCGCCAGTGCGTGCAGGGCGAGAAAGCCCGCCGACGACAAGAAGGCAAGAGAGACATACAGCAGTCGCGCATCACCTCGCCGCACAGCCGCCTCGCCGGTGGCGTACGCCAGAACGGCCGAGATAACCGCTGTGCTCAATACGAGCCAGAAGTGCGCAGGATGGTGCTCCCACCGAAGGTCAAGGTCTGGCCGCCAAAGCAGCAGAGCCAGGCCGAGGAGTGGCACCGCCAAGACGGCGGCGGTGAGACCGATACGCGTTGTGGCGCGCGTGGACTCGGTCACGTCAGGCATGCGCCGCAGCCAGGAACTGGTGGATCTCGGAGACGACGACCGACCCTTCGCCAACGGCGGATGCCACCCGTTTGACCGAGCCGGATCGCACGTCGCCGACAGCAAACAGCCCAGGGACGGTCGTTTCGTGAGGATGCGGTAAGCGTGGGAGTGTCCACGAATCGCAGGAGGCAGCCTGGGCTCCCGTGTACAGGAAGCCGTGCGGATCGCGGTCAACCTCCGGTGGAAGCCAATCTGTCCGCGGCCTTGCCCCAATCATGACGAACAGGCTTTCCAGGCCTAGATCCTGTTCCTCTCCACTGACGCGGTCGGACAGGGTGATCCATTCCAGCTGTCCGTCGCCGTGCCCGCCGACCACTTCGGTGTTCAGGTGAACCTTGATCAGCGGCTGCGCAGCAACGGCATTGACCAAGTACGCGGACATGCTGTCGGCCAGATTGGACCCACGAACGATCATGTGCACGCGTGCGCAATACCTTGCCAGGTGCAACGCGGCCTGGCCCGCAGAGTTACCGGCGCCCACGACACCCGCACGCAGCCCTGTCAGCGCTTGAGCGGCCGAGACGCTCGCGCCGTAGTACACGCCGTGACCACTGAGCTCCTCCAGGCTCGGGACTCCGAGTCGTCGGTACGAGACCCCCGCCGAGATCACCACAGCCCCCGCGCTGACCTCCCCGACGCTTCCGATCTGTGCCACGAACCCGCCGCTCTCTTGGGGAGTAAGGCGTTCCACCTCTCTTGTGACGACAAAATGGGCACCGAAAACCCACGCCTGCTGATACCCGCGCTGCACCAGCTCGGCACCACTCAGTCCTCGGGAGAAACCCAGATAGTTGCGGATCAGTGAACTCATGCCGGCTTGGCCGCCGATCGCCTCGCGCTCCACGACGAGTGTGCGGATTCCTTCCGACGAGGCATAAACGGCCGCGCCGAGGCCCGCAGGACCGGCCCCGACGACCAAGAGATCAAAGTCGCGATCAGCATCTCTCAAGGTGGTGGGAATGCCCCAGGCCTCGAGGATCTCAGCGTCCGTCGGATCGATGAGAAGGGTACCGCCGATCGCTGGCATCCATACCACGACCTCACCCTCAGGGTGCCCGAGTTCGGCGAGCACACTTCGGCCGAGCTCGGCGTCACGGGAGCGAAAGGCATGCGGGATGCCGTTCCGGCCCAGCAGGTCGCTCACCGCGTACGCGCGTCCGTTGTGCTGGGATGCAACGACGACAACCTCACGAAAGTTCGCTGGCTCACTGCGTGACCACTCCTGAACGAATTCAGCAACGACGCGGTGAAACAACTCGTCGGGGGTTATCCACGGCTTGAGCACGTAATAGCTGATGTCGCCAACAGCCATGCTCCGCAAGATCTTCTGCGCTGACTCGGGATGTGCCCAGGCGCCCCACGGTACGAGGAGCGCGCGGCGTGCGTTGGGATGCAGACTCCTTGCCGTCTCAAAGATCTCGGCTCGAGCCTCGTCGGGCAGCGAGTCGTCCACCAAGACCACGGCTACCTTCTCCTGACGGCTCCTGGCGCCCTGAAGTGTCCTCACCGCGTCTTCGCGAAGCAGCTCCCCACGAACGCGAAAGTCAGCCCCGAACGCGCGTTGCAGCTCCCCCTCGATCCTCCCCAGCAGACGCGCATCCGCGTCGACCGCCAACAGCAGCGGCCGGTCACCCCACTCTCCGACGGCCATGACACCAGGCTAGGCATATATGGCCGCTGGAAGTAAGGAATGGCCCGCCAGTCTCTTAGGTGCTTGTCAAACAATGCCTATTGCCGCGGTATCACCGTTAGCACACGCGCGACGTGGGTGCGGAACTCACTCATGAAGTTGCTCAGGAATGCCGCCATCGCATCATCGGTGACCTCACCATCAGGGGTGAAGATCTCCGGTGTGAACCGGATGTAGGCCTCGGGTGCGGTCATCTGGCGGGCATTGCAGAAGCTGAGGACACCGCGCAGACTCTGTTGACTGACCGCTGTCCCGATAGGGCCGATGGATGCGCCGATAACGGCGGCCGGAATATGGTCGAAGGAGTTTTGCCCCCACGGTCGTGAGGCCCAGTCAATCGCGTTCTTCAACCCGCCGGGGATGGATCGGTTGTATTCGGGGGTGACGAATAGCACCGCGTCCGCACGCCTGATGGCTTCCTTCAAGGCAGTTGCCTCCGGAGGGTAATCGTCGTCGAAGTCCGGACTGTAGATCGGCAGATTGCTGATAGGTATCTCGGTGAACTCCAGATCATCTGGCGCCAGCCGGATGAGCGCTTTGGAGAGGATCCGATTGATGGACTTCGACGAGAGACTCCCGACGAAATAGCCGACCTGGTACGTAGCCATGGATACTCCTTCCTCATTGAGCAGGGACGCTCCGAGCCGACGCTTGCCTCAGGTGTCGCCTCAGGCTTCAGGTTGTATACCCCTTCTGCCAGGACCACGATCTTGCAGAGAACCCTGCGGTGGGCTGGGAGCAAACCTTGCAACGCATCCGCCGAACAGCTGAGTGTGACAGGCCAGCTCAGCCCGCAGCGACTGCGCCGTTCGGCGACACCGCGGGAATCTCATGTCTGGCGACCTCTTTGCTCGGATCCTCCGGATCGAGCAGCGGCAGGTTCTGCCGCGCCCAAAGGAGAAGGCCTAGATAGGCAAGATCGAAAACACTGCACAAGATGCCTAAACCGAGGATGAGCGCCGATCCTGCCAAGGCGCCGAACGCGATGGTGGGAGCGAGGGTGCCAATCCACTTCGCAACAGCGATGATGATGCTCTGACCGCGCGGGCCTCCGCGGGCGACAAACATCGCAATGAACAAACCCGACATCAGCAGGTTCTGCAGGAACGCCGCGTACTTTGGCGCATCCGACCAGCCGAACTCCGCAATGAACAGCCATTGCACGATGTAGGCCGTGGCAAGAAGAAGGATGCTCCACATGATGAACATCGGCCGGCTCACGAAGCCGGGCAGTTCCCGTCGGCCATAACGCAGGAACGTGTAAAGGATCAACAGGTCGGCCACGGTCCAAGCTACGTTGACGAACGTCTGCACCGACATGTCAGCGGCCAAGCCGTGCGTCGCGTAGATCGATTCCCAGGCGATATTCAGCGCGAGCGCAGCCGCAGGGATCGCGTACGTCTTCTGCTGGAAGCCGATGCGGATCGAGACGACGTAGACCACCGTCCACGCAACACCACTCAGCAGGGTCAGGGCCAAGACCATGGCGACTCCCAAGACTCAAACAGCGTCCTCGGACTCGAACATGGTTGCAGGTCAACTGCCGCTGGGGCGATCGGTCTGGGGGCCGGAGCGCTTGGAAGAGTGAGCGCCAAAGTGATGTCACTTGTTAGGTCCCGAGCCATGACACCGTCGACATCCCCTCTCCAACGCGGGCAGCAGTCCACTTTCTTACGGACGCTTAACACTTAGCCGCTGTCATCTGTTTGCCGGGGTAGCCTCCTGTCAAAGCCGTGCTAGCGAGCCCGCGGAGCCTTTGGCAGCGGTGGGAGTTGCATCGGATAGCAACTGCACGGTCGTGATCGACGGCACGACGAGAGAAGGTCCAGCTGCGTACCACGAGGCTGTTCATCGTGGCGGCTGCCGCGGCAGTCAGCGCGATGGCCGCCTGCAGCGCCGCAACTTCAGCTGCACCACCTCCTGCGACATACCCACTCCAGCGCCAGCTGGAGGCCGCTGCCAGTGGAACTGGTGCTCTTGCGCATGTGCGGAAGCTGCAGCGGATTGCAGATCAGAACGGCGGAAACCGCGCGTCACCCGGCCCTGGGTACGACGCCAGCGTCGACTACGTTGCCAGTGTGCTGCGTAAGGCCGGCTGGAAAGTCAGCACGCCCGAACTCGATGTGGAAGGCGACCGGATCCGTAACGTGATCGCGCAGACCAAGACCGGCGACCCTGATCAAGTTGTCATAGCCGGCGCGCACCTGGACAGCGTGTCGGACGGTCCCGGTATGAACGACAATGGCTCTGGATCCGCGGCGCTGTTGGAGCTCGCGGTGCGGATGGGCGGATCCCCCGAGGTGACGAACCAGGTACGACTGGCGTGGTGGGGCGCTGAGGAAGTCGACATGGACGGCTCAACGCACTACGTCGAGACGCTCTCCCCAGCCACCAGGCGCAAAATCGCGCTGTACCTGAATCTGGACATGGTGGCGTCCCCGAATGTCGGTTATCTGGTCGAGGGCAAGGGAGGCTGCGACGAGGATGCGGCCGATGGGTCTGCGGAGGTGGCGCGCGTACTTGCGGAGCGGCTGACCGCCACCGGCGTTACGCCCGAGATCATCGAGTTCATGTGCGACTCGGACTACATGCCGTTCATGGACGCCGGCATACCGACCACCGGGGCCTTCACAGGCGACGACGAGGAGAAGACCCGCAAGCAGGCTCGCCGCTGGGGCGGGCAAGCGGGCGAGGACTTCGATCCCTGCTATCACGAGGCATGCGATGGGCTAGACAACGTCAACGTGAAGGCGCTGGACCGCTACACAGACGCAGTCGCTGGGACAGTCGCTTACTTCGCGATATCGGTCTCGGGTCTCCCGGACCGTGACTAGCTGGGATCCGCGGCAGCGTCGATCACGAGTCCAGGACTACGGCAGTCAGAAGGATCCCTCGTTCCCGGATCCAGCGTCCGTGGAGGCGGCGGACCTGGCGGCCGTCGACGATCAGGCCGTCGCGGGATAGCAGGGCGGTGAAGGTTGCCTCGTGCGGGTGAAAGTGGATTTCGGCCTCCTGGTGATCGAGCCATTCGCCGACCATTGGGAACCAGGCTTTGTAGACCGCCTCCTTGGCGCTGAACAGCAACCGGTCCCAGTTCGGGCTGTCCGGCTCCAGCGGAGTCACCGCGAGCCGATCTTGTTCCGCGGGGGTGGCGACCAGGTCCAGTACGCCCTCGGGGAGCGGTGCGTCGGGTTCGGCGTCGATGCCGATGGCGGAGATCCTCGGGTGGGGTCCGACGGCGGCTGCGGCGTAGCCGGTGCAGTGGGTCATGCTGCCCCGCACCCCGACCGGCCAGATAGGTGCACCGCCCGCACCCGGCAGGATCGGAACCTGCGGGTAACCCAGCCGCTCGAGGCAGGCACGGGCACAACTCCTTACTGCGGCATACTCCCGGCGTCGTGGCTCCACAGCGTGCCCGATGACCTGCTCCTCCTCCGGGAACAACAACCCACCAGGCGGCTCGCCGAAACGCTCCTCGCTCTCCACGCCAACCGGCAAGATCAGCTCGAGCATGACCTTTTAGGGCTCAGCCGTGCCGGCGTAGCTCGTGGAAGAAGTCGTCGATGACATGCAGGTCGCCGGAGGACACCACCGTGTCGTAGACGTTCTTGCCGACCGCCAGGTCCAGCACCCCCAGACCGAAGGGTGAGAAGATCACTGGCCGATCCGCCGGCACCGTAACCCGGCCGGCCATCACCTCATCCAATGTGCCGGCCACAAAGTCCCGGTTACCGGTGGCCTGCTCTACCAGATGCGGTGAGGTGTTGGCCTTCAAACAATGCTCAACATCATCCACAACATTGGTTGAGGCCAACAAAACCTGCGGCGCCAGATCGCGCAGAGACACATGCAGCACCACCGGATTGTGGTCAAACCATGACACGTCGCTGATATACGGGTCAGCGGCGATCGTGGCGAACACCACCAGGTCGCTGGACCGGATCAACTCCTCAGCGCTGTCATACACCCCGATCCGGCCAGTAGTGCCGGACTGTTCCAGATAGCCGCGGAAACCCGCCGCACTCTCCACCGAGAGATCATGCACCCCGATCTCATCAAACGACCAACCCGTACCGGCCAGAAACGTGTGGATGTAGCGGCCGATCAAACCCGCCCCCATAAACCCGACCCGCCTCGGACGCGGTCGGCCACGGCTCAACCAATCAGCCGCCAAAGCCGCCGACGCAGCCGTCCTGGTAGCACTGATAATCGAGGCCTCCAAACAGGCAAACGGATACCCGGTGTCATGATCATTCAAGATCAACACCGCCGACGCCCGCGGGATCCCAGCCGCCACGTTCTCGGGGAAACTAGAAATCCACTTCAACCCATCCACCCGCATCTGCCCGCCGATCGAGGCCGGCAACGCAATAATCCGAGACGACGGACGATCAGGGAAACGCAGAAAATACGACGGCGGATTCACCGAATCCCCCGCACCATGCAGCCGATACGTCGCCTCAACCAGCGCCACAATCTCTCTCTCCCGACCTTGCAGCGCCCCCTGGACCTGCGCACCGGAGATCACCGCGAACGGGGGCACGGTGAGCGGGTCGGAGATTGTGGAACCGGTCGAGGTCGGATGGGTGGTAGTCATCCGGGGATCATCGTATGGTCGGCGAGCAATCTGCCAGGCGTACCGCGTCGGCCATCCCGACGAGAATCTCCCGCGGTCCCTCGTAGGCCTCCCGGCTGTGCGCGGTTCGGATGTTGTCCACCAGCATCAGGTCGCCCGCCTGCCACGGCTCGCGCACGGTGTTGACCTCGTATACGTGGTTCAGCAGCTGTACGACGTCCTCGCCGATCGGGTCACCGTTGCCGAAGCGGGTGTTGAACGGCAACCCGTCGGCGCCGTACATCTCCACCAGGTACTCACGCACCTCGGGGTCAATCGTCCACTCGTTCAGGAACGCGATCTGGTTAAACCAACAGCGTTGACCGGTAACCGGATGATGCACCACGGCGCTGCGGCGCTGCCAGGTACGCAGTCCACCGTCGGGTTGCCACTCGAAACCGATCGCATTGGCACGGCAGTAGCTCTCCACGGCGCCGCGGTCCTCGGTGCCGAACGCCTCGGCAACGGATGCCCCGATCTCGTCGTTGTAGCTGCGGGTGAGCATCCAACCGTCCCGCTCAAACCGGGCGACGAGCTCGGCGGGGAGTGCGTTGAGCACTGCGCGCGAGTCGGACACCGCCGTCGCCCCACCCTTGGTAGGAGCGCTGAGGCAGGCGAACAGCATCAGGCCGGGGAACTCGAGGGTGTAGCTCAGCTCATGGTGCATGCACATCGGCTGGTTCGCCGGCCACGTCGCTGAGGAGTACACGCCCTCGGAGTAAATCCGCCGGGACGCGAAGGCCTCCTTCTCGATCATCAGCCCGGTGGACAGCTGTCGGAAGACGGCGCTGACCTCCGCGGCGTCGCGCAGCCCGAGGCCACGGACCATGATCGAACCGTGCTCGGCGACGACCGCGCGTAACGCGTCCTTGTGCTCGGCTGCCCAGCTCGGCCCGTCGCCGGGGGCGTCGGCCAGCAGGATCGGAGCCTTGTCGGGTTGCGGATCGATGCCGAGCAGGGACACCGGGGCTGGGTACGACATATCAATTTCCTTTCAGTTACCACTCAGGAGTAAGCGAACAGTTTGGCAGCAAGGAGCACGGCCTCTGCCGCCTGGGTCGGTCGGGTACGCACGAAGTAGTGGCCGCCGCTGGGGAGCTCGTGCAGGTCGACGTGCTCGGCCAGGAGCTCCCAGTCGCGGTGCCGAGGCGGCAACGGCGAGGTGATCCGGTCGTCGGCGGCAACGACCACGGTGACCGGCGCGGACAGTTTCATCACCGGAGGGCGTTCCAGAGCGTCGGCGAAATAGCGGTGTGCGGACAGGCAGTCGTGCCGGTAAGCGGCAGCGACATGCTCGGCGCGTTGTACATCCAACTCGCCGAGCTCGGTGTAGCCGCTGTCCCCGCTCAGATCGGTGACGATGTCAGCGTTTCTCCGCCCAGTCAGCTCGGTGATGGAGGCGCGCCGGTCGGCGGCGTCACCGAGCAGTTGCGCAGCAAGGAACACGCGCTGGACCTCCACCCCGCGGTCCTGCAGCCTTCTGGCCGTTTCCACGGCGAACGCGGTGCCGGAGGAGTGGCCCCACAGCAGGATCTCCTTGAGACCACGCGCGGTGATCTCGGCGACGACCTGCTCCACAACACGCTCCATCGGCGCGAACGGCTCGCTCCCGGCGGCGACGTCGTGACCAGGCAGCTCGACCGCATACACAGCGATGCCGCTGCCCCGCAGCGCCTGAGCCATCGGTTGGAAGTTCACCGCGTTTCCGCCGGCGTACGGAAAGCAGACCAAAGCGCTGACGTGTGCACCGTCGGACTCCGACAGCGACTGCAGCAGCTCGGCGCGCCGTTCGGACCTACCATCGACCAGCGCGGCCAGATCGGCGAGGACCGGATGGCCGGTGAGGTCCTTGAGGGAGAAAACACGGTCCAGGTTGACCGCCAGTTTCACTGCCGACAGTGAGGTGCCGCCGCGGTCGAAGAAGTGGTCCAGTCGACCAATTTGTTCCTGCGGAACGCTGAGCACCTTCGCCCAGGCGTTCGCCAGTCGCTGCTCGGTCGGCGTACGTGGAGCATCGTAGTTGTTGTCCTCGACGACGTTGAGCTCTCCGGCCAGCTTCGTCAGCGTCTTCTTGTCGATCTTGCTGTTGGCGGTCAGTGGCAGACGCTCTCGCCAGACGAAGGCTGAGGGAACCATGTACTCGGGCAGCGACCCACCCAACCGATCCCGCAGAACGTCTACGTCGAGTGGATTGCGGCTGGAGTAGAACGCCACCAGGTGCTTGCTGTGGTCGGCCCGCTCGGCCACCACCACCGCGCCGTCGCGAACCCCCGGCACCCGCAACAGTGTGTTCTCTATCTCACCGAGCTCGATCCGAAAACCGCGGATCTTGAGTTGGGAGTCCCGGCGACCGAGGAACTCCAGCTTGCTGTCAGGCCGCCACCGGCCGTGATCACCGCTGCGATACCGCCGCTGGCCGTCGGGATCGGTCAGGAACGCCGCACGGGTGCGTTCCGGATCGTTGATGTATCCGCGGCCGACGCAGACTCCCGAGAAGACAATCTCGCCCGGCGCGCCGAGCGGCACAAGTGCCAGCTGCTCATCAACCACCTGAATGTGCACATTGTTGATTGGGCGACCCAGTGGCACCCGGTCCGCAGGGACGCCGTCCATCACTTCGTGGTTAGTGTCGTCGGAGGTCTCGGTCAGCCCGTACGCGTTGACCAGCTTGATCTGTGGCGCGGCCGCAAACCAGCGCTGCGTGAGCTCCTTCTTCAGCGCCTCACCGGTCACCGACACGTGCCGTAGGGCTGACAAGTCGCATGGGTGCTGTTCCAGATAGGACAGGACTACTTCTAGGTACGACGGCACGACCTGCATCACGTTGACCCGGCCATCGACGATCGTGCTCACGAATCGCTGGACGTCGAGGATCACCTCCTGCTCGATCAGCAGAGTCCGCCCGCCGACCAGGACTGCAGAAACCAGCTGCCAGAGCGAGATGTCGAAGCATTGCGGTGCAGTCTGGGCGACCACTTGTCCCTGGCCGATTTCCAGGTCGTCGATCTTGGCGAAGAGATGGTTGAGCATGCCGGCGTGCTCACACATCGCGCCCTTCGGCTCTCCGGTGGAACCGGAGGTGAAGTAGATGTAGGCGAGCTGGTCCGGGACGACATCGATGCCGAGATTGTCGTCGGCGCGATCCTCCTCGTACGCCGCTTCGATGAAGAGCGTCTGTGTGTCGGGCTGCGACGTCAGGGCCTGACCCAGGGTGGTGGTGCTGCCGGGTTCGGTCAGCACCAGACCGCAGCCAGCCCGGGTGAGCATCACCGCAATGCGATCGGCCGGGAAGCGCGGCTCGATCGGCAGGTATACGCCGCCGGCCTTGAAGATCGCGAGGACCGCGGCCATCCAGTCCAGATTGCGCTCGGTCACCACCGCCACGACACCTTCGCGGCGAAGCCCTCGCGCCAACAGCGCCCGGGCCAACCGGTTGGCACGCCCGTTGAGCTCCCGGTAGGTCCACTGCCGAGTGCCGCACACGGCCGCGACAGCATCAGGATGAGCCTCCACTTGCACCTCGAACAACTCATGAACCCGCGCGCCCGGCAGCTCCCGCCGCGGCCCGGCCAGACCTTCCAACTGGAAGTAGAACTCCTCAGCCGACAGCAAGCTCTGCCTTTGGTGCTCGGCATCCAGATCGTTGATCATCAGCTCCAGCGCCGTGACGTGATAGCCGGCGATCCGGGCTGCGGAATCCGCATCGAGCACGTCGGTCTGGTACCGCAGTCTCAGCGTGAGCCGGCCGTCGTCTCGCGAGGTGCCTACCCACAACACAGCGTCGTCGGAAAGCTCGCCGTCGTTGCCGTTCTGATCAGGCCCGTTGTGATCAAGGCCGGTCGGATCGAGCACGGTCTCGAAGGACGCCTCGGTGAGGCCCAGATCACGCCTGAGATCATCCAACGGAAAGTCCGCGTGCGACAGCAGTTCTGACTCGGCTCGATGCGTGGCCAACAGCAACGTCCGCCATGAGTCGGGTTCGGTCGTCAGCCTGCAAAGCAACGGTTGACCGCCTCGCCGACCGACGTAGCCCGTCGCGACCTCGCGTTCCCCCGACAGCGCGGCGAGCACCTTGGCGTGCGCAGCCAACAGCACCGAGCTGAGCGGCACGTCCAGCTCGTACGCCAGCCGGCGCAACGCCGCCACGAGGTCGTCAGGGATCTTCGCTTCATGCTCGGCTGTGCCCGTCTCGGGATCAAGGCTCCACCGCGGGATTGCGGTGAACCCACCGGCGACGAGCACACGACGCCAGAACTCCCGGCTGGTCTCTGCCTGAACTTCCATCAAGTCATTCCTCCGCTCACCTTCTGGCTTGGGCTAGTAGGTACTGACCAGAGCAGCGCTCCGGCTTTCGTCGTGGTCTTGGCGAACTTGGAGCGCGGCCGGGAACCGCATCTCGCTGGCTGGGTTTCCGCCCCAGTGTTCGTACGGCGGGACCTCTTCGCCCTTCATGAGGAAGGAGTCAGCGGCGATAACGGCGCCGTCACCGATCGTCACGCCGTAGTGGACGTGGGCAGCCGTCCCGAGGGTGACGTTGGAGCCCAGAGTGGAGTAGTCCGACTTGAAGGTGCCGTCCTCCTGGGAGTGACACTGGACCGTGCTCGCCTCGTTGAGCGTGCTGTCGTCGCCGATGGCGACGAGCGACCGCTCGGTCATACCGCAGCCGTCGTTGAAAACCCGGCGGCCGATCCGGGTACCCACTCGGCGCAGAATCATGTTGATGAACGGGGTGCCGGCGAAGGCCGCGAGATACCCGCCTGAAGGCACCTTCCAGTACCGTTCGTGGCGCCACATCGCGGGCTCATAGATCGAGCAGAACAGCACCGGCAGGGGCTTGAACCCTCTCACGATCCAGTCGACCACGATCCAGTACGCGATGCCGAGCACAGCGGCGAACACGAAGTCCAACAGGATTGCTGCCGCACCCAATGAGGCGTAGAAGTCTCCAGCAATGCCCAGGAGCACGGTGAGCAGGAAGACGAAGAACCACCGCGCAAATAGGCACCACAAGATGGTGACGAAGTTGTGCCGGTTCTTGGCGGCAAGGCGGCGGCGCAGCCCGTCCCCCTGCTTCAGGTGGTTGAAGCTGCTGTCGCGCTCGACCGAACGCGGGATCTCGAAGGCCGGGGAGCCCAATAGCCCGACATTCTCCCGGACCTTACCGCTGATCGGCACCATGACCTTAGTCGCGAGCAGGCAGTTGTCGCGCGTTCTGCCTTTGGACGGATACGCGATGCCGTTACCGAGGAAGTTGCGTTCTCCGATGAACGTCCAAGACAGTCGAAAAGACGTGCTCGAGAACTCTGCGTTCATCATCGACAGCGCGTCGGCGACCATCGTTCCAGTGCCGATGGAGCTCAGGTACGGGCTCTCGTGCTTGACCATGCCGCCGAAGTTCGCTCCGGTCTGGACGATCTTTCCGAGGTCGTACCCGATGCCGCGCAGGTAGTAGACAATCCACGAGGTATCGCCGACCAGGCCGCTCAAGAACTTGGCGTTGGTCAAACGCGCGATCAGCCGGTGGACGCCGTAGTAGAAGCCGTACAGGCGGTAGACCGTGTACGGCTTGATGAGGAGGTTGAGCAAGCGCGGAACGGTCGTCACGATGACGAAGCCGACGAGTATCGAGCCGAAGAACAACACAAAGGACACGGCCAAGGCGTCGCGGTAGAACGTCCAGCTGGTGAAGGCACTGGTCTCCTCGCCCATCAGCTCGTTGAGCCTCGGGACTTTGAGCAGCAACAAGATGGCACCGGCGATCCCCACCGGCAGGTACACCAGCAACAGGGTCAGCAATTGATAGGCGGCGTAGGCAACCCTTCGAAAGGTGCTGCATGGAGCCGGATCGACCGTGAGGAAGTTGTCCTTCACAGTCTGGCGCCCCGGGCTACCGTGCCAGTGTTGGCCGTCGGGCACGGCCTGCCCGGAGTGCAGCGAGGAGGCGTGGCCTAGCTGGGTCTCGTCGCCCATCGAGGTGTCGATGTCGATCACCGTCGCCTCGCTGATCACCGCGTTCTTGCCGATGCTGATCGGACCCACCTGGATGAACCCGGCATGTGCCCGATAGCCGTTGATGAAGGAGTCCTTGCGGATGATCGTGCCGGCGCCGATGCTGAGCAGGTCGGTGCAAATCGGCACGTGATTGGACAAGATCACAACCCCGCGCCCGACCTTCGCGCCGAGCGCCCGCAGATAAAGGTTGAACAGCGGCGAACCGGTGAACAACACAATCGGGTTCCGCCGCACCAAAGTCTTCACGACCCAGAACCGGAGGTACGCCAGGCTCCAGATCCGGATCTGCCGCGGCTTCCAGCGACCGATCAGAATCCACTTCGCCAGAATCGGAACAGTGAACAAGAACAAAAACATTGCGCATCCGGAAAGGACTGAGCGAACGTAGATGTCGAGCACACCTGAGCCCGCCGAAATCCACTCATAGCCTTGGCCGATGACCAGCGCGGCCAGATAGGAATATCCGAGAAAGATCAACAGCTGCAAGGTCCCACAGAGGACAACCTGCGCTGTTCCCGCCCGCTTCGGCATCTCGACCGAGGTCGCAGCCGGCGTGGCCACGTCGACCGAGGACGGAGCCGGCGTCTCCACAAGAGCAGGCGCGGCGTCCGCGAGTGCCGTGGCCAAGCTGCTGATCGTGGGGTGCTGGTAGATGTCCTTGATCGACACTGCTGGCAGATCCGGCCGCTTCCGGACCCGGGCACAGAACCGAGCCATCACCATCGAATCCGCACCCAGATCATCGAAAAAGTTACTGTCCACCGACACCCGCTCGACCTGCATGACATCAGCGAGCATGTCGGCGAAGACCCGCTCGACAGGCATCGGCGTGGTATCTACGAGTGCCGCAGCCAGGCTCCGGATCGTACGGTGCTGGTAAATGTCCTTGATCGACACCGCTGGCAGATCCGGCCGCTTCCGGACCCGGGCACAGAACCGAGCCATCACCATCGAATCCGCACCCAGATCATCGAAAAAGTTACTGTCCACCGACACCCGCTCGACCTGCATGACATCAGCGAGCATGTCGGCGAAGACCCGCTCGACAGGCATCGGCGTGGTATCCACGAGTGCCGCAGCCAGGCTCCGGATCGTACGGTGCTGGTAAATGTCCTTGATCGACACCGCTGGCAGATCCGGCCGCTTCCGGACCCGCGCACAGAACCGAGCCATCACCATCGAATCCGCACCCAGATCATCGAAAAAGTTACTGTCCACCGACACCCGCTCGACCTGCATGACATCAGCGAGCACCTCGGCGAAGGCGCTTTCGGTGCTCGACTCCGGGCGAGCACTCCTGGCCTGTGTCGCGGGCGAATCAGTCAGCACCTCGGCGAAGGCGCTGTCGGCGCTCGACTCCGGGCGAGCGCGCCTGGCCTGTGTCGCGGGCGAATCAGTCAGCACCTCGGCGAAGGCGCTGTCGGCGCTCGACTCCGGGCGAGCGCGCCTTGCCCGTGTGGTGGCCGAATCAGCCAAAGCAACTGTCAAGGCACCGAGAGCCTCAGGCACCTTGTGACTTTCTTGAACGTGAGTTGACGGTTGCGTGATTGGTCGACAAGTCATGTGATCAGGTGGGAGGGGACCGTTTCGGTGGGCGCGGTTCAAGCCGACGGCGAAGCGGTGGTCAGCGCATCTGAGCTGAGCACGTCTTCGCCGTACAGATCCTGCACCCAGTTGGTGTGGTAGACGGTGTCCAGATAGCGCTCACCGAAATCTGGAGCGATAGCCACCGCGGTGAGGTCTTGCCAGCCATGCAGGCTCAACCAGCCCATCGCGCCACTGATCACCGTGCCTGTGGAGCCGCCGAACAAGAATCCGGTGCTTGCCAGCCGATGGCAGGCACGGATGGTGTCCGCCTCCTCAACGCGTATGACTTCATCCACATAGGACTCGTCGAGCATCGGCGGCCTGACGCTCGTGCCTAGTCCAGGGATCATCCGGCGTCCCGGCGGGCCGCCAAAGGTCACCGAGCCCACGGTTTCCACTGCCACGATCCGGACCGGCCGATGCCACTCCCGGAAGTAGCGGGCGCAGCCCATCAGCGTCCCGCAGGTCCCGGCCCCGACAAACAGCACATCCAGTTGCGGGAACTGGCGCGCGATCGCCGGCGCCGTACTGCGGTAATGCGCCTGCCAGTTCTGCGGATTGGCGTACTGATTCAGCCACACGTAGCGGTCGTCGGAAGCGCACAACCCACGCACGTAGTTGATTCGCGCGCCGAGCAGGCCGCCGACCGGATCCGGCTCTGTGATGACCTGGACCTGGCTGCCGAACGCCTGCATCAGTCGCGTGGTCGACAGGTTGCAGCGGGAGTCGGTGACGCACAAGAACCCGTAGCCCTTGTTCGCCGCGATCATGCTCAGCGCAACGCCCAGATTCCCAGACGAGGACTCCACCAGGACCGACCCCGGCGTCAGGACTCCGTCCCGCTCGGCGGCCTCTATCATCTCGCTCGCGGCCTTCAGCTTGATCGACCCTGCGAAGTTGAAGCCCTCACACTTCAGGAACAGCGGGTGCCCGAATGTCGGCTCAAGATCGACGTAGAGCTCCTCCTCGTTGAAACCCTGCGGCGTCGAAATGATCGGCACCTTGACCTCCCTCTCTACAGCAGCGCAGTCCGCTGCTGTTCCGTACTGGCGTCGTGGAAGAAGTGCCGGCGGGGTGACTTTCTTGCGGACCCGACCCTCTTTGTTGCAACCCGGTAGAGGAATACTTAATTAGATCAATACCGCTATGGTTACGCCCACCGAATGGTTATGAACTTGTTATTTTGGATAGTTTCGGAATTGTAACGATCATGTTCCGGACTATCCGAATGGTTTGTAAACATGCGATCACACTCCCGACCACCCGAATGGTTGCCACGCCGTTGTCATCGGACACTGGCGCCTTAAATGCGTCCAGCGCATCGATGAGCCAGGGCCAGCCGCTGATCCGTCATTTGCTTGAACGCCGTCCTTGGGTAGGTCTTGC
This sequence comes from uncultured Actinomycetota bacterium, assembly GCA_963734005.1. Lineage (GTDB taxonomy): Bacteria > Actinomycetota > Actinomycetes > Propionibacteriales > Propionibacteriaceae > Microlunatus. The sequence goes on from CAVTFS010000026.1 coordinate 24,214, forward strand.
CGCTGGCCGCCGCCGACAGCCGAAGGCAACGCCTTGGTCACCTGACCTCTTGAGCAGCTCACGCAATGGGTACGGGGCAGCCCGATTTCGCAGTGCGGCGTTGCCGTCCGCATTGTTCACCGCATGGCGTCTGAATTGTCGGAGGCACCCTTCCGGCCGGCGCCGGGGAAGTACCGGACACTGCTACTGCCCAGGGCTGCCGTGGCACGGGCCGCTGCAATTGGGCTGCGCTATTTCGGTCATTCAGCTCGGTGAGGAGGCGTCGCTAGCCCGCAAGGAGCTCCGTACCGTTCTCCCGTCGATGCACCGGCCGTCGATCTCGCGGCCCATTAGATCAAAAAAGGAATTCCGCTCCAATTTGCCCAAGTCAAGTTCATGTCGGTAAATGGATCTTGTGACTCAGACAACCTCAATAGCAGCCCTCTCGTGGCCTGTGATGAAGAAAGGAAGAGCGCTTGACCCCTCATCCGCCCGCTGCTATCCACAGCAGCGTCCGTTGGAGGATCGTTTGCTAATCAACCCTGAATCCGCGCTGCTGCCCCAAGTGCTACGGCTGATCGCAAACGCCGAACTTGGAAATGTTCACACCGGCGTATCGGGCTGGATAAAGCCGCTGCAGCGTCGGGCTCACCGGCGCGGCTGAACTTGAATGCCGCTGTGGGCGTGCACTGCTCGACTAAGGATCGTGGCTGGTCAGAGAGTGATTGAGCGGAGTGAGCTAACGGTGTCGTGGTTCAAGACATCGTTGATAGATGAGTCGAGACATCGTTCATATCGCACGGCCTCCGATGAGGAGCCATGTCGAAGGAACGGGTCATCGTCTTCTCGGTGGTACAGCAGCACTAGTGTCCTGGAAGGGAAATCTCTTGGCGCTTGGCGGCGCCCAGGCACGCACCTCGCGGCGTTCTCCTCGGTCGGGATACGACCCGGTATCCCTCCGTCGTCGGCCTTGCGATGCACGCACCTGAACGTCGCCAAGCGCCAAGGAACTTCCCTTCCAGGGCACTAGTAAGGCCGAAACTGAACGGTCAGGCTTTCGTGACGGTTCACCAGGCCGGCCAGATCAGACAGATCAAGATCGCGTACGCAACCCCGGCATAGATGGACCAACCATTTTTGGCCAACGATGAGCTTGATCGGCTCGGTTGGATTGAATCGAGGTATCCGAAAAGAGCAGTCGCCGCCCAGACGTCGGACGCCGTCGACCGATTCAAGGGTGAAGGTGAACGCGCCCGGCGCGTACCGACAGCCTGAGATGTAGTGATCCTGGCGTCAGGGACTTGCCGCATTCTATGGCGGTCCTGTGTGGGCGGTCTGGGGTCCGGTAGGCAACGCGACAATGATCGACTCCGACGACGTGTTACTGCTGCGACCAAGCGGCCCGACCGGCGGTCTCCGGCCCAATGTGCACCCACGACCCTCGCGCGGAGCCAAACCCCTCCCGAGCGTCTTGTACGCCACGATCCTCACCGTCGACCCGACAGAGGCGCCCATGCTGGCGAGAATACTGAACCGCGACCTCGAGCCAGCCCTAGCCGAGGCGGGTCACCACCTGCTCGGCAGTTACGAGACCGATCCAACTCCGAACAACTTCCCGCGCTTACCGATCCGAACCGACACCGCCCCTCGTCTGGTTCACGACCAATCGCCAGCCAGCTCAGACCGCTCTAGCAACCCCCAGCGGCAATGACCTCCCAAAGATCGCCAAGGCGCTAGGCCCATTCGAGAGTCACAACTGGAGACACCTTCGCCTGTCCGCCACCTCCCGGTCGACACTCACCGCCCAGTGTGCATCCTGATCATGGTCATGGTGTTCGGGAGCACACAGGGGCACCCGGTCGCATCCACAGCTGGGGCTTCGCGAGCAGCGCTGTGGCAGCTTCGAGGATGCCCACTGATTGCCGTCAATTCAGAACAGCCGGTCAGCGTTGTCAACCGCGCTCACTAGAGGGTGCGCGCGGATTGTCAGCGTTGGCATGGTCGGCAATCGTTCTACACCGAACGGAACTCGATCTCGAGGTGGTCTTCCACCGGGTAGTAGCCGAGCCGTTGGTAGATGTCGTTTGAGGTTTGATTCGCCAGATCGGTGAACAGCACCGGGAGGCCACCATCGTCAAGGACGTCACGTGTCGCAGCAGCGGTGACCGCAGAGCCATAGCCCTTCCCGCGCCAACAACTCGGCGTGTAGACCGGCCCCACTCGAGCACATCCGGCGATAATCGGGCGTCGTGTTGCCATCGACGCAACCACACCGCTCGAGTCGACCCACAGCCAACAGCCATGAGTATTGAGGGCGGCGTCCACCGCATCGTCGATGTCTCCACCGCGTGGATCCGCTTCCTGATCGAATGCCCGATACCAGTGTCGAAGCAACTCCCGGTCGCTGATGCCGGCCCGCCGGGATCGGCCTGGGACGTCTGCTGGGGCAGTGAGTATGTCCAAGCGGTGTAAGCGGATTGCCCTACTATTCACAGCCCTTCCTGGCAGCCTGGCAGCAACCGCCTCAGCGGCAGAGACGGCACCATGAACACCGGCCAGCTCAGGCAGGCTTGCGATCGCGGCGGCCAACTCATCCAGATCGCTCGGCGGCCATACCCCATCCAGGACCACGGCGTAGCGGCGATCGGAACGCACGGCAACCGCGGAAGCGTCCCTGGTTGCGGCGCACCAGCATTCGACCTTGGCCGTGTCAAGAGCCAAACGGATGGTCCCAAGCACCGTCGCTCGGACCGGATCAGCTTCTAAGCGCCGATCCAACAACCGGCCGACCTCGTCCGCATCCCGCGTTATCCACAGGCCCACGCCCTCATCATCCAGCCGGATGCGCTGTGGTGCGTCGAGACTTCTATCCAACGGGTAGCAAATCAGCCGGCCCTTGGTCTCCAGCGACAGACCTGTCGCTGCGATGATCCCCACCGCGCCGAGGCAGGCAGCCAGATCCCCTTCCTCACGCGACTCAATGTGGCACACCGCTAAGGTGGCACACCGCTAAGCCGCAACTGCGCAACGTGACCGGCCCAATTTTCCGTACGACCAGACGGCAACACACGTTTCTGCTACTTTCCCTGGACGTGGGGACCGTTCGCGGTAGCCGTACGCGGGAGAGGATCCGCGGACACGATTTCGACCGCATTGCGATTCTGGGGCAAGCCGAATGATGTTCCCTGTGTGCCCGATTCCGCCGATTGGCGGGCCGTTCCAATCCAATGTGGTTGCCTGCGAGAACCACGTTACCTGTGCTGCGGAAGGCGTCAGCGGCATCACCTGTCGGTAGCAACTCGATCCAGCTGTGGGGGCCTTCATGGCGCTGTCCGAAACCAGACCACGCATCACCGTCCTCGGCACCGGATACCTGGGTGCCACTCATGCGATCTGCATGGCTGTTCTGGGACATGAGGTCCTCGGCATCGACACCGACAAGCAGAAGATCGCCGCGCTCAGCGAGGGCCGCGTCCCGTTTTACGAGCCGGGACTGCCCGAGATGCTGCGCAAGGCCCTGGACTCCGGCCGCCTGCGATTCGGCGCCGACCTCGCTGAGGCGGCGGCATTCGGCGACGTGCACTTCGTCTGCGTCGGCACGCCCCAGGCCACGGATTCACCGGCCGCCGATCTGACGTACGTCAACCAGGTGGTGACCGACCTGGCCCGACACTTGCACCGGCGCTGCCTGGTCGTCGGCAAGTCCACCGTTCCGGTCGGTACCGCGGCCCGGCTGACCCGGCTGTTGCACGACACCGCGCCCTGCGGCACCGACGCCGAGCTCGCTTGGAACCCGGAGTTCCTGCGCGAGGGCTTCGCCGTCGAGGACACGATGGGTCCGGACCGGTTGGTCTTCGGCGTGGTGTCGGAGTGGGGCCGATCCCAGCTGGAGGCCGTGTTCGCTCCATTGCTGGCCGACGGCGTACCGCTGGTAGTGACCGACCTGGCCACTGCGGAACTGGTCAAGGTGTCGGCCAACTCGTTCCTGGCGACGAAGATCTCGTTCATCAATGCGATGGCCGAGGTGTGCGAGGTGGCCGGGGCCGACGTCCAGGCACTGGCCACGGCGCTCTCGTACGACCCGAGGATCGGCGGCCGGTTCTTGCGTCCCGGCCTCGGGTTCGGCGGCGGGTGCCTGCCGAAGGACATCCGCGCCTACATCCACCGGGCCAACGAGCTCGGCGTCGGGCAGGCAGTGTCGTTCCTGCGCGAGGTGGACGCGATCAACCAGCGGCGGCGGCAGCGCACCGTGGACCTGGTCCGTGCGCAGGCCGGCGGTTCTTTGCGGGACGTGCCCGTGTGCGCGCTGGGTGCGGCATTCAAGCCGGACTCCGACGACATCCGCGACGCGCCCGCTCTCGATGTCGCCCGGCTGTTGCAGCAGGAGGGCGCGATCGTGCGGGTTTATGACCCGGAGGCAATTGACAACGCACGCCGCGCCTACCCAGACCTCAACTACGCCGCCAGTGTCGCGGAGGCGGCGGCCGGGGCCCGAGTGGTCGCGCTGCTCACCGAGTGGGACCAGTTCCGCAACATCGACCCCGCGTGGCTCGGAGACATCGTCGAGGTCCGCGCCATCGTCGACGGACGGCATGCGTTGGACCCGGTCGCCTGGCGCGCGGCAGGCTGGGACTACCGAGCCCTCGGCATCTCCTAACGGAGCTGGTCCGCCACCGGCAAGGGTGGGAAGGGCGATCGCGCTCTCAGGAATCCGAAGGTGGCGCCCCATCCCGGCCCAGAGGCTCGGGCAACCTTCGCAAAGAACCCCTTATCGCAAGCCGGGTCAGCGAAGGTGAATTCTGTAAGGACCGGCAGGTGCGAAGTCCCGCCGTTCTCGACCCGCTGCTCAATGCGAATTACGCAGTTCCTCCAGAGACTCGTGATCGGTTCCTGCACGCGTGCTACTGGTAAGAGCGCTCATGTGCAGCGTGGAACATGTCGGTCTCTCTGGGTCACATCGCGGCGGTCAACCGCGATCGAGACAATGAAACACCGGGCAAATGAAGCTACGATCCCCGATCATCGCTGGTACACCGCGGCCAGCTATTCGATCGCAAATCGCGGCCATCCAATGCCTCGCCCTCAGCGAGGCTGCATCCGGTCGGTAGCCGGTCGGCGACCGCATCCATGACGCGGACGAAGTCCGCCGAGAGGCGATTCCAGTCGTACTCCCGGAGCGCAACTTTGTGTCCGTTGGTACCCATCTGGCGCCGCAACTCAGGTTCAGCCCGCAACTTCAAGATCGCGTCAACCACTGCGCTCGGAGCATTCCATGGCACCTCGATGCCGACATTCTCCGATCTGACCAGGTCGGCGGCGAGCGGTAACGGCGTCGTGATTACCGGGACCCCCAGCGCGCCGTACTCCACGATCTTGGTCGACAGACTGACTCGATAGTTGGGAAGGTTCTTCAGCAGGCACAACCCCGCCAGGGAGCCACTGACTCGAGTCAGCGCCTCCTCACTTCGCATGAAGCCGAGCCAGCTCAGATAACCGGCTTCGGTGGCGCTTTGCAATGCTTGTCTGGCCTCAGGATCGGGGGCTTCGCCGATCACCTCGAGCTTGACCGCGCTACCAGTGCGGCGGCGTAATTCCCGGCCGACCTCGATCATGGTGTCGCAGCCACGAGACATTGTGACTGTCCCCAGATAGCTGACACGTTCATCACCGGCCGGCGTGATGACCTTCGGAACCGAAACAGAATTAGGCACCACAGGATGCCGTTGGCGGAACCTCTGCTGGTAGGCATGCTCTGCCAACAACAGGTAATGCCGTCGTTCGGCCACCCGTTCGGCCCAGCGCCACGCCGCGGCCACCGGTCGTCGCAGCAGCACCGGCATCCAGGACTTGACCTGAAGCGCGGCCGCGGGGTCCTCGTGGACGTCCCAGATCAGATTCCTCACTCGAAGCCCGGCAGCCGCCAGTACAAGCTCAGGATCATGAACTAGCACCACGTCGTGATCTTGAGCCAGCGACAGCATGATCATGCGGGCCGCACGCCAGGCTCGGAAGCGCCGCCTGCCGCTGGCGCGGGGGACGTTAATGCAGCGAAGGCTCCCGCGACCAGCAACTGCGGGAAAAGATGGTTGTACATCGAGGCCGAAGGCGCCAAAAGGCGCCGCGTAGGTCACGTCCCATCCGGCGTCGATCAGGGCTTTGAGCTGGCGTTGCCAGATCCTCGAGTCCTGGGGGTTATGGACCACCGTCACCACTAGGGCCGAACGGGAGCGCGCTGTCGAGCTCGCTGGTCTCGCCCCACCCAGCGAAAGAGAGGCCATTACAAGAGCTGGACGTTGTGTGCCGGACGCGCCACACCACGAGTGTCGAAGAATCGTTGTGAGAGCGCGCTCATCGCGTCAACGTCATATTCCCGGTGATTCTGCAACAAGACACAGATATCCGCCTCTCCGAGTGCCTCTTCGACGTGGTCAACCCGTGGGATGTCCTGGCCGGAAACTGAGAGCTGCTTGACCAGTGGATCGTGGAACCGCAGTGAAGCACCATGGTGAATCAGAGTCTTGGCGAGCGGGATTGCCGGGGACTGTCGGGTATCGGCGATGTCCGGTTTGTAGGTCACGCCGAGAAGTAGAACCAAGGATCCCAGTAGCGGCTTTCCGTCACGGTTGAGCTGGTCCTGAATTCGCCGCGCAACGTAGTTCGGCATAGTGGCATTGATTTCCTGAGCCAATTCCACGAACCGGAATGGATAACCCAGCCGGGCGCGTATTCGATGGGACAGATAATTGGGGTCAATCGGGATGCAGTGACCGCCCACGCCGGGACCCGGCCGGAATTCCTGGAAACCAAAAGGCTTCGTACTTGCCGCGGCGATCACATCCCAGAGATCGACGTCGAGGTCATGGCAAAACCGCGCCATCTCGTTGACCAGGGCGATATTTATGTGGCGATAAGTGTTTTCGAGCAGCTTGGCCATTTCGGCCTCACGGGTGCCCTTTGTACGAACCACTCTGTCAATGAACCGCGAATAGAACGCCACAGCCGCATCGGCGCATTTGGACGTGTAACCACCGATCACCTTGGGCGTGTTCTTGGGGCCGAAGTTCTGGTTGCCAGGGTCGATCCGCTCCGGCGAAAAGACCAGGCGGAAGTCCTCGCCTGCCACCAGGCCTCGAGCCTCGAGTATCGGCCGAATCTCCTCGTCCGTCGTCCCGGGGTAGGTAGTGGACTCCAAGATCACCAGGGTGCTCGGCTGGAGATGTTCAGCCACCGAGACAGCCGCAGCCCGGAGCGGCCCAAGATCGGGAGCCCCGTCGCTCGACAGGGGCGTAGGAACGCAGACCACGATCGTTCGGGCGCGGCGCAGCTGGCTTTCATCGGTCGTGGCGAAGAAACCGCGCTCAAGCATCTCCACGACATCGAAATCAGCAAGATCATCAACATGCGAACTGCCGTGATTTAGCCCGTCAACCACTTCAGGACTTGTGTCTAGCCCGATCACGCTGAGGCCCGCGGCGCTGGCTTCCCGCGCCAAGGGCAGTCCCACATAACCCATGCCGATGATGACGGCATCAACCGAGCTGTCCACTCGCCCCCGACCTCCACGTCATGATGCTGCGGTTGCTCCCGTGCGTTGACGGCACGAGCGTCAATCAGACTGTCTCACTAACTTGGCGAGCGCGGGCGGCAATCGCGGTGAAAATCCGGTGAACAACCGATGCGAGGCATTCAAACAGCCACGTCCGGCGCTCGGGACTGTTGGCACCGCCTGTGGCAGCGGCACCGGGCAGCGACGCGTAGTCGGTTCGGGTCGGATGCGTTCCCGACTCCTCGCCGGACACGTTCGCTCGCAGCGAGAGCGCTTTTTGGTCGAGGCGGCGACGAGCGGCTCCTTGTCGTCGAGCGAGCTGTCGGGGGGCCGCGCGCGGCCAGGTAGCAGCGCGCTCCGCTCCGCCGAGATCAATCCCTCCGCTAATGTTTGCCCGGCCCAGCACCTGAACGAAACATCCGGAAAGGTCGCAAATGCCAGTATTCATCAACAGACCACGTCGCATCGCTGGCGGTCTTCGAGACCGGGCGACTCGGCACAATATGGCCCTCGTTGCCTCGGCGGCCCTGCTTGGCGTCGCAATAGCGGCTTCTGCGGCAACCGGTTGGCAATCGCTGGCCACAGCGCTCATTGGGCTGACGACTACCCTGGCGCTGCTCGCGTTCATGCAACTCCGCCGACGACTGAGCGTGCAGATCAAGGATGGCCGAACGGTTTGATATGGCCCAACATCGGATCCTAGCTGCGGTCGAGAATGAACGGCTCATCGCGGCCGAAGGGCAAAGCGCTCTGGAGGCTGGACAGCGGCGATTAGGCCGTGACATGGCAAAGATTCAACGAGAGCAGACAGCAGAGACAGAAGCACTGCTGCAGCTGTTCAGAGAATTCGAGCCGCGTGCACCAATGCCATCGTCTGGACGGTGGGCGATGGATCCGACGCGTCTCCTTGAGGTGCTATTCCTGATTGGCCGGAAGCTACCCAAGGTTGTGCTCGAGCTGGGGAGCGGAACGTCGTCGATCTGGATTGCATACGCCCTGGAGAAGGACGGTGGGCGCCTCATCTCGGTCGACCACAAGACGGAGTTTGCGGATCGCACCAAGTCACTCCTTCATCTCCACGATGTCAGTCACCTTGCCGAGGTACGGCTGGCGGAGTTGCGTCAGCTCAACATAAAGGGCGAGGAGTTCCCGTGGTATGACGTGGACGCCTTTCGAGATATTAATGAGATTGATCTGCTGCTTGTCGACGGGCCGCCTGGCTCGCTCGGTGAGATGGCAAGGTACCCGGCACTGCATGTCCTCGAATCTCAGCTCGCCTCGAATGCGGTTGTGATTCTGGATGATGCAGATCGCCCGGACGAACAAGGCATCGTTCAACGATGGATCACAGAAGTAGCCGGGCTCCGCAAAGAGCGCGAGATCTTCAGTGGCCTGACCGTTTTGACCTATTGCCGGCCATGATTAGAGAATTCGCGCAGGTCGCCGCAGCCCTCGACGATGATAAATCGTATTGAAGCGGGGTTGGCGCTGCGCCTCATCAGCTTTTGCTCTTTACCCGAAAGATCGCAGTACGCCGCGTGCCGCATCGTCGAGCCCATCCGCGCCCACGGTGATCATGGCCGAGACGCCGTAGGCTCTCCTCATTGATGCGACTCGAGCGGCGATATAGTCCGACCAGTCCGCCGATTCCGCCGACCAGGCGCTATGAGGCGTGACAAGCTCAACGAGGTACCCGTAGCTGCGCGCCCGGCTGAAAGCCGGCATATCCAGCAGAAACACCGGCCGGAAACCTGCTCCGAGCAGCTGTAACTCGGCGACCTCATCGATCACGGCCTCAACGACCTTGCCGCTCGATCCATTGGTGCCGACGCCATTGGTCAGTCCAACCAGGCTTAGCAAGATCACCGGCAGCCGTTCGGTTCCCAGGCCTGTTAGCAACCGGCCGGCCGCCAGCTCCAGCGGAGCTTCAACATGCGCCCCCGCTGCGAACAGTCGGTAGGCCAGGACTCGCGCCGCGCCACTTCGGCGGATCCGCGGAACGGCGCGGCGGCGCACCCAGTAATATCCGGGCATACGCCGCGCAAGCCGAGCTGCTCTGAGCAGCGGATCCTCAGGCACGACCGGCCCCTGCTGCGAGCTGTCGCAAGTGCGCCGCCGCGGCGATCGCTCCATTGCCGCGATCCACCGCGGAAACCTTTGCCACCATGGCGTCGCCTCGCTCCAACAGATCACACAACAGCGGAGTTGAGGCCTCCACGCCGACCCGCTCGAGCGTATGAGCCAGTCCTGCGTCGGCCGCGAACCGCGAGCGCGCGTACTGGTCATCCAACGCCGTGGTCTGCTTTGGAATGAACAGCGTAGGAATGCCGAAGCGGAGCAGCTCGTGAAACGAGTTATAGCCAGCAGCACTGACCGCCAGGTCGAACGCCCGGAAGAGGCGGGACAACGGGAATTCCCGCACCACATGCACGTCCCCACGAGTCCGGACCGATCTTGCGATCTCGGTCTGCGTCACACAGATCCCCACATCCAGGCGCCGCAACGCTTCTAGTACCGCTGTGGTTTCCTGGCTGGTGTAATTGATATCGTCCGACGCCAAGGCCACCAAGGCTAGCCGCTGGTCCAGCGGCAACCCCAACACGCGACGTGCCGTGTCACGGTCCTCCAACTCGCCTGTGTCCAGCAAAGTGACAGCACCAACCTCGACGCCGCCGGCGTTCGAGGTCGCTCCCCTGTCATACGCCTCAGCGAACTCGCCTGGGGTCAAGACGTCGTCGAACCAAGTTGTCCTGGCAAGGTGCTCGGCTTTCGTACCAGGACGCCACATCCCTCGTCGCGACCACACCCAGCACACCTCCGGGTATAGCTTCCGCACCTTCGGGATCCCGTCGTACGGCATGGTGCCGTCGAATACCACGACTGCTGGACACAGCCGTCTCACCGCATCAGACAGACGCTCGGTAAAGAGCTCTCTCCAACGCTGAGGCGACAGTCCCGTTGCCCCAGCCGATGGCAGATACTCGAAGGAGAACCCGTACTGGGCTACCACCCCAACGGCCTGGGACAGTGAGAGGAAATGTGGGGCCATGTCTGGCTCCGCTCGCCGCGCGTACGCCATCAGTCGCGTCAAATGCCCCATCCCAGACCCATTGCTGCTGATCAGAAGCAGCGCAGGACGCTCGGACGTTTCACGCTTAACAGAGCCGGACGGTCTGGGCTGCCCATTCGCTTCCGGCGGCCCGTCCGGCGGCCCGATCAGCTCCAGGAGCCGACGGTGGTGCGCCTCATGGCCAAACCTTGCCCGGACGAAAGCATCCGCACGCGCCACGACGTCCTCATATGCTGAGCGGTCTGCATACAGCTGGTTCACCACCGACGGCACCTCGGCCGGTTCGGCGTAGATCGCTGCATCGCTGAACAACGAACGAAAATGCGCTGGCAGGATCACCGGCAGGCCACTCGCCAGCGCCTCGAGAATGTTGCGACCAAACGCCTCCAGCCAAGCCGGGTGATGGTAGTAGACGAAGAAATCTAATTGAGCTAGGAACTCCCGAGGATCCATTTCCCCGAACGGAATCACCTCCCAAGAGCTCGGCAAATAACCCAACAACTCCTGAACCGGATCGGCGCCGCCAAGGATCTTCACAACTGCAGACCCGTCAACCGGATATAGGGCCTTGACCACCCCAGGATCCTTCGGCCACTTGTGCCGTTGCGGTCGACTATGCCGACCAATGACCGGCCGATCCGACCGCCAACCGAGCCGATCTACATGCCAGGCATCGACATCGATCACGTTCACCCAGTCCTGGTCCCGCAAACGCCCGGGAACCTCCGGAGCGATCGCCTCCCGCACCAGCGGCCCAATCGGCGCCCAAATCGGAGCGACGCCAAACTGCTCCCGAGCGATCCGATCAGCCACCGCAGGCCGGTAGTACCGGTAACCGTCGATATCGGTTGGCGGGGCATTCACCACCACCACAACGTGCTCGGTCTCAATTTGGGGAAGCTGGTCGGCCGCATTCTCCAGGACCGCCGGATGACGCACCACAACGACCTTCGTCCGAATCGGCCGATCGCCCAGAAGCAATCTGGCCCTGCCGCGACGTAACTGTTCCCGGACACGCGGATTCACCGGTTTCAGCTCAGTCAGCACGGGGCCGTTCACATGGACCACACCGGTCGACCAGCCCACCTGCGCCTGAACCGCGATCTCCTCCGCCACACTGTGCGACGTGCCTCCGGGAAACCGCAGATCCGACAGCATCAACACATCGACCTGCCGGTCCGCCGATTCGGCGCGGTGCATCCCCCGTTCCATGTGCGCAGAGACTAGCGCTCAAACTGCTCCGGTGAGCAAACAGAGGCCAATTCTGGCGACGATTTTCTCGATGCCACAGGCTATTTCTGACGACGGGGTATCCGGCGGCGGGTGCTCGCCGTGCTGCTCTGCCTGAGGTGCTGACCGGCGGCCCCCGCCATCCTTGCCCGGACATGTCCGACTTAGCCGGGCTTTGTTGATGAAGGCTGCGTAAGACACGGTTAATTCTGGTACTGTCCCGCGCTGTGGCACCCCCGTGGCCGGACCGCCCTCACGGAGCACCCGACATGACGACGACCACCAGCGCATGACGACGACCACCACCGCAACGGGCGAGCGCGATCTGACCCCGGACCTCGCGGAGCCGGACCGTCCACCCCAGAGGACGCGGTCGGCGGTCGATCTCGCGAGACAGCTCTACGGCGCGCTGCGCCATGAGATCCTCATCATCGCGGTGCTGGCCGGTTCGTTCCTAGCCCGGTGGCTCGTGGCCGACCGGAACTCGTACTGGCTCGACGAGCTGTACTCGGTCGCGATCTACGGGATCTGGAACCCCAGCGCGGGCGCGGCCGTGGAGCGGCTCGCAAACACCTCCGTGCACCCGCCGCTATACCAGGCCATCCTCTACGTCTGGATGGACCTGTTCGGCGACACCGAGCGGTCGAGCCGCTCGCTGTCGAACCTGTACATCACGCTGGCCACGCTTTTCCTCTATCTGCTCGTGCGCGACACGCTCTCCCGCCGGGTGGCGCTGTGGTCGGCCATGACGTTCGCACTGATGTACGCGCCGATGCAGTTCGGGCTGATGACCCGGTCCTACGCGCAGACGATCTTCCTGGCCACGCTGTCGTCGTACGCGTTGCTACGGCTGATGCGCGTGGGCGCCGACCGGGGCTGGCGCCGGGCCCTGCTCTCCCCTACCGCCGCGCTGTTGTACGCGGCCAACGTCGCGCTGCTGCTGACCCACTACTACAACGCGTTCTTCTACGTGGCCCAGGGCGTCATCGCCGGGATATTCGTGCTGTGTGCGCTGCCCCGGCGTCGCTGGTTGGCCGGCCTGGGTGCTGTCGCCGCGATGTACGCCGTGCAGGGGGCCACGTTCGCGCTGGCCTGGGGAGACGTCCTACTGCGCACGTATCGGCGGCGGGCGGGCTCGTTCTCGGTCGAGGAACAGGGCCTCCAGACGCCGTGGGACCTCTTGAAGACGACCGTCACGCCGAACATCGACCCGCCGTGGCCGATCTGGGTGATCGGGTTGCTCGTCGCAGCCGTCGTCGTCGCGCGAGCCGGACGGGGGTTGCTGGGCGGCCGGGAGCTCACCATCGACCGCCAGCGCGCCTGGACCGTCCTGTACCTGTTCGGCTGGCTCGTACTCCCCCTGGTCGTGCTGGTCCTGGCGTTCCTGATCACTGGCACCGCCCGGTACAACGAAAAGTACGTGCTCTACGCCATGCCGGCGCTGGCGCCGCTGGTGGTACTCACCATTGGCGAGGCGGCCCGGCTGGTTGGGGCCGGTTGGCGCCGCGTCCGCTGGCGCCATCTGGACGCGGCGGCGTTGACCGACTTCGCTCTAGTCGTCGTCATTGTGACGCTGGTGATCCCGGGGACGCTGCGGGGCGTTTCGTGGGACAGATCGGACTTCCGGGGCGGGGCGCAGAGAATCGTGGCCACCATCGAGTCCGATCCGGGCTCGAGCTACGTGCTCTACGACACCGCGTTCCGGGACACCTCGGTGCTGAACTACTACCTGGCCCGTTACAGCGACGGGGTAAGGGTCGACGGCATCATCCGGGTCGGCCAGGAGCGGCTGGACCAGGGGTTTCCGTTCGAGAGTGGGCGAACCGAAATCGAGCGGCACGACTTCCTCATCGTCGCCTTCATCAACCACCCGATCACACAGTTTCCCAACGCGCTGAGAAGGCTGACCGAGACGTACCCCGTCTATTTTCGTCAGGTCGACGATAAAGGCAAAGGGTTGATCATCTTCAGGGTCCACCCGGTAAGCCCATGACAAGCGTTGACGGAACCAGCGTCACCCCCGCGACCGTCGGGGATCCCGCGGTGGTCGAGGTGTCTCTGCTCGTTCCGGTCAAGGACGAGGTTGCCTCGCTGGCCCAGCTGGCCGACGAGGTGACGGCCGCCATGGACGGCGGGGTCGACGGTGCCGGCCACGGGTGGGAGCTCATCTTCATCGACGATGGCAGCACGGACGGCACCTGGAAGGAGATCGTGCGGCTGAGCGGGCGGGACCCCCGGATCCGCGGCCTGCGCCTCCGTCGCAACTTCGGCAAGTCGGCCGCCCTGTCGGCCGGGTTCGCCGCGTCAACCGGCGCCGTCATCGCGACGCTCGACGGCGACCTACAGGACGACCCCGCGGAGATCCCGGGCATGGTCGCGCTCCTGGGCGACTCGGCCGACCTGGTGGCTGGGCACAAGGCGCAGCGACGGGACCCTCTGGGCAAGCGCCTGCCCTCGAAGGTGTTCAACTTCTTCACGGGCGTGGTGACCGGGCTCAAGCTCCGGGACCACAACTGCGGGCTGAAGGTGGCCCGGCGAGAGGTGTTCGACCACACACCGCTCTACGGCGAGATGCACCGCTACTTCGCCGCGATCAGCCACGCCCAGGGCTTCCGGGTCGTCGAGCAGCCCGTGCATCACCGGCCTCGCCAGCACGGGCGGTCTAAGTTCGGCCTGGAACGCTACGCCCGCGGCGGCCTCGACCTGCTCACCGTGATGAGCCTGACCCGCTACACGCATCGGCCGGCTCACCTCTTCGGCGGCGTCGGCCTCACCATCGGCGTCATCGGCCTGGCGATCCTGATCTACCTCTCCGGCGTCTGGGTGTTCACTGACGAGGCCATCGGCAACCGGCCATTGCTGCTCATGGGCGTGCTGTTCGTCCTGCTCGCCATGCAGCTGATCAGCCTCGGCCTGGTCGCGGAGATGATCATCAATCGCGAGGTGGGGCGGGAGGACCCGCTCCGACATCTGACCGACTGGACGCTCCGGCCGGGGCCAGCCGGTCCATCTGGTCGAACTGCGATACCGCGGATGTGGTCACCTCGGGAAGGGTCTTGAGGATCCGCTCCCGGGTCGTCTCGTACTCGGCCAGCATCCGCTCCACCAGCACCGGGATCTTCTGCTCGGCCTCGGAGAAGTCGACCGCATCGCCCCCGCATCCGAAGATCTCCAGCACTTCCTCGTACTTGTGACTCCAGCCGACCACGAGCGGCGGCACGCCGACGGCGAGGGCGGCCACCATGGCGTGGAAGCGCGAGGTGATGACCAGCCGGCACCGTTGCGCCAGCGACCGGATCGACGCCGTGTTGAGGTCGAAGTCCACGTAGCTCAGCGCGGACGCGTCGATGCCGTCGGGCTCGGCGGCGATCCGGTCCCGCAGCCGTCTGATCACGGTGATGTCGTTGTTGCGTGGGACGTCCAGGCCGGCCCGGGTCGCGTTCGGCATCACGAGCACGTACAGGCCCCGGGCGTGCAGGCCACCGACGATGGTCCGCAGCAGCGCTACGTAGTCGCGACCCTGGCCGGTCATCTTCTGGTGCACCACCGAGCTCGGCACTAGCGCAACCACGTCGGTGCCGCTCGCCCTGACCCGAGCGAGGTGCTCCAGCAGGTCGGCGACCAGATGATCGTTCTCCGCCGTAAGGCTGTACTCGGGCCGATAGGCGAAGGCGACGTCGGGCGCCACGCTCCAGGAACCGGCGGGCACAACGAGATCGCGCATGTACCGCGCTGTGAGCCGGCCCCGGGCGAAGGTGTGCAGCGACCGCCGGGTCACGAAGCGGGCCGGCAGCCGGTTCAGCCGCCGCCGGAACGGACCCATCGCCTGGGAGAGTCGGATCACCGGAACCCGCAGCAGCAGGGCCGGCCAGAGGCACATGAGGTTGTAGGCCACGACGGTCAACCGTCCATCGTGGAACGAGATGCCGGTCACGTCGAAGAGCGCCCGGCACCGACGCAGGTGTCGCGCCAGCGACGGGAGCGCGGCGTCGGGCAGCCGCAGGCCGACCAGGCCGGCGATCCGGGCGACAAACGCGCCAAACCATGCCACGACGGTCGCCTTCGGCCGGGCGTCGACCACGGTGACGCCCGGATCGCGGACCAGCGCGCGGTCGCGCTCCGGGAAGTAGGTCAGCAGCACGAAGGTCGCGTCGGGCTCACGCTCGCGGACCCGGCCGATCGTGGTGACGATCATCGCCTCCGCGCCGCGGTTGCCCCAGATACTGCCACCGATCACGCCGTACGTGCTCACGAGGGACTCCCGGACCGGTAAGGTGACATCGCTGATCAGGTGACCGCAGCGACCGATCATAGCGCTTACGCGGGGGAAGGTGGCACCGATGACCACAAGTCGGCCGGCGGACCTGCGCGGTGTGCTGGACAACGACCTGTGCATCGCCTGCGGTGCGTGCGCCGTGGCCGACCCGACCATCGAGATCGGACTCCATCCGGAGAAACTGATCTTCGAGCCGTCCGGGATCGGTGGTCCGGCGGCCGCGGAGGTCTGCCCCTCGGTCGCCGTGGACTTCGAGCGCCTGCAGGGGCTTCTGTTCCCGGGCGCCGAGGCGACACCCTACGGCGTCGTGCACAGCGTCATGCTGGCCCAGAGCACCGACTACGAGCGCAACCTCAAGGCCAGCTCAGGCGGGATCATCAAGGAGTTGCTCGCCAGCCTGCTCGCCCGGGACGATGTCGACGGCGCGATCGTGCTCCAACACGTCGACGGCCTCGACTTCCAGCCGGGCCTGATCACCGACGTCGCCGAGGTCGACCGGCTGCCGGGTTCGATCTACCATAACCTGCCCAAGCACCGCGCGCTGGAACTGTTGCGAGCCAACGAGGGCCGATACGTGCTGGCCGCGATCCCATGCGAGCTCGAGGGAATCTACAACTTCGTCTTCAAACGGGAGCCGCACCTGCGGGAGCGGATCCACACCACGATCGGACTGCTCTGCGGCTGGCAGTACAACTGGCATTCGATCCGGGCGATCTGCGAGTACAAGGGGGTCGACCCGGACCGTATCGTCGACGTGTCCTACCGCGGCGATGGCCCGATCGGCAAGCTGCGCATCCTCACCGACGACGGTCGGGAGACCACGACGAGCCGCCGGCTCGACTTCGGCTACCAGGTCGCGTTCGACCGCAGCTTCAACACGCCGCGCTGCCATCTGTGCATCAACCACTCCAACTTCCTGGCCGACATCGTGGTCGGCGATGCCTGGCTGGCCAGCACCCTGAGCACCAAGACCGGCATCAGCCTCGTCATCAACCGCCGCGAGGAGAGCGAAAAGCTCGTCCGGAGCCTGGCCGACGCCGGTCGCGTGATCTACAGCGAGGTCACCGTCAACGAGATCCGGGAGTCGCAGAAGCCGAGCATCGCGTTCGGGGACTTCGCCTACGCGTACGCGTCCTATCGCGACGATCTCGGGCTGCCGCGACCGATGATGGACGGCCCGAACAAGTCGTCGGCCCGTCCCGTGGACCGGCGCGACGTCGAGGTCTTCCACCGGGAACTGGGGCGGAAGCTGGGGCTGCAGCGCGCGCGGCGGTACCGGTACCTGTTCTGGCGCAAGGCGACCAAGGAATTCGGCGGGTACGTCGCCCGGTACTGGAACTGGTTCACCCACCGGGTCCTCAGGGTCGGGCGCGACCCCAACGCCGCGCGGGTGGCGCGGCGCGACACGACGACGACATTCCGCTGAGCCGATGCGTCGCCTGCTCCGGTACGTCGGCCTGATCGTCGCCATCCTGGGTGTCGCCTTCGTCGTCCGCGCGCTGATCATCGCCTGGCCCGAGGTTCGCGCGGCCGTGGCCGGTGCGAACCCCGCTCCCCTGGTGGCCGCCCTGGCCCTGGGTTCGGGCGCGATATTCGTCATCGGCCTCGGCTGGCGCCGCTGCCTGGCCGCGCTCGGGACCCGGGCCTCGGTCCGCGAGGCGCTGCACTGGTACTACGTGGGGCAGCTGGGCAAGTATGTCCCGGGCGGCATCTGGTCGGTCGTGGGGCGTGGTGAGATGGCCCGCCGCGGCGGCGTCCCGGCCAGCGTCGGGTATGGCAGCACGGCGCTGTCGCTGGCGGTGACGTACCTGGCGGCCATCCTGGTGGCGGCGATCGCGTTGGCGACCGGCGGGGCGGGGCGGGGCGGCCCGTACTGGCCCGTGCTGGTGCTGTTGCCGCTGGGCATCGCGGCCCTGCACCCGCGGGTGGTCGAGGCGGCCCTGCGGGTGGCCCGCCGGGTCCTGCGGCGCGAACTGCCCATCACCGTACCGAGGTGGGGCGTGTCCCTCGGGCTACTGCTGTGGCACGTCCCGGCCTGGCTGGCCATCGGGGGCGCCACGTGGCTCGTGGCCGCGACCCTGGACGCGTCGGCGCCGGACGTGCGGGCGATCCTCTTCGCCACCGTGGTCTCGTGGGTCGTTGGGTTCCTGGTGGTCGCCGCCCCGGGCGGGATCGGCGTCCGCGAGGCGGTCTTCGTCGCGACGGCCACGATGCTCGGGTCGTCCGGTGTGGCGGCTGCCGTGGCTCTCGTGGCCCGCGTCATCTTCATCCTGGTCGATCTCATCGGCGCGGCGGTCGCCATCTCCGTCGCGCGGAGCCGGTCCAAGGCTGGGACCCGGTCCGACGACCCGGGTGGGGCCGGCGCCCAGGCCATGATTTACGCAGCTTCACTGAAGGGCCTCCGCTGGCCAGAGCTGCGCGCCGTGCGGGTTCGCGACTTCGTCGAAGTTCCGCTGCCCGCCGCGAGGCCGACGACCTCCGGTGACCGTACAGGCATGGACTAAGGGTGTTGTGGTTCAAGACATCGTTCATGGGCACGCATCGATCGCCACCACCAACCTCTATCTCCACCACCTGGGAACCGCGGCGGATCGGGCCGGCCTGGAACGTCTGAACCGCCGGGGGCACACAGGGGCACACACAGCGCTGTGGAGTCCGAATGACACACGGCAGATTCTGCAGTTGTCGGTATCTCACCTTGTGAGAGCCGTATTACGGAATGGTGGAGCTAACCAGACCTGCGGCTGGGAGGCGGTGGAGGCCCGGTCCCGAAGACCGCACCGCAACTCACGCGCGGTCACCGACGCGCTGCGGGAGCGGATCTGCACGCGGCGATGTGAGCTGCAGGCCGCCGGGCTAGACCACGGCCCGGTCTCAATTGCGGCACGGCTGCAGCAAGAAGGCCTGCGGCCGCCAGCGTTGTCCACAATCCGCCGCATCCTCACCGCCGCCGGCTTGATCACCCCGCAACCGAAGAAGCGGCCTAAAAGCTCCTATCGGCGATTCCAAGCCGACCAGCCCAACGAGTGCTGGCAATCCGACTTCAAGGTGAGTCGAGACATCGTTCATATCGCGTGGCCTTCGACGATGAGCCGTGTCGAAGGAACGGGTCATCGTCTTGTCGGTGGTACAGCAGCACCTTGAGCAAGGCCGAAACAGCACGCCGATACAACATCTCCTGGCGCTGGGTGCACACCTTGGTGACCCGCTAACCCACTGGCAGCTAGCCGACGGCACCGGCGTGGAGATCATCAACTGGCTCGACGACCACTCCCGCTACCTACTCACCACCCGCGCTTACCGACGCATCACCGGCCAGAGTGTGATCACTACCTTCCTGGCTGCCGCCGACCGTTACCGACTGCCGCAATCCACCCTCACTGACAATGGCTCGGTCTATACCTCCCGCTTCACCGGCGGCCGCAACGGCTTCGAATACCTGCTCGCCAGCCTCGGCATCACGCAGAAGAACGGCCATCCCGGCCATCCCCAAACCCAAGGCAAGATCGAACGCTTCCACCAGACTCTAAAGCGCTGGCTCACCGCCCAGCCAGCCGCCGCCACCCTCGCCGAACTGCAAACCCAACTCGACACCTTCACCCACATCTACAACCAGATCCGGACCCACCGTGCACTCCACGGCGCCACCCCAGCCCAGGCCTATAACGCCACCATCAAAGCCGCCCCAGCCGCTCAACCCAGCAATCCGTGTCCCGCGTCAAGAAAGTGGCAGGATTTCGGCTCGTTCAAAGGTGGGGATGGTCGGGTCGG
Organism: uncultured Actinomycetota bacterium; assembly: GCA_963734005.1. Taxonomy (GTDB): domain Bacteria; phylum Actinomycetota; class Actinomycetes; order Propionibacteriales; family Propionibacteriaceae; genus Microlunatus. The sequence continues at coordinate 44,086 of CAVTFS010000026.1, forward strand.
CGAGGCCGAGATGTACCTCCAGCGGCCGGTTCCAGGACAGCGCCTCGTGTGGTCTGATCGTGTTGAACTCGATCCGGAACTCCTCCGCGTGTCTGGTCAGGTCAAGCACGTCGACGATGTCCTCGCGGTAGAGCCGCTCGTACTTCAACGACTCGAACGCTCGCTCCCGCACGCCGTTTTGGCCTGGCGTCTTGACCCTGGTGCGAACGTGCCGCAGCTCGGGATGGGCGGCGATGAACGCGGCGAATCGAAACGACCGGAACGGGCCGCCGTTGTCGGTCACCAAGACCACCGGAGTGACCTCACCGGTCTGTGCGTCGGTGACAGCTTCAAGCAAAGACGCGCCGAGAAGACGCGTAGCTTCGGCGATGGCTAACTCCACGCCGGCGACCGCGTCGTGCTGGTTGGCCGTCGGGGACCAATGCCAACCGAACTCATACTTCGACCAGTAGTCCGCGACCCCGGCGGTCCGCCAGGTGCCGCCGCGGCTGGTCTCGTACTCGGAGAAGTCGAACTGCCACACCTGGTTGGGGCCGGTCGGCGGGTCGCAGAACGCCGCCTTGCGCTCCGCGGCGAGCCGCCGCCGCTCCCGCTGATATGACGCCTCCAACAGCAGCCCTTCGTCGCGGAGAACCCGAAGCACGGTAGACATCGTGAGCTGATGGCCACCATGGCGGGCCATCGCCCAGATCTTGCGATGACCCCACGCCGGATGCTTCCTCGCCAGATCGGCTACCACCTGCCGGGACCGGTCCCGCGCCGGCCGAGGCCACGGCCCCAACGAGAAACCGACGGTACGGGCTCTGGCCTGTTTGCGGCGCCAGGTCCGTTCAGGGATGTCGAGTAGCCGGCAAAACCTCGCGGTCGACATCCCCGCCTCAGTGCGGATTACCTCGAGGTCCTCGAAGGGCCCAACCGGCCCTCCGCGCTCTTCTTCCAGACCCGCAGCTCAACGTGCGCCTCACCGAGCGCCTGGGTCAACTCCACGACCTCGGCCTCCAGCTGCTCCTCCCGGCTTGACGGCCCCGACCGACCCGCCACCAGCGCGGTCCTGCCGGCCTCGATGAACTCCGCCTTCCACCGGCCAATCGACTGCTCGGAAACCTTCTCCTTCCGCGCCGCCTCAGCGATCGACATCTCCCCAGCCAAGATCGCCAACACGATCCGGGTCTTCTTCTCCGGCGGGATCATCGGCGGTCGACCCATCGCCTCACCTCCTGCTCAAACGCCGATCATGCCCTCACAACCGGCCTGCCAGAAAGTTTGAAGCGGAACATCCGCACTACCGGGTCCGCAACGATCACGTCGACCGCCTCGGCAAGATCAGCCTCCGCCCCGCCGGCCGCATGCACCATCTCGGCGTCGGCGCAGCCCACGCAGGCCAGGCGGTGACCATCCTCATCGACGCCGACACCGTCACCGTGATCCACGAAGACACCGGCGAAGTCCTCAGCAACCACACCATCGACCCCAACCGCAGCTACTGGCGCAACCAACACAACCACCCGGCAGATGGCCACACCCAAATATGAACGATGACTCGACTCAGATATGAACGATGTCTCGACTCATCACAATGGTGGAGCTAAGGGGACTCGAACCCCTGACCTTCTCGTTGCGAACGAGACGCGCTACCGACTGCGCCATAGCCCCGCGGATCTGAGCGGGCCGATCAGCACGGTGACTTTACCATCGTCAGGCAGAGGCGACCCGGCGCGCTTCGCCGCCTTCGTCTGCTGCAGGTGACTCGGATGCCGACTGAGGAGCGTCCGCTGTGACAGGCGACTCATGCCGTGCCGAAGACGGCGTTCCCGGGCCCGACAAGTCGATGGTGCGAACCGTCCGCGGCGCCAGCGGCTTGGAAACATAAGTCGGCATGGTGATCGGAATGGGATCCCACAGAGTCCCAGGTTTCGTCGCCACGTCGGCCGTGCCACCCGCGGGGACCGTCGCTATCCCGCTCCTGGCGAAGTCCCGTCTGCTGAGAAAGATGGTCGACTCGTTGTCGCCGTGGCGGATTTCGCGATAGCGACCATCGAGCCGTCTCAGCATGACGCGAACGCTGATCCGCGCGACCACGATGAAGATCAGCAGCAGCCCTCCAGGGATGGCGGTGCTCCACCACGGAATGAGGTGCGCTGCGCACAAGCCAATCACTGCACTCAGCGCCGCCATCAGCACCAGCAGTACGCGGCGCCGCCTCAATGCGGCAAGCACTTCCAGCCGACGCAGATCTTTGACCGCAGCCCGCCGGGTCTGCGGCGTCGACACCTCGAAGGATGCAATCTCTTCCAGGTCTTGGTCAAGGAGCGGAGCGGTGCCATGACGAACGATGCGCATCGAGTCCGAGAAGCGATCAGCCGGATCGGAGTCCTCCAGCTGCTCATCGTCGTCGCGCCGGCGTACGAAATGCGGGACCAGATACGCCAGCCACGCGATTGCGATGGCAGCGAAAATCACGCCGGTGGTCCCCACACCCAGACGGTACGGGGCCGACTGACCTCCTCAGCTGATCTTGAGCGGTGTGTCGCAAGAAACGAATGTGACGCATGTGGTCAGGGCTGCCGGAGGTTCTCCCATCGCCGCATCAGCCCCTCCGGCACCTCTTCGGCATTCAATGCGAAGACCAAGTGATCACGCCAATCGCCATCGATGTGCAAATAGCGCGGCCGGAGGCCCTCCGGCCGGAAGCCCAGCTTCGCTACCACGCGAAGGCTATTGGTGTTTTCAGGTCTGATCGCGATCTCGATGCGATGCAGCGACATGACCTGAAAGCAGTAATCGACAGCTAGGGCCACGGCAGTTGGGATGATGCCGCGTCCCGCCAGCCTCTGGTCGATCCAGTAGCCAATCTGGCCCCAGGACGCCGAGCCACCGACGATCCCGCTCACGGTCAGCTGGCCTCCCAATCGCGGCTTCGAGCGGTTCGACGCATCGTCGTACAACACCAGCCACGGCAGCATCCGTCCCTCTCGGGCCTGGCGGCTTAGCGAGCGGACCAGTCCGGCGTACGTCGATGGGCCGATCTGTGAGCCGGGAGGGAGAGTTGCTTCCCACGGTCGCAGCCAACTCGCGTTCTCACGACGCACTCGCTCCCACGCCGCTCGGTCCCGATGGCGCAGTGGGGCGAGGATGACGGGGCCATGCCGCAGCGTGACCGGCCAGTGGTGGCGACCGGAGCCTCCCAGCCCGGTCAATCCCTGTGGCGGCTGCTCCAGGCCGGTCATCTCAGTGGTCTCCACCTGCCAACTGGCTGACCGCGTGCTTCAGCACTGGCTCCAGCACAGCCATCCCGTCCCGGACGCCCCCACTCGACCCGGGCAGGTTCACGATCAAAGTGCGATCCGCAACGCCCGCGACGCCCGGCTCAGCACCGCCGTCGGCACGCCATGATCGGCTCCATAGCGGGCGATCGCCGCCGCAAGGTGCGGAACCTCGCGCTCCACCACTCCCCTGGTCTGCTCGGGGGTGTGGTCACGAGGATCGAGCCCAGTCCCGCCGGTAGTGATCACCACGGCGTGGCCGGCCGCCACGGCATCGCGCAGCGCCGCACCGACTGCGTCTCCATCGGGCACCACGACCGGACCCGCAACCACGAAACCAAGATCTTCAAGCGCAGCCACGATGATGGGGCCTGACTGGTCCGAGGGCACCCGGCCGCCGCTCGTGTCGAGATAGTGATCACGAGCGCACTATCGATCATGAATCGCCCTCACGAGACCAGTCCCCGCGGCGCCCTCCCGCCTTGGACAGCACGCGTACGTCGCTGATCACAGCGGCGCGATCAATCGCCTTGATCATGTCGATCACCGCAAGCCCGGCCACAGCAACCGCCGTCAGCGCCTCCATTTCCACTCCAGTTCGGTCAGTGGTTTTGACCGTCGCAGTGAGACTCCACCCCTCGTCGGTCACCTCCGCTGTGACATCGACTCCACTAATGAACAATGGGTGGCACAGCGGGATGAGGTCGGGAGTCTTCTTCGCTGCTTGGATACCCGCAATCCTGGCCACTGCGAGCGCGTCGCCTTTCGGCACCGAGCCCTCTCGAAGGGCTGCCACACAGTCAGTGCTCAGCAGCACTCGCCCCACCAGGTCAGCCGAACGAGCAGTCACCGCCTTGTCGGAAACGTCAACCATTCGGGCGTCGCCGGTGGCGCTGAGATGCGGGAAACGATCTTCACTCACGACTACCCCCGAGTCATCCCGGCGACTCGTCCACAGATCTCCGCCACCGTCAAGCCCTGCTGCCCGGCAGCCACGAACTCGACCTCTTCGGGCAAGATCACCAACGCGTTCGATCGGGCAAGATCGGCAAGCAGGTGGGACCCGTGTCCACCCGCAAGTTCGACCTGGCGACCACCCAGCGGATCGAAGTTGACGATGCCGCGAGCCAACTGCGTGCGGCCCGAAATGGACGTCATATCGTGCGCCGCCTGGCATCTCACCACTCGCCGCACATAGGGCCGCACTCCCATCAGCTTGCGGATGACGGGCCGCGCCGAACGCCTCGAAGGAAACGAAGGCACTCACCGGGTTGCCAGGGAGCATGATCATCGGCACTCGGTCGAAGCCGATCAAGCCAAAGCCCTGCGGCTTGCCTGGCTGCATGGCGACCTGCGCGAAGTCGCACGAGAGCCATCTCAGGCATCACCGCCTTCACAATGTCGAAGTCACCTTGACTGACGCCGCCGGTCCGTCAAGATCAGGTCGGCTCGCAGCAGTTGATCGCCCCGATCGGTGGCATCTCGGGTGAATC
>CAVTFS010000027.1:0-41343 GCA_963734005.1 uncultured Actinomycetota bacterium
GAGGTCAATGCCTACAGGATCGCGGTCCGAGTTCATCTGATTCCCCGGTGTCGGAGAGCACCGCCTGGACCGTCTGCGACCTGAGCACCTCGAGCGACTGTATCGGCGGATGCTCGCGACCGGAGCCCGGCCAGCGACCGCTCATCAGGTGCATCGCACGATCCGCACCGCGCTAGGTGAGGCCGTACGGCGGCAGGTTCAGGAGAACGTCGCTACCCTCGCAAAGGCACCGAAAATCGAAGCAAAGGAGCTTGAGCCCTACTCCGTCGCGGAGGTTCGGCGCATCCTCAGTGCGGCTCGGGAACGCCGTAACGCCGCACGATGGGCGATTGCACTCTCGCTAGGCCTCCGCCAAGGCGAGGTACTCGGCTTGCACTGATCGGATGTCGATCTCGAGGCCGGAATTCTCAAGATCACAACGAACCGTGTTCGACCGCATTACGAACATCGTTGTTCCACCCCGTGCGGGAAGACGCCGGGCCGCTGCACTCGCCGTGTACAAACCAACGAGGACGACGGACCCACCAAGTCCAGTGCCGGCAAGCGGAAGATCGGACTGCCGCCCCAGCTCGTCCAGCTCCTAGAAGATCACCGCCGCGAACAAGATCAGGAGCGGGCTAGGGCTAGTCAGCTCTGGGTGGAGACGGGCCGAGTCTTCACAGACCGGTTCGGCCGCGCGGTCAAGCCGAATTCCGACTATCACGCCTGGAAGGCGCTGTTGAAGCGGGCCGGCGTGCGAGAAACACGCCTCCACGACGCCCGGCACACAGCTGCAACTGTGCTCTTGGCCCTGGAGGTGCCGGAACGCACAGTCATAGGCGTGATGGGCTGGTCGTCGACGTCGATGGCCGTGCGCTACCAGCACATAACCGATCCCATCCGGCACGCTAAAACTGAGACTACGTCCGCAAAACCGCCGCCTGGACTTGTGAAGTCTGGGCGGCGCCTTCTTTCGCTGACTAGACATCCCACGACCGGAAGCGGTCAAGCTGCAGGGCTGAGTTTGTCTGGTTCGCTGTGCCAGGCGAGGTGCTCGTCGTAGGGGGTGTGGGGAAACGCCCTTGTTGCTGTACTCCGCTGCTCTACCTACCTTGCTTGTGCTGTCAGCCTGGATCGCAACGGTGGGCCTCCGTGACGCGCGGAGTGAGAGAAGTGAGAACGAGCGTTTGGCTCGGCACATCGTGTCGAGCGTCCTCGGGCGTACCCGTCGACCGTTTCGAGGACGGCAGGATCATCTCTCAAGTCGAGGCACTGGTCCACTACCCAGACCCGACTGGCGGCGCTAGAAGTCGTGGCTGATCATGAATCGCGCGTATAACGTGCAGTTGAAGGCGCCTAAGCGCGTCGACGACCGGGTTGAGGTGACGGGTCTGCGGCAGGCGTAGATGGTCCTATTGCAGCGCCAGGCCAAGATTCGCGACGTGATGCGAGCGGCCGGCGTTGCTGCTGGCCTGGTAGGACACCTTGCCGTCCTACTGGCCGCGGTGGGATCCGCCTTTTGACGTGGTCCGACTCAAGGTCTTGTCGGCGTGGCCGATGGAGGGGAGTAAGACGTCTGGCAGCGCTTACCTTGTCCCCGAGGGCTTCGGGCGCTGGGTCGACGACGAGCAGACCGTCGGTGCCTGGATGAATCGCATGTTGAACACTCAGGCGGATGTGCCGGCCAAGCTGGCCGCGCATCCCGATGCCGTCGAGCGACACGCCTTCCTTTGGGCCACTGTCGCCAGCGACTCTGGGGTGCAGCTTCAGTTTGAGCCCGGTTGCGGCAACGCATTGCCGATGACGGCACCGACGCTGCTGGAGGGGTAAGCCATGTCTGGGTGGCCGACTGGCCCCGGTGCCAAGGTGTCTTAGCCTGGTTTCCCGATCGCGGATGGTGAAGGACGCCGTGGCCGCCGCGACGGAGTGCTCAATCAACCTAGATGACTGATCCCCGAGCCGTCGGGTGGTCACATCAATCACTTACGACGGGAGGACATGACGACTCCTGGCCACCAAGACCTGGACGGTGCCGGTCGTGACGCTCACCGAGCAGAGGGCGACAACCCGATCTAAGTCGAGATTGGCCGCTCTACGAAGCCGGGGAGATGTTGTTGTTCAGGTGGAAGAAGTTGTCCGGGTCGTATTGCGCCTTGATCTCTTGGAGGCGCTGGAGGTTCGTCTTACCGAATGCACTCTCGACGCCCACCGTGACTGCTTCATCGGCGACGCTCGTGAAGTTCAGGTACAGCGAGCCCGTTCCATGCTCGTGGACTTCGCCCCACGCGCCGCGTACCCACGAGATGACCTTGTCGTCGTCACTGGCGTCCTGCCAGTTGCCATCGATCGATACCATCCAGTTTGCCGATCGCTCGCGGTATGCGGTGTCTTCGGCTCCCACGCGATTGATGGCGCCGCCCATGAAGAAAGCGATCACGAAGGTCCGCTCGGACGGGCGGTTGCGGGCCTTGTCCACGATGATGTCGAGGATCGGGTCGGTCAGCTCCTCGACGTACGTGGACTTCCAATAGCTGCGAAGCGTCCCGCGCTGGAAGAACTCGTCGAAAGCAGCCTGGACGCCGACGAAGGGTATGGGACCCGAAATGTCAGCGAGCGGAGTCCCGATGTCGCGGAGCGGCTGAATGATCTTCATGCCTTCCTCCGGATCACCGGAGAACACGGCGCCCGTGACGATGAACGGCGTGTTGTGGATCTCCGGCGGCGTGTGCTCGCTCGCCGGGAGCGTCGTGCATCCGATGAACGCCGAGATCTCGTCGGGCGCCGTCTTGGCCCAATCGCGGAATTGTCGATACACGTTCTCCGCGTCCTCCACAGGATGGAACACGCCGGCGAACCCCACTACCGGACCAACGGGATGGCACTGAAAGGTGAACGAAGTGACCACGCCGAAATTGCCGCCACCGCCGCGGATGGCCCAGAACAGATCAGGGTTCGTATTCGCCGATGCCGTGCGCACCTGACCATCAGCACAAACCACCTGGGCTGACAACAGGTTGTCGATCGACAACCCGTACTTGCGGCGAACCCATCCCTCTCCACCGCCGAGCGTGAGCCCGGCTACGCCGGTGTCGGAGATGATGCCGCACGGCGCGACGAGCCCGAAGGCTTGGGTTTCGTGGTCCATGTCGCCGACTAGTGCTCCACCCTGGACGCGCACCGTCCGCGCCTCCGGGTCGACATCAACGGCGTTCATCCGGGCGAGGTCGAGGAGCAGGCCGCCATCGACACTCGAGAGTCCCGCGACCGAGTGACCGCCCCCGCGAACTGCGACGATAAGTCCGTTCTCGCGGGCATGATTGACCGCGCCGATCACGTCTGCGGTGCCTGTGGGCCGGACGACCAGCGCCGGTTTGCCCGGATGCATCGCGTTGAACGCCGAGCGGACCGTCGCATATCCGGCATCGTGGTGCGTTAGCACGTCCCCCCGGATCGTCATGCGGAATTCCTCAAGGCTCTCGTCGCTGCTCTTCTCTACATCCCAGCCGTTGAGTGTCGTTGTCATGAGTGCTCCTATGTTTGTGTTGTTTCGATGACGACTTCACGCTAGGTCTGGTGGCGACGATGGGTAAGTGCCAGACTCGACAACAAGGTTCCGTTTGCGACATCGAGTGAGAATAAAGAGTCCACAGCTGCCCACGCAGGTCACTCTGGTAGCGACGCCGGATACTCAGGTGGCGCCTCTGAGCGGCCTGTATGAGACCCTCAACTCCTTTCCACTGCTGGGAGGTTTCGAGGAGGACCTACCGCAGCATCCGTTCGATGTGCAGATTGCCGCGCCGAGCCGGTCTGACTATTTCGGTGCCAGCGGGCTGCCGCTCGGGGCTCACCGTGTCTGTGATGACATCGAGCACACCGACATCGCCATCGTCCCGCTAATGATGGTCGAGGGACCCGACTGGGTACGCGGCCGATATCCGCAGGTGATCGACTGGTTGTGTCGGCAGCACGATCACGGTGCACTCTTGGCCTCGGCGTGCACGGGGGTGCTGTTGCTAGCCGAGACTGGTCTGCTGAAAGGTCGGGAAGCGACCATCCACTGGGCGTTTGCGCCGACCTTCCATCGCAATTTCCCCGATGTGCGCCTCCGTGCCGAAGAGGCGCTGATCGCTGTGCGCGACGAGGACGGCGACGAAGACATTGTCATGACCGGTGGCGTCATGTCCTGGCACGACCTGGCTCTCTACCTGATCGCCCGCTATGTGGGTCCGGTTGCCGCGCAGGCAATGGCGCGGATGCTGATGCTGGAGTGGCACGGCGCAGGTCAGGCCCCCTACATCGAGTTCATACCCGAGCTCGGTCACGGCGACGGCTTGGTTGCGGAGCGGCAGAGATGGCTGGAGCGGCACTACATGATCGCCAATCCGGTTGAGGAAATGACGACGGGTTCGGGCCTGAGCCGCCGAACGCTGGAGCGCCGATTCCGCAAGGCGACGGGACGCTCGCCCATCTCTTACGTACAACAGTTGCGCATCCGTGAGGCTCGCCGCCTCCTGGAGCGCACGACGATGCCGATCGATGAGATCGGGTTCGTCGTTGGCTACGAGAACACGGCGTTCTTCCGGCGCCTGTTCCAACGCACGACCCGTCTCCATCCCGGCTCCTATCGACGAAAATTCGGGGTGGGTCAGGTGCGTTGAGCGCCCGCCCCGTCGTGGGAACTCGTGTTGGTCGCGTGGGTCGAAGACGATTGGTCAGGTGGGTTCCGGGGGACCGTTTGCGACCCCCGGATAGAAGACGGGCCAGCGGAGTATCACCAGGCTGAGTGTGCCAGTCTGATTTGGCCCCACTTGGAGGGCTAGTGCTCGCTCGGTGTGGCCCCACCCTCGACCAATCGTTTCCCTCTACTTTCGGCTCGTCTGCGATGGCGATCGCGAAAGGCCGGGGGTGTGAAGGAGAGATCGAGAGTGGAGCAGTTCGAGGGTATTCGACGTGATTCCCGGGATCGGGGGATGTCGATTCGGGCGTTGGCGGAGCGTCATGGGGTGCACCGGCGGACGGTGCGTCAGGCGTTGGCGGATGCCACGCCGCCGGCGAGGAAGGTGGCGGAGCGGTTGGCTCCGGCCACCGGTCCTTATGTTGATCTTGTTCGGCGGTGGTTGATGGATGATCTGTCGGCGCCGAGGAAGCAGCGGCATACCGCACGGCGGATCTGGCAGCGGTTGACTGAGGAGGAAGATGCTCGGATCGGGGAGTCGACGGTGCGGAATCTGGTGGCGCGGCTGCGAACCGAGATCGGCGCCGACCGGTGCCGGGTGATGGTGCCGCAGACTCATCCGCCGGCGGCCGAGGCCGAGGTGGACTTCGGCGAGTTCACCGCCTCCATCGCCGGGCAGGTGATGAAGCTGTACATGTTTTGCATGCGGCTGTCGCATTCGGGGAAGGCGTTCCACGTCGGCTACGCCAACCAAACCCAAGAATCGTTCCTGGACGGCCATGTGCGCGCCTTCGAAGCCTTCGGCGGGGTGCCGACCGGGATGATCCGGTATGACAATTTGAAACCGGCGGTGATCCGGATCGCGTTGGGCAGGGAACGTTTCGAACATCCCCGGTTCGTGGCGATGCGGTCCCACTACGGCTACGACTCGTTTTTCTGCGCGCCCGGCGTCGACGGGGCGCATGAGAAGGGCGGCGTGGAGGGCGAAATCGGCCGATTCCGCCGCCGCCATCTGACCCCGATGCCGCATGTGGGCTCGCTGGAGGCGTTGAACGCTGCCCTGGCCGCCGCGGATGCCCGCGACGACACCCGCCACATCACCGGTCGCACCGAAACCGTTGGCGAGGCGGCGGCCGGAGAGCTGCCGTTGCTGGCGCCGCTGCCGGCCGAGCCGTTCGACATGGCGTTGCGGTCGTCGTGCCGGGTCGACGCTAAGGCCCGGATTTGTGTCCGCCAGTCCTACTACTCGGTGCCGGCCCGATACGCCGGCCGCCGCCTGGAGGTGCGGCTGGGCGCCACCATGATCACCGTCTATGACGGCGCCACCATCGTCGCCGAGCATCCCCGGTCGCTGCATAAGTACAGCGAGGATTTGATCTTGGATCATTACCTGGAAGTGCTATGCCGCAAACCCGGCGCGCTGGCCGGGTCCACCGCGCTAGCCGCAGCACGGGCCGCCGGGGTGTTCACCGCTGATCATCAACGGTTCTGGGAGACAGCCCGACGGCGGCTCGGCGACGGGCCCGGCACCCGCGCCCTGATCGGGGTGTTGCTGCTGCACCGCACCCTGCCCACAGACTCGGTGATCACAGCGATGCGCGCCGCGATCAGTATGGACAGCGTCGACCCGGATCTGGTTGCGGTCGAGGCCCGCCGCATCAGCCATCCCGAGCCGGCGCCGCCGCTGATCGTGCCGACCAGTAAAGATCTTGGTGACCGGCCGGCCCCGTCGCTGGCCGGCTACGATCAGCTGCTGGCTGGAGCCCTGGCATGACCGCGGCCGTGTCTCGGCTGGCCGAGCCGGCCGCTGACGCCGCCATCGCAGCCGCAGCCAAAACCCTGCAGCTGCCCACCATCCGCGCCCAAGCCGGGCAGCTGGCCGCGGCTGCGGCGAAGCAGCGCTTGTCGCACAAGGCGTTCCTGGCCGAGGTGCTGACCGCCGAATGCGACGAACGCGACGCCCGCCGACGCATCCGGCTAGTCCATGAGGCCAAGTTCCCGCGCACCAAACGACTCGGCGACTTCGACCACACCCGCATCCCCGACCTCACCCCAGCCGTCCTCGGCCACCTCGCCTCCGGTGCCTGGATCGACAAAGGTGAACCTTTAGTGCTGCTCGGCGACTCCGGCACCGGCAAAACCCATCTGCTCATCGCCCTCGGCACCTGCGCCGCCGAAGCGGGCCGCCGGGTCCGCTACCTGACCTGCGCCCAACTGGTCAACGAGCTCGCCGAAGCCGCCGACGACAAACAACTCACCCGCGTCCTCGGCCGCTACGCCCGCCTCGACCTGCTCTGCCTCGACGAGATCGGCTACCTCACCTTGGATCCGCGAGGCGCCGAACTGCTGTTCCAAATCATCACCGCCAGAGAAGAACGCGCCTCCATCGCCTGCGCCTCAAACGCCCCCTTCTCCGAATGGGGCAACACCTTCACCGACCCCCGCCTCGCCGCTGCCGTGGTTGACCGGCTCACCTTCAACGCCCACATCATCCAAACCGGCACCAACAGCTACCGGCTCAGCAGCACACGAAACAAGAAAGGAGCCGCCAACACCTAACCGACCCCAGGGTGGGGCCAAATCAGGCCAGCACAGTGGGGCCAAATCAACTTGTCATTCTCACCAGGCGGATATGGGAGCAGCGCCCGCCGCAGCCTGCCGGGCTATAAGGGCCGACTGGCTGCGATGGACGAACAAACACCTGCGGCTCCTAGCCCACGAGGACGGCTCCTACGAGTGGGTTGAACCCTCCGACTACCGAGTCGCTGAAGCCGCCGACGGCACCAGCGCCGCCCTGCAACCCCGCCGCGTTCCCAAGCAGTGGATGGTGCGGCCGAGTCGCAATGGGCCCTCGACTCCTTCACAACCGGGCCGGCGATCGTCGGTAACAACTGGTCTGACTTGCGCCGCAAACCATCTTGGGCGCCGCCGCTGGGGCGCCCACAATGTCTCCGCACCCGCGGCACAGGCACCAAACAGGATCCTGTCGTCTAACCGATTGGCCTTGGCGGTGACCTGAGCGCGGCGTCGATTCGTTTTGGATGGTCGCATGGAGATGTCCCCTTAGAAGCTAGGGCCCGAGGGCCCCAACCTCTGGCTGATCTCGGATGGGCGCTGCCAGTGGTCTCGATCTTCGTGACGGCCACCTTCAAAGGTGGAACCAACTCCCTGCCTCCGGAAATCCAAGTTGGCCGGGTAGTCGCCAACGTGGGTGATGCTTCGATCGAGATATTTTTGCCATTCGGCCGAAGCGGTCGGCAGCTGATGTGGTCCGGTGGGGCGGCGGTCGTGGGGGTCGACGCCATTGGCGGCCCTCCACACGGCGACTTCGCCAATGAGATCGGCGCCCAGCGAACTGCCCTGCGGCACCCAATGGGGCTGAGTGCCGTCCTGATCGGCGTGATGTCGAATGTGGTCGGCGAGGTCGGTGATCAACTGGGACCGCCGGTCGAGGTATTGCCGCCAGTCAGGGTGATTGTTGATCGCTTGGGGAATTCCGGGTAGCCGGGGCAGCGGTGGTTGGCCGTGGGTGGAAGTGGGTTCTGGGAGGCGCCAGGTCAGGACGGCGGCCATGTCTTCAGCCGCGCTGAGATCTCGCCCGAGTGCGGCTTCATAGAGGTGGACGAGCGGGTGCTCGCCGGACTCTGCGGCCAAGGCGATGAGGTTGGCTCGCAGGGTCGGCCAGGCCGGTGCCTCGGTGACGTCGGCTACGACTTGCTCGGCTCGGATGTCGAGCGTGTCCACAATTGCGGGTCCGACGATTTGCTCAGTGGCGGCGTGCAGGCCATCGGTGTAGCGCTGGACCGCATCATGCAGCCGGGCCACCGGGTCGCTAAGTTGGCGGAGGAGCGTCGTGGCTGAAGTGGGGGTGTCGTCGCGGGCCAGGATCTGTTCGAGCAGCTCAGTCGGGGTGCGGGGCGTGACGGCCTCGGGTCGGATGACGGTGTGCGGGTCGCCGTCGCCGACGACCTGCAGGTACAAGTGATTTGCGGCCCGTCCGCGGGTGAGCATGGTGTACAGCTGCTGCCGGGACTCCTGTCCTGTGGCCAGGCCGTGCATCGTGTCGGCTGAGACGCCCTGGGCGCCGTGGATGGTGGTGGCGTAGCCAAGTCCGGTCGAGGCTTGAACGTAGTCGGCGGGGAGCCGTGTGGTGAGGTTGCTGCGGTTGTGTCGGACGATCAGGTCGCCGCGGCGACCTACTCGAGTGATGGTCCAGCGGTCTCCGTTTTTGACCCAGTCGGTGGCCGCGAGCCGGAGTCGGCGGTCGTTGCGGCGGGTGATGATCACATCGCCGACACTTGCCTGGTTCGCGTCCGCCAAGCGCACCTCGCGGCCGACCGGGTGACCGCCGAGGCAATGATCACGGGCTTGTCGGTTGAGTTCGGCGACAAGCTTTCGAGTGGGGGCGAGCATGATCGCGTCGAGTCCTGCGCCTCGGTCGGAAACCCAAGCCCCGAAGGCATCCTGGGTGGTGGTGGCGAGGTCGCCGACATGAACGCGCCCGTAGTTGAGATAGAAGTCGAGGCTCCGGGCGTCGCCGTCGCGGAGGGCGAGCGATGCTGCCGCTTCATTCGGGTCAGTGAAGCGATGCAGCTCTGTCAGTCGGAGGGCGCCGTGGGTGTTCGTGATGTCGCGCAGGACGCCGCTGGCGCCGATCGCGGCGAGTTGTTGATCATCACCGACCAGTCGCACACTCGCACCGCGACCGATGGCGAACTGGACTGTGGTGTCGAGGGACACGGTGTCGGCCATGCCGGCTTCGTCGATGATCAGCAGTGTCGACGGGCCGACCGCTGCCGCCCAATCAGGGAGGTCGCCATGCGGCAACGACCAGGTCAGTTTCGCGAGCGTGTCGGTACGGATGCCGGTTTGCTCGCCAAGAACGGCGGCCGCGGCAGCCGAAGGGGCCAGGCCCAACACCTGGCCGCCGTCCTGGGTCCAGGCGAGAGTGAGGGCACGCATAGCGGTGGTTTTCCCGGCGCCGGCGGGGGCGATCGCGAGCTGCAGACGTGCCCCGGAGGTGCACATCTGGCGGACCAGCGAGGCCTGCCCAGCATCGAGTGCAGTCCCGTTCGCCGCCATTTCGAGCATGGCCAGATCCACCGCCGTCTGCTCGACGGACGCACCGCCGCGGCGTCCCGCCGCGGCGACGAGGCGCTGTTCGGCGTCGAGGATCCTTGTTGATGTGTAGAGGGTGGCGCCGGCGATGGTGTAGACCGAGGAGCCGTCGAGTCGCCGCAGCGCCTCCGGCTCCTCGATGTTGTCAGCCGGTGCGGTGAGGGCAACGGAGCGGCGATCGAGTACCTCATCGACCAGCAGGTCTACCAGTGCCGCGGCATGTCCTGCAGGCAGGTCGATGGTGCGGACCTGTCGCTGCGCTTCGGCCCGGACATGCCACATCTGCCAGGTCGAGCGGCCTTCCTCCATGACGGCCAAGACGTGGCTGGCGGTCTGGGTGACCCAGCGGGCGTCGACGATCGTGGTGGTCTCGGCGGGTAGCGCCAGCGCCGTCCGCACCATCGACGCGACGGCCTCGGGCCTATCCAATACGGCTGCGGCCTCTTTGAACCAGGTTGCGCGTTGCTCGGTCAGGGATCGGGGGTCGTGTTTGGCGTCGCGGGTCTCCAACGTCGCTTGTTGTGCCAGGTGCAGCGCTTCGACCGGTGTCGGGGGTCGGACATGATCGTCTTGGAATTGGATGGCCAGCTCACTGCGGCGGGCCTCGATGTGGGCGCGGCGGGTCGACCAGCGCTGGTTCAGTCGTGTGTCGACCCCGACGATCTCCCGGATCGGCCGCTTCGTCGGGTCGGTGCCGGACCGTTCGGCGAACCGCACACCCAAGGCCTCGTGAAGGTGCTGCTCGAGCGCGGTGTTATAGGTCTCCGACGCGGCCACATTGGCTTTGAACAGCACCCGCCCATCGATCGACAGCCACCGTCCATCGAGGGTCTGGACCTTGTTGGCTACTGCGACGTGGGTGTGCAGGTCCGGGTCTCCTGCCCGGCTGTCCCGGTGGGTGAACGCGGCGGCAACCAGGCCTCGGACGTTGACCTGCCGGATCCCTTGTGGCCCGGTCCGGGTGAACAAGGCATGCTCCTCGACGAACGTCAGTGCGTCCTTGACTGCGGCCTGGTGGGCCTGTTCGATCACAGCCGCCACCGCCGGATCGGCAACCGCCCATAGGGTCGAGACTGACTTCACCGGGGAGAACGTCAGGTCGAAGCCCGCAACCGTCTGTGTTTGCGGTCGGGAGTCTTTCGCGATTTGCCCTGCCAGCTCCCGGGCGTCGATCGGCTCCCGTCCATGCGCGGCGAGGAAGAACTCGCGGGCCACCTCGGTCCGTACTCGGGCCCGATCTGTAGCCGGCAGCGGCGCGCCCACGGGCAGGCCGGCTGCGGTCTGGATCGCCGCGACACGCCTGGCCACCTCAAGACGGAACGGGCTGACGTCACCATCAACGATCTTGAACGGCACCCCAAGCCTGGCCGCGTCCTGGTAGTCGCGTTGGGTCAGGTCGGGTCCTGCCAGCTGCTTGCTGCCGCAGCTCCGCCAACGGGTGCAGACCGCAGCCGAACAGTGCACGCATCTGCTCCGCGGTTACCGGGTCGCCGGCGCTCAGGCCATCTATCCCGTCCAGCCCGGAACCGATCCACACCCCTGGTGCCTCACCCCGCTCGGCGTAGTACGACGCCAGCCCGGTGTGACCTTTCTCCGTCGCGTCCAAGGCCGCGACCTGCCGGGTCAGGTAGTCATATCCCGACCCGGCTGTCAGCTTATGGAGGCTCATCGTCACACCCACCCGAAGGGGTACATACAGTCCGCGCGGTCAGGTCGACCCGAGCTACTTCCGGTGGTGCATCAGGTGTATCGGACTTGCGATCTTGGATCGCTTCGCTGGCTGATGAGAATTGGTGGTGCCGTCCGGTGACGTCGACACACACTGGTGCGGGCGAGCCCGTTAGGTGTATGGCGCGGGGGTCTCGGGTGTCACTGGATTGTTGCTACGAGCACGCGGGTCTGTGTCCTGGCAGAGGTCCCTCCGGACCGGCGCCGTCAGGCGATGGTCGCCTTACGGGGGAGAGGAGGGACGCGATGGAGGTCATGTTCGACCGGGTCGCCGGTCTGGATGTCGGCAAGGAGACGGTGACGGTGTGCCTGCGTACGCCCGGCCCGCGCGGTGGGCGGCGGAGTGAAACGCGGACGTTTAAGACGATGACCGGGTCGTTGCAGGTGATGCGGGACTGGCTGGTCGGGGCCGGGGTGTGCATCGCGGCGATGGAATCGACGTCGGCGTATTGGAAGCCGCCGTTCTACTGCTTGGAAGAGGCCATGGAGGTGTGGCTGTTGAACGCCGCGCACATGAAGGCCGTACCGGGGCGGAAGAGCGATGTCCGGGACGCGGAGTGGATCGGGCAGTTGTTGGAGCACGGGTTGCTCCGCCCGTCGTTCGTGCCGCCGCCGGAGATTCGGCGGCTGCGGATGCTGACCCGGTATCGGGTGCAGCTGATGGGGGACCGGGCCCGAGACATCGTCGGGTTGGAGCTGATGTTGGAAGACGCGTCGATCAAGTTGTCGTCGGTGGCGTCGAGTCTGAAGACGGTGTCGGCCAGGGCGATCCTGACCGCGATGATCAACGGCGAATCGGATCCGTTGCGGCTCGCCGACATGGCGAAAGGCAAGATGCGGCGCAAGATCCCCGATCTGGCGCAGGCGTTGAGCGGACACTTCGACACCAACCATGCCCGGCTGGCCCGGTCGATGCTGCGTCGGCTGGATCTGGTCGAGCAGGCCCTAGCTGAGCTGGACGCGGTGATCATGGACGCCTGCCAGCCATGGCAGCATCAGATCGAGCTGCTGCAAACCATTCCGGGCGTCGGGCCGAAAGTCGCGGAAACGATCGTCGCCGAGACCGGCGCGGACATGACCCGGTTCCCGACCGCCGCTCATCTGGCCGCCTGGGCGGGTGTGGCGCCGGCGATGAACGAGTCCGCCGGAAGACAGACACCGGCCGGGAAGCGGCACGGCAACAAATGGTTGACCGCGATGCTGGTCGAGGCGGCCGGTTCGGTCGGCCGGATGCACGGCAAAAACTATCTGGCCGTCCAGCACGCCCGGTTGACGAAACGCCGTGGCATGGGCCGGGCTCAGGTCGCGGTCGCGCACTCCATCCTGGTTGCGGCCTACTGGATGTTGAAACGTGACGAGCCCTACCACGACCTGGGCGCCGACTGGCACAGCCGTCGCAACGACCAAGCCCACACCAGACGGCTGATCGCGCAGCTGGAACACCTCGGACACACGGTGATCATCGACCCAGCCGCCTAGCACTGACCTCACCGGAAGCGTCGAGCCACCCGCCCGACGCTGCCGCAGCATGCCCGGTGGTCGGGTATTCACGGGTCTGTGTCGCACATCGAACTTTGAGAATCCGGTGGAGGTACGCAAAACAGATCGATCGGTGGGTGTTGACCGCTCGAGGTGTCGTCGCTGGCTTAGATCGGTGGATAAGTCCGGGCAACGAGAAGGCTGGTGATGAGTCAGCAGTCGGTTCTGCCGGCGCGCCGATCGGCGTTGGAGGCGCAGCTCGCCCGGCACCGGCGCGCGGAACGGGAACGCCGGCTCGAGGGTTGGCGGTGGAAGTGCTCGTTGCGGTCAGGAGGCGTCACACGGCCATTCAGGCGGCTCAGCGCGCTGGCAGGCGTTACGGGTCATGCCGGACCGAGTGGCTCTCGTTGCGAAACGCCGTCGAACGGTGCGGAGGCCAGATCGCGATGCGCCCAAACACAGATGCACGGGCTTTACCATCCGAAAGGCCAATAGAGAGAGGCCCGAGGACTTCCCCTGGGGCTCTCTCCGGCTCTCGTCAGAGAAAGGAGAGCATCGAGGCTTCTGCCTGTACGAGCGGCAGGGTGTTCGAATAGTCTGTGAAGACCGGAAGGGTGACCAGTCCGACATGAAGTGGGTCAAGGGGTTCATCGTCTTCTTGGTCGTGGGCTTCGCGCTGTTCTATTTGGTTGTCTACCCTGAGGCTGCCGCGAACGCCGTCCGTGCGGTAGCTGGCGGCCTTGCCGTGGTCTTTCGCTCGATCCTCATCTTCTTTCAGTCTCTGGCTAGTTAGTGGTTGGCGTGCTGAACTGGCTCGATCCGCACGCCACGGTTGGTGAGGGAGCCGCAGCCGCTCACCCGACCACCTTGTGCTGTGCGAGCGCGGCCGCGCGGTTTACGACCTCAGGGTCCACTCTTCGAGTATGGGTTACGGATCTGCCACAGCACCGTTGCGATACTTGGCGACTGGGTCGGTATCAACACCTCGTACGGGTTTGACGTCGCCCTGACCACCGGACCGTTAGGACGTTGCGTGCGTGGATGTGCAACTCGGGATCGCGCCGCGTCACAGGGGGTGGCGGCCTCGATCCAAGCGACGGACAGGTCTGCAGGAATACCGCGCGCGAATCCCGGTCGTTTGGGAACGATTCCCCTTGCATGGGGGAGCCAGGGAGACCCATATTGGCGTCATGGTCGAGCCCGAGGACTTCCACCGCGACTTCCTGCCCCGCTTCATCGCCGCGCAACGTGCCTTTCACGACGGTGACCCCGAGCCCAACCTGGCGCTGTGGTCGACCGAGGATCCTGTGACGCTCTTCGCTGCCCGGGGCCTGGTCGACTCCGGGACCGAACCTGTGACGGAGACGTTCCGGTTCGTGGCGTCCACGTTCTCCGACGTCGCGACCTTCGACTGGGAGACGCTGGCCTTCGGTGTGGCGGGGGACTTCGCATACACCGCGGCTGTCGAGCGCTACACGAACTCCAGGGAGGGTGGTCCCTCTGAGCGGACGAAGCTCCGGGCGACCCATGTGTACCGCCGCGAGGGCGGGCGCTGGCGCGCGGTTCACCGCCATGCCGACCGGAGGCCTCCTCAGCGCGATGACCTGACTGAGGTTGTCGAGGCGTTTCGCGACGCACTCCGTGTCTACGTCACGGGTGACCCCGAACCAGCCATGAGCTTCTTCTCGAACCGGGACGACGTCACGCTCGCCAATCCTCTGGAGCCGCCATGCCGAGGGCCTGCCGACGTCGGAGATGCCGCTCGGCGAGCCGCAGCCAACTTCGGCGAAGGCGGCCCGCTCCACTTCGAGACGGTGTCCAGCACCTTCAAGGAGATCTCGAGGTTCGCCACTGTCGACCTCGGGTATGTGCTGCAGCTCGAGCGGCACGAAGGCCGCATCACCGGCCGCGACGACACCGTCGTAAGCGCCCTGCGCGCCACGCTGGTCTTCCGCCGGGAGGCCGGCACCTGGAAGATCGCGCACCGGCATGCCGACCCGATCACTACAGACCGGCCGCCAAGGAGCCTGGTCAACTCCTAGCGCATCAGCCCACCGCCGGCTCGTCGACTGCCAGGTTCGCGCGGCTTGAGGTGCAGATCAGTGGACCTCTCAACGATCTAGTTGATCTTGCTCAAGCCTCTTCGCTTAGTTGACTATGGGTCTGACCACCATCTTGACCACCATTTGGGTTTGTCCACTGAAGTACGGCCAAAGTGTTAAATCCCTATTTTTAAGGAAAATTGGACGTCTGGGCACGTCCTTGGACACGCTGCCGATGTCTGGGGGTCAAGTGCCATCAGCTCTTGCCCTGGCTCGCCGACACCCTGATGATCTTGCCCCATGACTGATGATCTTGTGCCGCGGGTCAACGTGGGGGTCTCTAGGCTGACTCCTACTTGGCAACTCGGCATAGATGATCACGGCGCTTGGCGGCACTCGCCACGCGTTAGTTCGCGTTGAGACCCGACGACCTGAAGGCAGGTCCGAATTACATCTGCACGCATCTCCGCAGCCTGCGGCTCCACGAGCAGCCTCGATCGCCACGCTTCCTCGGACGCGACCGCCAGGGAAACATCCAGAACTTACGGATGCAGGACGGACCACAGCGGTCCATGGCCAGTTTGTCCACAGGAAGGGGCGGAACAAGCACTGAAGGGAGTTCGCAGGTTCGATCATGGTGGGATGAGGGCCGACCCTTCGTTCGCACGGTCTCGACATTGCCTGCCGGGCACACCCTGTTGGGAAGTGCGATCAACGCAGGCGTCGTAGCCGCTCCCCCACGGCATCGATTTCGGATCTGCACCCCAACCATTCGGGCCTGTCAGATTCCGGGTCCTCAAAGGCGGGAGGTAAGGAACATGGAGAAGTTGTTGTTGAGCACGGCGGAGGCCGCGGCTCATCTCAGCATCGGCCGCAGCAAGCTCTACGAGCTGATGCGGCTCGGGGAGCTGCGGTCGGTGAAGATCGGCGCATCGCGGCGTATCCCACAGGCCGCACTCGCCGACTACATCGCGGCTCTCACCGAGGGACCGCGGTGACGAGTCGTCACGGCCGCGGCGAGGATTCGGTCTATCTCGATGGCGACCGCTGGAGAGGCGCAGCCTCCCTGGGTTACGGCCCCGACGGGCGCCGGATCCGCAAGAAGGTTAGTGGTGCGACGAAAGGCGAGGTGCTTCGCAAGCTGCGAGACTTGCGGGCCGAACTCATTGCGGGCATGCCGGTTGCCGATGACCGGCTAACCGTCGCAGCATTCTTGGATCGGTGGCTTGCGGCGTGTCTTCCCGGGCAAGTGAGCGAGAAGACTTTGAACACCTACGCAGACACGGTGCGTCTGCATATCACGCCATCGTTGGGCCGAAAGGTTCTGCGTAGGCTGACGGTCTCCGATGTTGATCAGCTGCTGGCCTGGAAGCGCAGTGCTGGCTACAGCGCCAACACGGTCCGCATCATTCGAGCAGTACTTCGCCGCGCTCTGAGGCAAGCCGAGCGGGAAGGCTTGGTTTCGCGCAACGCGGCCGCCCTCTCGGTTGCACCGCGCGTTCGCAGCGACGAAGGTCGAGGCTCTCCGTTGACCAAGCAAAAGCTCTTCTTGATCAGGTGCGAGGCACGCGAGACGAGCCGTTGCTGACCGTCATGCTCGCATTCGGGCTGCGGCGTGGAGAAGCGTTGGGCCTGAGCTGGTCGGCTCTGGACTGGAATGCGGCGACGCTGAAGGTCACACAAGCAGTGAAGCGGGTTCGGGACCGTACGGCGACCTCCGAGCGACGCACGCACCTCGTGATCGGCGAGGTTAAAACCACCCGCTCACGTCGAACCCTCTTCCTGACCCCGGAGCTGGTCGAACTGCTGCGGAGCCACCGCGCTCGTCTGGCCGAGGAGCGGATGGCAATCGGGCTGGCGTGGCGGGAACACGACTTGATCTTTCCGAGCGCCTTGGGGACACCGCTGGATCCGGACAACGTGTCGCATTGGTTCTCCCGGATCTGCCGACGGCAAACACGGCGACGATACGCAGCTGTTCACTCACCTCGACGGGGCTCTGCTGGTCGATGTCTGGCCCGACGTCGCCCCACACCTCACCGAGAAGCTCCGGAGCCAACGGGGACCGCTCGTGCTTTCTGCAGGGGAAGGCTGGCTTGATGAGCATCGCCAGCTTTCAGGCAGGCCGCCCAAAGTCGGTCAGCCGGCAGGCACGAGCACGCGCCATCCAACGGTTGGCGGGGCCACACCGCGGATGAGATTCGGCCGGTACTCCGCCGTCGCTAAGGTCGGTCAATCGAGCCCAAGCTCAAGCTTGCGGCCGGGTCGGCGTGTAGCCCTCGGCCGCCAGCCAACTACGGGCTCGTCCGCGCTGGCGGTCGCCTGAGAACGCGTACCACTGCGTCATCAGGTCGGGCCGATCGAAGAGAACGTCCTTGAACCGGCGGAAGGCTCCGCGCCCGGAGATCGCGCGGGTCAGTCGATCAGCAAGGTTAGGGTCATCAAGCTCCTCAACGAACCAGACCATGTCGTCGTAGGCGCTCCGCGACCCCTCGCAGTCCACCCACAACCACCGATCGGGGTTGTCATCCTCTCCCTCGCCGATCTCCTCGGTGTAGTCCAAGGCGGACTGGGGCCACACCTGCCCGGTGGCCAGGTCGACCCGCCCACCACCCTGGACCGGATCGCCCTCCAGGATCATGGACAGTTCCTCCAGGTCCACCGGCAACGGGCGAAGCAGCGGGGTAGGGCCACTTCCAAGCGCGGCTTCCAGGACCTCCACCAGCTCACGGTCACCATCGCAGCTCCGCTCGAGCAGTGCACTGACACACTCGCGGGCGAGCTCGGCCGATCCGTCGGTGCCGTTACGGACCGCCACCAGTAGGCCTTCACCGATCAGCTGCAGCGAGTCACCTGGCCAACACTCCTGGCTCAAGGCGGCCACCAGCCCCGCTGCGTCGCCGCGAACTACGAGTGAACGCAACCGCGTCACGGCTTCGCGATCATCCACTTTGCACCCCGTCAGTCCGTCGCCCGTGCCCGGTCACGCTCTTCGACGAGCTCGCGTCGACGACGGGAAACCAAGAGTCCGGGGTCTCCCACCCGGAGCGAGCCGTAGGTCAGGCGTAGGTCGATCCCCGCCGCACGGATCAGCGACTGGGCTCGGTCGGAGACCGACCCGGTGATGCCGAAGTGGGCGAGCAAGTCCTTGCTGGCCATCGGCGACCGCCAGGCACCGATCGTGCGGTTCGCGGTTCCGATCACCCAGGCAACGGCAGCCGCGCCGCGGACCGGTGAGCCCTTGCGCCGGAAGAGCGCCGGATCGTTCGTTGCAGCGCGCGCGAGGAAGCGTCGCATGACAGTGCGGTGTTCGGGGTCGAGAAGCGCGTCGGCGCATGCGTCGCACTCGTCGAGGATCGCCCGCACCGTCGGCCGGATCTCGTCAGGGATGCTGGCCCAGTTGAACTCCTCGTCGGGAAGCGGCTCAGCATCGAGCTTCACCAACGCGTCCACGCCGCCGACCTCGTCGGCGATGTACTCCAGGTGGAGCTCCTCATCGCTTAGGTGCTCGATCCGCTCTGATTCCAGGAGCGCCGAGGCTAGACCCGCCATGGCCCTCTGCCGGTCGCTGTCGATCAGCTGCAGGTAGTCCGGCTCGTAGTGGTCGACCGCGGCCAGGGTCTCAGAGGTCAGGTCGGCGCGGATCCCGTTGCGGTCGTGGCAGTAGCGGATGTACGCCCGCAGCAAATCGGGGAGCTTCGCCAGGTACGACGGTTCGGCAATGATCTTGCGCGGGAACCGGTCGGCCAGGAGCATCTCCACCGTTACCGGGCTCCACCGCAACGGGTCCCCGGTCGCATAAGTGGTCGCGAACCAGAGCAGGCTGTCCAGCAGGCTCCGCTCGTCCTCGCGGTCGAAGGCAATCCCGAACGGTGAGGCGAAGAACTCGGCGGCGACCGCCGCCATCTCCTCGTCCGACCACTCCCTAGGCCCGGAAGCCACCCCACCCGATGGCAGCATCCGCAGCATCCACTCGACCAGCGGCCGACACATCGGCCAACTGTCGGACTCAAGCGGCGGATACAGGCGCGAGCCGTGGTCGATCGCCGCCTCCATCACCGCCCGGGCGCTCGCGGCGTCCGTGCGTGTGAGTGACTGGTCCGGGTCGTCGATCGTCGTGCCGACCTTGAGCGCAAGGTCCTCCAATGGCCCGGGGACCACGAACGCGTCCTTCACGACCGAGCCGAGGTTGTGGTCGACGTAGACCAGCGCCGACAACGCGTGGCCAGACGGCAGCGTCACCCCGATCAGGTAGTCGTCGCCGTCGCCGAGCACGTGGGTCAGGAACCACACGTCAGGCTCGACTCGGGCCTGATCGAGTCCGCTCAGCCAGTCCGGCATCGGGTGCCGCCTCGTGGCTAGCTCGCGGCCGATCCGGGCTGCCAGCACCTCGTCGGCAACCATCGCCCGCGTCGCCGTCAACGCAGCCGTCGTCTCGGCGTACGGCGTCCCGACGAACGACTCCACGAGTTCGGCCAGACTCGTCCGCTGCTCATCGCGGGCGAACGGATCACGGCTGCGCGGGTCGGTGACCTCAAGGAAACCGCTCACGACCGCGAGCAGGTCCAGCGGTTCGCCCGATCTCAGCGCGCTGCGCAGGCCCTGGAACAGCTGCTGGTCCTGAGCGCCGTGGGCCGGCCGCACTGGGTTGTGTCGTCGCTGCTGCTGCCTTCCCCGGCCCCGACCGTGCTTCTTCTTCGCCACGCACTGGAGCCTATTCGGCGCTCAGCCAGGGCAGTCGCCGACACCGCGTGATTCACGGGGATCCGAGAGGAGTTGAGCTTCGATGACGGACCCAGGCGCCTTCTGGGAGGACCTCGCCCGCGACTTGGCCGACCCCGAGTTCGCGCGCGAGTACGTCGCCGAGTCCGAGCTCATTACGTCGTCGCGGCGATTGATGCAGAAGCCGCCCCGGCCTACGACGCGCTCGTGGCCGACCCGTCACGCGGGATGACTGCCGACAAACTGCGTACGCGCCTTGCCGAGCGGCGGCGGCCGTCGCGCTGAGGGAATTGACCGGTACGCGTGCACGACGTTGAGGGCCACGGCTTCACGCGCGGCGCCAGTCTCGGCCTCGCCGCTCTCGCCGACCGGCATCACCAGCTTGAATCTGCGCGCCAAGTGCTTCGGCAAGCTTGAGAAGGGTGGGCGTCGTGGGTGCGATCTGGCCACGGTCGATCCGGCTGATGTCCGCCTGCGCGATGCCGCTGAGCTCAGCGAGGTCGGCCTGACAAAGGCCACGAGCCTTCCGCGCGGCATAGATGACCTGACCGAATGCGTAAGCGGCCCGGAAGATGCGCTCAGCCTCGACTGATCCCGCTGCCGGAGCCAGCTAGGCGGGGACTGATCAACCTCGCCGACGATGTCATCGCCGCCACCAACCAGGCTGTCGCCGCGGCCGCTCAACTCGACCCCAGCGATATGACCCGATAAATCAGGCTCGATCAAGCTGCGTCTCGCGGACACTCAGCCGAGTCCCTTCAGATCATTCGCCCGCAAAGTCCGGCGCCAAGAGGGCCGCGCCGGTGAACTGCGCGTCAACACCAGTTTGTCCGGGAGCCTCACTCGCGCTCGCCGTTGCGCGACTCTTCCAGCTGTACCCAAACGCCGAAGAAGCGCGGACGCCCACGTTGATCTTCTTAGCCGAGGAGCGACCAGTGACCGCCTGCACCTTCCGCCAGCGCTTACGGCCTGTAAAGAGTCTTTTTATCCACAGGTGATGCGCTCTCCCGCCTCATGGTCGTCGCTTGTGGCTTCATTGGACAACCTTCTTAGCAAAGGAAAGCGGAGTGGGCATAGAGCAGCTGGACGCGAAAGTCGTTGAGACGGTGGCTGGCGTTGCACGGCTACTTCGACGCGCTGCTGAGCTGGCATGGGCGCAGGCGGATGAAGGTGGTCCCTGGTCATCGCGCCAGCTACTTGCTTTGGGGATCGACTCGGCAGCGGACGAGGCATCAAGCCTGTTGCCACGCCGGGCTCGGCTGGAGGGGCCTACGCCGGCTGAGCACTTGCTGCATCAGATCTGTCTCGAGGGTGCACCATCCCGGCTGCTGAGCGTCAGGGCGCTAGTCGGTGAGCTGATCTGGGAGGTGAATACCAGTGCCGGCCCGTGACCGACGCACGGTAGGCGAGCTGCCGGCCGAAAGTGATGCAGTCTCGCGAGAGACGCTCCTCGAAGTCTTGACTGGCCAAGGCCCGGCCACGGCGAGGACCTGGGGCCAGGTCGTCCAGTCAGCGGCTCGACTGTGGGCGGTACCTCTCCCGATATCGCTTGCTCCGACGGCCGGACCGGCTCTGTTGGTGCGTCTGCGCGTGGTCGGGGAGGGCATCGCTCGCAACACGTCGGCTAGGGATTGGTCTGCGTTGATCCCGCTGCCCGAACCGGCTCGCCGTGGACTCGGCAATCTCACCAACGTCGTGATCGCCGCCTGCAACCGGGCAGTCGCCGCAGCAGCGCCGCTCGATCCTTGTGAACCGGCACAACTGAAAAGATCCGGTCCTTCCCGGGCTCTTTGCCGTTCGGGCCAGAGCCGAAAGATGCCTCAGAAGGAGCCCGCTCCAAGAGGATGTCGACGATGAGTCGGGATCATACGGGCAGACTGAGTGCCCAAGAGCCACAGGGACTCGATCCCAAGTGGTACACCGTTTCGCAGGTCGCTCAGCTCTTGGGCTACGGCGAAACCAAGGTCCGAATGTTGATCATCTCCGGCGATCTCCGATCGCTGAAGGATGGACGCTCGAGGCGAGTGTTGCCAGAGTGGGTTGAAGACTACGTCCGACTTCGAGCGTCCCAAGCTAAGGACACGTGGGACTGATGGCAACTCGACGTCAAAGCGGTGAGGGATCGATCTATCCGTATCCGCACGGGTTCCGAGCATATGTCTGGGTTACCACGAGCACAGGGCGAAGGCAGCGAAAGTATGTGAGCGGCAAGACTCGGGACGAGGTCAGAGAGAAATACCTGGCACTTCATCAGGCCGCTCGAAGAGGGCCAGTCGTCTCTTCGGTGCCAACTCTGGCCCGCTATTTGGAGGGGTGGTTGGCTGATGTTGTCCGCCCATCTCTCGCCCCGAAGACAGCTACTAATTACGAGATCTTCTGCCGGTTGTACATCATTCCCGGCATCGGTTCTAAGCGTCTTGGCAAGCTTTCGGTGCGCGATGTCCAGGTCTGGCTCAACAAACTGCGGGAGCAGTGCCAGTGCTGTGCCCAGCGGAAGGACGCCAGGCGTGGTGAGCCACGATGCTGTGCCATCGGTCGTTGTTGCAACCAAATCCCGAAGGATTGGACGGTTCATCAGGCATGGCGTGTTCTGCGAGGCGCCCTGAGTCAGGCTGTGAGAGATGAACTCCTACCGCGGAACGTGGCGGCCCTGGTAAGGGTCCCGTTGCCGCGATCTAAGGTGCGAAGTTCATGGACGGTGAGTGATGCTCGCCGGTTTCTCGAGTTTTCGTTCGACGATGGCGATCCGATGTATGCCGGTTACGTTCTCATGTTGGTCCTTGGATTGCGGCGGGGAGAACTCCTGGGACTGCGGTGGGATGACCTTGACTTAGAGACTGGCAGCGCGCAAATACGGTCGCAGCTGCAACGCATCGATGGCCGCCTAGTCCTGCGGCCAACCAAAACGATCTCCTCTGAAGCGGTGCTGCCGTTGCCAGAGCCCTGCGTGCACGCCCTTGCGGAACATCGGTTGATGGTTGAGCGCTGGAGGGCGGATGCAGGCAGGGCCTGGCGTGAGAATGATCTTGTATTCAGCACTCGGTACGGGCTCCCGCTGGATCCGCGAAACTTTCACCGCCGGTTTAAAGCGCAAGCAAGGAAGGCGGGTGTGCCCGTAGTGTCGGTGCACTCCACAAGACGAACGTGCGCCTCGTTGCTTGTCGAGCTAGACGTGCACCCTCGTGTCGCAATGCAAATTCTGCGGCACAGCAGGATCTCCATCACGATGGATATCTATTCACAGGTCGCCGCAGCGACCACTCGTGATGCGCTTGGGCGACTCGGCACCACGCTAACAATCAAGAGCTAGGGGCCAACTGCTGCAGTTTGCTGCTGCAAGTGCCCTGAGTCAGATCGCCAAGCAGTGCCGAAAGTGGACTTGACTAGGGTGGAGCCAAGGGGACTCGAACCCCTAACCCCTTGCTTGCAAAGTGACGGCGTGGCTCTCATTCAGTGCTGTTGAGGCGCGCTGAATGCGGGCGAACCCCGCTGGACAGCGCTGAGCAGCGGGGACACTGCTGTACTTTGCTGCTGTACACACTCCTTGCCTCGCTGACCGGGTTGTCTCCGATCCAAGCCGATCAGCGCCGAGCTGGCGAGGCGGTCCGAGGCAACACCGTCTTGCTCGATCTGGTGATCCGGTTCGTTGAAAGGCTTCAGCCGCCGGACCGGTCTTGTCCTCGTGCTCCGCCGCATGAGTGCGCTAGGGCGCTGGCGATCGTCCCCGAAGGAGGCCTCGTCCAGTCGTGGCATCATCCAGCGGTGAGCGTCGCCGTGTGCGGAGTGTTGTCGGCCGAGTTGCCCACGTAGATGGTGTAGCGACCGGGCTTGGTCACGAAGCCTTGGGTGCTGTAGTCCCAAACGCCGAACGGGTGGTGCGTGGCTGCTGGGTCGATTAGGGCGGTGCACTCGGCACAAAGAATGTTCGCGGCGAAGTTCTCCAGGACTCCCATATGCTGGGCCCCCCACTTGGGACCGCCGCCAAGGGCTTCTACAAGCTGGGCCGGAGGCGTCCTGGTCTGACGGGACGCGTTGGCAGGGACTGCGCGCGGGAGGCCCTCCGGCAAGGTGCCGACCTCGTACCCCAGGTCGGAGGCCGACACTCTGTACGCCGAGCCCTGTGCCGTCTTGGCCACGTTCTCCGGGCCGTGAAGATCATCCGCCTCGGTCTGCGTCCTACCGATTCCGCTGACGCCCAGTCGAATCCCGCACCACTGTCGGAACGTCGTTGTTCTCAGCAGGATGGTGACTATGTCGCCCACTTCTCGGCCAGTCCAAGTTCGTCGATGACGCCTGCCTGGGGGGCGGCGGCTCATCAAAAGTCCGGTGCGTTGAGGCTGAAATGCACGCCAAGCATCCTGATGAGGAAGCACGCCGCCGCTGCGACGAGCGCGGCCTGCCAACCATAGACACCGATGCGGATGGCGACGACCGTGATCGCGGCAGCGACGAGGGCGGGGACGGCGTAAAGCCCGGTGCTCAGCACGGAAGGGACCTGGCGGATCAGTACGTCGCGCAGCGTCCCGCCACCCACCCCTGTGATGGTGCCGATGCAGGATCAGTCGGAGTCGCATTCCGCCTCGGACTGCCCGGAGTGCAGCCGGGATAGCAACATCTGGAGCTGACCGACTTCTGCCTCACTCAGTGATGTGGCGGCGTCTTGCTCTACTTCGGCGACGGCAAGCTCGACCGAGCGGACCGCGGAAGCACCGCGGCTCGTGATCTCTACGATGTGTCTGCGGCGGTCGGCGGGATTGCGGCGCCGTTGCACGAGCTTGCCGTCTTCCAGGTCGTTGAGAATCGTCACGAGTGCACTGGCGTCGGTTGCTAAGGCCTCGATCAGATTCTGCTGGCTGGTGGGGCCCTCGCGGGCGAGCCGCATCAGGGTCGCCGCGTGGCGCGGGCCAAGGCCTGTCACGCCGAGCGCCTGTCGAAGCCGTACGTTCATGATCCGACCGTGGCGGGCGAGCAGAAACCCCAGCCGGTCGCAGTCGGGAGCCGGTTGAACCGACGTGCTCACCTGCGTACCTGCCTGCGACTGCTCAGCCATCTCACTCAGAAGACTACAATCGTCCACCTATCATTGGGCTTCTAGAATGATTATGACTCACCAATGATTGGTATACCTACTGTTGTCGACCAAAAGGACCTGAGATGAATGCTGCAGTGCAACGGCCTTCGGTAGTCGTTATCGGCGGCGGCTACGCGGGCATTGGCGTAGCCGCCGCGCTCGATGAGGACGCCGACGTGACCCTCGTGGAACGGAGGGACACGTTCGTGCACAACGTCGGGGCGTTGCGGGCCCTGGTCAAGCCGAGCTGGGCGCCGCAGATCTTCTTGCCATACGACCGTCTACTCACGAATGGCACGGTTATCCACGACGTGGCAATTCGCGCCGACGCGCGCGGCGTTGAGCTCGCATCGGGCCAGCGGTTGTCTCCGGATTTTCTCGTCCTGGCGACCGGTTCGACCTATCCGTTCCCGGCCAAGACTGATCACCCCAAAGCCGGTGACTCACTCGATCGCTATCGTCGGACGCATGCGGCTCTGGAGCGGGCCAGTCGAGTGATGCTGGTCGGCGCCGGCGCGGTGGGCCTCGAGTTGGCCGGGGAGATCGCGGCCGCCTGGCCGGCCAAGCATGTGGTGCTGGTCGACATTGCTGACCACATCCTGCCCGGTCCGTACGATCAGCGGTTGCGTGATGAACTCAACCGCCAGCTGGACGACCTCGGCGTCGAGCGGATCCTCGGCAGCGGGCTGCTCCAGTTGCCGGACCAGCCCACCGGTGAGCTCGGTGCCTTCACCGTCACCACTGAGGCGGGTACGCGGATTGAGGCCGACATCTGGTTCAGAAGCCACGGCATCGCGCCGGTGACTGACTATCTGGCAGACGACCTTGCCACGGCACGGACCTCCGACGGCTACCTCGAGGTAACACCTTGGCTGCAAGTCCGGGGCTTTGAATACGTCTACGCCCTCGGCGACATCGCCGGCATCGACATCAACAAGGCCGGCATGGCCGCCCGTCAGGCGCCAGTGGTTGCCGCGAACATCAAGGCCCAGATCTCCGGCTCGGAGGAGCGGGCCACACACACGCCCGGACCCCCGGTGATCCTGCTGACACTGGGACCTGCCGGCGGTGCAAGCCAGTTGCCCGGCCAAGAAGACATCGCCACCGCCGAACTCACCTCCCAGATCAAGGGCACAGACATGCTGATCGACCGATATGCCGACTTGCTGCATGTCGAGCACTGACCCCCGAGTCTCTGGACGGCTAAACCCCACCTGACCCTTTACCGGAGGCTGGCCAACCTCTACCGGAGACAATTACCGTGGCCACGTCAACGGCGGTGCATCGACACTGCTAAGAAGACTTCCCCGCTTCGGGAAGGAGCCTTCTTCTGCTTCTAGCCCTATTCAAACCCTAGAGGGGCTGTCACGAGAAGAAAGGGATGAGTTTCTTGGTGCGCCAGCAACGCGGTCTGAGATCCCTTCGGTCCATGGGCCTAGCCGGACCGTTCTGGGCTACCTGAGGCCAGTCGTCCCAGCGTCCGTCAGGCTTCGGCGATCCGCGAGTTAGCCGAGGTCGTTCAACGCGACGATCTCCTCAGGGTCGAGTCGCAGGCCGGCGGCGTGACGAATCCGACTACGGCGACCTGTGGTGGGTGAGCTTTTCCGGTAGTTGATCTGGACGGTTCCCAGCGGCGCGCCGGGGTGGCTAGAGTGCAACTACAAAACAAGTGCGCCCCAAGCACCGAGCGAACGCTGCCTAGGGGCTGGAAACCATCAACTGGGTTGGAGTTGATGATCCCTATGAAAACCTAGCGAGTTCAGCTCATCACTGGCGATAGAGCCCACGGTGTCTCGTCTGTCTGGTTAACTCTGGCGACAGATGACAAGCCGGCGCGGGTGGCGATTGTGTGGCCCAGGCGGCCAACCACAATCACACCCGCCCCGCTCTCCGATGCCGTGGCGGTCGTCTGCCGCGTGTTGAGCAATGCCTCGACTGAGCTGCACGCGCCCGCCATGGGCAGACCTTGATCAACTACTAGACCGACTCAAGTGATCAATAACACAATACAGAGTCCGCGCACCGCCGTCGCCCGAGTCAGCACACCCTTTCCCAAGACTGATCACAGGAGAATCGATCATGAAGTTCGTGATCTTCGTCCATTGCGACGGCGACGGTAATCACATTCTGCACAACCGAGGCTGGCCGCACTGGCTGGGCAACGATCAAGTCCTGATCCGCTGTGACCTTTGCCACGTCGAATGGCGGCAGTCTCAAGCACACTGGCTCGAAGTCGTGGAGGCTATGGAGTCCATCGGACAGACCGACCTGGCGCTTGATCAGCTTCGAGCATCGCAGAGCAGGTGAATCCTGCAGCCCAATTTCGTCGGCTTCGCGTGCCGATTTCGGCAATTCCTTGATGTTGGTCCTGCGCCACGGGAACCAGTGGTCCACCCAGCGGCAGCGCGCGTCAGCCGACCACTTCAGGCCAGCAGGGGTGCGAGCGCTTCTACCAGACCCTCAGCATCACGCGCTGCGGGCGCCTCGAACTCGCCGAGTTCTACGCCGAAAACTTCGCTGTGAGCCACCACCGAGGCGCAGTCGTGAAGCAGCTGAAGTGTCACGCCCCAGCCACCTGATCCTCGGTCCGCACGATGCCCGGCTCGAGAACTTCGCAGTCGAGGTGGAAATAGACGCGTCGCCCGCTGACGACTTCTGCGAGGCGGTCGGTGAGCCCGTCTCCTACAGGGACCGCGACGATCCGCCCGGCTGGATGTGAGCTTGCTCGGCGGGGTCGACGTCTCGGACACCCACCAGCACTGCTTGGGAGCTGGGTGGTCCGGCTCCGAGTGCTGATTCCCACACCCAAGGGTCCGGACAAGGCCAGGCCGCCGAGGTATCCAGTGGTGTTGTGCGGTTGAGATCGGCGTGAGCGTCCAGCCATACCACGACGGCATCTCGTCGATGCCGCAGCACGACGGGGAGGCGGTCAGCGCGACGGCGCAGGGCAATTGCCGCGACCGGCTTCAACCCTTTCGCCATCACCTTGTCAATCTGCCAAGCCATCAGCTCAAACGACGACCTGGCCAGCTCGATGTCCCCACCAGCATGGCAGAACCGCGCCAATGTCGGCGATCATCTTCTAGGCGTCGGGATTGCGACGTTGAACGGGCGCGCTCGGAAGATTACCCGAGCGTCGTGGCCGAACAGCTGTTCGACGATCTGCCCGCCGGACCGGCTGCGGCATCTGGTTGCGTACATCGAAGAACCAAGAGGCAACGAACCGAAACGTCTTCGTGACCTCCTCTGTGCCGGTGCACGCATGCCGGGGCGGCGAAGAGCGATACCGGATCATTGGTGGACCAGAACGTGTTTTCGGTTCGGCCAATCTCCGTCACGAAATGCGCGCTGAACCTGGATGAACCGGGGCAGGAAGTCACGATGAAAGTCCTCGGTGTCACCCAATTGATCAACTATCCGGTCTCAGCAACCACACCAGCGGGTTCTGTTGTTCACAAGGTTTTCCACAGACCGGGACAGGAAGGCCAAGAATCTCCATGCCGAGGCGCTTATCTCTGTAGTGTGCGTCTCGCCTTGTCGGCTCGTTTGCAAACCCAGGGAAAGCGCGGCTCGAACGTCCAGAGTCCAGCGCGGTGGTGGCCGGCAACGACGCGACGGACTCAAATTGCTGGACCAGCCGGATGCCGCCGAGTGCCTGGAAGCGGAGCACCAGCTGGCGTGTCACCGACGGAATGCGATGGTAGTGGAGGCTACGTTGCCTGCCGTCGGGAAATGTCAGGCGACTGCCTTACTCAACCAACGTGCGGGTGTGGCCTTTGATCTCCCTCAGGCGCTCGCGGAACCACAGCGCGGTCAGCTGCAGCGTGCCACCTCCGAAGGCGTGCCCGTCGACGGGTACTTCCCTAGGAGCGCCCAGGACAAGTTCGAGTGGATGGACGGCTTCGGCAACCGGTTGGGACTGATCTACGTCGACTTCGACACCCTGGAGCGGATCCCAAAGCTCAGCGCCGAATGGTTCCGGGAAGCGGCACGGCAGAACGCGGTCGTGTGAGCCCCAGCCCAACCATGCCGTGCGGTAGCAAGCTCGGCCTGAGCGTATTGGGGTGAAAGAACGGCAGGAATGGTGGGTCGCGTACGCGGTGCAGACGGCCGTAACAGCGATGACCTGTCGTCACTCAAGCCGATCCGGCTGAGACTCGTTACGGTGACAGCACGATCGATCTGTGCCTCGTTCGCCTGGACCATTGACTCCGTCACGGACCGGCTCCTCCCGAACGTGGGTAGCTGTCTTGTCCCTCTAACTCCGGCGCCGCCCCGATTAACCGCATCAACGGGCATTCGCGCACATACCCACCTGATTCACGGTGCCGGGCGGGGTGCGGCCCGTGTCACAGCGCTGAAATCTCGTTACCCGCATCGAAATGCTGAGGCGTATCCGGGCCACTTTCTTCGACACCGGCGGCCTCGATAGCGACGGTTCCTCAGATCGCTGATTGGAGCGAGAGGAAGGCCCGCCCGTCGGCGGTCCACTCCTCGACGACGAGCAGGTCGAGCGGTACCGCTAGCCGCCGTACTGCCGCTGTGCCTATGCGGGTCCACATCAGTTCGGCGCTATATCCGACCCGGTCCGCGGTCAGCCGCACGCGCCGGGTCTGATGCCAAGTCGGGCGGGCATCGACCTCGACAATGATGGAGCCGCCGGGTATCAGCAGCGTCCGACATCGTTTCAGCAGGCCAGCGACATCGCCATCGATCCCGATGTTGCCGTCCATGAGTAGAACCGTCCCCCAACGGCCTTCTGCGGGCAACCGATCGGCCAAGCTCGACTGAATGGCCAGCGCGCCCCGCGATCTCGCCTCTTGGACCGCCATCGCGGACATGTCGACCCCGAGAGCCGGTACGCCGGCCTCGTTCAGGGCCTGCACCATCCGCCCTGGACCACAGCCGAGATCGAGCACCGGCCCGCGGCACCGAGACACCACCAACTGGTCGACGTCGTCGGCTCGAGCGGACCAGCGCTTTGCATCTAGTGGGAGCACGCGTGCGCCTTGACCGTCGCTGCGCACCTGACAGCCGGCGTATAGATGGTCGAAGATCAAGTTGGGGCGAGATACGCAGGTGAGCGCGGCATGGCGGCGCGAGAACTCCAAACCGGGAAAGCGATCAGCGACGTATGCGGCATCGGTGGGCTCGTCGATGTCCCGGAGCGGTGGCAGCAGCTTCACCAAGTGACCCCGGCTCAGCAAGCGGGCTAGCTGGGCCGAACCCGTGCGGGTCGTTGACATCTCGATGCCGGCGAAAATTCGGGCAGCGTCCGAAGTCCGCAGGCCGATGGCCCAGAACCCGCCGTCCTCGCTCAGCCCGAGGACCGCGTCGCAGTCTTCCCAGTCGGCATCGAGCAGCGTGCTGTTGATCTGGGGCGTGTCCATGCCGATCAACAGCACCCTCGCTGAGCGGTGTCGATCGATGTCGGCGAACGCGCCGGCGAGGCGGTCGTTGAGGGTACCGGTGCGCTGCGGTACGACCTCGAATCCGTCCGTGAAATCCGCAGGATCGCCGTCCCAGCAGAGAATTCGTCGGGGAACGCGGGAGGCTCGAACTACCCGCTGGGTATCGCGTACGGCGGCGGCCGCCAGCTGGGCTGCCTCATCGGCAGTGAACCGGGTCTGCAGACGCGTCTTCACCAAGCCAGGCTTGGGCTCCTTGGCCAAGATCACGACGATCTCGGCCCGTTCGATCATCGGGCTGCCGGCTTCACTTGATCAAGAACGGTGAGTGAGTCGTGCACGGCGGCGAGCGCGCCGAGTGGGGTGCCGGTCACCTTCGATCGTCCTCGCCGAGGCAGGTAGTCGATGTCGACTTGTCGTACTCGTAGATTTGCTGCGGCAGCTTTCACCAGGGTCTCGACCGGATAGCCGGAGCGGCGATCTTGAAGGTCAAGGCTCAGCAGGGTGCTCCGGCGGGCGGCGCGTACCGGTCCACAGTCCAGGATCGCCAGGCCCGTGCGACGCCGCAGCTTTCGGGCGAGCGCAGCGTTGGCCAGCCGTAGCGTCCACGGGTAGGCGCCGCGGCCTCGAGCCCTCCGCCGTCCAACCACAAGGTCCGCCTCGCCGGCCTGGATCGGGCTAATAACTGCGGGAAGATCAACAGGATCCAGGCTCCCATCGCAGTCCATGATCACAACCAGCTCCGCGGTCCCCGCGACCAGCCCGGCGT
Organism: uncultured Actinomycetota bacterium; assembly: GCA_963734005.1. GTDB lineage: Bacteria > Actinomycetota > Actinomycetes > Propionibacteriales > Propionibacteriaceae > Microlunatus. The sequence goes on from CAVTFS010000027.1 coordinate 30,992, forward strand.
GACATGCCGAGCCGTAGCCGCGCTGTTCGGCGCGGATGGTCCGCGCCCTGCGCGCTTGGGCAATCTCGGCCGAGCCGTCGGTGGAGCCGTTGTCGACAACCAAGGCCTGATATCCGACCGGCAAACGATCAAGGACCCAGGGCAGCGCAGCCGCTTCGTTCAAGCAGGGCAAGATCACCTCGATCGTCATGCTCGCGACGCTAGGCATCAGAGCTGAACCCGACTAGCCCGAAACGCTTTCCGTTCCCTTACGAGTGGTCCGGCCCACTGACGCCCCAAATCCAGCTGCGTGGAATTTGCTTAGGCTGTTGGGATGAGCGCGCGAGTCCTGGTGGTCGAGGACGACGAGACGATGGCCAGTGTCTTGTCGGCCTACCTGACCCGTGCCGGTTATGAGGCCATCTGGTCCTCCGACGGAACCGATGCTCTGACCGTGTGGAGCCGGGTGAAGCCGGATGTGGTGATTCTCGACATCTTGCTACCGACCATTTCGGGCCTTGAGGTGTTACGACGTCGTCGTGCACTGGGGGATGACGCGGCGGTGATCGTATTGTCCGCCCGTGGCGAGGAGGAGGACCGCTTGATCGGATTGGAAACCGGAGCCGACGACTACGTGGTCAAGCCGTTTAGCCCGCGTGAGGTGGTGCTTCGTGTCGAGGCTCTGCTGCGCCGAGCCGAGCGCCTCACCGGCAGTCGCTTGCTCAACGAGTCTTTGTCGATCGGTGACCTGACCATCGATCTGGCGGCCCACGTCGCCAGGCGTGGCTCATCGCAACTGTCCTTGACCAGCCGGGAATTCGACCTTCTCGCCTTCCTGGCCGCCAATCCGGGTCAGACGTTCAGCAAGGCCGATCTACTCCGTCGAGTATGGGGTTGGGACTTCGGTGAAACGTCAACAGTCACTGTGCATGTACGCCGGCTGCGCGAGAAGTTGGAGGATGATCCGTCCGATCCACACATCGTGGTCACGGTGGGTCGCGCGGGCTACCGGATGGCCCGGGAGGCGGAGCTGACATGACAGACCTTCTGCTCATCACCGCTCTTACGCTCGCCGCGTGTCTCGGGGTCGGTTTGCTGGGAGCCTTGCTGCTGCGGGCGATCCGCCGCTCGTCACTGCGGTACCAGGTTGCAGTGGCCACCCTGATTCCGGTGTTGGCGGTCGCCGTCACCGTGGTGATCAACGTCGAGCTGATGTTCCTCTCCGCCCATGACACGACGGTGATCTTGCTGGCTCTGGGCATCGCCCTCGTGGTGGCTGTGGTCGGCGCTTGGTTGGTGAGTCGCCGGTTCAGCCTGGCCTCTCGCCGGCTCGAGGATACTGTCGGGCTATTGGTGAGCGACTCCCGCAGCGCGGGCGCTCCGGAGGTCCAGAAGTCTGACACGCGTCGGGCCGATCCCAGCTTGCCCGCCGAGCTGGCGCGGGTCGAGTTGGAGCTCGCCGACGCGCGCCGCACTCTGGCCGAGTCGCGGCAGCGCGAGCGCGCCGCCGAGCAGTCCCGCCAGGAGCTGGTGAGTTTCATGTCGCACGATCTCCGGACTCCGCTCGCCGGCCTGCGGGCGCTCGCTGAGGGACTTGAGGATGGTGTGATCACCGACGTACCCGGCACGCTGCGGCATTTCCGCAGCACCGTGGCCCGGATGACTGTGATGGTCGACGACCTGTTCGCCCTATCGCGGGTCCAGGGGGCACCCGAGCCCCGCGAGTTGAGCCTGGTCGCCCTATCCGAGCTGGTCTGCGATGTCACCTCCGAGGCTGAAGCGACCGCTCGCGTGGCGCAGGTGCGACTTGATGTGACCGTTCCCGAGCATGACAACCTCGCCGTCCTCGGTCGGCATGAGGACCTCAGCCGCGCACTCGGCAACCTGATCAGCAATGCCATTCGGCATACCGGGCCGGACCAGACCGTTCACGTCTCGGCCGAGCGGGCCGAGGAGGGCTCGGTACGAGTCGCGGTGCAGGATGGCTGCGGCGGTATCCCCGACGCCTATCTGGATCGTGTCTTCGACACCGGCTGGCGAGGCAGCCCAGCCCGCGGCTCCACCGACGGCGGCGCCGGCCTCGGTCTGGCGATTGCCCGCGGCGTAGTGGAATCCCACAAGGGCGAGATTGCGGTTCGCAACACCGAGACAGGTTGCCGTTTCGAAGTCGCGCTGCCGCAGGTCCACCCGAACGTCTCCGCGTGAAGGTGCTGCTCACCGGCGGAGCCGGCTTCATCGGCCAGCCAACCGCCCGTGCGTTGTGTCAAGCCGGCGCGGATGTGACAGTCTTCGACCGGGCGCTCGACTCAAACGATGACATCACTGACCTCGAGCGCATACGCCCAGCGGTGCAAGGCTGCGATGCCGTTGTCCACCTGGCCGCCAAGGTTGGTCTCGGCCTTGGCCTGGAAGACATGGACGACTACGTCCGGACTAACGACTTAGGCACCGCTGTGGTCCTGCGGGCTGCGGCCGGAAAAGTACCTCGGCTCGTGTATGCGTCCTCCATGGTGGTCTACGGCGAGGGCGCGTACGAGTGCCCTCAGCACGGGCCGATGGCGCCGCAGCCCCGTACCCCGGCGGATCTGTCCGCCGGCCACTTCGATCCACGATGCCCTGCCTGCGGCGGCGATCTGATTCCGGGACTGGTCCAGGAGTCGGCACGATTCGATCCTCGTAACACCTACGCCGCCACGAAGGTCCACGGGGAGCATCTCGCCGATACGTGGGCCCGCGAAACCGGCGCGTCGGTGGCCGCGCTGCGGTTCCACAATGTCTACGGTCCTGGATTGCCCGTCAATACGCCATATGCCGGTGTTGCCGCGCTCTTCCGTTCCCGCTTAGCCCATGGTGATCCACCTCTGGTGTACGAGGACGGCCGCCAGCGGCGGAATTTCATCCACGTCGAGGACGTCGCGCAGGCTGTGGTGGCAGCCACGGCCGTCAACCTTCCATTAGGCCGGACTTCCTTGAACATCGGCACAGCCGAAACTCACACTGTCGGTCAGATGGCCAAACTGATGTCGGCGGCCATTGGCGGGCCGCCACCCGTCACCACTGGCCAGTATCGGCTCGGCGACGTACGCCACATCACCGCTGATTGTTCAAAGGCAGCTCGAATGCTGGGTTGGAGCTCGCGCATACGGCTCGAGGACGGCATAGTCGACCTCATTGACGCCGAGATTTGAACAGCAATACTCGGTCTCGCTAAGCGGGAGTTCCCCGACGGGATGGAAGATGCTGCGCCACGATTTCGAGTGCCGTCCCACGGTCGGCGCCTGTGATGGATCGTGCAGGCTTGACCAGCTCAATCGCCCAGTCTGCCCATTGCTGTACGGCCAAGGCGAGATCGTAGAGCAACTTGCCGCCACGGTAAGCATCGCCGCCCGCTCAGGAAAGGGGCCTTGCCAAGCAGTGCGGCCCTGCCTCCGGCGATCGAGTGCTCGATGTGGGATGCGGCTGTGACGAATCGACCCCAACGGCGCTCGTTCGGCATCGGCCGGCTGGGCGTACGGATCGACATCCTCCCTCATATGGTGGAACGGGCTCGGCTAGAGCCAGCGAGCTTGGCCTGGTCAACATCAGCTTCAACGTCGGCGACGCTGCCGAGTATCCCTTCGGCCGAGGCTTCGTTCAACGTGATCATCAGCCGACATGGAGCCTTCCGTGCGATTTCACCTAGGCGGAACTCGGCTTGTCCAGTGGTTCCCAGATAAGCTCGGCGACGTCGAAGACAACCTCGAAACCCTCTCCGCCCTTTCGGGGCCGCACCTCACCCGCGATGGCGCACACGGTGTTGTTCAGCCACGTGTACCGCTCGTTGCCTGTCAGGTGGGTAATGCTGCCAACGATTTCTCTCCTGTCGGCAGTGCCGGGCCGCGCGTAGCCGTGCCAGGAAAACAAGATGATGGCGCCGTCATCGGTGTCGAGGGCACCGCGAAAGTCGGGGAGCAATGTGCCGTCTGCGCCTGCGGGATAGTTGGATCCTCGCAGACGTGCCGATAGGCGTCCCTCTATGCGGCCTTCGGCGATGAGAAAGTCCTGGACTTCGGTGCCATGGGTGCCGGGAACCTCGACGGCCCAACGCTCCGGGGTCGTAAATGTCGCCCGGTACAACGGCTGCAGCTGCACGGCTCAGCTCGCGGCGAGGCCGGCGGCCGATGCCGGAAGTCCATTCCATGCTCCGAGCGGCGATAGTGTGCCGTCAGCGCCGACGGCCCAGCCGAAGATGCGCCGGGAGTCGGCGTTGAGTACGTACAAGAAGCGGCCGTCGCCGCTCAGATCCTCGTCGCGTAAACCGGTCTCGCCGTCGAGCGCTATTCCAGCGGTAGCGTCCTCGAGGCTGAGACTGCCATCAGCGTTGACCGCGTATCGGGACACCGCCCCGTCGGCGAAGTTCGTTGTGAACGTGTAGCGTCCATCGTTCGTCACGACTGCCCAGCAGATCTCGCTGCGCCCGTTCCCAACTGAGCGGGAGATCGGCCTGATCGACCTGCTGCTGAGCACGTACGAGGAAGCCGCAGCCTTGCCCTTCTGCGCCCCGAACGCCTCGGTGACAACGAGGGTGCCGTCGTTGGCGAAGGCGAAGCCGTAGGGCGTGGGCCCCGAGGAAGGCTGTTCCACCGGCTCACCCAGCCGACCGGATTCGTCGACTGGGTAAAGGGTGATCAAGTCCGTGCCCCGGTTAGTGATGACGATTCCTGTGCCGTCGGGGATAAAGCCCACCTGCGCCGGGTCGGAGCCGTCGGGAAGCGGGCGCGGCGTGTCCGGGATCGGGTCGAGGCCCCCGTCCCGTAGACGAAAGCCAGCGAGCGACGGGTCCTCAGTGTTCAAGACATAGACCAGACCACGTTGCTCGGTAACGCTCCTCGGTGTGCCGCCGCTGGGAATTGTGTGCCGCAATGTGAGGGCGTCCTCACCAGTCGCAAAGACGCTCAGGTCGCCGCTGCCGGCGTTGGTGACGAGCAGGTGGCGACCATCGCCCGTGAGGACGACCGACCCCTGTGATTGCAGGTGCGGCGTCCCGGTTCCCGCGCCGCCGGTGGAGAAGGTGCCGCGCTGGATCAGTGTGCCGTCCGGATCGCGGCGGAAAGCGAGCACTCGGTTGCCCTCGGGCTCGTTGGTTTGGATGTAGACATTGTCGGACAAGGCTGCGCTCCTTCGTGCGTAGAAGAGTTCTGACGTTATTGACCGTTGCTGCCGTTGAGCTGCCCATGTAGTGCGGCTGGTCAATAGCGCTCCTAACAGTTCAGTCAGCCGACACCCTGGAGCGTTACAGCAGTACGACTTCGATTTTTTTGGCTGCCGGTTTGGTGTAACGCGAAGGAGTCTCCCGGTGACAACGGTCATAGGGCCGGCGAGGCCCGCCGCATGAAGATCACAGGATTTTGGGGTCGACCTGATGCCGCAGATATCGTTCGTGAACCTGCTCATCGTGGCGGCTGTCGCCGTGCTGGCTCCGCTGCTCCTCGGTTACCTGCCGCGGCTGCGGCTCCCGGCGGTGGTGGTGGAGATCGTGGCTGGAGTTGTCTCGGCCCGTCAGTCCTCGGCTGGGTGCAAATCGACTTCCCGGTCCAGATACTGGCCGTCCTCGGGCTGGCTTTCTTGTTGTTTCTGGCCGGGCTGGAGATCGACTTGCGTGAGCTGCGCGGTCATGTCTTACGTGTCGCCGTTCTGGGCTATGGACTGAGTCTCGTGCTTGGCATAGCGATCGGCGCGGGACTTGGGGCAGTGGGCTGGACGAGGTCGCCGCTCCTGATCGCAATCGCGTTGTCTGCGACCTCCCTCGGACTTGTGGTGCCGGTACTAAAAGACGCCGGGCAGGCAGACGGCCTCGTCGGCCAAACCATCATCGCCTCGGCTACCGTGGCGGACTTCGCCGCCATCGTGTTGCTGACGTTGTTTTTTTCTACCTCCGGTCGGGGTGCTGGCTCAACGCTCGTGCTGCTCGCCATCTTCGCCGGCCTGGTAGTGATTGTTGGCTTGCTGTTGACCCAGGTGGGCCGGTCGATGCGTCTGGGCATGGTGCTGTTGCGGCTGCAGGACACTACCGCGGAAATCCGCGTTCGTATGTCGGTGGCGTTGCTGATCGGATTCGTCGCTATAGCTGAACGGTTCGGCCTCGAGACGATTCTCGGCGCTTTTCTGGCTGGCGCGGTGGTGAGTCTCATCGACCGCGACTCCGCTTCGCACCCGAATTTTCGGATCAAGCTTGAGGCCATCGGTTACGGCTTCCTGGTGCCAGTGTTCTTAGTAGCAAGCGGCGTCCGGCTCGATTTGCAAGGCCTACTCGCCCAGCCCTCGGCGCTGCTCCGCGTTCCTGTGTTCTTGCTTGCGCTGCTGTTGATCCGCGGTCTGCCGGCACTGCTCTACATAGGCGACTTTGGCCGGCACGTGGCCATCGCGGCCGGACTGCTGCAGGCAACATCGCTGCCGTTCCTCGTGACCGCGGCAACCATCGGGATGCAGGTTGGCACGATCTCGTCGGTGACGGGAGCCGCGTTGATTTGCGCTGGCCTGCTGTCAGTCGTGATCTTCCCGGCAGCTGCGCTGTCGAGGTTGCGTGAGCGTACGCATCCAAGCGCATCGAGCACGCCGGCTTCTTCGGGCGACGCTTCGGCCCACTCTGAGGCGATGTAAATGAGGAAACCCATCAACCCTCCGATCCCGTTGTGAGCGACTCGTAAGCGGCCGCAGGCCAGGCTTCGGTTTCAATTTTCGGTCAACTTCAGGAGGCTGATCATCGTGGTTCAACAGCGACCGCGCTGGTGGCCGAGGTTCAGCAGCACACTCAGATCAACAGCTGTGACGGCGAGGATCGGGCTGGTGCTGGGTATCGCGATTGTGGTGCTCTTCGTGACCGGATTGCTCAGCCACTACCAGTACGAGCCCTGGTCGTGGCTGCCCGAGCCCGCGAAACCTGTGTGGGGCTATCGCCTCACCCAGGGCATCCATGTCGCGACTGGGATTGCCACTATCCCGCTGCTGCTGTTCAAGCTGTGGTCGGTCTACCCAAACCAGTTCCGTTTCCCTCCGATCAGGTCGATCAAGCACGCGGTCGAGCGGCTCAGTGTGGCGATCCTGGTTTCCGTCGCACTTGTCCAGGTGACAACCGGGTTCCTTAACGTCCTGAACTGGTACCCGTTTCCGTGGTACTTCGTTACGGTCCATCGATTCCTGGCGTATGTGCTGGTCGGGTCGATCCTGCTCCATGTCGCGGTGAAACTTGCGGATATCGGGTACGGCCTTAGCGCGAAGGTCGTTGACGCGGATGTCCTCACCGAGATTCCGTGGAGTGAGAATCCCGAGTCCCATAGCAACGCCGGCACGCTTCCGCCCCCGCCTACGCCGGGAATCACCCGGCGAGGGATGCTGGCCGCTGCCGGGGCGGGCGTGGGCGTGGTCATTCTCACTTCGGTTGGCCAGACGGTTACGCCGCTTGAGCCGCTGGGCTTGCTTGCGCCCCGACAGTGGACCCGAGGGCCGCAAGGCGTACCCGTCAACCGCACCGCCGAGCAGGCGAAGGTCATCGCCGCGGCCACATCGCCGACGTGGATTCTCCAGGTCGTCGGGCCGAGGCCCTACCGGCTTACGCTGGCCGACCTCGACCCGATGGCGGTGCACGAAGCGCGGTTGCCCGTCAACTGTGTCGAGGGGTGGAGCGTCGGGGCGAACTGGCGCGGCCTGTCATTGCTTGAGGTAGTTCTGCGGGCCGGCGGCACCCCGGACTCCCGAATTCAGCTCATCTCCATCGAGCAGGATTGGGGCTTCAACCACTCCTTTATGGAGGGTCCGCAGCTGTCGGCCGCCCTGCTAGCGACGCATCTGAATGGCGAGCGGCTGGACATTGATCACGGTTACCCGCTGCGGCTGATCTCCCCGAATCGGGCCGGCGTATTGAACACCAAGTGGCTGGGCCGGATCGAGGTGCTCTCATGAAGGCGTGGCGGATCATTCTTGCTGCTGCAGGAATTGGTCTCGGCGCGTACGGAGTCTTCCGACTGGTGAGCGAGCTCCCGACGTACAGCTTGCTGATTCTCGGGGTCTGGCTGGCGGCTGCACTCGTGATCCAGGACGCGATCTTGGCTCCGTCCGTGGTCGGTGTGGGTTGGCTGCTCCGCCGGTACGTTCCCGATCGGGGGCGGCGGTTTCTTCAGGTCGCGTTGATCATAAGTGGGCTGATCACCGTGATCGCCGTCCCGATGATCTTCCTCCGCGGCAGCCAGCCAGCGGTCAAGGCTCTCCTGCTGCGTAACTACGGGTCCAACCTGATCTTGATCATCGCGATCATCGGTGTGATCAGCTTGATCTTGTATGCGGTCCGAGTCGCACGTGATCGATCGGCGCCCGCGAACATTTCATGATCGCGACCTCCGCAATTGCCGTCTGGCGTCGGGCGCCGCAGGCGAATGATCTTCCGGATTCGCCAGCGCCAATGTGGGGGCGCGGCGACGGGGTCGCGCTTGCCGTCGCGCTCGCCTTGATTGCCGTTGCAGCAGTCGTCGGTTACGAGATGAATCGTCGTGGCCTGCCGATTGTGCTACCGCGTCCGCCCCTGCTCGCGTTTTGGCATCCCCATGTTGGTTGGGGTACGCCGCTGGCGATCTTGTCCCTGCTGCTGGGTTTGCGGTTGCAACAGGTGGCCGCGGTGCTGCCCTGGCGGCGGCTGCTGCTCGCAGGCTGGCTGCTGAACCTCGCCTGGATGTGTTCGCTGACCCTTGTGGACGGGTTGCAGCGGGGATGGATTGACGTTCTCCTCGATCCGAACGAGTACTTGCACGACCTCAACCGGATCTCCGATCCTTGGACCTTCTTGTCGAGCTTTACCCACTTCATAGCTTTTGGTCCCGGTGTCGACGGTGACCTGGTCTGGACCACGCATGTCGCTGGACATCCGCCCCTGGCCACGCTGATCTTCTGGCTCCTCGGCCGAGTCGGGCTGAGTGGCGGATTCTGGGCGGGGGCGTTGTGCATACTCGTCGGCTCCGCGACCAGCGTCGCGATGCCGACGACCCTGCGGGAACTTGGTGCAGAGGCAGCGGGTCGGCGGACAGTACCCTTCGTCGCACTCTTTCCAGGTGCGGTCTGGATGGCGGTGTCGGCGGATGGTCTGTTTGCCGGCGTGGCTGTCGGTGGGCTGGCACTTGTGTGCTTGGGCGCAAGGCGTGGCCGGATTCTTGCCAGCTTGGCCGGAGGCCTGTTGCTCGGGATCGCGGTGTTCTTGTCGTACGGACTGGTGCTTTTCGGGCTCGTCGTGCTCTTCGCCATGCTCCTGACCGTGCGTCAGAGAGGGTTGCGAAGCGTTCTCGTGCCGTGGTTGATCGCCACCGGCGGGTTCGTCGCGGTCGCGGCGGCCCATATGGCGCTGGGCTTTAACTGGGTGAGTGGATTTGTGGCCCTGCGGGTCCGCTATTACCAGGGCATCGCCAGCCAGCGGCCGTTCTCCTACTTCGTCTACGCGGACCTCGCCGCCTGGTTGGTCAGCTGCTCGCCGCTGCTGGCAGTCGGCGCCGCCCGCTCCGTCGCGGTGCTCAGCAAAGGACATGCTGGACCGTGGACGCAGGACCGGATCGTCGCCCTGCTGGCCCTATCCGGCGTCATTGCGGCGCTGATCGCAGACTTTTCGGCCATGTCGAAAGCTGAGACAGAGCGGATCTGGCTGTCCTTTGGGCTGATCGCGTACTCGGGTCTGGCGCTGCTCCGCGGCCGGAGGGCCACATGGGCTCTGGCGATGAGCGCAGCATGGGCGCTACTGGTGAACCATTTGCTCAACACAGGATGGTGAGGGCGCGGCAGCGGTTCCGCGGCTGACTAAGCCGTGGCAGTCGGCCCGCGCATATCTCTAAAGGCTCGCACCAGCTCGGCCTGCGCCTCCTCGCTCAGCGTGGCGACAGGCACCTTCCCTAGCGCCCGAATGGTGGATCGCATCTGTTCCACGTAGATGTCGCAGCCGTCGCAGAGCTCCAGGTGGGCCTCAACCTCCGCCGTCATGTCCGGGTCAAGTACGCCTTCCAAGTAGTCGGTAACCAAGTCGACAATCTCCTGGCAGTGGACTCTCATCCCCGGCACACGCTGCTCGTCGTTCATGTCCCCATCACCGGCTCCGCGGCGGCGTAATGCAGTTCCAGAAGCCCCTCAGCCGAGTACGTCCCCGATGCAGCAGCACCCGCTGGTTGCCGGCACTGAGCCCAAGAAAAGACGAGACCTCATCGGAGGAGTAGCCGTGAACATCCCGCAGCGTGACAACTGCTCGCTGCCGCTCAGGCAGCTCCAGCCAAACCATTCGCGAGCTGGGTACGACATTCGGCAGCCACAATCTCCTCCTCGGGAGAGCGCGGCCAAGGTCGCGGCCTGCCTAGCGGCGCCCAGTTTCG
>CAVTFS010000028.1:0-41432 GCA_963734005.1 uncultured Actinomycetota bacterium
GCCTTTGTGGGCACAGCCGTGCTCACCTGGCATGGCAGCTGGAAAGAGGCCGACGAGGTGTTGTCAAAGGCGATCGGCTGAGCCGCCCGCTTGGTCGATCGTCTCGGTCGTGCCAGCCATGTCCGCTCTCCTCTCGCGTGCCTTCGAAGCCTCGCGAGGCCTCTGACGCCACGCGTGGCCTACAGAGGCCATGTCCGGCGATAGAGATGGCCACTCCAGGCGAAGTTGGGTGGCCCGTCGCGGCAACCTTTGCCACTGCGGCTCCGGGCCGATCGTCAGCGCTATCCGGACGCTCGGCGAGGAACCCGTGCGCGACGCACTCACCGAAGGCGTACGTCCACTGATGACGGCCAGCGGCGGCGTCCGCTTCGAGGACGAGTACCGCTACCTGATCGCAACCAGCTGACAGTTGATCCGGTAGCGGCCATGATCAACCAGCGGCGCCACGACGTCGGACATGTGCCGTGGCCGCTCCGTCCGGGATGGACCGGGGCCGGCCCCGCCACTGATGTCAACGGTGATGTCAGCTGGTCGCTCGCTCCGATCCCGCTGGGGGTGCGGTTCGCCGACCGGCCGGAGACCGACCCGGGTAAGCGGCAGGTACGGGAGATTGTCGGTGTTGATCCGGAGCTGAACCAGCGGTGGTCGACACGGCGGGTGCTGATCAAGGACCGGCCTCGTCAGTCGCTGGCGAGGTGGGCGGACCATCTCGACTCGATCCGGCCGAACCGCCAGACCGCGAGGGCGACGAGCCAGGAGACGAAGAACAGCCCGACGATGGCGTACCCGGCGTAGTCGAGGTTGATGTTGGCGATCCAGCCGAGTGGGCCGCTGGTGATGTTCGCCTGGTCCGCCAGCACACCGACCAGCTCGATGGTGCCGATGATGAGCGCGACCGCGACCGAGATCGACGTGATGGTGATGTTGTAGAACACCTTGCGGACCGGCTTGGCGAACGCCCAGCCGTACGCGGCGTTCATGAACACCCCGTCCGCGGTGTCCATCAGGCACATGCCGGCCGCGAACAGGATCGGCAGGACCAGGATCGTGTAGAAGGGCAGGTTGAACGCCGCGGCCCCGCCGGCCAGTACCAGCAGGCCGACCTCCGTGGCGGTGTCGAAGCCGAGCCCGAACAGCACCCCGATCGGGTAGATGTGCCAGGGCTTGCGCACCGACCTGGTCAGCCCGCCGAGGAAGCGGTTCATGAAGCCGCGCTTGTTCAGCTGGTCTTCCAGCGTCTGCTCGTCGTAGGTCCCGATCCGCATCTCGCGGAACACCTTGATGATGCCCAGCAGCACGACGAGGTTCAGGATGCCCAGGATCCACAGGAAGATGCCCGAGACCGAGGCCCCGATGACGCCGGTCACCGAGTGCAGCGTCGAGCTGTCGTTCTCCACCGGGCTGGCGAGCGCCTTGACACCGAGTGCGAGCAGGAAGGCCAGCGCGAACACGATCGTGGAGTGACCCAGGGAGAACCAGAACCCCACCGAGAGCGGCCGACGCTGGTTCGGCTGCCGAGCGCTTCACGCTCTGCGTTGTCCGACAGCAGCTTGCGGGTCGTGTTGTCGACGGCGGCGATGTGGTCGGCGTCGAACGCGTGCCGCAGGCCGAAGGTGTAGGCGAGCACGCCGACGCCGATCGTGAAGGTCGGATAGTCCCCACCGAGGGAGTAGTGCGCGGGCGCCACGAGCCCGAACAGGATGCCAAAGCCGACCACGTGGAGCAGGACGATGAAGCCCGTCATGCCAGCGAGCGAGGTCCAGTCATGGGGGCTGAGGGAACGACGGAACTGACCCAGAGGCTCTCGTAGGGTCGGCTCGGCAGCGGCTTGAACGCTCACGGCTGATTGTCCTCCTTGGACTCACTGTGCCCGCTGCAGATCGGGATGCCTGGAGATCTTCGGACACGAGGTCGTAGGCGACGCATAACCTTGTTCATTCCGTTCTCTGTTCGCCCATCCAGCAAACAGAGCCGAATGATCGCGGCGTCCCCCGCTAGAGCGTGTCTCAGCTTGTTTCGCTCGCGACTAATCGATGAGGCGAGCGGTGATGCTCGGCTTGGAGACGAGCACAGAGCGCTTCGCTGATCTGGCTCGGTCGTTGGGGCGATCGCGCCGCACCTACTTGGCGAGGAAGGCCAGCAGCGCGCCATTCACCTCGTCCGGGTGGGTCCAGGCGATGTTGTGCGGGCCGCCTTGCACGGTGACGAACTCGAGGTCCTTGATCAGACCGGGGAGCCGCGCTGCGGTCGCGGCGTACGGCAGGATCCGATCCGCGTCTCCGTGGATCAACAGCATCGGCACGTCGATCTTCGGCAGGTCCTCGCGGAAGTCGGTCAGCCAGGTGTCCACACAGGCCCGCGCGGCGTACGGCGAGGCGCCGATGGCGACAGTGAAGCTGTCCTGCCAGGCCTGCTCGCTGATCCGGGTGCCGCCGAGAACGTCAACGTTGTAGAAGTTGTCCAGGAAGTCCTTGAAATAGGCGGGCCGGTCCTTCACGACCGCGGCATTGATCTCGTCGAACACCGCCCCGTCGACGCCCTCGGGGTTGTCGCTGGTCTTGAGCAGGAACGGCGGGATCGTCCCCATGAGCACCGCCTTCGCGACGCGGGTCGAGCCGTAGGTGCCCAGGTAGCGGGTCACTTCGCCGGTACCCATCGAGAAGCCGACGAGGACAACATCGCTGAGGTCGAGGTGTTCGAGCAGCGCGTTGAGGTCCGCGGCGAAGGTGTCGTAGTCGTAACCCACAGTCGGCTGGCTGGACTTGCCGAAGCCGCGGCGGTCGTAGGAGATGACTCGGTAACCGGCCTGAAGCAGCACACGTTCCTGTTTCTCCCACGACGCGCCGTTCAGCGGGTAACCGTGGATCAGCACGACCGGTTGCCCGAAACCGTGGTCCTCGTAGTGGATCTTGATTGCGGCGCTGTTCTCGGTTCCGACGGTGATGCGTGGCATGACGGGTCTCCTGTCTGGTGGTGCTTGCGTTCGGGTGGGTCGTGATGGCGACGCAACCGCGAGGGATGCCTCGTCGCTGCCCACCGTCGCGCTCCGAGTGGCTTGTCCGCGCCTGTGCCGAACCCCGGTCGATCCCGGGTCCCCTCCCGGGACCCCGGGGCCAACCTGGGTCGAACCCAGCGACGAAGACATTGGCGATCACCCGGTCGTGTGCTGCGTAACTCCGGTCTCTCATACCTCGGCTTTGGCCGGGTCGTTCGGGTGCTCGGTGAGGGGGGTCGTCTCCGTGGTCATCCACTTGTCCATGGGGAGGCTCTCGAGGATGGCCTGCAGCTCCTCCCCGTCTCGGGCTTGCCACAGGCCGAGCGCCAGCCAGCTACCCGCCTTGGGTGGCAGCCTCCAGAGTCGGAGCGAGGTATCCCTGCTCGGCGAGCTCGCGCGTCCGATCGGCTTCGCGCGCCTTGATGTCGGCGACCTCCTGTCGCTCGCGCCATCGGGGAACGTGACCTCGAACGTCGTCAGGAACTCCATGGCATTCGCCCCGTGGGACTGGGGCGGGTCGTTTGGATGAGTCGAGAGCGGGAGAACCTGATCGGCGCTGGTTCGCTCGCCCGCGGCCAGCCAGTCGCAGACCCGGCATAGGCCCGGGGTTTCCCCGGGCGCGCCAGGCCGGCGCGGGCCACGACGCTACATAGCGAACCAAACGCGTACGGCCGGTCCGGCCGCCATCGACATCCATAGGAGCCGATCATGTCCAACCACTTCAGCGCCGCCAACCTCAAATTCCCCGGCGACGATGCCCGTCTCGACCTCACCGACCTATTCGTGTTTGCCGCCCCAGACAACCCCGACAAGACTGTGCTGATCATCGACGCCAACCCGTTCATGACCGGCTCAGAGTTCCACCCTGATGCGGTCTACCGCATCCACATCGACAACGACGCAGATGTGCAAGCCGATGTGGCGTTCAGCTTCGTGTTCTCCCAGCCGGACGACGGCAAGCAGACCGCGACCGTCTATTACGCCACTGGCAGCCAGGCCCGCCAGCCGGAGCCAGCTGGTGACGTGCTGATCGAGTCCACGCCGGTCGGCTTCGACGCCACCGCCCAGCCCGTCCAGGCCGGCGAATGTCGGCTGTTTTTCGGGGTGCGCAGCGACCCGTTCTTTGCCGACGCGGAAGGCTTTTTCCACGGGTTCGAGTGGACCGGGCAAGACACCTTCGCGGGCAAGAACGTCCTCAGCATCGCCCTGGAGGTGCCCAACGACATGCTCAGCGCTGGCCCGGTGATCGGGGCCTGGGCCACCGTGAGCGTGCGCCGCGATGGGACTCTCACGCAGGTGGAGCGGGACGGGCACCCTTCGATGAACCCGATCGTCATCGCCGACGACCAAAAAGACGAGTTCAACGCCCGTCACCCCGCGGACGATGTGAAGCACTACTTGGAGCCGTTGTCCCAGCTGCTGCAAGAACACGGCTACGCGCCGGACGCGGCGCGCGCGGCAGCCCTAACCCTGCTCCCCGACATCCTCAACTATGACCGCAGCCGCCCGTCCACCTACCCCAACGGCCGCGTCCCGACCGATGACGTCTTCGCCACCCGAACCGCCTACCTGACCAACGGAAAATTCAGCTCCAGTGGCGTCAAACCGCACGCCGACCTCCAGGCGGAGTTCCCGTTCCTCGGCCTGCCGAATCAAGAGCCGACGGCCGCAGCCGGCTGATCGACCCTCATGGCCATCACCCGCCGTGATTACCGTGACGCCGGCCCCTGTTCGAAACAGCGCTCGGCATCACCTGTCTGGCTCGTGGCGGGTCGCGCCGGCCGATGGCCCGGCTGATCATGCGTCGCCGTCCGCTGGCCGGCGCTGGCCTGATCTTGCTCGGGCTCGCCGCCGCCTGCGGCTGCTCGGCACCGACCGCGTGAGTTCGACGTGGCGGGAGTCGCGCTCGAGCCTCCCCGAATTGTCCGACCGCCAACCGGACCCGGGGGACTTCTAACGGCGCGCGAAATCAGGTACCGAGTTTCGCAGCTGCTTGCGCGAACTGAGACCCAGCTTGGTGAAGACCTTTCCGAGATGCCACTCGACAGTGCGCGGACTGAGGAAGAGTCGAGTGCCGATCTCTGCGTTGGACAGGCCGTCGCGGGCGAGCCGCGCTATGTGGAACTCCTGGGTGGTCAGCTCCTCGGTGGTCTCGACACTCCGTCTGAGCACCTTGTGGCCCAGCAGGGCAAGTTCTCGCCGGGCTCGTTCGGCGAACGCGGCTACCCCCATCGTGGACAGCATCTCGTGAGCGGTGCGCAACTGCTCCCGGGCCTTGATGCGCTGGCCGGCGCGGCGCAGCCACTCGCCGTACAGGAGGTGGCCTCGGGCCAGCTCCAGGCGAAGCCCCGCTCGGTCCAGGTGCTGGATCGACTCGCGGTATGCAGCTTCCGCTTCTTCACCACCCAGCATCGCCCGGAGCCGGGCTTCGATTCCCAACGCCCAGTCGGTGGGTGTGACTCGAGCGCGCTCTGACATCCGCTGGAGTGCTGCCGCTACCAGCGCTGTGTCGCCGGTGCGTGAGGCAGCCTCGGCGAGCTCGGAGACCACCATCATCTGGTATCCGCCCACGGCATCGCGGTCGAAGACCTCGCGCGCGGCGAGCGCTGCGACGTCGTGACGCGCGAGGCCGTTGTTGAGCACGGCGCTGGCGTAGTCGGCGTAGTTGACGATGCGGCCTTGGCCCAGTGACCATGCTTCGTCTCGGGCCGCGGTAATCAGCCTCGATGCCGCCTCGTCGTCGCCGCGTAGGGCAGCGAGGAGCGTCGTGGCGTAGCCGACCGGCGGATTGCCGGTGATGTCGGCGACCATTCTGTCCTCCTCGATCAGCGCGGCGGCATCGGTCAAGTTCCCGGCGAGCAGTTCGTTGACCGCGAGCGCGTGGAGGGCGAACTGCAACTGGACGAGCGCGCCGGCGTCGCGGGCTCGCTGGACCTGGAGCTCGGCCATTGCGCGTGCCGCCTGAAAATCCCACAGCTCAGTGGCGATGTATCCCGAGAACGGCCGGCCGCCCAGCCAGAGGAGGCGAGCAACGTCCTCGGCGCCGTAGTCAATGCTCGAAAGGTTCGCGAGGGCTCGGCCGAGGGCCGGGGCGGCCGCTGCGTGGCCCTCCACGAATCGCGTAGCCAGTGCGTCGAGGATGAGGTCAGTGGCCCGCGCCTGACCCCGGGGCCGGGGTGCGGCCCGCGCCGCCACCGCCACGTCGCGCGCCGCATCGTCAGTCGCGCTGGACAGGATCGCGGCGCCGAGCGCATCCAGATACGTCTCACGTGCCAGCTCGCAGTCGAGCGGCTCGAGATGCCGGGCGGCATCGAGCAGGAGTCGAGCGGCTTCGACAGCGCGACGCTGGTCGTATGCGATCTGTCCCCGCAAGTGCTTCGCCTCCGCGGCCCGCAACGCATCCTCCGGGCCGGCCTCGACCGCGGCGAGGAGCGCGAGAGCAGCATCGAGGGCGCCACCATCACACTTCCGCCACGCTGCGGCAAGTTGGCGTTCAGCGCGCCGAGCCGGGTCCGGCGTGAGACTCGCCGCCCGCTCCAGCAGAGCTGCGGCAGCGAGCAGGCCACCGCGATATTGAGCTCGGGCGGCCGACTGTTCGAGCTCGGCAGCGATCGCCTCGTCGGGCAACAGCGCTGCCTGCGCGCGGTGCCAGGCGCGCCGATCAGGATCGACCTCGCCGTCGGTCACCTCCGCGAGCGCCCGGTGCACTTCCTGCCGCTCGTCCGCAGAGGCAGAGCGGTAGGCGGCCGCCCGCACCAAGGGATGGCGGAACCGGACCTGGGCACCAAACTTGATCAATCCCGCCGCCTCGGCCGCGTGGGCGGAATTTGCGCCGAGCCCGAGCACAGCGGCCGCCCGCCACAGCAGGGTTGCGTCGCCGAGGGGTTCGGCCGCCGCGGCAACGAGCAGGCGCCGGGTCTCGTACGGGAGCGTCGATAGCCGACGGACAAAGCCCTCCTCGATGCGACTGGCCAACGGGACGAGGTCCGATTGCTCGAACCCTTCGGCGAGCTCCGCCGCCGTAAAGGCGCGCGGCAACTCGAGCAGCGCAAGCGGGTTGCCGCGGGTCTCGGCGATGATCCGGTCGCGGACGCGAGGGTCCACAGGCCCCTTGATCACTGAGTCCAGCAGCCGGCCGGCGTCCGCCTCGATCAGGCCCTTGATCATGAGCTTGGGCAAGCCAGCGAAGTCGATCAGATCGCCTTGCTCCCGCATCGCCACGACAAGCACGATCCGCTCTGCCAACAGCCGCCGGGCAACGAAGGCAACCGTCTGCGCGGAGACGCGATCGAGCCATTGCGCGTCGTCGATGAGGCAGATCAGCGGTTGCTGCTCAGCGCGGTCGGCCAGCAGGTCCAGCACCGCGAGTCCAACCAGGAAACGATCCGGCGCTTCCCCACCGGTCAAGCCGAAGGCGGTACCAAGGGCGCTACGTTGCGGATCGGGCAGGCGGTTAAGTCGATGCAGGAACGGAGCGCAGAGCTGATGCAATCCTGCGTAGGCGAGCTCCATCTCGGCCTCGACGCCGGCCAACCGCACGATATGGCAACCGACAGCGCGCGTTTCGAGGTATTCGAGCAACGCTGTCTTGCCGATTCCGGCTTCCCCTCGCAGCACGAGCACCTGACTCTGCCCAGCCCGGGCGCCAGCCACGAGACCGTCGAGGACGGCTAACTCGCTCTGCCTGCCGAACATCGCAGCGTGACTATCATGCCGCCTAGACATAGGCCCTCTCCGGAGAGAACCGCTGCGCGCACCACCAACCAGCGCAACGTGAAGCCTGACGAGCTGCGCTCCTAGAGCACCGCACAGGTGGGCCAGGCGAGAATGCTGCCGGTGCAGGCCAAATCAACGTCGAGAACACGACAACGGACCTAGTACGAACCAGCGAGGCCGACGGCGCCTGGTGTGCTCCACGCATGAGCGTGCGCCCTCAATAGGTTGGGCTGCAGGGTAATTCGGGATATCTGTCCCGATCGTAGCAATAGGGCGTACTTGTGGTGAAGGGCGGAGCCTACGACGAAGCCCGGCCATCCGGTGGACGGAACTGGGATTTACTCTCATCGCAACGAGTGCACACGTCGGCAACTTCCCTCTAGGATCGGCTCGACGGTACGGCGAGGGACTTCTTATGCGTTGCCTTGGTGCAGCTGGGTGCCTGCTCCTGGTCGTCCTGGCCGCCTGTGGCGGCGCGGATCCGGGTGGGCAGGCTCCATCCTCGGTCTCGCCCCCACCGTCCTCACCGGCGCCGGAGCCGTCGGCGGTTGCCATGGCGGAGCGTCAGCGGGCCAAGATCGCGGTGTCCGGCAACCCGGACTGGCTTGCGGCCGATGACACCTCGCTGTACGTGAAGACCGACAGCGGGACGGTGGCTGTGGTGGATCCGGCCAGCAACCGGGTCGTCCGTAGTTTTCCCACCGGTGCGGCTGGGGGCCTGTGCCAGGGCCTGGGCGTGGCGTTCGACTCGGTGTGGACCTGCAGTCCGGACCCGAGCGGGGCCGGCGACGAGGTCCTGCGGCTGGACCCGCGCTCCGGCAAGGTTCTAGCCCGCATTCCCGTAGCCAAGAGGCCAGACCAAGGCCACCTGGAGGCGGCCGCAGGCCGGCTCTGGGTGATCACCGATGCCGGGCTCGTCGGCATCGACCCGGCCACGAACCAGCCCGATCCGCCTCTGGATCTGGGCGTGGCCGGGACCGAGCTAGCGGTCGACGAAGAGATGGTGTGGGTTTCCAGCGTCGGCGACGGCGCGGTGGTCCAGGTCGACCCGGCCGCTCGTTCGGTCGTCGCCCGAGCCGCTGGCCTCGACAGCCCCCGGGCGCTGACGGTCGGCGACCAGGTCTGGGTGCTGACCCGGGCCGGTCTGGTCGCTCTGGAGCGCGATGGTCTGGAACAGGCCGGGAGGGTTCCTGCCAGTGCGCAGTCCTGCGGACTGGCAACCACGCCGGACGCGGTGTGGGTCAGCGACACGGAGCCGTTCCTGCACCAGGTCGACCCGGCGACCCGGACGGTGGTGGCGGAGGTCACCACCAACACCGGCAGCTGCGGCGACGTGCGGGTCGCCCACGGCTCGATATGGGCCACCGCTGCCGATGACGACGTCCTCTACCGGCTCGATCCCTGACGGTCGGCCGGGCTAACCGGCAGTGGGTACCGAGCCGGCGGCGAGGGCTCAGCCCAACCACGCCACTCACTCAGCCGCACCCAACAGCGAATCTTCCCGTCACACAATCCACCAGCGCAGCGGCGGCCCGTTGCTGACTACCAGCTTGACTACCCGGGAGTCACCGGCCCCCACTTTGCCCCAGCTCGGACCCCGTTTTCAGGCTCAAATCGTTGGTCGGGCTGGCGAGATTTGAACTCGCGACCCTTGACCCCCAGTCTTGAGCGCGACGCCTGCGAACGTCCGCCGAAGTCCACGGAATCCCTTACCTACAAGGGCAACGGCCCTAGTCAACTGTCCATAGTCGTCTAGGGCCTCTGAGCGTGAGCGCCGAAGCATTTCTCACCGCGTTGTCGTCAAAGTTGTCGTCAGAAGATGATCATGAGCCGTTAGAAACGGTCAAGAGGTCAACTGCGGCGCGGTCGTCCTCGGTCGAGGAGTGCCCGTACACGTCACCGTGTCAGGCTGGACGGTCGGCCGTGAGTGCGCGATAGCGGCACCGATGTGCGCGCCTTGGCCGCCTTACGTGTCATGCCGGACGTATAAGGCGTTGATGATCAGCCAGCGCCCGTCGAAGCGGCCGAGGTGGAGATACTCGTCGAACGGTTGCGACCGCACCACCACGGTCGCGATGTCGCCAGCAACATCGACGACGTGAACGTCCTGCCAAGGCTCGTACTGCGTGCGCGGTCCCCGCGCGGTATCGCTGACCATGGACTCGGCAGTGTCCTCGTCGAGTGTCAGCCCGGGGCCGCCCGGGTGTTGAGGTGTGCGTTTGGACAGCGCCGGATGGAGCACCGCGCCCATCCGGTCACCATCGCCCGCGAACCAGGACTGGAAGTACTCCGTGGCGACAGCCGCGACGGCTGCGATATCAGGCGTTTCCGATCGCGCATTACTGTCTTCGGACATGCCGGGCCTCCGACCGTGCGTTTCCCGCCATCATGGCGTGAGTCGCCAATACCGACAATCCATGCGCTGGACGCGCCCTGCCTGGGCGCTAGAAGGGCCCCCCGGGTCGAACCCCAGGGCACCAGCGCACCGTTCTGATCCGGCGGCAACATGCCTGGCAGGCCCCAGTTGGGTCGGTACTTGAACCGAGCTTCCGGCACCATCCCCCGTCGGGCTGGCGAGATTGAACTCGCGACCCCTTGACCCCCAGATCGGCGGCCTTATGTCGTCGCGTGCTGCTGAGCGTGCGACGACGGTCTCGGGCGTCGGCGGTGAGTGTCGCGTGATCCTGTACTGAACAACCTGGGCCCAACTTGGGCCCAGGCTGTTCGTCTCTTACAGCCAGGCTGCGGCCGGTGATCGCTCTGAAAGGCTGGTGTTCGTGGCTGTGGCGATAGAGATGTGGTTTTCCGAAGAAGGCGACAGACGTGTACGTCGGCTTTGGTCGGCCTTGGAAGCCAGAGGGGTCACAAGCCTGGGCACCGCGACACACCGCAAGCACGTGCCACACGTCAGCCTGACCGTGATGGACAGGCTGCCGACTCAAGAGGACGCGCTGACAGATGCCGTGAGGCCAGCTCTGGGCAAGACCCTGCGTCTATCGGCAGTAGGAGGGTTTCCGGGTGTGGCAACGTTCCTCCTGCCAGCACACCATCAGGCGTTGGCGGCCACGCATCACCGGGTGCACGACGCCTTGATTCAGGCCGGTGCGCCAATATGGGACTACTACGCACCCGGATCGTGGGTGCCACACTGCACCATGAGCTTCTGGGCCGACGACACCGAGATCAGTCATCTCGCCGCCGTGGCGGCCGGACAATTTCCCGTAGACGTGATTGTCGCCAGCGTCAAGGCAGTGGACAGTCATACCGGGGAAGTGCTGAGGCACCTGAACTGAAGCCGTGGACGCTTCACCGAGGAACCTCGAGCGGGACGCATCGGCATGCCAGCCAAAGGGGCCCTGCCCGCAGGGCCCGGCACGGCGGTCCTGCCGTATGACCTGTTCCGTTCGGTTTCTCGCTCACGCACGTCCTACGGAACAACATCATCCAGGTGCCTCGAAAAGGCGGCAGCAGATCTGACTACAGAGGGCTCGGGCGGAGGCGGCGAGCGAGCGTTCACGACCACGACACACCCGGATAACCAGTCGGTCCTCGATGTCGGAGCGGCCTTCTGCAAGCGTCCAGGTCGGCGCATCTGGTGAATGGCGGCTACGTCGAAGCAAGCGGCAGCGGCTACTTGTCGTCATCGTCAGAGGCGAGCGCATCATCAAGGCGCGCTCGTGAAGCGCTGCCAACTCGGACCGCAGACGATCCTCCGCGAGCCACCATTCGCGCTCTACGTGCAACGTCAGCGCTCGGCGAGTTCGCGCGACAGCCGGGCGTTTCTCAACGGCACGCGCATCGGCCTCGCTCCCCCGCATCGAGCACCACCAGTCTGCAGACGTTCGACATCGCCGGCCTCTCGATGACCACCGTGGCGCCGGCGATCGCGTACGCGGGAGCGCCGACCTAGTTCGCACCGCCCCGGCGATGGGGCCGGGACACCGCCGACTGGCCGTGACGTCAAGGTTCCTTGTGTATCAGGGGACCCGGGTGTAACTCATTCAGTGACGAGACCTCACGCGACCTCCGGGGGACCGGTCCAGCCTCCCTCGCGCGGGCTCCTACGGGAAGGAATGGACGTCGTGGCCACAGATGGAGCGAACGAGGACCGCGAACCCTTGAAGTACTTCCCCGACGTGGGTGACACCGTCAAGGACGGCACCCTGCGGAAGTTCAGCGATCCCATCGGCGCGCAGTACCAGGGGTCCGATGCGAGGGACGCTATCGAGAGCTTCCTGCGGGCGCGCGCGGGCGAACTCAAGTCCGGCGACCTCGACGTGCGCGAGGAGAGCGCCGACGAGGGGGCCAACACGCTGCGGATCCGCTACACCCAATACCTCAACGACCTTCCCATCCTGGGCAAGGGCATCCACGCATCCGCCGACATCGCCCGCAAGGCGGTCACGAACGTCAGCAACAAGCTCGACGAGAGCGTCGCCGGCGCCCCCAAGCCGGCGGAGGCGCGGCCTCTTGACGCCGCGACGGCGACCGCTCTGCGTCCGTTCGAGGCCGACTATGGCACCGCACAGGTCATCGGCTCCCGCCTGGCCTACCTGAGGGACGATTCCCGCCCGCAGATTCCCGAAGCCGACTACCCCACCACGACCCGCGAGCTCCTCCAGACGGGCGTCCGCGCGGACGGCAAGCTGCACCTGATCTACGAGATCCAGGTCGAGACCGGCGACCCCTTCGAGCGCTTCCGGGTCATCGTCGACGCGATGACCGGCCGGCTGCGCTTCATCGAGTTGCTCGGCCGCTACGTGAGCGCCACCGGCTCGGTCTTCATGCCCGACCCGGTCAGCGAATCGAACTCGGGAACGCTGAGCAGCACGTCCACGGCCGCGACCCTGAACCCGTTCCGGCACACGGTGACGTTCGAGGTCGCACCGGCATCCGGTGGTCAGTTCCGCCTCGAGGGCGACTGGTTCCGAGCCGTCGACTGGGACGTGCCGACGCTGGCGGTGCCCTCCGAGACCACTGCCAGCTTCTCGTACACGACGTACCCGACGAACCGGCACTTCCTGAACGTCAACACCTACTACTGGCTCGACAGCTTCGCGCGCTACCTGCGCACGCTCGGAAACGCGACGATCAACGCCAACATGTCCCGCGTCGATGTCGACTCGCAGGGCTTAAACGGGGCCGACAACAGCGAGTGGGTCCCCGGCACGCCGAATCGGATCCGCTTCGGCGAGGGCGGCGTCCCGGATGCCGCCGACTTCGGCGTCGTCATCCACGAGTACCTGCACGGCGTCTTCGACTTCCTCGGCAGCAGCCACGGCGGCTCCGGCTCGTACGAGCACAGCTTCTGCGACGCGATCGCCGCGATCTACCGCGATCAGCACAATCCCGCGCGCCACCGCCGCACGGAGACGTTCCCGTTCGACAACAACGCGACCGACCGATGGAGTACCGAGCGCACCCTCGACCGGACGGAGCGCTTCGACGACGCCGGCTTCCCGGGCTACGGCCACAACCTGCGCAACTCGATGCTCGGCACCGTAATCTGGCAGATGTACCTCGGCGTCGGCGGCGAGTCCAGCGACGACGCGGTGCGTCAGCGGGCGGCGGATGTCGTCATCCGGTCGTTCATCGAGGCACTGCTGATCGTGCCCGATGACAACTCGACCGCCGTCACGCACGCCCGGAGTCTCGCCGAGGGCATGATCCAGGCGGATGTCACCCTCACGGGCGGCCTGCATGCGAAGGTCTTCGACGCGGCCGCGGTCGCGCGAGGGCTGTGGCCGGCCCGGACCGTGGACGTCTATATCACCGACAGCGGCGCCGACATCGGCGCGATCCCGAGTCCGATCCCGCACTGGACCTCGCCGGACATCTGGGTGCGCAACCTCGGCCCGGCCGAGGGCGACGACCCCAGCGGCGGACACCAGGAGCCGATCATCGGTCAGCCGAACTTCATGTACATCAACGTGCGCAACCGCGGGACCGCCCCGACGCCCGCCGGCGTCTTCACCGTGGAGGCGTTCCACTGCGACCCCGGCACCGGCATGATCTGGCCCACGCACTTCACGTCGATGGGCACCCTGACGGTGGCAACGGCCATCCCGGCCGGCGGCTCGGTACGCATCGGGCCGTTCCTCTGGACCCCGGCCGTGCTCAGCCACGAGTGCCTGCTCGCGGTCGTCAGCGGCACGGACGATCCCGCGGTCACCGCCGGGCTCCTCTCGCCAGTCCCCCACGACCAGCTCGTGCGCTTCGACAACAACGTCGGGCAGCGCAACGTGAACCCGCAGATGTCGGTGCCCGGCGGCAAGACGAAGGCGTCGATGACCATCCACGGAGGCCTTGAGCGCTCGACGAACACGCTGCAGATCGACACGACGGCACTTCCGGCCGACAGCCGGGTCGAGGTCCGCACGCTGACCCGCCTGATCGATGCCGCGAAACTCAGCGACCTCACGCCGCTCAAGGCCGGCGCCGTGCGGTCGAGCCTCGAGGCGGCAGGCGGCGTGGACGCAAGGATGGCCGAGTTCCCGCTCGTGGCATCCGAGGATGCCACCCTCGACCTGGTCATCGACTTCTCGCACAACGCCGAGCACTTGCGCACGTATCCGCTGGTCGTCTCGCAGTGGCAGGACGGTCGCCTCGTCGGGCGGGTCACCGTGGACATCGTCGCGGTCAAGGAACTCGAGGACTACTTCTTCGGCAACCCGCGCAGCGGGGAGATCCACGTCACGACCTGCCCCTTCTGGCCGGCGCTCGGCCCCGGCAGCAAGCTCCCGTTCGTGAGGGTCGAGGATGCGCTCGCCCGCGGCTACAACGGCTGCGCGTACTGCCTCCCCGCGCACGACAGGGGCTGACCATGGCCGAGACCTACGACATCCCGGACAAACGGCGTGCGCCGGAGGCGCGCATCCCGGCGCCCCGCACGAGCAAGTGGGCAGGGGTTCTGCCCGACAAGTTCGTCGCGACCCTCGTCGACCTGATCTCGACCGACCGGCTCACGGCGGACGTGGCCGGACTCGCCGCCTTTCACACCCGGCATACGTTCTCGACGCACATCACCGCGGCCTCGGACCACCTCGTCGCGCGGTTCCATGCGCTAGGACACCCGGGCGCGAGCAAGCGCGCGTGGACGCGCTCGGGCCACACCGGTCAGAACGTCGTGGCCATCAAGCCGGGCGTGGGCCCGACCCCGCGGACCCTGGTGCTGGGCGCCCACTACGACTCCCGAATGGCGACCGCATCGGACGCGATGTCGCGGGCGCCCGGCGCGGACGACAACGCGAGCGGTGTCGCCGCGGTCCTGGAGATCGCGCGGCTGCTGGCCGACGTGGACCTGGTCGACACCGTGCACTTCGTCTGCTTCTCGGGCGAGGAGCAGGGACTGTGGGGATCGACCGAATACGCGACCCAGCTCACCGCCGACGGCGTCACCGTGCACAGGATGATCAACCTCGACATGATCGGTCATCCGCCAGCGGACGGTTCGATCACGGTGGAGCGCGACACCGGGAACGCCGTGCCGGGGAACGACGCGGCGTCGCTGGCGCTCGGCGCGGTGATGTCGCAGGCGGCCACCGACTACACGACGCTCCCCGTCGTGCTCGGTCCCATCTACGCCAGCGACTACATGCCGTTCGAGGCGCGCGGCTGGGTGACCGTGGGGGCGTACGAGGGCGAGGGCAACCCGCACTACCACGAGACCAGCGACGACGTCGGCACGCTCGACTACGGCTACCTCACGCAGGTCACCCGGATGGTGCTCGCGACGCTTCTGCAGGACCTCCTCGTCGCCAGGTCGGAGGCGACATCTGGCGTCGACCTGTTCATCCGCGACAACGCGACCGACGCCGGAACCCAGCCGAGCGGGGTGCCGCACTGGACATCGCCGGACATCTGGGTGCGCAACGACGGCAGCGCCGCCGACAATCCGGAGCTCGGTCATCAGCCGCCCATCAACGGGCAGCCGAACTACATCCACGTCCGGGTGGGGAACCGCGGCACGCTGGCGGCTCCGGCAGGCACCGCGCGCGTCAAGGTGCTGCGCTGCAACCCCGGCACCGGGATGATCTGGCCGCGGGACTTCACGCCGGTGGGAGAGCTCGCCCTGGGTGCCGCGATCGCGCCCGGGGCGTCCGCGCGGATCGGCCCCTTCACGTGGACCCCGGCCATCGTCGACCACGAGTGCCTGATCGCCATCGTGAGCGTGCCCGGCGACAGCGCGGTACCGGACGTCATCGCGTCGGAGCTCAACCACGGCCTGCTCGTTCGCTACGACAACAACGTGGGCCAGCGCAACGTCGCCCCCGTGATGAGCGTGCCGGGCGGAAAGCAGAAGGTCAGCCTGTGGGCGCGCGGCGGCGTCGAGCCCACCGAGAACGTGCTCGTCGTCGACGCGGGCGCGATGCCCGCAGACACCGAGATCTCGGTGCGGGTGCCGTCACGGCTGCTGACCGGCGCGGGGATGGACGGGTTCACGGTCACGGAGATCGGCCGCAACCGGTCGACGCTGTCGGTCGGCGGGCGCACGATCGCCCGGCTCACGGGCGTCGGCCTCGACGCCGCCGATCGGGTCGCGCTCGATCTTACGATCGACTTCTCGCACGACGCGGAGCACCTGCACCGCTACCCCCTGGTGTTCAGCCAGGATCAGAACGGCGTGCCCGCGGGCAAGGAGACGATCGAGATCACGGCCGTCAAGGAGGTCGAGGACATGTTCTTCGGCAACGCCCCTACCCTCGAGGTCCACGTCGTGACGTGCCAGTGGTGGCCGCAGATCTCATCCGCCCACAAGGTGCCGTTCTTCGCCCTCGCGGACGCCGTCGCCCGCGGCTACAACGGCTGCCGCTACTGCCTTCCCCAGGCCGACACCGGCTGATCGGCGCGAGCGCGCATGCGCGCCACGAGCACCCGCTTCGAGGCGTTCTGTACGTCCGTCATGCCGCAACGCTAATCAGTCATACGGCTCTGGTGAGCGAGATCCAGTTGAAAGCGGTTTGATCTACGACGACTGACCCCACGGAGGGGACTCCTTACCCGGGGGGCTCCGCGCCCTTTTTGCTTTGCCGCTCGGATCGTGTACAGGTCACGATCTAAATCGATTTAGCTAGTTACACCAGCAACCAACGACGCGGCAGTTACTCGATCCGTGTCCGTGAACCCCACACCGGCAGGAAGATCGCGCTGTTCCACTTGAGTTCGGGCCGGCGTAAGGGACCTTCTCCCCCGTCTCCTCAATCGTCACGGCCGGGAACTGGTTCTCGACGACGGCCGTCAACTGGGCCGGGAAGCCGACGGTGTGGAAGAGCAGGTCCCCGAAGTGCCCCCCACAGATGGAGAGAACGTGCGTGAAGTTGGCCGCGTCGATCGTCCAGGCATGCCGGTCGGACATCGTCGGTTGGAAGGCGTCCGCCCCGACCGAGATGCGCACCCCCGGGATCCTTCCGACGTAGCCGTGCTCGACTAGGTCACGCACGTGTTCAGCCGACAGTCCCCGAGCTCATGCCGTTCATGGCCTGACAGGCTGCAGGCCGCGACCTGGACCCAGGCGGGAGGCGCTGGCCCATAGGCGGGAACTCGAAGGTTAGCCCCCGGTCGATAGCGCCACCTTCCAACCCAGGTGCTCATCGGCTCGCGGCTGGGGCCATTTCGTCGGGGACCAGCGGGACGGTGTAATCCATGAGGTACGACCTGCCGCCCGCTGCGATCTGCTGAGCCCGGACAAGCTGCTCTGGGTTGTCGGCGACGAGTTGTTCCAACATCCTGGCCTGGTCGGGGAAGTCGATCTGTGCGGCTTGCCACGGCTCCAGGAACTCCTCGCTTCTGGTGATGAGAAACCCGCGCACGCCGGTCTCGGCATCGACGATGAGTCGCTCGAAAGTGTTGGCGACCACGAGCACTTCTTCGGAACGCCGCGATCTCTGCTCCACCCGGTTCAGGTCGACGATCGACAGCACCAGGACCCCGAACGCGGCGCCGATGATGACGGCGAGCAGGCCGCTCGCGATGACGGTGCGCCGGGTCAGCCCGCCTTCCATCTCTGGACGGTAGCGGATAATGCTGGGCATGACGACGGAGCAGAAGGTGCGCGTGATCCTGGCCGAGGATGACGTACTGCTCCGCGAAGGGATGGCCAGCCTGCTCGAGCGTTCGGGCTTCGAGGTGGTCGGACAGACGGGCGACGGATCGTGGATCCTTCCGCTGGTCCGCGACCTGACGCCCGATCTGGTCGTTGTTGACATCCGGATGCCACCGACGCACACCACCGAGGGGTTGGAGGCGGCCCGAGAGATTCGCAACGAGTTCCAGGACACCGGAATCCTGGTGCTATCCGCTCACGCGGAGGTCGAGCACGCGATGGAACTGCTGGTCACCGGGCAAAGGATCGGCTACCTGCTGAAGAGCCGCGTGACCGACGTGAACGAGTTCATCGAGACCCTCGAGCGGATCGTCAGGGGCGGATCGGTGATGGACCCCGCGTTGGTGCAGGAACTGGTGAGCGCCCGGCGGCGCAACGACCCGCTCGAGGACCTCAGCGCCCGGGAGCGCGAAGTGCTGGCACTGATGGCGGAGGGGCGCTCCAACGCCGGCATCGCCCGTCGTCTATGGGTGGCTGAGGGGACTGTGGAGAAGCATGTCCGTCACATCCTCGAGAAGCTCAGCCTGCCGGAGACCAGCGACGATCACCGCCGGGTCCTCGCGGTGGTGACCTTCCTTGAGGCACGCTGACCCGTCGGCCGCTATCAGACGGGCAACCCAAGCAGGTCTCGGATCGCGTCGGCGGACAGGGCGGTCTTGGGCAGGAACCCCACCGCCGGACTGGCCGCGATCAGCTCAGCGTAATCCGCCTCATCATCGGCGGAGATCAAAATGGTCTTTGCCGCCGCCAGCTCAGGTGTGCGGTGCAGCTGTCGTACGACTTCGAATCCGCTCTGCCCACCGAGATCGATGTCGA
Source organism: uncultured Actinomycetota bacterium (assembly GCA_963734005.1). GTDB lineage: Bacteria > Actinomycetota > Actinomycetes > Propionibacteriales > Propionibacteriaceae > Microlunatus. The sequence continues at coordinate 18,630 of CAVTFS010000028.1, forward strand.
CCAGGGTGACGTCCGGCCGGAGTTCAGCCGCGCGCCGGAGCGCCTCGGCGCAGCTCGTCGCCACGCCGACAACCGATACGCCCTCGCGCTCAAGCAGTCCGCGTGCGGCCTCCAGGAAGCGAGGGCTGTCATCTACGATCAGACAGCGCAGCGCCATGGCTTAAGCGTTGCAAGTCGGTCGCCGGCAGACATTCCTGCTAACGGGACACCTTCCTGGCCGCGCTCCTGGTGATGACGTCCGGGGGACATGGTCACCGCCGCGACCCTAGTGCTGGTCATGAGTGCGAGTCACATGGAGGATGCTGGTGAAGAGCAGCCGAGGCTCACCCACAGAGGAGCAGTGAGCGCACAGGTAGAGGTCGCTGTGCTCGTGAGTGAACTTGCTGACCGTCCGGAACACCCATCTGAACTGGGCCCGTGTACTGGGCCCGCAGCGGGCGCAGGTTTCGTTGGGATCGAATGTGCGGTCCACAGGCTTGATTCCACTGAGCGGCGTCACCTGCTCGCATTGCTCGAGGACGGTCGTGCGGATGTGTTCTACGGTTGTCATGGCTGCTCCATTCTGTCGATCGGCGAGCCTGCTACGAGGGCCGGCTTGGTTTCTTGAGTGCGTCAAGATTCATGTGTCTTCAGCCTTGCCGGGATGGGCTTCCCCGTCATCGCAGCCAGCGCCCGTTTAGACGGTGCGACAGCAGGAACGAGCATCTGCCCGCTAGCGGCAAGAGCGGATCCACCATGCCGGGCGTGCCGCCAGGCTGGGGCGGGGCCGCCGGGTTGGCTCCTGCGTCCTCTCGAGATCAGCGCTTAGCTGTTCGACCACGGCGTCCTGACCGCGGCCGCCCAGACCCTTGCCTAGTGCGTCATCGTCTTCGCCTCAGCGGCCGCCGGCGCCGCCTACTTAACCGGTAGCGAGCTCATGTGTCCATCACAGCAGCAGGCTGGCGATTGACCGCGGCGGCGCGGTCGTTGTCCGTGGCTGCCGGAGCCCGCCCTCAATCGGCCCCGGTAGCCAGGTCAAGCTGGAGTGGAAGCTCTGCCGTGATTTGGGTCCCGTGGCCGGCACTGCTGCGTACTTCGATCGAGCCCCCCAGAGCCTCAACTCGGTCGGTGAGACCGACGAGGCCCGAACCGTGCGCTGGATCAGCCCCGCCGATGCCGTCGTCGCGAATCAGCAGCAGCAGGCTGTGGTTGCGGGTCGCGAGCGCCAGCTCGATCCGTGAGGCCTGCGCATGCTTGGTTGCGTTGGCCAAGGCCTCCGATGCGACGAAGTAGGCAGCGATCTCGATCGGTCCGGGGAACCGCGCGTCCGTCGCGAGGTCGAGCTCAACGGCAATGGTCGAGCGTCGCGCGAGCGCTCGCAGAGCCGGAGCGAGACCACCCTCCAAGAGGATCGCGGGGTGGATCCCGCGCGAGATCTCCCGCAAGTCCTCCATCGCATCGGCGAGGCCCGTCGCGATGCGAGACAACTCGGCTCGAAGGTCGCCACTCTCGGGAGGAACATTCGCCTCCGCGGCGCGTACCGCCAGTCCGAGTGAGACCAGTCGCTGCTGCATGCCGTCGTGGAGGTCTCGTTCGATGCGGCGGCGCGCCTCGTCCGACGCAGCGACGATCCGCAGCCGCGACGCGGCAAGCTCGGCTCGGCTGTCCGCGTTCGCAATCGCGGTGGCGAGCAGCTCGGTGAACTTCTCCAGCCGTTTGTCGGCGTCGGCGGGCAGTGGCACTTTGGCCGAAACGGTGGCCGCGCCCCAAAGGCGGCCCTCCACGATGATCGGGGTCGCAACCGTCGAGACGATGCCTAGGCGGCGCCTGGCTGGGCCAACGGGCCCACTGACTGACGACCAGTCCTTGTCGTCGACGCGGGCAGAGCGTCCGGTGCGATACACCTCCGTCGACGCCAACGCATCGTCGAGCTCCCACCGTGTTCCAACCTGTATTCCCGAGATGCGCTGCCCTACGCCGACGAAGATGATCGCCGGAGGGTCGTGCTCGAACCTGACAACCGCCGCAGTATCCGAGCCGAAGAAGCGACCGACCTCATCACTGACGGCCGAGAAGACTTGGGCGGGCCGTGCTCCTTCTGCCACCAATGTCGCCAACCGCCGCAGCGCCGCCTGCTCGTCGGCGAGCTGTCCGAGCTCGGCTGTCCGCTCCGCCACCTTCACCTCGAGCTCGCCACGCGCCCGGCGTAGCTCTTCCTCCGCCTCTCTGCGCTCATCGATGAGGCGCGCGCTCTGGAACGCCGTCGCCGCGTGATTCGCTGCAAGGGACAGCAACAGCTCGTCGGTCGCAGTTGGGAAATCACTGCGTGTGCAGGCAGCTGCGACCACACCCCCCTCGCCGTTGAATCCCACCGGGACGACAAGCCCGCGGCACGGCTCCGAGCCGCCGCCCATATCCGGGACGATCTCCTTACGTCGGAACTGGGCGCCCGTGCCGAGGTGAGTTTCCAGCCAATCCGGAAACCTAGGCCACGCGCTCCCCCGCGTGGCGTCGACCGCTCCAGCACCATCCGGGTCGCGCAGACGCACGAACGCAAAGTCGAGCTGCAGCAATTCGACCAGGGCGTCGGCAAGACCGGTTGCCACGGCCGACGGTTCCCTGCCGATCCATGCGGCCGGGATCGCCGAAAGCGCTACGAGATCCCGAAGCACCGCGCGCAGGCGGCTGGCATCGGGCTCGGTATCGGCGTACACCTAGCGCGCCGTGGCGGCCCCTACGTTGGGCGACCGCTGCTTCCGTATCTCAACGAGAAACTGGTCAGGATCCACGTAGAACGGATTCTGCTGCATCAGCCCGCCGATGATCACGACCGGATGTGTCCGCAATGCGTACATCACCGTGCTCGCTCCGAACTTCGACAGGTCATACGCGCAGATCACCGGGTCGTCGTACTTGGGAACGACATAGTTGACCCGCGTCTCGAACTCGATCAGGTCATCGACACCCGGCAAGTCGACGAGCGCCCATTCCATCTGAGCGAGGAATCTCGTCTGGGCATAGCCTGCTGCGAGCCCGGCCTGGAGCACGCGCTCGAACCCCTCCAGCCATATGTCCTGATCGAATCGATCTGCGTGGAGCGGGCCGTCTTGCCACGGGTGTAGCTCGAGTTGACCGGAATCCATCGCCTCTATTACGTCGATGCCGGCGTCGGTGAGCCGCCTAAGGTGTTCTTCTCGTCGCTCAGGATCGACTAGGTGGAAAGCCCTATCCCCTTGGTCGAAACCATCCTTGATGAATGAACCAAGTACCCGATAGTGCTCATCCAGGTTGTTGAAGAACGCGCAAATGTGGCGGTTCTCGCCGAAAGCGTTCTGCGCGATCTGTAGGGAGTCGCGGGGTTCCACATACACCACCTCCGCTCAGAGAGAGCCGGGTCTATCGCGGGGTGCCAGACCCGTATGGCGACCGCCGGTTCGAGCGCGTACGCAGCAACGGCGAATCACGCGCAGCGCGCCGAACCCCGAGAGAGGCGCAATCCTCAATGACCAGGCTTTGCAGTCGTGCAGCTTGCGGCTCATTTTTTGGGCAACCGCACAATTTAAGTTACCTCTGGGCATGACCAGGGTCAACGACGCGCACGACGTAGCCGCACTCGGTCTCGGCGGCCCGTGATTAAGGAGCAATGATGCCAAGGCCAGCAACCCTAGGCGTGATTACAAAGTCCAGTGCACGGCCTGTACCGGCCACCTTGGAACGCCTCCGGGCCGCCGTGGAAGAAAGGGGGCTGATCGTGTTCGCGCTGGTCGACCACAGCGGCGAGGCGGGAAAGGCGGGCCTATCCATGCCAAACACCAAGCTGCTCGTCTTCGGGAGCCCGGCGGCGGGCACCCCTATCATGCTGGCCGCGCCGCTGGCCGCCCTGGATCTGCCGCTGAAAGTACTGGTCTGACAACCCCGCTGGCGGGTCCTTCGTCAGCTATGTCGACCCGATATATCTGGGCGCACGCCATCAGCTCAACGACGACCTGACCGCCCGGATCGCTGGAATCAACACGATCACCGACGCCGCTGTCGCGCCTTGACGAAGGGGCGACGGGCCCCTCGAGTGGGACCTCACAACCCCCAGGCGCACGTCAGGGGCGGGGCTAGCTCCTGGTATCGCATCAGGCCACCTGGAATGCTGACCTCCTGGTGGCGCCTTCCTGTGGCGGGGTATCGAAGGCTGCTGGCCAGGATGCATCGAAACGGCTCGGGGGGCGATGGTTATTGAGAAGCGTGAGCACTGCGGACTGAGGTGGGAGGCACAACCGTGGCCGGAGGGCCGGAGACCGACGCTGGACGGGGAGAAGCGGGCGTCCTGGGGCTGCCCGAAGGGGTAATAGCGGGCTTGTTCGATCTGGACGGGGTACTCACAGACACCGCGGCGGTGCACAACAAGGCGTGGACGGAGATGTTCGACGCGTTCCTGCGGGAGCGGGCCGAGCAGAAGGGCGGGTCGTTTGTCGCGTTTGACCCATCGGCTGATTACTCCCTCTACGTCGACGGCAAACCACGACCGGACGGTGTGAGGGACTTCCTGGCAAGCCGAGGTATCAGATTGCCAGAAGGTAGCCCGGACGACGGTCCCGGCGTGGAGACCGTGCATGGCGTAGGTAACCGCAAGAACGAGGCGCTGCTGCGGCGGATCCGCGAGGAGGGCGTCGAGGTCTTCGAAGGCTCTCGACGGTACCTCGAGGCCGCCCGAGACGCCGGGCTGCGTCGCGTGGTGGTGTCTTCCAGTGCGAACACTGCTGAGGTCCTGGAGGTCACCGGGTTGGTCACGCTGGTGGAGGGCTGGATCGACGGGCTCTCGATCGCCGATCAGGGGCTGAAGGGCAAACCGGCGCCCGACACGTTCCTGGCCGGGGCGCGATGTGTCGGTGTGGATCCGCCTCAAGCGGCGGTGTTCGAAGACGCGTTTGCTGGCGTGGCGGCTGGCCGGACCGGCGGGTTCGGGTTCGTGGTCGGGGTGGACCGGGCCGGACAGGTGGACGCGCTGCGAGCGCATGGCGCCGACATCGTGGTCAGCGACCTAGCCGACCTGCTGGACGCTGCGAATGCGGAGGTGGCTCGGTGAGCGAAGGGAGCATCTTTCCGCTCGAGCCGTGGTCTGTTCGAGAACGCGGGCTCAACCTGGATCTGCTGGCCCGGTCGGAGTCGCTCTTCGCGCTCTCCAACGGCCACATCGGGTTGCGCGGGAACCTGGACGAGGGGGAGCCGCACGGCATCCCCGGCACGTACCTCAACTCGTTCTACGAGGTGCGGCCGTTGCCGTATGCCGAGCGCGCCTACGGCTACCCCGAGTCCGGCCAGACGGTCGTTAATGTCACCAACGGCAAGCTGATCCGGCTGCTCGTCGACGACGCGTCGTTCGATGTTCGGTTCGGGCGGCTGCTAGAGCATGAGCGGGCGTTGGATCTGCGCGCCGGAACGCTAACCCGTTACGCCGACTGGGAATCGCCGGCCGGTCGACGGGTCCAGATACGGTCGACCCGGTTGGTGTCGTTTACTCAGCGGGCGATCGCCGCATTCGAGTACGTGGTCGAAGCGGTCGACGGGCCGGTTCGGCTGATCGCGCAGTCCGAGCTGGTGGCCAACGAGCCGAGTCCGTCACGCTCCGGTGACCCACGGGTGGCCGCCGTGCTGGAGAACCCCCTGGTCGCCCTGGAGCAGGATGTCCATGACCGTGGGGCAACGCTGCTGCACCGCACACGGCGCAGCGGGCTGCAGATGGCGGCCGGCATGGACCATCATGTCGAGGCTCCGGGCGAGGTCACCATGGAGAGCACGGCGACGGAGGACTGGGCGCGTACCACGTTCGTGTGCACCCTGGAGCCTGGGCAGCGGCTGCGCATCGTGAAGCTGCTCGCCTACGGGTGGTCGAGCGTGCGGTCAAAGCCGGCGCTGCGGGACCAGGTCGCCGCCGCGCTGACCGGCGCTCGGCACACCGGCTTCGAGGGTCTGCTCGCCGAGCAGCGGGCGTATCTGGACGAGTTCTGGGACGGCGCCGATGTGCAGGTGGAGGGCGACCCGGAACTGCAGCAGGGGGTGCGGTTCGCGCTGTTCCACGTCCTGCAGGCCGGTGCACGAGCGGAGCGCCGCAGCTTGCCCGCCAAGGGGTTGACCGGGCCCGGCTACGACGGCCACACGTTCTGGGACACCGAGGCGTACCTGCTGCCGGTGCTCACCTACACCCAGCCGCGCGCCGCTGCCGACGCGCTGCGCTGGCGGCACTCAACCCTCGACCTGGCCAAGGAGCGTGCCGCCACACTCGGGCTGCGCGGAGCCGCGTTCCCCTGGCGCACCATCCACGGTGAGGAGTGCTCCGGATACTGGCCCGCCGGGACCGCGGCGTTCCACATCAACGCCGACATCGCTGCCGCGGTGACCCGATACCGGTCGGTGACCGGTGACGAGACGCTCGAGGTCGAGGCCGGGCTGGAGCTACTGGTCGAGACCGCCCGACTATGGATTTCGCTGGGGCACCACGACGTCGACGGCGTCTGGCACATCGCCGGTGTCACCGGGCCGGACGAGTACAGCGCTCTCGTGAACGACAACGTGTTCACGAATCTCGCCGCGGCCCACAACCTGCGCAACGCGGCCGAGGCCGCAGAACGCCACCCCGGCCTGGCCCGCGACTTCGGCGTCACGGTTGAGGAGATCGCGGCGTGGCGGGAGGCGGCCAACGCGGTCAACGTGCCGTATGACACCGACCTGCAGGTACACCAGCAGAGCGCGGGGTTCACCCGGCTGCCGGCGTGGGACTTCGAGGCCTCCCGCGACGAGTATCCGTTGCTGTTGCACGTCGCCGTACTTTGATCTGTACCGCCGGCAAGTGATCAAACAGGCCGACCTGATGCTGGCCCAGCACTGGTTCGGCCATCACTTCGACGACGAGGATAAGGCGCGCAACGTCGACTACTACGAGCGGCGCACTGTCCGTGACTCGTCGCTGTCCGCTGCTATCCAGGCGGTGACCGCAGCCGACGTGGGACACCTGGAGCTCGCATACGACTACGCCTACGAGGCGGCCCAGATCGATTTGCGGGACATCGATCACAACAGCGGGGATGGGCTGCACATCGCCTCGCTCGCGGGGGTCTGGATAGCGCTGGTCGCCGGGTTCGGCGGCTTGCGCCAGCACGACGGGCTGTTGTCCTTCGCACCCCAGCTTCCCGACGGCATCACCCGGCTGAGTTTCACCGTCCAATGGCACGGCCTAAGGCTGGGAGTCGACATTGACCGGGACCGCGCTACCTACACGCTGCGGGATGGGCCGGACGCCTCGCTGGCGTTCCACCACAACGGCAAGACGGTCGCTGTGACCACCGAAAAGCCCGTTGTCGAGCAGGTCAGCAGGCGCTCTCCGATGCTGCCCCGCCCGCAGCAGCCGTCCGGCCGGGAGCCGATGCACCGGGGAGAAGCGCAGAGCTCCTGGATAGCGGCCGGCGGGGTAGCGCCAGCTGCTGGTCCCGGTATCGGCCTCCCGCCTCGCTGATCCCGGCCCGCGCAACGCTGGAAGCCCGCTGACGTACTCGAAGTTGAAGGCCAACTTCTGCCGTCTAGTTGCTTCTCTCACATGCCCTCTGGATGCGGGCCCCACACGGGCACCGCACCGGTGAGCGTCTCGTCGATTACCTCCATGTCGGACTTGGAGAGCTCAATGTCGGCCGCTTGGGCGGTCTCGTCCAGCTGGGAGGGCCGCCGCGCGCCCACGATAGCGACGTGCACAGCTCCGCACGGCGGCAAAGTCACGCCGTCGCGCCTCGGTGGCGTGGGTGATGATCTTCTCTTCTTCCGGGAACAGCACCCCACCAGGTACCGCGCCGAAGCGCTCCTCGCTCTCCACGCCAACCGGCAAGATCAGCTCGAGCATGGCGCTTGTGTGTGTTTAGCCGTGCCGGCGTAGCTCGTGGAAGAAGTCGTCGATGACGTGCAGGTCGCCGGAGGACACCACCGTGTCGTAGACGTTCTTGCCGACCGCCAGGTCCAGCACCCCAAGGCCGAAGGGTGAGAAGATCACCGGCCGATCCGCCGGCAGCGTCACCCGGCCGGCCATCACATCATCCAACGTGCCCAACAAGAAGTCCCGGTTGCTGGTGAGCTGCTCGACCAGGTGTGGTGAGGTGTTGGCCTTCAGGCAGTGCTCAACGTCATCCACAATGTTGGTTGAGGCGAGCAGAATCTGCGGCGCCAGGTCGCGCAGTGACACGTGCAGCACCACCGGGTTGTGCTCGAACCAGGACACCTCCCGGATGTGCGGTTCAGCGGCGACGGTGGCGAAGACGACTACGTCGCTGGACCGGATCACCTTCTCGGCGCTGTCGTGCACCGTGACCCGGCCGGCGGTGCCGGACTGTTCCAGATACGTGTGGAAGCCTGCCGCGCTGTCGGCGGACAGGTCGTGCACGCTTATCTCGTCGAACGACCAACCGGTGCCGGCCAGGAACGTGTGGATGTAACGCGCGATCAAACCCGCCCCGACAAACCCGACCCGGGTTGGGCGGGGCCGGCTGCGGCTCAGCCAGTCAGCCGCCAACGCTGCCGACGCGGCCGTCCTGGTAGCGCTGATGATCGATGCCTCCAGGCAGGCGAACGGATAGCCGGTGTCATGATCATTCAGAATCAGCACCGCCGACGCCCGCGGGATCCCAGCCGCCACATTCTCGGGGAAACTCGAAATCCACTTCACGCCGTCCACCCGGGAAGGTCCGCCGATCGAGGCCGGCAACGCAATAATCCGAGACGACGGCCGGTCGGGGAAGCGCAGGAAGTACGACGGCGGATTCACCGAATCCCCGGCGCCGTGCAGCCGGTAGGTGGCCTCGATAAGCTCCACGATCTCTTTCTCTTGTCCCTGCAGCGCCCGCTGCACCTGCCCGCCGGAGATCACCGCGAACGGAGGCACGGTTGCCCGCTCGGCCGTTCCGGACCCGGTCGTATTGGGAAGCGTGGTGGTCATCGGGACCTCACCTCATTGGCGGGCGGCGTGTCGGAAAGGCGTACCGGCTCGGCCATCCCGACCAGGATTTCGCGCGGCCCTTCGTAGGCCTCCCTGCTGTGCGCGGTGCGGATGTTGTCAACCAGCATCAAGTCGCCGGCCTGCCACGGCTCCCGCACGGTGTTGGCCTCGTAAACCTGGTTGATCAGCTCCACGATCTCCTCGGTGAGCGGCTCGCCGCTGCCGAACCCGGTGTTGAACGGCAGCCCGTCGGCGCCGTACATCTCCACCAGGTACTCACGGATCTCGGGGTCTATCGTCCACTCGTTGAGGAAGGCGATCTGGTTGAAGAAGCAGCGTTGACCGGTCACCGGGTGCCGCACCACGGCGGAGCGGCGCTGCCGGGTCCGCAGTTCGCCGTCGGGCTGCCACGCGAACTCGATCGCGTTGCCACGGCAGTAGCTTTCGATGGCGCTCCGGTCCTCGGTCCCGAACGCCTCCGCCAAGGTCGCGCCGATCTCGTCGTTGTAGCTGCGGGTGAGGATCCAGCCGTCCCGCTCGAACCGTCCGGTCAAGTCCTTGGGCAGCTGGTCCAGCACGGTCGGCGAATCCGACACCGCGGTCGCTCCGCCGCGGGTTGGGGCGGCCAGGCAGCCGAACAGCAACAGGCTCGGGATTTCCAGCCGGTAGCTCAGCTCATGGTGCATGCACATCTGCTGGTTCGCCGGCCAGGTCGCCGACGAGTACACCCCGTCGGCGTAAACCTGCCGGCGCGCGAAGGCTTCCTTCTCCGTCATCAGGCTGGTGGCCAGCCGCCGGAAGACCGCGGCAGACCCGGCCGGCTCACGTAGCCCGAGGCCACGGACCAAAACCGAACCGTGCTCTGCCACGACGGCGCGCAACGCGTCCCGGTGCTCGGCCGCCCAGCCGGGCGCATCGCCGGTGGCCTCGGCGCGCAGCATCGGAGGCTTGCCAGGCTGCAATTCCACATCGAGCCGTGACACCAGCGGTGACGACGACATCGGAGCTCCCTTCAATTCGACGGTCATGGAGAAGCCAACATTCCTGCCGACAGCAGGACGGCCTGCCCCGCCTCAGCCGGACGGGTACGCGGGAAGTAGTGACCGCCGCCGGGAAGTTCGTGCAGCTCGACGTGTTCGGCCAGCAGCTCCCACTCGCGGCAGCGCGCCCGAAACCCTGCCGTGGTGGGATCGTCCGCAGCGACCACCACGGTGACCGGCGCGGACAGCCGCTCCGACGGCGGGTTATCCAAGACCTCGGCGAAATAGCGGTTCGCCGACACGTAGTCGTGGCGGTACGCGGCACCGACATGCTCGGCGCGTTCCGCGTCCAGCTCACCGAGCTCGGTGTAACCGCTGTCGCCGCTCAGCCGCGCGGAGATCTCCGCGTTGCTACGTGCGCCGAGCTCGGCGACCGCGGCGCGGCGGTCCGCCGCGGCACCCAGCAGCTGCGCACCAAGAAAAACCCGCTGCACGGCGTCCCGGCCCGCAGCAGCCGCCGGGCCGTCTCGACGGCGAGCGCCGCGCCGGACGAATGGCCCCACAGCAGCACGGCGGTCAGGCCGAGCCGGTTGATCTCCGCGACCACCCGGTCGACCACCTGGTCAAGCGGCGCGAATGACTCCTTGGTGGTGGCGACGTCGTGACCGGGCAGCTCGACCGCGTACACCCTGAGACCGCTGTCCCGCAGCGCCCTCGCCATCGGCTGGAAGTTCACCGCGTTGCCGCCCGCGTACGGAAAGCACACCAGGGCGCCGTGCTGGCCACCATTCGATCCCGACCCATCCGATTCCGGCCCATTCGATTCGGACAGGGCCTGCAGCAGCTCGGACTGCCCGTCCGACCTGCCATCCACGACGCCCGCCAGGTCAGCCAAGACCGGATGCGCGGTGACCTCCTTGAGCGACACCGCCCGGTCCAGGTTGACCGCGAGCTTCACTGCCGACAGTGAGGTGCCACCCCGGTCGAAGAAGTGGTCGCGCCGGCCGATCTGCTCCGGCGAAACGCCGAGCACCTTCGCCCAGGCCGCCGCCAGCCGTTTCTCGGTCGGCGTGTTCGGTGCGTCGTAGCGGTCCTCGACGCCGCTGAGCTGTCCGGCCAACTTCGTCAGGGTCTTCTTGTCGATCTTGCTGTTGGCCGTCAACGGCAACAGCTCCCGCCAATGAAACGCCGACGGCACCATGTACTCCGGCAGCGACTCACCCAGCCGATAGCGCAACACGTCGACCTCGAGTGGGTTGCCGCTGGAGTAGAAGGCCACCAGATGCTTGCTCTGATCGGCCCGCTCCGCAACCACCACCGCACCGTCACGCACCCCGGGCACCCGCAACAGCGTGTTCTCGATCTCACCCAGCTCGATCCGGAAACCCCGAATCTTCAACTGCGAATCCCGCCGGCCCAAAAACTCCAACTTGCCGTCCGGGCGCCACCGGCCATGATCACCACTGCGATACCGCCGCCTGCCGGTTTCGGGGTCGGTCAGGAATGCTGCGCGGGTCCGTTCCGGATCATTAATGTAGCCGCGGCCCACACACACCCCAGAAAACACGATCTCACCGGGCGCACCCAACGGCACCGGTCGCAGGTACTCATCAACCACCTGAATCTGCACATTGTTGACCGGACGACCCAAGAGCACCCGATCCGGGACCCGATCCATCACCTCATGGTTGGTGTCATCGGAGGTCTCGGTCAGCCCATAGGCATTCACCAGCTTGATCTGCGGCTGTGACGCGAACCAGCGCTGCGCCAGCTCCCACTTCAACGCCTCACCAGTCACCGACACACAACGCAGGTCCGGCAGTGGCCGAGGGTCGCGGTCCAGATAGGACAACACGACCTCCAGGTAGGACGGCACCAGCTGCAACACCGCAACCCGGCCGTCGATGATCTTGTCGACGAACCGCTCCACATCCAAGATCACCTCCTGCTCCACGACCAGGGTTCGGCCGCCCACCAGCAGCGCCGAAACCAGTTGCCACAACGAAATGTCGAAACACTGCGGTGCGGTCTGCGCCACCACCTGACCCTCGCCGATCCCCAGATCATCGATCTTGGCGAACAGATGATTCACCATGCCGGCGTGCTCACACATCGCACCCTTCGGCTCACCAGTCGAACCAGACGTGAAATAGATGTAGGCCAGCTGATCCGGCGCAACCACCACGCCGAGATTCGCCTCAGCCTGATCCTCCCGATAACCCGCCTCAACGAACAGCGTCTGAGCATCGGGCAGCGACTTCAAGGCCGCGTCCAGGGTGGCGGTGCTGGCAGGTTCGGTCAACACCAACCCGCAGCCGGCCCGGGCAAGCATGGCCGCAATCCGATCCGCCGGGAAATGCGGCTCGATCGGCAGATACACCCCACCGGCCTTGAAAACCGCAAGCACCGCAGCCAACCAATCCAGATTGCGCTCGGTCACCACCGCCACCACACCCTCACGGCCCAACCCACGCGCCAACAAAGCCCGAGCCAACCGATTGGCACGACCATTGAGCTGCCCGTACGTCAGGCTGCGGTCCCCGCACACAGCGGCGACAGCCTCAGGATGAGCCTCCACCTGCTGCTCGAACAACTCATGCACCCGGCGATCCGGCAGCTCCCGCCGCGGCCCGGCCAGGCCTGCCAGCTGAAAATAGAGCTCCTCCGCAGACAACAAGCTCTGCTCCTGGTGCTCAGCATCGAGATCGACGGCCATCAACTCCAGCGCCGTCAGGTGATAACCGGCGATCCTCGCCACGCAATCCGGATCCAACACATCAGTGCGATACCGCACCCGCAGCACCAGCTCGTCATTCCGCTGCGAGATTCCCAGCCGAAGCACGATGCCTTGGCCGAGGTCACCCTCGATGCCGGTCGGGTTGAAGACGGTCTCGAACGCCGGTCCCGTCACGCTCAGCTCGCGCCTGAGCTCGTCTAGCGGAAAGTCCGCGTGCGACAGCAGCTGCGCCTCCGCGCGATGGGTGTCGAGCAGTAGCTCGCGCCACGACTCAGCATCGGTCGTCAGGCCACAGGGCATTGGTCCGCCGCCCGCCCGGGCGACGTAGCCGGTGGTGACCTGGCGCTCGCCAGACAGTGCGGCGAGCACCTTGGCGTGCGCAGCCAACAGCACCGAACTCGCCGTGACCCCCAGCTCATCCGCCAGCCGGCGCAGTGTCGCGATCAGGTCGTCGGAAATCTTCGCTTCATGCTCGGCTGCGCCGATCGCGGGATCAAGGCTCCACCGCGGGATTGCGGTGAACCCGCCCGCGAGGAGCGCACCATGCCAGAACTCTCGCCCGGCCCCAGAACGGCCAAATACCGCCTGAACGTCCATCAAGTCATTCCTCCGCTCACCATTGGCAAGAGCTAGTAGGTACTGGCCAGAGCGAGGCTCCGGCGCTCGTCGTGATCTTGGCGAACCATGAACGCGGTCGGGACCCGCATCTCGCTGGCCGGGTTGCCGCCCCACCGCGCGCCAGCCGGAACCTGTTCGCCCTTCATCAGGAAGGAGTCGGTGATGAGCTGGGCGCCGTCGCCGATCGTCACGCCGTAGTGCACGAGGGAGGCGGTCCCGAGGGTTACGTTGGAGCCTAGGGTCGAGTAGTCCGATTTGAAGGTGCCGTCCTCCTGCGAGTGGCACTGGACCCCGCTCATCTCGTTCAGCGTGCAGTCATCGCCGACCGTGACAAGCGACCGCTCCGTCATGCCGCAGCCGTCATTGAAAACCCGATGGCCAATCTGGGCACCCAGTCGGCGCAAGATCATGTTGATGAACGGGGTACCAGCGAAGACCGCGAGAAACCCGATCGAGGGCACCTTCCAGTACCGTTCGTGGCGCCACATCGCGGGCTCGTAGATCGAGCAGAACAGCACGGGCAGAGGCTTGAAGCCTCTCACGATCCGATCGACCAGGATCCAGTAGGCGACACCGAGGAGCGGGACGAGCAGGAGTTCCGACGCGATCGCCGCCGCACCCAATGAGGCGTAGAAGTCCGCGGCGATGCCTGTGAGGACGGAAAGCAGAAAGAAGAACATCCACCGCGCAAAGAGGGACCAGAAGATGGTGACGAGGTTGTGCCTGTTCTTGGCCGCGAGACGGCGGCGGAACTCATCACCGGTCCTCAGGTGGTCGAAGCTGCTGTCGCGCTCTACCGACCGCGGGATCTCGAAGGGCGGGGAGCCCAGCAGCCCGACATTCTCCCGGACCGTCCCGCTGATCGGCACCATGACCTTCGTCGCGAGCAGGCAGTTGTCGCCCGTCCTGCCTCGCGGCGGATACGCGATGTTGTTGCCCAGGAAGTTGTTTGCCCCGATGGATGCCCGGGACAGCCGGAAAGACGTGCTCGAGTACTCCGCATTCATCATCGACAGCGCGTCGGCGACCATCGTTCCGCTGCCGACGGTGCTCAGGAACGGGTTCTCGTGCTTGACGTTGCCGCCGAAGTTCGCGCCCATCTGGACGACCTTTCCGAGGTCGTACCCGATGCCGCGCAGGTAGTGCACGATCCACGAGCTGTCGCCGACGAGGTTGCTCAAGAACTTGGCATTGGAGAAACGCAAGATCCACCGATGAATCCCGTAGTGGAAGCCGTACAGGCGGTAGAGCTTGTCGGGTTTGATGAGCGAGATTGAGCAGGCGCGGGACGGTCATCACGATGATGAAGCCGGCGACCACCGAGCCGAAGTACAGCACAGAGGACACAATCAGCGCATCGCGGTAAAACGTCCAGCTGGTAAGGGCACCGGTCCCCTCGCCCATAAGCTCGTTCAGCCTGGGGACCTTGACCAGTAACAAGGCGCTACCGCCGAGCCCCACCGGCAGGTACACCAGGAGCAAGGTCAGCAGTTGCCAGATGGCGTAGGCGGCCCTCCGCAAGGTGCCGGAGGGAGCCGGTTCGACCGCCAGGAAGTCTGCCTCAGGTCTGCTGCCCTGGGGTCCCGTGCCAGTGTTCGCCGTCGGGCACGGTTTGCCCGGAGTGGAGCGAGGAGGCGTGGCCGAGCTGGGTTCCGTCGCCCATCGAGGTGTCGATGTCGATGACCGTCGCCTCGCTGATCACCGCGTTCTTCCCGATGGTGATCGCGCCGACCTGGATGAACCCGGCGTGTGCTTGATAGCCATTGATGAAGCAGTCTTTGCGGATGACTGTGCCCTCGCCGATGCTGAGCAGGTCGGTGCAGATGGGGACGTGCGTGGAGAAGATCACCACGCCACGCCCGACTTCTGCGCCCAGCGCCCGCAGATAGAGGTTGAACAGCGGCGAACCGGTGAACAGCACAATCGGGTTCCGCCGGACCAGCGTCTTGACGATCCAGAAGCGGACGTACGCCAGGCTCCAGATGCGGATCTGCTTCGGTTTCCATCGACCGATCAGGATCCACTTCGCCAGGATCGGAATGGTGAACAAAAAGAGGAACAGTGCGCAGCCGGCAATCACCGACCGGAGGTAGATGTCGAGCACACCTGTGCCCGCCGAGATCCAGTCATAGCCTTGAGCCATAACCAGCGCGGCGAGATAGATATCCCGAAGAAGATCAGCAGCTGCAGCGCCCCGCAGAGCACGACCTGCGGTGTTCCCGCCCGTTTCGCCACCTCGTCCGAGGTCGCAGCCGCCGACTCGACAGCAACGGGTGCAGCGTCCGCGAGTGCCGTGGCAAGGGTTCTGATCGTGGGATGCTGGTAGATGTCCTTGATCGACACCGCTGGCAGATCTGGCCGCTTCCTAACCCGTGCACAGAACCGGGCCATCACCATCGAGTCCGCGCCCAGATCATCGAAGAAGTTGCTGTCCACCGAGACCCGCTCGACCCCCATGACCTCAGCCAGCACGTCGGCGAAGACCCGCTCCAACGGCATCAGGCGTGGCGTCCGCGAATGCTGTGGCCAGGCTTCTGATCGTGGGGTGCTGGTAGATGTCCTTGATCGACACCGCTGGCAGCTCTGGCCGCTTCCTGACCCGGGCACAAAACCGGGCCATCACCATCGAATCCGCACCCAGATCATCGAAGAAGTTGCTGTCCACCGACACCCGCTCCACGCCCATGACCTCAGCCAGCACCTCGGCGAAGATGCTTTCGGTGCTCGACTCCGGGCGAGCGCCGCTGCCCTGTCTGGTGGGCGATCAGCCAGAGCCGACTGTCAAGGCACCAAGAGCTTCGTGCACCATGTCAGGCGGACCCTGAAGCGGTGGTCAGCTCATCGGAGCTGAGCACGTCCTCGCCGTACAGATCCTGCACCCAGTTGGTGTGGTAGACGGTGTCGAGATAGCGCTCGCCGAAGTCTGGGGCGATAGCCACCGCGGTGAGGTCTTGCGAGCCATGCAGGGTCAACCAGTCCATCGCTCCGCTGACCACGGTGCCGGTGGAGCCGCCGAACAGGAATCCCGGTGGCTGCCAGTCGATGGCAGGCACGGATGGTGTCGGCCTCCTCGACGCGTACCACATCGTCCACGTAGGACTCATCGAGCATGGGCGGACGGACGCTCGTGCCTACCCCGGGGATCATCCGGCGTCCCGGCGGGCCACCAAAAGTCACCGAGCCCACACTGTCCACTGCCACGACCCGGACCGGCCGGTGCCACTCCCGGAAGTAGCGGGCACAACCCATCAGGGTCCCGCAGGTCCCGGCCCCGACGAACAACACATCAAGTTGCGGGAACTGGCGGGCGATCGCCGGCGCCGTGTTGCGGTAGTGCGCCTTCCAGTTCTGCGGATTGGGGTACTGATTCAGCCAGACGTAGCGATCATCGGAAGCGCACAAGGCACGGACGTAGTTGATCCGCGCGCCCAGCAAGCCGCCGACCGGATCCGGCTCGGTGATGACGTGGACCTGGCTGCCGAACGCCTGCATCAATCGCTTGGTCGACAAGTTGCAGCGAGAGTCCGTGACGCACAAGAACCCGTAGCCCTTGTTCGCCGCGATCATGCTCAGCGCAACGCCCAGATTCCCCGACGAGGACTCCACCAGGATCGACCCCGGCGTCAAGACTCCGTCCCGCTCGGCCGCCTCCACCATCTCGGTCGCGGCCTTCAGCTTGATCGACCCGGCGAAGTTGAAACCCTCACACTTCAAAAACAGCGAGCGCCCGAACGTCGGCTCAAGATCGACGTAGAGCTCCTCCTCGTTGAAACCCTGGGGCGTCGAAATGATTGGCACCTTGGCCTCCGTCTCTACAGCAGCGCAGTCCGCTGCGCTCTCGGCGTTGTCACGGAGTAGTTCGGAGCACAGTGCCCTGACGGATGGTCCAAAGTTCCAGCCCGGTGACAGCCGGTTCCGTACTGGCATAGAGGGAACCTGCATGCAAGATCACATCGGCGCTCCGGGAATAGTTATGAATTGAGATATCTGACGCTCGAACACTGCAATGTTCGTGGCGTTAATGGTCATGGTCATCGCTTTTCTTTCTCGCTAAGAAATCGAATTGCGTAGCAAGGGACGGAGGCCGCGGACGGCACAGGAAAAGGGAGATAGCCACAACTTGTAGCGATGCCTTTCGCACCGTTACTGCTAGTGCGCTGCATTTGCCACATGCCAGCGGCTCTAATCCCGTGCTCAGCTGGGCCACAGTTTTCCACAAGGTCGTACGCAGCTAACGAAGTGTCGGTTCAGGTGTTTTTCGCGGATGTGATGAAAATGTGAGAAGGCGTACTGCCGTCGGTAACGCGTGTCGTTTCGTTGCGGACGATTTGCTGGTTCGTCGACGTGTTTGATCTAGCGCAGGCGGACCGAGGACGGCCGGAGTACGGGCGCAAATTTCCGTTCAGGATCGATCGGTAGGGTGCCGCGCCAGGCCACAAAGCGATTGGGACGGACCAGAACAGCACCAGCGGCCGACATCCGGAGCTTCGTCCGCCAGCCATCTTGCCGATCCGGCGGATCTCCGTCTGCCGCGAGCCGGTAGGTGACCAAGGTGGATGACGGCGTGATGCAGCGGCCGTGGGTGCTGCCTCTGCCAGAGCCTCCACCAGGACCGACGTGGAGCACGAAAGGCCATCGGCGAGCCAGCGAGGACCACGCGCTGGCCTGCTCCTCCACCCATAGGTGCGGTAGTCGCGTCCCGGGCAGCGCCGTGAGTTGCCCTGGCTTCTCGAGCAATTCGCTCTGCGAGGGGAGGGGTAGGCACGTGCCTCCGGGGAGACGGCCTGGGAGCGATAGCGATATCCCCGATGAGGGAGAGGGAGCGGGACTCGTCTGGTTGTCGCGAGGAGTTTGTCAGAACTGTCTTTGTAAGCAGGGACGCAGCGGGTCCTACTAGCGACTGCTCGGAAGCCAAAAGACCGACCGGGCTCCTCTCGGCCTGATACGGTGCGAACAGCTGAGGAGAGGCATGTCCTTTGAGGACAGCGGCGATCTTCCACCCGAGGTTTTGCGCGCGTTGAATTGCTGTGTTCACACCCAGCCCGAGTGGGGGGCATGGCCTCAGCCACATCGCCAACTGAGCAAGACCCGCCTTGCTGGAAGAACTCAGCCACAAGTTGAGCTGGTTGCCATGCACGACATCCACGATTTCGACGGCCAATGCGGTTTCCCTAGGTTTTCAGAAACTATCTCCTTAAAGCCTTCGGTGTGTCGGTCTGCGCGGCGCGTTCGGTCGAAGGACCCGGTTGGATCAAGAACATCCGCGATCAAACATCAGTGATCAGGAAAAAGCCCCGCAAATCCGGCTGCTCAACAAGGATCGCGTCGGCTTCATATCCACGAACCAGCTCACCCCAATCGGCGCGAGAAAAAGACAAAGAGTGCTCATCCAGCTCTCCGAGTCCTTCAGTTTGTACGCCAAGGGCATCTCGCACCTGACTATCAGCGCCGTCGCATGCGGCAAAGTAGTCCGCAAGTTCAGGGAGGAGGTTCCAGTCGAAGCGGTTCCTGATCGTTGCGGTTACGCGACGCCCATCCAGAGTGAACGAAACGAGCTCAGTGTTGTAGCGCACGTCATTGCCACGCTCGGTGGCGGCCGCGAAAAGAATCGGTTCCAGCCGACTCTGTGGGCAGTACCAACTAGGTGGTTCCGGGGTAAGGATCTCCGGAGGTCCACGATGCGAGTCGCCGCGTCAACAGCGAGAAGTTCCTCTCGGTCTGGCGAGGCCACCGTTTCGGAGCGAAGACCCGCGACACGGGGCTTCCAGCCGCAATGACCTGTCATTCCAATCCCAGCCCGCGGAAAAAATCCTCCAAGGTCCGGAAATTGAGGTTCCTTGCCCGCGGATACCAGGACACATCGGCCCGCTGCTCGACCACACCGAGCCGATCCCCGCTGGCGAGAAGAGGGAAAGGGACAAGCCGGCGCCGCCAGCACCCACAATCAAAACCGGGACGCGTTCTTTAGCTAACATCGCATAACTCCTCTGCTCTCCGGACAGAGTCGCTCGCTGGTGATCCCGGGCGCATCACGGCCAGCGCCAATTCACACGGCGGCTAATTGGTATGTAGCACGACTGCTGAGGAATTCGCACGACTGCTGAACCGCGACGCCCGTGAGCGGTGTGCAGGTTTCCGGACGGCTGGATCTCCAGCGAGCGGGACTGCGCTGCCCCGCCTCGCCCCTGCAGCCTCGGCCATGACGCTGCGCTGTCTGATTGTCGACGACAGCCATTGTTCCTCTGCGCTGCCAGTCACCTTCTGGAGAGTCAAGGCATCGCAGTTGTCGGCTTGGCATCCAACAGAGCCGAGGCGCTGCGAGGCGCTGCGGAAGTTCGCCCGGATGTCACCCTGATCGACATCGATCTTGGCGGTGAGAGCGGTCTCGACCTCGCCCGCGGCTTCGCCTTCAGGCTGGCCACAGGACGACGGTGATCCGATTTCCACCTGCGCAGAGCAGGATTACGCTGAGCTGATCGCCGCCAGCCCGGCAGCCGGATTCCTTTCCAAGACAGCGATCTCTGCCAGCGCTATCCAGGGCTACTCGACAACAACCCGGAGAGCAGCTGCGACGACTCGGTCACCGGGCCTCAAGAACGTGAGCACCGCCAGGACACGGCGGTGATCATCGTCGGCTCCTGGAGATTCAGCTTCCGCCAGAATGCTGCGGACATGCTTCTCGACTGTCCCCTCGCTGACCCACAGCTGGTGGGCGATGCCGGCATTGGAGCGGCCCTCGGCCATCAAGCGACAGCACCTCCCGCTCCCGTGGGCTGAGCGCGGAAAGCGGGTCATCTCGGTGGCGTGCAGCAACCAGCTCCGCGACGAGGGCGGGATCGATCACCGACCCGCCGTCAGCGATCCGTTGCAGCGTCGCGATGAATTCCTCAACGTCAGTGACGCGGCTCTTGAGGAGGTAGCCGATACCTCTGCCGCTGGCCAAGAGCTCCATGGCGTACTCGACTTCGATGTGGGCCGAGGGCGAAGATTCCGGTCTCGAGGATGCTCCTTTCGGATCTGCCGAGCCGCGTCCAGGCCCTCAGCGGTATGCGTCGGAGGCATCCGGATGTCGACCACCACCAGCGCCGGTGTTTTCTCGCGGACCAGTCTCAGCAGTTCGGCGCTGTCTCCGGCCTGGCCGATGATCTCGAACCCGGAACGCTCGAGCAGGCTTGCCATATCCCTCGCGCAGCAGAACGTCGTCCTCGGCCAGGACCACGGGCAAGCCGGTCATGTCTCAGCGATCACATTCCGACCCGAGCAGGCTGCGAACACTCTGATTCATCGTCGGGACGAGATTATCGGCTATGAGTACGGTGCATCGGAGCTGAGCTGTGCGAGGCGGCCTAACCCGCCGCATGCTGGTGGCAAGCGGACTGCTTGCGCTGGTTATCGCGACCGCGTTTGCGGTGCTGACTGACTTCGGTCGCCGGATCTGCGCACCTCTGAACGCCGTGCCCGAGAATCCGAGGAAGTGCTGGTCGTCGCCAACCGGCTCGAGCGACTCGTGGTCGACCTCGAGACTGGCCAGCGTGGCTTCATCATCACCGGTCAGGAGCGGTTTCCTGCAGCCATGGCATGACGCCCAGGTCGCCTTCCCAGATCGAGGCCAGGAACCTGCAACAGCTGGTCGCCGACAGCCCCGAGCAGCAAGCTCGTGCGCAGCGGTTGACCGCAGGCAGATCGACTTCATATCTCCACGACTACTCGATCCCGCTCGGTCACCGCGGCATACCAAGACCCGGCCGCCGCACGCAGCGAGGCCGCGACCGACGAAGGAAGGCGGCGGACTGATGCCATCCGGAGGGAGTTCGACCAGTTCGTCGCGACGGAACAAGCAGCTCGCGGTCGGCGCGCGAGCAGCGCTTCGGACGCCGCCGCGAGCCGCGCGATCATCGCCGCCGCAGCAGGTCTGGCGGGGTCGATCCTGCTGATCGTGCTGTTCGCGGGCTATCTGACGCGGGCGATCGTCAGGCCGGTCCGAGAGGCCGCTGCCATGGCCGGCCGGCTCGCACGGCGGCGACCTCAGCGTGCGGATACCAGAGCGTGGCATCGCCGAAATCGGCGTCCTGCAGCGCAGCTTCAACACCATGGCCGGGTCGCTGGAGCAGAGCCGCACGTGAGATTGCGGCCTCGCGCACGCGGACTCGTCGCGGCCGGTGACCAGGCCCGCCGCACCGATCGAGCGCGACCTGCACGACGGCATCCAACAGCGGCTGGTGTCGTTGGTGTTGGACCTGCGCACTGACCGAGGCCGCGGTGCCGCCCGAACTACCGTCAGTTGCGGGCGGAGCTTGCCGAGATCGCCGGCGGCCTGACCGGTGCCCTGGACGGATCTGCGGGAGCTCTCGCGCGGCATCCACCCCGCCATCCTCTCCGAAGGCGGACTTGAGTCCCGCCCTCAAGGCGCTCGCCCGCCGCTCCGCCGTTCCGGTCCAGCTCGACATCGACGTCCGGTCAGCGCCTACCGGAGCCCGATCGAAGTTGCCGCTTACTACGTCGCCGCCGAGGCGCTGGCCAACACCGCCAAGCACGCTCGATGCGTCAATTGCACACGTCAATCGTTCAAGCGCATAACGATCGACCTGCAGCTATCAATCCGCGACGACGGTCAGTCGGAGGCGCCACGACCGACGGCGGCTCGGGGCTGGTCGGGCATGACCGACCGGGTCGAGGCGCTCGGCGGAACGATCTTGGTCGACAGCTCCGCCGGGGGAGGGTACCCGACTTGATGTCGACCTCCCCATCGGCCTGAAGAGCGTGTCACCTTCTAGCTGATCATGCGGCTGTCAACGGCCGACCACAAATCCTCCATGGCCGTCGCGCGCTTCTTGACCTTGACAAACTTCATGTACGCGTTCACAACGTCGCCTGGCTCGCCGCGCATCATGAGATTGCCCTTGTCGAGCCAGATCGCCTCGTTGCACATCTCCTTGATGCTGCCCAACCCGTGGCTGACCAGGAACATTGCCCGCGCGCTGTCACGCAGCTCGGTCATCTTGGCGTTCGCCTTCTCCCGGAAGTGCGCATCGCCGGTGGACAAGGCTTCGTCGATCATCAAGATGTCCGGCTTCATGTGGACGGCAACCGAGAACTCCACGCGCGCGGACATGCCCGAGGAGTAGGTCCGCATGGGCATGTCAATGAAGTCGCCAAGCTCGGTCCACTCAGCGACCTCGTCGGCCCGTTCCTCCACTTCACGGCGAGACAGGCCGGAGGCCAGGCCGCCGAGGATGATGTTCTCCCGCCCAGAGAGGTTCTTGTTGAAGCCAACGCCCAGCGCGAGGAGGGTGCTGGCCCGACCCCACGTCTCGATCGAGCCGCTGGTAGGCGGCAAGATGCCAGCCATCGCGCGCATCAGTGTGGACTTGCCGGCACCGTTGGAGCCGATGATGCCCATCGCCGTCCCGGTACGCACATCGAATGAGACGTTCTTGATCGCCTCGATTTCCCTCACAGCGCGCTGTCCGCGTCCAAAACGGACCAAAGCTTGCTTCAAGGTCGGCTTGCGTTCGAAGGTCGTG
>CAVTFS010000029.1:0-149343 GCA_963734005.1 uncultured Actinomycetota bacterium
CAACACCTGCCCCTCCGTAGCCGATTCGCGAATATCGCAGCCTGGGGTGTTAGCGACCGCCCGGCACGAGCGCGCCATGAACGGGGCGAAACTACGGACCAGCTACCGACCACGACGGCCGCACTCAGCGCACCTCAACGGTCAACCATGGATACCAGCGATAAGTGGTTCAGGCTCGACAACCATGGACGCCCGATCTGGGGGTCAAAGGGTCGCGAGTTCAAATCTCGCCAGCCGACCATTTGGCCTTACCAGACGCCTTTTGTCCGCCATCACTGCCGTCAAGCGATCGCAGCGGTTGACAATTCGTTACCAATCTGTCCTAGACTGCTACGGCAGATAACGCTTTGGTCACAATGCTCGGGGGAAGTGATTACACGTGGCTCGACCCTGTCCGCGTGCGGCGATGCAGCCGCTTCCTGCGGTGTGGGTAGCACGAATGGCGCTTTTCGCGGCACTGCTAATCGGAGCTCGGCGGGCCTGGCGCCCGATGTCGAGCATCGTTCACCGACTCTCAAACGCATGGACCCCGTTCACGTCTGGGTCTACGGCAATACCGGTGCCGACGAGTCGGGCATTCCGAACAGCCTTTCCACAACAGATTTCTGACACGAAGGATGGACATGGTTCTACGTGAGCCTCGGTTGGCAGTGCGCCGCCATCGCAAGGTAGTTGTCGTCCTCGCGGTCAGCATCGCCCTAGCACTGAGCGGCCTCGGCATAGAGTCCGCCTCGGCTTCGACGAAGTCAAGGCTCGCAGTGAGCTTGAACTCGGATCGGTCGAGTGCAGCGCGGCTCGACGGTTCGAGGGTCAACGGGAAGATCTACGTCTTCGTGAGGAACTCGAAGTCTCTCGACAAAGTCGACTTCTACATTGACAGCCCGCAGTGGAGGAAGAGGCACCCCGTTCGAACTGACAAGAAGGCGCCTTTTGACCTCGCAGGCACTAAGGCCGACGGCACGGCGCGCCCGTACAACACCGCGAAGCTCGCCGATGGAACCCACACCATCAGGGTCGTAATGACGTGGGCGGATGGCACGACCTCCACCCGGCGGGGGCGCTTCAAGGTCCACAACGGGGGCGTAAAGCCGACACCCACCCAACCCCACCGCGTCGCCAACGAGCGCACCGACGACGACAGCGCCGACGACGACGCGCCGACCACCACAGCGCCGACCACACAGCGCCGACCACTGCGCCAGCCACGACCACTGCGCCAGCCACGACCACTGCGCCAGCGCCGCCACCGACGACCACTGCGCCTCCGACCACAAAGGCTCCCACGGCTACGGCTACACCGCCTAAGACCTGCACCAACGGGGACACCATCAAAGAGGGTGTAGCAGCGTCATATTCCGAAGCTGATGGCGGCGATTACCTGATTCACAACAACAACTGGAACGACAATGCTGGCGGCAACACGGTCATCACCGCCTGTGACTACGACAACTGGTATCTCATCTCTGACACTCCGAACCATTCGGATATGTCGGTGCAGACGTATCCGAACGTCCACCGCGACTACAACAATGTGCCGCTGACCAGGATCAAATCGGCCCGCTTCGCGGCCACTGGGCCGCGTTGCACCGGATGTGTCTATAACATCGCTTTCGACGTCTGGCTGGGGTCTGGGTTCAGCCATGAGCTGATGATCTGGACCGATAACTGGGGACAGCGGCCTATCGGAAAGATCGTCGATACCGTCACTATCGGCGGCCATGAGTATCAGGTGTGGCGGTCCGGTTCCGGCGACGGTGGCGTGTTCACCTACCTGTCAACCACGCCACAGCTGTCCGGTGACCTGCCGCTGTCTGAGTTCTTCAAGGACGTTCAGAACCGCGGCTGGAAAGTCACCACGACCTGGCAGGTTGATTACGGCGTCGAGATTGTCGACACGAACGGCAACCCGGAACGGTTCGACTTCACCGACTTCGCCATCACCGACTGATTTAGGGAGGCGCCATGGCTACCGGCTCGATCTTGTTGCCGACTGGTGCTGCGTCCTCCCGGACGGGTCAACGTCGAAGGTGACAGGTCAGCCGAGGGATCTGTCGACAAGTCACCTGGGAAGGTGATCAACAGGTTTCGCGCGAGGAGGGTTTCTGGGCACGCGGTCCGTGACCAGGCTCCCGCTAGCGGGAGGCGATGAGGGCTCGTGCGCACGTGGACGCCAAGAGCCCTCGTCCTGTCTCGCAATAACCTCTTGTCATGGACGATCTCAGCGATGCGATCTTCGCTCTCGGTCCGCACATACGCTATGTCGCGTACGGCAGCGGCCAGAGCATCGAGCTCTCGCAACGTGAAGGCGTGTTGGACGCTTCGGGTGCGGCCTCGGACTTCTTCGAAGAACTGCTCGTTAACCCGACGCTGCTCACGATTGCTCGACAACGCGGCAATCTCGATTGCGGCGGGTTGAGACACGTGATCGTCGGTTACGGCAACTTCAACCAGGTCATCCTCGAGACACGCGAAGGGCATCTCTCCGTGTGCGTCGAGCCCGATCGCGACCCCGTTCAGGTGGCTGCCCAGGTCGCCGACATGCTCGAACGTCGCAGCTGATCAATCACCGGCCAGACAGCCCTCGACGCGCCCGTAGTTGTCGAGCACCGAGAGCAGGCTGGAGGCGTTTTGCGTGAGTTGCCGCTCTGACCGGGGCGCTTCTGTTTAGTTGATCTTGGCTATGCGGGCTGTGGTTTCACACTGGGTGCACAGGCCGTCTTTGCCTCATGCAGCCCGCGGTTCAAAAGGACACGAATCCGGTCAGGGAACCCGCGTTATCGAGTGCTTAGCCCGCCCGACCCGATTCGGAGTCCACGGGCCGAAGTACCGCCTGGCCGAGGTATTGGCAGGCTCGCAGGGCAAGCTCGAGGTCGGCGCGGCGATCGTCGATGCGTCCGCCCAGCGCCTCTTCGGCTTTTCGGATGCGGTATTGGACGCTGTTCTTGTGCAGCACCAGCCGTTCGGCGGTCGCCGTGTACGTGCCGGCGCGGAGAAACACCTGCAGCGTGTTGCGTAACCGGGCGTGCGATTCGTCATCGAACGCAAGATCAGCAAGCGTCCCCCAGACCCAGCTCCGGGCCGCGTCAACATCAGCGCAGATCAGCGCGATGGCCCCAACATCAGCAAAGGTGGTCACCCGAGCGCCCGGTTTGGCAGCCAGCGCTAGATCCTGGGTGCGTTCAGCCTGAACGTGGGTTTGGCGGAACCCGTCGAGGCCATACCCTGGTGCACCCACGGCCACCCGAACCATCGCATCGCCGTTCTCGAACGCCGTCGGCAGCAGCTCCTCAGAGACCCGAGTGTCTGCGCCCAGTGGTATCCATATCCAGGCCAGCGACTCGTCACGCGGCACGAATAGATACCTGCCGCGGCTATTCAGTGCGCGAGCTGCTCTGGCGCCAAGCCGATCCAGCCGAGTCAGCCCGTCGCTGCCCTGGACGGCGCCGTCCACCCAAGCGATCACGCCAAGATGATGCCGGCGAAGACGGTAACCCAAGGCCGACTCGGTCGTGTCAATGTCCACTCGGTCGCCGCTGAGCAGTTCCCGGACGCGTCCGGCACGCACCGCGGTCTGGGTGAGCAGCCAACGGTCCCGCTCTTGCTGATAGACCGAGATCAGCTCTTCAGAGACCCGGTCGATATACCGGAAGCTGACGTCAACCAGCCGCAAGGTGACCGCAGTGGTCAGGGCGGCATCGGTGGTCCGGCTGGCCAGCTGCTCGATACAGCGGGACAGGAATCGCCCGTGACCAACCCGGTAAGAACGGATCAGGGCGATGGTCGACACCCCGCGCTGCGCCAGCCTCCTGGCGTACTCCACCGCAGCTGGCGGGGCACGGGTCTCGTCCGGAACGAGCCCATGCTCGAAAACATGCAGCAACGTTGCGACATTCTCCTCGATGCTTGCGTCGAGGAGCTTTTCGACAATGTGATCGCCGCGGAGCTCCGGGATGTCGTGGGTCAGCAACGTCCAGATCTCGGAGCTAAGTTCCGGCACATGTCCAGCGACAGTCGCCGCGACTGCGGACAGCTCGGCAGCGACGGTGGCGTCCCCGCCCTCCATTCGGAAATCATCGCGGTGCCTCGGACCTCTGTCCATACCGAGAACACACACGCCTGATCAGCGATCTAGAACCAATCAGGTGGTTGTTCTGGGTGCGACGCACAACAGCGGCGCATATTTCTGTGCTGTCAACACGATGCCCGCATCAACATCCCAGGCTGCAATTGGAGACAACCACTCGAATCCAGGAGGAAGTTATGAAACCCCTATCAGAGCAACTCAGCGATCTTGCTGACCGCGCCAAACAAGCAGAGGACACTGTTGACGCTGCACAGGCGAAGAACCGCGCTGCACTAGAGAGCCAGCGGGAACGGCTGAAGTCATCCATAGGCACCGCCACGTCGAAGGCCCAGGCCGACACCACAGCCGCTCAGGAAGAAATGCAGTCATGGTGGGACGAGACTCGCTCGAACATCCATGACCGTTTCGAGGCGCTGAGGGCCAAGCGCGACGAGCACCGCGCCGAACGAGACCTGCAAAAGGCTGAAAACGGCGCCGACGACGCCGAGCTGGATGCCGCGGACGCGATTGATTTCGCCGCCTACGCCATCGATGAAGCCGAATACGCCGTCGTCGACGCCGTCATCGCTCGAGCCGATGCCGACGACCTCGCGTTGCAGCAAAGTTGAGCAGTTGTGCGACGCAGCAACTGCACTACGGCTACCAGGTTCACCCCTGAGCTGTACGCCCCGGGCCCGGCAACGGCCCGGGGTCGTCCAACTCATCGCGCCAGCGGTGCTACACAATCCGCGGCACACACCAGCCGGAACGACGCTTACCAGCGCTCGGCACCCAGAGCAGACGAATAGGAGCGGCCTTATGACACAGAGCTACAACGCAGGCGAGGCATTCACCGCAACTGGAGCACGCTCCGACACGGGGTCGCTGTTCGGTTCCACGATGGCGCTGATCGCAGTGACCACCGGCCTGTTCACACTGGGCGCCTATCTCGGGCGCAACCTATCGGGCGGGTGGGGCCTGGCGTTCTGGATCGCATCGCTCGTCTGCTTGATCGCCATGCACCGGGCAAGCACCAAAATGGAAGGAGGAGGCGTGAGCACCTGGCCGCTGCCCAGGACAACCAACCCGGCGCTGCTGCAGCACGCCGAGGAGCGCAGGAAGAGCCTGGAGAACCGGGTCGCAGACCAGATCACGCGATTCGCCGGCTCGATGCGGTTCGTCTATATCCACATCATCTGGTTTGCCGCCTGGATCGGCTTCCGGGTCGAGCCCTACCCGTTCGGACTGCTCACCATGATCGTGTCGCTCGAAGCCATATTCCTGTCGACCTTCGTGATGATCAGCCAGAACCGGGCCGACGAGAAGCGCGAAGTGCTGGCCAACCACCAGTGGCAAACAGTCCAGCAGGAGGAGCAGCAGAACGAGGAGCTGCTGCACATCTCCAACCAGATCCTGGAGCTCACCGAGGCCATCCACGGCATGAGGACAGGCGAGTTGGACGGTCTAACGAATCAGGCTGGTGATGAGGTTGACCGAGCCTCCTACGATCGCCGCGCCAAACAGGTAGGAAAGCAGGGCGTGGGAGAGCACCGTTCGCCGGATCCGGCGAACGCGCACCGTGGTGTCGGACACTTAGTAGCACATGCCGATCGTGAAGGCGACGTAGGCGAAGTCGCGGTACATGGGTCCCTCCAGTCCGTCAAAGTCGCCGAAAACGATACCCGCGTCCCCCGATCCTAAGGTCAGGCCGGCGTAGCGCAGTGTGAAGACCGTGTTGACCACCGTCCACGACAGTACGACGGTTAGCACGGCGACGCCGATGACGGTGTACCTCAGCCTGCAACGCGCCGTCGCCGACCTGGTCCGGCAGACACCGCGGTTCAACATCCGGCAACACATCGAACGACGCCTCGGCGCGGGACGGCCGAGGGCGTCGGGCAAGGGCGTGTCTCCCGAATCGTGTCGTCGTCATTGAGGCGCACCCTCGAATACAGCGGACAACGTGGTAACCCCCAAACCCGCTACCGGCTCCTTGGCCACCAGGCCCCGGCACGGTTGCCCATCCTCGCAACCATTCGCGCGACGGAGGAGATCCATCTCCGGCCACGTCATGCCACCCGCAACTATGAGCATGCGGTTGTCAGAGGAGGATCGGAGCATGGGTGAGCCGGAGAACCGGCAAACGGTGGAGCGGATATTCAGGCGTTGACCGAGGGTCAGGTTGAGTTGTTTCACGCGCAGTTTCACGAGGACTCGGTCATTGAGTTCCCCCAGTCCGGTGAGCGCATCGCCGGCGGCGAGAGCCGCCGGGCGGTTTACCGGGCCTTCCCCGGACGGCCGCTCGTCATGCGAATCGTCACCGGCGGCGACCTTGCCGTCGTCGAGGCCTCCGTCGACTACGGCGACGGGGTCGACTGGAGCGCGGTCTTCATCTATGAGCTCCGCGACGGGAAGATCGCGAGGGCCACGGCCTATTGGGCTCAGCCGTTCGAGGCCGCCGCCTCGCGAGCGGAATGGGTCCAGCACATGGATGGCTGAGCCACCCAACGGATGTGTCTGCCGACCACTATCAGTTTGGGAAGTAGCCCGAACAGTTCAGAACATCTCCCGAGGCGCTCGGGGCCAGGTCCAATACCTCCGACGTGAAGTGTCTCGACTAGACCGATGGGGCGTCCTTGACCATTCAACCCGTTCGCGGCCGGGCCGGCGGGCGTCGAAGAATCCGGGTCACACAGGGCCATAGCCACGTCAGACTCGGATCTTCGAGCTCAGCCGACGCCGAGCGTGTAGACGACCCTCGCGTCGAGGGTCTCGAATGGAAGCGGGTCAAGCACCGGGAAGCCGTGGCGCCGAGCCTCCGCCGCCAGCCAGTCGCCGTACTGCCAGATCCGACGGTCCATCCGGACGTGCCGCGCCTGGCGCTCGCGACCCGCCAGCCGCGGCGCCAACGCGGTCGCGACGTCGTCCGGCGAGGTGTGCTGCAGGTAGATCGCAGCGACGTCGGTGTCGTCGAGTGCGAGACCGGCGACGAACGACGGCACCAGCCAGGCTCCGTCGACGACCAGGACGCCGTGCGTCGCGAGCTCGAAGGCGAACACTTCGGGAAGCACACGGCAGACGGTCTCGGCGGCGGCCACGTGCGCCGCCAGGATCGCCTCGTCGGAATTGTTCTCGTCCGCCATCCGCTGGTCGACAGCGAGCTCGTCGTACGCCGGCGTGCCCGGCCCAGCCGCCGCCTTGAGCGCGACCCAGACCGTGTCGAGCTGCAGCCAGCCAGCACCGAGCTGGGACGCCAATGACCGCGCCACCGTGCTCTTGCCGCTCCCGGCCGAACCGCCGACCAGCAGCAACCGGCGCGTCATCGGGTTGCGCGGTGCAGGGCCACGATGCCGCCAGTGAGGTTGCGCCACTCGGCGGACCGCGAGCCGGACCGATCAATCTGTGTGGCCAGGCCCTGCTGGTCCGGCCACGCTTGGATCGACTCAGCGAGGTAGACGTACCACTCCGGGTTCGACGACACCTTGCGGGCCACCGCGGGCAACGCCTTCATCAGGTACTCCGAGTAGACGGTCCGGAAGGCCCATTGGTCGGGTGGCTGAACTCGCACACGACCAGCCGACCGCCCGGCCTGGTCACCCGGAGCATCTCGGCGATGCCCTGCGGGTAGTCGTGCACGTTGCACAGCCCGAACGAGATCGTCCACAAAAAGCTCATCCACCTCGCCTTCTACGCCAGCTGGCCGCGAGCCATGTCGAGTCCCGACGTATTTGATCAGCTTGTCAGCCGGTGCAGCACGAAGGGCTCGCCCGGCGCCAGGACACAGACGCGTTCCGGGTTCTCCACCCGATCCCGTAACGAGTGTGGGTCGGCATTGAACGGCGCGAACTCGGGAGCATCCACGCAGCCCCAGTGGTACAGCAGCAACGGGGTGTGTGGGTAGGCGTTCGCCATCTCGATCGCGCCGTCGAGCCCGAAATGCCACTCGCTGTCGGAGAAGTCGAACAACATGGCATCGGCGGTGGGCATGCGCAGGTGATGGTCGGGGATGAGCCGTGAATCGCCGGGCGCCCAGATGGTGCCGTCCTGGGTCACGATCCAGAATCCGCAGGCGTCCTCCGGTTCGAAGATGCGGTCGCTGGCGCCCGGGGAGGCGTTCTGCCAAGCATGGTCGGCGGGGGTGACCTCCACACGGACCGGTCCGATCGCGAAATGCTCGCCGATATCGTGACCGTACGCCGGGAAGCCTTCCTGTTTCATCAGCGATGCCACGTACCGCGTCGAGTGGTACTCACGGGTGACCCCGGCAAGATCACGACAGGTGGGGACGCTGTAGTGGTCGTTGTCGCTGTGCGTGACCAGCACCGCGTCCAACCTCGGCACGTCGGCGGCGGCGATCGGGAACTCAATCATCATCGGCATATCGAAACCGCCCAGCAGGGGATCGACCATCAGCGTCGTGCCGCGACTGTTGATCAAGAACCCGGCCATGCCCAGCCACCGCAAAACCGTCCCGTCGCCGGCCTCGAAGGCTTCCGCGCCGAACGGTTGGGTCTGGGGAGCTCGGGCTTGCCGTTGCATGGCTGGGACCATACCGCTTCACCGCAGCCCGGGGTGCGGTGAAGCACCAGGCCCACGAGCGGCCGCGGTCGCGCTCGCCTCGTCGATATGGGTGTAGGTCAGAGGTTGGTCTGGGCTTCGAGGAAGTCGGGGTAACGGCCTCCCTGGATCTCGATACGCGACGACGGTGTCGACGGTGCAGTAAGGAAGCTTTGCCGAGCGGGCTGAACGGGACGAACGCGATGCCGAGCTCGGCGCACGCGGCGAGGACACCCTGTTCGGGGCGGCGCCACCACAAGTTGTACTCGCTTTGGATCGCGGTCAGCGGTTGGACGGCGTGGGCGCGGCGGATGGTTTCCCGGCAGCCTCGGACAAGCCGAAGTGCTTGACCTTGCCCGCCGTGATCAGATCCTTGACCGCGCCAGCGATTTCCTCGATCGGCACGTCTGGGTTGACCGGTGCCGGTAGTGGAGGTCAATCACGTCCAGCCTGAGCCGCTGCGGGATATTCGACGACAATCGTCGCTGGTGATCAGTCGGCCGAATGCGGACGCTTGTCGCGACGGTGGCCAGCAGCAGGACTGCGGCGATCATCAGGCTAATCTGCAGGCCGGCGATGAAGTGGGTGCGGTCCGCGATCAGGGGCTGTTGTCCGTTCGTTTGGCGGCCGAGGCTCATCTCGCGGGCCAGGGCAAGGCCCGCCTGACAGGCCGTCGTTATTCATCAATCCGTCCTCGCGCGCACCTTGGGGGGGCCCAGTCGTGATGTGTACCGACAGGACACCCATCGACAGTGACTCGCTCAGACCCGCGGCCGCCGTCTAGCGTCGTAGTTGAGGAGGTGTGCGAGGCTGTCGGGCAGAAGCCGCATCGCCCCATTACCCCATTGCCCGCACAGTCACAACGGCGTCCGCCGAACCCCAAGCACAACGGCAGCAACCCGCCAGGAGAGAACCAGCTCATGCGCTACGTCACGGTCGGATCGACCGGAGTACAGGTCTCACCCCTGTGCTTCGGCACCATGTCGTTCGGCTCCGAGGCCGACGAGACCATCTCGGCCGCGATGTTCCACCGGGTCCGTGAGAAGGGCATCAACTTCTTCGACACGGCTGACATCTACGCCGGCGGAGCATCGGAGGAGATCCTGGGCGGGCTGGTCGCCGGCTGCCGCGACGAGCTAGTCGTCACCTCAAAGGTCTTCTTCCCGACTGGCGATGGACCCAACGACGCCGGTCTGTCCCGCCGTCACATCATGAGCGCGGCCGAAGCCAGCCTGCGCCGCCTCGGCACGGACCGCCTCGACTTCTACTTCGTCCACGCCTTCGACGACCACACGCCGATCGAGCAGACCCTCCGTGCGCTCGACGACCTCGTCCGGCAGGGCAAGATCCTCTACCCCGCGGTCAGCAACTGGGCGGCCTGGCAGATTGCGACCGCCCTCGGGATCCAAGCCCGGGAGGCCCTGTCCCGTTTCGAGCTGGTCCAGCCGATGTACAACCTGGTTCGCCGACAGGCAGAGGTCGAGATCCTGCCACTCGCGCAGGCCGAGCGGCTCGGCGTAATCACCTATAGCCCACTCGGCGGGGGCCTGCTCACCGGCAAGTACGCCACGCGCACCCGACCCGCGACCGGACGCCTGGTCGAGAACGCCCGGTACGTCGACCGGTACGGCCTGGACTCCGACTACGTGACCGCCGAGAAATTCACCACCATCGCCCACGAAACCGGTCACCAGCCCGCCAGCCTCGCCGTCGCGTGGGCCATGGCACACCCCGCCGTCACTGCCCCCATCATCGGCGCCCGCAACCTCGACCAGCTCGACGACTCTCTTGCCGCTCTGGACATCGACATGACGCCCGAGCTGTACGACCTGATCGCCGCAACCTCGACGACCCCAGCACCCGCCAACGACCGTACCGAGGTCCAGACCGGCAGGTGGACCTGACCAGCCCACGAATCGTCCCGGCTTACGGACGCTAGCCCCTCGCCCGCGGTCGAGATCATCAACCCAAGCCATATCCGACAGGAGTCCATCGACATGGAGTACGTCCACCTCGGCAGCACCGGACTCAAGATCAGCCGCCTCGCCTTGGGCTGCATGAGCTACGGCGACCCGACCACCCCGAACGCCCACGAATGGTCCCTCCGTGAGGAGGACGCCCAGCCGTATTTCCGGCAGGCCGTCGAGCTCGGCGTCACGTTCTGGGATACCGCGAACGTGTACCAGGCCGGCACCTCCGAGGAGGTTGTCGGCCGCGCCGTCAGCCGCTACTCTCGCCGCGAGGATATCGTGCTCGCCACCAAGGTCCACGGCAAGATGCACGACGGACCCGGAGGACAGGGCCTGTCCCGCAAGGCGATCCTCGAACAGATCGACGCCTCACTCGCCAGGCTCGGCACCGACTACGTCGACCTCTACCAGATCCACCGCTTCGACCCGAACACGCCCGCCGAGGAGACGATGGAAGCGCTCTACGACATCGTCAAAGCCGGCAAGGTCCGCTACCTCGGAGCATCCTCGATGTACGGCTGGCAGTTCGCCAAGCTGCAACACGCCGCCGACCTCGGCGGCTGGACCCGATTCGTGTCCATGCAGAACCAGTACAACCTGCTCCGCCGCCAAGACGAACCTGAGCTGATGGCGATGTGCGCCGACATGGGCGTCGGACTCGTGCCCTACTCCCCACAAGGGAAAGGCCGCCTCGCCCGCCCCTGGGGCGAACAGAGTCACCGCTCCACCGTCGATAGAGTCGTCCAGGCCTTTGACTCCCTCCACGACGAGCCAGTGGTCAACGAGGTCCAGCGCATCGCCGAAGCCCGAGACGTGACCATGGCACAGGTCGCGCTCGCCTGGGTGCTGACCAACCCCATAGTCTCCGCACCTATCGTCGGCGCAACCAAACCCCACCACCTCACCGAGGCCGTGAACGCACTCGAACTCACCCTCACCGAAGAGGAGATCACCGCACTCGAGAAGCCCTACACCAACAGCGGGCCGTCCTGGTTCTGAGCACCCGCCCGATCCGAGCTCATCCAGCAAAACGGGAGTCCGCGAGGTCAACTCGATCTGGGCCCAGCGCGACGCCCTGGCCCCGGAGATCGCGGGAATTCGTTGTCATCGGAATGCCGAGGTCGAATCCCGGCCTCCCATCCAGACGCCTGGCCGAACCGGCCCGGTGTCGCAGATGAACTGACGGGACGACTGTCGCGCATCACCCGACGGAGGACATCGGAGGACGTCTGCGCATTGCCGAATTGAGCCGGTTGAGAATCAAGAGCCTCCCTGTGCTCGGCTGCCCGACTCCGCGTGTCCTCGCCGCCCTGCGGGCCGCTACGCAGGCAGGGGTGTACGACGACGAGAAGAGCAGCCGTGGCCGGACCGCCCCCGCAACGAGTGTCCGGCCTCCACGCCGATCGTTCCGACCAGAATTGGCGGCCGTAGGCGGCCCGGGGGAGTGGGGTAGGGCCCGTCGGCAAGGAGAACTCGAATCGGTCGCGCGTCATGTCAAAGGGTCACGAGTTCAATCTCGCCAGCCCGACCAGCGTTGGCCCTTGTCGGAGGCGGCCGTGAACGGTTGCCGCAAGGTGTGGACCCTGGGACCGAATCCCGTCATGATGATGGATCGAGTTGGGTTAACCGAGTCCAGCGGGTCCGGTGGACGCAAGTGGACAAATCCCGCATCTGGCGCATGGTCGTCGCGGCGGCTAACGGACCGGCATGGTTGTCGTCGACCGATCTGTCCGCGACCGACATCCTCCGAGGAGCAGCCAGCATATGAGCGAAGTCCAGGGCGAGTATGACGACCGGTTTTCACCACTCCGCGATTTGTTTCAGGAGAACTTGAACGCCGGAGAAGAGCTGGGTGCGTCGATAGCCGTGGTACGGAACGGCGTTTCCCTGTTGGACCTGTGGGGCGGGTGGACTGACACCGAGCGCAGCACGCCGTGGGTGCAAGACACCATCACGACCACCTGGTCAGTGACCAAGACAATGACGGCGTTGGCCGCACTGGTACTGGTGGATCGCGGCGAGCTCAATGTGTACTCGCCGGTCGCCAAATACTGGCCGGAGTTCGCAGCCAACGGCAAGGCCGGCATCGAGGTCCGTCATCTGCTGTCGCACACCTCCGGCGTCTCCGGCTGGGAGCCTCCGTTCGCCCCCGACGATATCTATGACTGGGACCGGTCGACGTCGTTGTTGGCTGCGCAAGCCCCCTGGTGGGAGCCGGGCAGCGCTTCGGGCTACCACGCCAACAGCTATGGCCATCTGGTCGGCGAGGTGGTCCGGCGGATCACCGGTACCTCGATAGGCAGATTCTTCGCCGACGAGATCGCGGGCCCACTGGGAGCGGACTTCCACATCGGTCTACCGGAAAAGGATCTTCCTCGGGTCTCTAATGTCGTTTTCCGGGCTATCCGTTTCCAGAGGATCCGCTCGCGGAGCCGCTGGATCCCGACGGCGTGCCGGCCAAGACCGCCGGCCCGCCGTTCGATGAGGTGGCGGAGGCGGCGACCGATGCTTGGCGTCGCGCCGAGATCCCTGCCGGCAACGGGCACGGCAACGCGCGATCCGTGGCGCGGATCCAGTCGATCGTCTCCAACGCGGGCGAGGTTGACGGTGTCAGGTTGCTGTCACCGACAACGATTGAGCTGATCTTCGACCAGCAGTCGGACGGCGTCGACCTCGCGGTTGGGCTACCGGCCCGGTTCGGGATCGGCTATGGCCTGCCGCACGCGGACCTCGTGCCGTACATACCGGACGGTCGCTGCTGTTTTGGTTCGGATGGGGAGGGGCCATCGTCGTCAACGACCTCGACCGGCAGATGACCTTTGCCTATGTGATGAACAAGATGGGCATGAGTTCGCCCGGTGGCCTAGGCACCGACCGCACCAAGGCCTACACCAAAGCCGCATTCTCGTGCGCCGACGCCTAGCGGATGGTTGTGGAATGGCCTGCCGGGGGCCTCTCGTGCAGTAAACCGGCTGATTCGGTATTGGATGACCTGCCGCTGATGAGAAGACGCTATGGCAGTTCCCGGGACTTCATAGGGCTGGAAGGTTGATGGTCTCCAGTTCCTGCGGATGACTATTAGTGCATGATCAACTTCGCAAACTCTGGTTTAGCTAAACCTTCCTGAAAGGACGATCTGGGCGATGCGCAGTCGTGTCCGTGACACTTGAGACTCCCGGCCTGAGGTGATGCCAGGTTCGGGCCCGCCCCGCCGGCGAGCGAGGCCCCGGGTGCGTCCCGGCTGGAGGACGGCTAACTGACGGGACACCGGCTCTTTCCGCGCTGGCTACGCCCTCGTATGCTGCGTCACCCGGTTGACATCATGGCAGCGCTGTCAAAGCTTGACGTAGTACCTCGAGGCTTCGCTCCCAAGCAACGGCCTCCTGCTCGTCCATCCTCGGGCGAAGTGGCTTGCCCGCACCCTCCGAACCGAGCACGCATGGCAAACTGGCGCAGAGCCGATCGGCGACGCGGACCGAAACTGGAACGATTCGGCCGTGGTCTCGGACGATATTGCGCACCAGAGCCGCGACCGCAAGTCCGATCGCGTCCCATGTCGAGCCCTTGAGGTCGCGCACTCGATATGCGGCAGTTCGCACCGTGTCGGCAATCGTTACCAGCCGCTCGAGGGACAAGTCGACGCCCGTTTGCCGAGCGAACTCGTCCAGTGTGAGGCCGGCGATTGTTGCCGAACTGAAAAGCAGCACAGCGGAGTCGCCGTGCTCGCCCACGACCCATGCGTGCACCGCAGCCGGATGTACGCGGCAGACCGCGGAAAGCTCCCCGCGAAGCCGCCAGGTGTCGAGCGATGTGCCGGAGCCGATCACATTGACCACGCGTCCCGCCCAGCGCCGTGTGAGGTACTCGGTGAGGACATCGAGCGGACTCGTCGCGACGAGACAGACGCGGGGAAGTCCACCCACCTCGATACGCCCAGCGACCTCCTCGCAGATAGCGAGATTCGCCCGTGTCAGGTCGAGGCGGGACTGACCGGAAGCGGTATGACCACCGAACGCCATAACGAGGACATCTTCGGGTTCGATGGCACTCAACGGTCGCCCGCGAATCTCGCACGGCTCGAGCATGGGCAACGCGTGACTGAGGTCGAGAGCCTCTCCTTGGGCGTAACTCTCGGTTCGGTCATAAATCGTCAATCGTGTGACTAGTCCGTCACGGACGATTGCCCGCGCACACGACGCCCCAACGCGGCCAGCGCCGATAACCCCAACAGTGGTCATGACTCCAGAACCCTAGTTCGCTCGATTCTGCTAGCTCGGTTTGAGAACCTAAGACGCGTGTGGCTCCATCATTTCACCGCGCGGAGCTATTCGCATTCAGCGACGGTTGCGGTGCCGTGATCTTGATGGTGTCGACGGTGCAGGAGCGAGGAGGTCATCTATGACGCACCAGCCGTTCGAGCATGTTTCGTTCGACAAGCCTGACGAGGTGCGGCAGGGGGAGAATTGGCGGCTTGACCTTGTGAACCTTGCTGGCGGCGCCCAGGTTGGGCGATTGACGATCCAGCCAGGCTTTCGATGGACTAAGCACGTCAAGCCGGTTGCCGGCACTGAACTCTGCATGGCACCGCATCAGCAATATCACGTCAAGGGGCGGATCCACGTTGTCATGGAGGACGGCAGCGAGGCTGAAGCGGGTCCTGGTGAATTTCTCTCCTTACCTCCGGGCCACGATGCCTGGGTGGTCGGCGATGAGCCCGCTGTCACAATTGACTGGCAGGGCGCGTCCGTCTGGGGGCGGCCGCTATAGCCCCATCCAGGCTTCCTGGACCACGAGGTTTGCCGACTCGCTGGCTGTGCAGGAGGGTCGCTGGGCGGCTGTTGTAGTTCATGATCAACAAAATTAGTGATCATGTGATTGGTCGATGACTGTCATAGCGGCCGCACCTGCATCGGGGACCCCGGTTGAGACACGCTAGCTGCCAGTCGCCTTCTCGTAGGCGGCGTCAGGTTTGAGCACGGCCATGATGGCGGTGTGCTCGTCCATTGCCCGGTAGCCGTCGGCCGCCGCTTCGAGTGGCTGCGTCAGATCGAACACCTTGCTGGGATTGATCTTGCTTGACCATGTTCGGTCGATCAACGCGGATGATCGCGTCGGTGGGACGTGAGTTCTTTCAAGAAATGGTGGGTTGCAGCTGGAGGGTGGTCTTGGCGACGGTGTCGGAGGTCATCGGCCGGACGAGGCTGTTGCCGTACCGGCCATACTTGGCGCGGTAGGCCTCGTCGACCTGCGTCCGGACGGTGGGATCGGCCGCGGTGAACCGGACCGCACGGTCGACGCCGCCGACACGGATCCGTCCGCTGCCATTGCGCCGGGCACGGCGATACCAGCCGCCGGAGGGACCGCGGTAGGACCTCACATACAGATCGTCACCGACCCGGACCACCCAGATCGGCACGGCAGGCCCGGGCGTGTGGTCGGCGCGGTCGGGGGCAACATGGATCTCGTCCGCGTTCCGATCGTCGCCAGCTCGCTGTCGCTCCATCCACTCATCAGGTTCGTCTCCTCTGCTCGCGTCCCAGCCGGGTGCGGCTTGCCGCACCACCCACTCAACACGCTCCACCTGAAGATTCAGCCTTCTAGCAGGGTGGTCTACAGGTTGGTCATCTGCTCGGCGGCTTCGCTGTAGCGGCCACCTTCGATGTGGATCGCGGCGGCGGCGTTGGTGATCTTGGAGAGGTCGTCGGCGGTTAGCGCAACAGCGGCGGCGCCGATGTTCTCCTGGAGCCGGTGCAACTTGCGGGTCCCGGGGATCGGCACGATCCACGGTTTCTGCGCGAGCAGCCACGCCAATGCAATCTGTCCCGGGGTGGCCGCTTTGAGCTCGGCGATGCTGGTGAGGAGATCGACGACGGCTTGGTTGTTCTGCAACGCCTCCGGCGCGAACCGCGGGATCGTTGTGCGGATGTCGTTCCCGGCGTCGAAGCTGGTCGTTGCCGTGACTGTACCGGTCAGGAACCCCTTGCCCAGAGGGCTGTAGGGGACGAAGCCGATGCCGAGCTCCTCGCAGGTGGCGAGCACTTCCTCCTCGGGTCGGCGCCACCACAGCGAGTACTCGCTCTGCACGGCGGTCACCGGCTGCACCGCATGGGCCTGGCGGATGGTGCCGGCGGCGGCCTCGGACATGCCGAAGTGCTTCACCTTGCCCGCCTCGATGAGTTCCTTGACCGCGCCGGCAACGTCCTCGATAGAGACGGACGGGTCGACCCGGTGCTGATAGTAGAGGTCGATCGCCTCGACTCGGAGGCGTCGCAGCGAGCCTTCGACGACCTGCCTGATCACGGCGGGGTCGCTAGTCACCCTGCCGCGAGGCTTGCGCTCGGCCGGATCGATGTCCCAGCCGAACTTGGTAGCGATCACAACCCGGTCCTTGACCGGTGCGAGCGCTTCGCCGACGAGTTCCTCGTTGGCGTACGGGCCGTAGATCTCGGCGGTGTCGAAGAACGTGACACCGAGGTCGACCGCTGTGCGCAACAGGTCGACCATGTCCCTCCGGTCGGGTCGGTCGCTGTAGCCGCCGGTCATGCTCATGCAGCCCAGCCCGATGGCGGACACCTCCAGGTCGGTCCCGAGGATGCGTTTCTCCATGATCAATTCCTTCCTGTCTAGAACTTGTTGGCGTGCTGGAGCCGGCGCGCGCTTGATCAGGTTGTACTGATTCTGCATCGCGACGAACCGGTTCCAACCGTGGAGGTCGACGGCGTGCTGCATCTTGGCGAACTGCCAGGCGTTCATCGACGAAGCGTCGAGGCAGCGGACCTTGCCGCCGGCGAGCGGATGCAGCAGGAGATCCCAGCTCCGACCGCAGTTGGAAGCCTACGAGGAGCTGTGTCGCGAGCTCGGTGTGAGACGCCCGGCCGACGTCGCGCTGGCGTGGCTGCTGTACCAGCCAACAGTCGCGCCAACGATCGTCGGCCCGCGTACCGCGGACCAGTTGGCCCGAAGCCTCCGAGCTCCGGAGATCACTGTCGATCAAGGTGACGCTGCGCGAACTCGACAAGATCTGGCCTGGCCGGACGGCGAGGGCCCAGAGGCGTACGCCTGGTGAGAGCCTGTTTCCGACACGCCGGCAGCTATCAATCAACAGAACGAGCTGCGAGCGTCGGCATTCGCGCGAGCAGCTCCCCACTAACTGAGTAGGAGACATCGTGGTCGAGCCCTATCAGGATCGGTCAAACAGCGTGGAGAACCGGGTCGAGGACCTGCTTGCTCGGCTTACGCTCCAGGACAAGGCCGGACTGATGTTCCACGACATCATCGCGATGATGCCGGGCGGGCAGTTGATGGGCCGCAACAACCCGTTCGGCCGGCCCGCCACCGAAGCAGCGATTCGCGAACTGCGGCTCAACCACTTCAACCTCGCTGGAGGCGTGGACAACGTCCGTGATCTGGTGGCCTGGCACAACCGGGTGCAGGAGCTGGGGCTGGCGACCGGGCCCGGCATTCCGGTGACCGTGTCGACCGATCCCCGCCATTCGTTCAGCAACAACCCCGGCACCGAAGCCCTCGCCGGCGCGTTCTCGCAATGGCCGCAGTCGCTCGGCCTCGCCGCCCTCGGAGACGTCGACCTTATGCAGCGCTTCGCCGACATCGCGCGCCAGGAGTACCTCGCCGCCGGTATCCGGGTGGCACTACACCCCCAGATCGACTTGGCCACCGAACCCCGCTGGGCCCGCATTGGAATGACGTTCGGTGAGGACGCCGACCTGACCTCACGGTTGGTCACCGCCTACATCCGAGGCTTGCAAGGTCCCGAGCTCGGCCCGACCTCGGTTGCCACCATGACCAAACACTTCCCCGGCGGCGGCCCGCAGATGGACGGCGAAGACCCGCACTTCGCGTACGGCCGCGAGCAGGTCTACCCCGGCAGACAGGCTGAATACCACCTCAAACCGTTCCGGGCCGCGATCGCGGCTGGGACGTCGCAGATGATGCCCTACTACGGCATGCCGGTCGGCACCGACTGGGAAGAGGTCGGTTTCGCCTTCAGCCACGGAGTGATCACTGAGCTGCTGCGCAACGAGCTCGGCTTCGACGGCATTGTCTGCACCGACTGGGGACTGATTGGCGACAGCGTCATCATGGGCCAGCCGATGCCAGCCCGCGCCTGGGGCGCGGAGCACCTCAGCGAGCTCGACCGGGTCGTCAAGATCATCGATGCCGGATGTGACCAATTCGGCGGCGAGTCCAGGCCGGAGCTGGTGCTAGAGGCGGTCCGCTCCGGGCGGGTCAGCGAGGAGCGCATCGACCAGTCCGTCCGCCGGCTACTGCGGGAGAAGTTCACCCTCGGGCTGTTCGACCAGCCCTTCATCGACATCGATTACGCGGTGGCTACCATCGGCCGCGCCGACTTCGTCGCCGAAGGCGAGGCCGCCCAGAGGGCGGCGATCGTTCGGCTCACCGCCGCCGAACCCGGCCCAGCGGCACTGCCACTCCGCAGCAACCAGGCGGTCTACGTCGAGAACATAGCGCCGGCCGTCGCCGCCCGGCTGGGCCAGGTGGTCGACGATCCGGCCGACGCCGACCTGGCCGTCCTCCGGATCAACGCACCGTACGAATCGCGCCCCGGCGGGTTCGAGTCGTTCTTCCACGCCGGATCGCTGGAGTTTGCCCCTGGGGAGCGCGAACGGATCGTCGCGATCTGCAGGCGGGTGCCCACGATCGTCACGCTCTTCCTCGACCGCCCGGCGATCGTGCCCGAGATCGCCGAAGCGGCGGCCGCCCTCCTAGTCGAGTTCGGAGCCCGCGACGACGCAGTCGCCGACGTGTTGCTCGGCGCGGCTCACGCCCAGGGGCGGCTGCCGTTCGACCTACCGTCGTCGATGAGAGCCGTCGTGGAGAGTCGAAGCGACGTCCCCTTCGACACCGCGGATCCGCTGTTCCGATTCGGCGACGGCATCGTCAGCAGCTGAGAGCGCATGTCTCAGGGTTGTGCAGGCTAGGCCACCGCGCGCAGGTGGGTACGCTGCTGCTC
Source organism: uncultured Actinomycetota bacterium (assembly GCA_963734005.1). Lineage (GTDB taxonomy): Bacteria > Actinomycetota > Actinomycetes > Propionibacteriales > Propionibacteriaceae > Microlunatus. The sequence goes on from CAVTFS010000029.1 coordinate 19,583, forward strand.
GAAGATCACGGTCAGGTCCATCGCTGTCACATTCGGCTCGGTTGATCCGTCATCCCATCGAAGAAGGAGCGGTCGCCGATGTGACCGCCGACCCCTGAGGAGACGAACATGAGTCCCACGATCCGCAGCCTGGTGATCCCGGTGTCCGACCTGGACGCCGCCAAGGCCGTCTACACCGCGCTGCTCGGCGCGCCGCACACCGACCAGCCCTACTACGTCGGGTACGACGTCGACGGCTTCGAGGTCAGCCTGGCTCCAGGCGAGGTGGCCGGCGGACCGGTGGCCTACGCCGACGTCGAGGATCTCGACGCGACCCGCGCAACCCTGCTCGCGGCCGGTGGGACCGAGCGCAGCGCCCCGCGTCAAGTCGCACCCGAGGCGCGCGTGTGCGTGATCGCCGACGCCGACGGCAACCCGATCGGCCTGCGCGGCCGGTAGCCGCCGGCGTGGCCGGGCCGCCGCGTACTCGGCGCGGTCCCGGCTTCGGGAGTGCCCGGTTGAACGCTGGATCAGACGGTCCGCGGTCGGGAGAGGGGACTACTCGGCGAGACCTCTGCGTCGCGGAGTGGCTGCCGTACCTGGCCAAGGTCACGGGTGCGAAGCCGCCGTGGCGTGCCAGCCTGGCTCGGCCGCTGCTCGCCGGAGAGTTCGTCGTGCCGGAGGCCCGGCAGCCGTCCGGCCGGACTTGAGAGCGTACGTACAGAAGGTTTCCAGCAGACTTCGAGAAGGTGCGCCCTTCACGTCACCCCGCCGAGGGCCATCGACCGATTCTGATCATTTGCTCTCGTTCGGGTGGGAGCGCTCGTTGGGTGATCTGGAGGATGAACGACTTTGAAGGCTGCCAGACGCTCCGGTCCTCAATTGACCAGGCGTAGGTCGGGGCTCCATCGTGGACACATTCGAGCAGGCCCGGCGCTCCGAGCTCGTGAGCTGACCACTCGTAGATCTGCTGCAACCTCGGGAGTATCACCCCGAAATCCAGAAGGCGGCCGAATCTGAGTTCGTCACTGAGATAGGACTGGACGCTGTCGCGGAGCGGATACTCGTGGGGGAGCACGCGAGACAGCTGCAAGAAGATCCCGGTCATCCCGAGCCTTGGGTCACCGAGTAACGGGGCGAGCGGCCAAAGCCACCCGAGTGAGATCCGGGGAGCGGCGACGAGGGCGTGGTTGTAGAGCACCCGGCATAGTACGACGTTCATGAAGAAGCGCTCGGCGGCGTTCTCCGCCTCCGCCAGATCGCGGTGCTCGAGGTAAGCGGCGACCACGCTCCCGTTGTGCGCCCGGTACCAGGCCCGGGCGGTCGGGTAATCGGCGAAGGACATCCAGTAGTCGACCGTACGCGACGAGGTCCGGCCTGGAAGGTCTCCGCTCAGGCCCACTGCCTCGCAACCATCCCGGAGAATTCGCTCGTTCACCGCACGCCACCACGGACTACCCGGACGGTCGCTGAACGGCGGTTGCAGCACACCTCGCTGGAGCTGCCAACGCATGAACGACGTCGCCGCCCGTCGGTACGGCAGATGCCGGGGCGCCTTGCCGAATGGGCCGTAATAACAGCGCTGCATCAAGGCGAGCCGGCCGGCTGGGTCGTCGCGGACCGCGGTGACCTGCTGTTTAGCCCAGGCCCCAGCCGTAACCCCAGATTTCACCCTGACAGGATCGCATGCAGCTCATCGGCCGCCAGCGTGGAAGGGAGTCCAACCTGTCCATCGTGGCCTTGAGTGTGGGCGTCGGGCAGGAAAGGATATTCGGGCGGTTCTTCGGTCTGCGTTCATTGTGGACGGGGCATCACCTGCGTGGGTGATCGTGGATTCGAACCAGTGACCTCTTCGGTGTGAACTTGTACACGACCAATAGCAGCGAGTTGCTGAATTACCAGCTGCGCAAGATCATCAAAAGACCTGGCAACTTCTCGAACGACAAGGCGGTGGTCAAGCTCTTGTGGCCGGCGATCCGTGGTATTGAGGACGCGCCCTGGAGGGCTGGGAATCTGCCTATTGCGCCCCTCGGTCTGGGCGCCCCACGCTGCTAGAACCGACAAGGGCTCATCCGTTCATCCGGGCCAAACCCTGCGGCCGCGCAGGCGCGGGTCAAGATGTAGTTCCCGCCGAAGAAACAATCTTGACAGCGTCGGGCACTGGCAGAATTCGCTTAGTTTGTCTATGGATCTGAGCACCATTTTGACCGCCGTTGGGTAAGTCCACCGAAAGACGCCCGGTGAAAGATCCATCTTGAATGAAAATCGGACGCCTATGGAAGTCCTTGCACACGCTGCAGATGTCTGAGGTCAAGAGGTCCCGAGTTCAAATCTCGCCAGCGGACCGTGTTTGGCCTTGTCAGTGGCATGTACCGCCAGGCTCGGCAAAGCATCGCTCACCGAGCACTGTGCACAACAGTCGAAGCTTCTCTTAATTGTCAGTGTGGGGCGCGGCGAAGCATTTATTGAGGCGTTGATGCGAAACAGGGATAGGGTCTAAGCCAGCGTCTCGGGGGAGATCACATATGTTTCGACTGTTGCGCTCAGGAGCGTGGTCCGTTCTGGCGTTGCTCGCCGGTATCACATCTGTCTGGGTGGGGGATGTCCTCTGGCTTCGACTCGCCTGCGCTGTTGGATTAGCTATCGGGATCGCGCAGCAGCTGGCGCTGCTCGCGCTCAGCATTTGCACGCGCATGCTGGGGACCTTCTGGGTTCGGCTGAGCGCCGCCACCATGCTGTGCGCTGGAGTTGCCTGCTGGTATCTGGCGAACTCCCCGCGCTTGCCGTTCCTAGTCGTTGCTGGCTTGGCTCGTGGTACTTGCTGGGCTGTGGTGGTTATGCACCGCCCTAAAAGACGCTGACGTAGTGCAACTCCAAGCCCGAAATCTGCCAGGAGCTCCCGAGGAGCCGGTTGACCGCCCGCGGTGGCCGTATGGGTGGGCCGGGGCGGTTATTTGCGGGTTTCTGGTACTCGGCTTTGTCGCTGCCACGCTGTCGCTGCCAGCGGCGGTGTTTCCAGTGCTTGCAGTGCTAGCCGTAGCAGTGTTGGCCGTGATTCGGGTTCAGCTTGCACGCTTCACCGGGTACAACCAAGTGGTGCTCGACAAGCTTCGGGCATACCGTCCGGTACTGACGATGCCTTATAACGGGCACGCCGGGTTCCACATCGGTTTGTGGTCACCTTATCTGGAGAGAACCGGGCAACCCTTCACTGTCGTGACCACCGACGCACTCGCATTCCAGCGTGTGGCCGAGAGGTACACGATGCCTGTGATCTACGCACCGAGGGGAGACCTTCGGGCAATTCGAGCGATGTTGCCAAAGACAGTCCGAGCTGCGCTCTACGTCTACAGCCGCGACAACGACGATTTCATGAAGGCTCGGCGGCGTATGACTCACGTCTGGCTCCACCACGGCGACAGCGATAAGGAGGCTTCGTTCCGGCGGAGGTCGGCGGCCTATGACGTCCTGGTCGTGGCAGGCCAGGCGGCGATCGATCGCTATGCCGCACATGGGGTCCACATTTCGTCGGAGAAGTTCAAGATTCTTGGTCGTCCCCAGGTCGAGAACATCGAAACAGCGACGGCCTCAATCTCCACCGTCGATCACCCGGTCGTGCTCTATGCACCGACCTGGTACGCCGCCGATTACAAGAACAACCACTCCTCTCTTCCTATTGGCACAGCTATCGTCTCGGCCCTACTCGCGCGCAATGCAACCGTGATTTTCAGGCCGCACCCGGCCAACCGCAGACTGCCGGAGTCCGCCGCCGCGATTGGCGCAATTGACGAGCTGCTCCGCGCCGCCGCCGAGGCGACGTCACGGCCGCATCGTTCGAGCGCGGCGGCATCCGACCCGACGTTTGCTGAGCTGGCCAACGCTGCGGACGCCATGGTGGCCGATGTGTCGGGGGTCGTCACGGACTTCATGCAGTCGCTCAAGCCGTTCGCGATGGTTGCCACGGGCGAGAAGACAGATACTTTCCGAGCCCGATTCCCGTCCAGCCGCTCTGCCTATGTCATCGAGTAGGACATGTCGACCCTTGACGTGCGCTCGCCGCACAGGTGAGGGGACGACACGCTCGCACCCACCCGGGTCGAACGTCGCGGGTACTACCTCGGAGGCTATGAAAACGGAGAATCGGCTCGCGGCTATGTCAGGTACTGCAATCGCTGACCGCGGATCCGACGCCCACCGAAGCCGTACCGGCAAGCCGTCAGTTCGCGCACAAACTACCCAAAAGCGTCTGCAGCCTGCTGGCCATAAAGTCCTTGACGTATAGCTGGTAGGGGTTGACAGCGCCAACATGGCGGCGTCGCGCGCGACCGGCACACATGTGGAGATCCTGAGGGGTTCCTCTGATCAGTGATCGTCCGACGACATGAGATAGCGCCGGTGGCCGTCATCGCCAACCCCGAGTACGACATCGTTTCGGCTACATCTGCATCTGAATGAAACATCGGACCGCACCAGGACCCTCGATGGCAAAACACTCATCGACCCGGTGAAACATCGCTGCTTGGGAGCGGCGCCAGCACCGTAATTCCCGACACCCGAGGGTCTTAGGCGCGTACCGTCGGCGCGTGGGGTCACGTCGAGATGCCGGGCTCACCGCGCTCTTCCTCGGATTCTTTGCAGCTGCATGGTTCGGCTGGGCTCAGGCCGACTCGATGCGAACCTGGCTGCTGGTCGGCAGCATCGTCTCCTTGATCGTGGCGATCATCGGCGCCCTCGTCGGCTTCCGGCGGCCGAGCGCCGAGTCAGCCTTGCACGACCGAGCGCGGTACCGGCGTTACGGAATCATCGTGGGCATCGAGTTTGCCTTGGCTGGAATCGGCGCGGCTGCTCTCGCTATCTTTGGCGCAGCCGCCTACATCCCGATCTGGGTCTGCGCTGTCGTGGGCGTTCACTTCTTCCCGCTTGCTCCGGTTCTCACCGACCCGGGGCTGCGCCCGCTCGGGGCTGCATTGGTCCTGGTCACCGTGGCTGCGCTCGTCATCAATCTGACCAGGGGCGTCGCGCCCAGCACTGTCACTGGTATCGGCGCCGGCGCGCTCTTGCTCGGTTACTCGGTCATGGCTCTGATCCGCGCGGTTCGGACCTAGCCCGACCGCTCGGGATCCACTGGCGTAGCGGGGATTTCCGGTTTGCGAGCAGTGATCTTGCCCAGCCAACCGAGGTTCGTACTTCCACTGGCGACATCCATGAATCCGGATGCGCTGACCAGCCGCACTGCTTTGTCGAGCGTGTCCTCTCCAGAATGCCGAAGCCATCGAGGGCCGGGACGTCGTCGTCGCCCTGGAGCCTGATGAAACTCGGCGATCAGGAGCCGTCCGCTCGATTTGAGCACTCGGGACATCTCTTGGACCGCGGTCAGTTGATCATCCTCAGCGACGTGATGCAGAGCCAGGGTGCAGGCGACCGCGTCGAAGGTTCCATCCGCAAACGGCAGGTCTTGCGCGAACGCTACCTGGAAGGTCGCCGGTAGTCCGCGCTTGCGCGCCCGGCTGGCGGCTCGCTTGATCATCTCGGCTGCTGGATCGATGCCATTGACCGAGCCGGTAGGTCCCACGCGCTCAGCGAAGACCATCGCAAGGCGGCCAGGCCCGCAGCCCACATCGAGCACCTGGTCTCCGGGGTGCAGCCGAAGATCATCAGCCAGCATGGCACGCATCCGGTTCCCACGTCGCCCGAGCAGCCCACCCGTCAGGTCGTAGACCCACGCCCAGTGAATAAGCCGGTCACGACCGTGGTGATCAGTACGGCCGGAAGTGTGCACCATCGACTCGTCAGTGTACGACGGTCACTGGCTCCGATTGGGACATGATCCGCTCGACGTTCTCCTGGCTGAAGAACTCAGCGGGCGAAGTCACACCGGCGTTGACCCGCGCGAAGCCGTCCATCGCATCCTGGTTGCCCGGCATCGCAGCCAACAAGGCCAGCAGTTCGGGTGGTGGCGGCTCCAGGGTCGCAAGCTCGGTGGTGAATTCATACATCGGCAGCACCTGCCGGTCGCGCGCTGTCTGGTAGTCGGCCATCGCGGCATCGAAGGAGCGCCCGCCGCTGAAGGTCTCATCGAGGGCGGTGGCGCACAGCTCGGCATCGCGAAACGCGTCATGGATTCCCTGAGCCGTGATGAAGTCCTTGTTGTATCCAGCGTCTCCGACCAGAGCCCATCCCGGACCGTAGGGCTTGCGCAGGTAGTTGTCCGCGCCAGCTCCATCGGCAGCTGGGCCCTGGCGAACCCATCCAGCGCCGAGTGCAGGCGGGCGCGCGCATCGCCCCGGCCGCTGGCGACGCAAATCCGACCTTCCGCTAGTGCCGCAGCCGCCGGCAGGTATGAGCCGCGCTGAGCGTGCGCAATTCGGCGCAAACGTCGCGCAGTCTGTTCAGCCTCCTCGAGGCATCCCTCCTCGAGGTAGACATCGACGAGGAGTGCCAATAGCGGGCCCATCGTGTTGGTGGCGCCGATTGGGCCAACCTCGTCGTCGGAGCCCTCGGGTGGCTCGCTCCAGCAGATCTCTGGCTAGCGCCACGTCACCGCGAGCGAGGTGAAATGCCGCGCAGGTCCGCACCGCATCCGGGTGCTGCTCCAGTCCCTTCAACAGTTGCCCGGCCTCTTCCAGCCGACCTTGCCGAACCCGCAAGTCGGCCAGCCGGATGATCGCCGCAGCGCGTGCCTGAGGCATCCCACGGTCAAGGTGGCGAGCGGCATCGATGAGCTGTACCTCGGCCTCCTGCCACCGTCCGGCCGCGGTAAGGATGCCGCCATAGTGTGCGCGGCAGAATGCAGCGACCACGTCTCTGCTGGCCATGACTCCTGACGCGGCGCGTATCCACTGGTCCGCGCGCGGGACATCGTTGACCAGCTCGCACGCCCAGAACAGGCGACAGTACAGGCGCTCCACAGTTGCCGTCTCGGTCAGTTCGCCCGCGGACACTGCAGCCATCGACTCATCCAGCAGCACCAGCCCTTCGTCGGCCTGGCCGGTCATGAGATACAGACCGCCAAGACAGGCCAGGGCTTCGATCTCGATGTTGGGATCTCCACACCGACGTCCGACCGCGACTGCCTCACAAAGCAGGGACTCTCGTACGGCGGCATCCGTTTCGGTGTACGACTTGATGATCAGCGCCCAACCGTGCTCCGGGGTGTCGGCGCCGGCGTCCGCGAGCATCGTGACCGCCCTCGCGAACCATCCGTTCTGGACTGCCCAGTCGCCAAGGACGCCCCCGGCGATCCACGCCAAGCTGCGAGCTGCCCTTCCGGCCGCGAAGGTCTCGCCCTCTTTGCGGTATGCGGTGTAGGCGCGCTCATGCTGGGCAATCGCACCCCGGTAGTCGCGTTGCAAATAGAGCGCAAGGCCAAGCCCTTCCAGTGCCGCGCCCGACTCGGCTTGCTGGAGCGCTTGCTCGAAGGCATCACGGGCCGCCGTTGCGTCGCCCCTACGCAGTGCCGCCCAGCCCTGTTCGATCATGGCCGCGCTCATCAGCTCGATGATGGCACGCTGCCGGCACTCACTTCGTGGGTGTCGGACCCCGCGTCGTCGGGCTCGGCAAATGTCGCCGGTGGACGGCTCGTGAGCGTCGGTGGTCACGGCTAGCGTGGGTTCCGTGCGGTTGGCCACATGGAACGTGAATTCGATCAAGCAGCGGGTGCCGCGGTTGTTGCCATGGCTGGACCAACGGCAGCCCGACATCGTGTGCCTGCAGGAGACCAAGCTCGCCAACGAGGCATTGTCCGAGCTGCTAGGCGAGCAGTTCGCCAGCCGTGGTTACGAGTTGGCAGCGCACGGCGAGGTGCAGTGGAACGGCGTCGCGATCCTGTCGAGAGTCGGATTGGACGATGTCGTGCTGGGGGTGGCCGGCGCACCCGGCTTTCCGCATCCAGAGGCGCGTGCGGTGTCCGCGACATGCGGCGGAATTCGGGTGCACTCGGTGTATGTGCCGAACGGCCGGGTGCCCGGTTCGGACCACTACCAGTACAAGCTGGACTGGCTGGCCGCGTTAGCCCTGCACGTGCGCAGTGGCCCGGAGGACGCCGTGGTGTGTGGCGATATGAACATCGCGCCGACCGATGAGGATGTGTTCGATCCGGAGGCCTACATCGGCCAGACCCATGTCACCGCGCCGGAGCGGGAGGCGCTGGCGCAGTTGCAGTCGCTTGGCTTGCGAGATGTTCTGCGGGATCGCTGGCCGGGCAAGCGGGTGTTCACGTACTGGGACTATCGCGCCGGCATGTTCCACCAGGATTTGGGGATGCGCATTGATCTCGTGCTGGCCACCGCACCGGTCGCCGAGCGGGTGCGAGCAGCGTGGGTGGACCGGCAGGCGCGCAAGGGTTCCGGTCCAAGCGACCACGCCCCGGTGATCGTGGACTTGGACGAAGCTCCCGATGGGGACATCGGCCCGGTGGTCCCTCCGCCGTCCGCGCCAGCCACGAGGCGGGTGACTCTGCCACAGAGCCGCAGACGCTGAAAAGGGATATGAACGCCAACGACCTCTAGCGTTGTTGACGTGGACCTGCCGGCGGCTGCCCTGACGTTCAGGCCGTACGGCCTCACCCATTGGGTCATCGTGGTGCTGACCGTCGTGGCAGCCGTGCTGCTGGCACGACTCGGTCGCCGCCACAGGAACACACCGGCGGGGGAGACCTTCACGCGGATCTTCGCCGTCGTTCAGCTGACGGTCACGCTCGGCTTCATGATCGTCTGGCTGGTTCCACCACTCTTCGATCTGCAGCAGTCGCTTCCGCTGCACCTCTCGGACATCTTGCGGCTGGTGACGGCCTACGCACTGTGGAGCCGGCGGCCATGGGCGTGTGCGCTGACCTACTACTGGGGCCTGACGTTCAATCCGCAGGCGATCCTCACCCCAGACCTGCAACTCGACATTGCGCCCGCACTCGAGTTCACCTCGTATTGGTTACAGCACGTACTCGTGATGTGGGCCGCGGTCTATCTGACCTGGGGCCTGGGAATACGGCCGACCTGGCGCAGCTACCGACTCGCTCTCGCGGTCACTGTGGCTTGGGCGGCGATCGCGTTCGCCATCAACCGTGCTCTCGGTACCAATTACGGCTATCTCAACGGCAAGCCGGGCGGCACCTCGCTACTGGACCTCATGGGTGGGTGGCCCTGGTATCTGGTCGCGGTCCTGGCATCGCTGGCGGCTTTCTGGGCGCTGATCACCTGGCCATGGACGAGGCGTGCGCGGCTGCATTGTTCTTAATGAGCAACGGTTCGCGAAGGCAGGCCGAAAACGATCAATGGTTCAGCATTTTTGCGTATTGACGCGGACATACTACGGTCGTAACGTCCGCAGAGGAAAGCATTTCAAAAATCTCGCCGTCATTGATCGGAGGCTTCACAATGTTCGCTCAAGTTATCCAGGGCAAGACGTCCAACCCGCAGGCGTTGGATGACGCCCTTAATCGGTGGCTTCAGGATCTTGCGCCGGGCGCGACTGGGTGGCTTGGCAGCACCAGCGGGGTTACCGAGGATGGCCGTGCCATCGCGGTTGTCCGCTTCGAATCCGAAGAGGACGCCCGCCGCAACAGCAATCGCCCCGAACAGGACCAGTGGTGGTCCGAAACAGCGAAGGTTTTCGACGGCGACGCCGCATTCCGCGACAGCAGGGACGTCACTGTCGACGTTCAGGGTGATCCCGACCGCGCCGGCTTCGTTCAGGTCATGCAGGGCCGCAGTAGCGATCCGGAACGCGCCCGACAACTGATGGACCAAGACGCCGACAAGTGGACCGAGTTCCGTCCCGACGTTGTGGGTAGCGTCGCAATAGGCCATGACGACGGCGGCTACACCATGGTCATGTACTTCACCTCCGAAGCCGAGGCACGCGAGGGCGAACGCAAAGAGCCGCCCCCCGAGCTGCAGGCCCAGATGGAGGAGATGAACAAGCTCTCCGTCGGAGAGACTGAGTTCTTCGATCTCAAGCAGCCGAGGATGATCTCTCCATAGTGATCATCTAGCGCCCCAAGCGCGGCTCTTGTGTCCTGGCTGAAGCGCGAAGCTGGCGCTAGCACAGCCTGACGGGAGTCGCAGTGGGGAAGGTGGCCGTTTTGGTGAAGACGACCGGCGGCATCCGGATCGTGGATCGGTCATCCTTTACCGGCTCTACGTCGCGTGCAGGTCCAACAGCTCGTGCAAGGTGGAGTCGCTGGAGGCGGCTCCTGGTTGCCGGCCTTGCGTGTCTGCTGGCTGCCGCATGCACCGGACCCGTCCGCCAGGAAGTGACCGCGACCAGCAGGCCATCGGCGGCGCAAAGCCAACGGGACTACTGGCCCACGGCGGGCTGGCGGACCGCCACACCCGACCAGCAGGGGATGGACCCGGCGGTCCTGGACGACCTCGACACCGCAGTCCCGGACATCTACCCACAAGTGCGCAGCGTGCTCGTGATCCGCCACGGCTATCTGGTGTACGAACGCTACTGGCAGGGCTTTACCGCCGCCGACGGCCACGACAGCCGCTCCGTGACCAAGAGCTTCGTCTCCGCGCTGGTTGGCATCACCCTTCGGGACCGGCATCTGGAGAGTCTGGATCAAACCGTCGAGGAGCTGCTCGCCGACCATCTCCCCGGCAACGCGGATCCGCGGTTGCGGCAGGCCACCATGAAGCAGCTGTTGGCCATGACCTCGGGGCTGCCAAGCGACGACTCGTCGTTGGGTGGAGACGATGAGATTTCGGATCGGTTGTTCAGGAGCCGCGACTGGGTCCGCCACATCCTGGGGCAGCGTCTGGAAAGCAACCCGGGCGAAAGCTTTGCCTACAGCGACGCCACCTCCCACCTGCTGTCGGCGATCGTGGCTGACGCTACCGGCCAGTCCACCCTGGCCTTCGCACGGGCAGAGCTGTTCGGTCCCCTCGGCATTACCACCGACCACGCCCTTGAGCTGACGGTCAGCCGCTGGCCGGTGACCCAGGCCGAGCTGAAGGCCTTCGAGCAGGCAATAGTGGCCTGGCCCAGAGACCCACAGGGTTACCACTTTGGCGGCGGGTTCCTGAAGCTCCCCGCCCGCGACCTTGCCAAGCTCGGGTATCTGTATCTCAACGCCGGGCGTTGGGACAGCATCCAGGTCGTCCCCGCCGACTATGTCAGTGCCTCCACACAGCCACAGAGCGACCCGGGGGTGTTGGATTACGGCTACCAGTGGTGGGTCACCGACGATTACGGCTACGACAGCTTCCGCGCCCAGGGCTACGGTGGCCAGCTCATCCAGGTCATCCCCGACCTGGATCTGGTCGTGGTCATCACCAGCGACCCCGACCAAGAGCGCAACGACGCCGGGAATCTGGTCTGGGCGACGATCGTCCCAGCCGTGACAGGCTAGCTCCCTCACGCGCTAGTCAGCCCGCTACTGCTCCCAGGACCCGCACGAGGCGGACCTGTTGATCAACTTTGCTGAGTGATCAATGATGGTGTGGACCAACCAGGCGAAGCTTGATCAACTTATTTGCACCGATAGCATCTCCTGCATGATGACGGTGCGACCGGTCGCCCTCAACGCAGCGATCGCGTCTTTGTTCATCGTGGGCTCTGCGCTGTTCGCCTTGGGATCCGTGCCTGCGTACGTTGACGCAGTTGGAGCGACTGCTGACAGCATCACCTACTTCATTGGCTCGATCTTCTTCACGTCAGCTTCGTTTGCCCAACTCCTGCAGGCCCAGACACCGGCGATGACTGAGGTTGGCGCAGAGTCGCAGTACACACGGGCCGCACTCCGGCTCCGGGCCTGGCTGCCCCGTGATCGCAATTGGCTGGCAGCGATCACGCAGTTTCCCGGCACGCTGTGCTTCAACATCAGCACTCTCGCAGCCCTCGCGCACAATGCCACCGCACACCAGGCGGACCGGCGCGTCTGGCGGCCTGACTTCTATGGCTCGACGCTGTTCTTGGTGTCGAGCGTCTTCGCCATCCTTGCGCTGGGGCGCTTGATCGCTTTCCGGCCGCGGTCTTTCCCGTGGTGGATTGCCTGGCTAAACATGATCGGATCCGTCTTCTTCATGATCTCCGCATTGGCGAGCTTCATCCTTCCCTCGACCGGCGAACTGATCAACAGTCCGGTCTCGATCGGCGGCACATTGCTCGGCGCACTCTGTTTCCTGGTCGGAGCGATCTTGATGTTCCCCGCCTGGAGACATGCAGTTCGAGAAGCGAAGCCTATTCAACCTGAAGATCCACAACCTCAAAGGAGAAACCAGTGAACGCAACCCCGGACCAGATTCCCGACGCGGTGCTCTTCGGCAATCGCTTCGCAACCCAGGTAGTGCCGAGCCGCGAATTCCCGGAGTCAGGCATGACGCCCGTCGATGCCATGCGGTTGGTGGGCGAGGATCTCGCCCTTGAGGGCGATCCGGCGCGCAACCTCGCTACCTTCGTAACCACCTGGATGGAGCCGGAGGCGCAAAGGATCATCGCCGAAAACCTGCACCGTAACTTCATCGACCACGCCGAATATCCGCGCACAGCCGAGATCGAGCAGCGTTGCATCCGGATGCTCGCTGACTTGTTTCACGCACCGGGCGAGACGACCGGCGCGCGGACCGTGGGCTCGTCCGAGGCGATCATGCTCGGCGGCCTCTCCCTCAAGTGGAACTGGCGGAAGCGTCAGGAGGCAGCAGGAAGATCAACAACGAACCCGAACCTGGTGTTCGGCGGGGACGTTCATGTGGTGTGGGAGAAGTTCTGCCGCTACTTGGATGTCGAGCCACGGATTGTGCCACTCAAGCCGGGCAAGTACACCATCGGCCCGGACGACGTCGAGCCCCATATCGACGAGAACACCATCGGTGTGGCCGCGGTCCTCGGAACAACGTTCACCGGGCACAAGGACGACATCGTCGGCATCAACGACCTGCTGTTGCAGATCAAGGCGGAGCGCGGCATTGACGTCCCGTTGCACGTGGACGGCGCCAGCGGCGGCTTCGTCTGGCCCTTCCTGTATCCAGATTCGGAATGGGACTTCCGGCTGGAGCAGGTGCGTTCGATCAATGTTTCCGGACACAAGTTCGGGCTGGTCTACCCGGGCATCGGCTGGCTGATCTTTCGAGAGAAATCCGATCTGGCTCAAGACCTCGTGTTTGAAGAGAACTATCTTGGCAAGACCGACCCCACTTTTACTCTGAACTTCTCCACCGGCTCCTCGATGGTTCTGGCGCAGTACTACAACTTCGTCCGCTATGGCCGCGCCGGTTACGGCTACATCATGAAGAACATGCAGGAGAACGCGAGGGTGCTCGCAGAGAAGTTGGAGTCGATGGGCAAGTTCGAGTTGATCGGTCCTGAGGAAGAGCAACTCCCGCTGGCTGCCTTCAGACTCGCGGTCGATGACGGCTACAACGAGTTCGATGTCGCTTGGCAGCTTTCAGCCGAACGCGGTTGGATGGTCCCGGCGTACACACTTCCGCCCGACGCTCAAGACGTCACGATCATGCGTGCTCTGGTCAAAGAGACCTTGAGTCGGGAACATGTCGACACACTGGCACGAGACATTGAGGAGGCCTGCGACACCCTGGCCAAGAAGGGCGGAGCTCACGAGTCGGAGCGGAAGAAGATCGTGACCGGCCCAGGCCACTGAGCCGGTGTCTTTCGGGCTGGCGCAACAGAACCAAGCCAGATGACCGAGCCGATCTGCGAAGTGATCATCACTGCTGACAGCGAGGACTGGCTGATCAACTTCACCCGATCACTGCTCCAGGAGCGGCTCGTCGCGTGTGGACAGCACATCGCTCCCATCAGATCCATCTATCGATGGGACGGAACGATCCACGATGACCGCGAGATGCGGGTAGCGCTACACACCCGCGCCAGCCTCGTGCAGGAAGTCATCGATCGCACCCGCCAGGCTCACCCCTACGAGGTGCCCTGCATTCTCGCTATTCCCGTCGAGAGCGGGAATCCCGACTACATCCGGTGGGTTATCAACGAGACCTCGAGCCGGACCGTGATCATGCGGCCTGACGATTCCTCTTGATGCTTGCCAGGACGTGCTGACCAGACAATGCTTTCCCCATGGCGAACAGGAAGAGCAAGCCTCACGCGCAAGTCGGTGCTCCGCATTCACGCGTACGATCGACGCCGATCGGGGACTATGGGTTTCTGAGCGATGGCGAGGTGTCCGCCCTCGTAGCGCCCAACGGTGCCGTGGAATGGATGTGTGTTCCGCGCTTCGATTCGCCCAGCGTGTTCGGACGGATGCTTGGACGCAACGCCGGCGTGTTCCGCGTCGCCCCAGTCGATGTTGCAGTGCCCGCCGATGTCCGCTACCTCCCGGGCACCATGATCTTGGAGACCAGCTGGGGGACTCCTACGGGATGGATCATTGTTCGCGACGCGCTCCTGATTGGTCCCTGGCACCATCCGACGGATCGGTCAAACACCTACCGTCGGACGCCCAATGACTACGAGGCAGAGCACATCTTCCTGCGCACAATCCGCTGTGCGTCCGGTGAGGTGCAGACCATGGTGGACTGTGAACCGGTATTGAACTACGGCCTCGGCCACGTCCGCTGGGAATACACCGACAACAGCTACTACCAGGGTGTGTGCTCCGCTGAGGGCTTGGATCTCAAGCTGACCCTGACCAGCGACTTGCGGCTGGGATTCGAGGGCGGCCAAGCCAACGCCCGGACGCTGCTCAAAGAGGGTGACGTCCGCTATGTCGCGCTTTCCTGGGGTGGAGCGCTGCCACCGATGGACTACGCCGAGGCCTACAAGCGCCAGGTCTGGACCGCGCATCACTGGCAGCACTGGCTGGCCCGCGGGCAGTTCCCTGATCACCCCTGGCGCGGCTATCTGCAGCGAAGCGCCCTTACTCTCAAAGGACTGACCTACGCGCCGACCGGCGCGATTGCGGCCGCCGGCTCGACGTCACTTCCCGAGACTCCGGGAGGAAACCGCAACTACGACTACCGCTTCACCTGGATCCGGGACGCCACATTCGCCCTGTGGGGTCTGTACACATTGGGTTTCGACTGGGAGGCAGTGGACTTCTTCGCCTTCATCGCCGATCTGGTGGAGGGCGAGGACGATATCCAGATCATGTACGGAATCGGGGGCGAGAAAGAGCTCATCGAGCGCGAGCTCGACCACCTGTCGGGATATGCCAACTCGCGTCCGGTGCGGATCGGGAATGCCGCGTACGCGCAGAAGCAGCACGATGTCTGGGGTGCGCTGCTCGACTCGGTCTACCTTCACTTCAAGGCGGCCAACCGCCTGGACAACCGCATCTGGGAGATCTTGGACAAGCAGGTCAACGAGGCGTTGAAGTATTGGCGTGAGCCGGATGCGGGGATCTGGGAAGTGCGCGGTCAGTTGCAGCACTTCACATCCTCCAAGATCATGTGCTGGGTCGCCGTCGACCGAGGCTCCAAGATCGCCCGGATAACAGGGGAGGACGGCAAAGCGGCGGAATGGGAGCTTGCGGCACAAGAGATCAAGGATGACATCCTGGCCAACGGTGTTGACGAACGCGGCGTGCTCACCCAGTACTACGGCAGCAAGGCCCTCGACGCGTCCCTGCTCCTGGCACCGCTGGTGCGCTTCCTACCTGCAGATCACCCCGTTATCAAGGCCACCGTGCTGGCGATTGCCGATGAACTCACGGTGCACGAACTCGTGCTGCGCTACAAGGTAGAGGAGACCGACGACGGGTTCAGCGGCGAGGAGGGCAGCTTTACGATCTGCTCCTTCTGGTTGGTCTCGGCGCTCTGCGAGATCGGTGAGTATGAGCGCGCCCGCAAGCTCTGCGCCAAGCTGCTGTCCTTCGCCGGCGCACTTGATCTCTACGGTGAGGAGATCGACGCGCATACGGGTCAGCATCTTGGTAATTTCCCGCAGGCCTTCACCCATCTGGCATTGATCAACGCGGTAATCCACGTGATCAAACTCGAAGGGCGGCGGCATGACCATGAACCCGGCACATGGGCCGGCTCGATCGACGAGGGACAGTAACGATTTGACGCAGACCGCGGCAGCGTGGGTGCCAGAGCACGCCGACATCGACGAGCTCAGACGGGCGGCTGAGAACTGCAGGGGCTGTGAGCTGTGGAAACCCGCAACCCAAGTGGTCTTTTCAGCGGGGAACCCGCGGGCACCGCTCGCCCTCGTCGGAGAACAACCCGGTGACGTCGAAGACCGCAAGGGCATTCCCTTTGTCGGTCCGGCCGGACGGCTGCTCCAGGATGCGCTGGACGAGGCTGGGGTGCCCAGAAAGGACGTCTACGTCACCAACGCTGTCAAGCATTTCCGGTTCACTGAGCGCGGCAAGCGGCGTATACATGCGACACCGCAGGTCAGTCACATCAAAGCGTGCCGCCCATGGCTCGAAGCGGAGCTGACCGTCGTCAACCCGGCGCTGATTGTGTGTCTGGGCGCCGTCGCCGCAAGGTCACTGTTGGGGACGACGTTTAAGGTCACCCAAGAACGTGGTCAGGTCTTGGAACTTCCCACTCCGATCGGCATCCGGCGGGTATTGGCGACCGTGCATCCGTCGGCAGTTTTACGGGCCGCTGACGAGGAGCGGACCGCGGCGTTCAAAGGACTGGTCGCAGACCTGCGCACCGCACGGGAAGCCGTGGCCTAGACATACGCGATGGGTTGCGGCCATCGAACCATTTTCCTGATCTAGTCGTGTAAATGTATAGGCGGTGTCCGGCCGTCGATCGTGCGCCGCTCACCATCACCGTGAGGAGAGCTTGTGTTCGACAAGATCGGAAACCTTCCGCTCCATCCGCTGGTGGTACATGCCGCTGTGGTCGGCATTCCGCTGGCCGCTCTGCTGGCGTTCCTGTTCGCTTTCCCCAAGACGCGCCAGTGGGCGCGCTGGCCGTTGGGCATCGTCGTCGTCGGAGCCACCGCAGTCACCTATGTCGCCAGGGAGAGCGGTCTGGCTCTGGAGGCTGCGTTGGGGATCAAGCCGGGAAACCCGGTTGGCGATTTGATCTTGAAGCACTCCTTGCTTGCCAACCAGTTGTTCTACATCATGATCGGCTTTTCCGTTGTCGCCCTGCTCAATGTGTTCCTGGTCTCGAGGCGCGCTTCCGTCGAGGGAGAAGGCGGCACCGAGCAGCCGGCCATAGTACGCATCGTGCTGCCGATTCTCCTGCTGGCCGTGGCGGTCGTTGCCCTGGTCTGGGTCGTCCGGATTGGTGATCTGGGCGCACATGCAGTATGGAATCCCACAGCACCTCCGATGATCCCGTTCTGATTGGCCAGCCAGTCCGAGATAACAGCGTAATCTGCAAAATGTGATGCTTGTCACATCCATAACGGGTCGATAACGGTGGCGCCGAAGATGGGCCGGCTTCTAATGTCTCTTGTGTCCGGCCCAGAAAGCGGCATCTGACCGCATCTGGGGAAGTATGCATCGGGGTGCCGCTCGGGGGCCACCGCCGATTCACGTTGTTCCTCAAGGAGCATTCGTGCGTGCTCAGCGCCTGGCCGCTGCGACTGTGGCCGTTGGTCTCGTCTCTGTCTGCTGCGCGGCGAGCATTTCAGCCGGCTCCGCATCAACCTCCGGCTCGGTCAGCAGTGTCAAGGCGGTGCCTGGCGCCGGCCTCAGCAAAACAACCGTCAGCGGGAACCAGGACGGATCGAACGCCACAGGCGACAAAGTCGGGACCAGCCGCACCAGCTCGACCAAGGCTGGACAGGCCCGATCGAGCAAGCTCCGCAAGCGCGAGGTGTTCACCGTGAGCGAGAAGGAGACTTCCCTCACGTTGCGAGCGGGCACCTTCAATGTCCGCACAGCGCGTGCCAAGGATGACCGGAGTTGGCTGCAGCGCGCGAGTGATGTGGCACGTGAGATCGCAAGCCGTAATCCTGGCGTCCTGGCAGTTCAGGAACTCGGACCCGGACGCGCGGACGGTTCCAAGGGAACAACAACAGGACATCTGCGGCAGACAGTCAGTTTGGAGCGCTCGTTGAAGCGCGTCATCGGCGATGGCCGCTATCAGCTGGTCCGGACGACGCCGTACGTCAAGCCGGGCAGCAACCACGGCACGCAGGGCACCCGCATCCTCTACGACACACGGAAGTTCAAGCTGTTGAGCCATTGCCCGGAGAAGACCGGGTCGAAGAACTACAACTCGTCCTGCAGCATGAACCTGCCACTCCGTAGCTCTGACAGCGAATCGCTGCGTCGCAGCGCTGCGTTTGCGAAGTTCGCAGACCGCAAGACCGGGACACGCTTCTGGGTCGTGTCGGTGCATCTGGACGACCGCCACAGCAGCTCACTCAGCACGGAAAAGAGCTACAACGCGCTGCGCGGAGCACAGGCCAGGGCCGTTTATCTTAAGATCAACGGCCTGCGCAAGGCAGGCGAGAAGATCATCTATGCTGGCGACTTCAACTCCTGGGCGACGAACCGCGCCGGAGATGCGCCGCATGAATATCTGGTGCGCCAAGGCTTCTCGGACACCGCCGACGCAGACACGCGGATCAACATCAAGTACCCGACGGTCAATCACTTCAAGACCACGCTGGCGGCCAAGCGAATCCGGCTGGATGTGGTGATGGTCAAGGGCAGCAAGCGTGTGCTCCGGTACGAGAACGTCATGAAGCGTGTCGACTCGAGCCGTCCATCCGACCACAACTTGGTCATCAGCGACATCATCCTGTAGCCGCGGGAACCTACGTCCACGTAGCTTCCTTGCGGTCTGCTCAGGTTGCAACCCATGCAGAGCGACCGGAGCCTACGTTCACGTAGGTTTCGTCGAGAGAGCAAGCCCAGGTACGAGCCGCAGCCAGCAGTCAGTTCTCACTCAGCCGTTGCCTAGTGCTGCCGGCCCATCCTCGCGACGAATGTCGATGATGTGGCCGGTCAGGTGTGAGAGCAGGACGTCAAGCGACTGACGGGCGACTTCCTCTGACGACAGCAGGGTGCCAGGAGGCTCCTCTCCGAAGGCCTTGGTGCGCATTGGCGTTCCGGTCCGCTCCGGATTGACGCAGTTCACCCGGACACCTGAGGAGGCCCACTCGTCAGCGAGTGCTTGGGTCAGGTTCACGATCGCCGCCTTTGCCGAGGAGTACAGCGAATAGCCCGATCGTCCGCGTGTGTACGACGAAGAGGTGAACAGCAGCAGCGAGCCGGAAGACGCCGCGAGATGCGGATAGAACTCCTGCGCGACGAAGATCGGCGCGAGGTAGTTGATGTCCGTGGAGGAGTAGATGGTCTCCTCTGATGTCTCCGCCAGCTCGCCGCGTACCAGGACACCTGCGGTGTTGACCACGAAATCGATGCGGCCGGTCTCATCGAGCACCTGCTGGGCGACCTTGGCGACGTCGGCGTGCTTCTCGACGTAGGTGCCCGTGGTGGATCTCGAGAAGGTCTTCACATTTGCCCCGTACGCGCGGGCGAGCTCGGCGATATCGCCACCTATCCCGTACGAGCCGCCGAATACCACGACGGTCCGGCCGTCAAGCCTGTCGTGGTACTGCTCATTGGTCAGCGGGGTGGGGCGGTCCGCGGAGGTCAACTGGAACAGCTTGTCAGCGATGTAGACGTCGATCGGCTCCGTGACCTTCATGTTGCGTTCGTGTCCGGCGACGACTGCAATCGAGACATCGGGCAGATAACGGAGCACCACAGTGCAGTCATCGGTCGCTGTGAACCCGGGATCCTGCGCAGCCTTCGCGTACGCGGCCTTGATCGTCGAAAGGCGGAACGATTGTGGCGTCTGACCGCGACGTAGCAGGTGGCGGGGCAGCACGTCGGCGAGGTTGCCGTCGTCAGGGGTGACCTCGATCACGGTGTCGGCGGACGGGATTGCGGTGTCGACGGCCTCATATCTCTGCAGCGCCTCCACGTTGGCGGCGATGATCGTTTGCGAGACGAGCGGACGCACCGCGTCGTGCAGCAAGACATTGCATTCCTCATCACCGAGGGCGGCGAGCGCGGCCGCCGTTGTCTCATTGCGAGTCTCGGCACCTTCGACTATCTGGGTGACCTTGGAATAGTCGCCCTTCTTCACGATGGCGCGAACCTCGTCCAGATGACCGGGCGCCATCATGACCACGATCTCGTCCACGAGTGGGGATTGCTGCATCGCAGCCATGGTGTGCTCGATGATCGGCTTGCCGGCAATCTTGATCAACTGCTTTGGAATGTTCAAACCGATGCGGGTGCCAGTGCCGCCGGCAAGGATCACGGCAACATTGCGCAATCTGGTCACCGGCTGACCCTACCGTGTTTGATTGCTCCGCTCGCTATGCTCGCTCCGCGCGGATCGCGCTCTGGGAGCCGCCTACTTCGTCGTCACTCGGCGACGAAAAGCGTGTCCCCTTGCTGCGCGTACATTGTTCGCTCCGCTCGCTGAGGCTGGCGCTCGTTGGCCGCTGCCTTCCTCACTCCCTCGCCGACGAAGAACGTGTCTGCTCGCTGGCTCGTCCAGGACAGCGGCGCGCCAGCCTTGCTCAGCACGGCGGCGCGCGATCCGTGTTTGATTGCTCGCTCCGCTCGCTGCGATGTTCGGCGGCGCGAACATCGCGATCCGTATTTCACCGTCGCCTAGCGACCCTCGCGGAGACGTTTGTTGGTGTGCGTAGGGTCGCGATGCAAGCTGGAGCCTGAGATTTCCAGCGGTCGGAGTGGGCTGAATGACCCAAGCCCCTGCTTATGAAAGAGTCAACCGCATGCTCAAGGTGAGCGTCGTGATCCCGGTGTACAACCCCGGGGAATACTTCACCCCGTGCATCGAGTCGCTGACATCACAAACCCTTCCTCAAGACGAATTCGAGATCATCTGTGTCGACGACGGTTCCACAGACGACACTCCGGAACGCCTTGACGAGCTTGCAGCGGCGCACCCAAACATTCGAGTGATCCACCAGCCGAACTCAGGCTGGCCAGGACAGCCGCGCAACGTCGGCTTGGACGCCGCTCGTGGCGACTACGTCTTCTTCTCCGACCACGACGACTGGCTTGGGACCGAGGCTCTCGAGCGGCTGTATGACTTTGCGACCAGTTGTGGTTCGGACGTCGTGCTTCCGAAGATGGCTGGCTTGCAGCGCCGTTTTCCGCGCGTCGTTTTCACAGAGACGATCCGCCAGTGCACTATTAGCGATTCCTCGATCATGGACAGTCTGACGCCGCACAAGTTGTTCCGCAGGGACTTCCTGAACGAGCGCAACATCCGATTTCCCGAGGGGAAGCGCCGACTCGAAGATCATTACTTCGTGGTGACCAGCTATCTGCTGGCCAAGGTCGTCAGCATCTATGCCGACTACACCTGCTACTTCCACATCCGGCGGGTCGACGCGGCCAACGCCGGTCTTCGCAAGGTTGATTGGCGAGGCTACTTCGACAACCTCGCGGACGCTATCGATGTCGTTGTGGCACATACCGAGCCCGGACCAGAGCGCGACCGTATCTTCCGGCGTTGGCTTCAAGTCGAAATGGTGCAACGGCTGACGCGTCGCCGGCGGGCAAGCCTCGCAGACGATGAGACGGCTGAGATCTTCAACAACGCACATCGAATCGCTGTGCGCTACTTCGGCGAAGGTGTCGTCGAGCTGCTGCAGCCGCTCCCACAACGGGTGGCCCGCGCCATCATCGCTGGGGACATAGAGGAAGTTCGCCGTGTCGCAGAAGAAAGCGCGCCCTGGGCTACGTACCCGAGCATCCTGCAGGCCAGCTGGGTCGACGGCAGGCTTCAGATCAGCGGAACGGTTCAGCTGACCGATGTCAGGCCTCCCGGTGAATATGCTCCCGGCGAGCTCGACGTCGTCGACGAGGCAGAGGCGATCTTCGCTGAGATGCCTGACGAGCCGCTGGCGGAGAAGCGCTTCGCAGCACTGCTGGGCCAGTTGGCGCCGGAGACACTGTGGCTCGGCATGGCGAACTCGACGATACGGTTCGATCTGACCAGACGCGATACGGGCGAGACCTGGCCGGTGCGAGCTGCGGTGCATCGCATGGGGCTTGCCGCGTCGTTCTCGGCTGAGATCGATCCGAACACCCTTGCGGCGGGGGCGAGGCTGGCAGATGGCCTGTGGGACCTCTACCTCCACTTCGGCGTTCTTGGGCTGGCTATGCGTCGCCGCACAACCCTGACGCCGGAGCGACGGCCTGGCTATGTTCTTC
Organism: uncultured Actinomycetota bacterium; assembly: GCA_963734005.1. Classification (GTDB taxonomy): domain Bacteria; phylum Actinomycetota; class Actinomycetes; order Propionibacteriales; family Propionibacteriaceae; genus Microlunatus. Next base: position 41,664 of record CAVTFS010000029.1, read on the forward strand.
CGGAGCTGGTCAAGAACGGGCTGCCGACGGTGGCGGCCTACTTCACCCGGCGGACCTCAGGACTGTCTCTTGATGTAGGTCTGATCAAATATCCCAAGCTTCGTGCCCAGCCGAAGTCAAAAGGGCCAGCGAGGAAGTCACCGCTCGCCCGGCGGGCAGTTCGCAAGTTCCACCGGATGCTCACTCGCTCGTAGCACACTTTGACCAACGATCTATGAATGACAGGAAGCGACGACTCGACGCTCGGGTCCGCGACCTTGCCCACCGCCTCCCCGCGCCGGTCAAGTCGGCCTTTCGGCAGCTGCGGCGACTCGCGACGAGGTCAGCCACTGCTGACGAGTCGGCACTCGCACCGCTACTGAGTGTGGTCGTCGTCGCGAACAACGCCGAGTCCTACCTCAGGGAGTGTCTGGAGAGTCTGCGGTCGCAGAGTCTGAAGAGGCTTGAAGTGCTGGTGGTCGACGATGGCTCGACTGACGGCACGGCGAGGATTGCCCACGAGGTGGCAGCCAAAGATCCTCGTTTCCGGGTCCTTACGCGGCCGCGCCTCGGCCCAGGTGCTTCCCGCAATGCGGGAGCGCAGCTGGCGCGTGGTAGGTTCCTCGCCTTTCTCGATGCGACCGACACGGTGCCACGTCCCGCGTACGCCAACCTGGTTGGCTCACTGCGACGTACCGGTTCGGATTTTGCGGCCGGCAGTGTACGAACCGTTGCTCGGGGCCGGATCCGCCGCCCGCCCTGGGCCACGGTGACCCATGACCTTGACAGGCCGGCCCACACCCTCGGTGAGTTCCCTCTCGCATTGCAGGACACCAGCCCCACCAACCGCGTCTTTCGCAGAAGCTTCTGGAACACCGACGTCGGCGGCTTTCCGCATTCGGCAGACGGGGAGACCTTCGCCATCGTCACTGCGACGCTGCAGGCGAGAAGGTTCGACTTCCTTCAGACAATCAGCTGCATCCAGCACACTCGGCTCGTCCCGGGAACGCTGCTACCTGCTCCGATGCCGGCAACCGAGCTGCGCTCCCGCCTCAACTGGCACCGTACGACCTGGCGCCTGGTGCGCGACGCGGTCGACGCAAGGATCTCGGGTCCGTTGCTCGGCAGGCTGATCGATGGCGATCTTGGCGACTTCGCGACCGAGGCTCATCGAGCGGATGCCTTGTATCGGCAACGGCTCCGGGAGACCGCACAGGACTATCTGACGATGGCCGACGACACCGTCTGGCCCCATGTTCGCGTGGAGCGCAAAATCGGCCTCTGGCTCGTTGCGAATGGACGGTGGACCGACCTCGAGTTACTCACCCACCACTTCGCGATCTACGGGTCGATCCCCAAAACTGAAGTACGCGACGGCCGGGTGTACGCCGTCTCCGATCAGCTGCCGGGTATTGCGGGAGTTCCCCTGGAATACCTGGAGCTGGGGGAGAGCCAAACCGCATTTTCAGGCTGCATCGAACGCGTCGCATGGGATGGTGACCACCTCGAGGTCCATGGTTGGGCATTCATTCGAGGCCTCGATCTCGCGACTCATCCGCCACAGTTAACTGCCTGGCTAACCGAGCCAGTGACGGGCTTCTCGCATCCATGCGAGATCACACAACTCCACAAAGTGGCAGCCAACCAGTGGTCGATGTTGCGCTACCAGGACGTGGCAGCAGGTGGCTTCTTCATCAGGATCGACACAGGGCGTATCGACAGCACCCCGGGTCGCTGGCAGCTGCGCTTGACAATCCGAGCAGGAGGGTTGGAGCGAACCGCCCCCGTCCATGCCGTCGCACCGGGCGGTCTCCGCCGCTTGATGTCGGCACGCAGCATGAAGCGGGCCGATGACCAGAACAGGGTCGTCCCGAAGCTGGATTCAGAACTTGGCTTCGGGATCCACGTTCGTCCTGAGCGGATCCAGGCTCGCTGGCTCGCCACGGATGGTGCGGGCAAGGCAGCAGGCGCGCTTCGGCTCGTCGATTCGCGGCTCGGTGGATTGGTGTCAGTGACCGCTGTCAGTCCACTGGGTTGTGTGGCCGGGGATCTCAGCCAAGCTGGCGCAGATGGAGTACAGCACTTCGAGTTGAACCTGCCGGTGCGCGCGCGCGCGGCGGTTGACTGGGAATTCCGGGCTGTCGATGTGTATCAACACGAGCATCGGGTCTGTTGGCCAGTTGAGGCTGACTGCGGCCGTCAGGTCGGCGGCGGTCTCGGCGACGCGTGCTGGAAACGATCCACCACCGGATACTGCGACCTGACAACCGACTGGGCGGTAGCCGAAGCCGAGCGCGTGACCATATCTGGCGAGGAGCTCAGCATCGACCTTCGACTCACCGGGCTCGGAGTCTCCGACTGCGCCAGCGCCTACCTATCCGGCAGTCTCGCTGACGTCCCCGTGCGGGACGTGGAACCGGTAGGCGATAGCGTACGGCTGGTATTTCCCTTGCGCGCTGCCCGCTGGCGCGGACCCGAGCTTCCGCTCCCGAGTGGTGATTACCGGATCCTGCTCACATCACGGAACCAGGTTCTCTGCTCAGAGGAGCTGGTCAATCTACTACCCGAGGATGGCCTGGCTAGGTACCACAGGTACCGACTGGGCCGCAACGGCCCAGCCGAGCTCGCGATAAGCCTTGCGGCGCCGCTGACCGATGAGGAGCGTAGCCGAGTCGCCCAAGACCGTCTCAGCACGTGGTACCAGGAGTCCACCTTCACACCCACCGAAAGCGTGCTCTTCCAGAGCTATCGCGGCGAGTTCGCCACGGACAGTCAGCTGGCACTCCATTCTGAGCTGCGCACCCAGCGACCCGACCTGGATCTGCTGTGGGGGGTCAGGGATCTGTCCGTCGCCGTGCCAGCTGGTGGTCGCCCCCTGCTGATCGAAAGCCGGGGATGGTACGCCGCCCTGGGCAGCAGCCGATACCTGTGCCAGAACATCGAGTTCGAACGGTACTTCCGGAAGAGGCCCTATCAGCGCTACCTGCAGACCTTTCACGGGTATCCGTTCAAGTCGATGGGAGCGTCGCTCTGGCGCGCTCAGGGTCGGCCTGAGTCGGTGATAACCAACGAGTGCGCCCGCCGCAGCGATGCCTGGGATGCCATCGTGGTCCCTGAGTCGCTATGCGTCGATCTGTATCGGCGCGAATACCGATTCAGCGGTGAGACATTGGTCACGGGCTACCCGCGGAATGACGCTCTGCTGCGCGAGGACGTGGCCGCGGCTCGTGCCCGCGTACTCGAGCAGCTTGACATTGGAACTGACCGGATCATCGTGCTGTACGCCCCCACCTGGCGCGACACGGTGGCCACCAGCCCCTGGACGGCGAAGCTGTTCGAGGGGCTCGATGTCGAGGCGCTTTCCGAGCAGCTAGGAGACGGCTACGCCGTCTTGTTGCGCGGACACAACTACAACCTTCGGGAAGGTTTGGCGCCCATCAAGGGGCGCGTGTGGGACGTTTCTGCCTATCCGGAGATCAACGACCTGCTGCTTGCCGCCGACGTGGCAGTCCTTGACTATTCCTCCATTCGGTTCGACTGGCTCGTCACGGGCAAGCCAGTACTGTTTTTCGTGCCAGATCTCGTGGACTATCTGAGCTCGCGCGGTGTTTTGTTCGACTATGAGTCGACAGCACCGGGCCCACTGCTCGACAGCACCGCTGAGGTAGCGGCGAGGCTACTTGACCTCGGCGGAGCAATTGCCGAGTACGCTGCCGCCCGGGAATTGTTCAACAAGCAGTTCAACAGGCTCCACGACGGATACGCGACTGAACGGGTTATCAATGCGTTCTTCTAGCTCAGCGGCGGGCAGGCGGGTCGTTGATGTCGTCCTCGACTGTTTGATCGTGCTGCTGGCGTTCGCTGGTGTGGTACTGGCGCTCACCGGCTCACCATGGGCACCGCTGTTGGTGCTGGTTTCAGTGCTGGCGATGGCTGGCCAGCTTGCCCAGACTGCACGCGACCGCACCGAGGATTGGAGCCCGTTCGGTCGGTCGCTGGTTCTCCGGGCTAGTGCCGCGGCGGCGACAGCGGTCTGCCTGGTGACCTCGGTTCCAGGTTTGCAGCAGGCCCTGGGCGCGGCTCTGGGTGCCGCAATCCTGGTCGGATCCATCGTCGTCGAGCCATTGGTCGCTCGGGCCATCCGTTTCCGGGTGCCCATCGCCGTGCGGCTGCCCAACCTGCCGTCGCGACGTCCTCTTCGTGATCTTGGTCCGCTCGCGGTCGTTGCCAGCGCGGTGGCGACCCTGGCCGGTCTGCTGCTGGCTGCTCTCGGAGCGTCGTCGTGGTGGTGGGCGTTGATCAGCCTGCTCGCGGTTGCGCCAGTCGCAGTGCTCGCGGTCGATGGTCGCAGCAAGATCGTCCTGGCGCGCCGACTGCGAAAGCTGATGCCGCGAGCCGTGGCCGCGTACGCCCCGGACTTCGCGGTCTATACCTCACGTCCCGACGACGCGTCGTATCAAGTGATGATGTGGCTGCCGTACCTGAAACGCGCGGGGTTGCGTTTCATCATCATCACGCGCAACGCCGTCCCGGCTGCAGCGCTCGCGGAGCTTACCGATGTCCCCGTCGTCGAGGCCCGCGGTATCGCTGATCTTGATGCACTTGTGGTTCCGTCGCTGAAAGCCGCGTTCTACGTCAACGCCTCCTCCGGCAACGGGGCGCTGGTTCGCTTTCAGCACCTCACCCACATCTATCTGGGACACGGGGACTCCGACAAGCCGCCTTCGTACAACCCGACGCACGCGATGTACGACCAGATCTTCGCCGCGGGTCCAGCGGCAACCCGGCGCTACGCCGCCCATGGAGTGCGGATCCCGAGCGAAAAGTTCACGATCGTCGGCAGGCCGCAGGTCGAGAACGTCAAGCAGAGCACGACTCGGATCTCAGATGTCCCGGAGCCGACGGTGCTGTACGCGCCGACGTGGCGGGGTCACGTCGAGGAGACCATGCTGTACTCGCTGCCGTCGGGTGAGCCGATCGTGTCCACACTGCTGGCCCGCGGTGCGACGGTGATCTTCCGACCCCACCCGTTCAGCTACGACTTCCCGGACGACGCAGCAACCATCGCCCGGATCATCTCCCTGCTGGAGGCGGATCGTCGCAAGACGGGACGGCCGCATCTGTGGGGGGCAGCGGCCGAGAAGGATCGCAGCATCCTCGACTGCATCAATGACTCCGACGCCATGGTGTCTGATGTTTCGAGCGTGGTCTCGGACTACCTGTTCTCTGGAAAGCCGTTCGCCATGATCGCGGTGCCGGCCGAGCCTGAGGCGTTCGTCGTGGAATACCCGGTTGCACGGGCGTCGTACGTTATTCGGGCAGACCTCGCCGATCTGGACGCTCAGCTGGAGAAGCTACTCGGTGACGATCCATTGGCTGGTCAACGAGCCGACATCCGCGCCGACTACCTCGGTGACTTTCCGGCCGATAACTATGCCGCGGCGTTTGTTGATGCGGTTCACAACGTGTCTCGAAAGTCCATGGAAGACATGGAGGATGATCAGGCTGACGATGCCGCTGCGGAGCAGACCGGCCGCGATGAGGACGACAAAACAGCGGAGGAGCAGGACGCCGGTGCTGGTGCGCTGCCTGGGCGTAGCTGGTCTAAGTACGCGCAGATCGCAGCGCGGGCCGGGCTCGATCTCGGCGGAACCGCGATTGCGCTGCTCGCCCTGGCCGTAGCACTGACCGGTGGTCCCAGCTGGCTGATCACACTGCTGGCGGCTCTGGCAGTGTGGGGGGCGTTTCAGTCGGTGTCGAGTACCGTCATCGCGCTTGATCGATGGCCGCGCCTGCTCACTGAAGGCGATGCGACGCGTGCCGTCTTGTTGGTGACGCTCGCAGTGACGGCGGACAATGCGGGTGAGCTTTCCTGGGCGGTCATCGCAGCATGCGGCATGCTGCTGATCGCTACGGTCATCGAGCGCAGGGTCCGTGCCGCTTGGGGCACTGCGCCGCTGGGCCACAATCTGCCTGATGGGCTTCGCGAAGTCGACGACGTCATCCCACGTGGTCTGTTGCCCATCATGGCCGCATTGATGATCATCATCGGTTTCCTGTTGATCTTGGTCGACGCCCCTGCGGTGATCTTGTTGTGTCTGGCTGTGTTGGTCCTTGTCAGTGCTCTTCACGTCACCGTTCGAGCGCTCGCACGGCAAACTGAGATCGAGCGCGGCGAGTTGCGACTCCAGACCACTCTTGAGGGGTACCGTCCGGAGTTCGTCGTGTACTTCGCCTCGACTGTTGGAGCCAATTACCAGGTGGGCATGTGGCTGCCGTACTTCGTCCGGATCGGCCGCCCATTCATCATCGTTACTCGGACGGCTCCGATGTTGAGCCAGATCGGCGAGCTCTGTGATGAGCTAGGTGTCAAGGCGCCGCTGATCTACCGCAAGACTCTGCGCAGCATTGAGGAGATTATCGTCGACTCGATGACGACGGCGTTTTATGTCAACAACGCTGCTCGCAACACTCACCTTGTGGAGCGACGAGAGTTGACTCACGTTTGGCTCAATCACGGGGACTCTGAGAAGCCTGCCTGTTTCAACCCGGTGCACGCTATCTATGACTTGATCTTCGCCGCGGGACAGGCTGGGATCGATCGGTACGCCCGCCACGGAGTGCACATTCCGGCCGAGAAGTTCAAGATCGTTGGTCGCCCCCAGGTGGAGTTGATCAGCCCGGCTCGGGCACCGATCAGCACCATCCGGCAGCCCACCGTGCTGTACGCCCCGACCTGGCAGGGACCGTTCGCCGACAGTCGGGTCTATTCCCTTCCGGTCGGGCGGCAGATCGTCGAACAGCTGCTTGCCCACGACGCCCGGGTGATCTTCCGAGCTCACCCGTTCAACTATCGCTATCCAGAAGCCGAGAAGATGATCGCCGACATTGGCGCCGTCTTGGATGCTGATCGCGAAGTGAGTGGCCGCGAGCACCTCTGGGGACCCGCGGCAGAACAGGACATGAGCGTGGAGGACTGCTTCAACGCCTCTGACGCGATGGTTAGCGATGTGTCTGCAGTGGTGTCGGACTATCTGCACTCGGGCAAGCCTTTCGCGATGGTGTCGGTGGGTCGTACACCCGAGCAGCTGTTGATTGACGCCCCGGCCGCCCGAGCGGCGTACCTAGTTCGTGACGATCTTTCCAATCTGGTTGAGGTCTGCAGTGACCTGCTTGGAGCCGATCCGCTTGCCTCCGTGCGGAACGAGACCAAGATCTACTACCTCGGCGACTTCTCAGATGAGAACTATGCCGATGGGTTCCTGGTTGCAGCACGCGAGGTGATCGACGCAGGCAGGCGTACGCCGGCCGAAGTGTCCTGAACCTGTCGAAGGGCGGTTTCTTGAGCGGGATCGGTGGTATCGGCAACACCCCGGTCGTTCGGCTGAATCGGCTGACCGGCGATAACGATGCCGAAGTATGGGTGAAACTCGAGGCGGCCAACCCCACGGGCTCGTACAAGGACCGCATGGCCCTGGCGATGATCCAAGGTGCAGAGCGCGATGGACGCCTGCGGCCAGGTCAGTCCGTCGTCGAATACAGCGGAGGCAGCACTGGCTCGTCGCTCGCCTTCGTCTGCGCCGTGAAAGGCTACCCATTGCTGATCGTGTCGTCCGATGCCTTCGCCCCCGAGAAGATCCGGACGATGCAGGCATTCGGCGCTGATGTCGAGTTGATTCCCAGCCCTCAAGGGATCACACCGCAACTGATCCCGGCAATGGTGCGCCGGGCGGGCGAGATCGCCAGCGAGACCGGGGCGTTCTGGACAGATCAGTTCAACAACACCGACATGCTCGACGGCTATCGCAAACTCGGCGAGGAACTGCTGCAACAACTCCCCGGCCCACCGGCCATAGCTGCGTTCTGCAGCTACGTCGGTACCGCCGGGTGCTTCCTCGGAACAACTCGCAGCTTGGGCTCGACGTTTCCGGCGCTCCATCGCGTGGTGGTCGAGCCAGCGGAATCCGCGGTGCTGTCCGGCAGCGTCGCCGGCACCCATCACATCGAGGGAGGTGGCATCGGGGCATGGCCGCCGCTCCTGCACCCCGAGGATTTCGACGAGGTGGTGACAGTACCCGAGGCCGATGCGTTCGCAATGGGCCGCCGAGCCGCCCGGATCGAGGGCATCTTCTCGGGCCCATCGACCGGTACCAACCTTGTCGCCGCACTCCCGATCGCCAGCCGCCTTGGCCCTGGCCGTCGTGTTGTCACCGTCCAGGTCGACAGCGGCCTCAAGTACCTCGACGGACCCCTGTACCGGTGACGTCGGCCATCGCATCCTGGTCAGCTGGTATGTAGCCGGTCATTGAGCTCAGCAGTGAACGCTGAGACATCTGGCAGCGCGGTGCCATCCACCGCGGTGATCGGGACTGCCCCGCTGAGGCTGCTGGTCCAGAAGGCGCCACGCGACGCGAGTAGATCTTGGATAGAGCAACGCCGGATGCGCACGGGCGTTCGTTGATCATCGAGCAGGTCCAATACCTCACGCCGTGTCACCCCCGGCAGCACCTGCTCGTCCAGCGGCGGCGTGCACCAGAAGCCGTCTTGGTCTTGCATGAACAGGTTCCCGCGAGTCGTCTCAGTGATGTGATGCGGTCGCGCCCTTGAGGTGAAGAACGGCAGGGCCGGCCTGACCGCCGCTTCCGCATCGGTCAGCGCGGAGCGCTCCATCCACTTGTGTCGCCAGGAGCGGTCGGGTCGGGATCGGTGTCGCAAGGTCGAGCTGGCGGGTCTCGGGTCGAGAGGGCCGGCCCGGAGGCTGAAATCAAGCCTGCCTTCGCTGGGCCGGGCACGAATGCGAAGCGCGAGGCGGTGCTGGTCGGCGCCGACGCGCGCGAGCTGATAAGCGGCGCTGGCAAGATCATCTGGTACCCCGTGTCCGTACAGCTCACGACAGGACCTGTCCAACCGGGCGAGATGGGCGGCCAGGCGGATGATCTTCCCCCGGATCACCAAGATCGATTCGAATACGCCGTAGGCCAACACAGCCGGGTCAGTCATCGGCGGCTCGTTGACGAGCTTCTGATCGAGCACCGATCCCGCGGCAGCAACCAGCGGTGCAGCCTTGTGCAGGCACTCATACCACTCCCGCACTGGCACGCTGTCGACCGTGATGCCACCACCGACACCCAGCTCCAGGTGATCATCATTGAGTTCGAAGCTCCGGATGATCACATTGAAGTCTGCACCAGCAAGCGGACTGACCAATCCAATGCTGCCCGTGTACGCGCCCCGCGGTTCGACTTCAAGATCGGCGATCCCTTGCTGGGCGGAGATCTTGGGCGCACCGGTCACCGATCCGGGTGGAAAGGCGGCAGCCAGCACCTGTGCCGTAGTCGTATGCGGATTCAGCTCGCCGCGAATGGCTGACACCAGATGCCAGACCCCAGGATGTGGCTGGATGGCCAGCAGCTCCTGGACCGCAACCGTCCCCGGCCGGCAGACGCGGGACAGATCGTTGCGCATCAGATCGACGATCATGATGTTCTCGGCTGCATCCTTGGCGGAGGCACGCAATGCCGCGGCGCCATCATTCGCGCCTCGGGGTGCTGTTCCCTTGATCGGAGCGGTCAGTACCGTGCGGTCTCTGATCCGTAAGAAGAGCTCCGGGCTGAAGCTGGTGATCATGCGCTGCGAACCGTGGCTCAGCGGGCCAGTGATCAAACCACCGAAGGCCGGCTGCAACTGCGCGCACAACTGCCCAAAGATGACCGGTGCGCTGCTGCCGACCTCAGCATGCAGTCGGATACAGAGGTTCAGCTGGTAGAAGCGGCCATGGTCGATCCGGCTGATCACTTCCTCCACGGCAGCGAGATAGCCATCTCGCGCGGACTCGGCATCCGCCGAGACACCGAAGGGTCCGACCCGCAGTGGCCTAGTCGGTGCCGCCGGCACCGTTTCCAGCAGCGCGGTCCAGTGCTGCAGGGCGGCCGCATCGTCCGATTCACGCCCGCTGAGGCCCAGGGACTCGAACGACCAGCCACTGTCGCGCTGCCAGCGCAGCAGCGAATCATAGAAAGCCAATGTCGTGGTCTTGGAGTCATACCCGAAGCAGGCGAGCCAGCCACCTCCGACGGTGGCGGATCCCACCTCAGCTCCGAAGTGCGCCAGCCTCGGCTGCTCATCCAGGCATCCGAACCCCTCGGAGGCATCGACCGGCTCTTCCACCCGTAAGGGCCGCTGAAAGATCAACACCCCACCGCCGAACCACTCGCCCCACAGAGCACCGGGACGATCCTCCTCGCGCAGCTGGGCGACGACCGCAGCCGGTGACGCGTTCGAGCCAAGCGCCAGACGATATGGGCGCGCTGCCATCGCGCCTAGCTGCGGAGAATCGGGCACCAGCGTCCTAAGGATCATTGGCCAGGCTGGCCAGGATCCGCTCGGCGCTTCCACCCAGCCCCAACAACTCGCTCAGTTCGGCAAACACCTCGGGTTTGGCGGGCGCTGTAGGACAAACAAGATCATCGAAGGTAACGCCAAGATCAAGATCGCGCACTACGGCCACCACCGTAGGAGCGACGGCCAGATAGTCGATCGCAGCTCCCAGCTTGGCTGACACCGAGCCGCTGATCTTGGATTTCGGGCCGCTGGCCGCTGCGAGTATTCCCTCCATATTGCGATAAGAGCTGAGCAGCGCGGCAGCCGTCTTGTCCCCAATCCCAGAAACACCAGGGAGCCCATCAGAAGCATCGCCGCGCATCGTGGCGTAGTCGACGTACGCCGCAGCCGGTATCCCATACTTTGCCCGCACCCATGCGTCATCCACCACCTCATGCCTGCCGACACCTCGAGCGATGTAGAGCACACGGACCTGGCGCTCGTCGTCGACGACCTGGAAGAGGTCACGGTCTCCGGTGACGACATCGACCGGCATCGGCGCCGTGCTGGCGAGCGTCCCAATGACGTCGTCGGCCTCATACCCGTCTTTGCCGACGACGGCGATGCCCAGGGCATCGAGTACGGCAAGGATGAGCGGAACTTGCACAGCGAGTCCTTCAGGCACGCCCTCGGCTGCCGTGTTTGCCGAGCTAGCCATCTCGGACACAACGGCGTCACCCGACTGAGCAACCCGATGAGCCTTGTACGAGGGAATCAGATCCACCCGCCAGCGCGGCCGCCAGTCATTGTCCCAGCAGCACACCAGATGGGAGGGCGCGTAGGTGTCGAGCAGCCGGCTGATGAAGTCGAGTAATCCACGGAGCGCGTTCACCGGGGTACCGTCTGGGCCACGAAATGAATCGGGTACGCCATAAAATGCACGAAAGTACAACGAAGCCGTGTCCAAAAGCATAATTTTGCGTGAGCGCACATCCGAATACTGGCACGATAGCCACCATGGAGAAGCTCGACCGTCGTATTCTCTCGCTGCTCGCGCGCGACGGCCGGATGTCCTACACAGACATCGGCAAGGAGACAGGACTGTCCACTTCCGCTGCGCAGCAACGGGTTCGGCGCCTTGAGCAGCGGGGCGTGATCAAGGGCTATACCGCGATCCTCGACTCTGCTGAGTTGGGTCTGCTGGTCACTGCCTTCGTCGCGATCAAGCCCTTTGATCCGAGCCAGCCAGATGACGCGCCAGAGCGTTTGCAGCACATCGAAGAGATCGTTTCCTGCTATTCCGTGGCAGGAGAGGCCAATTATCTGCTCAAGGTGCAGGCTCCCACGATGGCACATCTGGAATCCACGCTGGGTCGCATCCGAACAGAGGCTAAAGTGTCAACCGACACCACGACGGTCCTATCGATTCCCTTCGAGGACCGCCCGCAGATCTGATCAAACATTCATCCCGGATTGACTCGTGATCTTTGTCGGGGGACGCGTCTACGCTCCTGACCACCCAGGGGCGACTGCTGTCGTGATCGACGGGAGTTTGATCAGCTATGTCGGCAGCGATCAGGCGGCCCGGCGGTTAGCGGCGGAGCAAACCGAAATTGATCTTCGCGGTCGGCTGATCACGCCCGCCTTCGTCGACGCCCATGCGCACCTCATCCAGACTGGCCAGGTCATGGCGGGCCTCGGCCTGCACGATGTTAGGAGCAGGGACGACGCCGTGCAGCGGGTCGCAAGTTACGCCCGTCATCATCCGGATGCGCAGGTCATCATCGGGCACGGCTGGGACGAACGAGGCTGGCCGGAGCCGATGCCGCCGACCCGAACCGAGCTCGACCGAGCGGCTAGCGGCATCGCGGTTTACCTGGCGCGTGTCGACGTGCACTCGGCTGTAGTCTCATCCACTCTTCTTGATCAACTTCCCGGTGTCTCGAAGGCGAGCGGGTATCGCCCTGACGGGCTGCTCACTCGCGAGGCTCACCATCTGTGCCGCGGCAGTCTGGACCGACTTTTCACTGACCAGCAGCGTCGATCGGCTGCGCGTGCAGCGCTCCGGGCGGCGGCTGCGCAGGGTATGGCTACGGTGCACGAACTGGGTGGCCCGCATCTGGGGCCGATCGAGGACCTCACTCGAGTCCGGGATGCGGCGACCGAAGTTGGTATGGGCGTCGCATGCTACTGGGGCGAGCTTGCCACTGAGCCGACGATCGAGTGGGCGCAGCGAGCTGGGGTCGCAGGACTGGCGGGTGATCTTTGTATCGACGGCGCCATCGGCTCGCGGACCGCATCGCTGCGTGAGCCGTACGCCGATGCCGAGACCTGCGGCGCCCGCTACTTGTCCGAGCAGCAGATCGCCGATCACGTGATCGCGTGTACTCGGGCTGGACTACAGGCTGGCTTTCACTGCATCGGCGACGACGCGGTTGCGGCTGCGGTGTCCGGCCTGCGCCAAGCGGCGGCGACGCTTGGGATCCGACCTATCCGTGCCGCCCGGCACCGCCTGGAGCACGTGGAGATGATCTCCGAGGCCGGTATCGCAACCTTGGCCGAGCTGGGTGTGGTGGCCAGCATGCAGCCGGCCTTCGACGCGGCCTGGGGTAAGCCGGGGGAGCTGTACGACCAACGTCTCGGCCCGAGCCGCGCCCATGCCATGAACCGTTTCGGTACTCTTGAGCGCCGCGGCGTACCGCTCGCGTTCGGTACAGACGCCCCGGTGACTCCGCTCAACGGCTGGGCCACCGTGCGGGCCGCAGTGCAGCATTGGCAACCCGGCGAGCGGTTGAGTGTCGCCTCGGCCTTCGACGCGGCAACCAGAGGTGGGCACTGGGCAGCGTTCGCGGACAACGCGGGCACCATACGGGTCGGAGCTTTGGCCAATCTTGCGGTGTGGGACGTCGGAGAGGCCGGTCTGGAAGGGTCGCGCACCCCTGCCGCGGTTAGATGCTGGTGCCTTGCCGACCTGCGTGGCGACGATCTCCGCTGGCCAGCTCATCTATCAATCCGAGTCGTTTGTCGGATCGCGCCCCCGCCGTGCTGAGGAGAAGCGAGCAGACACGCTTTTTCGTCTGCGAGCGACGACGAAGTAGGCGGGCTCCACGGCGCGATCCGCGCGGAGCGAGCGCAAGCGAGCGGAGCAATCAAACTTGGGTAGGCTCGGTCCGTGTCTCGGCCCGCCGCGTCTCTGACGCGTTCGCACGCGGTCGAGACGCCAACCACTCAGCCCAATCCTGTGCCGCTGCTAATCCGCGTCATGGTCGTGCTGCTCGCCGGCGTAGCGCTCGGACTGAGCTGGCAGCCATACGGCCTGTGGCCGCTGCTCCTGGTCGGGATTCCCGCGTTCACGCTCGCCGTCCGTGGGTTGCGGCCGCTTGTTGCCGTCGGGCTCGGCTATCTGTTTGGTCTGATCATGCTGACCCTTGCCGTCAGCTGGGTGCATGTTCTCGGAACCTGGATCGCCGCGCTGCTGATCATTTTCATGGCGCTGTACTTCGGTCTCCTGGGACTGACCCTGACGCTGGTCAGCCGATTGCGTTGGTGGCCGCTGGCAGCCGCCTGCTGCTGGGTGCTCATCGAATACACGTACTCGCGGATTCCGTTCGGGGGCTTCGGCTGGACCCGGATCGCATACGCGGCCGTCGACACACCGCTGGCCGGGTTTTTCCCGATCATCGGAGTCGCGGGGGTCTCCTTCGCTGTAGCCCTGCTTGGCCAGCTCATTGCTTGGATCGTCCTCACGGTATGGACAGCGCTGCGGGGGAGGCCGGCGCGAAGAAGCCACCTGGTCATCGCCGCCCTCGTGGTCGTCAGCCTCGTCCTCCTTGGGTCAGCCTTGCGGCTCTACCAGGTCGAGCCCGCGGTCAGCCCAGCCGGCAGCGTGCGGGTCGGGATCGTGCAGGGAAACATCCCGGGCCGCGGCATTGAGGCCATGGGTCGTGCTCGATCGGTCACCAACAACCACTTGTCCGAGACGATTCAGTTGATGACCCGAGCACGGCTGGGCGAGGTTCCGGAGCCGGATTTCCTGCTCTGGCCGGAGAACTCTACTGACATCGACCCGACCGCCGACCCGCTCACGAAGTTGATCGTGCAGGCCGCCGCGGACGTCGCTGATCGCCCCATTCTGGTTGGCGCCGTGATGCAAGGACCCGATGTTGACGAGCGCCAGACCGCGGCACTGTGGTGGGACCCGGATCGCGGTGCCACCGCCCGGTACGACAAGCAGAACCTCGTGCCGTTCGGTGAGTGGATTCCCTTCCGTGCCCAGCTGCTGCCACTCATCCCGCTGTTGGAGCAGGTTGGCGCCCAGTCAGTGCCCGGGACGCGCCCGGGCGTTCTCGACGTCACGGTGGACGGGCGTCCGATCAAGATTGGCGATGCCATCTGCTTCGAGCTCGCCTATGACCAGACGATGTACCGTTCCCTGATCGGTGGCGCGCAGGTATCGATGGTGCAAAGCAACAACGCAACCTACGGCGGCACCGGCCAGATCGAGCAGCAGTTCGCCATCACCCGGGCGCGCGCCATGGAGAGCCGCAGGGAGATCGCAGTAGCCACGACGAACAGCATTTCTGGTTTCATCACTCGAGATGGATCGGTCGTAACGCGCACTCAGGAGTTCACAGCACAGAGCATGGTCGTCGAGATGCCTTTGCGGAGCGCCCTGACGCCGGCCATCCGAGTCGCCCCCTGGCTGGAAAGGGGCGTGGCGCTTGCAGCGCTGCTGGCCTGCCTTGCCGCCTTGTTGCGTCCGACCCAGCGATCCCGTGGAGCAAAACTGGAGCAGCGCCGCGAAAGCAATCAAACACGAGAAAGAGACTCCCGTTGAGCCAACCGACGCCCCCGGAAACGAGCCCGAACGAGATGGAGGAGGAGGCACCGATCTCCGCCACGCTCGGACCGACTCTGGTGATCATCCCGACCTACAACGAGTCGGAGAACATCGCACGCATCATCAGCCGGACGCGTGAGGCAGTCCCGGACGCTCACATCCTGATCGCCGATGACAAGTCGCCCGACGGCACGGGCAAGCTGGCCGACGACATCGCAAGCGCTGATGACCACGTGCATGTTATGCACCGGCTCGGCAAGGAAGGCCTTGGTGCCGCGTACCTGGCTGGTTTTGAGTGGGGCCTCAATGAGGGCTACGAGGTGTTGGTCGAAATGGATGCCGATGGGTCACATCAGCCAGAGCAGCTCCCGGAGCTGCTGACCGCGCTCACCGATGCTGATCTTGTTCTCGGATCGCGCTGGGTCGAAGGTGGCGAGGTGGTCAACTGGCCGAAATCCCGTGAGGTGCTGTCGCGCGGCGGAAACCTCTGGACCCGAATCATGCTCGGTATCCCGCTACGCGACGCGACCGGCGGATTCCGTGCCTTTCGCCGTAAGACACTGCTCGGGCTGGGACTGGACAATGTCGCCTCGGCGGGTTACTGCTTCCAAGTCGACCTCGCCTGGCGAGCGTTGAAGGCCGGATTTCGGGTAGTCGAGGTTCCGATTACGTTTATCGAACGGGAGTACGGCGACTCGAAGATGAGCAAACGAATCGTCATCGAGGCGCTCGCCTTGACCACGATGTGGGGGGTAACCCACCGCGCAAACCAGTTGCGCGGGCTCGTAACGAAGCGGAAGGTTTTGACCTCATGAGGCTTCGTCATGGATGGCCGTTGGTCCTGTTGGCGGTGCTGCTGGTCGCAATCCCGATACTCGAGGTCTGGCTACTGGTTCAGGTGGGCCAACGGCTGGGATTACTGCCGACAGTGCTCATCCTCGTTGTGGAGGCAGTCATCGGCGTTCTTCTCATGCGCCACGAGGGATCGCGTGCCTGGAAGGCGCTGAACGATGCCTTTACCAAGGGCAAGGTGCCGACCGGCGAACTTGCCGACGCTGCACTGATCCTCGTCGGCGGTGTTCTGCTGATGCTGCCGGGCTTTCTGACCGACATCATCGGGTTCCTGTTCCTGCTGCGCTGGACTCGCCCGCTCGCTCGCAAGATGATCGCCTTCTTCGTTGCACGCCGGATCAACAGGCTGGGCATTCCGGTGATGCGGGCGCGACTAGACCGCGACAACCTGATAGAGGGGGAGACTGTTGACTCGCCTCCGGCTCCCCGGGATAGCCCCGGAGACCCGATCATCATCGCGGGAGAGATTGACGAGCCGTCCCCATCGGGGCGCCCAGAGGAACCTCGCTCCTAATCCGGCTCAAGCTGCGAGCGTCGGCAATCGCGCGCCCGCCGTGCTGAGCCAGGCTGGGGCGCCGCTGTCCTGGACGAGCGAGCGAGCAGACACGCTTTTCGTCTGCGAGCGAGTGAGGAAGGCAGCGGCTTGTGAGCGCCAGCCTTAGCGAGCGGAGCGAGCAATGGACAGAGAAGCGAGCAGAGGCGTTCTTTCCTCTGCTTGATTGCTCGCTGCCGCTCGCTGCGGATCGCGCCGGGAAGCCGCCGACTTTGTCGTCGCTCGCCGACAAGAAGCGCGTCGACTCGCTCCTCCGCAGCACGGCGGCACGCGATCCGGTGCGAGCGACGACGAAGGAGGCGGAACCGTGCGCGCGATGCGCGAGCAGCTCCAAATTGAAGGGGCGCACAAAAGGGCCGCCATCTCGAGTCGGCGCCGCTGATCGGGGGACAGCAGCACCAGACGAGAAGGCGGCCCTGGTTTGTGGAGACCTAAGCGCTTAAGCGGTCTTCTTCGGTCGTGTGTTCCTTGACAATGCGGTGGAGCCCAACTCGCCGGACCGCAGCTGGTTCAACCGCTCGGCCAGCAAGTCCTCGAGCTCTGCGATGGAGCGCCGCTCACGCAGCATGTCCCAATGCGTACGCACTGGCTTTTCTTCCTTCAGCTCGGGACGCTCGCCGTCGGAACGCAACGACTCAGCGCCGCACCGAGGGCACTCCCACACGGGCGGTATGTCGGCTTCAGCCGAAAATACGAGGCTGAAGTGGTGCTCTCGAGGGCAGTCGTAACCGACCTCTTGCCGAGCCGCGAACTCAACACCTGCCTCGTCCTCAAAACTCTTGGCCCCGAGACCGGTGCCCTTCAGTGAACGATCAGCCATGAGCACAACCTCCGTCTAATTCCTGACGCTTTCCACACCCGAATGGTTCAACTCGCGGCCGGGCGAATATGTTCCGCCGTCCTCTACCCGCTGTCCGGTGCCGCACGCTATTCGGAGACCTGGACCTGTTGTCTTGGTGGTGATTTGACCCGGGCCAGCAACAATGTGCCTGCCAGCAGCACGACAGCGATCCCCACGATACCGATGCGGTCGGAGAACAAACCTGAGAACAGGGCGAAAAGTCCGGGTGCCAAGAAGGAGGCGGCTCGGCCAGTGGTGGCGTACAGCCCAAACATCTCACCCTCGCGTCCGACCGGCGCAAGTCGTGCCATGAACGCCCGGGAGCTGGCCTGCGCCGGACCTACCCACAGGGTCAGGAGCAAGCCGAAGATCCAAAACATCGTGGTGCCGTGGGCAAATAGCAGAATGATCGAGGTGGTGATGAGCCCGATCAGCGAGATCATGATCACTTTTTTCGGCCCTATCCGGTCCTCGACTGCGCCCATGCTGAGTGCCCCTAGTGCGGCAACGACGTTGGCGACAATGCCGAAGATCAGCACTGTGGACTGTGCCATGCCGTAGACACTGACCGCCAGGATGGCTCCGAAGGCGAAGATCGCCGCGAGGCCGTCCCGATACAGAGCTGACGCGATGAGGAAGTACACGGCGTTCCGGTCGCGCCTGAAGAGAGCCTTGACGTCGTTGAGGAGCAATCGGTACGAGGCAAAGAAGCTCACCCGGCGACGCTGAGGACCCGGCGGCGACTCGGGGACTGCCAACAGCACCGGAATCGCGAAAATGGCGAACCAAATGGCTGAGAAGACGGCGACGGCGCGGATGTTGAGACCACCGGCCGCGCTGACTCCGAACCAGCCGACCTCCGGGGCGATGAATCCCACGTAGCAGATCAGCAGCAGGAAGATGCCGCCGAAGTAGCCCATCGCCCAACCGAACCCCGACACTCGCCCGATCGTGTCCGGAGTCGAGACCTGCGGCAACATCGCGTTGTAAGACACGACAGCGAACTCTTGAAAGACGGCGCCGGCCGCCAGCAGGACAAGGGCGATCCAGAGGTAGCTGGGATCGTTCCTCACGCTGAACATTCCCAACATGACGGCAATGACAAGCGCGCTCCAGATAGCGAGGCTGCGCTTGCGATGGCCGCTCGCGTCGGCCCGCTGCCCGGTGATCGGGGCGATCAGCGCGACCAAGAGGCCCGCTGCTGCGGTTGAGATGCCCAGCCAGGTGTTGGCGCTGAGGCCGCCTGGTTGGGCGTCTCCCACCACTCCGCGCACGATGTAGGGACCGAAGACGAACGACGTGATGACGGCGCTGTATGCCGAGGATCCCCAGTCCCACAGACCCCACGCGAGCACCACCCGGCGCTTGATTTGCGCCCCACGTTCCGCGAGCGGCGGCCGAATCTCTGCCGCCTGATCCACGCTGTCGCTGTCGGTCATAGCTTCCTCGATCTACCGTTCAGCCCACAGGCCGCGCTGGATGAGCACGTCCTTCAGCGTGTCGACCCGATCAGTGAAAATACCGTCGACGCCTGCATCGATGAGTCTTTCCATAGTTTCGGACTCGTCGACAGTCCAGATCTGTACCTTCTTGCCGGCTCGATGAGCGGCCGCAACCAGTGCCGGAGTGAGCACGGTGAGCTGACGGCCGAGCATGGCGAGGGAGATGGGAATCTGCATCACCGGGGCAGGCGTATTCAGCGCCCATGTCACCCATGGCACGAACCGGTTTGCTGCAATTCCCAACGCGCTTGCGGCTGAGGGAACGCGCCAGCCGAGCAGTCGACGTAACTCGTAGAGGCGGCGGATTCCGAACGAGGCCACACAAATGCGGTCGTACGCCTCGTACTCCTCGATTGTCGCTGCCAGGAGCGCCACCGCCGTCGGCGACTTCACATCGACGTTGAACCGTGCGTCGGGAAACTCAACCAGCAACTCAGACAGCCGGGGAATTGGGTCAAGGCCATGGATCCTGGCCTCGGAAATCTCGGCATAAGTCATTGCGGCAACTGTGCCGGTACGGTCGGTCACCCGGTCGAGCACTCGATCATGGAAGGCCAGGAGCACGCCGTCGCGGGTGGCGTGTACGTCGGTCTCGAGGTAGCGGTAGCCGAGGGCGACCGCCTCCTTGAACGCATGAAGGGTGTTCTCGCGATCACGGTTGGGCTCATAGGTTGCTCCGCCGCGATGCGCGAAGGCCGTGAAGGGCATATCGAAGAACGCATAGTCAGCCGCTCTCATGCGCTCATTGTGCCCGGCAGTCTTGCTATGCCCTGGGTCAGAGCCCGGGCAGCTGCTGCAGAAGCATGTTGACAGATTCGGGCAGCCAGGCGGGTGTGCCGAGTGTCAACAAGTAGAAATATCCAAGGACTCCACAACAGCCGAAGAATGCCACCCAGAACAGGGTTTTCCTACTGCTGGACCAGGTGCGGTAGCGATGCAGCTGCGCCTTGAACCGCTGCATCAGCTGGTGAGCCCATTCGAACTCGCTGGACCACACGGCCAGACCGAGCAAGATCAGTGGGATGCCGCCCGGCCCAGGGATTGGGCCGCTGACGAAGCCGAGGGCGACGAGGATGAGGCCGAGGGCGCCTACGGCGATGCGATAGACAGCGAGCTTCCGCTTGTCCTCCCTGATCTTGCGACGCCAACGCCAGCGGTCCTCCTCGGGTTCGATGAGGATGTGGTGATGGTGCTCGTGGTGATGTTGCTCGTGGTGGCGGTGGCCGGCCACCTGCGGAGTCATGGTTCGCTTGTGGCAAGGTCACAGTATGGAGTTCAGCGTCGCGGGAGCCGTTGCCTTCGACGCCGGGTGACATGGCCACCACTCTAAGGTGGAGCGCCAAAATGCGTTGCGCGTACCCAGATCGAGGTCCACACAGCGGGACGGCGGGTGCGTCTGCAGCGAAGACGGCGGCAATCTGGCGAACAGCGAAGCGAGCAAATCAAACACGTGCGATCCGCGCTGAGCGGAGCGAGGCAATCAAGCCCCGGATCGCGCTGCCGCCGTGCTGAGCCAAGCTGGCGCGCCGCTGTCCTGGACGAGCGAGCGAGCAGACACGCTCTTTGTCTGCGAGGGAGTGAGGAAGGCAGCGGCCAACGAGCGCCAGCCTCAGCGAGCGGAGCGAGCAAATGTACACGGTGCGAGCAGACACGCTTTTCGTCTGCGAGTGACGACGAAGTAGGCGGACTCGCGATGTTCGCGCCGCCGATCTGCAGGAGGAGATGGCGGAACAAAGCTTTTCCGTTCCGTCAGCTCCGACGAAGACGGCGGCCATCTAGCGAACATCGCAGCGAGCGAAGCGAGCAATCAAATACTGCCAGAATGGCGCGCGTGACGACGATCTTGTCGATTCAGTCCTCGGTCGCCTACGGGTACGTCGGCAATAGCGCGGTCACCTTCCCGCTGATGCGGATGGGCGTCGAAGTGTGGCCGGTGATCACTGTGCACTTTTCCAACCACACAGGCTATGGAGCCTGGCGGGGACCATTGCTGAGCGCCGCCGATCTCCACGATGTGGTGCGCGGTATCGACGAGCGCGGCGTACTCGGTGAAGTCGATGCGGTGCTGTCGGGATACCAGGGTGGCGAGGACATCGGCGAGATGATCTTGGACACGGTTGCCCTGGTCAAGCGGCGCAACCCGGCCGCGATCTACTGCTGCGACCCGGTGCTGGGCGACACGGACCGTGGTTTGTACGTCCGGCCGGGCATTCCCGGGCTGATGCGGCAGCAGGTCGTGCCGGCCGCCCAGATCATCACTCCGAACCAGTTCGAATTGGAGTCACTGACGGGTCTACCGGTCTCGACCATGGCCGACCTGCTGAAGGCCGCTGACGCCGCCCGAGGTCTCGGACCCGATGTGGTCTTGGTCACCAGCGTCGTACGCGGGGATGGGTCACCAGAGAAGATCGACATGGTTGCAGTCAACGCAGGCGGTGCATGGCTTGTGACTACGCCGCGGTTGCCCCAAACCTTCACCGGAAGTGGGGACGTCACGGCGGCGACCTTCCTAGCCAGCATTCTTGGTCTGCGGGACGTGCCGCAGGCACTCGCTCACACCGCGGCGGTGATTTATGGGCTCCTCGAGGTCACAGTCGCCTCCGGCCGTGCGGAGCTGGACTTGATCGCGGCTCAGGAGGAGCTCGTCCATCCCAGCCACAGCTTCAAACCGATGCGTCTCCGCTAAAGCCAGTTGAGCCGTCGGACCAGACTCAGTCCCGGAAGACCTCGATGTTGGCGCCCAGGGCGTTGAGCCTGTTGGCGAGGTCCTCGTATCCCCGATTGATGACGTAGACGTCGCGCAGCATCGACTCGCCACGAGCCGCGAGCATGCCGAGCAGAATGCACACCGCGGGCCGCAGCGCGGGGGGACAGACCACCTGCTGGCCGCGCCAGCGTGTCGGGCCTTCGACGATGACTCGATGGGGGTCGAGCAGCTGTACCCGTGCCCCGAGCCGGTTGAGCTCGGTCAGGTAGATCGCCCGGTTTTCATAGACCCAGTCGTGGATGATCGTCTTGCCCTTAGCGGTCGCGGCGATCACCGCGAAGAACGGCAGGTTGTCGATGTTCAGCCCTGGGAAGGGCATCGGGTGGATCTTGTCGATGGGGGAGCGCAGCTCCGACGGCCGTACGGTCAGATCGACCAGCCGGGCGTGGCCGTTGATGGCCAGATACTCCTCACTGAGAGAGAAGTCCAGGCCCATCTCCTCCAAGATCGCGAGTTCGATCTCGAGGAACTCGATCGGCGCCCGCTTGATCGTCATGTCTGATTGGGTGACGATCCCGGCAGTCAGCAGGCTCATCGCCTCGATGGGGTCCTCCGACGGGGCGAACTCGACATCGGTGTTGATGGTCTCGACGCCATGGACACGCAGCGTGGTCGTACCGATGCCGTCGATCTCGACGCCGAGGTGGGTCAGGAAGATGCAGAGGTCCTGGACCATGTAGTTCGGGCTGGCGTTGCGCAGCACCGTCACGGCCGGCGAGAGCGCGGCCGTGAGGAGGGCGTTCTCGGTGACGGTGTCGCCGCGTTCGGTGAGGGTGATCGGCCTGGACGGCTCCACCGACTCGTCAACGGTGCAGTGGTAGAAGCCGTCGGTCGGCACGACGTCCAAGCCGAAGCGCCGCAGTACCTGCAGATGCGGTTCGATGGTGCGCGCCCCAAGATCGCAACCGCCGGCGTACGGGAGCTTGAAGGATGAGTAGGAGTGCAGTAGCGGACCAAGAAACATGAGTACCGAACGGGTATGGCGGGCGGAATCGAGATCCATCTCATCCAGAGAAAGCTCAGCGGGCCGTACCAGCTCAAGATCATTTCCGTCGGATGACCAGGTGGCGCGAACGCCGATGCTTGTCAGCACTTCGAGGATTCGGTTGACTTCCTCGATCTTGGCGATGCCGCGGATGACCGTGCGGCCGCGATTCAGCAAGCTCGCGCAGAGCAACGCGACCGCGGCATTCTTCGATGATCGCACCTCAATCGTGCCGTTCAGCTTCACCCCGCCCTGTACGCGCAGGTGCTGCGGTCCAGTACCACCCACCGAGATCAGCGGCGAGTCGAGCGCCTCGGCGATGCGGCTCACCATCTCCAGACTGAGATTCTGGTTTCCGGCTTCTATGCGATGCACGGCGCTCTGGCTGGTGCCGAGGACATCGGCAAGTTGGGTTTGGGTCAGACCGCGATGCTTGCGAGCATCCCGGATCAAGCCCCCGATGCGGTCCAGGTACGTTTCAGTCATGTTGGTCACTCAGGCACGATAACTCATATATGAGATAGTGATGGGTCGACTCGCCGATTTAGACGTCAAGTTTGCAGATCGGCCACCCGAGATAGTCGTTCGGTGACGGGCCACGACCCTAGCAGGCCCCTGGCCGATGCCAAATAGCGGCCCCTACAGTTGGGCCATGAGCGCACACTTTGAGGTCGTCGTGCTGGGCGCGGGGCCAGGTGGTTACGTGGCCGCCATCCGTGCCGCCCAGTTGGGACTGAAGACCGGGATCATCGAGCTGAAGTATTGGGGCGGTGTCTGCAACAACGTCGGTTGCATCCCGACGAAGTCGCTGCTGCGGAACGCTGAGATCGCGCACATCTTCAACCACGAGGCAGACGTCTTCGGGATCAGTGGCGACGTAACGTTCGACTTCGGCGCCGCTTGGAAGCGCAGTCGAACCGCAGCTGACCGGATGGCCAAGGGCGTGCACTTCTTGATGAAGAAGAACAAGATCACGGAGATGGACGGCTGGGCCACATTCACCGGCGACCATACGTTCAGTGTGGACGGACCGAAGGGAACCGAGACGGTCACCTTCGACAACGTGATCATTGCCGCCGGAGCGACGACGCGGTTGCTGCCAGGAACCTCACTGAGTGAGCGCGTGGTCACCTACGAAGAGCTGATCATGACCGACAGCCTCCCGGAGTCGATCGTAATAGCCGGCGCAGGTGCGATCGGCGTGGAGTTCGCGTACGTGATGGCGAACTACGGTGTACAGGTCACCCTGGTTGAGTTCTTGGATCGTGTGGTGCCGCTGGAAGAGCCTGACGTCTCAAAGGAGCTCGCTAGGGCGTACAAGAAACTCGGTGTAACCGTGCTCGCCGGTACCAAGGTGGACGCCATCGACGACTCAGGGGACAAGGTCAAGGTCACAGTCTCACCGGCTGGAGGCGGCGAGAGCAGAATTCTCGAGACCGACAAGGTCCTACAGGCGATCGGATTCGCGCCGCGTACCGAGGGCTACGGGCTGGAAACCACCGGCGTCAAACTCACCGATCGCGGTGCTATCGAGATCGACGACTACATGCGCACCAACGTGCCGCACATCTACGCGATCGGCGACTGCACCGGCAAGCTGCTACTGGCGCACACCGCGGAGGCGCAGGGAGTGGTCGCTGCGGAGACCATCGCAGGCGCGGAGACCATGCCGATCAACTACGACATGATTCCGCGGGCCACCTACTGCCAGCCGCAGATCGGTTCGTTCGGCTACTCCGAGCAGCAAGCAAAGGACAAGGGTTACGACGTCAAGACCGCCAAATTCCCGTTCACGGCCAACGGCAAGGCACACGGGCTGGGGGAGGTGACCGGCTTTGTCAAGCTCGTCGCCGACGCCAAGTACGGCGAGATCCTCGGTCTGCACATGATCGGGCCCGATGTTACCGAGCTGCTGCCTGAGCTAACCCTGGCACAGCTGTGGGATCTGACCGCTGAGGAGGTCGCGCGTAATGTACATGCGCACCCCACATTGTCCGAGGCGCTCAAGGAAGTCGCCCACGGCGTGTCGGGCCACATGATCAACTTGTGACGGCGTCGCAAACTTGTGACGCCATCTCAGCTGTGTGAGACGTAGCCCTCCAGCTGATCACGCTCGAACTCGATCTGGGAGATGTGTGACTTCACGACGTCACCAATGCTGACTAGGCCAGCCAATCTTCCAAAGTCGTCCACGACCGGCAAATGACGGATGCGCCGCTCAGTCATCGTGTTCATCAACGACTGAACCGACTCGCCCGGTCGACAGGTAAGGACCTCACTGGTCATCACATCTGAGACCGGTGAATTGAGAAAGTCCGGCCCATCGCAGAGCTGACGCACCACGTCGCGCTCGGTCAGAATGCCTGAAATTTCCTTCCCGTCGGTGGATACCACGACGGCCCCGAGGTTGTACTCCTTGAGCAGCGCGAGGGCTTCTGACACTGACGTCGTCGGCCGGACGGTTATGACATCGAAGCCTTTGCCGCGGAGCAATTCGTAAATTCGCATCGCCAACCTCCTGACGCAGAAGGGTAGCCCGGCCGACTCACTTTGGATAGGTTCGAATTTCAGTCACGACGGTCCACCGGCCACGCGCAGCTCTTACTGAACGCCAAAGGGAGTGACGACTGTGACGATTGCCCGGCATACCGTGGCACCACTCCTACTGGCGCTGGCCTGCACGGCATGCGGGCTGGGTGAGGATCCGTTGGTGGCGCCGAACGTCGGGTCGCCCAGCTCGCCGCCTGCTCTTAGCCAGACGCCGAGTCCAACCCCGACTCCCAGTGCCAAACCTGCTCCCAAGCCCAGCACCGCTCAGAGGTTTCAAGCGACATTGCCCCGGGGTGGGCGTCAAGTATTTTCGCGCTATCGCCTCGTGGGCTATGCCGGCGTAACCGGTGCCTCGACCCTCGGCCGGCTCGGGACTGGTCCGCTGGAGCAGCGGGTCGCCGAGATCGAACGTCGAGCAAAGCCGTACGCCGCGGGCCGGGAGGTCTTGCCGGTAGTGGAGGTGATCGCCACCGTCGTACAGAGCAGTCGCGGTCGCGATGGCAAGTACCGGGTACGCCTCACGGATGCCCAAATTGCCAGGTACCACAAGGCCGCGCGCAAGCATCGGGCCGTGATGCTGCTCAATCTCCAGCCGGGTCGATCGGAGTTCATTACTGAAGCGAAGGCCTTCGAGAAATGGCTCAAGCAACCAGATGTCGGCGTCGCCCTGGACCCGGAATGGGCTATGGACCGGGGTCAACGCCCAGGTGGTGTGTACGGACACACGACCGGCGCCGAGCTTGATGAAGTTGCCCGTTACCTGGCCGGTCTCGTTAAGCGGTACGACCTTCCCGAGAAGGTGATGGTGTATCACCAGGTCGCCCGCAGCGTGGTACGCCGGGAGTCCGGCCTGAAAGCCCACGACGGTGTGGTCATGATCAAATCAGCGGACGGACTGGGGCATCCGGGACCCAAGAAGAACACCTACCGAGTGGTCAACAAGAGCACGCCGAAGTTCGTACACGCCGGTTTCAAGCTGTTCTTCACCGAGGATCGCCGACACGGCGGCCGGCTCATGACTCCGCAAGAAGTGCTCGCTCTTAAGCCGCGTCCCGAATACGTGATGTACGAGTAACCCGAGCAAATGTCCCCCGCAGCGGCCAGCCGCGGCTCAGGCAGAATAGCTGGCATGACCAACCAAAACCTCTGGCTCACTGGGGATCCCGAGGCCGACGCCTTGCTTTCCGACGACGACAACGCGCTGCTCATTGGAATGGTCCTCGACCAGCAAGTGCCGATGGAGAAGGCGTTCAGTGGGCCATTGGTGATCGCGCAGCGGATGGGCGGCGAATTGGACGTTGCCAAGATTGCAGCGATGAGCGAAGACGAGTTCGTTGAGCTGTGTTCGCGGCCACCGGCGATTCATCGATTCCCGGCGGCCATGGCCAAGCGCATCCGCCAGGTATGTCAAGTGCTGGCCGATGACTATGACGGCCAGGCAACAAATGTCTGGAAGGATGCTCGATCTGGTGATGAGGTCAAGGCCAACCTGGCTCGGCTGCCTGGGTTTGGGCCGGACAAGGCGGCCATCTTTACCGCGGTGCTCGGCAAGCTGCGTGGAATCACGCCCGAGGGCTGGCGGGATGCGGCGGGCTACTACGGTGAGCCCGGTACGTTCCGCTCGGTTGCCGACATCGTCGATTACGACTCGCTGCAGAAGGTGCGGGAGACGAAGAAGTCCGTCAAGGCGGCCAAGAAGGAGATGTCCGGGTAGCGGGGACGCAGGCCATGGCGGAGCGTGATCATGCTCCGGCTGGGTAAGACATGGTTGTGACCAGCATCGAGGCCACCGGGAAGCGGTCGATCACTGAGGTCAGACGCAGCCGGCCCTACCACGCTCTGGTCGGGGTTGGACTGGTGAGTTACGGCGTGCTGCATCTCATCATTGCCTGGATTGCGCTTCAGCTTGTCTTCTTCGGGAAGCGGGCTGAGGCGTCACCCGAGGGTGCCTTGAGTCAATTGGGTAAGCAACCGCTCGGCGGAGTGCTGCTCTGGATCATGGCCATCGGACTCTTCACGCTGACGCTCTGGCAGGCAGTCGAGGCGACAATCGGACGTGATCAGCCCGGGCGGGACGGTCGGACGCGGCGGCGACTGGCATCAGCCGGTCGGGCCGTCGTCTATCTCGCCCTCGGTGTGCTGGCAGTGGGGGTTGCCACGCGGGCAGCATCTGGCTCTGGTCACGCTGAGGAGACGATCTCTGCGAAACTCATGAGCGTCCCATTTGGGCAGGTATTGGTCGCTCTCATCGGCGCGGTCGTGATCGGCGTCGGGATCGCCCAGGTTGTCAAGGGCGTGAAGCAGAACTTCACCGAAGATCTCGATCGCGCAGCTCCGCCAACTGTTCGCCGCCTCGGCACTGTGGGCTACTGCGCCAGAGGGATAGCGCTGGCCATTATTGGGGGACTTTTCATTTGGGCGGCGATCACCTACGACCCCGACAAGGCGGGCGGAATGGATGCGGCGCTTTCGACGATTCGCGACCAGCCGTTTGGCTCGGTGTTACTCGCCATCATGGCTGCCGGGCTCGCATGCTTCGGCGTCTACTGCTTCTTCTGGGCCAAAATGGCGCGCTACTGACTCTCGAACTGGCGGCGTAGTTTCGGAGGCGCCTTGATCAGCCACGAATCAGTGATCAGCTCCCGTAGCTCATCATGATCAATTTTTTCCAGGTTCACGAGCACGGCGGGGTATCCGTCGTAGTGCGGAGTCGTGAAGAAGGCGTCGGAGTCCGAGCTCAGAAGCGCCTCTTTCTCGCCTAGGTCGGACACAAAGACAACCAGGGCGCCCTCGGCCTCAGTCCGAAGCCGCAGGAATCCCTTTCCGGCGACCTTGTAGCCGGGCGTCTGATACCACTGCTCCTCGGTGGTGCCAGGCAGTGACAATGCGATGGCGCGTACGTCGTCTTCAGTGACCATCATCAGACCGCTCGCCGGCCGGACGTCGCAGCCTGGGTTGTGTTGTGCGATTTGGCCTGCGACTCGCCGTACGAGGAGACCCGGTGCGGACTCAAACGGTGGCTACGATTCTCGCGGGCAGGGTGGGGAAGCGCTCGATCGGCCCGTAACAGCGTCTTTCGTGGCGCCATGGTTCGACCATACGGCAGCCGACGTAGCAAGCCTCTCAGGGCGCCGAGGTACCCGCATTGCCGAAGAGGAGGTTCTGCTGGGCGTGATCGACAGTGAGTCGCACGATCTCTGGCAATTGCCCGTGGACCTGGAGTGGGTAGCCACCGTCCTCGAAGCTGATCCGATCAGGTGTCAAGGCGCTTTCTTGGATCTTCAGACCGGTGAGGTCATTCCCTGCCTCCCGACCGACACCGACCTGACTGGCGATGAGGGGGCGGCGAATCGAGGAGCCGAGCCGGAGCGCTGGCTCTTCCTGCCTTGCCTCGGTTCCCGAGCGGTGCGTCAGGACATGGCCGACTTTGCGGCCATGATCAAGTACCGGCCTATGCGGCAGCGTATGGAAGAGGCCATCGAGGGT
This sequence comes from uncultured Actinomycetota bacterium, assembly GCA_963734005.1. Classification (GTDB taxonomy): domain Bacteria; phylum Actinomycetota; class Actinomycetes; order Propionibacteriales; family Propionibacteriaceae; genus Microlunatus. Next base: position 70,339 of record CAVTFS010000029.1, read on the forward strand.
CTCGGAGCATTTCACCGGTTTCGTGATCTGATCTATGCCGAAGGGCTGGCCTCAGACTGGCACGCGTTCTCCGATCAGCGGCGCATTGCTCGGGCCCGTGACTTCCTCGCCGAGTTGGGTGTGCGGGTGCCAGCGTCGTGATGCCCTCGACTCTGGCATGCTTTCCAAGATCAACTAGTGGGGGAGAGCGGTTAGTTCGTGATCAACACCGGATCTGAGAGGCCGATCGGCTATTGGCTCAAGAAACTGGACCGCCTCATCGACCAGCAGTTCGAACGGCAGCTCGAGGAAGCAGCGCTGTCTCGTCGGCAGTGGCAGCTGCTCAATTTGCTCGAAGACGGTCCGCGATCGATTCCTGAACTGCAGTCAGAACTGGAACCCTTCCTGCAGGACGCTCCAGACGATCTCAGCGACGCATTGTCAGGGCTCGCCACTCGTGGCTGGGCTGACTCCCAGGACAACGTCGTGAGTTTGACAAAGACGGGGCAGGCGCAGTTCGGGTTGATCATGGCCAAGGTCACCGAGCTGCGTCAGTCACTGACGGTTGGGATATCACCCCAGGAATACCAAGCAACCGTCGACGTACTGGCTCGAATGGCCGCCAACCTCGAACCGGGCACGAAATGACGTAGCGGCAGCCTGCCGCGGACGCGTTGTAGCCGGTCTGTACCAAGTCCTTTTAGGCGCCTCCGGCGCGGCGCTACGATCTCGCATGTGACCAGCAGTACCGCCCCGGAGCAGCACCTGCGCGACCTCGCGCGGCTGCGCCGGGTTCGCGACCGGATCGACCGGGAGTACGCGCAGCCGCTGGACGTCGAGGCACTCGCTCGCGGCGCTCACATGTCGGCCGGGCACCTCAGCCGCGAGTTCCGGCTCGCCTACGGCGAGTCGCCGTACGCCTATCTGATGACGCGGCGCATCGAGCGCGCGATGGCGCTGCTGCGTCGTGGCGACCGCAGCGTCACCGAGGTCTGCTTCGCGGTCGGCTGCTCGTCGCTGGGCACCTTCAGCACTCGCTTCACCGAGTTGGTCGGTGTGCCGCCCAGCGTCTATCGGGACGAGGAGGCGCGGGCGACCGCGGGGATGGCGCCGTGCGTCGCGAAGCAGGTCACCAGACCGATCAGGAATCGAGAAGCGCCGGCCCCCGAGCCGCAACTAGCGTGACTGCCATGGACATCACCATTCACGAGAGCTTCCTTCCGCACACCGACCCGGATGCCTCCTTGGCCTTCTATCGCGACACACTCGGCTTCGAGGTCCGCAATGACGTCGGACACAAGGGGATGCGCTGGATTACGGTCGGCCCCGCCGACCAGCCCGACACGTCCATCGTCCTGCACCCGCCGGCCATCCCCGGCATCACCGACGACGAGCGCCGCACCATCCTCGAGCTGATGGCCAAGGGCAGCTACTTCGGCGTCAACTTGGCTACCACCGACCTCGACGGCACCTTCGCGAAGCTGGAGGGCAACGGCGCCGAGGTGGTCCAGGAGCCGACCGAGCAGCCGTACGGTGTCCGTGACTGCGCGTTCCGCGATCCCGCGGGCAATATGATCCGCATCCAGGAGCTGCGCTGAGATGGGAGAGCCTGCAGAGGAGGGAACAATGAGCGCACAGAAGGCCACCCAGAAGTCCGCCAAGAGCACCACCGCGAGCGACACGACGTCCGAGAGATGGACGGACGAGGAGCGAGCCGCGATGAAGGATCGCGCCCAAGAGGTGAGGGCGGCCAAGCGCGGCGGGGCGCGCGCGGGCAAGGCGGACGGGGAACGCGACGTGCTCGCGAAGATCGCCGAGATGCCGGAACCGGATCGCGTCATGGGCGAGCGGATCCATGCGGTCATCAAAGCCAGCGCGCCAGAGCTTTCGCCGAGACTCTGGTACGGGATGCCCGCGTATACCAAGAACGGCAAGGTCGTCTGCTTCTTCCAAGCCGCGCAGAAGTTCAAGTCGAGGTACGCGACGTTCGGCTTCAATGAGGACGCGAACCTCGACGAAGGCACCATGTGGCCGACCTCCTTCGCGCTGACGGAGTTGACCGCCGCCGACGAGGCAAGGATCGGCGCGCTCGTGAAGCGAGCGGTGACCTGAGGCCAGCTCCTGAGCCCGCTCCCAGCCCAGTCACTTACGACCGAGCCGCCTACCGCGCGCCTGCGACGTGATCAGGCGACGCGCCCACGGAGACCGCGAAGGCGGCCCCGTATGACAGCCCGTACAAGAAGATGGAGACACGATGAGCACGGCCACGACGATGGACCCGCAGTCGGCTGCGCTGCGCGTTGCCGACAGTCACGATCTGATCCGCGTGCAGGGCGCGCGGGTGAACAACCTCAAGGACATCAGCGTCGAGCTCCCGAAGCGCCGCCTGACGGTTTTCACCGGCGTCTCCGGCTCGGGCAAGAGCTCGTTGGTGTTCGACACAATCGCCGCCGAGTCGCAGCGGATGATCAATGAGACCTACAGCGCCTTCGTGCAGGGCTTCATGCCGACGCTGGCGCGGCCGGAGGTCGACTTCCTCGATGGCCTGACGACGGCCATCATCGTGGACCAGGAGCGGATGGGCGCCAACCCCCGCTCCACCGTCGGCACCGCCACGGACGCCAACGCGATGCTTCGCATCTTGTTCAGCCGACTCGGGAAGCCGCACATCGGGCCTCCGGTCGCCTACTCGTTCAACATCCCGACCAGGACAGCGAGCGGGATAATGACCGCGGACAAGGGTCAGGGCGAGAAAACCATCGTGCGCAAGGTCGTCTACCAGGGCGGCATGTGTCCGCGCTGCGAGGGCATGGGCTCGGTCAACGACTTCGACCTGACTGCGCTCTACGACGACACCAAGTCGCTCAGCGAGGGCGCGCTGACCATACCCGGCTACAGCATGGACGGCTGGTACGGCCGCATCTTCAGCGGCTCCGGCTACTTCGACATGGACAAACCGATCGGCAAGTACACCAAGAGGGAGCTGCACGACCTGCTCTACCGGGAGCCTACGAAGATCAAGGTCGAGGGCATCAATCTGACCTACGAGGGCGTGATCCCCAAGATCCAGAAGTCGATGCTCGCCAAGGACGTCGACGCGATGCAGCCGCACATCCGCGCCTTCGTGGAACGCGCAATCACCTTCACGACCTGTCCTGACTGTGACGGCACGCGACTTGGCAAGGAGGCCCGGTCGTCGAAGATCAAGGGGAAGAACATCGCCGACGTCTGCTCGATGCAGCTCACCGACCTGGCGGACTGGGTCCGGGATCTCGACGAGCCGTCGGTGGCCCCGTTGCTCGGTGGGCTGCAGCACCTCCTCGACGCGTTCGCGGAGATCGGCCTTGGCTACCTCTCGCTAGACCGTCCGTCGGGCACCCTGTCCGGGGGAGAGGCACAGCGCACCAAGATGATCCGCCACCTCGGCTCGTCCCTGACCGATGTCACCTACGTCTTCGACGAGCCCACGATCGGCCTGCACCCCCATGACATCGAGCGGATGAACGACCTGCTGCTACAGCTGCGGGACAAGGGCAACACCGTGCTCGTCGTCGAGCACAAGCCCGAGACGATCGCGATCGCCGACCACGTCGTCGACCTCGGGCCGGGCGCCGGCACGGGGGGCGGCACCATCTGCTTCGAGGGCACGGTGGAGGGGCTTCGGAGGACTGATACCACCACCGGCCGCCATCTCGACGACCGGGCATCCCTCAAGGAGTCGGTGCGTTCGTCCTCCGGCACGCTGGAGGTCCGCGGCGCGTCGACGCACAATCTCCGAGACGTGGACGTCGACATCCCGCTCGGAATGCTCTGCGTGGTCACGGGTGTCGCTGGCTCCGGCAAGAGCTCGCTGATCCACGGCTCGGTCTCCGGCCGCGACGGCGTGGTGGCGATTGACCAGGGCGCGATACGCGGTTCGCGACGCAGCAATCCGGCGACCTACACCGGCCTGCTGGAACCGATCCGCAAGGCGTTCGCGAAGGCCAACGGCGTGAAGCCGGCGCTCTTCAGCTCCAACTCTGAGGGCGCCTGCCCGAGCTGCAACGGCGCGGGCGTCATCTATACCGAGCTGGGCATCATGAACACCGTCGAGTCAACCTGCGAGGAGTGCGAGGGGAAGCGGTTCCAGGCGTCGGTGCTGGAGTACACGCTGGGCGGCCGGAACATCGCCGAAGTGCTCGCGATGCCGGTGACCGAAGCTCTCGAGTTCTTCGACCAGGGCGAAGCACGCACCCCGCCCGCCCACAAGATCCTCGACCGGCTGGCCGACGTCGGGCTCGGCTACCTCAGCCTCGGCCAACCTCTCACCACGCTGTCCGGCGGCGAGCGGCAGCGGCTCAAGTTGGCCACCCAGATGGCCGAGAAGGGCGACGTCTACGTCCTCGACGAGCCGACGACCGGCCTCCACCTCGCCGACGTCGAGCAGCTGCTCGGCTTGCTCGACCGGCTCGTCGACTCCGGCAAGTCGGTCATCGTCATCGCGCACCACCAGGCGGTCATGGCACGGGCCGACTGGATCATCGACCTTGGCCCAGGCGCCGGCCATGACGGCGGCCGGATCGTCTTCGAAGGCACGCCCGCCGACCTCGTCGCCACCCGCTCCACCCTCACCGGTGAGCATCTTGCGGTCTACGTCGGCACCTGACTGAGCCAGAGTTGCTCGGCGAAGACTCTGGCAAAGCGGCGGTGTTCTGGTCATACTTATGACTATGAGCGAAACACTGTCTCTCGCCGAGGTGAAGGCGCATCTGTCTGAACTCGTCGGTCGAGTCGACCGCCAGCACGACCGCGTCACCGTCACGGTGCATGGCCGCCCCTCAGCGATCCTGCTCTCTCCGGACGACCTCGAGGCGCTCGAAGAGACAATCGCGATCCTGTCCGATGCCGAAGCGGTCCGACAGCTCACGGCATCGGATGCCGAGCTCGCACGCGGTGAAGGCGAATCCGAGCAGGATCTGGCTGAAGCGATGCGTCGACGCGGGAAGCCCGCGTGACGGAAGGGCGCTATGAGCTCGTCATCTCACCTACAGCTCGGCGGCAACTCACCGAGCACCTGCCCGAGTCGGTCGCGTTTGCGGCGCACGAGTTCATCGTCGGGCCGCTGCTCGACAACCCGCAGCGCGTCCGTAAGCGGCTCCGCCCACCGCTCGACGATCGACACAGCGCCCGTCGTGGCACCTATCGCGTCGTGTATCGGATCGATGATGCGCGCCATCGCGTGACTGTCGTCGCCGTCGTTCACAGATCCGAGGCCTATCGCTGACGCTACCCCACCCCTGTGTCCGATAAGCGACATTATGTCATTTTGGTCTTCTGCAGTTCAGCGCTCGCTGCCCTGGTGCTCTCGATGAGGCGGAGAGGTACGGCCTGGTTGAAGAGCCGCCTGCCGGCTCCCACGGCGACCGGATGGATCCACACCTGGTGCACCCAACCGAACGCAGGGCTGACAGCCCACCGAGGCATCGACGGTGTCGCCGAGTCGGGGTGCCTCCGCCAGGTTAGTGATCAATCGTCAGAGAGCTCATCGCCGGAAATCCCGGACCAGAACGCTGGGTTGGCGGCCATAGCATTTTCCGTCGTGATCGGCTTGATCGCGGCCGCGGCCTGCCTGACCTCGTAGAGCTGCACGGTGATCAGCTTCAACCTGTCGTCGAGGCACGCGACGAGCGCACGCAACTTCTCGATTCGGGCCTTCGGCTCATTTCCGCTGTTCCAAGCCTCCAGGAGCTCATCAGCCTTCTTCTTCAGCTCCATCTGCCGCCGGTCGAGCTCGTACGCGGTGGCGATGTGAGCCTTCCACGAGGCGGTCTGATCGTTGAGCTGTTTGGAGGTTATTCCCACTGCGGTGCTCTTGGCGCCTTTGTGCACTGCCTTGGAGGAGTCGAAGATCTCCTTCCGCGTCTTGTCGATGTCGTTCTGCAGCGTCGATGCGCGGTTGCGGAGTGTGTCGGCTTCGCGTTGATCCGGCTTTAACTCCCGGTACGTCCTCGGATCGGCGAGCTTGGCGCGCGTCGCGTCGGCGTCCTCGCCACGGTTCGTCTTGACCGCCAGCTTGAGCGCTCGCTCGTGAATCGCCCTGAAATCGCGGAGGTGGTCATCGATCAGCGTGAGCTGCTGCTGCCGTAGCTCGCCAGGCAGATCCGTGTACTTGTCCAGGCGGGCCACCTCCTTGTGGCGCAATTGGAGTTTCTCGATCGCGTCCTTGGCCTCGCGCACGACGTTGTCGGCGGCGTCCGGGGTGCTTTTCAAAATGGCGTCGAGTTTCTTTTGCTGGTCCTTGAGGCGTTGCCGTCCGGCCGGTCCGGGAAAGTTCTCGTCACCTTTCAACTCCAGGCTCCACGCGAGTTTGGAATTGCGTCCCGATCGCACCAGGCCGCCAGCCGCACGCGCGCCGTTCTCCTTGAAGATCTCGCTGAGGATCCGCATCTTCTCGTCGCGCGTCCTGGCGTTTCTGAAGCGGGTGGAGTTGGCTTCGAGCTCGTGTACGACCTCCTTACTGATGTCGGCACTCAAGGTCCACTCGCCCGACGGCTTGGCGTCGGCCTTGCCTTTCTGCGCGCCCATGAAGATCTCGCCGAACCGCTCGCGGTTGTACTCGCCAGAATCAGACTTGATCTTGATCACGGCGCTGTAACCGGTCTCCTTGCCGTCTTCTTGACGTGAGGTCAATGTCGCGCTGGAGTGCAGTTCGTCCTCGCCAAGCCATCTCCCCACCCGGCCCGGAGTTTGATCATGAGCCTTCTCGCCCCCGAAGACCTTGCTGACTCCCTTGTCGCTGACGGTCTTGGACTCGAAGGTCCGGCCAGTCCACTGAGCCGTACCGAGCGGACCGACCTGGACCCGGTCGTGTTCCTCCGCCCCTTTGCCCTCCGTTACGCTGACAAGCTTGCCGCCACCCGGCGACGGTATGCCGGTTCTGGCGTACAGCTCGTACGCGTCCCGCCCTTCTTTGGTTCCCAGGTCGAACCGGAAGGTGACCGACACCGACGAACTCTCCGACGAGCCTTTCGTGTTGGTGATTCCGCCGCTGATGGACCAGTCCTTGACCTTGTCGCGCGATATCACCGCCGTTGCCTCGACGATCTGCTTCGACACCCGACGTACGGATAGTTGCTGGCTTGTGCTCTTCTGCTCGCCGTAGCCGATGGTCGCCCCGTACGACGCCGAGACGCCCCAGTTAGATCCCTGAGTGCCGCCGGATCCGCGGGTCTCCCCAACCGGTATGGCCAGAGCTCCTTCGGCCGTCCTCGGCGCCTGCGAACCACCGCCGAACTCGATCACCAACGCCGCGTGGTCTTTGAAGTGTTGTGCTTCTTTCTTCGATGTGAACCGCCGGACGCCGGTTTGTGTGCTTGCCTGGCTGGTTCCCACGGTGGCCCCTACGCTCGGGCCGGCGCTGGTCCTGCTGGCCGAGCCCCCGACCCCGACTGCTTGGCTGTCGGTCACCGAATAGCTGACTTCGAAAACCCCGGGTTCCACTTCGACCGGATCGCTGGCGTCCACCTGATGGCCGGCTTTGAAGGTTGTCTTGACGCCAGTCCCGCTCTTGCCGGACACGCCGTAGCCGGCCTCTGCCGAGACGTTGCCCTTCGAGTCAGCGGTGACGCCTCCGGTGACGCTGCGCGTGGTCCCGGTCGTACTGGTCGTCGACTTGCCGACGTTCGCGCCGAGTCCCTGGCGCTGAGAGTCACGCCGCCAGTGGTGGACTTAGAGGACTTGATCGGCTCGCCCTTGGCGTCGACGCCGTGCGCAATCTCCTCGGTCTTACCGACCTTGGCCTCGAGATTGCCCTCCTTGGTGAGTCCCACTCCCCCCGTGGTGGTGACCGTACCCGAGACGTCGCCAACCGTCGTGGCGCTGGAGCTTCGGCCCGAGATGCCTACGACGTTGTCACCGCCGACCGCGATCCCGCCGCCCTTGTCGGACTTGTGCGTGACGTCGCCCTCGGTCGTCTCCTTTTCCTTGGCCCAATCGACGCCGATGCCGCCTCCTGGAGCGGCGACGACAGTGCGCTTCACTCCGGCAGGCTGCTGGCCGGGCGTGATCGTCGCGGCCGCCTTCGCGGCGTCAGCTCGAGAACCAGGTCCGGCCTTCGGGGCGGGCGCCTCGACGGCCCCTGCTGGAAGCGGAGAAGACTCGTTAGGTCCAGGTCTGCGTCCGCCGGCCGCTGCCTTGGTACCTGGTCCGCCGAGGGTGTCATCTGGCACCGGTGCTTTAGGTGCGTTGATGATCTCGGCCTCCGTCAAAGGCACCTCGCGCATCTCGCGACGGCCGCCGACCAGCTTGGCTTCCCTACTCGTCAACGCCTCGATCTGAGCCCGGAGTTGGGCGGCCTCCTGTTCGGCTGCCTGGCTACCGGCGAAGGCCCGGGCGCGCGCTTGGTCCAGGCGCTCTTGAAGCGCGATGCGCTCCCCGACCGCGCTCTTGACCGCGCTGCCAGCCCGCCACGAATAGGTTTCCTCGGGCAGCGCCAGGTAGGCGTTGTGTGCGGCGACGGCTTCTCGCTGGGCCTGCTGATGCGCTGCCCGCGCCGCCGCCACCGTCGCGGCCCACGCCGGATCGTTCTGGTGCCGCCCGGCCTCAGCGAGGGCAACGTCGTACTCCGACTTCCTGTCCGAAAGGGCCTTGTTCGCCTTTTCCTTGCGGTCCAAGACAGCTTCCCGGTCAACCCCACCCGGGGGAACCTTCCTACCTGCCGTGCGTTCCGGCTCAATCGATATCTGGTAGATCTCCAACGCCTCGTCGTACGCGTGCGGGTCCAGTTCTTTGTTGGGGTGGCGGCGCTGGTTCGCGGCGGATGCCTGCTCGACGATCCGGTCGGGGATGTAGACCTTGTCGTTGAACGGCTCGTTCTTGTCGGCCTTGGCGGCCATCGCGACCCGCAGGCCGCGGAATGTGGTCACCACATGTTGGGTCTCGTGCACCGCGTTGTCGACGAGCGTGGCGAAATCCGTGGCACTGATCTGCAGGGCATCCACCGATTTCTCGCTGAGCGCCATAGTCCACATGCCCGCAGTGAAGACGGCGTGACCTGGAGCCTTGTCCCCGAAGATCACTGTGACGGGGGGAATCCCCTCTCGCGCCAGTTGGGCGTTGATGATGCTCCGAATGCGCTCGCGTCGACCGTCGGGTCCCAGCGCCTTCCACCCGGTGTAGGCCGACATGTAGTCCGCCGCGCGGGCGCGGGCGCGAGCATCAGGCTGCGGCGCGGCGACGGTGGTCCCGCCCGGCTGCGTACCCCCCTGCATTGTTGTCTGGTCAACGGCGTGTTCGGCGGCTCGGCGCATCTGCTCCGCACGATTTGCCCGGCCACGCGGCGTGTCTAGCGCCGAGCCCGGCACGATGCCAAGCTGCTCGGCCGTCATGTCGGTCGTCGGCGTGCGCTGTACGCCGAGGCGGTTCTGGGCCACCAGGGCTCCAGTGGCTTGATTCCCAACGGTCTGTTGCAGGTCAAGGACTCTCGCCGCATCGGGAGGAACGTGTGCCGGAGTGCTCGGAATTGCCCTACCTGCAGATTCCTCGACCGTGGGTCCAGCTCGCGGGCGGCGCGGTTCGCCGCGCGGCCGGCGTTTGGCGTAGCGGTCCATCACCTGCTTTGTACGCGCCGATGCGGGCCGACACCAGGTCAATCTGGGCAACCTTTCGGGCAGCCGACGGATTGTCAGTCCGGCACGACCACCGCACGAGGGCCCGAGTCGCTGCGCCAGGCCTCGGCTTCGTGATCATTCCCGCCCTGACCTGTCTGCCCAGCTCAATTGGCTGACAGGTTCTGCGTAACCGGACAGCCGAGCTTCGTGTCGACTCCGCGATTTACCGGCGGTCCATCCCGTTAGTCCCTACGATGAACCTGCCTTCCCGCACAGCACCCCGTAGCGGCGGACGGAGAATTTTCACATGGCGCAGATCAGCCGCCGTGCGGTCCTGTTGGGCGTCGTCGGTGTTGCGCTCGCCGCCTGTTCGAAGCGCCCCGCTGAGCCGAATGTCCCCCCGATACCGCCATCCAGTCCCGGCCCGCTACCCGGTGCGACCCCCGGCTCGGCACCCTCGATCGACACGCGGCCGCGCTGGCCGCTCACCGGCAAGCTGCTGAAGAACGAGCGAAAGGCACGGCACGCCGCAGTTGCGGTCAAGGTGCCCGACAATCGCCGCGAGCATCCGCAGACCGGCATCGACAAGGCTGACATTGTCTTTGTTGAACTCGAGGGCTACCGGGACGTGTCGGGCTACAGCGGGACTCGCCTCGTCCCGGTCTTCCACTCCCGCATGGCAGACAGCGTCGCCCCAGTGCGCTCCATTCGGCCGGTGGACATCCCGCTGCTCAGCCCGATCCACGCACTGATCGGCAATACCGGCGCCGCGGCGTGGGTGGTCAACTACGTCAAGCGCTATCGCGGCTATCTCGAAGGCCTGCTGTCGTATATGAACACCCGCCGCACAGGCTCGTACGGCATTGATCGATCCCGGGTATACACCCTGAACGGTGACAACTACTACGACAAGGCGGTCGTCTGCCATCCGGCAGTGCTCGCCCGGCAGACCAAACGGTTCCGTTCAGGGCCGCCACAGCCCTACTTCCCCTTCGCCTCGACGCGCTCAGAGGTCAGCGTCAGGCAAGGCAAACGCGGCCGCTCGATCAGGATCCCCTACAAGGGCGACAGCTACTTCATGGGCTACGACTACGACAAGAAGACGAAGCGCTATCTGCGCAGCATGCCGTGGGGTCCACATGTGCTGACCGATGGCGGTCGAGTATCGACCGACAATGTGCTCGTGATCAAGGCCAAGCAGCATTACGGCAAGATCTTCCGCGGTGGCGGCCATGACGAGCCGCTGCACGACATCATCAAGGCCCGAGGCAAGTTCTATTACTTCAACCGCGGCCGCTATGTGACCGGCACCTGGCGCAAGGGAAAGGTGCAAGAGCCGTTCGAATTCACTCTCAAAGACGGCAGTCCGCTCAAGATGGCACCCGGGCAGACCTTTGTCGAACTGCCCAACGTCGGTGCCAAGCTACGCATCGAGGCCCGGTCGGATCAACATGAGGTCCGCTCGATTCGGCCGGCACGGAAAGTCTGATTGCGACCGGCGGCGTACTCAGGGCGAGAATCCCGCTTACCATCGCGCTACTCGGGGGGTTGGCTGGTCGCCCTCGGCAAGCCCCGTGTCATGAGCCGGTGGGCGCTCGACGCGCGGTGCGGTAAAGCTCGACCAGCTGCTGAGTGGTCGTCGCGTCCTGCGGCTCCTTGTCGTCGCGCCAGCGCCCGGTGAACCGAGGGAAGCGCATCGCGAGCCCCGCGTTGTCCTTGAGCTGCCCCCAGCCAGCGGTGTGGTTGGGCGACAGCGTGAGTTCGGCGCTGAGCACCTCGAGCACCAGGCTCGGCTCGAACCACACATCGGCGGGAACGTGCGAATCGACCCGCGCGGGCCGCTGCGTTCGTATCAGCGGTGCCAACCTCGCCGTAAGCGCGGCAAGCTCGGCGTCGGAGAAGCCGGTGCCGCATCGGCCGACCGTCTGATAGGTCTCCTGGTCCGGGTCATAGGCGGCAAGCAGCACGGCACCGTACGTGCCCCGGCGCCGGCCCCTCCCGGCGTACGCGCCGACAACGACGAGATCCACGGTGTCCGCCAGCTCGGTGCGGTAATCCCTCTTGAGCTTGATCCACAACCAGCCGCGGGCACCAGCCTGATAGATCGCTTCCGGGCTGGTCGACTTACATACCAGACCCTCTGAGCCGTCCGCGACGGCCTGCTCGAATGCGGCATCCAGCGCTGGAGCAGTCGATACGTCCAGCGCCGTGGTCAGCCGGAGCCGGTCCGATAACGTGACCGCCTCCGCGAGCTGCGCCCGACGATCCAGATAAGACAGGCGGGTGAGATCCTGCCCGTCGGCGTACAGCAACTCAAAGCAGAACAATGCGACCGGCACATCTCGGGCTGCCTCGGCGATTCCGTGCTTGCGACGACGGAACATGACCTCCTGGAAGGGGCGCAGTTCGCCGGCCGCGGCGTCATACGCCACCACCTCGCCCTCCAAGATCGCCTCGCGCGGGACCAGGCCAGCCTGAAGCAGGTCAACCACGTCCGGGAACTGGCTGCTCACACGCTCCTGCCGCCGGGTGAATAACTCAATTTCCCCATCAGCGGTGCGGTGCGCCTGCAGTCGCATGCCGTCGTACTTGTACTCGGCGGTGCATTGGCCGCCCAGTCTGGTGAGAATCTCGCCGGCGTCGGACAACCGCTGGGCCAACATCACCCGCACCGGGTTTCCGGGCCGCACCCGCACCTCCTCGACTGCGGCCAGCCCGCCGGTCGCCAGAGTGGCCGCGACCAAGCCGAGGTCGCAGCAAATGTTGTACGCCCGCTCAAGTACCGGCCGGTCCTTCCGGCTGCCTGTGTACACCTGTGCGAGCGCGTCCAAGATCGTCGGCGTACCGATCCCCAACCGCAGGCTGCCAGTCACCAAACGCAGCAAATAGCGAGCCTCCAGCGGAGTGGCTGACGCCAGAAGGCCCGCCAGCAGGTCGAGCTTGCGGCCCTGCGAGCCCGGTCCTTCGGCGCTGGCGATCTGGTGCAGAGTGTCGACCACGGCCGCTACCTGCAGGCTTGGCTCGCGATCTCTGGCCGTCTCCGCCAACAACTGCTCAGCGGCCTGACCGAGATCGCCGGCCTCCCGCAGCATCGCGATAACTTCCGCCGTCTCGACGCCGGTTGCAGTTGCCACCGCGCGCAGCGCCAGCTTCTCGGCCATCCCCAGGTCCACCGCGGCAAATTCCGGCGCGACTAACCCCTGGCACAGATAGCAGACAGTGGGCAGTAACTCCTGCGGGGTCTCGGCCAGCAGTGCCGCCAGCCTGTCGATCAACATCAAGCGACCCGAAGCCTGCTCCAGGTCCCGATACGCCTCAGCTACAACCCTGTACTCCACCCCGCCATCCTCGCAGGTGATTTTCGGGTGACCTGCCTAGAAACTCACCGTGCTGAGTAGTCGACTGGCGCACGGTGTTCTGGCGCATCGTCGCGTGCTTCGGCGGTCCACGACGTAATTTGAGCCGCGAGCCAGACACCTTCCCTGCTTCGATGGCTGCCATGACGCACGAGCTCGTACATCCGCGGAAGGCTCAGCCTGGGGACCGCATCGCGGTCCTATCGCCATCGTTCGCCGCTCCGGGTCCGTTCCCTGCGGTGCACGAGCAAGCCATGCGGAGGCTGGCCGAGGTGACCGGATTGGTGCCAGTCGAGTTTCCGACGACCCGACAGCTCGACGCCTCGGCGGCGGCGCGTGCAGCGGACCTCAACGCAGCGTTCGCCGATCCGACGATTCGCGCCGTCCTTGCCACCGTCGGCGGCGAGGACCAGATCACCGTCATCCCTCATCTCGACGGCGATTGCGCTCGCGACGACCCGAAGCCGTTCCTCGGGACCAGCGACAACACGAACATGCACAACTTTCTCTGGGTGAACGGCATCGCCAGCTTCTACGGGGGCTCGTCCCAGGTGCACCTTGGGCCCGGGCCCCATATCGATGACATACATGCGATGTCGCTTCGCGCCGCGCTGCTCACGGGCGAAACTCTCGAACTGACCGACCCTGGCGAGTCCGAGGACGTCGGCATCGATTGGGCTGACCCCCGCGCCCTGACCTTCTTCGGAAAGCGGGAACCAACCGAGCCGTGGGACTGGCATGGGCCAGCGCAATCCATGACTGGCCGGACATGGGGCGGATGCCTTGAGGTGATCGAATGGATCCTTACCGCGGGCCGCTTCCCGACTTCGCCGGAAGTGCTCAACGGCTGTGTGCTGTTGCTCGAGACATCCGAGAAACTTCTCCCCGCACGCAAGGTCGGCTGGATAGTGCGCTCCCTCGGGGAACGAGGACTTTTGACCGCTGTCGATGCCGTTCTGGTCGCTCGCCCGCCAGTCTCCGATTTCACGTACCGCCCGCCGCAGGAGGAGCGCGCCCGCCTACGGCAGGAGCAGGCCGACATTGTTGTCCAACTCATCAGCAGCTACAACCCAAGGGCCGTCGTATGCGTCGGCATACCGTTCGGTCACACCCGACCTCAGTGGATTGTTCCGCACGGCGGCACAGTGACGGTCGACGGCGCACAACGACGGATCATTGCTGACTACTCCTAGCAGCAGCTACTGCTGCCGCTGGCCTGCTACTTGTTGGTGCCTGCCGACACCGACCCCTGGAGCTGCCGCTGGAAGATCAGATAGATGATCAGCACCGGTACGACGGTGATGACCACGGCCGCGAAGAGCGCTCCGAAGTCCACCGAGTAGCCGGCCTGGGATGCAAAGGACGCCATGGCCTGCGTGAGGACGTAGTTGTCGGGGTTGGTATTCAGCGCGATCGGCAGCAGGAACTGGTTCCAGAGGCCCACAAAGTTCAAGATCGCCACTGTGGCCAGACCCGGCTTGGCCATGGGCAGCATGATTTGGAAGAAGGTCCGCCACTCCCCCGCGCCGTCCACTGCGGCCGCCTCGGCAATCGATTTTGACAGCGACCGGAAAAAAGCGTAGAGGAAGAACACGGTGAACGGGAATGCGAACGCCGCGTAGGTCAAGATCAGACCAGGCAACGTGTTGAGCAGGCCGATCCCCCGCAGCACGAAGAACAACGGCACGATCGCCAGAAAGATCGGGAAGGTGAGGCCGGCGAGCATCAGGTAGTACAGCAGCCGGCTGCCAGGGAAGGTGAATCGCGCGAGGACGTAGGCCGACATCGAGCCGAACAACATGGTGAGAATCAACGCACCGACGACAACGATCACCGAGTTGAGGAAGAAGCTGCCGATCCCCGCATCTGTCCAGGCATTGACGTAATTGTCGAAGCTCCAGCGCTGCGGTAGGGAGAACGGCGAGGCGAAGATCTCGGAGCTGGTCTTGAACGAGGACATCAGGACCCAGATCAAAGGGAGGATGACCAGCACGGACCAGATGATCAAGACCGCATGGGAGAAGCCAGTCACCGCCTTGTCGCCGGCGGTCCCTGGAGGCCCACCAGACTCGGCCGGCTCGAACGGCACTCGGTCGCCCGATGGTGCGGGTGCGGCGCCGACTTGGGAGATCTGGGTCATTCGCCGACCTCACTCTTGCCACCAAAAATCCGATTCACGGCGAACACCAGACCCGCGTACGCCAGCGTGATGATCGCGAGCACAACACCCATTGCACAGGCATAGCCGAACTGCCCCTTGGTGAACGCGGTGGTGAAAAGCTGTTGCGCCATCACAAGGGTCGTGTTGTCGGGACCGCCACCCGGTTCCAGAGCAGCCATGTACACGAACGCATCAAGCGCGAGGATCCCGATGTAGATGAAGGCGGTCTGCACGTTCTCGCGAATCAGCGGAATGGTGATCGAAATCGACGTACGGAAACGTCCGGCACCGTCGATCCGTGCGGCCTCGAAGACCTCGGCGGGGACGCCCTTGATGGCGGCGATGAACAACACCATGTAGAAGCCGACCAGACCCCAGATAATGACGAACATGACCGCCCACCGCGCCGTGCGCGGGTCACCCAACCAGGCAAACGAGGTGAACTGCTCAAGACCCAGGCGGGTGAGGATGCCATTCAGGAGTCCGGCGCTGGGGTCGTAGATCTGGGACCAGATAAGCCCAATCACGATGGCGGGGATGACGTAGGGGAAGAACGAGATAACTCGATAGAAGCTCGAGTTGCGCAAGCCTTTCACGTTGCCGCGGGTCGAGCCGCCGACCGTGACGAGGGTGGCGAAGAACATCGCCAAGCCCAGCGTCACGATCGGGACCACGATCGCCATCAGAATGTTGTTGCCCATGGCTTGCAGGAAGGTGCTATCGGTAAACAGCTTCGCGTAGTTGGAGAGCCCGATGAAGTTCATCGCGGGCGTGAAGCCGGTCCAGTCGGTCAACGAGAAGTAGGCCGCCTGCACAAACGGGGAGACCACGAACCCGATGTAGAACGCGACCGGGATAACCAAGAAGACCAGGAAGAAGCTGATCTTGTCGAACGTCAGGTTACGCCGGCGCCAGCGGGCCGAGCCTATGCGCCGCAAGCCACCCGGCGGCGCGCTAACCCCGCTGGTGACTCCCCCGCTGGCTAAGGTGGTCACGACACTTGCACCTTCTTGATCGAATCATCGTTGGCGACCTTGTCGGTGATGCCCTGCAGGCCCTTGGTGAGTTTGGCCACGTCTGCGTCGCCGGAGAGGAAGCTGTTCCACACCACGAGCTGATCAGTGTTCATGCCGTAGAGGTCGACGAATTGCCACGAGAAGATGTTCGACCCTGCCGCCTCGAGCAGTTTGATCTGGGATTGCAACGCCGTCGACCCGAACCCGTCCGCAGGCACAGTGCCCTTGACGATGGTCGATGCCAGTTTTGTCTTGGCGAAGTTCACCGCGGCATCCTTCGAAAGCATCGCGCGCAGGAACTCCTTGCCACCGGCGACATTCTTGCCCTGCGACGGCACAATGTAGCCCTCGCCAGCAGTGGAGTGCAGCGCCTCGTACGGCATCTTTGCGTTACTCGACACGACCGGCTCAGGCGCGCCGGTCATCTTGAAGTCCGACTTGGTCTGCTTCTTCATCTCATTCTCGATCCAGCCGCCCGACGGATAGAGGATGAACTCATCGGCCTCGGTCCACTGGGCCTGGGCGGCGGTGAACTGGGTCCCGGAGCCTCCCGGCTTGACATAGCCCGCGTCGATGATCTTCTTCAGCCCGTTGAACACGTCCTGAACTGGAGGGAGCGACCAGCAGTCGGGCTTGAGATTCTCCAGCGCCAGCCTCACTTCGTCGCCACCTTCCTTGATCGCGGAACTGATGGCCATCGTCTGGTAATAGGTCGCCGCCTCCTTACCCCAGCCCAGCAGATACTTCTTCTTGCCCTTGGCCTCGGCGCCGAGGGCCAGCATCTCGTCGTACGTCTTCGGGACGGTCCAGCCGTTCTGCTCGAAGAGTGAGGCCGAGTACCAGAGCGCGTACACGGTGAGGGCGTAGTTCAGCACAATGAACTTGCCATCGAACGTCCCTGGCTCGGTGACGCCTGCGTACAGCGTGTCCTTGATGACCGTGCCCTCGTAGTTCTTGGCCTCGATGACGTCGTTCAGCTCAGCCAGCTGATCACGAATCGTATTGATTCCGATCAGGCCGGCGCCGCTGTTGTCGATGACGTCCGGCGGATCACCGGCAACGAAGCGGGGCTGCAGGGTCTGCGCGACTTTGGTGGTGGGAGTGACCTTCACCGTCACACCGGATTGTTTCGCCCCGACCTGCTTGGCGGCGAACTCCGCGTAATCGATGCCATACCCGCCGTTGAAGATGACGGCGTCAACGGTCGAGCCTGACTCCACTCCGAACGGGTTTGTGTCGCTCACCTGGCCCGCTGGGGCCGAGCTCGTCGATGTGCTGCTACTCGTACCCGAGGTGGCGCAGGCCGCGAGCGACCCCGTGGCGGCCAAAGCGGCCGCGGCGAGTGAGCCGCGGAGGAAGTCGCGTCGCGCGAGCGGCCTGGTGTTGATGTCCATCTGATGTCCCTTCCGATCGATCCCTGGTTGGTTCGGTGAATGTCTTGCGAATCTTCTGACGATGTTGTCGCGTACGGGGCGAAGCGACTTACGTGACGCGCCGGATGCGGCCCTCGTACTTCTTTTCAAGCGCATGGTTGTGCTCGTCGCCGCCCGGGATGTTGGCTGACAGGTAGAGCGGAGGCACCCGGCCGTCGCCGTTCATCCGCTCCGCGACGCCGATGGTCAGCAATTGGGCGATGAACGCACTCGTGATGGACGAGACTGAGCCGACGGCAACGCCTCCGGGCAGGGCGAGCGTCGCGTCGCCATATGGCGCCAGATTGTCGATCACCACGTCGGCGATTTCCGACAGCCGCAGGCCGCTGGGATGCTTCGGCCGTACCTGTGCGGTGTGTTCGAGTGACGTCACCGCGATGACGTCATGCCCCCGCTCTTTGGCCAGCAGCGCCATGCCCACAACTGAACCGTTGACGCCGGAGTTGGAGGCGATGACGAAGACGTCCCCGGGATGGATCGGCGAGATCTCCCACAACTCGGCAACGACATCGGGGTCGCGTTCGAGGCTCGACCCGGTAAGCGCGTCCTTTGTCAGGTTGCCGTGCAGCACGAGGTCCCGGAGAGCGATCTTGTTCGTCGGGATGAGGCCGCCGGCCCGGCCCGCAATCTCCATTGCGAACGCCTCCGAATGGCCGGTTCCAAACGCTTGAATCACCGCACCCGTCTCGATGGCTCGGGTCATCAGACCGATCGCGGCGTCCAGGCCTCCGTCGGCGGCCAGACTGACCAGGCCCTCGAGTCTTCGGCTCACCTCGTTCGCGAAGTCGCTCGCCACGGGAGCAACAGCGCTGTTGGTCACAGGTCGACCTCCTCCCGGTCAGTGGCGCCGCTTCCGTCGCCTAGTGCGCTAGGCACATTGGCCGGTGCCCGTAGTGGTGTGCGACGTGGCCGGCGGTGGGAGGAGACTGCAACGGCGGACGCCGCCAGCTTGGCGCTCGACCGGTCGAAATTCTCCTGGGCGACGAGCAGGTAGAGAAGATCGAGGACCAGGAGCTGGCCGTGCTTGGCCGACAGGTCATCAGGCTGCAGGAACTGCTCATAGATCGTCGTCACAATGCTCCGATCAGCGAGCTCGGCCAGCGGCGATGTGGGGTCGTTGGTGATAGCCACCGTGAACGAGCCTGCACGACCGGCCAGGGCCAGCATCTCGATTGTCTCCTCCGTTCGTCCGGTGGCCGATATGCCGATCGCCACTGTGTCCGAGTCCTGAATGGCCGCACTCGTGAGTCCGCTGTGGACCTCCGACCAGGCGTAGGCCGGGACTCCGATGCGGTAGAGCCGCCCCTGCAGCTCCTCGGCGAGCATCGCGCTTCCGACGACACCGTATATGTCGACGTGCGAGCTGAGCGCGATCTGCCGCGACACCTCCGTTATGACGGCCAGATCGATCGCGGACGTCGCTTCTCGCAACGCTTTCGTATGGCTGCTGATCAGCATGCGCAATAGGTCCTCCGGGGAGTCATCCGGGCCGAACTCGCCTCCGATCTCACTGCTCCATGAGTCGCGTGAGGCACTGCGGCCGACATCCGTGGCGATGGCGACTCGAAGCTCGACGTACCCGGGGTAGCCGATGGTCCGGCAGAATCGCGTGACGGTCGCAGGTGAGGCCCCGGCTTGCTCGGCAAGCTCACCGATTGACAACGTCAGCGGCGCCTGCGGATGCTCGAGCAAGTACGCGGCGACGCGTGCCACCGCCGACGGCATTTCAGGCAGCAGGGACCGGATGCGGTCTTGCACTGCAGGGTTCTGCTCCTGTGTACGAGCAGCGCGCGCGGGTGTGAGAATCACTATCACTCTAGTTCGAAGATACTGAAATTCGCTCTTACACTAATGTCTAGCTCTTTTCTCCGCAAGAAACGAGACCGAACTGAAACTCGGATCGCGCCGCTATCTAGCCGTTGACGCCGGTGGCACCAGTACGCGCGCCGTGGTGCTTGACGCTTCTGGGCGCGCGTACGGCTACGGTCGCGCCGGCGGCGGGAATCCGACGGCAGCCGGCATCTCCGAGGCGGTGAACGCCATCGGCTTTGCGGCCGAGCAGGCGATGGCTGGTCCAACTGGCTCAGGGCTACCCGCACTGGGCCTGATCGCGATGGCCGGCGAGAAAACCCCCGCGTTTCGCGAGCAAGTCGCGGGCCGGCTCGCTGCACTGGGTCTGCCCGAAGTCGTGCTCGGACATGACCTACTCGGCATGTTCCACTCTGGGACTCCGGCGCTGGATGGTTATGCCCTGATCGCTGGGACCGGGACCGTGGCAGCCAGGATCCGTGGAGGCCGGCTGGACCGGGTCGCGGGCGGGCGGGGTTGGCTCCTCGGTGATGCGGGCGGCGGCTTCTGGATCGGCCATGCCGTGGCCCGGGCCGTCGTTGCATCACTCGATGGGCAGGGGCAGGATACGGCACTGACCGCCCTCGTCCTGGAGGCGATGAGGATTGAGGTCGACACGGACACCCCCGCTGGCCGCGCAGAGGCGTTGCGGCGGTTGGTTTCCGCCCTCTATGCCCGGCCGCCAATCTCGTTGGCCGAGTTCGCGCCACTTCCCTTCGCGGCCCATCAGGATCGTGTAGCTCGCTCCGTCCTCGTCGACGCGTCAGCGGTGCTCGCGGACCTGCTTTCTGCCGTGCGGGCGCCGGATCTGCCCGGCCCGTTGGTGGTAGGTGGCAGCGTTATCGTCCGCGGCATGCTGGCCGCGCCACCCACCCTCCAGGCCGAGCTCGTCAGCCCGGTGGGCGCCGATCACGTGATTCCGGTGTCGGACGGCCTGGTGGGTGCGGCGGTCCTGGTCCTTCGGCACGCAGGCCAGGAGGTTGACGAGGCCCTGTTCCATACGATCCAGGCGGAAGTGGCGCGTGTCAGCACAAGATCGCCGGGCTAACGACTTCCGTCGAGCCGGGGACTCACTAAGTGCTGGCATATCCCGACGCCGCGAGAACTTACGCCGCAGCATCCCCTTCCAGTGCCAGCCACTTCAGCAGCACAGCACCCATGAGACGGGATGCACCAAAAGTGGCCACGTCGGCGTACCGACGATCAGCTGCAGGCCAACCCATGTCGACGACTAATACATCAAGATGCTGGGAGCGCAGCTGATCAACAGCATGTCTCGCAAAGGGATGCTGGTGGTTGTCGCGCCCCACGACCAGTACCGGCTGGTCAGGTTGAAAAGCTGGCAGCGCCGATCGCTCGGGGGAGATCAAATACACCGGCTGTGCCGCGAAAGCCGGATGCGCGGCGAACGGCCCCCACGGTGTAGTCCCGACGGCGATATTGGGATCCGCCTCAAGCCGTACGACGGCGTATTGGCCCGCTGCCCTCCCCCGCCAGTCCGATGCTCCAGGTTGCACATCGAGGGTTTGGAGCAGCTCCGCCTCGCCCTTCGGCCAGCCAGGCGCTGCCCGAGGAGGCTGCCCGGCTGCTCGCCGCGCGGCCTCCAGGTCCTCTGCGAGCCCTCGTACCCGGCTCGTTGCCTCCGACACCCTGTTGGAGGCAAGGGTGCCCTCGTCGACCGCGCTGCTCACTGCCCGCTCGATGTCTGCCAGCTGAGTATCGGTGTTCTTGGCCCCGAGACAGAGCAGATCGCATCCGGCTCGCAACGCAGCGACGGCCGCCCCCGCCATCCCCCCCGAGCCGGAGGCACCAACCATGTCAAGGGCGTCGCTCACGATCACACCTGAGAAGCCCAGCTCCCCTCGCAGCAGATCATTCAGGACAATTCGACTCATTGTTGCCGGGTGGTTCCGGTCCAGTTGCGGCATGAGGATGTGGGATGTCATCACCACTCGGCACTCCGCTTCGATGGCCGCCGCGAACGGCAGCAGCTCGCGGGAGCGCAGCTCGTCGAGGGAACGCGTGACAACGGGTAACGAGATGTGTGAGTCCTGGGCCGTGTCGCCATGCCCCGGGAAATGCTTGGCGGTTGCCGCCACGCCCGTCGACTGGAGGCCGGCCACCCAGGCCCTCCCGTGCCGCGCCACACGTTCGGCGTCGCTGGAAAAGCTGCGGACGCCGATCACAGGGTTGTCGGACCGGGAGTTGACGTCGACGCAGGGAGCGAAGTTGACAGTGCATCCGGCCCGACGCAGCGACCAGCCGATGGCGGCCGCGGTGTCGCGCGTGGTGTCGACATCGTCTAGCCGGCCCAGTACAGCGTTGCCAGGGAACGGCGCACCGGTAGCTGCGAAGAGCCGCGTGACGTCACCGCCTTCCTCGTCCACCGCGATGATCGCGTACGGGTTCTCGGCCATGATCGCGTCGGTTAGGGCCCGCAGCTGTCCAGGGGAGGAGATGTTGTGCGCGAAAAGGCAGACACCTCCCAGACCTGCCCGGAGTCGATCCCGCAGCCAACTTGGCAGTACAGTCCCCGCGAACCCGGGCAGGAGGGTGGTCAGCACTGCCGCTTCACGCCTAGAACCCCTGCCAGCTCGGTTTGCCTTCGTAGGTCTCGATGTAGTAAGAGGCGAGCTGAAGACGCGAAGCCGCGGCAGTATCCAGCAACACGGTGACATGTGGGTGTAGCTGTAGCGCTGTGGCTGGCCACAGCGCGGACACGGGTCCTTCGACGAGCTGGTGGACGGCCTCCGCCTTTCCTCGCCCCGAGGCCACGAGCACGACATGGCGAGCCTGGAGGATGGTGCCGATGCCTTGGGTGAGGCAGTGCTGCGGGACGAGGTCCACGTCCCCGCCGAAAAATCGAGCGTTGTCCCTGCGGGTCTGGCTCGTCAGCGTCTTGATCCGGGTCCGGGAGGCCAGCGAAGAGCCAGGTTCGTTGAACGCGATATGCCCGTCGGTGCCGATCCCAAGAATCTGTAGATCGACACCGCCGGCCTCCGCTATGGCTTGTTCGTAAGACTCACAAGCGCCCGCCAGGTCCGCGGCCAGCCCGTCCGGCCCATGCACATGCGCCGGATCGATATCGACCTTGTCGACGAACTCACCGCTGATGACATTCCGATACCGCTGTGGATGGTCTGCCGCCAGCCCGACGTACTCGTCAAGCATGAACGCTCGCGTCTTCGCCAGTGACAAGGAACCCTGCCCCACTCGGCGGCCGAGTTCGTTGTAGATGATCAGGGGACTTGATCCGGTCGCGACGCCCAGGACGGCCTCTGGCCGACGCCCCACAAGCTCCTGGATGGCGTCGGCGGCCAACTTCCCGGCTTCGTCCGGGGTGGTGCTGATGACCACTTCCATGGTGTGCGGATCCTCTCACGAATTTGGTATCAGGCGTTCTGACCATGCCGTGTGGGCAGGCCGTGTCAGACTCCACTCATGACACCCCCGTCCAGGCACGTGTCAACTGAGATTGCTGACCAGCCATCGGCCTGGACCCGGGCCGCGGAGCTCGGGTCCACGGAACATATCGGTCATGCCCTTCCCGAGCGTGGTCAACGGGTGGCCATCATCGGATGTGGCACCTCGTTCTTCATGGCCGAGAGCTTCGCGGACCTCCGGGAGCGCTCAGGGCATGGCGAAACCGATGCTTTTCCCGCGTCAGAATTCCCGAGCAGCCGCTCCTATGACACTCTCGTCGCGCTGACCCGCAGCGGCACGACGACAGAGGTGCTTCGGCTACTTGAGATGCTGCGGAGCAGGGCAGGCACCCGCACGGTCGCGATCACCGCCGACCCGCACACACCGGTCGTCGAGCTGGCTGATCATCGAGTCGTTTTGGATTTCGCCGACGAGAAATCGATCGTTCAGACACGGTTTGCCACCACGTCGCTGGCACTGTGGCGGGCCTGGCTGGGCGAAGACCTCACTTCGGTGATCAGGCAGGGGCGAGCCGCGTTGACCGATCCGTTGCCGCCGCGCGCGCTCGAGGCCGCCCAGTTCACCTTCCTGGGCTCCGGAATGTCCGTCGGCATCGCCAACGAGGCCGCGTTGAAGCTGCGCGAAGCGTCCCAGTCGTGGACAGAGTCCTACCCGGCCATGGAATTCCGTCATGGTCCCATCAGCGTCGTCGGGCGAAACTCGACAGTCTGGGTGTTCGGCCCACCTCCCGCAGGATTGCTGGAGGACCTCCAGGTGACTGGTGCGCACGTGGAAAGCAGCGGTCTTGACCCGATGGCGGATTTGATCAGGGCGCAACGACTGGCCGTGGCGCTGGCCGATGCCAAAGGGCTCAATCCCGACGAGCCCCGGCACCTCTCCCGGTCAGTCCTGCTTTCCTGACATGACCACCATGCGGTCGAGGGACGATCAGGATGTCGTTCAGCGCGATCTTGTCATCGGAGTCGATCTCGGGCGGCACGACCATCAAGGCCGCGCTCATTGATTCTGACGGGTTCGAATACTCATCCAGCGTCCGGCCAACACCAAGACACCTCGGGCCGGACGCCGTTATCACAACGACCATTGACGCCATCGCCGAGCTGCGAGCGCAGGTACCGGAGGCCGCGCAGGTACGAGCGGTTGGCCTAGTGGTGCCCGGGCTCGTAGACGCGGAGCAAGGGATCGCCGTCTACGCCGCAAACCTCGGCTGGCGGCAGCTGCCGCTACGCCAGATAGTGGCGGAGGCAGTCGGTCTGCCGGTGATCTTGGACCACGACGTGCGGGCTGCCGGGCTGGCAGAGCTCGAGTTGGGTGCCGGCAAGGGCTTGCAGGAGCTCCTCTTCGTCGCGCTGGGCACCGGTGTGGCGGCGGCCGTGATCACGAGAGGTCAGGTGTTGGCCGGCGCCACCGGCAGGGCCGGCGAACTCGGCCACCTCCCGGTATTTCCGGAAGGGGAATGGTGCGCCTGCGGGCAACGCGGATGCGCCGAGACGTACGCCAGCGCAGCCGCCCTGTCGCGCCGATATGCCGCCGCCAGTGGCATCAGTGACGTTCCCGCCGAAGAGGTCATCAGCCGGGCTGCGGCCGGCGACCCCTTGGCCGAGGGAATCTTCGAGGATGCCATCACTGCCCTGGGCCGGGCGCTGGTGAACTACGTACTGCTCATGGATCCTCAACTGATCCTCATAGGTGGTGGCATGGGAGCCTCCGGCGCGGCGCTGCTCGACCCGCTTGCCCGTGCGGTACAAGCAGGCCTCGCCTGGCGACCAGCCCCGGCGATCACGAATGGAAGATTCGCTGGTGATGCCGGACGCCAGGGAGCCGGGTTGCTGGCTTGGCGTGCGCTGACAGAGTCCAGCGTGTGACTCTGGATGCCGGCTCCGGGCCCGCCATGCGAAAATAGGCAGCGCCGTTAGTGACGAGCTAGCTCGATGAAGGGATCCAGCGAATCTGGGTTGGCTAACGCGTCTCGACTCACGGCCAGTTCGGGGTCGACGCCCGCCAGGATCCGTTTCACCGGCACTTCGCACTTCTTGCCGCTGAGTGTGCGCGGAATCGCGTCCACGGCGATGAACCTGTCGGGCACGTGGCGCGGCGACAGCTCAGTGCGGAGTGCCTGCCGCAGAGCAGGCTCAACCTCGGCGAGTGTGGCGCCGGCGACGAGTACCACGAAGCACAGCAGCTCACCATCGTCGGTCGCGCCCAGTTCAGTGGTGTCGACGACGAGAGAGTCGACAATCTCATCGAACCCCTCGACCACCGCATAGAAATCGGCGGTCCCCATCCGCACTCCCCCACGGTTGAGTGTCGAGTCGCTGCGCCCGTAAATGACAAATGATGCGCGCGGGGTCTTGCGGACCCAGTCGCCGTGCCGCCAGACACCTGGAAAGTCGGCGAAGTAGGCGGCGCGCAGCCGGGACCCGTCCGGGTCGTTCCAAAACGACACCGGCATCGACGGCATCGGCTTGGTCAGCACAAGTTCGCCGACCTTGTCGACGACTTCAGAACCGTGGGCGTCATAGGCGGCGACGGACGCACCGAGAGCGGCACACGACAGCTCCCCCAGCCATACCGGCACGGTGGGCGCTGACTCGAGGAAGGCGGTGCACACGTCGGTTCCGCCGGACATGGAGCAAATCTGGACATGCTTACCGACCGCATCGGCGACCCAGCGGAAGCCGTCGGCGGACAGCGGCGCTCCGGTCGAGCCCAAAGCCCGGATCGCTGACATATCCAACTCGTCCACAGGCCGCAGCCCCGCCTTCAGGCAGGCGTGGATGTACGGTGCGGAGACTCCGAAATAGGTGACGCGATGCTTCTCCGCGAGTCGCCACAACGCGCCGAGATCTGGATATCCGGGGCTGCCGTCGTACATCACCACGGTCGAGCCCACCATCAGACCTGAGATCAACAGGTTCCACATCATCCAGCCGGTGGTGGTGAACCAGAAGAATCGCTTGCCAGGCCCGAGGTCGTGATGCAGGGCAAGCGTCTTGAGGTGTTCGACGACGATTCCGCCGTGCCCCTGCACGATGCCCTTTGGTAGTCCGGTGGTGCCGGACGAGTACAGCACCCACAACGGATGGGCGAACGAAACGGCGTCGAAATCCAGTGGGCCCGGCTCGGCGGTGAGCTCGGACCACGGCACTGTTCCGGCCAACTCTGCGCTGTCGTCGAGGTAGGGCAGCAGAACAGTGCCTGCGAGGGTGGGCATCTGCTCCCGCAGCGCCCGTACGCGGTCTCGGACGTCGTAGGCCTTCCCGCCGTACCGGTATCCATCGACGGCGAGGAACACCGACGGCTCCAGCTGCGCGAATCGGTCGCGCACGGCGCGGGTTCCAAAGTCGGGTGAGCACGACGACCAGATCGCGCCGAGGCTCGCGACTGCCAGGAATGCGGCCAGCGCCTCGACGCAATTTGGCAGCAACGCCACGACCCGGTCGCCGCGGCCTATGCCGAGGCGCAGCAGGCCGGCGCGCACCCTGCCGACAAGTTCCCGCAACTCGCGATGGCTGACAAGCCGTTCTATCCCGTCTTCTCGGGAGAACACCACGGCGAGGTCGTCTGCAGTACGCCCCGGGCCGTCCGTGAGTGCGTGCTCGGCATAGTTGAGCGTGGCCCCGGGGAACCATTGGGTGCCCGGCATGGTCAGCGAGTCGAGCGCCGTTCGGGGGACGGCGTGGAATCGTACGCCGAGGAATTCCGCAGCCGCAGCCCAGAATCCGTCAAGATCGTCCACCGACCAGGCATGCAACGACGAGTAATCGAGCTCGTCGACGTCTGCAAGGCGTTGGGCTCGTACGAACCGTGCGAACTCCGCGATCGCGCTTGCCCGGGCGGCCGCCGGATCCGGCGTCCAGAGCACCTCGGCGACCTTGGCTTCCATCGCGACCATCCTTCCCGATATGCGCAAGGGTGTCGCCAACTTTGTTTCCCTGGTAGACCGGGGACCTAAGAGCACAGTTTTTGGAGGTGGTGAACCAGTGCGAGCATCCATCTCGCTTGGCCGCATCGCTGGCATCCGGGTCGGGATCAACGCCAGCGTGTTCCTCATCGTTGCGATTCTGGTGTTTGGGCTCGCGACCGGGCAGTTGCCCGCCGCGTTTCCGGGCCGCGGGATCGTCGCCTACGTGATCGCGGCGATCATCGCTGCGGTGCTGTTTCTGGCCTCGCTGTTGGCTCATGAGCTGGCACACTCGGTGGTGGCGCGCCGCAACGGCATCGAGGTCGAGAGCATTGTGCTATGGCTTCTTGGGGGCGTCGCACAGCTGCGGGGCGAGCCGAAAACCCCTGGCGCCGACTTTCGCATTGCCATCGTCGGCCCGCTAACAAGCTTGGGTCTGGCAGTTGTCTTCGGTCTCGCCGCTGGAGGCTTCGCGTTAGGGGGCGTCACTGGGCTGCCGTTCGGAGTGCTGGCATACCTGGCGGCAACCAACGCGATGCTCGCCGTGTTCAACCTCATCCCCGCCGCGCCGCTGGATGGTGGTCGAGTGTTGCGCGCGGCCTTGTGGCGGTGGCGGGGGAACCGGCAGACGGCCGCGGTGAGCGCCGCTCGTGCCGGTCGGTTCGTCGGCTTTGCGTTGATCGCCCTCGGCGTGCTGCAGGTGGTGACCGGTAACGGACTGGGAGGGGTATGGCTTGCGCTGATCGGCTGGTTCGTGGTCAGCGCGGCAACCGCCGAGGAACAACAAGCCCGGCTAGGAGGTCAGCTGGCCGGTGTCACAGTCGGTCAGGTCATGACCGCGGCGCCCACTGTCCTTGATGGAAACCTCACCGTTGCCGACTTCGTGGCTCAGGTAGCTCTGACTCACCGGTTCTCCACATATCCACTTATTGATCCGGACGGGCGGCTCACCGGCCTGGTCACCCTTAACCGCGTACGCGCAGTGCCGCCGGAGGGTCGTGCCACCACCCGCCTGCAGGAGATCGCCTGCGCGCCAGCCGAGGTCCCCATCGCACACCCGGAGGAGCCTCTCGTCGAGCTCTTGGAGCGCATGCAGGGGTGCGCCGACGGCCGCGCGGTTGTCGTGGACAGCGCCGGACGAGTGGTCGGCATCGTGTCACCGAGCGATGTCGCCCGCGCACTGGAAATCGCTGACCTACGCTCCCTCGATCCCTACTCCCCGCCTTCCGGAGCTGATCTGACTTCGTTGTCATCCCAGTGGGGTCCACCCCGCCGCTAACTGAGGCGGTCCAGGCGCTGGCCATGCCAGATCGTTGAGACCGGCGATCACTCCACCGGCCTTCACACCGACGCCGTCACCGTGCCACCTGTAGCTGGGGACGTGGTGTAGATCTAGTGCAGCACGCTGGCAATCACGCCAACGCGGTCGCGCAGTGTTGTCGTGCGTGGCCTCCAACGCGACGTCTGAACTACCCCGACTCGTTGAAAAGTTGATCTTGCGAAAGGGCGGAGTGACTAGATGGCAAGTGAACGAGAAGCAGGCGTCGACCGGATCCTTGCCTTCAGCGACGGCGTGGTCGCGATCGCCATTACCCTGCTCATCCTCCCGCTCACCGAAATCGATCGCCCCGCCGGCGCGACCCTTGGCAACGTAGTCGTCGACAACTGGGCCGCCCTGTTCGCGTTTGCCCTGTCCTTCGCGGTCATCGCCAACTACTGGACGATTCATCACGTCATTTTGGGACCATTGCGGCGTCACAACCGGCGACTCATTCAGCTCAACATGCTGTGGATTGCCGCGATCGTGTTCCTACCCTTTCCCACCGCGCTGATCGCAGATGGCCTCGAGGGAGGATTCAGCACTCTCTACATCAGCACTTTGCTAGTCGTCTCCATCCTGAACCTTTCCTCGCCAACTACCTCGCGCATCACCCTGAACTCACCGACGGCGAAGCGACCGCTGATAGTCGCCGACTTGCCATTGCAAGTGGCTTCGTTGCTGTCGCGCTCCTGCTCGCGGTGATCATCTCGTTCTTCTCGCCCACTGTCGGGATCTGGGCTCTGCTCCTGCTCGTCCCCACGCAAATCATCGCCGCGCGAGTGCGGCCACCAGCATCCGGGTAAATCGGGGCAGGATCTCCTAGTCGGGCAGGTCCGGGTTGATCCGGCACTGGACGGCTTTGCAGTGACATCCCAGTGCAGTTCCATGTGCGCTCAATCAAGCTGGCGATCCAGAGCCCCGGCTGCAAGATCAATGACGGCCTCAAGGGCACCAGGCTCCTCAAACAGATGAGTGGCATTCGGGACTACTTCAATGGTGACGGGGGCCCGCATCACAGCGGCCGCACCCTTGTTGAGCTGGCGGACCTGCGGATCCCGCTCACCGACGATGAGGAGCGTCGGCGCCAGCACCCGTCGGAGCGCGTCGCCAGCCAAATCGGGCCGGCCACCCCGTGAGATCACCAGCCGAACCCGTTCTGGTCGATCGGCAGCGGTAATCAACGCAGCGGCAGCGCCGGTGCTCGCGCCGAACACCGCCAGCGGGAGCTCGGCCGTATCGCCCTGCTCCGCAAGCCAGTCGGCCGCGTCGGTCAACCGGGCCGCGAGTCGGGAGATGTCAAAGCGCAGCTCGCGGGTACGCAGGTCGACCTGCTCTTCCTCAGGCGTCAACAGATCCAAGAGCAATGTCGCCCAGCCGATCTCCTGAAGTGCGCCCGCTACACGTCGATTCCGCGGACTGCGCCGACTGCTGCCACTTCCGTGGGCGAAAAGCACGACGCCTCGCGGCCCCTCAGCAGGAACGGCAAGATCACCATCCAGCACGATGCCCGCGCTTGGTATGCGAACCGCTCGTTCGACCAGCTTTTGCTCGCTGCTCATGTCACCAGTCTGGCGCTAAGTCGGGAGTGTCAGACGACAGACCAGCGGCCATCACCGGCATGCTCAAGACAAGACTCTGACAGTACGTGAAAGGCTGTGGAAGATGATCACAGATGTTCGCATGGTGACTGGGCACGCTGCGTCCGGCGTGACCGCTGATGGTGACGCCTGATGTCGCAACCGCCTGGCCCGCTGGTGGTGTCGAAGACCAATCCCCGGTACTTCGCGGCTCCCGCTGCCGCGGGTGCACCGGAGAAGTTGGTCTATCTCACGGGTTCGCATGTCAACAACAACTTCCACGACGGGCTAGGCCCCGGTCGTGAATGCCCAGATGACCCGGAGCGGTTCGACTTTGACGCGTACCTCGGGCTGCTGTCAGAGCGTGGTCATAATTTCATTCGCCTCTGGCGCTGGGAGCAGTTTCGAGGCCATTTGGCACCGGCTGATGTGCACTTCTGCATGACGCCGCAGCCATGGTCGAGGATCGGACCCGGCTCCGCCAAGGACGGCAGGCCGAAGTTTGATCTGTCGGTCTTTGATCAGACTTACTTTGATCGACTTCGTCAACGGATCATCGCGGCCGGAGATGCCGGAAGCTATGTATCAGTCATGCTGTTCGAGGGCTTCAGCCTTCACCTCACGGTGACTCCCGACAACATCGAGGGGCATCCGTTCCACGCCGCTAACAATGTCAATGACATTGGGATCACGTCGATCGTCGACTACCAGGTTCTCCCTCTTGATTCGCGGGTCGAGGCCTTCCAGCTGGCCTACATCCGCAAGGTGATCGACACCGTTCATGATCTTCCCAACGTCTTGTACGAGATTGCGAACGAGTCGTCTGGGCAGGCCGCGGATTCGGTCGTATTCCCAGACGGATCCTCGATCGAGACGCCGATCGGTGATACCACGCAGTGGCAGTACTGGGTGATAAACACGGTCAGGGCTTACGAGCGCAACATGGGCTACGACACACGTCCCATCGGCATGACCTACCTCTATCCCGTCGCTGACCTGAGCAAGTCGAACGAGCCGCTGTGGAACAGCCCGGCAGATTGGATTTCGCCCGGTTTCGACGACACGTTGGGTGAGGGCCGCTGGCTCACCGACCCACCGCCCAATGACGGAAGCAAGGTCGTGCTACTCGACACCGATCATTTCTCACCGTTCTCCAGCAGCGCCTTGTGGGTGTGGAAGGCGTTGCTCCGTGGGCACAACCCGATCTTGTACGACCTGGGCATTCTTGGTGGTGGCAAGCCGCCTAGCCCATCTGAGGGGAATCCGTCCTTCGATTCATTGGAGCCGGCCCGCCTTGCGATGGGAGATACCCGCGCCCTTGCGGAGCGGATCAGTCTTGCCACAATGCAGCCGCGTACTGACGTGAGCGAGACGAGATATGCGCTGGTGGACCCCGGCAACCAGTACCTGATCCTGCAGCCCAGCGAGGCAGGCGACGCGTTCACCGTCACCCTGATACCGGGCCAGTACGCGGTCGAGTGGCACAGTCTGCGCAGCCGTGAAGCAGTGCCCGGCACAACGCTGACTGTTGACGACGCCGACCCGATCAGCCTCAGACTTCCGTCTGCCGTCGCCGCTCCCGCCGTGGTGCATCTGCTTCGCATCTCCAAGTAGACGACTGGGACGGCGCAAGCTGGCGAGCTTGTCGACAAGATCATTTTCCATCACGTCAGCGAGCCATGATCATGCTGTCGTGTTGAGCTGGAATTCGATCACTGAAGGTCTCTCGTAGGCTGTGTCGTATGGATGACTCCGACCTCCTCGCGCGCATTCGCGAGATGGTCGACGCCGAGCATGAGCTGCGCCGCCAGATGCAGGACAACCCAGACCAGGTCAGCGACGTCGCCGGCAGGCTTCGTGACCTTGAGGAATCCCTTGATCAGTGCTGGGATCTGCTTCGCCAGCGCCGCGCCCATCGGGAGTTCGCACAGGACCCAGACGAGTCACAGACCGAGGCCTCGGCAGCAGGTCGAGGGATACCTGCAGTGAGGCCCGAGCGACGGTGCTCGTGAGCTGACCCGGCTCGGCGCCTGGAAACGGCCGGTACGCCGCCACAGTCCAGGCCAGATGGCCTGATCTGATCACGTCGGATTCGAGCAACTCGAGCCGTGCTCCGATGGCCTGCAGCAGCCGCCGCGAGTACCAGGTCCTTGCGTAGATGGAGATGATGACGACTCCCCCGGGTGCCAGTCGGCGCGCGTGATGCTCGACCGCCGCGACCGGGTCCGGCAGGTAGTAGAGGACTTCGTTCATCACCACAGCGTTCGGTGGCCGGTCGGCGACGAAGTAGGACCCATCGGCGCATACAAACTGGGTCCGGAGGTCGCACTTGGGCTGGGCAAGCCGGATGGACTGCTCGCAATTGTCGATGCCGAGGTACCGGCCGTACCTCAGACCCTCCTGGAGGATCCCCTGTGAGCAGCCGATGTCGAGGACAAATCCATCGCGGGCATAGCGCTCGGCCACACTGCGGACTGCGCCATAGCGTGCCGCCTCGCTGCGTACTCGCAGTCGCTGCCAGCTGTCTTTTCGGTTCTCCCGTGCGTTATCACGCGCCAGGATCGGCCGCGCCAGAAATAGCGGGATCGGCGCAACCGACAACAGCCCAACGGCGACCTTGCTGCGCATCAACTGCGCCACGAAGGTGTCCGTGGGCCGCCGGTCGCTCCCCGAAACTTCCTTGCTCATTGGCCGCCCTAATCCCCCGACAACATCATCACTCGAAACGCGAGGGATCGCCGGCTCCGCGGCGAACAATCACTGCTTGGCCATTGGAGAGATCGACAACTGTGGTCGGGATCTCGCCGCATTCACCGGAGTCCACGACGGCGTCGATGAGATGATCAAGGCGCTCCATGATCTCCCAACCCTGCGTCAGCGGCCGTTCATCCCCGGGCATGATCAAGGTGCTCGACACCAGAGGTTCACCGAGGCCCGCCAGGATCGCCTGCGCGACCACGTGATCAGGAATGCGAACCCCGACTGTACGTCTCTTGGGATACAGCATTCGTCGGGGCACCTCTCGAGTCGCTGGCACGATGAAGGTGTACTGGCCGGGCGTGGACGCCTTGACGGCACGGAAGATCACGTTGTCGAGCTGGACGAATCGGCCAAGCTGTGTGAAGTCTGCGCAGACGAGCGTGAAGTGATGTCGGCTGTCCAGCTGTCGGATCTCTCGAATCCGCTCCAGGCCTGGTCGGTTATCAAGCTGGCAGCCAAGCGCGAAGCAGGAGTCAGTTGGGTAGGCGACCAGCCCGCCAGCCCGCAGCAAGTCGACGACCTGGCCGATCATTCGCGGCTGAGGGTTGTCCGGGTGGACGTCGAAGTATCGGGCCACGAAATCGAGCGTAGTGGCCGGCGAGCCAAATAATCCGTGGCTGTGAGCTGATCGAGCAATTGCGCGTCGAACCGTAACTGTCGTCTTCCTCTCGGCCGGTTGCCTATGAGGCTCTCCCCCATCCTGTCGGCCAGTACGGCGCTCCGCACCTCCGCACTCGACCTGTCTGACAGAACGGCGGGGCGAGCGGTCTCTCGAGTGAAAGTTAACGTGAAGTTTAGGTATTGCTAGACTGAACGCGTGTTGCACCGAACGGATCTGCTGACTATCGGCGAACTGGCCGCGCGTTCTGGATTCGCCGCGTCGGCACTGCGGTATTACGAGAACCTCGGCCTGATCACCTCAACCCGAACCTCTGGAAACCAGCGTCGCTACGAGCGTGCCATGCTGCGCCGCCTGGCGTTCATCCGCTCGGCGCAACGCGTGGGGTTGTCCCTGGAGGAGATCACTCAGGCACTGCGAACTTTGCCAGGAAGTCGTACGCCCACCAAGGCCGACTGGACCCGCCTCTCTCACCAGTGGCATGGCCGGCTCAATGAGCAGATCGAGCGGCTGGAGCGGCTTCGGGACCGCCTGGACAGTTGCATCGGCTGTGGCTGCCTGAGCCTGCAGAGGTGCACGCTGCAGAATCCGGACGACTACGTCAGCTCGCGTGGACCCGGCGCTGTCTATCTGGATCCAGCCAAGGACTGACCGGCTGGCAGACGCGCAACTAGTTGGCGGACTGTGTCGGATACGTTTGCGGGCATGGTCAACAAGGTGGCAATGCTTACCGCTGGCGGTGTCGCGCCGTGCCTCTCCGCGGCCGTCGGAGGGCTGATTGAGCGCTACACGCAGCTCGCCCCGGATGTTGAGATCATCGCGTACCGATACGGCTATGAGGGCCTACTGCAGGGTGATTCGATCACCGTCACTCCGACCGTCCGAGAGAACGCTGCAGTCTTGCGTGCCTTCGGCGGCTCGCCCATCGGCAACTCGCGGGTCAAGCTCACCAACGCTGCCGACCTGGTGGAACGTGGGCTAGTCGAGGAAGGTGTCGATCCACTACAGGCTGCGGCTGATCGGCTGACTGCCGACGGCATCGACATCTTGCACACCATCGGCGGCGACGACACCAACACCACCGCGGCTGACCTTGCCGCATTCCTGGCTAGGAACGGCTATTCCCTGACAGTGGTAGGGCTGCCCAAGACCATCGACAACGACATCATCCCGGTACGCCAGTCTCTTGGTGCCTGGACCGCGGCCGAGCAGGCATCACGTTTCGCACAGAATGTCATCGGCGAGCACAACTCCGGATCGCGGCTGCTTCTGGTGCATGAGGTGATGGGACGGCACTGCGGATGGCTCACTGCCGTGACAGCACGGGCCTACCGGGAATGGCTGGATACTCGAGCATGGCTGCCCGAGATCGGCCTCAGCCGAGATGCCTGGGAGGTACATGGGGTCTACGTCCCAGAAGCGGTCTTCGATCTCGAGGTCGAGGCCAAACGCCTCAAAGACAAGATGGATCAGCTTGGTTCGGTGAACATCTTCATCTCCGAAGGCGCTGGGCTGGAAACGATCTTGGCTGAACTGGAGCGCTCTGGCGAGGAGGTGCCACGGGACCCGTTTGGTCACGTGAAGATGGACAAGATCAATCCGGGTACCTGGTTCGGCAGCAAGTTCGCCGAGCGGCTGGATGCTCGCAAGGTCATGGTGCAGAAGTCCGGATACTTCTCCCGATCTGCGCCAGCCAACCAGCGCGACCTCGAACTGATCAAATCCATGGCCGACTATGCAGTGGATGCCGCGCTCCGCGGTGAGTCCGGCTTGGTCGGGCACGACGAGGAACGCGGTGATGAACTGAGGGCCATCGAGTTCGACAGGATCAGGGGCGGCAAGCCTTTCGACATTGCCGCACCGTGGTTCGCCGCCCTGCTGGACAGCATCGGTCAGCCCAGCCCTCAACTCGCTGCTTCGCACTGACCCGATCAGGATTTTCTGCGGTTCCGTAAGACTGACAACGCGTACGCAAGAGCCGCACCTAGTCCCACTCCGGTCGCGGCTCCGGTGACGTAACCAGCCCCCATACCAACGCGTACCGAACGCGCCGCGACCGCCTCTGGCACCACATTCGGTTCGCCATCCCCTGGTTCCTGTGATTCCGCCGTCGGTGCAGGCGCATCTTCCACTTCTTCTTGTTCCTCCTCCTCCTGCTCGGTCGGGACAGCCTCGTGGTCTGCGGTGGCGATCCATGCGGCTACGAACAAGACGAGCTGAGCAAAGAGATTGAAGAACAGCATGAGCACAATCACTGGCCCAAAGATCACCGCAGCGGCATTTCCGCGAAAGGCACTGATCAGGAAGCTGGCCACGAATTGCAGAGCCACAAGGGCGATTGAACCCAGCAATGCCCCACGGCGTACCACGGACCACGGCTCCCGGGTCTCCGGTAGCACCGTGTACAGGTACATGAAGATCAGCCAGCCGGCGCCGATCGAGATCACGATCGAGCTGACCCGAAGCAGTGGCGCAACCCAGGGCTGATCCGTGAGTCCCAGCCACCCGACCACCGTGTTAGCAAGGGAGGTAGACAGTGATGAGAGGCCGAACATCACCGCCATCCCGACGAGCAGTCCCATCAAGAGGAGAAGGTTGACGAGCGTCTTGATGACGATGTTGATCTTCTCCGGCCGAAGATCGAAGCCGGGTCGCCACTGAGTCCGGACCGCATTCTTCAGGTGGCCCATCCACACGGCGCCCGTATAGAGAGCTGCCACAAGGCCGATGACGCCGATGGTCCAGAACTGCTCAGGGCGTTGTTCACAAGACCCAGGATCTTTTCGCGGGTGGCCGGGTCTGTGGCGCTGAGGGAGTTTGCTACTGCGTCGGCGACGTTGTCCAGCAGGCCGGGCTGCACGATAGTGAGCACGAAACCAGTGATCGAGAAAGCCACCATCAGGATCGGTACCAGCGCGAGCACCGAGAAGTAGGTGGTCGCTGCCGCGAATTGTGTGCCGAGCCGACTGAGGTAGCGCTCCACGGCCCGAATCATGTGCGCGATTACGGGCCGTTGCTCGAGCCGCTTGATGCTCTCCGGCACCGCAACCATGTGCTTTCCTTCTTCGATGACCCCCGCCGTTGCGCCTCGACGCTATCGGATGTGGGATGAGGCTATGAGCCAACTATTGACCGATTCTGAGGTGTCCCGGCAGCTGGCGGGACTGCCGAACTGGCGACGTGCTGATGGCGATGAACCGGCGATCGTCGCGACGTACGAGCTGACCGACTTTGTCGCTGCCTTGGACTTCGTGAATCAGGTCGGCCATGAGGCGGAGCTCATGAACCACCACCCCGACATCGACATTCGTTGGAACAAGGTGACGCTTGTTCTCTCCACGCATTCCGAGGGCGGACTTACGCCGCACGACTTCGAGCTGGCACATCGGATCAACGAGGTGATCGGTCAGGAAGGCTGAACTACTCGAAGGCTTCCGGCGGCGGACAGATGCAGACGAGATTGCGATCGCCGTAACCGCCGTCAATGCGGCCGACCGGCGGCCAGTACTTGTCGAAGCCGTCGGCGTAGAGCGGCCCGGTGTGGAGCCCGCCTGGGAAGGCCGCGACCCGCCGCGGGTAGGGATGATCCCACTCCTCGGAGGTCACCTGAGCCTGCGTATGTGGGGCATTGACCAGCGGGTTGTCTTCGCGCGGCCACTCCCCCGCTTCGATCTTGGCGATCTCTGAGCGAATGCTGATCATGGCATCACAGAAGCGGTCGATTTCCTCCAGCGTTTCGGACTCGGTCGGCTCGACCATCAGCGTCCCTGCCACGGGAAAGCTCATTGTCGGTGCGTGAAAGCCGTAGTCGATCAGTCGCTTTGCCACATCCTCCACGCTGATTCCACTGGCCCTGGTCATCGGGCGCAGATCAATGATGCATTCGTGAGCCACCCGTCCATTGCGCCCGGCGTACAGCACCGGATAGTGATCATGGAGCAGCTCTGCAACGTAGTTCGCTGACAGTAGGGCGTGTTCGGTGGCCGAGGTCAACCCGTCGGCGCCCATCATCGCGATGTATGCGTAGCTGATCGGCAGGATGCCGGCCGACCCGTACGGCGCCGCCGAGACTGGGCCGATACCAGTCTCCGGGCCAGCCGCGGCAAGCAGTGGGTGGTTGGGCAGGAACGGTGCAAGATGCGCGGCGACGCCAACAGGTCCGACTCCTGGCCCCCCGCCGCCGTGCGGAATGCAGAAGGTCTTGTGGAGGTTCAAGTGGCTCACATCGGCACCGAAGCTCCCCGGTCGTGCCAATCCCAGCAGCGCATTCAGGTTGGCCCCGTCCACATAGACCTGGCCTCCGGAGTCGTGAACCATTTCACACAGCTCGACGATGCCTTCCTCGAAGACTCCATGTGTGGACGGATACGTCACCATGATCGCGGCAAGTTGATCATGGTACTCAGTGATCTTGGTACGCAGGTCGTCCAAGTCGATCGCTCCATCGGCAGCAGCCTTGACGACGACGACCTTGAGGCCCGCCAGGGCGGCGGAGGCAGCGTTCGTGCCATGCGCTGAGGAGGGGATCAGGCAAATGCGACGCTGATGATCACCGCGCGATTTGTGATAGGCGCGGATGGCGAGCAACCCGGCGAGCTCGCCTTGGCTGCCCGCGTTTGGTTGAATCGAGACCTTCGCGTAGCCGGTGAGCTCGGCCAGCCACGACTCCAGTACCTCGATCAGGGTGACGTAGCCGGCTGCATCCTCGAGGGGGGCAAACGGATGGAGGTTGGCAAAGCCCGGATAGGAGATCGGCTCCATCTCAGTTGTCGCATTCAACTTCATCGTGCAGGAACCGAGAGGGATCATGCCGCGGTCCAGCGCGAGGTCCCGATCCGACAGCGCCCGCAGGTAGCGAAGCATTGCAGTCTCGCTGTGATGGGTGTTGAAAACAGGATGGGTGAGGTAGGGGGTCATACGCTCACGCCCAGCCAGGTTGTTGTCGAAGGGCCTTGCGTGACTCTCTGCGACGCCGAACGCGGCGCGCACGGCCTTCAGGTGGGCGGCGGTGGCATCCTCGCCGACTGACACGCCGACATGATCATCGTCTGCAAGCCGGAGATGGATCCCGGCGGTACGCGCCGCAGCAACCACTGCCGCCGCACGGCCTGGCACCTCGGCGAGCACGGTGTCGAAGAAGGAGTTGTGCATCACCCGGATTCCACCCTCGGCAAGATCACCAGCCAGCGCCGCGGCGCCGGCATGGATGGAGCTGGCGATCTCTCGCAGGCCTCTCGGGCCGTGATAGACCGCGTACATGCTGGCCGACACGGCTAGCAAGACCTGTGCGGTGCAGATGTTCGAGGTCGCTTTCTCACGACGAATGTGCTGCTCCCGGGTTTGCAATGCCAAGCGGAAGCCGGGCGTGCCGTCGCGATCCTTGGAGACACCGACCAGCCGCCCAGGTAGGGTGCGTTCCAACCCAGCGCGGACCGAGATGAAGCCCGCGTGTGGCCCGCCGTAGAACAGCGGAACGCCGAACCGCTGGCTGGAGCCGACAGCAACATCCGCACCCCACTCCCCTGGCGGAGTCGTCAATGTCAGGGCCATCAGATCGCAGGCCGCGATCACCATGGCACCCCGCGCGTGCGCTCGATCCGCGATAGTCCGCAATTCCTCCGTGCTGGCGAGTCGTCCGCTGGCGCCGGGGGTTTGCACGATGACGGCGAACAGATCGATCTCCTCGATCGCCTCCAGCAACGGCTTGCTCGCTACCACGACCTCGATGCCGAGCGCAGCGGCCCTGGTGGTGACGACCCCGATGCTCTGCGGCAAGGTGTCACCGTCAAGCAGGATCGCCTGACCTGTCTTGGTGCTGCGCCGGGCCAGCGTCATTGCCTCCGCGGCAGCCGTCGCCTCGTCGAGGAGGGACGCTCCTGCCGTAGGAAGCGCCGTGAGATCTGAGATCACGGTCTGGAAGTTGAGCAAGGCCTCGAGCCGGCCCTGGCTTATTTCTGGCTGGTAGGGCGTATAGGCGGTATACCAGGCGGGCGATTCGAGAACGTTCCGGCGGATCACCGATGGTGTCACAGTGCCGTGATAGCCGAGGCCGATCATCGACGTCAGCGGCCGATTGCGGCTGGCGAGGTCGCGCAGCACTTCCAGCGTCTCGGACTCCGACAGTGCGGGCGGCAGTGCGAGTGGCTCGGTGCTGCGGATTGAGCGCGGCAGTGACTGATCGACAAGCTGCTCGAGGTCGGTCAGCCCGAGGGCGGCCAGCATCTTTTCGCGATCATCGGCCTGAGGCCCGATGTGACGAGTGCTGAACCGCTGCGATGGGAACGAGCCGATCTTGGCGTCTGGAAGGGTGGCGGTCATCGAAACTTCTTTCGCGCGTGTGCAGGTAGGTGCGCTCGCTTCCGCGAGAGCACTCCCCCTCTGTCACCCGCGGCTCCAGAGTTGCCATAGCGTGCGCGGTCTTGATTGCCTGAGAGGTTCCGGGGATGTTGCCCCTTCGGCGCCATCACCTCGTTCTGAGGTGGTGAACTCTCCCGCGCCGCCGTTTCAGCAGCGCCCAGATTACTCCGTCAACTGCTGGCGCGTGCCTGCCGACGCTGAGTGAGCTCATCTTGGGACGTACGCGGCTCATCAACTTCAGCTCGCTCGGCTGGGAGCTCGGAGAGCGTCCCTTCGATGTCGCGCCAAACGCCGCCCAGAGCGATGCCAAAGACTCCCTGGCCGCCGCGGAGCAGATCGATCACCTCGTCGTCAGAGGTGCATTCGAAGACTGAGACCCCGTCGCTCATCAGCGTGACTTGGGTGAGGTCCTGGACGCCGCGCTTACGCAGGTGCTCGATGGCGGTACGGATCTGCTGTAGGGAAATACCCGCATCGATCAGCCGCTTGATCACCTTCAAGATCAAGATGTCGCGGAAGCTGTAGAGCCGCTGTGAGCCGGAGCCGGACGCACTCCGTATCTCCGGAACGACCAGGCCAGTACGCGCCCAGTAGTCAAGCTGCCGGTAGGTGATGCCGGCCGCGCTGCAGGCGACCGGTCCGCGGAAACCGAGGTCGGTTGGCAGCGGCGAAAAGTCGCCGTCGAACAGCAGTCCCTGCGCTTCAGCCGGTTCATTGGCGGGCGACTCGGCAGGCCTCGCTGATGCGTCGGTGCTACTCACGTGTTGCCTCCGGACTGAAGATGAATCAAGTTCTGCGATGGGAAGAGAGGAGCTCGGATGAGTTCCCTCCGCGTAATTCCACGGTCGGCATTACATTCTGAACCTACGACGAGCACACCAAGCCGTCAAACACCGCGCCGCCGAGTCCGAGTCGCAGAGGCCAAATCTTAATTCATCCAGGAGGGTCACCTGACGCGGCGGAATCGTTGACCGCGAGTCTCAACTTTAGCTTCAGTGTTGCCTCTGACTAGGATTTTGGCTCTTCGCCGGTGACGAAATCATCGGGATTCACTTGGTCGAGAAACTCGCGGAACTTCTCGACCTCGTCATCTTCGGCTTCCGGGATCTCGATGCCGGCCTCATCGAGCACGTCTTCCGCGCAGTAGATGTCGGAGCCCACTCGCAGCGCGAGGGCGATGGCGTCCGACGGGCGCGAGCTGATTTCGATCCCATCAACCAGCAGCACCGCGTAAAAAGTGCCACCTTCGAGTTCGGTGATGTGCACCTCTGTCAGTCGGTGGCCCAAGGTCGTCAGCGTGTCGACCATCAGGTCATGTGTGAGTGGCCGCGGCGGAACGATGCCCTCCTGAGCATTCGCAATCGCGGCGGCCTCGGCTGCTCCGATCCAGATCGGCAGGTATCGAGTCCCGCCAACCTCGCGCAACAACACCATCGGAGCATTCGACGGCATCTCGACCCGGACACCGACTACATCGAGCTCACGCATGCGACAACACTACTTCGCGAGCAGCCAGCTACAAGATCAACCCCCATCGGCGAATCGCGCGTCGCATCGGGCGTGAGCGTCGGTAATCGCGCGCCGCCGTGCTGAGCGAGGCTGGCGCGCCGCTGTTCTGGACGAGCGAGCGAGCAGACATGCTCTTCGTCTGCGAGCGAGTGAGGAAGGCAGCGGCTACCAGGCGCCAGCCTCAGCGAGCGAAGCGAGCAATCTAAACGGAACGAGCGGACACGCTTTTCGTCTGCGAGCGACGACGAAGTAGGCGGATTCTCGATGTTCGCGCCGCCGATCTGCAGGAGGAGATGACGGAATAACGCTTTTCCGTTCCGTCAGCTCCGACCAAGACGGCGGCTACGCAGCGAACATCGCAGCGAGCGAAGCGAGCAATTAATCACAGCGCGATGCGCGAACAGCCCCAAGAAATGCGAGGCTCAGATAGTGCGCTCCATGGCAGTGCGGACCAGAGCTGCATGGAAGCTGATCACTAGTTGGGTGACATCGCCTGGCACATCGCGGTTCCCGGCCCCGCGTCGCATGTACGGCGCGATCGCCTGTTCCACCAGGCCCACCTCACGATCGGCCGACAGCTTGAAGGCTCGCAGGTGTCGCCCATCAATGCCGTACTCGGCCAGTCGCCGGGCGGCGATCGCCAAGGTGAGGGCGTCCCTGCCGTAATGCGCGGTTCCGCGTCTGGTTGCCACGATCTGAGTTCGCTCCAGTTCGCTGAGGGCGCTCTCGGTGAGACCGCTCGCATCCAGCAACTCCTGGCGAGTAAGCCTGACCGGCTGCTTTGCAGCCGGCGGGTTGGGCGTGCGTCCAGCGCCCGCTGTGCTGCTGCCAACCGATGGACCTTGCCTACCCACACCGAACGCAGGCTGGCCACGATCGAGCTGCTCCAAGTGCTCCCGGATCACCTTCAATGGCAAGTAATGCTCCCGCTGCACAGACAGCACATAGCGCAGCCGCTCTACATCGCTTTCGGCGTAGCGGCGATAACCCGACGGAGCGCGCTCCGGAGTGATCAGGCCTTCGGCCTCCAGAAACCTGATCTTGGAGATCGAGATCTCTGGAAAGTCAGTTCGCAGGATGGCCATGACCTGGCCGATACTGCGTGTCGCGTGTCGCAGGCGGCTTTCGGACACCTGGGCGCCCTGATCGTCCGCGCCTCGGGCGCGAGCTTCGCCGGCCGCGCTGGCCGGAGACTCGGCAGAGTTCGGCATGATGCGAGGGCTATTCCGCGCCCCTGGGACTCCCGAAGTAGACGAGGCGGAACTTACCGATCTGCACCTCGTCGCTGTTCCGCAGCAGGCATTCGTCGACGAGGTCTCGGTTCACGTACGTGCCGTTGAGGCTGCCCACATCCTTGACCACGGTTCCCTCCGGCGTACGGGTGAAAGTGGCGTGGCGGCGGGACACGGAGATGTCGTCGAGAAAGATGTCGGAATCCTGATGCCGTCCCACGGTGACGAGATCGGTATCCAGCAAAAACCGGCTGCCGGCGTTGGCACCCCGCTGGACGATCAGCAGCGCTGAGCCGTACGGCAGCGCGTTGACGGCCGCCTCATCTTCGGCCGTCAGCGAGTCCGTGTCACGCTCCTCAACCATCGCGGGCATCGCCTTGGTCGTGTCGCCGGTCGGCACCTTCTCGGGGGTCGCGGCTCGGGCAGCACCTGGGATCAGCGCCGAGCCACATTGGCCGCAGAAGTTACTCCCCTCTGGGTTCTCATGTCCACAGTTGGTACAGAACGGCATTGCTTCGAACTTTCCTTTACAGCCTCGAAGGCTCGAGGCGTGATGCAGAGTTTAGGACCAAATGCAAACCGGCGCCGAGGCGGCCAGTCGCTTAGCCTCCTACCTGTTCGGCGTAGGAATCAGCGTCCAGTAAGTCGTCCAAGTCCGCACCCTCATCCATCTCCAGCTCGAAGAGCCACCCATCCCCGTATGGATCGGCATTGATGGTCTCCGGGTTGGCGTCGAGCAGCGGATTGACCGCTGTGATCACTCCGGGCACCGGACAGAAGATGTCTGAGACGCTCTTGGTGGACTCCAGCTCACCGCATGCGTCACCGGCCGAGACTGTCTCCCCCACCTCGGGCAAGGTGACGAAGACGATGTCCCCCAGCTGGTCAGCCGCATACTCGGTGATTCCAACGCGGACGCTACTG
This sequence comes from uncultured Actinomycetota bacterium, assembly GCA_963734005.1. Taxonomy (GTDB): domain Bacteria; phylum Actinomycetota; class Actinomycetes; order Propionibacteriales; family Propionibacteriaceae; genus Microlunatus. Next base: position 113,366 of record CAVTFS010000029.1, read on the forward strand.
CCGTTCCCGCTCCGAACCCATTCGTGCTCGGTCGAGTACTTCAGATCTTCGGGATAGTCCGACATCAGGCTCCTCAAGCTCACAGTGTCATCGAGGGGTTGGCTGTGGGGGCGCAGGGCGAGCGTACTGATTCTCTCGCGACGCGTGTAGCGATTCGATCACAACGCGGTCTTCTTGTTCGATCTGCACCTGTCCGCCGATTTTGGGTCCGGTGATCTCGGAGACGATTCCCCCCGGAACCGCGCGGCCTCCTCCAGACTGTGCGGCTCCCCAATGACCTCGAGCGTGATCGGCCGACTGACCGGTTTGCCGTCGATGACGAGGCCACGTGCGTCCGAGCCAAACCATGTTGATCCGACAACCCGGATCGTGTTGTTCACCTCGATCACTTCAGCCCCCGCGTCCCGCATCTCCTCAACGGCATCAAGGAGAACTCCGGCGTCCACGGCTGCATTCGGATCGGCGATCCGCATCCGGATACCGCGGCCTTCCGCAGGCGCCGTGCCGGCAAGGATGGACAGCTCGATCAGGTGCCTTTCGGCTTCCGAGCGCGCCACGCTTTGTGTGTCGGCACCTGACTGCAGGTTGCTCCTGGTCTGCTCCAGCTGCGTGATCTCGCCCTCGAGCCGTCGTGATTCCGCGCTAAGCCCATCGAGCAGCTGAATGAGATCCTCACGTCGAGCCGACGCATAGGTGTCGTCCGTCGCATTGATACGGACTTGCATGACACCGGCTGCGCCGACGATGAACAGGATGATCGCCGCCAGAATCTGCCCGCGACCTGGGTGTACGCAGTGATGCCGCTAATCGGGCACGTGTGCCGCGTGCTACATCGGCCGCCTCTTGGTTCCGGTTCTTGGGCTGCGGAACCGGTTGTGCGTCCTCCGGTGCCACAGCAGTCGGAGTGCTCCTCGCCGGTCAGACGCCGTTGGCTGCGCCGCAGCGAGCTCACGTGACGAGACGCTTGGCTATGCGACCGGCTGCGAGGTCGCCGGCGCCGCACCGACGGCGCTGGCGTCTGCTCGTCGATGCGTGCCTCGTCAGGCATGGAACAGCGCCCGCCTGATGGCAGCAGCATTAGTGAAGATACGAATTCCGAGGACCACGACAACCGCCGTCGCCAGCTGTGAGCCGACGCCAATCTGGTCGCCTACGTAGACGATCGCGGCGGCGATCAGAACGTTGGAGATGAACGACACGACGAAGACCCGATCAGTGAAGGTGCCCTCCAAGTACGCCCGGAACGCTCCGAACAGGGCGTCCATGGCGGCGACAATGGCGATCGGAAGGTACGGCTGGAGGACCTGGGGAATCGATGGCTCCAGCACGATGCCGAGCACGATCCCCGCAAGCAGGCCCAACAGCGGGATCACGAGGTGGCCTTCCCCGCATGTCGGAGCACCATGCCAGGATCGGCTGCCAGATCGAGTTGCTTCACGTCACTGATCTCGTATCTCATTCGCCGGTTCTGGGCCAGGTCATTCCACCACGCCCCTGCCGAAGACTCAACAAATCGAGCCTGCAGCGTACGCGGATCGCCGATGGCTTCGACGCGGTATGGGCGGGTGAGCGAGCGATAGTCGACCGTAATAGCGTCGCCCGCGCTGCGGATCGCCGTGAGACTCGACAGTCGGTGCCCGTTGATCGAGATGGCCTCAGCATCCGCCTCCCAGAGTCCGTTCGCCAACACTTGGAGATCGATATCGAGGACCCGGTCGCGGGCGTCTGCGGTGGCAGACGGTGAGTCATCAACGACAATCAGCACCCCTGGGCCGCTGACCGGAACATTGCCGACGACCGGGTCTAGCGCCTCGATGCGCGTTTCCAGGGCACCTGCCGCGTCATCATCGCCCAAGGCCGCGGTTCGCAGCGTCGCGATTTCGCCAGACAAGGAGGTGACTCTTCCTCGCAGCTGGTCCTGCTCGCGTTCGGCGTTCTGCACCCGATCGATCAATTCGGTTCGCTCCGACTGAAGTGCGGGTGCGGCCCGGGTGGTTTGCAGTGCCGCCACTGCAAACAGCGCGCCGATGATCACCGCGAGCAGGGCGAGCATCCATCGTCCCCGGACTGGCTCGTTTCCGCGCGCAGCCACGACTGCATAGTCGGGGTCGACAGGTTGCCGGATGATCTGATTCAGCAGGTCCATGCTGGCATCCGGCGGTCGACCACCCGAGCGCGTGGGCGGTCGGGTGGCAGAGGTTGCGGCCGGGCTGGGACGGGCTCGGCGCCGTGCGGAAGTAACTGTCATCCTGCTATGGAGCGGGCCGCGCGGTTCTCTAGCGGGTCACGCTAAAGCGACGGTGGCCGTGGATTGGCGGTGTGGAGCGGAGCAAACGGACGGTCTGAACAACATATAGGCCTCCGGCGTACCAATACAGAGCTGTGCCCCAGATCGCGAATGCCCATCCCACCACCCAAGCCAACTGATGCCAGCCCTCCTCGCCTGAACCAAGCAGGACCAGGGGGAACGCGTAGAGCAGGCTGAACGTGGCGACCTTGCCCACGAAGTGCACGGGCAAGGACGAGTAGCCTCTCGTCTTGAGAACCGGGACGAGCAGCGGGATAAAGACATCCCGTCCCACCACGATCACGACCAGCCACCACGGCACGATCTCTCGCAACGCGAGTCCAATCAGCACCGCAAGGATGTAGAGGCGATCGGCGATCGGATCCAGCATCTGCCCGATCCGGGAGGTCTGGTGCCACGCCCGCGCCAGGTGACCGTCCAGCCAGTCGGTGAAACCGCCGAGCGCGAGAACCAGGACAGCTAGCCCATCCGCCTGGGGGCCGACAATGAGCCACAGCACAAGGGGGGCACCGGCCAGCCGCAGGAAGCTCAGCATATTGGGCAAGGTCCACGCGCGATCTGTGTCGTACAGCGGAACAGGTCGCGCGTAGCTGTGGCCGGCGTTGCCGACAATTCGGCGGTGGCGGTCGTCGGCGGGTTTTCAGGATCATGCGAAACGCCGGCGCCCGAGATCCGCCGCTCGCTCTCACTCACAGGGCCAGCCTAGTTCTCGGCCGCCATGCACTATGACGGTTGGCCAGCTTCGCCGACTGCAGGAGCTCGCGGCTCGGCTGCGTGGCCGGCCGCGCGCACGTACGCGAGCGACGAAGGAGGCGAATCCGGCGGGCCAGCCGTCAGAGTGCAAATCGAACCATCCGCCATTTCGAACGGACGCGGCTCGGGGGTGCGCCCCGCCAACCGCAAGATTCGCACGGTAAATCGGCGGCGAATGAAAAGGGCTGTCGCCACGGCATCGTTGTGCAGCCTGCGAGCAAATGCTGGCTCGCGCTCGCTCCGAAGCAAGCTCTCTGGGGCTGGCCGGGAGCATCGGATCGACCGCATCGAGTACATGACTCAAGTCACTCTCGGCACGCTCCCGGTCGCCCTGGCACAAGTCCGGCTCGAGGGCAGCGGCCGCCGCGTCCAGGACCAGCAGCGCCGTTGCCGGGTCGATGCCAGGCATCATCACGAGCTCAGCGGCACGCTGAGCACGTCCCACCAAAGCGGCGTCCAGCGCGGACCAGGTGCGTTCCGCGCGCATGGTCGCCCGGTGGACTCGACCGGCGAGCCAGGTGATCCGCCAGACCAAGATCACCACAACGATGATCAACATGGCCAAGATCTCCAAGGTGCTCATCCCATACCGCTCACGGTCCGTCCCGCGGGCGCTGCGGAAAGGGCGGCTCGATAGATGGCAAGGACGGTGGTGCCCACACTCGACCAGTCGTAGTTTCGCGCCGCCTGTTGCGCCCTCGCTGCCCGCATCGGGTCAGGGTGATCGAGGACATGGAGCACTGCGTGGGCGAGCGCACGGTGATCGCCCACGGTGAAGACTTCGCCGAGTCGCTGTTCGTCTTGCCGCGCACCGAGTACGTCGACGAATGATGGCAGGTCTGAGGCCACGATCTGGACGCCACTCGCCATTGCCTCCAGGAGCACAATGCCAAAGCTCTCCCGGGCTAGCTGCGGCGCGACGAAAACGTCGGCGGAGCCCAACAGCGCGATCTTCGACTCCTCACTGATCGTCCCGAGATTGCGGCACCCGGGTGGAAGCGGCCGGCTTCCCTGCCCAGCGACGATCAGTTGGAGATTGGGTCGAGCCTGTTTGATCAGCGGCACAGCGGCCAGCAGTACGTCGAGGCCTTTGCGCGGCTCGTCGAGCCGACCGATGAAGATCAATCTCGGCCGATGGGGTGTCCGAGGCGAGCCGGCTATCGGCCGTCGTGCGAAGTCATCGAACTGGATGCCATTGGGAATGACCACTGCATCTCGACCCAGATGCTGGACGACGACATTGCGGGCCGACTCCGACACCGCTATGCCTGCATCGATCTTCTCGATCGCTGCTCGCAGCACTCCACTTGCCAATTGCATGGATCGCGAGCGCGGGGTTGCGGTGTGGAATGTGGCTACCACTGGCTGCTCGGCTGCCCACAAAGCCAGCAACGAGATGCTCGGCGTAATGGGTTCGTGAATGTGGATGAGGTCGAACTTGCCGTTTCGTAGCCAGCGGCGTACCCGCGCGGCGCTGAGCGGCCCGAAGTTCACACGGGCCACAGACCCGTTGTACGGGACTGGCATGGCCGCACCGACGCTGGCAAAATCCTCGATGCCAAGGGCTGCCGCTGATGGGCCGAGCTCGCCCGGAGCCAGCACGTAGGGTCGATGGCCACCTTGACGCAGATGTCGCGCGAGTCCGAGGACATGATTCTGCACTCCCCCAGGCACATCAAATGAGTAGGGACAGACAATTCCGACGCGCAAGGAACGGCGCAGGTCGATCACCTAGCCTCCTCGGCTGGCTCCCGACTGGAGAAGAACGGTTGCATCATGTGCCAGTCCTCTGGCTGCCGGGCGATGGTGTCGGCAAAGAAGTCGGCGACATCCTGCATCATCCCCGTCAGGCCATCCCTCCCCTTTCTGGCCGTGATCGCCTCACCAATGATGATCGCCATGCCGTCTTCGGTGAATTGGCAAACGGCGGGCAGTAGGGCCGCTCCAGTGCGCCGGGCAACGATCGCCGGTCCGGCGGGCACGGTGATGGGATGCCCCCGCCAGGACACCCGCACGCCGGTCCCCGAAAGGTCACGATCCGCCAGCAGGCACACGACCCGTCGGTCATGTATCGCATTGATGAGGGTCGTGAGGGCCTCAGGATCTCGATGGGAGACCACCTGCAGGCCCAGGCTTTCCCGAAAGCCGACGAAGGCCGCGTACTCAGCATCGGAGAGTTGCTCGGCGACAGTCGTCACCGGCATCCCGGTCGCACACGCCCAGGCGCCCGCCAGATCCCAATTGCCGCTGTGCGGCAAGGCGACAACAGCTCCTGGTCCTGCGTGGGCCCCCCGTACCGCAGGCTCGTTGACGGCGCGTACACGCCGACGAATCTCGGTTTCAGACCAGGCGGGCAGGGCCAGCACCTCGTAGAAGTTGCGGAGGTAGGACTTCAGAGCGGCCCGCAGAAGGTCACTGTGGACCGGCGCTCCGGTGGTCAGCGCCAGGTTGTGACGCAGCGTCCGGACATGGACACCATCGTGCCGCAGGGCCATCCAGCTGAGGGCGGAAATGATGACTGCGACCAGCCGCTGCGGGAGCCGCGCGGCTATCCGCCAGCCGAAGTGGTAGATCCCACGCAACAGCCAGTCGCGCAGCCGATCGCGCCATCGTGCCGGTACAGGTATGGCCACCGCCTTAGGCCGACCGGGCATTCGCCGCCTTCGCCTGCTTGCGGACCTGGGCGATGCGTTGCAGCACTGTGATCATGCTTGTCACAGCCAGGGCCGCAACCGCGACCTGCAGCACGTACGGAACTCCGAGTCCGGCGAGGAACGCCCCGACGAGGATGATCACGAGCCGGTCCGCCCGGGCAGCCAGCCCACCTGAGCAGACGAATCCGAGGCTTTCGGCTCGAGCCTTCACGTAGGAGGTCCATTGTCCGAAGACCAGGCCAGCCAGGGCGATGGCTGCCCACAGCGTCGAGTCTTCTCGGTATACGAAGTAGAGCAGGATGCCTCCGAAGACGGCAGCGTCACCCAGCCGGTCGGAGGTGGAGTCCAAGAAAGCGCCCCAGTTACTGGTCTTGCCCGTGATCTTGGCCATCAGGCCGTCGATCATGTCGGAGATGACGAAGATCGTCACCACCAGTACGCCCTTGCCACAGCCAGCCTTGGGGAAAGCAGATCAGCGCGCTGATCGCCACTCCCAGCGTGCCGAAAATCGTGACGACATCGGGTGAGACTCCAAGCCTGACCAGCAGCCGTGCGATCGGGCCGAGGACGGCGTGGGACATGCCACGAAAGCGCTCGAGCATCAGCTATCGCCTGACGCGACGTAGGAGTCCCAGCAGGTGCGTACGATCTCCCACGTCTGGTCCAGTAGCTGCGGCAGTGCCTTCGTCTGCCCAACGACGGGAAGGAAGTTGGCGTCGCCCGCCCAGCGCGGTACGACGTGCTGGTGCAGGTGGGCGGCAATTCCAGCCCCGGCGACCGCGCCTTGGTTGATACCGAGGTTGAAGCCGTGCGGCGCGCTCGCGGCTCGCAGGACATGCATGGCGTCCCTGGTCAGTTCGCCGAGAGCACAGAGCTCGTCGTGGTCTAACTCGGTGAGGTCGGCGACATGCCGGTACGGGCAGATCAGCAGGTGTCCGGGCGAATAGGGATAGAGGTTGAGCACGGCGAAAGCAAGATCGCCGCGATGCACGATCAGCCCTTCCCGGTCTTCGCGCGACTGCACAGCACAGAACGGGCACTCCTGCTTATCAGGGCTGGCCGGCTTGTTCTCCCCCTTGATGTAGACCATCCGGTGCGGGGTCCACAGCCGCTCAAATCCGTCGGGAGTGCCTGGATGAGCGGCCGCGTCCTCCAGCTCTCCCACTGCCCAACCTCCTCCCGACTTGTCAGAACTGAGATTGACCTATAGCTCAACCAGATTCTGACAAGTCGGTGACTCAGACTTGGCGGCGCGCCGCGATGTCGCCGGTGATCTCGCTGATCGCCGCATCGATCGGGATCCCGTTCTTCTGCCGTCGATCGCGGTAACGGAACGACACCGCGTGTGCGGCGGCGTCCTCGGCACCGGCAATCAGGATGTACGGGACCTTGATCCGCTCGGCGTTGCGGATCTTCTTCTGCATCCGGTCGTCAGAGGTGTCGACTTCGACGCGAACCCCCGCCGCCCGCAACCGATCGGCGACGCTGTGCAGGTAGGCGTTGTGCTCCGCCGCTACCGGAATGGCGATCACCTGGACAGGCGCCAACCAAGGCGGAAAGGCACCTGCGTAATGCTCGACCAGCACAGCCAGGAAGCGCTCGATGGACCCGAAGAGCGCGCGGTGGATCATGACTGGGCGCTGCCGGCTGCCATCTTGGGCGGTGATCTCCAGATCGAACCGGTCCGGCAACATCAGGTCGACTTGGATGGTCGACAGCTGCCAACTCCGACCGATCGCGTCGTGGGCTTGAACCGAGATCTTCGGCGCGTAGAAGGCCGCCCCGCCTGGGTCGAGGACCAGCGCGAGGCCGGACGCCTCGGCTGCCTTGCGTAGTGCCTCGGTCGCTCGCTCCCAGTCTTCGTCGGAGCCGACCGACTTCTCCGGGTCGCGCGTTGACAGTTCCAGATAGAAGTCGGTCAGCCCGAAGTCGGCGAGCAGATCAAGGACGAACTGCAGCAGGGAGATCAGCTCATCTTGCATCTGGTCGACGGTGCAGTAGATGTGGGCGTCGTCTTGGGTCATGCCGCGGACCCGGGTAAGCCCATGCACCACCCCTGACAGCTCGTACCGGTAGACGCTGCCGAACTCGAAGAGCCGCAGCGGCAGCTCGCGGTACGACCGTCCACGGGACCGGAAGATCAGGCAGTGCATCGGGCAGTTCATCGGCTTCAGGTAGTAGTCCTGCCCCTGCCGCTTCAAGCTGCCGTCAGCGTGCCGCTCCTCGTCGACGTGCATCGGCGGGTACATCAGCTCTGCGTAGAAGCCGAGGTGCCCGGAGATGTCAAACAGTTCGGCCTTGCTGATGTGTGGAGTGTTGACGAACTCGTAGCCGGCCTCGAGATGGCGCAGCCGCGCGTAGTCCTCCATGATCTTGCGTACCAGCCCGCCTTTGGGGTGGAAGACCGCCAGACCGGAACCGATCTCATCCGGGAAGGAGAACAGGTCGAGCTCGACGCCCAGCTTGCGGTGGTCTCGTTTGGCCGCCTCTTCCTGTCGGGTCTGGTAGGCCTTGAGCTCCTCGCGGCTCGGCCAAGCTGTGCCATAGAGACGCTGCAGTTGCTTGTTCTGCTGATCGCCGCGCCAGTACGCCGCCGAGTTACGGGTCAGCGCAAACGCCGGTATGTAGCCGGTGTGTGGCACGTGCGGGCCCCGGCACAAGTCCTTCCATGCAATCGAGTCATCGCGCCGCAGGTTGTCGTAGATCGTCAGCTCGCCGGCGGCTACCTCCGCGCTCGCTCCGTCGTCGGCGGCCGCCGATGCTTTGTCCGCGATCAACTCCAGCTTGTACGGCTCGGCTGCGAGCTCTGCGCGCGCCTCCGCATCGCTGACCGCCCGCCGCCGGAAGCGCTGCCGTTCCTTGATGATCTTCGTCATGGCGTTCCCGATTTCGCGAAGATCATCTGGAGTGAAGGGTTCCGCTACGTCGAAGTCGTAGTAGAAACCATCGGTGATCGGCGGGCCGATACCCAACTTGGCATCGGCGTGCAGGGACTGGACGGCCTGAGCGGCGACATGGGCGGTGGAATGCCGCAGGATGTTCAGCCCATCCGGGCTGCTGATCGTGACCGGCTCGACAACCGCACCTTCGGGCAGCGTGCGGTGCAGGTCCCACAGCTCGCCATTGACCCGCACGGCAACGATCGTGCGGTCCTCACCGAAGAGATCGAGTCCAGTGGTGTTGGTGTCCGTCACTCGCTGCTGGCTGACGCCGTCTGCTTCGATCGTGATGGACATGCTGGACACGACTCATTCCCTTTCTCGATATCGCTGGGGCTGGCCCCGGGTAAGCCTAGACCTCTCGATCCGGAGGCTCGAAGGACTTATGAATGAGTCGCGATTGCCGAATCTGGCTCCGTGACCTCAACTCCCCGCTTGAGATATGGTGGGCGTCGCTTCAGCGGGCGATTGGCGCAGTGGTAGCGCGCTTCGTTCACACCGAAGAGGTCACTGGTTCGAACCCAGTATCGCCCACCATTGAGACCCTTGTCAGAGCGTGGTTTTGATTGCGCGAGTGACCGTCGGCCTGCGGTGAGTAACTAAACTGAGTAACTACCGAGCATCGCCGGCCCGTCCGAACAGCTCATTCATCGACTGGGACCAGGGCGATGTCGAGGTGCCTCACCTCCTCGAACGCAAGGCGCGGACCAGTGTCAGCCGGATGCCAGTACCGGCAGGAGCCTTCGACGAGATATCCGAGCGCGGGTCCGCAATGAGGGCTTCATGGGTGTCGCCAGCCGTCATGGTCGGCAGCAAGGACACGTATCTGTAGGCCGCCAAGCTCCACTGCGGAGCTGAGTAGACCTTCTGCGCCGAACCATTCGACCAGCTGCCGCTGCACTTCCGCCCACCATCCTCAATGCGGTTCTCCACGGATGTACGCCCGCCCGGCCACCTCGGTAGTGTCATCATCCAAAGCCTCTGAAGCTCGGGCATCCGTTGGTGCATGATCAGATCCGAGTCTGGCCGCCCGGCAAAATGGCCGGATGTAGTGAACGTGCCTCGCCGTCCCGGCGGGACGCTAGGTCAGGGAGCGAGAGTGGTTGGGATGTCCGAACGACCGAAGGCTCGGCCGCGAACTGGCCTGCGCCTGGGGGACATCGTTCGGCTGGTGGCGACGTGGCTGGTCTCGTCGGCCGCGTTGGCGCTCGCCGCTGCGTTGCTGCCGAACCTGGCAGCGCAGGCGTGGTGGGCGTATTTCGCCGTCGCAGCGGTTGCCGGCCTGCTTGGGCTGGTGTTCCGCCCAGTGCTCGTCCTGGTGGCCGCTCGCATCGGCTGGGTCGCGGTAGTTTTTGCCGGTCTGGTCGGGCAGGCGCTGCTGGTCTACGCCGCGATTTGGATCGTGCCGGGGATCAGTGCAACGTTTTGGTCGGCGTTCTGGGCGTCGTGGATCGTCGCCGTGGTTGCCAGTGCCGCCGCCTGGCTGGGAACTGCCGGCACGGATGACGCGTTCACTGCCGCGCTACTGCGGCGCCGAGTCACGAGTGGCCCTGTCGCCGATCCCGAGGTCGACGGCGTCGTATTCGTGCAGCTAGACGGCGTCGCCTTCCCGGTCCTCCGGTGGGCCATTCAGGCGGGCCGGGTTCAGACTATGCGGCGTTGGGTGACCGCAGGGGACTATGTGCTTCGAGAGTGGACGGCGCAGCTGCCGTGCACCACGCCAGCCAGTCAGCTGGGAATCCTGCACGGCACGGTCGCGGGAGTCCCAGCGTTTCGCTGGTACGACCGTGAGCTGTCTCGAGTCTTGATCGCGAACCGGCCAGACGATGCCGCGATCATCGAGCAACGCGCGACAACTGGGACTGGGTTGCTTGCCGATGACGGGCTCGCCCTAGGCAACCTCTTCACCGGTGACGCCTCCCGTGCCGTCCTTACGATGAGCCGCCTCGGCGTCGCCCGCGGGTCCGCGACCGCACGGCAGACGTTCGCCTGGTTCCTGACCAATCCCAACGGATTCAGCCGCGGGGTCGTACGGACCATCGCCGAGGTGGCGAAGGAGCGATGGCAAGCTGCCCGCCAGAACCGCCTCGACGTCTTGCCGCGAGTTCACCGGGGATGGACCTACGCCGGTCTGCGTGCTGCCACAAACGTCCTGCAACGCGACCTCAACACAGCGGTCATCGCCGAGGAGATGCGCAAGGGAACGAAGAGCATCTATGTCGACTATGTCGACTACGACGAGATCGCCCACCACGCCGGGATGTTCCGCCCAGAGGCCATGGCGGCTCTCGACGGTTTGGACAGGGTTCTCGGAACTCTCGAGCGGCTGTCGGCCCGAGCTGCCCGGCGCTATCACATCGTGGTGCTCTCTGACCACGGTCAGTCCCAGGGCCAGACGTTCCGCGACCGCTTCGGCGCAGACCTCGGCCAGGTATGCACTCAGCTCATGAAGGAAGACGTGGCCTCCCTCGACGCTCCGGTCGAAGACTGGGGACGAGTGGACTCCCTAGCCAAAGATTTGGCTGGCGGCGGGATTACCGGCAGAGCCGCCCGGCGCGCCAGCGCCGCCAGCAGCCGACACGTCGACCAGGGCGCCGAAGCCACAAGCACCGCCGCCGTCTCGGTGCTGGGCTCGGGAAACCTCGGACTGCTGTACGTGCACTCCCCCGTCCGTCTCACCCTGGAGGATCTCCAGGAACGCTGGCCGGGCCTCGTGCCAGGGCTGTGTGCACACGAGGGTGTCGGCTTCGTTGCGGGACTGGACTCTGCCGGAATGCCGTGGGTCCGGGGTGAGAAGGGCACCGTCCGGCTCGACACCGGCCAGGTGACCGGGCAAGACCCTCTTGAGCCGTACGGCGACCATGCAGCACGGATGCTCAGGCGCGCTGTCATGATGCCGGAGGCGCCCGACCTGTACATCAACAGCCGCGTCAGTGACATCACCCTCGATATTGCGGCATTCGAACCACTCGTCGGTGCCCACGGCGGCCTGGGCGGCTGGCAGGACCGTGCGGTCCTGCTCACCCCTCGGGCGCTCGCGGACGTCCTACCGGCAGAGCGCATCGAAGGTGCCGATCACCTCCACGCTGTGCTGGTGGCAATGCTCCGTGCGGTCGGCCAGCGCAAGACGCTGCCCGATTGAGGGCTGCCGCAAAGCCCTCTGATCAGAGGTGTGCTTAGTTTGGCCGACACTGAACAGGGTGGCGCTGCGAGTCGTTGTAAGCGCAGATACCTGGGAGCCTCGCACCAATGACGCAGTGGGTCGCGGAGACGTCGAATGCATCCCCGCTGGGTAGCGAAGGGATCCGAGACTTGAGGGGTTCGAGGCTGGCCGGCTGTGAGTGTGTCAGAGTCGCCCGACGCTCCCCGAATAGGTCTGCCCGAAACGAGGCCTTCATCAGCCACAGTTGGTCTCCTTTGCTCATGGCGGCACACCGTGGTCCCGGTACGCGGGACAGCAGAGCCCAGGGCCCGCCGATAGAGTTGGGACATCAAAAAGCGCCATCGAGCACCCACGACCAATGACACGGAATCGGCTCACCTGTCCCCGTTGCGTCTACGGATTGGCGTGTCGCTCATGCTCATGTGGTTGATACCGTTCTGGGCGCTAGCGCCACACATCGCGCAATCACTTAGCGGGCTGAGCAATCCTCCATCAGTTGCCGCCGTTACCACCGCCATTGTCGCGGTGCAGACCATCATCGGCCTGCTCGGGTCCTGGGTCGCCGGAACGGAGGCCAAGTCGATCATCAAGGGCTCCACCAAAAAGCACGCCCTGGCGGCCATCTGGTCCATATTCATTCACGGGGAGGTCCGAGGTCACGACAACGTCGGGACAGATCCGAATGAAGCCCCGCCACCGCGGGAGGACGCCTAGTTTGCTTCGCCAGGAATTCGCAACGACATTGCTGAGCGAGCGCGACTTGGGAGCAGCTGCGCTCCGCTCGCGACGCGAAGAAGATCAGGAAAATTGACGTCGACAATGCAGAACTCATTGGCCCAAGGGTCCTGGAGGACCCAGAAGACGTCGCCGCATTCTGTTGGTGGTCCTCGCGTGGCGCCGAGGACTTCGACGCATTGAGCGACCTATCAGGCGTGCATGACTTCGGTTGCCTGGTGGGGCGCTTCTGTGCCCTTCCTCAGGAAGTAGACCCTTCTGGTCGAGTGTTCATAACAAGGTGAAGGCGGGCACGATCAAGACCGCGGCGAGAATGGCCACCACAAGACCGCCGTGATCGTTCCGGCCGGCGCTGCCGCTTGCGATACCGTCAGCGTTTCGGGAAGGAGCCTCTACATCAGCCCCTGGCCGCGGCGCAGAGAGCGGATAGTCAACTCAGCCCTGCCATGGTTCGCAAGGATGCCTGAGTGTTCACCCCGTTCGGGTGATGCGATGCAGGAACATTGGGTTGCACGATGTCTTCAGGACAGGCAATGACGTCGGCACGCACGGAGTGGTCTGCCCGTCCGCGTTTCCACCCAGATCAAAGGATATCTATGGACGAAGTCGAGGATGTCGACGAGCTGGGGCCGGTCGATTGGATTGTGGTCGAGTTCCCGGGCAGCAGGTTCAAGGGGCAGATTGCACCCGCGCTGTTTGATCTGGTCGAGCGTGATCTGATCCGTGTGCTTGACCTGCTGGTGTTGAAGAAGGATGCCGACGGGTCGCTGGAGGCGTTTGAGCTTTCCGATCTGGATGAGGGGGAGATCGGCGGGTTGCGGGGGTACGAGTCGGAGCTGGCGATGCTGCTCAGCGAGGAGGACGTGACTTCGCTCGCCGCAGCGATCGAGCCTGGCAGTTCGGCCGGGGTACTAGTGTGGGAGAACACCTGGGCCGCACCATTTGTCTCTGCGGTGCGCCGTTCGGGCGGTCAGCTGGTGGCCAGTGGCCGCATCCCCGTCCAGGCGTTGCTTGCGGCAATCGAGGCTGACGAGAAAGAAGTAGCAGCCGAGGAGACGGAGCAGCTGGCAGACACAGAAGGAGAAACCTGATATGCCCTTAGCCAGAGCACGTATGGGCAGGCCCGGCGTGGTTGGGCGCAGACCAGTGGCCCGGACCGCCGCCACCGTCGGTACGGCTGCGGTGGTTGCGCACGGCGTCCACCGCCGCTCAGATCGGCGAGAAGACAGGCGAGACGACCGGGGAGACCGGCGAGACGACCGCAGGGATCGTCGCTTCTGAGCCTGCGGGCGCGAAGCGCCGGCGTATTCGATGTGCTCGCCACCGGTTCGCACAGCTCCTGGGTTCATGATCTTCCTGCGAAGCCAACGTGTCCGTGTGGACAGGGCGGTCGGAGAAACCAGCGATGGCTCAAGCGGTCGAGAACGCCTTGATGCACGCAGCCTGGGCCAGGAGGGCCCTCCCGCCGGAAGATGACCACTAGCATGACCGCCAAACTCACGGTCATCCGTCAGTGCAGGCTGAACGTGTGGGCGGCTATATGACGAGGCAGTAGTCGGGTCCGCTGCCGTCCCACGCTGTTGCCGCGGTCCGCGCTCGCGACTTATCTGAGCCGGATCCGGCCCTCATGGACGCTACGAGTGTGCACGAGGGCACGCGCGAGCAGGTCGAAGTCTGTGAGGCTCCGCTTGCCGTCGCCAAAGCACCCTCATAGAACTCGAGCGAGTCGAAGGCACCCGCGCCCCGGTGAGATTGGCGACACATTGCCGCATCAGCGACCGCGGCGCGTTGTGTAAGCCCGCTCCGTTAGCTCGGAACGAAGCCAATCCTCAGGGCTCCGACCCCGGCCCGATTCCCAGCCCGTCAGCGTTGGCCGGCAACGCGTCGGAATTGTCCGCATAGAGTCCGGGCCGTTGAGGGTGAGAAACACTGAGCACCACCGAGAGCATTCCAGAGCGCCCCGAAATCTACATCGACGCCTTGCACCTGGCCGCCGAGGAAGTCGTCGGTGAGTGCGGCGCAGGCACTGCAGGCCTCTGCCAACCAGTTGGTGCCCGGGCTAACCGACGAGCCGGCATGGCCGACCCTGCGTGCCCACCTGCTCCTCCTCGCGGTCGACGGCGCCCGCCCACTCCAACGGCTGCGGGCTGCATGCGACGCAAAGAGCTGAGCAGCGCCGACGACCGGGCCGCCGTTCTCGACTGGCGGCTCGACGACACCCGCCTTCAAGGCCGTGCGGGTACGGACGGGCACCTCAGGAATCGAGGTACAACGACGGAGGACCGACTCCTGTACCGGGTTCCCGAGGGTGCGGTGATCTTGAACATTAGCCGATCAAAGGTGTACGAGCTGTTCAGTTCGGGCGATCTTGAAATCGGTCAAGATTGATCGCATTCGTCTGGTACGGGGCTCTCGGATCTACGCGCCCATGTTCGCCCGCCTCGTGGTCGTCGAAGTTGGACTGGTGCGAGACAGGGTCGGATCGCGGTCACGCCAGAAAGCGTTGCAAAGGCGGGCTGCTGATCTCCGGGTCGATGACAAGGGCGCTTTGGAGGCCACTTGGGCGAGCAAGCGAAGCGCCTGCAGGCCGGGTATGAAGAGGTAGGCGCCTCCCCTGACTGTCGTGCCTGACTGTCGCTTTCCTGCTGGTCGCCTTCAAGCCGTGGGGGGTGCTCGTCTTCACCGACTCCGCCGTAGTGCGGGCGTGCACCTTGCAGTCGGTGCTGTCGGTGACGGTCTGGCCGATGTTCATTGCTGCGCTGATAAGCCTAATCACTGGAGTGATTCTCGGGCTGGGCGGCAAGTACGGCCTGCTCCGCTATTGGTGGGTCGCGATCAAGCTCGGGATCTGGTTCTGTGTCTGCTCATATGGTGCTCCTGGCATCATCAATCGAGGTTCGCCAGCCAGTGCAGCGCCCGGATGCTGGGCAAGAAGCAGTACTCACCCCCCTTGGTAGTCACGAACCGGGGTATGCCATGCAAGCGCCTTCGTACCGGTCGCCGCGGGATGGTGAACGTGCCGGTGCCGTCGTTGGGCCCGGAGAGGGGGTCCTTCTCCTCGTCGAGGCTCACGAAGTTGCCATCGTTCTGCCACACCGACTTGAGGAACTCGAACTGGCGGGCGAGGTTCGCGTTAATGAAGGCGAACACGCTCCCCCGCTCCGCGCCGTCGTCTTCGGTTGCCCCCTCAGGCAGCATGGGGCCGTAGACGAAGCCACGCCGCACCACTCGATGGATGTTCACTACCGTGACGGTGTCTTTGAGAGCATCCCGCGGGTTATTGCGGCGGATGTGAGCGCCGGCCGGGCACTTGAGGCCCTTCGGATCCTCCTCGTAGTAGCTGAAGTCGTTGTTTCGTTGCGGGTCGGCCCCAAGCTCGGGATCGTCCCACTCCGGGGCAAGCACCAGCGGAGCGCCGCTCGGCCAGCGGCCCACTATCTTCGCCTGCAACAGCTCTTGTTCTTCGGGGCTCGCGGCGTTGGCTTTCAGGTATCTGCGGAACTCCGCCACATGCGAGTACAGCTTCCGGAAGGCGATGTAGGTGCCGTTACGGCCCAGCGCCTCAGGTTGCGGCATCGGAGCCAGGTTGCCCGTCTCATCGGGGTAGCCGAGAATGAACTCTCCGGCCTTGATGGCCGGGCCCTGTCCGGGCCAGGCAGGTAAGCCGCTGCCTTCGATCAGGGGGTTGCCGATGCCGTCCCTGTAGCCCAAGTGCGTGCGCACACTCGGCAGCATGCCGACCTTCAGCTGCCAAATGATCGACACGCCGGGCAAGTCGTCCTGGCTACTGCGAACGAAGTCGAGCCGAGGCTCAAGGTCGCCCTCCTCGCCGCAGACGGCGCCCAGCACTAGATGCACGTCGTGGGTGCCAAAGGGCTTCTCCCAGTTGGCGGGGGCGCTCTCGCCAACGTCGCCGAGCAATGCCGCACGCGCGGCCATGCCCTGCTGAAACTCAGGCGAGAAGCTATCTAGGGAGGCCTGTGGCACGCCGAGGGCCTTAAGCCCCTGGAAAGTGAGCGCCACGTTGATCGAGCCTGTCTCGGCGACGCTGTGCCAGTTGGCGGCCGAAGTTACCTTAGGGGCGAGACGCCCCAGCATCTCCCGGCCTTGCGCAGGATCGTCGATGCGAACTATGAAATAGGCCCCGAAGTACGGGAGAGGCCGGGGCAACAACACAGGGCCTTGGATGTCGTCAAACTCCAAGGCGGCGGTCTGCGATTCGGTCGTGATCTTCGTCCTCCTAGCTTCTTAGCTTCCTGCCACTTGAGGGCGGACGCATCCTTTCGTGGTCGCCCGGATAGCTGCAAGGAAGCCCGCCCCAATGGAAAGGATCAGCCAGCGGCGTCCAGCACCTGCTCGAGGCCTGCGAGCACACGCTCTGCCCTCTGGATTCGGTCGACGGTTGAGTCAGGATAGGCGGTCCAGAAAAACCCGATCGGGACCTGATACTTGACTAGGTAGTCCTTCACGTCGGGGCTCTGCAGACCCGGGTAGCCCTCCAAAGTGAACCACAGCTCATCTAAGAAAGGCATCGACCCCGGCCGCGAAGTCGTCGATGTAGTCGTCCCATGTGCCGTCGTAGACGGCAGCAAACAACATGCGAGTGTCGTTGTCGATGAGGGTTATCCGAACGTCGTGCAGCGTGCCAATTTTCCCAGTTGCTGCTCCGGCGT
This sequence comes from uncultured Actinomycetota bacterium, assembly GCA_963734005.1. Classification (GTDB taxonomy): domain Bacteria; phylum Actinomycetota; class Actinomycetes; order Propionibacteriales; family Propionibacteriaceae; genus Microlunatus. The sequence goes on from CAVTFS010000029.1 coordinate 130,591, forward strand.
CGCCTAGCTTCGCTATCTCCCGCGCCTTCTCGGCCCCCTCAGGCCCGGGTTTGAATGGAGCCAACAGCGTGAACTCACCTTGCTTACCGTAGTACTTGAACGGCCGCGCCGAACCGGCTGATTCGGGCGTTGATTCTTGCGACATGTTCGCTCTCCTTCTGTCGATTCTCTGTTTTCCTAGGGCTCATCTATCAAATAAGTGTGCGTCTCAGATGCATGGTCACCTCGGATATCTGCAAGGAAGCGTCCGCCCCCAATGGAAAGGATCAGCCAGCGGCGTCAAGCACCTGCTCGAGGCCTGCGAGCACACGCTCTCCCTTCTTGAGTCGGTCGGCGGTTGAGTCAGGGAAGGCGGTCCAGAAGTAGTCCACCGGGACCTGATACTTGATTAGATAGTCCTTCACGTCGGGGCTCTGCAGGCCCGGGTAGCCCTCCAGAGTCCCCCACAGCGCTTCTAATATGGCGTTCATCTCAGGGCTGGCGGCAAAGTCGTCGATGTAGTCGTCCCAGGTGCCGTCGTAGACGGTAGCGAATAACATGCGAGTGTCGTTGTCGATTGCGGCCACCCGAATGTTGTGAAGCGTGGGAATAAGCGGACCGCCGGTCTGTGTCGGGGCCTGAGTTACAAGCGCTCGCGCCCTCTCGGCCCCACCGGGTTTGAATGGAGCCAACAGTGTGAACTCACCTTGCTTACCGTTGTACTTGAACGGCCGCGCCGAACCGGCTGATTCGGGCGTTGATTCTTGCGACATGTTCGCTCTCCTTCTGTCGATTCTCTGTTTTCCCAGGGCTCATCTATCAAATAAGTGTGCGTCTCAGATGCATGGTCACCCGGATAGCTGCAAGGATGCGTCCGCTCCCAAGGGAAAGGATCAGCCAGCGGCGTCCAGCACCTGCTCGAAACCTGCGAGCACACGCTCTGCTCTCAGGTTTCGTTTGACGGTTGACTCAGGCTGAGCGGTCCAGAACCAATCCACCGGAACCTGATACTTAACTAAGTAGTCCTTAGCCTCAGGACTATCCATGCCCGGGAAGCCCTCCAAATTACCGAACAGCCCATCTAAAGCGGCCTTCATCGTGGGGTTGGCAACAAAGTCGTCGATGTACTGGTCCCAGGTTCCGTCGTAGACGGTAGCGAACAACATGCGAGTGTGGTTGTCGAGAAGGGCAATCCGAAGGTTGTGAAGCGTGCCAATTAGCCCAGCGTCTACTCCCTCCTCGGTGGCTATCCGCGCGATCTCAAGCGCCTTTTCGGCTCCACCAGGTTTGAGTGGAGCCAACAGTGTGAATTCGCCTTGGTTGCCGTAGTACTTGAACGGCCGCGCCGAACCGACTGATTCGGGTGTTGATTCTTGCGCCATGTTTGCACTCCTTCTGTCGATTCTCGGTTTTCCCAGGGCTCATCCATCAAATAAGCGTGCGTCTCAGATGCCGCCACCTCCTGTTCGTCTTTGGCCGCCTGCAACGTTCTCAATGGTGGTGGGCAGCAGGGAGACTATCCACCGCCTCTTTCCCCCGCGCTATTTTGCTCTAAAGGCTTAACGTCAGCGGCCGCGGAACGGTCAGAATCGCGAGCGCCAACCGCCGACCCAGGTGAGTCAGCCTGTGCGTGGGACTCCGCCTGCGGCTCGGCTCCGGTCTCGGGAGGAGGCCGATGCCGTGCCAGGAACGCGGCGACGGCCACGCCCACCGCGAGTCCGACAAGGAGAATGCCCGTGAGCGCGCCGAGGATGTCTGGGTCGTTGTTGAAAGCAATCCCGACAGCGGCGAACACCGGACCGGCATTGCGTGCTGGGGCCAACAAACCCGCGGTCGTTCTGGTTACCAGCGAACCGCTGGCGACCAACGTGCCGATCCCGAATCCGACCACGTTGAAGATGACCGCGGCCAGGAGCGTCAGCGAGGCGACGAGAGCGGTGATCTGCTGCCAACTGCCGAGCAGGGACAAGGCGAGCACCGCTACCAGGGCCAGGTTCGAGATCTGCAGTGCGGGCCCTCTCCACTGGGTCGCCGTCTCCGGCGCCCATTTCCGGAGCGCCAGACCCACCGCAAACGGCAGCAACTGCAAGACGGCCACCGTCAGGACCAGTTGTCCAACGGGAAGCGAGATCCCTCCGCCGAGATTCGCCGCGGTGAAGATGGCATTAGCCGTCGGTGCGAACGTCAAGCTGCCAATGGCGGCCAAGAAGACCTGCAGCGACGCCCCAGTGACTACATCTCCGCGCTGGATCATGGCCAGCTTCGCGGCAAACGGAGCGCCCGGTGAGCATGCCAGCAGAACGAGCGCAATATAGGCCGGGGTGTCGAGGGAGAGGACTGCTGCCGTACCCCACCCAATCAACGGCACCAGAACAAGGTTCACCACAACAACGAGGAGAACAAGCTTCACATTGCGAAACGTTGCTCCTAGCGCGCCGAGCGTGGTGCCAAGGCCCGCCCCGAACATGGTGGACGCGATGAGCACCACCACGACCGTATTCAGCACTGCATTCATGACGTCCATGACCCATCCTTCGCGTCAATAGGTCACGTCACTCCAGTAACTCGAAGTGGCTGTCCCTCGGCCGATGGGCGGCACGCATCGCCTCCGCACCAACGCCCCAGTCTCGTGTTGCCCCGACTCCACGAGCACCACACCATCTTCGGCCCGACTACGGACGAGGTGTTCATCCCCAGAAGGATGAAAGCCGTTCGCTGCGAATCCCGGGATCCATGTCGCGCGGCCCGAATAGCGCAAATCCGGCGATCGTCCCCGACGACGATCGGTCAACAGCCAACTGGTATCGCGCGCCGAACCTGCCGGCTGCAAACACTCTATTTTATCGAGCCGGCAGCTCCCGGTCAATCTTTTTCCTGCTGGGCGTGGCATCGACAGGTGAACAGTTTATTACGGCAGGATGTGGCGGAGGTGAACAGTTTGTTAACGGCAGGAAGTGGCGGAGGTTATCGTCTCTTTGCTGTGCGATGAAGTATCGAGGGCTGGCGAACCATGGAGTTCATACAACCCTCCCCGCCGGCGAGGCGGTCTTCGAGGGACGCTCTCGTAAGGTACGCAAGCTGGTCTTCGAAGATATCGAACGTTCTCCGGACGTAGCCTCGATCAGTAGCAGGTGTGGCCGTCGGTTGTTGGGTTATCTGGATGGACTCTGCGAGTCGGCTGGCTTCGGGCAGGCGGCAGGCGGTGCCGTTCCTTCACACCCCAGGCGGCGCCGACCTCGTTGGTCGGATCATGATCATCGAGCATCCGGTGGAGCGCAGGGCCACGAGCCTTGCGTCGACGACTCACCACCACGCTCAACTGGGAAGCGCCCTCATAGGTCTTTGTAATAGCTCTATTATGAGGTTGCTAATAGGCTCTGGCGATTGCCGATTTAGCGTTGAAGGTAAAGAAGTACTATTGATTGAAGTGAGCGTTAGTCAGGTCAGTGTTTCGCGGAATAACGCCGTCAAAAGCCGAATCAGTATAGGTTTTCGGAGAATCTCTAAAGAAGGCACTATTGATAGTCGGATCACTCACCCTAAAAGGAAACCTGCGAGCTCGAGATTTGGGTTGAACCACTCTCTCATCTGATTAATTTGTCTTGCTTATCTGGACTGTCGCATCAAGCTCGAAGTATCCAGGCGCGACAACAACGAGCCCCTCGTCGGCTGCGGTAACCGCTGGGCCAGCTCGGCGACATGGGCATTCTCACCGAGCGGCTGCTCACCAAGATCGCTAAGCCCCATCCCGGCAGTTGCGTCGCCGCCGTGCACGCGGTCGAAGGGCAGGTGCAGCGCCAGGAGTTGCGCGGTGTGCGACTTGGTGGCGGCCACCGCACGTTCCTGGCCAGCCTGGATGTCTGCCCAGGGTTCGTGCCTGTCGACGGTACGGGCATCAGTGGCCAATGATCATCTTCCTTCGAGGATTGGCGAGTGAAGGTTCAGGCCGCTCGGGCTGGGAGCCGTGAGTTGCTGGGCGAGGAACAGGGCGCCATGCTTGCCCGGCACCGCCTTCATCCCTTGATGGCCGGAGGTTCGGCGTCCTCGAGCGGGGGCGAGGGTGAGGCTATTCGGTGGATCATCAGTTCTTGCCGTCCGTCTGGAATAGAACGTAGCGTCCATCCGCGCGCTCGCCGTGGAGCACGACCTTCACCTCGCGTTCAGCCCACTTTGACACTCGTAGGTTCCTCTGTCCCAGATCGTTTACCGGGCCTGCGGGATCTCGCCCTCGAACGCGGCGTAATCCAGCGGGTGATCCTCGGTGTGCGCGGCAGATGGTTGCGCTTCGGGTCCCCCCGAAGGCCCCTGGGCAGCGCCCACGAGACCGGCCGGCCGGCGCGCTTCGGAGGTCCCAGTGCAGCTGGCGGGCATGGTGCTCCTGGATCACCTCGGCCATACGTCTTTTGCACCGCGCCCCACCGCGGCAAAGCCCGTGATCCCCCGCCGAAGCCAAACCATTATGTTGTCGACATCTGCGCAGCGCTGATCGGAGCGGAGGCATTCTTGACCGACGAACCGTTACGGGTGGCGTTGTTGACATACCGAGGAAATCCCTTCTGCGGCGGCCAGGGCGTGTATGTACGTCACCTGAGCCGTGAACTGGTGCGACTGGGGCACACCGTGGACGTGTTCTCCGGCCAGCCCTACCCGGAGCTTGAGGACGATGTCGGCATGACTCCGGTGCCGAGCCTCGACCTGTACCGGGAACCCGATCCGTTCCGGCTGCCGCGCCGCGGCGAGTACCGCGACTGGGTGGATGTGCTCGAGGTGGCCACCATGCTGACCGCCGGGTTTGGAGAGCCAATGACATTCTCACTGCGGGCCAGCCGGCTGCTGCGGGGGCGCATCGGCCAATACGACGTCGTCCACGACAACCAGAGCCTTGGCTACGGAATGCTCGGGCTGTCCCGGCTCCGCGTGCCGCTGGTGACCACGATCCACCACCCGGTTCACATCGACCGGAAGGTCGAGCTGGCGAGCGCGACCGGCTGGCGACGGCTTTCGCTGCGGCGCTGGTACGGCTTCACCCGCATGCAGCGCAGGGTCGCCCGCCGGCTCAAGTGTGTGATCACGGTGTCGGAGTCGTCGCGCGCCGAGATCTTGGACCATCTTGGTGTCGCCGACCATCACATCGACGTCGTCCCCGTCGGGACGGACATCGACAGGTTCGCGCCCGACCCGGCCGTGGCGCGCGTGCCGGGCCGTGTGGTGACGACCGCAAGCGCGGACGTGCCGCTCAAGGGACTGCTACCGCTCGTCGAGGCGGTCGCGAAGGTGCGTACCGAACGCCACGTTGAGCTGGTTGTCGTCGGTTCGACCCGGCCGCGCGGCCCCGTCGCCGAGGCAATCACCCGCTACGCCCTCCCCGTTCGCTTTACCGGCCGGATCTCCGAGGACGAGCTGCTGCACGAGCTGCGTAGCGCCGAGTTGGCCGTGGTGCCGTCGCTGTTCGAGGGGTTCTCGCTCCCGCTGGTCGAGGCGATGGCGTGCGGCACGCCGGTTGTCGCCACCACCGGTGGTGCGTTGCCGGAGGTCGCCGGCGCTGACGGGGAGACCGCCCTCCTCGTGCCGCCCGGTGACCCGCAGGCGCTCGCCGCAGGCATCGGCCGCGCCCTCGACGACCCGGCGTTGCGCTCACGGCTCGGCGTCGCTGGGCGCGAACGCGTGGTGGCTCGTTACACGTGGCGTGCGGCCGCCGCTCGTACCGCCGATGTCTACCGCCGCGCGATCGGAAGCGAGCGCTCGAGGGGGAGCTGAGTGTTGACAGTGGACTTTGGCCGGCTTCGGGTCAAGCCGCAAGATCGAGTGCTCGATCTTGGGTGCGGGACCGGTAGGCACGCATTCGAGTGCTACCGGCGCGGCGGGCTGGTGGTGGCGCTCGATCGCAGCCCCAGCGATGTCGAGGAGGTAAAGCGCATGTTCGCAGCGATGCGCGAGGCGGGCGAGCCGGCCCCGGGCGGCCGCGCGCTCGCGCTGCTCGGCGACGCGCATCAGCTGCCGTTCCCGGACGGCGCGTTCGATACTGTCATCCTCTCTGAGGTCTTGGAGCACATTCCCGACGACCGTCACGCCATCGCGGAGGTGGCCCGGATCCTGCGGCCGGGCGGGACGCTCGCCGTCACCGTGCCGCGGTGGTGGCCGGAGCGAGTCTGCTGGGCGCTCTCCGACGCGTACCACCAGGTCGAGGGCGGGCACGTGCGCATCTACCGCCGTCGCGAGCTGTTGGCCCGCCTGCGGGCCGCGGCTCTCGTGCCATTAGGCAGCCATCACGCGCATGCGCTCCACTCGCCGTACTGGTGGATGCGTTGCCTTTTCGGCATCGAGAACGAAGCCGCCATGCTACCGCGGCTCTACCACCGGTTGCTCGTCTACGACATCGTGCGCCGACCCTGGTGGACCCGGACCGCGGAACGCCTGCTCAACCCGGTTCTCGGCAAGAGCCTCGTCATCTACCTCGCGCTCGCGAAACCCGAGCGGGCGTCATGAGGGGAGGCGCCGAGGCCCTCGCGGCGTTGAGCGTCGCCGCCAGCCAGCAGACCGCCGACTCGATCGTCGCCGCACAGGCCGCCACCGGACAGATCCCGTGGTTCCCGGGCGGGCAGACCGATCCGTGGGACCACATCGAGGCGGCCATGGCGCTCGACGTGGTGGGCCGGCACGGTGAGGCGCAAGCAGCGTACGAGTGGCTGCGGCGCACCCAGAATTCGGATGGCTCATGGTGTCGCGAGTACCGGGGCCACGACGTCACCGACGCGGTCCGGGACGCCAACTTCACGGCGTACCTCGGCGTCGCCCTCCTCCACCACACCTGCATGACGGACGATCGCGCCTTCCTGGACCGGATGTGGCCGACGCTGGTGGCGGCGATGACATTCGTGCTGGACCTGCAGGCACCTGGCGGGGAAATACTCTGGGCCCGCGGCCCGCTCGGTGTGGCGGCCGGCGAGGCGCTGCTCACCGGCTGCTCGAGCATGTACCACAGTCTGCGCTGCGCCCTCGCGCTCGCCGACGACCGGGGCGAACCCCAACCCGACTGGGAGCTGGCGGCGGCCACCCTCGGCCATGCCGTCGCCGCACACCCGGAGCGCTTCGCACCGCGCGAGCGCTTCTCGATGGACTGGTACTACCCGATCCTTGGCGGCGCCCTGCGCGGGGAGGCGGCACACCAACGCCTGGCAGCGGGCTGGGATACGTTCGTCGTGGAGGGACTGGGCGTACGCTGCGTCAGCGACCAGCCGTGGGTTACCGGTGCCGAGACGTGCGAGTTGGCCCTTGCGCTCTGCGCCATTGGGGAGCACGCGCGGGCGGCGGACGTGTTCGCCGACATGCAACACCTGCGCCACGACGACGGCTCGTACTGGACCGGCTACGTGTACACGGACGATGCGCGTTGGCCGGAGGAGCGTACGACGTGGACGGGCGCCGCGGTGCTGCTCGCCGCCGCCGTCCTAGCCGGCGAACCGGTGACCAGCGCGGTGTTCGGCGGCCCAACGTTGCCGGTCGGTCCCGACGAGACCGTCCTCGCCTGCGATGACGACGCCTGCGCGGCGCAGGGTCCGTAGCGATCCGGTACAGCCATCCTCAACGAACAATCCACTGTGGATGGCGGTTTGGTAGATCTGGTACGGAGCCTGGCCGCCGTCCGCCGGGTCTTCGAACACGTCGTGGATCACCAGGTACCCACCCTCCAGGACGTGTGGCGCCCAGCATTCGTAGTCGAGCCGGGCCGCCTCCTCCGTGTGGCCGCCGTCGATGAAGACCAGAGCCACCGGTGTGATCCAGAGCCGCGCAACGGTGGTGGACCGCCCCACAATGGCGACAACGTGGTCCTCCAGACCGGCCGCATGCAGCGTCCGCCGCATCGTGGGCAGAGTATCGATCCGGCCGGTAACGGGATCGACGAGGCTCGGATCGTGGTACTCCCACCCGGGCTGGTGCTCCTCGGAGCCGCGGTGGTGGTCCACGGTAACGACGACCGTGCCGCGCGCTAAGGCGGCCGCGCCGAGGTAGATCGTGGACTTGCCGCAGTATGTGCCGATCTCGACGAGCGGGCCGAGCACAGCGGCCCGGTACGCCGCGGCGTAGAGGGCCATGCCCTCGTCCGGAGGCATGAACCCCGGCGCCGCCTCGGCCGCCGCGCGAAGCGCCGCATCCATCCGGCGATGCTATCGCCCGACCGTCATCCCGCGAACGCCAGCGATCGAGTGAGCACGCCGCTGTCGGGCTGGTCGGTGAAAAGCCTGTCGATGCCCGCCTTGAGTGAGATGATCTGCTCGTCGAGGGCCCCGCACCCACGCCCAGGCCGTCATGACCCTCGCGCGCCGCCGCATCGACGACGGCCCGAGGCCGCGAATGCTGAACGCCTGTCAGCGTCTGCTTGACGTCGCGGCCTAGGGCGGCGCCTCTCCCTAGAAGACGGGCCTCGTGCAGCCGGGATAGCTGGGCGCCGCGCTTCGTTACCGAGAGGCCAGGACACCGAAGGCTCGTCTCGGCAACACTAGGGGGATGGACCAGACGTCAGTCACCGTTGCGGGTGTGATCGACACGTTCTTGGTGTTGTTCATCGGCATAGGGCCCAAGCTCGCGCTGGTCCCTTTCCTGGAGATCACAGCCCCGCTTGACGCGGACAGCCAAGCGGCGTGTGCAACGCACGATGCTTGTCACCGCGGGCACGGTGGCCTTGATCCTGATCGTGCTCGGCGAGTTGCTGCGTGCCTTGCTGCACTTCTCGATCGCTTCGTTGTCGATCGCGGGTGGCGTGATCTTGCTGGTCTTGGCGGTGTGGATGGTGCTCGCGCAGCAGCCCGGTGGCGGCGACCATGACACTGCCGAGAAGGACCCGATGCAGCTCGCGCGGTTCCCGCTGGCGGTGCCGTACCTGCTGAACCCGGTGGGCATCGTCGGCCTGGTGACGATCTCCGCTGAGGCGACGTCTCTCATCGTGTTGGCGGTCGCGATCGCCATCCTGCTGTTCGTCTTACTGATAGATATTGCGGTCTTCCGCTGGGCAAACCAGGTCAGTGCCAAGCTCGACGAAAGCCGCATGTTGGTCACCGAGAAGGTGTTTGGCTTCCTCATTGCCGCCATCGCCGTGCAACTCATCCTCGACGGCCTGGCCTTGGCCGGGGTGATCGGACCTGTCAAGCACTAAGCCACGCTGTGGACGATCTCCGCCCAGCGTTTTCGTTCTGGAGTTAGGCACCTTCGTGTTCCTGATGCACGCGATGCAGTGATCAGACTCCATTGGCCAGCCACCGTTAATGCTGCGAGCTAGATCAGCCTGGTTGCCAAGTCGCGGCTAGAGTGATGCGTCCGGAAAGCCGAGGATGGTCTTGATGTCGTCCGGTCTGCGGGTATAGGCGTCGCTCCACTGGTCGAGCGGCACCTGGCGGGTGATGAGGTCGGCGAGCCAGCCTGGATCGGCTTGGGCGAGAGCTTTGGCGGCGAGTTCGTAGTGGTGCCGGTTGGCGTTGACCGAGCCGAATATGACGGAGTTCTGCAAGACGATGTTGCGGTTGAAGAGTCCCGGGTCGACGGTGGCCTCGGCGCCGGCCGGGGAGACTCCGGTGAGGCAGGTTATGCGGTGGCGGACGTGCTGCGGGCCTGCTTCGAGCAGCATCTGCACAAAGCCGGTGCACTCGATGACGATGTCTGCCTCCGCCCCCGCTTCTCCGATGTCTCCGACGTGGAAATAGGTTGCCCCCAGGCGCCGTACCATGTCTGGTTTGCGGCCTTCGGTGACCCGGTCAAGCACGTAGGTCTCGTAACCCCGCTGGGTGGCCAGCAGCGCTGCGAGAAGGCCGATGGGCCCGGCGCCGGTGACAAGTACCTTCTCCGGTGCCCACGTCGCCCGGTGGCCGATCTTTTCAATGTGGTCCCAGGCCTTGGCCACGACGGTGGTGGGCTCGAGCAGGACGCCGAGAATCCCGAGGACGGGATCCACCGCGACCAGGTACTCAGGGTGGATACGGTAACGCTCGGACGCATAGCCGTGACGGCCCTTGATGCCCCGCTCGGTGTACCGGCCGTTCATGCACATATCCCAGTCCCCCGCTGCGCACGCCGGACACGGAACAGGGTCGCGCCGGCGGACGATGCCGACCACGAGGTCTCCGGCATCGAAACCGGTCTCCGGGGCTGCCTCGACCACCCGGCCCAGCGATTCGTGCCCGATGATGAGGCGGTCCTGGCCCGACGGCGCTGACCCGTAGTCGCCGTTGATGATCTCCAGATCGGTGCCGCAGATGCCAATCGCCTGCGTCTGGACCAGAATCGGCCCGTCCTCATCCGGGGGCTCCGGCATCTCGGTCAGTGCGACGGAGCCTTGCTGTGCGGGAATGACGGTGATGGCCCGCATGGCCTCACCATAGCAACCGAGCTGCTAGCTCTTCGGCTACCTGCGGGACGCTGGCTAGCGCTCGCCCCTCACGGCCGCCGAGGCCTTGGATTGTTGAGAAGGGAGTAAACGCCGCGGTGACAATGACCGACTGCGCAAGATAGCATCCGAGGAAATGGCCCGGGTCGTACAGTATCGAGGCCAGCGCAGGCTACCCGTCACCCGTCGTGGCTTCGCGAGGGCGCTCGCTCGTGGGGCGCTCCGAGGGCGAGCGTGGTCGGGACCGGGACGGCGGGCTGCTGAGCGGTGGCGGGCCCGAACCATGTCGCGGAGGGCATCGTGGCGCCTGAGATGACCGATTGGATAGACGTCTCGGTGACCGTCAGGCATGGCATGCCGCATTGGCCCGACAATCCGCCGATCGTGTTGGAGCGGGTGATGGACCTGGGCCGCGGTGACGACTGCAACGTTTCCCACCTGGCCATGGGGGTGCACAGCGGCACCCACATGGACGGACCGACGCACTTCATTCACGGGGCGGCCGGGATCGACGAGATGCCGCTGACCGCCACGATGGGCGAGGCCCGCGTAATCGAGATCGAGCATCCCCGCGAGGTCACCGCCGGCGAAATCCGCAAGCACGGGTTGCAGGCTGGGGAACGCGTTTTGTTCCGGACATCGAACTCCGCTCGGTGCTGGCGCAGCCCCAGCTTTGTCGAGGATTTCGTGTACATCTCCGAGCAGGCCGCTATGCATCTGGCGGAGACAAGGGTGCGGACTGTCGGGATCGATTATCTGTCCGTTGGCGGGTACCACGCCGACGGAGCCAAGATCCACCAGATCTTGCTCCAAGCCGGTATCTGGATCATCGAGGGCCTCGACCTGTCACCGGTTACCGGCGGCCGGTACGAGATGATCTGCCTGCCAGTCAAACTGCATGGCAGTGACGGGGCACCAGCCCGGGCCATTCTCAGGCCCATCGGCAGGCACAGCCCCGGCCAGGCCGTTTCCGCCGAGCACGTCGCAATGAGGCTGCTCCTGGTGGGCGGAGGGCCAGCGGGCGCCACCGCCGCAATGCTGGCAACGGAGCTGGGCGCCGACGCCACGCTGCTTGAAGCCCAGCAGGTCGGGGGAACAAGCCTGAACAGCGGACCGGCGCCGGTCCCACCCCGCCTCGGGCCGCCCGGCTGGCCCGGGATCGGTCCCCTGGGATGAACGGCCCGGACGCCGATCATCCGGCCGAAGGAACGCTGATCTTGTGACAGCGTCAACTGTGCCAGAACGGACGGCAGAAGCTGCACGCACGGTGCTGATCACGTTGGCTTCGGCGCAATTTCTTATGACGCTGGACAGTTCGGTGATGAATGTGTCGATTGCGACGGTCGCAAAAGACGTGGGCACGACGGTCACCGGCATCCAAACCGCGATCACGCTGTACACCCTGGTAATGGCCTCACTGATGATCACCGGTGGGAAGCTCGGTCAGATCTGGGGCCGCAAGCGGGCGTTCGCGATCGGATGTGTGATCTATGGGTGTGGCTCGCTCCTCACCGCGCTCTCTCAGAACCTGACCATGCTCTTGATCGGCTGGTCGCTGCTGGAGGGAACTGGGGCCGCGCTGATCATGCCGGCGGTGGTCGCGCTGGTCGCCTCGAACTTTGGCCGGGCGGATCGTCCCCGGGCCTACGGCCTGGTCGCCTCCGCCGGCGCGATTGCAGTGGCTGCCGGGCCGCTGATCGGCGGTCTGTTCACCACCTACGCATCCTGGCGGTGGGTGTTCGTCGGTGAGGTGCTGGTTGTGTTGATCATTCTTGCCTTGGCCCGGCGAATGGCCGACACACCTGCCGACAAGTCCGCGCGATTGGACGTCGTGGGAACTGTGCTGTCGGCGCTGGGGCTCGCCCTGGTGGTGTTCGGTGTGCTCCGCTCGGGCACCTGGGGATTGATCATTCCGAAGCCCGGCGCCCCCGAATGGCTGGGCCTCTCGCCGGTGATCTGGCTCATCTTGATCGGAGGTTGTGTACTGGCCGGCTTCCTTAGCTGGGAACGGCGGCGGCTTGGTCGAGGTCAAAGTGTGCTGGTCGACCCGGCGATGCTGGACAACAAGCTGCTGCGCGGAGGCCTGGTCTCCTTCTTCTTCCAATACCTCGTCCAGGCGGGCCTGTTCTTCACGGTGCCCTTGTTCCTGTCGGTCGCGCTCGGGCTGTCGGCCATCGCCACCGGCCTCCAGCTGCTGCCGCTGTCTGTCACGCTGTTGCTCGCCGCGGTCGGAGTGCCGAAGTTGTTCCCGAACGCATCCCCGCGCCGCGTGGTGCGCATCGGTTTCCTGGCGCTGTTTGCCAGCATCGTCATCCTAATTTCGCTGCTCGACCTGGGAGCCGGACCAGAGATCACCACCGGGCCGATGCTGTTCGCCGGGCTGGGTGTGGGGGCCCTCGCCTCGCAACTCGGAAGCGTCACCGTCTCCGCCGTACCCGACGAGCAGAGCGGCGAGGTCGGCGGGTTGCAGAACACTGTCACCAACCTTGGTGCCTCCATCGGTACCGCACTCGCCGGCGCAGTCTTGATATCGGCGCTCACCACATCCTTCTTCACCGGCATCCAGGGCAATCCCGCAATCCCAGAAGACCTGTCGGCAAACGCCCAAGTCAAACTGTCTAGTGGCATTCCGTTCATCTCCGACGCAGACCTGCGCAAAGGGCTCGAGGATGCGGGGGTGCCACCTGAAACGGCTGACGCAATCGTGGAGCAGAACCAGCAGTCCCGGCTCGACGGACTACGTGCCTCGCTCGCGTTCTTGGCAGTCGGCGCCTTGCTCGCGTTCGTGTTCGCCGCCGGAATACCAACCCGCCAGCCCGCCGCGACCCCACCGAGTGGCAGCGACGCCTGAGCGGTCAACAGCTGACGTGCTGGGGTGACCAACATGTCCCAGCAGTCCCGGGAGACTCGCCAGTATCCGGCATCAGGACCTTCAACTGATCAACCCGGCGCAGGAAGCAGGATGACCGGCAAGGTAAGCCCGAGCCAAATGGACCAAGGTCAACGCGAGGCCCGTGCCGATTACCAAAAGGCAGCCATCTTCAAGTCCTCGCTGATGTCGGAGATCATCAGGTTCATGTTCGAGCCGACGACTTGCAGATGAACTGGACGGGACTCAATGGAGCGAGTTCGCGCCGTAAGGCCCTGGATGGAGGTGCGGCCGAAGCGATTTGATTCACTCGTCCCCTGCTTCCAGCCGACCTGGGGCTGACGACTTCTCTGAAGTGCCGTCCCACTCCTCCGGCCGCCACTAATCACCCCTTGGGGGTGATGCCTCTGCGATCTGGCTGTCAGAGCATGGTCGCATCTCTGACGTTGAGGATTGAGGGCCGATGTCAACGTACCCACTCATCGCCGATCACGGTCTCATTGGAAATCTGCAGACGGCGGCACTCGTCAGCATCGACGGCACTATCGACTGGTTCTGCGCCCCTCGTTTTGACTCGCCCAGCATCTTCGGTTGCTTGCTGGATGATGATCAGGGCGGGCACTTCCGGGTTCGACCGACGGTTGATGTCTTCAATCGGCATCAGCTCTACTATCCGGACACTGCCATTCTCGTCACGCGTTTTCTGACCGAGGCAGGTGTCGGTGAGGTGATCGACTTCATGCCGATTGCCAGTACTGAGGTTGCGTCGTCGCGGCACCGGCTGGTTCGTATGTTGCGGTGCGTACGGGGTGAGATGACTTTCGCTTTGGACATTGCACCGAGGTTCGACTACGGCCGGGAGCCACACGAGACGCATATCAGCGAGGACGGGGCCATCTTCCAGGGTGCCCACACTGCGATGTCGCTGAACATCATTCGTGAGGCCGACGAACCCAGGCTTGGACATGTCGAGCAAGCCTCCGCAGAAGGTCTGAAGCTCGAGCTGCCGCTGCAGGCTGGCCAGATGCGTGGAATGGTTTTGGAAGTCGGCGAGCCGCGGCCTGTGCGATTGGTGCGGGTCGCCGAGGCCTGGCAGCTCTTCGATGAGACCGTGCGCTTTTGGAGGTCCTGGCTTGGCCAGTCCACGTATGAGGGGCGGTGGCGGGAGACGCTGCAACGGTCCGCAATAACTCTGAAGCTCATGACGTACGCGCCGAGCGGTGGCATCGTCGCAGCACCAACCGCCGCGTTGCCGGAGCAGATCGGAGGCGAGCGCAACTGGGATTACCGGTACACCTGGGTTCGTGATGCCTCCTTCTCGGTGTATGCGCTGCTTGGTCTCGGATTTACCGAGGAGGCTGCAGGACTTGGGCGTTGGCTGGCAGAACGGGTCCGCGAGCAGGTTGGCGGCGAAGGTGGCCCGCTCAACATCATGTATCGGGTTGATGGTTCCAGCGACTTGAGCGAGGAAATCCTTTCTCATTGGGAGGGATATCGGGGATCCAGTCCGGTGCGGATCGGGAACGGTGCTGCGGACCAGTTGCAGCTCGACATCTACGGCGAGGCGATCGACAGCATCTACTTCGGCGACCAACACGGGCTTGAAGCCGGCCATCGGGGATGGCGCCATCTCTGCGACATCTTGAACTGGCTTATCGACAACTGGAACCAGCCAGAGGAGGGCATCTGGGAGACGCGAGGAGGCCGGCAGGATTTCACGTACGGCCGGCTGATGAGCTGGGTCGCTTTCGATCGCTGCATCCGCCTGGCTGATCGCCGCGGGCGTCCTGGACCGCTGGACCGTTGGCGTGCCGAACGGGACGCAATTTATGACCAGATCATGGATTCTGGATGGAGCGAGAACCGCAAGGCGTTCGTGCAGCACTCGAAGACCGAAGTGCTCGACTCCTCGCTGCTGCGCATGTCATCGGTCGGCTTCATCTCACCGAAGGATCCGATGTGGCTCTCGACTCTGGATGCGATGGATCACGAGCTCGTCACCGACAGCCTGGTGTATCGCTACGACCCGGAGGCCTCGCCCGACGGACTGCGTGGTTCGGAGGGGACCTTCTCGTTGTGCACGTTCATGTACGTGGACTCACTCGCCCGAGCTGGCCAACTAGAGAAGGCGCGCAACACCTTCGAGAAAATGCTGACCTACGCCAACCACCTGGGGCTTTTCTCGGAGGAAATTGCACTCACCGGCGAGCAGATCGGCAACTTCCCTCAGGCATTTACGCACCTCGCTCTGATCGACGCTGCCCTCACACTGGACCGGCAACTCGATCGCCGCGGATCGGCAGCGCGCGTACCGCAGGCCTAGTTGGCTTCCACAGCCGAAAGAATGCTGATCTTGTGAGAGCGGGGTGCTGATCACGCTGGCTTCGGCGCAATTTCTTATGGCGCTGGACAGATCCCGGTGGCTAAAGTCCCCGTAGTGGCTGGCTCCCCTAATTCACCGCGACGGCGATCCCGCCCGGGGTAGTCCAGCGCATTGGATATCCCTCGATGGAGGACTCATGGCCACGAGCATCGTCAGCAGCCATACCAGCGTCGAGGACCGCAAGGCGATCGGCGAACGGGCACGTGACGATACGCCGATCTCAGCTCAGGCTGACTGGGAGCCGGCGGCAGGGCGGCCCGACCCGGTCGAGCTGCTGATCGAGCAGAACGCCACCCGTGAGGCCGATCTGGTACCGGTGAGGCATGGCCGGATGACGGTGTCACCGTTCACCTTCTACCGCGGCGCGGCGAAGGTGATGGCGAGCGATCTCGCCACCACACCGATGGCCGGCTTGGAGGTGCAGCTGTGCGGGGACGCCCACCTGTCCAACTTCGGCGGCTTCGCCTCACCGGAGCGGCAGCTGCTGTTTGGCCTCAACGACTTCGATGAGGCCTTGCCTGGACCGTTGGAGTACGACCTGAAGCGGATGGCCGCCAGCTTTACGATCGCAGCCCGCAATAACGGCTTTACCCCCGCTGATGCGCGAGCGGTGACCGTCGAGTCGGTTAAGGCCTACCGGTTGGGGATGGCCGAGTTCGCCGCGATGCGCACACTGGACATCTGGTATGCGCACTGGACCGAGCACGACATGCAAGACGCGATGCGGGCGGTCAAAGAAGCCTCAGTCGCCAAGGACGAAACCGAGCAAAGGCAAGACCGGCAAGAAGAAGAAACAGGGCGCCTCGAAGGCAGGCAAGGACGAGGCGGCCCTGGTCGCGAAAGCGTACAAGACCGCGAACAAGACGCTCCGCAAGGCCCACACCCGCGACAGCCTCGGCGCGTTGCCGAAGTTCGCCGAAGTCGTCGACGGACGCCATCGCATCGTCAGCCGACCACCCGTCATCATCCCCCTGCGAGACCTGGCGGCCAGTTACGAGATGACACCCGACCAGGCCCGGGAACACAGTCGAGGAGCAGTTCCGCGCCTACAAGGCCACCCTTAGCAACGACCGCCGGCAACTGTTGGACAGATTCACCATCGTCGACGCGGCCCGCAAGGTGGTCGGCGTCGGCAGCGTCGGCACCCGAGCGTTCATGGTGCTGCTCGAAGGCCGCGACAACGCCGACCCCCTATTCCTCCAAGTCAAGGAGGCCACTGCATCCGTCCTCGAGGACCACCTTCCCAAGAGCCGCTACAACACCCCCGGCCAGCGCGTGGTGGAAGGGCAGCGGTTGATGCAGGCGGCCTCCGACATCTTCCTGGGCTGGACCAGAGGGGCCCAAGCCAATCGGTACTTCTACTGGCGCCAGCTACGCGACATGAAGGCCTCCGCGCTGGTCGAGGGTATGTCACCGGTCGGCGATGACGTTCTACGCCAAAATGTGCGGCTGGACCCTCGCCCGCGCCCACGCCCGATCAGGCGACCCTATCGCCATCGCCGAATACCTCGGCACCGACGACACTGTCGATAACGCCATCGCCGATTTCTCCACCCGCTATGCCGATCAGAACCAACGCGACTACGACACGTTCGTCAAAGCCGTAGCCGACGGCCGAATTCAAGCCATCACCGGGATTTGAGCCAACACCCTGACGGCACAGCTATCTCCCGCGATCTGGAAAAGGCATCCGTCGGCGACGAAGAAGCCCCGACCGTCCGGTCGGCCTCCATCCCGCCCGGCATGTTTGATTGGACTCCTCAGCTCCGGCATGTTTGTCGCCTTTATCCGACCAATCTGAAGAGAGACGGCATTTGATGGTTGACTCGAACAGTCCTAGGGAGTGGCGGGCTTCCTGAAGCAAGCCAGCATGCCGCTCCGGCGCCAGCCGGGGGACCGCCTGCGACGGATCCGGTCGCACTGATCCGTTCCAGGCAATACATCACAGCGCTTGTCCTTGCAGCGCTCCTCGGCATTCCCATCTCGGCCATCGCCTATGGCTTCCTCGCGCTGGTCGCAGCGATCCAGCGGTTCCTGTTCTTTGATCTGCCCAATCAGGTCGTCGGGAGCCCTACGCCAGCCTGGTGGCCGCTGCCCTGGCTGGTGCTGTGCGGATTGTTGACCGCATTGGCCATCCGATACCTGCCTGGCAACGGGGGCCATTCCCCCGCATTCGGCTTCACAGCAGGCGGAGGCCCGGCCACCGGACGTGAGCTCCCCGGTATCGCCTTGGCGGCCTTGGCCACGCTCAGCCTCGGCGCGGTGGTCGGACCCGAAGCACCTCTGGTCGCAATTGGTGGCGGGCTGGCGGCGCTGACCGTACGCCTAGCGAAAAAGGATGCGCCACCAACGGCGCAGATGATCATGGCATCGGCCGGCAGCTTTGCGGCCATCAGCACACTGCTCGGCTCCCCGGTGGTCGGCGCCTTCCTGATCATGGAGGTGGCAGGGATCGGCGGTATGACGCTGAGCTTGGTGACGCTGCCGGGCTTGCTGGCCTCGGGCATCGGGGCGCTGGTCTTCGTCGGTTTGGACAACTGGACCGGTCTCGGCACCTTCTCGCTTGCGCTGCCGGTGCCGCCCGCAGTGCCGCCGACGTTGGCCACCCTGGCATGGGCGGTGGTCTTGGGGGCGGCAGGCGCAGTTCTCGGGTGGTTGATCCGCTCCCTTGCACTCTGGCTCCGTCCGATCGTCCACCTGAACCGAGTGTTGGTTACGACCGCGTTCGGTCTGCTCATCGGCCTTACAGCCATGGCATACCAGCTGATCTGCGGACGCAGTTTCACCCAGGTGCTGTTCTCTGGACAGGACGCACTTCCCGAGCTCGTCGCCGACGCCACTGATTATTCGCTCGCCGTAATGATCTTCCTCATCGTTTGCAAGGCGATCGTCTACGGGCTGTCGCTGAGCGCTTTCCGAGGTGGCCCGGTCTTTCCCGGAATGTTCATCGGCGCAGCGGCCGGTATTGCGGCAAGTGCGTTGCCCGGCATGGATTTGGCGGCAGGGATCGCCATAGGCATCGGTGCCATGTCCGCTGCCATGCTGCGGCTACCACTAACCTCGACGCTGCTCGCCGTCCTACTCATGGGAATCGACGGTGTGGCAGTGACACCTCAGGTCGTCGTCGCAGTGGCCGTGGCCTTTGTC
>CAVTFS010000030.1:0-129518 GCA_963734005.1 uncultured Actinomycetota bacterium
CTGATGGGCGGCCGGGCGGCTCAGCCGGTCCGCCCCCGGCGGACGACCGCGTCGAAGCCCGCGGCGAGTAGCAGGACCGCGCCGGTGACGACCCACTCGTAGCCCGCCGAGTTCGCACCCTGGATCAGGTCGCTCATGCCGTTGATGATGACCGCGACGACCAGGCCGCCGAGAACGGCGTCGATGATGCGGCCGCGCCCGCCGAACAGCGAGGTGCCGCCGATGACTGCCGCGCCGACGGCCAGCAACAGCGTGTTGCCGGCACCGGCGTTCGACTGCACCGACTGCAGTAACGAGGCCGCGACGATGCCAGAGACGGCGGCCATGCCGGAGCAGATGACGAACACCGAGATCCGGATGCGGGACACGACGATGCCCGCGCGCCGCGCGGCTTCCGCGTTGCCGCCGACGGCGTACACGTGGCGCCCGTACCGCGTGCGGCTGAGGACGAAATTCCACACCGCGTACAGGATCACCAGCAAGACGACGACCCACGGCATCCCCTGCGCCTTGTTGCTGAAAAACGCGTTGGTGGTCAGGTTGCGGTTGACGCCCATCTCGTAGGTGAACGCCGCACCGAGCGCCGCCAGCCCGACGACCTTCGCCGCAATCACGGTGAACGGCACCCGGGAGAGTCCGGAGCGTCGGCGTCCGAGTGCGTCGTTGACCTTGATCGCGGCGTACCCGATGACGAGCAGCGCCAGCAGCGTCCACCCGAGCCACAGCGGCACGAAGCCGTTCTCCAGCTTGATCAGCGGCGAGTTGCTGGGCAGGATCACCGAACCCTGGCCGCCGATGAGGATCAGTGTGACGCCCTGGAACGCCAGGAACGTCGCCAGCGTGATGACAAACGACGGGATGCCGACCCGGGCGCGCAGCCAGCCCATGCCGAAGCCGATGAGGACGCCGGCGATCAGGCCGACGACCAGCGCCAGCCACCAGGGCGCCCCCTGCCGCAGAATCAGCACGGCCGTGATCGCCGAGCACAGGCCGCCGGTCGTGCCGGCGGAGAGGTCGATCTCGCCGAGCAGCAGCACAAAGATCAGGCCCATCGCCATCACGATGATCGGCGCCGCCTGGATCACCAGCGCCTCGATGTTGTAGGCGCTCAGGAAGCCCTGGTGCAGTACCGCGAAGACGACGGTGATGACGATGAGGCCGACTATCGCTGGGATGGAGCCCAGCTCGCCGCCCCGGACGCGGGCGAAATAGTCCCTGGCGTAGGCGCCCAGCCCGGCCAATCCCTCGACCGGCTCCCGACTCTCCGGCTCGTCGCGTGTGACGATCTCGTCGGTCTGTGCGCTCATACGGCTGCTCCGGACGATTCGGCGGGCGACAGCCCCAGGTCACCCGAGCGGCCCGCGGTGATCAGTTCGACCACCTGAGTCTGGGTCACATCTTGGCGTCTGACCTGTGCCGCCATCCGGCCCAGGTAGAGCACGGCGATGGAGTCGGCGACCTTCATAACGTCGTTCATGTTGTGCGATACGAGGATCACGGCCACGCCCTGGCCGGCGAGGCGGCGGACCAGATCGAGGACCTGCTCGGTCTGGGCGACGCCGAGCGCGGCGGTTGGCTCGTCGAGGATGACGATCTTCGACTTCCACAGCACTGACTTGGCGATAGCTACGGTCTGGCGCTGGCCGCCGGACAGGCTGGCCACGAGCTGCCGTACCGATCGGACCGTCCGCACCGATAGCGAAGCCAGCGCCTTTTGCGCCAGGTTCTCCATCGAGTTCTCATCGAGCGTGTGCAGCCGGCTGACCTCCTCGCGCCCGAGAAACATGTTGTCGACGATGTCGAGGTTGTCGGCCAGCGCGAGATCCTGGTAGACGATCTCGACCCCGAGCAACGCGGCGTCCCGTGGGCCGTTGATGCTCCGGGGCGTCCCGTCGAAGATCAGCTCGCCCGCGTCGACGCGATGGATACCGCCGATGCATTTGACCAGCGTTGTCTTGCCTGCCCCGTTGTCGCCGACGAGGGCGGTCACCTCCCCCGCATTGGCGGTGAAGTTCACCGACGACAACACATGCACCGGACCGAATGACTTGTCGATACCCCGCAGCTCAAGCGTGGGAATGGTCGTCATGTCGTATCACCTGTTCTGGTGGGTGTGGGGTTGGCGCCGGCATGGCCCAACCCCACGAGGGTCGATGCGGGTCACTGGGTCTTGATGCCGTTGGCGTTGCACAGCTTCACGAGCGCGGCGGTCGGGCAGACAGCCGCGGAGGTCACGTAGCCGTCGGTCACCGGCAGGGCCACGTTGGCCTTGGTGATCACGGTCGGGCTGGCCAGGAACGAGGGGACCTCGCGGCCAGTCGTCGGGTCCTTGGTCGTCGTCGGTGCGGTGGGCTTCTGGCCCGCGAGGATCTGGCTGGCCAGCTTGATCGCCACGTCCGCCTCACCGGCGACTGGCTTGTAGATGGTGAATGCCTGGGTGCCGGCCATGACGTTGTCGAGGCCGCCGGCGGTGGCGTCCTGCCCGGACACCGCAACCTTGCCCGCGAGGCCCTGGGACTTCAGCACGTTGATGACCGACTGCGCCATGGTGTCGTTGGCGACCATGACCGCGTTGATGTTGGGGTGCTGGCCGAGCATCGTGGTGAACACGGTTTGCGCGGTCGCGGCGTCCCAGTTGCCGGTCTGGTCAGCGAGCTTGTTCCAGCCGGGCTGCTTCGACAGCACCGAGTTGTAACCCTGCGCGAACTGGGCGGCGTTGTTGTCGGTCGGCGCTCCGTCGATCTCGACGTAGTTGACCGTGCTCTTGCCCTTCACCTGCGGGGCCTGGGTCAGGGCGGTGCCCTGGTCCTCGCCGACCTTCACGTTGTCGTACGACACGTAGTACGACGCGCTGCCGCCGGAGGTCAGCCGGTCGTAGTCGATCGTGACGACGTTGTGCTGCTGGGCGAGGTCCTCGATGGCCTTGCCGGAGCCCGAATCCAGATTCACGACAAGCAGGACGCCGACGCCGGCGTTGATGAGGGCCTGCGCCTGAGACTGCTGGGTGGTCGCACTGCCGTTGGCATTGTCTATGTAGCAGGTGAGCTTGTAGGCGATGCACTGCTTGTTGAGTTCATTGGGATCCGCCGAGACCCAGCGCGGCGAGGTCGCCGTGTCCGGAAGCAGGATGCCCACCTTCGTGTTCGCGGGCGGGGCGCTGCCCGAGGAGGAGGTGGTGTTGCTGCCGCAGCCGGCCAGCCCGACCATCATCGCTGCGGCGGCGCCGGTGATGGCTACGGCCGTTCGGAGTGTTTTTTGCATCGGTAGGGTCCTTCCTTAATCGTCGCAGGGGACACCGCACGCGTCGGAAGTCCCGCTCGCGCGAAAGTCGTCACATCCTCTTGCGCGGCCGAACGCCCTACACGTCGCGCCGCGCGGACTCTCACCCGGTAAGTCCAAGGGAGCCTTCATACTGCGTAAGAATCCGCCCAGCCGGGTCGCAAGTCATCCTGGGAGGCGCCCATCTTCGCCACCTGCTAGCGGGAATCATGCGGTACCGGCCAGCTGCGACGCCCCCAATGCCTGTGCGAGGTCCGGCGCGTCGACGGGCTGCTGGATCGGTTACTGGTTGCGGGTGTCGAGCGGCAGTTCGACTTGCAGCGATGTCCCCGCGCCGTGCGGGCTGCGGAGGGAGATCGTGCCACCGATCGCCTCGGCGCGGTCCTTGAGGCCGAGCAGGCCCGAACCGCGGGCCGGGTCGGCTCCCCCTTGCCCGTCGTCGCGGACTGCGACGCGAAGCGAGCGCTCGCTCGCCTGCAGGTCAACGTGCACGACCGAGGCGCGCGCGTACTTGGCCGCGTTCGTCAAGGCCTCTGAGACGACGTAGTAGGCCGCCACCTCGACAGGCTCGGGCAGCCGTCCTTCGGCCCGCACGTCGAGCTCGACCGGGATCGGCGACCGGCGCGCGAGCGTCTTCAGCGCCGGCTCGAGCCCGCCCTCGGCGAGCATCGCCGGATGGATCCCGAGGGCGATCTCGCGGAGCCCGTCCAGAACCCCGGTCAGCCCGTCGATGACATGGGACAGCTCGGCCCGGT
The DNA here is from genome assembly GCA_963734005.1 of uncultured Actinomycetota bacterium. Taxonomy (GTDB): domain Bacteria; phylum Actinomycetota; class Actinomycetes; order Propionibacteriales; family Propionibacteriaceae; genus Microlunatus. Next base: position 4,035 of record CAVTFS010000030.1, read on the forward strand.
GCTCGTCGAACTCGGCGGGAATTGCGGCCTGGGCCGCGCGCAGCTCGAGCGCGAGCGAGACGAGCTGCTGCTGTGCGCCGTCGTGCAGGTCGCGCTCGATTCGCCGCCGGGTCGCGTCGGCTGTGGCGAGAATCCGCGCTCGCGAGGCATCGAGCTCCTCATGGCTCTCTGCATTCGCGATCGCCGTCGCCAGCAGCTCCGTGAACTCCCCCAATCGCTCCTCCGTCTCCGGTGGCAGAAGCCGGTCGGTCTTCGAGCCGACGCTCACAACACCCCACAAGCGGCCCTCGACGATGATCGGCGCCCCCACCGACGAGCGCCAGCCCGCGGCCCGAGCAAGGTCAGGGCCGCGACCGACTGCTCCCTCAAAGCTGTCGACCCGTGCCGGCCGACGGGTCTGGAAGACCAGCCAGGCCGAAGTACCTCTCTCGAGCGGGAGTCGCTCTCCAACAATGAGGACACCAAATTCGGAGTCGCCGGTGGGGGTCCATTCGCCGAGGGGCGTCACCGTGCCGTCGGGCCCGTAGCGGCTGATGGCCACGGCATCCGCGGGAAGCAGCCGACCAACCTCGGCGCTCACTGCTTGGAACACCTCGGCCGGCCGGGCCCCTTGCGCTACGAGGGTTGCCACGCGACGCAACGCCGCCTGCTCCTCCGCGAGTTCTGCGAGCTGCTCACGACTCTCGGTATTCGCGATTGCCGTCGCCACCAGCTGCGTGAACCCCGCCAGGCGCCGCTCCGTGTCGACCGGCAGGGGTCGGTTGGTTGTCGAGACGACGGCCAAGACGCCCCAGAGGCGGCCCTCAACGGTGATCGGCGCCCCCACCGACGAGTCCCAGCCCATCTCGCGGGCAGCAGCAGCAGCGAATGAGCCGGGTTGTTCGGCATAGCTGATCCGGCTAGGCCGGCGCGTCTCGGAGACCAGCCCGGAGATCGTTCCTTCGGGCGCGAATCGCCTCCCGACGTAGTCGTAGCCGGTAGGGGACCGGCCACCGAGCACGGCAACCGTGCCGTCGTCTTCGTATCGTGTGAGAGCCGCGGCGTCGGCGGGAGCGAGCTGGGCAACCTCTGCGCATACCGCGTCAAACACCACGTCCGGCGACGCGCCCTCTGCCACCAGGGTCGCCACCCGTCGCAGCGCCGCCTGCTCCTCGGCAAGCCGAGTCGAGCTCGTCGCGCGCCTGGCTGTTCGCGATCGCGGTCGCCACCAGCTCGGTGAACGCTGCGATGCCGTCCTCGACGCGGTCGGGGAGCGGCGCGTCCGATGACGACGTCGAGATCACGCCCCAGACCCGGCCGCCGACCATGATCGGGGCGCCCGCGACCCTGTCGAACCCGACCCGACGGGTTTCGGCGGCGAGCGGGCCCTCCAGGCCGGCGTAATCTTCGATCCTCGCCGGGCGACCGGTGTGCAGCACCTCGGCAGACATCGACTGGCCGACGAGAGGCCAGCGCGAACCGGGCCCGAAGTCATCCGGGTGGTCCCCGTAAGTCGCGAGGACCGTCATCGCCTTGCCGTCATCGTCGTAACGAGAGACCGCGGCATTCCGGAGACCAAGAACCTGGGCGACCTCCTGAGCTACCGCCTCGAACACCTCGCTCGAAGGCGCGCCGCGGGCCACGAGCGTCGCAACACGGCGCAAGGCCGCCTGCTCCTCAGCGAGGCGGCCTAGCTCTGCGCGATCCGTCACGCGCGAACTCGCGGGCCGCGCGAACGTGCCCACTGAGTCAAGCTACCCCTTAATGGTCGGTGTGACCACAGTCCGCACCCGTGTAGTGCTCGCGGCCGACGACGTCCTCCTGCGCGAAGGTCTGGCCGGCATGCTCGACCGCTCCGGCTTCGAGGTCGCGGGCCAAGCTGGCAACATGCATCGCAGCCAGCGGGCCTTCCGAGACCCCGCCAACAGGGACATGGAGATAGCAGGTGGCGGGAAGTAAGGCTGCCTACAAAGTACGAGCGGTTTGCACCTGACAAAAGAACACCCGATCGCCTCCAGCAGCGCAAGGTCGCGCCATCGCCACTCGACCTATCCGGCCGAGCGGATCGTCGAGGCGTAATGGGTCGGGGCCGAGCACGGGCATCGCCGGTTCCCGGCCGAGCAGCCGCGGTACTCGATCTTCTACCGAGGGTGCCCGGGGCGAGTGGCGCGCCATGCCCACTTCGGGCACGTTCGTCGCCCTGCTGGAGACTATTTGGCGACGCGGCCGATTCGGCCTTCGACCCGGACCGCCCGGTCGAGCCCGCCTATTTATTTCGCCCCGGACGTCGAGGAAGAGACGATGACGATTACCGATCCGCTGACCGCTCAGGTCGCCGACCTGCACGGCATGGCCCGCGACATCCAGTCCGCCTAGCCCGGTGGCCCGTGCGTCGAGAGGTGCCGTGACCCAACCCGAGGACGCCAGCCTCCGGACGGTGGTCGTCGCGGTCGCCGCGAACCTGCTCGTCGCCGTCGCCAAGGGCGTCGCCGCGCTGCTCACGGGCTCGGCGGCGATGCTCGCCGAGACGACACACTCGATCGCCGACACCTTCAATGAGGTGCTGCTGTACGTCGGCGTCAGGAGCGGCGCCCGTCCCGCCGACGAGCGGCACCCCTTCGCCTACGGGAAGGCCGGCTACATCTGGTCGTTGCTGGCAGCCGTCGGCATCTTCGTCGTCGGCGGGCTGTTCGCCATCGCCGTCGGCGTCCAGACCCTCCGCCGCCCGGAGCCGGTAACCAACGTGGCGGTCGGCGTGGCGGTGCTGCTGGTCTCGGCCGGGTTGGAGGCCACGTCGTGGCGCAGGGCTCGCCGGCAGCTGCGCTCCGAAGCCGCCGCCCGCCATCTCGACCTCGGGGAGTACCTGGTCACCTCGTCGGACCCCACCCCAACGGCGGTGTTCCTGGAGGACTCGGCAGCGCTGGTCGGCATCGCGCTGGCCCTTGCTGCGCTGGTGCTCCACATCACGACGGGATCGGCGCTGTGGGACGGTGCGGCGAGCCTGCTCATAGGGTTGCTGTTGATCGCGGTGGCTGTGGTGCTGATGCGCCGCAACCTCGCGTTGCTGACCGACGAGGCGGCCCCGGCCGACATCCGCGAGCGGCTGCGCCAGGCGGTGGCCCGGGAGCCGTGGGTGGCCGAGGTGGCCGAGCTGACCGCGGTGTACATCGGCCCCAGGCACCTGCTGGTGCTGGCCCATGTTGTCCCGGTCGACGGTGCCGACCTGCCCGCGAACATAGGCCGGCTGCGCCGCAGGCTGCTGGCCGTGCCCGCGATCGCCGCGGTGGAGATCACGCCGATCGAGCGGACACAGTGACACGGTGGGCATCGTCGCGACCGAGGATGGCCGCGCTTAGCTCCAGCGCCCACGGTGCGTCCGTCCGAGTGGTACGGGACGGGTCTCTGGTGGGCGCCCAGTAGCGGTCCTCCAATCGTGCTCGAAGAGGGGTGATGACGGGCGGCAGCTCAGGCCCGGGCTGCCGAGCCAACACGGTAGACGCGTTGGCGCTGGTACTCCCGCCAGGTCAGGGCGACGATCACAATGTCAAAGCCGGTGAGGGCGATGAGGCCGAGGGTGGGGCTGAGGACGATCCGATAGACCTGGTAGCCGATAAAGATGAGCAGCACGCCGATCAACCACGGGTATGCCCAGAGTTTGTTCCGCAGCAACGCCAGGACGAGAACGACCTTGACGATACCGTGCACGAGCAGGTAACCGGCGCCGAACAGCTGGCCGGGCCTGGTGAGGCTGTTGGCGGTGTGCAGCAGCCGAGAGGCGATGAGGTCGCGGGGGTCTTCGGACAGTTCATGTTGAGTGAGGGCGTGGACGAGGCCGCTGATCTCGGCGGGGGCGACCTGTAGTAGGAGGACGCCGCCGACAACCTCCAGGAGCCCGTCGATACCTTTGAGGACGATGCCGATCTCGAAGACGTGGTCCAGCCAGTCCCTGGGCCGGAACCGGACCATGTGGCCGGTCGACGAGGTCACCAGACATCTCCTTGTTCGTGCGGCATCGCTGTTGCCATCCGAATGCCTTCACCCGGTCGCGGCCCGGGTGGTGTATCGCTCGGCTATTTCGGTGCGGCTAGTTCGGCACTATTCGCGGGAGGATGGGGAGCGATGGCGGTATCACGCTGTCCGTGTTCTGTGGCATCAATCTGGTGCGCTGCGGTCCCTGGTTCAGTTCGTGTCGTTGCCCGGCGCCAGCGACGGATGAAAATCAACACGCCGACAAGCCCGTCCAGCCCCAGCAGCACCCAGTTGAGGATCGTGTAGATATGCACCTGGACTGGCGTGACGGTCGGCGCGTGACCCGCCTCGATAATGAGCCATTGCATCGGTGTGTTGGTAAGCAGCAGCGTGAGCCAGACGGCTATCCCCCCAGAGGCATCCCACAGTGCGTGCAGCAGGGCAACACCCACATACCAGCCAAGTAAGGCAGCGGTCGCCCGTAGCTGCCAGTGACGCGACGCAGCAGCAAACAGCGCCCCGCCCAGGATCGCTGTCCATACCCCATGCCCGATCGGAGTCAGAATGCCGCGCAACACCTCCGTCTCGACGACGCCCAAAAGGGACAAGCCATTGGAGGTGAACAACGCGTTGAAGGCATAGCCGGCACTTTCGAAGGCGGCAAAGCCCAAACCGACGGTGGCGCCAAGAACCATTCCGTCACGTGCGCTGTAGCGGGGCAGGCGCCAAGCGAGCAGCCAGAGTGCGGCCAGCTTGACTGCCTCCTCGATCAGCCCCACCCAAAGGTAAGTGAACGGGGATGGTGTCTTCAGAAGCTCCGCTTCCAGAAGCGAAGCGCCGAGCACGCCGAGAATCCCGCCGACGACGAAGGCACCGAAGATCCGCTGGGGAGTGATGATCGGATCGGCGTGGCTGAACGCGTATGTCACGAAGGTGACGGGGACCAAGAAGCTACCGAGCAGGATGATCGTTGGGATCAGGTTGCTGTTCTGGGTGGCGAAGGTCACCAGCACGGTCGCCACCCACAGCGCCAAGCCACCGGCAAAGATTGCCGGCCAGGTCGGTCCACTCCGGTGCGGACGGCTACTCCCCGCTGCATGCCCGTTGGTGTCCGCGGCTCCTGTCGCTACTTGGTCCATCTCGCCTCCTGGTGTGTCGTCTTCAACCCTGGCGTCAGGACGGTTGGGCCGTCATCACGGGCAGCAGCCATCCTTTCTGGTGGCTGACTGGAATCTGCCGCTGACTGCCAGCGGGTGGGTGACTACGACCGGGGCGTTGTCGTCATGACGTGCGCGACCAGCCGGCTCACCTTGACACGCGTTGTCCTCCACACGCATTGTCCGGCTAGCCGGAATGTGCATTCTGAACAGATACGGCAGTCTTGGTCCATGGTCCGGTGCCTGATCGTTGATGACAGCTTGCAGTTCCTCACAGCTGCACGTTGCTGGCTCGAACGCGAGGGAATCGCCGTGGTCGGCGTGGCTTCGACCGTGGCCGCAGGCGCTGCAGCTTGCGCAGGAGCTGCATCCGGACGTAGTGCTGGTCGACATCGATCTGGGCGGTGAAAGCGGCTTCGAGCTGGCCAGCCAGCTCCAGGGAAAAGCAGGCGTGGATTCGTCACGGGTGATATTGATCTCCGCATATGCCGAGGAGGACTACGCCGAGCTGATCGCGGCCAGCCCAGCTGTCGGGTTCCTTCCCAAGACGGCCCTGTCGGGGCAGAGGATCCGCGACTTGGTTGAGGATGGGGCTGGCCAGGGGGTATAGGTCGCCATAGCTACTGGGCCTGGAGGAAGGTAACAACCGCCAGGACACGGCGATGATCTTCCTCGGCTTCGGGCAGGTTCAGCTTCGCAAGGATGCTTCGGACGTGCTTCTCGACCGTTCCCTCGGTGACCCACAACCGCCTGGCGATCCCCGCATTGGAGCGCCCCTCGGCCATCAGCGCGAGCACGTCACGCTCGCGCTCACTGAGCGCGGCCAATGGGTCAATGCGCCGGCGAACAGAGACGAGCTCTTGCACCAGCGCGGGGTCGACGACTGAGCCCCCCTTCGCGATGCGTTCGAGCGTGTCGACGAATTCCGTTACGTCGGTGACGCGGCTCTTGAGCAGATAGCCGATCCCCCGGCCGCTCGCCAACAGCTCCACGGCGTGCTCCACTTCGACATGAGCCGACAAGACCAAAATGCCGATGTCGGGGTGCTGCTGGCGGATTTCCCGTGCCGCCTCCAGCCCTTCCCGAGTCCGCGTGGGAGGCATACGGATGTCAACCACCACAAGATCCGGCGAAGTGTCGCCGACAGCCGCAAGCAGTTGGACTGCGTCGCCAGCCTGACCCACCACCTCGAAGCCGGAGCGTTCGAGCAGGCTCGCCATCCCCTCACGGAGCAGCAGCTCGTCTTCTGCCAGCACTATGCGCATCGTCGGTTGGTCTCCCCTCCCACGGTCTCACCTGGGCCCAAGGCGCCCGCGGACTAATTCATCGTCATGGCAGCATTATCGGCTAGCCTCCCTGAAGTGAGCCCGCCCCGGAGTGTGGCGAGAGGCAGCCTGGCCGGCCGGACGCTCATCAGCGGCGCCCTCCTGGCGCTGATCGGCGCCGCTGGCGTTCGCTGTCGTGCTGTCCTCAGTCGCCGACCTGCACGAATCGCAACGTCGCGCCCAGCGATCCCAAGATGTGCTCGTGGTGGCGAACCACCTCGAGCGGCTGGTCGTCGACCTTGAGACCGGACTGCGCGGATACATCATTACCGGACAGGAGGAGTTTCTGCAGCCCTCCCAGGCAGCCGAGGCCTCCTTCGCCCAGCAGGCCACGACGCTGCAGCAGCTCGTGGCCGACAACCCGGCGCAGCTTGCCCGCGCTCAGCGTATCGTCCAGGCCACCAGCTCCTACATTGGCGACTTTTACATTCCGGTGCGTGACGCTGCCCGGCGAGACCCCGCCTCGGCACGCACGGTGGCAGTGACGGAGGAAGGAAGGCGACGTATCGATGCGATCCGCGCTGACTTTGATCAGTTCATCGGCAGTGAGGTCGACCTGGCTGCCGTCCGCCAGCAGCGCGCTGAGGCAGTCACCAACCGCGCCCTGATCGGCGGTGTCGGCGGTTTGGCTCTGATGGTCGTACTGATCATTGTGTTCGTGGTCGCCGTATATCAGACGATCATCCGGCCACTCCGAGAGGCAGCTGGGATGGCCGAGCGGCTCGCCGGCGGTGACCTCGGCGCGCGGCTTCCCGAAGACGCCTTCGGTGAGATTGGTGTGCTGGAACGCAGTTTCAACACCATGGCGAGCTCTCTACAGAGAAGCCGTGACGAGCTTCTGGCGTCCCGACGACGGATCGTCGCTGCCGCCGATCAGTCCCGGCGCCGAATAGAGCGTGACCTACACGATGGGATCCAGCAACGGCTGGTATCCCTCTTGCTCGACCTGCGCACCGCCGAGACGGGGGTCCCAGCAGATCGTACGCAGGTGAAGTCTCAACTCGCCGCGGTAGCCGACGGTCTCACGAACGCACTGGACGATTTGCGAGAAATTTCGCGCGGCATCCACCCGGCGATCCTGTCCGAAGGCGGCCTCGCTCCGGCGGTTAAGGCTCTGGCCCGGCGATCGCCGGTCCCCGTCGAGGTAGAAGTCGATCTTCCGGCACGGCTGCCCGAATCGGTCGAGGTCGGCACCTACTACGTCGTCAGTGAAGCGCTGGCAAATACCGCCAAACACGCCCACGCATCCGTCGCCCATGTCGACCTGCGGGCTAACGACGACAGCCTGCAGCTAACCGTCCGCGATGACGGAGTCGGCGGGGTCGACGCTACGCGGGGATCCGGTCTCACCGGACTCGCCGACCGAGTCCAAGCGTTGGGCGGCGCCATCTCCATCACGAGCCCGGCCGGGCAAGGCACCACCCTGGCAGTCAAGATCCCGATCCCCACCACCTAGAAAATTCGTCCCCCTTCGGAGGACAAGGCGTCTGGGATCTGGCAGCTGCCCGTCAAGGGAAAACCCCTGCCAGCCGGTATCAAGGATGGGCGCCTGCTGCGACGACTTGCGCCGCAAGTTCCACCATCGTGGAGCGGTATGAAGCCTCTCTTGGACTCCCCGACGAGCAAACGACATTTTGGGCCCGTTCAAGTGGAGACTGCGGACCGGAGAGTTGGGTTGCCGATTGCCCGACGCGTGCCGCCGTCGCCTGGGGCGCGCCTCGTGGCCGGTCGGTATCGGCTCTCGGCGCTGCTGGGCCGCGGCGGTATGGGCAGGGTGTGGCTGGCCGAGGACGAGCTGTTGCACCGACCCGTCGCCCTTAAACAGGACATCGTGAGCGACCCGACGTCCGACGGCCGGTATCGGACTGCGCCCGGCCGTCTCTTGATCGAGGCGTGCGCCGCCGCCACTGTCAACCACAAGGGAGCCGTCACGATCTACGACGTCGTGACCGACAACAGCCGAACCTGGATTGTCATGGAGCCGCTGTCCGGGCGAACGCTCGCCGAGTCAATCACCCTGGAGGGGTCGCTTTCCATCGCTCGGGTGACGCACATCGGCCTTCGCCTGCTCGATGTGCTCATGGCAGCCCACCGTGTCGGCATACTGCACTGCGACGTCAAACCCGCCAATGTGCACCTCTGCGACGACGGCCGGGTGGTGCTTACCGACTTCGGCATTGCCTGCAGCATGCTGGACGAGGCCAGCGACCGCACGCAGATGCTGGCCGGCAGCCCTCTTTACACAGCGCCCGAGCGGCTTCGTGGCGGCAACCCCGAACCGGCGTGCGACATGTTCTCACTGGGTGCAACCTTGTTCGCTGCGGTGGAGGGCAAACCGCCATTCAGCGGGGGCTCGCTGTTCAACACCGTCATTGCGGTCGTTGAAGGGGAACCGGCGCCGTGCCTGCACGCCGGTCCGCTGCGACCTGTCATCGAAGGACTGCTCGCCAAAAATCCCGCAGACCGGCTCACCGGGGAGCAAGCGCGCACGGCCCTGGTGGACATCCAGCATGAGCTGCGACCTGGCGATGTAACCGAAGTCATGGAAGGTGGTGTCAACGCGTGAGCCGCGCGTTACAAGTAGCGGTATCTCGCGGGTCCCCCGCGGATGCCCGTACCGACGGTCAGGCGACTCCGGAGGTTCGGCGCCGCGAGGAAGCCGATCCTCGGCGATGGCGTGCCTTGGCGGTTACCCAGCTGGCGGCGTTCATGGTTCTGCTCGATGTCAGCATTGTCAACGTCGCACTGCCCTCCATCGAGCGTGACCTCGGCGTGTCGACCATGACCGCGCAGTGGGTCATATCGGGTTATGGCCTGGCCGTGGGGTTGGCGTTGGTGCCGGCGGGTCGGCTTGGTGATTCCCTTGGCCGGCGGCGCATGTTTCTCATCGCACTGTCAGCGTTTGTGCTGTCCAGTGCATTGACAGGTGCGGCGCCGAGCGCTGGCCTGCTGATAGCTGCTCGGCTGGTTCAAGGTGTGGCCGGCGGCATGCTGATCCCGCAGAACTCCGGGCTGATCCAGGAGTTGTTCCAGGGCGCAGAACGCGGCCGCGCGTTCGGAATCCTGGGTTCCACTATTGGCGTCGCCACGGCGGCCGGGCCAGTGATCGGCGGGCTGATCCTGGGAATTCCCGGCCCAGACGCGTGGCGCTGGGTGTTCTACGTGAATGTGCCAATCGGCATCACCGCGTTGCTGCTGGCGGCCCGGCTGCTGCCTGCCACCACGGGGGCGGGTTGGCGCGGTATCGACCTTGATCTGCTGGGTTCGCTGCTGCTCGGCGGTGGCGTCCTCGCCGTACTGATCCCGGTAGTCGACGCAGCCGACGGCGGGCTGAGCCGGCTGTGGTGGCTCTGGGTGGTGGGCGCGTTGCTGTTTGCGCTGTTCTCCTGGTGGGAGACGCGCACAGCCGCGCGTGGCCGGCAGCCGCTGCTCGACCCGCGGCTGAGAAACACTCCCGGCTACGTCGCCGGGTCCATCATCGGATTCGTCTACTTCATTGGGTTCACCGGAGTCTGGCTGGTGCTCGCGCTGTTCTTGCAGGACGGCTTGGGGTACTCGCCGCTGCGCTCGGGGCTGTCCGTCACCCCATTTGCAATCGGTGTGGCCGCTTCGGCCGTCATCGCGGGCCGACTGGTGCCGCGGTTCGGACGCTGGCTGACCCTGTGCGGGCTTACCGCGATGGTGGTCGGGCTGCTTACCACAGCCTTGCTGCTGCGACACACCTCCGCAGGGTCGGCGCAATGGGTCATGATCGGGCCGCTGCTCGTGGCCGGACTGGGCGGCGGCATGGTCACTTCACCAAACATCACGCTGACCCTGGAGAACGTGCCGGTGCGAATGGCCGGCGCCGCCGGCGGCGCGCTGCAGACCTTGCAACGGATCGGGGGGGCAATCGGCACCGCTACGCTCGCCACGATCTTCTACCACGTTCTGAACCAAACCGGTCATGATTACCAGGCGGCGGTGTCGGACGCCCTGCTCGGCACGTGTGCATTTATGTTGCTGACGCTGCTGATTGCTCTTGGAGAGGTGATATGGCGCCGACTTCACGTCGGTGTTGGGCTTGCCGCACGGCCAGGTTGAACCAGTCGACATATGAACCAGTCGACATGCGGGACGGTGAGGGCCGCCGCCCCGCGGTTTTGCAGTGGCACGAGTAAGTCCACGAGTGAGGAGTTAGCCATCTGACGGTGTGGATCATCGGCCGCGCGTACTCGCCGAGCGCCTTGCCCCGTCCCTGGCGGCCATTCCGAGCTGCGGCCCGCTGTCGCGCTGCTCGCCCGGCGTCGAAGAAGTCGTATCACTGGCGCCTCGATGACCTCCTAGTAGGTGTTGTCCACCCCGCTAGCAGGAATCCGCGGATTCCGGCAGATGGGCAGCCAAGTTGGGCGCTGGCCGCGATGACGGCCGGCCTACGTCGAGGCACGGTGTGGAAGTATGGAGGTTTGTTGCGGCAGCGGACAGCGCGAGGCTGCGCTGCAGGAGCTGCACGATCGGTACGCCAGCGAGCTGTGGCGGTTCGCGATGCGGCGCACCCACGATCGCCAGCTATCGGAGGACATCGTCCAAGAGGTGCTGCTCAGGGCGTGGAAGGATCCCAGCCTCGGGCAGCGCGATCAGGCGGAGGCCCGCGCCTGGCTCTTCACAGCCTCACGCAACTTGATCATCGACCGTTGGCGTAGCGCGGCGTCGCGCCATGAGCAGCGAATGGAGGATCCGCCAGAGGAAAGCGCCGGGGACGCGACTAGCGTGGTACTCGACCGGTGGTTGATCGCTGAGGCACTTGGCAGCCTGTCCATGGAGCAGCGCTCCGTAATCCACGCCGCCTACTACGAGGGCAGGTCGATCGCCGATATCTCCGCCCGGTTCCACAGCCCGGAAGGAACCGTCAAGTCACGGCTGCACTACGGGCTCAGAACTCTCAGATTGGCCCTCCAGGAGAAAGGAGTGACCCAGCCGTGAACGCAATCCCCGACAAGTTCGTCCAGTGGGATGCCGGGTACGTGCTGCGGCGCGCTGTCTCCTGCCGAGCGCCGGGAGTACCACGATTGTCCTCCCCAACGCATCGCCCACGCCGGATTCAAGCGCGGCGGCAAGGGCGGGACCTGGCAATTGCCCGCTCAGCGCACTCGGCCAATTCGGGCAGGCTGTCCCGGCGATTTCCCGCGGCGACGGAGAACAGGCGCGATGGCCCTGTTGGACGTCCAGCAGCACGAACATCAGCTGCGTGCGGGATCCGCGGGAGCGCGAGGAACAGCTGCGGTACTCGGTCCTGGAGCTGGATGACGAGACACTGGAGGAGTTCGCATGAGTCTCACCGGATTGCCGCTCTTCGTCTCGCTGGTCGCCTTGGCGATCCTGATTCCTCTGGTTCTGGCCGTGACCTCGGCAAGTGGACCACACGGCCGTCTGGCCGCGGTTCTCCGCTTCATAGCCATCATGGTTGCTCAGGTGACTGCGGTGGCCGCGGTCGGGCTGTGGGCCAACGACACCTTCGGCTTCTACGACACCTGGGCTGACCTTCTGGGCGGTTCACGGGTGCACTCGATCCGTGCCGAAGCCAATGGTTCACTTCCGGTGGGCGGGGCGGATGGGCGTGTTATCGCCCTCACGGTCAACGGGTACGCCTCACGGGCCAGCGGAATTGTCCTGGTCTGGCTTCCGCCGCAGTACGACCAGCCCGCCTTCAAGAAGACACGGTTTCCGGTGCTGGTGATGCTGCCGGGCCAGCCAGGGACACCGGAGGGGGCCTTTTCGCAGTTTCAGTTCGCCCAACAGGCGACGAAGGCGATCCGCTCCGGTGCTGTCAAACCATTCGTCGGGGTCTTCCCGCCACTGATGATTGCCCCGCCGCGTGACACCGAGTGCACAGACGTCCCGCACGGGCCGCACGCGGAGACTTGGCTAGCCAGGGATGTCCGCACTGCTGTTCTCCGGGATGTCCGAGTCACCCAGGATGGCAAGCAGTGGTCGGCAGCTGGTTGGAGCACAGGCGGGTTCTGTGCTGCAAAGCTGCTGTTGCGCCATCGTGCTGACTGGAACGCTGCAGCGGTGATCGGCGGCTACTTCGACGCCGAGACCGATCCCTCCACAGGAAACCTGTTCGGTGGGGGCGCACAGTTGCGCCGGGAGAATTCACCCATCTGGTTGATACGGCAGCCACAGAACCTAGACGCCAACCTGCTCATCGTAGTGTCGAAGACGGACCGGCACTCCTATGACGGGGTCCACTACGCCGACTCGAAACAGATGATCGCGCAAACCAGGGGCTACCCGAACGTCGCAACCATTCTGCTGCCTTACGGCGGACATAACTACACCCTTTACCGGCAGACCCTTCCCGCCGTGCTCGCTTGGTGCGCTAGAACTGGCGGCCTCTAGCGCCTGGGTCGTCTGTTTCCGAGGCCCTTGACCCAACCTCGTCCGGAGTCGTCAGAGCCCCGATATCGACTGGTCCGGGGCAGTGTCTCAGCCGTTGTCCGTCACGGAGGCAACCTCGGCCATGGTCAGCTTGATCGCCGCGGCAGCGACATTGGCGTCCAGGTGTGACACCGATCCGGTGCCTGGGATCGGGAGGATAGAGGGCGACCGGGCCAGCAGCCAGGCGAGCACGATCTGCCGCGTCGTCGCGTCGTAGCGCTGCGCTAACTTGTGAACAATCCCGCTGCTGTCAAAATTTTGAATGGGCGCCCAGGGCAGGAAGACCATCTGCTCCTGCTCGCACAGGTCGACCAGCGACTCCGACCGCCGGTCGTCGATGTTGTAGCGGTTCTGGATCGACACGATCGGGGTGAGTCGCTGTGCCCGTCGCAGCTGCTCTTCGGTGACGTTGGACAGCCCGATGTGTCGGATCTTGCCCTGCTCCTTGAGGGTGACGAGGGCACCGATCGAGTCCTCCAGCGGCACCGCGGGGTCGGGCCGATGAAACTGGTAGAGCGTGATCTGTTCCAGCTTCAGCCGGCGCAGGCTTCCCTCGCAGGCCTCGATTAGGTGCTCTGGTCGACCGTTGGTTGGCCACTGTCCCGGACCCGTCCGCTCGAGGCCGCCTTTGGTTGCGATCACCAGATCGTCTGGGTACGGGTGGAGCGCCTCGCTGATGAGCTCTTCGCTGACGTGAGGCCCGTACGAGTCGGCAGTGTCGATGAAGTTGACGCCGAGCTCGATCGCGCGGCGCAACACCGCCCTCGCCTCGTCGCGGTCAGCAGGTGGACCCCAGATGCCGTCACCGGTGATGCGCATGGCGCCGAAGCCGAGGCGCTTGACAGTTAGGTCGCCGCCCACATCGATCGTTCCGGCATTCCCGGCGTGGAGCGTCTGGAACTCTGACATGGATCATGACTCCTTTGGTCTGCGGGCTCTGCGACCGCCGCCACGGTATGTCGCCCATCGCGCCGGTCGCAGCCTCGTTTGAGAAGGGTTACACCGTCCAGGATGGCGCCTGGGTGGTCTGCTGTCGTCAGGGCTAGCACCCGTTTCCTTGCTTCTGGCCCGCTGCAAACCGGTCTACCAGCTTCCTCCAAGGCCGACCACAACGCCAGTGCGCTCTACGGACACATCTACCGTGCACGAGCCGCTCGACGGAAGGGTGGCTCTGGATCCCTCAAGTGGCGTGGACTTGGGTGGATGATCGGCACGCGCAGATGCCCACCAGAGCTTGGCAGCGCACCAAGCTGGTCCGGCCCGGTTCGGGCCGGCCCTGCGGCCTGGTCGACCGCGCTCGAGGCGTCGGAGGCCCCGGTGAGCGAGGGTGGAGTGTTTGACTCATCCGGGGCCGCAGGCGGGTCGGGGTTTCCGCCATGGTCAATCGTCGGACATGGAAGCGACATGCGGTGATCATGTGACCAATGGGTCGAAGAACTCTTGGTTAAGCAGTATTGAACTGTGGACGCTCAATCCGAATGTTCGTGCGGTGCACGTGGTATCGCCCACCAGCCCGCCCGTAGCGTCCTGGAGGCGGGCCGACTCGGGGCAAAGGCGGCGCAAGACCTGGGGGTCCCTAGGTCGGTCCGCGCGGACCGACTGACGGCGCTGCTAGGCGTCAGTGCCTTCCTCAGCATCGCTGAGGCCGTACGGCACCGTTGATCCACGACGCCGCTCCCAACCGACGCGCACCCACTTGTCTAGCTCGTCAAGGTCTGTGTGCCCCGCAAGCATCAGCAGCCCGGCTGCGATTAGCTCGTGTCCTTGCCGGGATACACCGGCGAACCACCAGCCGGCGATAACCCCGGCGCATTCGGTGCGGATGTCGTCGCGACCCTTAGCCGCCTGGCGGAGGTGATCAATCAAGGGTTGCAGTTCGGGCCGTTTGGCTGTGAGGAGGGCTTCGCCGTGGAGGGCTGAGGAGAGGATCTGACCTTTAGTGCTCATATCCTAGTATCGAACAAGCGTTCGATAGATGTCACGCCAAATGTCGGCGGATGGCGAGCGGGTTACGTCGAGATTAATTGTGGGGGTTTCGCCATCTCGGAAGCTTCGGCTTGAGCCCCGTCGGCTCGGGCCGCCGCCGGTCAACCTCAACCACTCAAACACAGGCCCCGAGGCGATATGCCGGCCGGCTGCGGTCCCAGGATGGGATACCTCGGTTTTGGCGACAACGAGGCGTAGTCGTGGAGAGGCTTTGTCACCAATCGGACCAAGATTCTGCTGAAGGCGCGTCTCATGAACTCTTCAGCGCTCGCTTCAGGGAGGTCGAACGGCACAACCGGAACGTCGCCTTCACTTTGGCTCTGCTCCGCGATCTCGCTGGGTACTGCGTCTGGATGCTTCCCATCGGTCGATGACCTCGCGGGGAGTACGGAGAGCGGTCACTCGGTTACGCCGAGGTGAATTGTGGGCTTCACCATCTGGGAGGCTTCGTCTTGAGTATCGTTGCCGCTCGCGCCGGTCACCCTAGTTGCAACTCCACATACGCCCAAGGAGACATGGATCCCGACCGGCGGGCCTCAGGATGGCCAGGATCCAAGAATGGGAGTCGCCGGTGACGACGCCGCCAGCCATGTCTAGAGCATCCGCCCCGGAGCCTTCTTTCCTGGATTCTCTGCAGCCTTCCGGGCCGCCCAAGAAGCGACGCACGTGGCTGATCGTTCTGGTGATCATTTTGGCGCTCATGCTGGTCGGCATCGTTGGCTGCGTAGCGATCATCGGCAGCACGAGTAAGGCCGTCGGCGAGGGCACTACTGAGGCCTCACCGAAGGCCTCGGAGTTACAGCAAACCGAGGACGACAGAACCGCCCCGCGCGAGGTCAACCCGGGCAAGGCCTTCACCGTCAGCAGCCACAAGACGCTCGCGGGGTGGAAGGTGAAGCAAGACACCAGCCTCGGTGACGCGCTTTTCAACATCACTGGCAAGGTGAAGAACATCAGCGACGCAACGTCTACCGCTTTCATCCATTTCACGTTCATTGACTCATCCGGTGAAGTTCTCGGCGACGTGCAATGCAACTTCGCTGACCTGGGGCCGGGACAGACCCAAGCCCTCAGCTGCATCCCGGACGGGAAATACGGCAAGTACAGAAAGGTGACTGCCGAAGTTACCTTCTAGCCAGGAGGACTCATTGTGTGAACGTGAGCGCTCAAAGTCAGAGGTCGGACGCTCGACGCGGACGTTCCCAACCCACGCGGCAACTATTCCGATTCTGGGCAGGAGGTCGGGCGCGGCGGCCATGTTGCCTGCTAAGTCGGCTCCGGGACATGTAATGAGCACCCGCCGGCCGCTGCGTTGATTCAGACTGCGCACAGGCGTCCGAATTGCACGACGAACCGCGCTATCGCGCCCGTACGCACCGGGCCATCGAAGGGTCAAGTTTGGGCTAGTACTCCTCGTAGGTGCACGTGGTTGCGTCGCAGTCAACCAGGATGCCGAACCAGCCGTGGTCATCTACCCACGCCGGGCAGCCCGAGCACGATGGGAGTAAATCCCCGGCCGGGGGGCCGTGCGGCACACCAGCGTCCGCAGCCAAACGCCGCTGAGAGGACCTGAACGGCGCTCTGTTGTAGCGACGTTCTCGTGGAGTGGACAACAGGTTCCGGGCTTGACCAGAAGTCGCCTGGACGAGGGCTGCAAACAGCTGTCCTTCGTCGGTCTCTGGCTGCTTTAGGACGAGAAGAACCAACGGATGGCTGTGATCATCACAAGGCACGAAATTCAGGAACTCAATCGTCTCGATGCTGTTCAACCGAATCCGGATCCAGTTCTCGCAGACGGACCCATGCGCGCGAACAGTAGATAGTCGTCATCGTCCTCGGCGGGTTTGACCATGCCGGACAAGACGACCGGGCTGGGGATCTCATCCCGCTTGAGACGGTCGAGGAACTCGTACGGTGTGAAGGATTGCCTTCCATTCATACTTGGTGCTCTCCCATCCGGACGTGGCGACAGTTACCAACGAGGTATACCAAGGCATGCTCAGCTCGGCGACGGCGTGGCCGCTGGCCTCCCTCGATGCCGCAATGGATGAGTTCCTGCGGCAGGTCCAGTGGCCATCACGAGCACCCTTTGTTGGGATGAGCACTAGGCGGGGGCCGCGAGCGCGCTGTCAGATGCACCGCGAGCGAGGGCGCCCGCGTGCGTATTGGGCTGCCAGCACCCCGCGATTTGAGGCCTTGCGAATGTCCGCGGCGAGGTTAGCAGAAAGACTGCCGCAGGCAGCACGACCCAGTACCACGTCGGCCGGGGCGATAGTTCTCAGGCAGATGACGGAGGTCAACTAGCTTGTCTGTCAGCATCGCGATCACGGTTTCGATTCCGCCGTAGCGAGGTGGTGGGATCGGTATCCACGGCGGAGCCAGCACGGCGATCCTCAGCTCCGCCGCCGACTATGTGACCGTTGATCATCTTGAACCCGTCGACGCTGACCTTCTTTCTTGATCGACTGTTTTCCAACCTGTTCAAGATGATCAAGGTTGGGATAATAACCAGGACGAGAACCGTGATCATTGCTTTCCTTTCATTCGCTCTCGGAGCGCCGCCGCCGCAGCAAGATCGATATCTGGGCCCGCCGACGCATTTTCTTGGGCTTGGCCGGCAACGGCCGGGCCATCGAACTTGGGGCGGACCTCGGCTTCCCTTCCGCCACGACTGACTCCGTTCGATCGCAGATTTGGGGACACGCTAGCGGTGTTCCGAGCTTGTTGCTGGCGATCCAGAATTCAGGCTGGAGTTGCATGGCTCTGCGTGCAGCGATGGACCTTGTAGATGATCGATGCGACGTCCATTTGTCTGTGTCCCGTTTTGGTGCGCACGGAAGAAGCTGGCGTCCAAGTTGATGCCTGGCATGGCGAAGGGACGCAAGGATTGAGTGGGACGCCGTGCGTGTGGGGGGACAGGGACGCGTACGCTCCACCATCCAGCGGACAAAGCCTGACCCGCCAAATGCCACACGCGAGTCTCGAGATCATTGCAGGTGCCGGCACATGCCGCAGCTCGACCGGCCCAACGCCGTCGCTGACGCCATCACGGGTGAGAGCTTTGGGCCTCGCACAAATGACAGCGACAAGTCAAGGCCGTGAGCCGCCCGCGGGACGAAGATCAACAGCTCTGATCCACCGTTGACGGCCGTCCGCACCGCTTACGCGACCCCACCTGTCCTGCCGTTCTTTCACCGATCGCCCTTCAGGAGGCTGCGGCGCTGGTACTGCGCGGGTCGCGGACGGCCGCTATTGCCTGCCGGCGGTTGAGCCGGACGCCAGCGGCGAATCCCTGGTCAAACCGGTCCGCGCCCAGCGCCTGCCGGATGTGAGCTACCAACTCGGCCTCCCCCTGCCGTTGCAGCGGCCACGCCCGCAGGCCGACACGCTGGCGCAGGCCCTCGGCCGCCCCCGCCAGCAGCGCGGCCCGTTCTCCCTCACCCTGTACGAACGCCAGCTGAGCGAACGCGGTCAGGCACAGGGTCACGTTGCGGGTGCTGTGGGTAGCCAAGCTCAGCTCCAGCCCCTCGTCCAGCAGCGCCCGGGCCTCCTCGGGTCGGCCCATGCGCGAGGGCCAGGATGCCTAGCTGCACCTGGGACCACGCACTTAGCCCGGCGTGATCGAACCGCCCCGCCAGGGCCCGCGCCTCGCGCAGGTAGCCGAGGGCGGCCTCGTGGCGGCCCATGGCCGTCTCTACCAGGCCGCAGGTAAGGGTGGCCACGGTCGTCCAATACGGCTCGTTCTGGCCACGGAGCTCCTCCAGGCTGGCCAACTCTCTCCGCAGGGCGCCGTCGAAGTCGCCGACGACCGTTGCGATCCCCGCCATGGCCAGCTGGGATACCGCGTGTAGGTAGGGGTCGCGGATCCTTGCCAGCAGCGATTCGAGGCGCTGGCTGGTTGCCAGCGTCGCGTGGTCCTCGCCCACCACCTCCAGGGCAGTCACCGCCACCGTCCACAGCAGCTCGGCCTGGGCGTGGGGTTCCAACGAGTCGGCGGTTGACAGCAGCTCGTGGATCCAGCTGTGAGCCTCACCGAGGTGGTCACGCAGCCCCCAGAACATCCACAGGACCCGGAACAGATGCGGCAGCGGCCTGCGGTCGTGGGCCAGGTACCAGCCCACCGCGGCGGCCAGATTGGCCGCCTCCGCCTCCAGGCCCTCGGCCGAGTGATCCTGGTCGAGGCCCCGTAGCAGCCGGTCAGCCCGCTCAGCCACCACCCGGTAGTAATCGGCATGGCGGCGCCCGATCTCGGCGACGTCGGGCCGCGCCGCCAGCCGCTCTGCGACGAACCCGCGGATGATGTTCAGCATCCGCAGCCGCGGACCGGGTTCGGTGCTGTCGAGCTGGATCAGGCTGCTACGGGCCAGTGCCTCCGACAGATCCAGCACCCGGTCCTCGGCCAGGCCAGCGACCTGGCCGGCGGCGTCGACGGTCCAGCCGTCCACGAAGATCGCCATCGTCTCCAGCAGCGACCGCTCGTTGTCGTCCAGCAGGTCCACGCTCCACCGCACGGTGTCCCGCAATGTGCGCTGCCGTTGCGGCAGGTCGACTGAACCCATCCCCAGCGCATCCAGGGACGTTGCCAGCCGGCGCAGCAGCTCGTCGGGGTCTAGCAGCCGGGTTCGGGCAGCCGCCAGCTCGATGGCCAGCGGCAGGCCCTCCAGGCGCCGGCAGATCTCTGCCACCGCCGTGGCGTTTTCCTTGGTGAGCGCAAAGCCGGGACGGACCGCGCGGGCCCGGTCCACAAATAGCGCCACCGCCGGCGTCGCGATCAGCGTCTCCGCCGACACGGTGGGGTCGTCCGCCAGCGACAGCGGCGGCACCGGGTACTCACGCTCGGCCCTTAGCCCTAGCACCGTCCGGCTGGTCACCAGGATCGCCACGTGCGGGCAGCGGACCAGCAGCTCCCCGACGTCGCCGGCGACATCGAGCACCTGCTCCAGGTTGTCCAGGATGAGCAGCCAGCGGCCGTCGCCCAAGTGCTCGACCAGGACCTGCAGGGGCGAGTCCGTCCCCGCCAGGCCGGCGCCCACCGCGCGAGCGATGCCGGCCAGGACCTGCTCGGGCCGGGTGGCCGTTTCCAGCGGGACGAACACGACCTCGTCAAAGCGGTCACGCAGCAGTTCGCCGACGGCCAGTGTCAGGCGCGTCTTGCCGACCCCCCCAGGTCCGGTGAGGGTCACCAGCCTCACCTCGGGCCGACCCAGCAGCCCGGCGACCTCGTCAATGGCCTGCTCCCGCCCCATCAGCGAGGTGGTGCCAACTGGCAGTCGGCGTGAGCCAGGCGGGGACGGCGCGGCTGAGGCCGCGGAGCGGGCGGTGAATCGCTCACTCAGCAGCGCCGCCAGGTCGTCACGAACCAGCCGGCCCAGCTCGGCTGGCGTGCTGAACCTCTGATATGAGGCCTCCTTGCGGACGCGGGCCAGCAGCTCGGCCAAGAGGGGCTCGCGGTCGGGCGCGGGCGTTTTGACATACAGCAGCCGCGGCAGCCCTTCGGTCCCGGACAGCAGGAACTCCTCCTCCAGCCCCGAGACTTCCATGCCGGCATTGACCTGACCGTAGCGTTGCCAGTAGATCCCGATGAACACGTCGCTCTGGGCCAGGTAGGCCTGGTACAGCTCCCGCGCCGGATGCGGCCGCGCACCGGCCTCGAACAACACCGGCGTCAGCCGTAGCGCCGAGATCGCGCGCGCGACCGCCCGCCGCTCAGCGGCCAGTTCGCCCAGTGTGGAGCTGACGAACACCCGGAGCCGCTGATCGGGTGTCCGGATTACCACGCCATCCGCCGAACCCTCACTCACCGACGGCCCCGGGTCAGCCCCATCACCCAAGTCTCCTGCCAGCTAGCCCGGCCAGCAATCCCGCCGGATCGCTCGCGCCCTGCCGCACCGCCCAGGTGGATATCTCGGCCGAATAATCAGGAGCGGACGGTTGTCAACGGTGAGTCAAAGCTGCTGATCTTCGTCCCGTACAGTCCACCGGTCAGTAGAACGCCTCGTAGGAATCACTGACCCTGCGTCAGCCATTCACGACCACCAAGGACAGTGTTCTGGCCACCAATCCCATCAACGAAGGAGCTGTGACGACGATGGCCACTGATACCCCGACGATCGTGTTCGTCCACGGTGCGTGGGCCGACGCCTCCGGCTTCGGCGGGTCGATTCGCGCCCTGCGCGACCGCGGGTTTACCGCCATCGGTTTCGCCAATCCGCTCCGCCACCTAACGGGCGACGCTGCCTACCTGGCGATCCTGCTGGGGACCATCTCCGGCCCGATTGTCTTGGTCGGCCACTCCTACGGCGGCGCGGTCATGTCCAACGCCGCTGCCGGGAACGAGCAGGTGCAGGCGCTCGATGGGTGGATGCCTGACGAAGGGGAGAGCATCCAGCAGCTCTTTGAGTCTGGAGGTCTCTTCGGGGGCAGTCTGGTGCTGGCGGCGCTCCGACAGGTGCCGATCACGAACGCGGACGGGAGCGAGGGGGTGGACCTGTACCTGGATCGTGACCTGTTCCCCGAGGCGTTTGCTGCCGATGTCGACCCCGAGACGGCCGCGGTGATGGCGGCGACCCAGCGACCGTGGAGTGGCCGCCGGCTACACCACGCCCTCGGGCCCGGCGGGGTGGCGGTCCATCCCGTCGTGGTACCTGCTGGGCACCGAGGATCGAGCTATTCCGCCGGCGGGGCAGCGATTCATGGCCGAGCGTGGGAACGCGCGGATTGAGGAGGTGGCGGCCTCGCACGCGTCCATGGTGTCGCAGCCGGAGGCCGTGACGCAGCTGATCCTGAGCGCCGTCGAGGAAACGAGCCGCACCCTTACGTGACCGGGCGTCGATCAGGGCCAGCATGTCCTTGCGTTCAGATCGATAAGGCGGCTGGTCACCAAGCCTTCATAATCAAGTCTCCGGTGATGCTCTCCCCGGCGTGACTTCGACATTCTCGCGCTGGGCCGCGCAATCCCGTCGTCACGGCCATTAGCTATTCCTTGCCGCGTCCGATCCGCGCATCAATCGCAGCCGCAATCTCTCGACTTCCTGACCGATAAGTTCTCGCGGGCTCGGCCGTCGACATAGGAGACCACCCTGCGACTGTAGGAGACATCGTGGAGACGACCGAACACCGACCGACGAGTCCGATCGGCGCCGACGAGGCCGAGTTCATCAAGGCGGCCCGCACCGACGACACCGGGAGGTTCGCGCTGCTCACCGAGCGCTTCCGCCGTGAACTGCTCGCCCACTGCTATCGGATGCTCGCGTCGTACAACGACGCGCAGGACATGACCCAGGAGACCTTCCTCCGCGCGTGGGCGAAGCGCGAGTCCTTCCAGGGGCGGGCGTCGCTGCGCACCTGGCTGTACCGGATCGCCACCAATGCCTGCCTGGACTTCCTCGAGAAGCGGCGAGACCGTACGCCGATCCCCACCGACCTGCACGGTGCCGGCGGGACGGGCACCGAGGTGCTGTACCTGCAGCCGTGGCCCGACAGCCAGCCGGAGGACCCGCAGGAGCGGGCGGTGGCCAGGGAAACCATCGAACTGGCGTTCATCGTGGCCGTCCAGCACCTGCCCGCGCGGCAGCGGGCGGTCCTGATCCTCCGCGACGTGCTCGGCTGGCCGGCGCAGCAGACGGCCGACACCCTGGAACTCACGCTGGCGTCGGCGAACAGTGCTCTGCAGCGGGCCCGTGTCACGATGCGCGAGCACCTGCCCGAAGGCCGGCTCGACTGGAGCGCTAGGGCCGGGCAGGGGCTGAACGAGGATGAGCGGAGGCTGGTGGCGGCGTACGTCCGGGCCCACCAGAGCCTCGATATCGACGGGCTGGGCGCGCTGCTCCGCGAGGACCTGCGCTTCGCGATGCCGCCGCAGCCGGGGGTCTGGGTCGGTCGGGACGAAACCATCAAGGGCTGGGTGGACGGCGGCTTCGGCCGGGGCGACTACGCCGACTGGAAGTGCCGAACCACGATGGCCAACGGCCAGCCGGCAGTGGCGATGTACCTGCGACGTCCCGGTGCTTCGACGTACGAAGCCTTCGCTATGGACGTACTGCGCATTGAGGACGGCCTGATCTCCGAGATCATCACGTTCGACAGCGAGGTGTTCGACTGGTTCAGGCTGCCGAGGCAACTTGAGGCCGGCTGACCTTCGGGGCCGGGAAGTGGGGCAGCAGACGTGTATATCGACACATGAGCGCGGACTGATCGACGAGATCGACCTGCACATCGCACCGGTGCTGCTCGGCGCCGGGATCCGGCTGCTGGACAACCCCGAGGGCGACCCCGTCCGACTCGAGCTGCTCAACGGCGATGACCCCTGGCCGCAGTGAATCTGCGGTACCACCCGGTCGCGACCCAGTAGATCAAAGAAAGGTACTCCGATGGCTCGTAGCCCAGCTGCCTCGGGTCAGCGCGAGCCACGCGAGTAGCCAGAGTCCCCCAGCCACTTCAAGAGGTGCCAATTGCGGTTCGCGCGTATAGACCTGAAGAGGGCGATCACCTTGCCCGAGGGCGACCGCGACCAGACCGGAATCCCTGCCGGGATCGGCCAGCCGGCCCGGCGCGCCCTCACCGCCGACGGATACACCAGCCTCGAGCAGCTGACGCAGGTCACCGCGGCTGAGCTTGGTCGCCTTCACGGAGTCGGCCCCAAGGCGGTAACGCTGTTGGGTGAGTCGCTCGGCGAGCGGGGCCTGTCGTTCGCCAACGAGGAGCCGCAGCGCTCCTGAGCTTTCCCAGCACGTACCCGCTGCACCGGAGTAAGCCCAACTGCCGGAAGTCACGTTCGGTTGGCGTTGCCCCGATCAGTCTCTAGGCGCTCATTGGCCAACCCCCGACGAACTAATGCGGGCCCCTCTAAGCGCCACCTCCGAGACCTCCCCAATCCGACATAGCGGCTTCTCCAGACGGTCGTCGAAAGCGACAATGCAAAAGGCGAAGGCTTACGCGGCGCTCAGCCTGGCGGCGTTGCTCGAGGTGCAGGGTGGCGACAACTCCGGCGCCCTCCGCTTTTCGTCTTGCACTCTTCAAATTGCTTTCCGGGTTTCGCCGTGGGCATCGCTTTATTCCTGACCGCGGCCGATGGTCGCTCGCCTCGCCTATATCGCGTTGGCTCCGAGATACCTATCGGTGAATCACTCCTCAACGTCTGGTTTCGCCGCTGTTCATCCATCGTGGGCAGCAGTAGTGTGAGCGAATTCGCATGACCAGAGAGGAAGTCGAGACCGAAGCGGCTGTTTCGGAGATGGCTTCGGCTGGCGGGGGACAAGCTTAAGACGGCTCCAGGGTCAGTTGCGTGCAGAAATCAACCCATTTCTTGTCGTTGTGCTTCTCGAACCCACCCCCCGAGCAGCGGAGGTCGTCATGACTAGCAGAGTTGAAACCGGCTCTACGAATTTCGGCGGGGTTTGGTCCCGTTTCATGCTGCTGATTTCTGCGGTCGGGTGACCGCAATGTGGCTCAGGATACGGCGTTGGTAGTTGATCATGTTGCGGTAGCCGCAGCCGACTCGCTTGGTTTGTTTGATGATCCGGTTGAAGCCCTCGGTGCGGGCGTTGGAGACATCCTCGGTGAGCGCGACCAAGATGGCTGGCCACCAGGTCTGGATGGTTTCGGCCAAGCGGGTGGCTTCGGATAGCCGGGCATCGATAGCGGCGTCGTAGAAGTCGGCCAGCCGCCGCCGGATCTTCGACGGCTCGGACTCGGCGAGCAGCATCCGGAGTCGTTCCTTCACACCCCAGGCGGCGCCAATCTCCCCGGTCGGGTCGCAGTGGTCGAGCATGGCACCGAGCCGCCGCCACTGCTTAACGCTGAGGTGTTCGGCGGCAGTAGCAGCAGCCGCCGGTTCACCCACACCGGGTCGGCAACCGTGCCGCGTCGGCCCAGCAGGTCGCGGGTGACGCGTTGCCGGACCTCGGTCACCATCTGGTTGGCCAGCGCCACCAGGTGCCACTTGTCGACCGCGATCTTGGCATCCGGCAAGGCGGCGCGGATCCCGGAGGCATACGCCGCCGACGGGTCGATCACCACGATCTTAATCATCTTTCGGAACGCCTCGGATTGCTCACCTAGCCACTCCCGCACACACGCTCCGGTGCGGCCAGGAGCCAACCCCAACAGCGATCCCAGCCCATCCCGGGAGCAGTCGACGAAGCTGGTCAGCCACGGATCGGACCGCCTCCAAATGATCCCGTCCAAGATCCAGCGAACCGATCCGAACCGGGTCTCATCGATCCCCAGCCGGCTCGTCGGCGTCGGCTCCGGCAACCAACGCGCCGCGGCCGCAACCAGCGCCTTGTGTGCGGTCGGCCACGACACCCCCGTACTCGCCGGCCACCTCCGACACCGCCCGATTACCCGACGCGATCGCCCTCGCCACCCGCTGCCGCAGCCGCTCAGTCACCCGCGCCCGCGGCCGCACCGCCGCAGAGACCTGAGTGAACGACTTGCGTGGGCACAGCGCCTGGTCACAAATCAGACGGCGTTTCCGCCACCACAGCTCCACGGCCTGCCCAGAGGTCGGGAGATCCTTCAGCCGCATCACCGGCCGATCCTTCACCGCGCCGCTGAACACTCCGCACTCTGGACACGGGCCCTGCAGTGCCGAGTGCTCGATGATCACCTTCACGGTCGTCGCATCGACCCGTTCAACCTCCAAGACGCTGAACTCGTGCTCAAGACCGAACAACACTGACGTAGCATCCGACATGCTCGTGGCTCCGCTGCTGGACGTTGTGAGAGACCAACAGCATGTCGGGGCCACGAGCCCCTCACCCGCTACGACACGAGCCTCAACGCACCCCGCTCAAGTTCGAAGAACCTTGAAACCCCAACCGAGATTCGCCCTTTCCACGTCGAGATTCCGGAGAAGCAGCTCAACGACCTGCGCCGCCGAATCGAGGCGACCCGCTTGCCCTCGAAGGAGCTCGTCGAAGACCGGTCGCAGGGCGTCCAGTTGGCGACGATTCAGGAGCTCGCCACCTACTGGGGGACCGAGTACGACTGGCGCAAGGTCGAGGCAAGGCTGAACGCCCTACCTCAGTGCACGACCGAGATAGACGGGGTCGCCATCCACTTCATCCATGTCAGGTCGCGGCATGAGAACGCGTTGCCGCTGATCATGACGCACGGCTGGCCCGGCTCGGTGATCGAGTTGCTCGAGACTGTCGGCCCGTTGACCGACCCGACCGCGCACGGCGGTACCGCCGAGGACGCGTTCGACCTGGTGCTGCCGTCGCTGCCCGGTTACGGGTTCTCCGGTGAGCCGGCCGAGCTCGGCTGGGACGCCAGCCGCACCGCACGCGCGTGGGCGGAGCTGATGCATCGCCTCGGCTACACCCGCTACGTCGCCCAGGGCGGCGACGTGGGTGCCCTGGTCACCGACCTGATGGGCCGCCAGGCGGTCGAGGGTTTGGTCGGCTACCACCTGAACCTGCTCACGGCGGTGCTGGCAGTCGGCGATCAACTGCCCAAGGAATCCGAACAGGAACGCGCAGCGGCCGAGGCGCTTGCGACGTTCAGGCAGGACGACTTCGGCTACTTCTTGGAGATGGCAACGCGGCCACCGACGATCGGCTACGCCCTGCTGGATTCACCCGTCGCGCTGGCGGCCTGGCTGCTGGACCACGACACCGACAGCTACTACAAGATCTCCCGCGCGTTCGTCGACAGCGAGCCGGTGGGCAATCTCACTCGGGACACCATCGTCGACAACATCACGCTGTACTGGCTGACCGGCACCGCAGCGTCGGCGGCCCGATCCTACTGGGAGGATGCACGAGCGCTGGCAGCGGCGCTTGCCAGCGGCCGGCCTCCTCCGGCGGCCACCGTGCCGGTCGGCTTCACCACGTTCCCCGGCGAGATCTGGGCCTCCCCGCGCAGCTGGGTCGAGGCGGTCTACCCCGACCTCGCCTACTTCAACGAGGCCGACAGGGGCGGCCACTTCGCCGCCTGGGAAGAGCCGCAACTCTTCGCCGCCGAGATCCGAGCTGCATTCAGCTCACTGCGCAACGGGGAGTCGTTGTGAGCAGCACCGCCCAGACCGGCACCGAGATTCGCCCCTTCAAGGTGAGGATTCCGGAAGACGAACTGGCAGACCTCCGTCGACGCGTCGCGGCGACGCGCTGGCCCGACCGCGAGACGGATGCCTCGCAAGGCGTGCAGCTCGAGACGATCCAGGCACTGGCCGCCTATTGGGCCACGGATTACGACTGGCGCAAGTTCGAAGAGCGCTTCGCCGCCTTGCCGCACTTCATCACCGAGATCGACGGGCTGGACATTCACTTCATTCACGTTCGTTCCCAGCATGAAGACGCGTTGCCGCTGATCGTCAATCACGGATGGCCGGGCTCGATTATCGAGCAGCTAAAGATCATTGATCCACTTGTCAATCCCACCGCGCACGGCGCGAGCGCATCGGATGCTTTCCATGTGGTGATTCCGTCGATGCCGGGCTACGGGTTCTCGGGGAAGCCGACGAGCACTGGTTGGGGCCCAGAGCGTATGGGTCAAGCCTGGGCAGAACTGATGAAGCGTCTCGGCTACACCCGCTACGTCGCCCAGGGCGGCGACTGGGGTGCGTTCGTCGTCGACCAGATGGGCCTGCAGGCACCTCCAGGATTGCTCGCCATCCACACCAACATGCCTGCCACCGTTCCAGCTGACGTCGATAAGGCTTCCCTCGCCGGCGAGCCGCCGCCATCCGGTCTCTCAGCCGAGGAACGACGCGCCTACGAGCAGCTGATCCGAACGTACAAGCAGGTCGAGTACGCCAGGATGATGGCCGCGCGCCCGCAAATCCTGTACGGGATCGCGGATTCACCCGTCGGCCTAGCCGCCTGGCTGCTTGACCACAACGATGCCGACGGCCAGCCCGCCGCGGCAGTCGTCTCTGCTCTGAACCGGACGACGAGCGACATAGGCGAACTGACGCGTGACGAGGTCCTCGACAACATCACGCTCTACTGGCTGACCAACACGGGGGTCTCTGCGTCTCGCCTCTACTGGGAGTACAAGGGTGGCTTCTTCAACGTGAAGGGCGTGTCCATCCCGGTTGCCGTGACCGTCTTTCCCGGCGAGCAGTATCAAGCGCCGCGCAGCTGGGCAGAGCAGGCCTACCCCAACCTCATCCACTTCAACCAAGTCGACAAGGGCGGCCACTTCGCCGCCTGGGAGCAGCCGCAGCTCTTCACCGAGGAGCTCCGCGCGGCGTTCCGTTCACTGCGCTAGCAAAGGAGGTCGTCATGAGCACCATCGAGGCCGCAGCCGGCGACCTGGAAGCCCGGCTGTTCGAACGTCCCGTGACCACGGTGCCGACGGTCACTATTGGCAGCGACTTCGACGGAGCCGCCGCGGACGGACGTGCCTATGCGGAGAAGTTCTCGGGCGCGTACTCGTATCGAGTCCTCGAAGGCATTGGACACAATGTGCCCCAACAAGCCCCGGGCTCGTTCACAGACGCCATCCTCGAAGTCGGGGGCGGACTGCCGTGAGTTTCTTCAGCCGTCTCCGCAGTGCGGGCTCATTACCCGTCGAGGGTCACCTGCCTGGTTTCGATCGGGCGACCGGCTGGCTCAACTCGCCCCCGCTCAGCGCGGCGGATTTGCAGGGAAAGGTCGTTCTCGTCGACTTCTGGACCTATACCTGCATCAACTGGCTCCGCACGCTCGCCTATGTACGCGCGTGGGCCGAGAAATACCAGGAAGAGGGGTTGGTCGTGGTCGGCGTCCACACCCCGGAGTTCCCGTTTGAACGCGACGTTGACAATGTGCGCCAGGCGGTGAAGGACATGGCCGTCGAGTATGCCGTCGCGCTCGACAGCGACTACGGGATCTGGCAAGCGTTCGCCAACAGATTTTGGCCGGCCGTCTACATCGCTGACGCGGAAGGGCGAATCCGGCACCACCAATTTGGCGAGGGCGGACACGCAGAATGCGAAATGGTCATCCAACGGCTGCTGAGCGAGTCCGGACGCGACACCGTACCCCACGACCTGGTGTCGATCGCTCCGGATAGTTTCGAGGCTCAGGCCGACTGGGCGAGCCTAAAGTCTCCCGAGACGTACGAGCAAGCACGAGGGCTCGCATCACCCGGCGATCCAGTCATCGACCAGACCCACAACTACGTCGCGCGCGACCGGTTGAATCTGAACCATTGGGCTCTCGCAGGGTATTGGACGATCGAGCGTCGGGCGAGCGTGCTCGACCGCGCCGGCGGCCGAATCCTCTTCCGCTTCCACGCCCGCGACATCCACCTCGTCATGGGACCGCGTCCGCGAGGTGCTTCCGTGCCGTTCCGCGTACTCATCGATGGTGAACCTCCCGGCGACGCTCACGGACTCGACGTTGACGAACAGGGCCGCGGAACCGTTGCCAAACAACGGCTCTATCAGCTGCTTCGCCAGCCGGGAACCATCACCGACCGCACGTTCGAGATCACCTTCCTCGCACCCGGCGTCGAGGCATACGTGTTCACATTCGGCTAGAAATCTCCCCGGTAGACGAATACCTACGGCCCGCCAGGCTGCAGTGGATGACGCGTGGCGGCGGCTAGGGCAGGATCTCGACGTACCCGCCCGTTCCATCCACGCGGATCCGCTGCCCATTTCGGATCAGCCGGGTGGCTTGCTCCACGCCCACGACGGCGGGCAAGCCGTACTCCCGTGCGATCACTGCGCCATGGGTCATCAGGCCCCCAACCTCCGTCACCAGGCCCGTGATCGTGACGAACAGGGGCGACCAGCTGGGATCCGTGTAGGCCGTGACCAGGATGTCGCCCCCTTCGAGATCGGCCTCCGCCATGTCCAAGATGACGCGGGCCCGCCCTTCGACGGTCCCTGCGGAAACCGCTAATCCGACCAGCGCACCGGCCGGCACGTCGTCGCGATGGTACGCCCCGGCTATGACCTCGCCATCCGACGTGAGCACCCGGGGCGGTGTGAGCGCTTGATACGACCTGAATGCGTCCTTGCGCTGGCGGATGAGCTGGTCATCCACCTGGTTCGTGCGCGCGACGTGGTGGAACTCCTGGAACGTGAGGTAGAAGATATCTTCCTTCTCCCGAAGTACGTGGGCCTGCACGAGGCGCTCGGCTTCTTCCAACAAGGCCTGCTTGTACACGAAGTAGCGGCTGACCATGCCGTACTTCGGATATTCCCGGTACCCGATGAAGGTCCGGACCCGGTCGATCATCCGCTTGGCTTCTTCGGCCTTGCGCTCCCCGTCCGGCAGGGCCCGCAAGCGCTCCAGCAGCTCCTGCTCCTTCTTGCAGGCTTCCTGGCGCCCTTGCTCGAAGCGCCGTTCGCCGGCTCCCGGCTCGAAGTTCTTGATGTTGCCGAGGATCAGGGGCACGAGCGTGGAGGGGCGTTCACTCCAACGCGGCCGCGTGATATCGATCTCGCCGACGCAGCGCATGCCGTACTTGTCGAGCCACGCCTCGATGGCGTCTCGCGCCTCCCGCCCGTCCGCGAGCTTGGGCAGTTCGTCCAGGAAACCCTCATCCTCGATGTGCTGCAGAAACGCCACCACGTCCGGATGCTGGCGGATCACGTCAGCGACGTCCAGCAGCGCAAGCCCCATCTCCGACGTGACGTTGTGGGGCACGGACTGCGTGAGCGTGTCCGCCGCGTTCTTCTCGCCCAGCCACGCCTCCAGCTGGTCGTTGAGCCACCAAGCGGCCTCCATCGCCGACATGAACACCTGATGGCTCTGCGGATCGAACAAGATCCGCCTCAGCTCCTGGATGTCCGCCCGGATGAAGTCGAGCAGCGCCCCTCCGGACTTCGTCCGGATGTCGCGTTCCGAGGCGGCGATCGATGCCTCGCTGCGCCCGATCAGCTCGGTAACGATGGCCGGATCGGTCTCGATCGGAGCTGGCGTGCCGCCAAACAGTGGCCCGGGGGGACCCTCGCCAGGGAGCGGCCGGATGAAGCCGTCGCGCTCGAGGATGGTCTGCAGCGCGTCCCCGGTCAGCGGATCGGATCTCCCCAGGGCCTCCAGGATGCCGGCGCGGCTCGCCGGCGAGGCCAGCCTTTGGGTGACGTCGACGAACAGGCGGCCGCCGGCCTCGGCCATGGGCGCGGGGGTCGTCATCTGCCAGAAAGAGAGCCCGAGGGGCTTCATGGGGTCGGTCATCATCTGCTGATGACCGACGGAGACGTAGACATGGTTCTCCCGGTCTCCGGACTCGGGGATGGGGAACAGCGTCGTGATCGGCCGGCTCTGGACGATCTGGAAGCCGTCGTCGACCAGGCACCATTCGATGTCCTGGGGGCGGCCGAAGTGCGCCTCGATCCGCCGGCCGAGCTCCGCGAGCCGTACGACCTGCGCATCAGTCAGCGCCGGCTGGTGCTGCCGCTCCGGGTCGATCGCCCGTTCCTGCGTCCCGCCTGCCGGCGAGGCGTGGATGGCCAGTTGCTTGGTGGCGACCGCCTTGGCGACGATCTCGCCGTCGCGCACCTTGTAGGCGTCCGCGTTCACCAGGCCGGAGACCAGGGCCTCGCCGAGGCCGAAGCTGGCCTCCACGGCGGCAACCTTCCTGTTGCCCGTGACTGGGTCGGCCGTGAAGAGGATGCCAGCCGCATCCGGGAAGACCATCTGCTGCACAACCACAGCCATGTGGACCTTCCGGTGCTCGAAGCCGTTCCGCAGGCGGTAGGTCACGGCCCGCTCGGTGAACAGCGAGGCCCAGCACCGGCTGACGTGCTGGAGGATGGCCGCCGGCCCCGCGACGTTCAGGTACGTGTCCTGCTGCCCTGCGAAGGAGGCCGTCGGCAAGTCCTCCGCCGTCGCGCTCGATCGGACGGCGTAGGCGGCGTGCTCGCCGAGCCGGGCGAGCGCGCTGGTGATCGCCGCCGCCAGATCCTCAGGGATGGCGATCCCTTCGAGGGTCCGGCGGATCTCCGCGCTCAGCGTGCGGACCGCCTCCCGGTCCTCCGGGTTGAGGCGCGACAGTCGATCGAGCCGATCGTCGATGGACGGCGCTTCCGCAATGATCCGCCGGAAGGCGTCCGTCGTCACGCAGAAGCCAGCCGGGACGCGGATGCCTTCGATCCGCGAAAGCTCCCCTAGCTGCGCGCCCTTGCCGCCAACGATTGCGACCTGCGTCTGGTCGATCTCCTGGAAACCCAGCACGTAGCTGCCCATCCGTCCACCTTCCCGACTGCGTCACCTGGCAAGGTGCGCTTTTCGCCGCCATCGAGGTCATCGATAACAGCTGTAACCAACTCAACTACCGAAGCTCTGGACAGCGAGTCTCCACCTCGACGATCAGGCGAACCACGGCCGCGTCAACAAAGCCCATCAGGCTGGCCTCACGCGCCGTTCCTCTGATCGTGTCACGGATCATGTTCTAAAGGTTCAGCTATCGTTGCACCGGGGGTTGACACCCAGTGATACAACCGTATGGTTGTATTTATGCAGATCGCCCCTCCCGACTTCGACCGCATGTTCGGCGCGCTGGCGGACCACACCCGCCGCGACATCGTGCGCCGCGCGATCGGCGGCGAGGAGGGCGTCGCCGAGCTGGCCAGCTACTACCCGATGAGCTTCGCGGCGGTGCAGAAGCACGTCGCCATCCTCGAGCGGGCCGGCTTGATAACCAAGCAGCGCATCGGGCGGCGAAAGGTCGTCCGTACCAACCTCGAGGGGGTGCGCGTCGCGCGTCGCCTGCTCGACCAGTACGAGGAGCTGTGGCGCGGCCGCGTCAACCGCATGACCGAGCTCGTCAACGAGAACACCAGGGAGAGAGACCGATGACCGTGACCGCCGTCCGCAAAGACCCGCACGCGTTGAGCTTGACTCTCGACGCAGAGTTCGACGCCTCCCCCGAGCGCGTCTGGCAGCTGTGGGCCGATCCGCGCCAGCTCGAGCGCTGGTGGGGCCCGCCCACATACCCCGCCACCATCACGAAGCATGAGCTGACGCCCGGCGGCCGCGTGGAGTACCACATGACCGGGCCGGACGGCGATCAGCCGCACGCCTACTGGGACGTCGAGGAGGTGGATCCCCCGCGCTCCCTCGTCGTCAGCGACGGTTTCGCCAACGAGGATGGCTCGCCGAACACCGACCTGCCGATGAACCAGCTCCGCGTCACGATCGAGGAGATCGGGGCCGGCCGCACCCGGATGTCGATCATCAGCACCTTCCCCAGCGCCGAGGCGATGGAGCAGCTCATGGCCTTCGGCATGGAGGAGGGGCTGACAGAGGCCGTGGGCCAGATCGACGCGATCCTCGCCGATGACGCCGTCGCCCAAATCGCCGCGCCGGGGACCTGACCTATGGCTGACTCGCCGTTCGAGCGCCTCGTCGGAACCTGGGAGTTCGAGCCGTTCGTCGAGGGCCGGTCGATGGGGCGCGGACGCGCGACGTTCGAGTGGATCGAGGACGGAGCCTTCCTCCTTGAGCGCTCGCACGCGGATTGGACCGACCCGGGATGGGTCGAGAACGCCCCGGTGTCCACACAGTCGGTTATGGGCTTCGACGACACGACCTTCGAGGTCACCCAGCTCTACGCCGACGACCGGAGCGTCTTCCGGATCTACCGCGGGAGGGTGACCGACGACGAGTGGCGGCTCGCGCGGGCCGCCCCCGGGTTCCATCAACGCTTCGTGGGAGCGTTCCGCGACGACGGCCGGACGATCGAGGGCCGGTGGGAGTCGTCGCCCGACGGCACCGCCTGGGAGCTCGACTTCCCGATCACCTATCGCAAGACCAGCTGATCACCATCAAGGAGAGAGAACCGTGACCGCAACCGCAACCGCGCCAACGACCGAAACGTTGGAGGTCCCCGGCGCGAGACTGACCTACGACGTCCGGCGCAACAACCAGAGCACCGAGCCGATCCTGTTCCTGATCGCCGCGCCCATGGGAGCGGCCGGCTTCGGCACCCTGGCCGGCCACTTTCCCGACCGCACCGTAGTGACCTACGACCCCCGCGGAAGCGAGCGCAGTGAGCTGACCGAGCCGACGATCCCGCCGACGCCCGAGGATCATGCCGACGACCTGCATCGGATCATCGCCGAGCTCGGGGGCGGACCGGTCGACCTGTTCGCGAGCAGCGGAGGTGCGGTGAACGCGTTGGCGCTCGTCGCCCAGCACCCCGATGATGTGCGGACGCTGATCGCGCACGAGCCACCGCTCCCGACCCTCCTCCCCGACCGTGAGGCCGCACTGGCGGCGTCCCGAGCGGTCCACGAGACGTACGAGCAGCGCGGCTGGGGTGCCGGCATGGCCCACTTCATCACTGTCGTCAGCCATCGCGGCGAGTTCGCCGCCGAATTCGCCCAGCAGCCCGGGCCGGATCCAGCGATGTTCGGCATGCCGGCCGAGGACAACGGCTCACGGACCGACCCGCTCCTGGGGCTCGCCCTCGTGGGGTCCATCGCGTACGAGCCCGACGTCGACGCCCTGCGCGCCGCATCCACCCGTATCGTCATGGCCGCGGGTGCGGAGTCGGAGGGGGAGCTGGCGAACCGCGGTGCCTTAGCGGTCGCCGAGCTGCTCGGCACCGAGCCGGTGATCTTCCCCAGCAACCACGCCGGCTTCCTCGGCGGCGAGTACGGACAGACTGGGGATCCGGATGGCTTCGCGGCCAAGCTGCGGGACGTCCTGGCGGAGGGCTGAGTAGATGGCGAGGCTGATCAACACGACCACCATGACCGTCGACGGCGTCATCGACGTCGGAGATTGGTTCGTCGCCGTGGGCGACCACGACGACGCGGCCCGCTCCCTGTTCGAGACCGACGATGCGGCGATGCTGGTGGGGCGCAAGAGCTTCGAGGGCTTTGCCAGCTACTGGCCGTCGGCGACGGGGCCATGGGCCGATGTTCTGAACCCGATGCCGAAGTACGTCGCATCCCGGAGCGCGCTCGGCCCGCTCGACTGGAACGCGAACGCCATCGAGGGCGACGCCATCGAGGGAGTCCGAAAGCTCAAGGCCGAGCACGCCGGGGATCTCGTGATGTCCGGCTGCGGCGAGCTGGCCCGCGAGCTCATCCAGGCTGGCCTGGTGGACGAGCTCTACTTCTGGATCCACCCGCGCATCCAGGGAACAGGCGGCCGACCGTACGAGGCGGCGACGATCCCGGTGCGGCTCATCGAGGCGAGGCAGTTCGACTCCGGCGTCACCCTGCTCCGCTACGAACCCCCGCAGAACCGATGAAGCCGGAGAGGATCACTGCAGCGCTGCGGCTGTTCTTTGGGCAATGAACGACCTGACCGCCAAGGCCCGCATCTGGGAAGCGGTCATGGAGCTGTTCGCCCATACGGAGGTGCTTCGAAAAGTGGGTATCCAGATATATCGCGATACCGTCTTTGAGATCCCGCGTAGCGATCCGGTGGGGATAACCCGATCGCGAGTCGGCCCGATAGCCTGATGGTGGCTTCGACGCCAATCGAGGAACGTTATGGGCATGACAGCTCCTAACCTCCACGGTGAACCTGTTACCGAAGTACCTGCGACCAAGCTGTTCGAGCCGGGCGGTCCGGGCCAGAGCGCGGTGTCGTTGTCATTCCCCGCTGCGGCCAGGCCGCCTAGGCAGCTTCGGGCTTCCTTCTGGTTTTGGCTCGTTGCCGTCGCGGCCGGCCTGTTCGAGACCGCCCTGGTCGTGATCGACGCCACGGCCGGAGAGGTCGGCTCGGCGGCCGAGGTTGCCGTCGGCGTCACCGTCAGGCTGCTCGCCTTCAGCGGACTGGTGTACCTGGCCGTACGGCTGCGCGAGGGCAAGAGCTGGGCTCGTATCGCCTTGGCGGTGCTGTATGGCGGGTTCGGGACCTTGTCGCTGTTGATCGGGCCCGTTACCTGGCTCGCTGACGGCGGATCGCTCGCCAACGCCATGGCAGCCGCCGATTTAGGGTCTTTGTTGTTCGCGGTCAGCCGGCTCGTGCACGTGGCAGCGATCATCGCGGCGCTGATCTTGATGTTCCGCCCGGCGACCAACGCCTACATCCGAGAAACGCGATGCGGGATCTCGACATCCCGTTCGCCCTAGTCGGCCGCACCCGCGACGTGACCGGGCTGCACGGTGCAGACGTCAGGGTCACCGGTGGCGCGTACGGCTCGATGCCTCCGACATCACCAGCATGTTCGTCCTCGCTGAATCCGGGTAGTAAAAGACATGGGATCAAGCCGAGGGAGCCGATCACTGTGCGGATCCCACCCCTGGCCAACCGGCGATCGACTCCGGACCGGTCGGCTACGTGACGACTTTGGAGGAAATCCATGACGAGGTCCAATCCGGTGTCCTGGCTCGCGCGCAACGCTCGACGAGGCGTCACCGATCTCCCCCGGAATATCGTGTGGGTGGTCGACACCACGTTGAAGAACCCGGCCACATCTGCTGGAAGGACGCTCCAGTCGGTGGGACATCAGGCGGTATCCGCCGTTGCCGACGTGAGTCCGTTCGCTGATGGCGCCGACAGCCGAATACAACGGGTTGACGCGGCGCTGGAGCGCGCTGCCGAACTCGAGGCGCAGGCTCGGGAGGAAGCCGAGGATGCGAAGGAGCGAGCGGAGGCCGCCGCGAAGGTCGAAGCCGACGGTGACAAGCAGATCGACGCAGCGCGGGATGAAGGCGAACGCGAAGTCGCCGAGGTGGTGGCTGAGGCTCAGCGAGAGGCTGAGAAGTACGTAGCCGCGAAGCGCATCCGGGCGGAGGAGATCGCTGCCAACCACGTCGCCAAGGTCGAGGCCGACATCGCCGAGCAAGTGAAGCGAGCCAAGGACGAGGCCAGAAAGGCGCACGCCAAGGCAGAGCAGGCGATCGAGCGGGCACGTGATCAGATGAAGCAAGCTCGCGAGCTGGCCGAGGCGGCCGCAGAGGCTGCGCGACGTGCCGCCGATGAGGCCCGCGCCCGGGCCGAACGCCTGTCTGGCGAGGCCGACGCCGAGGCCGCCGCAGCCCAGCGCAAAGTCGACGAGGCCAACGAGCGACGCGAGGCCGTGGCTTCCGAGGGCCAGAAGCTGGGCACAGATGCTGATACCGGTCCGTTGGATCTCGACGACATGACCAAGGAGGAGCTGCTTGCCCTGGGCGCGGAGATGGATCTGGATTTGAAGTCCGGGATGCGCAAGAAGGAGATCGTGACGACCATCCGTCACTCACGAAGCTGATCTTCACCACAAACGACGGGAGTAAAATGAACAAACTCTTTGGCAAGAAGACGATGATCGATCGTCTGGGAGAGGCCGTCGGTCTAAAGCCGAAGCACTCGAGCACGGCGCTGAGGTCGGGACTTGCTGCGGCGGGCGCGGCCGCCGGGCTGGCGGCGGTGAGCGCGGTGGTCTCCGCACTCCGGGACCGCCAGAGCGATGGAAAACGCGATGCCGAGTAGCAAGACCTTCGGCCGCGTCGTCTTCTTCGGTCTGGGCTACCTGGCCGGCACCCGGGCCGGTCGCGAGCGGTACGCCCAGATCGAGGCCGGCCTCAAAGCCCTGATCGAGAACCTTCGTGCGCGCTACGCCGAGAACGGGACGAGTACGTCGTCCTCGCCACCGCGACGGGACGGATACAGCGACATCAGGCTCGGCGACTGATCGACGGCCACCATGCAGATCGAGATCCGTCTCCTGGCCCGGCTGTTCCGAATCCCACTCTTGCGTGTCGAGGGCGTTATTGCTTTGCGGGACGACGCCGGTGCTCGGCAGATATCGACGAGCTCGACCGCTGCGCCGCCAAAGATGATTGACACGATGCCGGCGAATGTCAGGGGTGCTGTCGACCGCACGCCACTCGGCCGGAACCTTGCCGAAGCCGAAGCGATCATCTCCTGGATTGACCGATCGGGGATCTCAGTGATCGAGCGGCGACCGGCGGCATGATCATTGCTTATTCCCTGCTGCGGCGCACGCCATCTCCTGGAGCAGCTCGCTCACCCGCGCTTGGATGTCGTCTCGGATGTCGCGGACGGTGTCGAGCGGTTGACCACTGGGTGGCGCATCCCAGTCGAGGTAACGTTCGCCGGAAAGATCGGGCAAGTATCGCCGCACCCAATGGTCCCGATCACGTCGGCTGCGCGTACGACGTCGTTTGTGAGCGGCTTCGGATATCCCTCAGTGAGGTTGATTCCTCGTTCTGCCAGCACCTGGACAGCTAATGGATTGATGATCTGCTCGACCCGCAGCCGATCGTGGGTTTGCCTCGGCGTAGGCGCCGTGGGAGACCCGGGCGCTGCTAGCGGCCCGCGCAAGCAAGGCCGGTTCACAGCCAAGCGCGCCGCTTGAACACGGTGTAGAGCGCGACCGAGGTCAGCACCATAAGGATCAGCGCGGCCGGGTAACCGAGGACCCAATTGAGTTCTGGCATGTGCTCGAAGTTCATCCCGTAGATCGTGCCAACCAGGGTCGGAGCAAACAGGATCGCCGCCCAGGCAGAGATTTTCTTGACCTCCTCATTCTGCGTGTAGCTGGCCTGGGTCAGCCGCCCCACTTCCTCGTTTTGGGCCTGCGTGGCCAGCGTGGCCCGTAGCGTGAGAACGGTTTGATAGAAGTCGATCACTCCCTGCAGATACTCCTTCTCGCCGTCCGCAACGCTGCGTACGCGTTCAAACTGATCGGCCATGTCGGCTACCAACCGCCGCCCATCGGACGAGACCCGCGGCAGCGTCGCCATCCGCCCATAGATCGCAGCACTCAGCGCCGCCATGGTGCGCACCGCTAGCAGGCCGTGCCGGGCTTGAAACAGCTCGGTTGCGAACTCCTCCGGATCACCCAGCTCGCCGCCGGTCACCTGCTGCTCGAGTCGCCATACATCCTTCGTCACCGACTCGACGAAATCCTCCTGATCACGGGTCAGAGCAGACACGATCGCATACGACAGCTCGAAGCCCGTGGCAGGCGTGAGCCGTCCCGCCTTGATCCGGGCCAGCACCGCACGTGTCTGCCGCAGCGCGACCGCCGGGTCGACTGCCGGGTTGATCGGCCCGTGCACGGTCACCAGGTAGCGCACAC
Source organism: uncultured Actinomycetota bacterium (assembly GCA_963734005.1). GTDB lineage: Bacteria > Actinomycetota > Actinomycetes > Propionibacteriales > Propionibacteriaceae > Microlunatus. The sequence goes on from CAVTFS010000030.1 coordinate 42,802, forward strand.
CGATGAACTGGTCCAGCTCGATGTAGTGCACGTGGCCGCGCCGACCTGGCTCTGGCGCGTGCAACACAACGAAGACGTGATCTGCATAGGCGTGCAGCTTCGGCACCCGATTGCGCTCGAGGGCGTCTCGAATCGCCAGGGGATGGAAGTCGAACACCTCAGTAAGCGCGCGTGTGGCAACAGCGTCGATCTCGGCGATGTCCACCCAGACCAGGCCGTCATCGCGCCGCAGCAACTCCGCCAGGTCCTCCACCGGATAATCCTTGACCACGCCATCGGTGATCAGCCGAACGTCCATTTGTGCGCACCACCTCCACCACCATCGTCGCTCGGTCCAGCCCGTTGCACTAGCTCGTGCCTGATCAGCTCCAGTCTGGGTTCTATGACTTGCGGACTGCTCTACTGAGAGCTTGAGCCGACGAGTAGCGCAATGTTCGACACCGCACGCAGTCGTCAGCCGCCCGCGCGACTCAAGAACGGATCGACGCCTCCGTGGTGGTCCTTGTCGTTGGTTGAGTCAGGCGGCTGCGACTCCTGCTGCGCTCGTCCGCCGCGCGATCAACTTTCCGAGCTCCCAGAGCAGCAGTAGGACCACGGCGGCGAGCAGAGCCATCGCCCACTGCGCAAAGGTCAGACTCGTCGTGCCGAGCAGCTTGTTCAAGAAGTCCGCCTGGGTGATCAGATACGCAAGGGCGATCTCAACGACCGCAGTCTTGTTCATCCTGGGACTGTTGAACGTCTCGACGCTGAACACCGAGCCCTTTACCCTCCGTGACTCGAAAGCGGCGACGACGAGCATCAGGGAAAAGGCAACCAGGCCGATCGACTGGCCGATCTGGATGCTCCCGTAGTAGTTCTTGCCGATCATGATCAACAGGAGATTGGCGACGGCGACATAGAGTCCGCCGAGACCACAGGTGATCATCATGCTTTTGGTGAGAATCGGCTCGCCTCGCGGGCGGGGTCTACGAGACATCAGTCCAGGTGTTTCCTCGTCGAAGCCGAGGGCGACTCCGAATGGTGCATTGACGAGGAAGTTGATCCAGAGAATCTGTGCCGGCGTGAATGGCTGCCCGGCTGCGAGATTGAGCAGTGTGGCGCCGAGGAAGGTCAGGACGAACGCGACGAGTTCCAAAAGAACAAAGCGAATGAACTTGTTGAGGTTGTCGTAGAGTTTGCGGCCCTGCTCGACCGCGTAAACGATCGTCGCGAAGTTGTCGTCAGACAGAATCATCCGGCCGGCATTCTTGGCGACCTCGGTGCCGCTACCCATGGCGACGCCGATGTCTGCCGCTTTGATTGCCGGCGCATCGTTGACGCCGTCGCCAGTCATCGCCACGACATGGCCCTTGTCCTTAAGGGTCTGCGCGAGCAGCACCTTGTGCTCAGGCGCGACGCGGCCGACAACGCCGATCGTCTCGATCCGATCGTGACGCTCCTGATCAGAGAGTGCGGCGAAGTCTGCACCGAGGATTGCATCGCCGTCGATGCCCAGCTGCTTGGCGATCGCGGCGCCAGTGACGACGTCATCGCCGGTGACCATCCGAACCCGGATGTGCGCTTGCTGCGCGTTCGCGACAGCCGCCTTCGACTCCTCACGGGGTGGGTCGACCATGGCAACCAGGCTGGTTATCTCAAGATCATGAATGTAGCCCAACAGATCCTCGTTCGGATCAAAGCGCGTCGGATCGAGATCGCGGAACGCGGCGGCCATCACCCGAAGGCCAGCTTCGCCCATCCGAGCGACGTTTGCGTCGGCGCGTTGTCGAAGGTCGTCGTCCCAGGGGATGCTTGTCCCGGCGGAGAGGGCTGTGGCTACCCGGCCCATGACCGCAGGCGCAGCGCCCTTGACGAAGCAGCGTACGACCGCCTTTCCCGAGGCGTCTGTCGTCTGGTTGAACGTCGCCATCAGCTTGTAGGTGGGATCAAACGGCAGCGTCGCGAGCCGCGGCAGTTGTTCCCGTGTCCCATCGATGTCGATCCCGGCCTTGTAAGCGAGCACAAGCAACGCTCCCTCGGTCGGGTCCCCCACGACTTTGCCGTCGACGAGCTTCGCGTCGTTCGCGACCACGTACGGCAGGATGGCCGCGTCGAGTGTGTCGGTCTTGCCGGCGGGGTGGCTGATCTTTCCTTCGAGGCTGTAGCCGCTGCCGGTGATCGTGTAGCGATCGGTCGGATCGAGCACCTCGACGGCGGTCATCTGGTTCATCGTCAGCGTTCCGGTTTTGTCTGAGTTGATCGCTGATGTGAAGCCGAGCGTCTCGACGGACGGCAGGTCCTTGACGATTGCCTTCTGTTTGGCCAACTCGACACTGCCGAGCGAGAGCACGACTTGGACAACCATCGGAAGCGCTAGGGGGATCGCCGCGATGGCGAGCGCTACGGCGGTGGTGAAGAGCATCGTCCACGACTGCCCCCGGTAGATCCCGAGGGCGAACATGATCACCATGGTCACGCCGGCCGCGCCAACGATCCACAGCGTCAGCGTATTCATCTGCTTGGTGAGCGGAGTCTCCTCCGTCGCCGTTGCCGACAGCATGCCGGCGATCTTCCCCACCTCGGTGTTGCCCCCGACGCTGGTCACGATCATGACGCCGCTGCCGTGAGTGACAGGGGTATGCATGAAGGCCATGTTTGCTTGGTCCCCTGCACCCAGGGCGCCGTCAGGTAGCGTCGAGGCGTCCTTAGCAGCGGGAACGCTCTCCCCGGTAAGGGCGGACTCGTCGATCTGAAGCGAACTCGATGAGACGATCCGCCCGTCAGCAGGCACCTCATCGCCCGCCGCGATCAATACGACATCGCCCACGACGAGCTGCTCGGCTGGGATCTCGGCTTCAACCCCGTCGCGACGCACCCGTGCGGTCGCCTCCATCATCGACTTGAGCGCATTCATGGCGCTCTCGGCCTTGCCTTCCTGCCGCAGCCCGGTCACCGCATTGATCAAGCTGAGCACGAACAGCACAATGGCGGTGCTCCACTGCTTGATCACCAGCGACACCACCGAAGCCCCGACGAGGATCAGCTGCATGTAGCTGGTGTATTGGCCGAGCAAGCGGCGGACCTTCGATGGCGGCTTCTCCTCGGGAAGCGAGTTTGGGCCGTGACGTCTCAGGCGCTCGGCCGCCTCGCTTTCGGAAAGGCCAGTGTCGACGTCGACACCCAACGTGTTCGCAACACGTTCCGGGTCGAGGGCGTACCAGCGCAGCTCGACGGGCGCCGGACGGGTGCCCGCATCCTCAGTCGTCGCCATCAGGGCCTCCCGCGTCGATCGGGGTGCCAGCGGCTGGTGCGCTCTGGGCTTCGGTTGCCTCGCTTGCCGCGAAGGGATCCGCTGCGGCGCCCGGCGGTGCTTCTGCCTCGAGGGTCCTCTTGACTTCCTGCAGCGCCTCTCGAGCCTCCTTGTCGATGGTTGGATAGCGGGGGTCGAGGTCGATCAAGGCATTGGCGATGACCGCTCCGGCGGCGATCCGGGCATACCACTTGCGGTCAGCCGGAATCACGTACCACGGAGCCCAGTCGGTACTCGTATGCGTCAGCATGTCCGAGAAGGCTTCTTGGTAGTCGTCCCAATGCTCGCGTTCACGTACGTCGGCCGAGGAGAACTTCCAGTTGTGATCGGGGAGATCGATGCGCCGGAGGAAGCGAATGCGCTGCTCCTCATGCGACAGGTTCAAGAACAACTTGATCACCTTGATCCCGTTGTCGGTGAGGTTGCGCTCCCAGTCGTTGATCTCTCGGAAACGGCGCTTCCACAGTCCTCGACCGCGGCTGTGTTCCGGGAGCTTCTGGTGCTCCAGCAGGTCCGGATGTACGCGGACAACGAGTACTTCCTCGTAGTAAGACCGATTGAAGATTCCGATCTCGCCGCGCGCGGGCAATCGTTGCGCGAATCGCCAGAAGTAGTCGTGATCAAGCTCCTCGCTCGACGGAACCTTGAAGCTATGCACTTTCACGCCTTGGGGATTGACGCCGCTCATGACGTGTCGAATGGTCCCGTCTTTGCCGGCGGCGTCGAGCGCCTGGAGCACGATGAGCACGCCGTAGGTGTCCTGGGCGTAAAGCCGTGACTGATACTCGGCGAGCAATTCAATGCCGCGCGCTAGCAGCTCTCGGCCTTCCTTCTTGGAGCCAGGGCCCCTCCTGAACGCCGGGTCGAAATCCTTCGCCAGCGTCACCTTTGACCCGGGCTCGACGCGGAATGGTTTGGCGAAATCGGCAATTCGCTGCTCGCGATCTGAAGGCATGCGTTGCTCCTCTCGACACCAGCCAGCCGACCGCGGCAAGATCGGGCGGTGTCCTGAGCGGAGCCTAGCGTTGGCGGCAGCGGCTCCGGAACCGTGGACAGCGTGGTCTATGAACCCCCGCCGCCGATGCCGGCCGGCCGGTTCAGCCGGCAGTGTGTTGCACGCCCTCACCACTGCCGGGTGTGGCCAAAAGGCGGCGGAGTTCGGCCATGATCTGCTGTGTTTGATTCAGATATCTGCTGCATCCGTCGCAGCCGGCCAGATGCTGCTCGAATCGGGCCTTCAGCTGTGGGGAGAGTGTGTCGTCGAGGTAGTCGGCGACCAGTTCGACGAGTTGCTTGCACGCCATTTCCTCGGCCTGCTGTGTCACTTGCACTGCCTCCTGCTTCGCGGTCGCGGCGACTTCGACCGGCGCTATGCCGCGGCTGGCCCGGACGCTGAGGATGAGCAGAGCGGCGAGGATCACTACGGCACCGGCCAGCATGAATCCGGAACTGCCGATGCCGTTGTCTCGGGCCGTCCAGCCGAATACCAGGGAGAAGGGCAGGAACAGTACCCATGTCAGTGTTCCGGCGCCGGAGGAAACGCCGGCCCGGATCGAGGAGGGCACCGCATCGTGCAGGAACCGGCTGGCGTGGATTCCGATGATCGCCAAGACCAGCGCGAGTACCACTTGTGCTGCCACTACCCCCGGCAGCGTCCGCGTCCATGTCAGCACCAGCGTGGTGGCCAATGACAAGATGATCAGCACCGCGACCATCAGCCAGCGCTCCAGGTGCAGTTTTGCCGATCAGCAGTCCGCCGACGCCAAGGGTGGAGACCAGCACCGCCCAGTACGGCCCGTAGAGCACGGCCGGCGCCGCGAGCGCTACCAGCCACAGCGACGACCCGATGGTTGCCGGGACTGGCTCACCTTGGAATGAGAACCCATGATCTTTTAGCGGCTCCGAACTCAGCCACCATCGCCAATACCGCGAATACGTTGCACGGCAGCCTTCCCACCGGATCGGTCGGATCACGGATCGAGCGGCCGAGGCTGAGCTTGACGTTCCGCTTCGTCAACTCGTCAAAATGGCCCCGGGCGTCGCGCAGCGACCGGGCTGACCAACGCGCGGCCCAGCCTGCCTCTGACGCTGATGCGTCGATGCAGGGGTGCCCGTCACGCCTCGCGACACGCTCGGAATGGACGAGCCGCAGTCACGAGGCGCGAGCGCTCGACCGGACCTCGTGAGCTACCCGGTTAGGGGGACGGAGGCGGCGACCAAGGTGCCGCCTCCGGCCGGGCTTTCGACGCGGAGCTCGCCGTTGAGCGCGGCGAGCCGGTCCGTCAGCCCGGTGAGGCCGCTGCCGTTGCGCTGGGCGCCTCCGACGCCGTCGTCGCGGACGTGGACGACGAGCGTGTCTTCCTCGACGCGCGCCGTGACCGCGGCGCACTCGGCGCGAGCGTGTTTGGCGACGTTGGTGAGCGCCTCGGCGACGACGAAGTATGCGGTCGCCTCGACCGCGGCCGGGAGCCGGCCCACGGACACGTCATTCTCGACCGGCACCGGCATCCGTGACGCCAGCACGCTCACTCCCGCGCGCAGCCCGCCATGGGTGAGGGCCGCCGGGAGGATGCCGTGGGCGAGCTCGCGCAGTTCGGCCGCCGCTTGCTCGGCGTTGTCGAGCGCCTCGGTCAGCAGGGCTGGGAGGTCCTCGTCCTCGTTCTGCATCGCGCTGTGGGCGCGCTTCAGCGTGATGATCGTGTGGACCAGGCTCTGCTGCGCCCCGTCGTGCAGATCGCGGACGACGCGCCGGCGCTCCTCGTCGGCCGCCGCCACGATCCGCGCACGGGACGCCGCCACCTCCTCCCGCGCCTCGGTGTTCGAGATCGCAGTCGCGACCAGCTCGGTGAAGTTCTCCAGGCGCGACTCGGTGTCCGCCCGCAGCGACCCGGCCTCCGGCGACGTCGCGACAATGACGCCCCAGAGCCGTCCGTCGACCACGATTGGAGCGCCGACCGCGGAGCGGTTTCCCATGCGGCGCGCGTAAGCCCCGATTGCTCCCGTGGCCTCGGCGTACTCGATGCGGGCGGGCCGCTGTGTTCTAAGCACTTGTGAGGCGATGTTCTTCCCCCCCAGAGGCAGACGGGAACCAACCGGGAAGGCGGCGTCGGGCTCGCCCCACTCCGCAACCACGGTGACAGTCGCGTCGGCCTCGTATCGGACCATTCTCATGTTTTCGACGCCTAGGAGCCCTGCCACCTCCTTGGCGACCGCTCCGGAGACCTCCGACGGCGACGACTGGTGCGCTACGAGCGTCGCCACGCGCCGTAGCGCGGCCTGCTCCTCCGCGAGGCGACTCGCGTCGGCCCGTGCCTCGGTGTTCGAGATCGCCGTCGCCAACAGCTCCGTGAACTGGGCTAGCCGCGTCTCGGTGTCCTCTGGGAACGGCTCCTCACGGGTCGAGGCGGCGAACGCCGCGCCCCACACGCGGCCGTCGACCACGATCGGGACGACGACCGCGGAGCGGATCGCGAGCTGCCGCGCCTCCTCAACGAACGGCCCGTCGAGCGGCAGTTCCATAGGCCCGAACCGCACTGCGCGTCCGCCGTCCCGCAGCGACCGCAGCTCGTCGTCTACCGTCCGACGGGCGCCGATCGGAAAGTCTGCGTCCGCGGCGCTCCAGGCGGCCACGAGCGTCACCATGTCGTCGGCCTCGAAGCGCATCAGGGATGTGCGATCGGCGCCCACGAGCCAGCCGACCTCCTCGTTGACCGCGGCGAACAGCTCGTCCTGCGACACGCTGCGAGCGACGAGCGTCGCCACACGCCGAAGCGCCGCCTGCTCCTCGGCCATCTTCGAGCCCTCGGCCCGCGACGGCACCTTCACGACATCGTCGCGGTCCGCCCCCTCCGCCGCGTAGTAGCTCCTGTAGGCGACGACGCGCCCGTCGCGCACGCGGTAGATCTCGCACACCGAGCCCTGCGGGCGCAGCGGCCCACGTGACGGATCGCCATTGAGGATCTGGTGCTCGACCACGATCGTGTCGCCGCCCTCGGCGACGACGCGCGCGCCGTGGATGCGCAGGCCGGGGAACTCGCGGAAGACGGCGGTGACGTAGGCGCGGGCTGCCGCGACCCCGCGGAACGCGGCACCGTCCACCACGAGCTCGACCTCGTCGTCGAACACGTCGCTCCACGCGTCGAGGTCGCGGTCGTTATACGTCTCGTGGAGGCGGACGACGAGCGATCTGAGGTTCACGACGTTCTGCACGGCCAGCGGCGTCCGATCGGGAAGGTGTCGCTGACTCCCGACGATCCAGGGCGCAGCCGGGAGCCCGGACAATCTTCCCACCAGGACGCGAGTATGGCGAGGAGCGGCAATGCGGCTGGGCCGAGCGCGGACTGCCCGGCGGCCGTCGCGCTCACGCTGGCTTAAGAACGCCACTCAGGCCATTCGAGCCGATTCGGAAAACCCCCGCTGCCCAGGCAAGCTCGGATGCGCAGCTGGCGGCGGAGGCCGCCGAGCTCGTTCGCGCAGACCAGATGCCCAACCTGCGTGCGGACCTACTCGTAGTGCTTGCCGGCATGCTGCATGTCCGCGGGCCAGCGAGCTCGGACGAAGCCATGCGTGAGGCCGCGCGTCTCTACCGGCTCAAAGGAAACCTGGCATCCGCGAGGAGGCTCGCTCAGCACTAGCTGAGGATGCGACACGGTGCGCTCTGTGATCAAGAGGCTACTGATCGTGCCCAGAGGTCAGTCCTGCTCGACTGTGATCACGACGTTTCCGACCTTCTGCCTGGTCACGATGTACCGGTATGCCTCGACGATCTCGGCCGGTGGGTAGCTGCGGTCGATGACCGGTCGGAGCGACCCGAACTCCAGCAGGTGCTTGAACGAGTGGGCGTACCGAGGTCCCTGGACATGCAAGTGAATACTTGCCTATTATGGGGCGTGGCCGAGGCCGATGTATTCAAGGCACTGGCCGACGCCACCCGTCGGGCGATCCTCGACGAGCTCGTCGAGCGCGAGCCGCAGACACTGTTCGAGCTCTGCACGCGGCTCGCGGCAAAGCACGGTTTCTCGTCGACCCGCCAGGCGGTCTCGCAGCACCTAGACGTACTCGAGCAGGCCGGCCTGATCCGTTCGGAGCGACGCGGGCGCTACAAGTTCCACCATCTCGACACCACCCCGTTGAGAGAAATCCAGCGGCGGTGGCCGATCCGGAAGGACGTCCGATGAAGATCAACGTCACCAGCGTGCTCGTCGATGACCAAAAGAAGGCGCTCGCCTTCTACACCGACGTGCTCGGGTTCCAGGAAAAGACCAACGTCCCGGTGGGCGAGCACTCCTGGCTCACCGTGGTGTCGCCCGACGACCCCGACGGAGTAGAGCTGCTCCTCGAGCCGGACGCGCACCCTGCCGCGAAGCCGTTCAAAGACGCGCTCGTCGCCGACGGCATCCCGTATACCTCGTTCGCGGTCTCCGACGTCCAGGCCGAATACGAGCGGCTCCGTGCTCAGGGCGTGGTATTCACGCAAGAGCCGCTCACCATGGGTCCGGTCACGACGGCTGTGTTCGACGACACCTGCGGCAACCTCATCCAGATCGCTGCCTACGTCGGCTGAGAACCTCGGCGAGCGCGGTGGACCCAAACGCGACTTCGCCAACCATGTCGCAGGCAGCGTCAATCGTCGTCGGTTATCTACGTCCAAATCAGGGAAGTCAGCGATGTCCAGCGCGGATCTCTTCGCCGCCGCGACGTTCGTATCCAGTGCGCTGCGGGATCTGGCGCGCATCGCTTGCGAGCTGGATCCGGCAGCCGCCGCGGACCATGGGCGGGTGCTCGCGGAGCGGCTCGACGGCATCGACGCGTACGCCAGAAGGCGAGGACCTGAGCCCGGCAGTCGGTGGGATCTAGGTCCCCGCTGATGGGGTGAGCTCGAATACAGGGTGGTAGGCGGCTTCGGCTACGAAGTCCTCGACTGGAGCGTGCGGGTCGGCCTGAAAGTAGGGTCGGGTGGCCGAGGCGATGCGTACGTACAACTTGAGGATCGGTCCGGCCTCCTGGTTTGAAACCTCGCGAATCGCGTAGGTCTGTGTCTTCCGGCGACGGGTCAACTCAACGTGTCCCGCGGCGCGCGCGTTGTGGACCCACGACACCGGCCCGTACGGAGCGACCAGCCAGGGCTTGCCGTCGTGTTCCACGACGACCACTGGATTTCTCCGTACCCGCCCGGTTTTTCGCCCAGTCGTGGTCAAGAGGTAGGAATGTGGGATCAAACCCGCGCCGGCCAGCACACTCATGACACGGTTCTCCAGGCGCCGTGTGCGGCCCGGGTTGTAGCGGCGGTGCGGTTGGAACGACGGAACGTCGGCGTTCATCTCATGACTTCGATGGCAGTCAGGGCGAGGTGGTGAGGCGGATCGCTCAACCGTAGTAAACCTCTACGGCTCGTAGGGCGGCGCCACTCCCCAACCCCAGCGAGGAACAGGCGCGTGCTCGACAATGTCAGCAGCATCACTGGAGTTGTGCATCGCCAGACGCGTACCCCACTCGGCGTAACCCATTACCGCTGCCCGGAACTCAGGATCCGCCGGCAGGCCGGCGTCATCAGCAGCACGCGAGAGCAAGGTGACGAAACGCAAGCGCTGCGGGCCGGTTATGTGCAGTCCCCGATGCTTGGAAACCATGTGCTCGTAGCCACCCAGGTGATCGGTGTAGCCTGCAGGACCGCCCATCACCTCACACCACCAGGTCACAACGTCGCGGCGGTGTTGGTCACGCACCTTGCCGCCAAACAATGGTGCGAGCAGTTCGTCGTCCTCGACCAGGTCGTAGAACCGGCCCAACCAGCGCTCGAATGCCGGTCGGCCGCCAGCCCAGTCATAGATCGTCGGGATCTGGCCGCTCATGCAACCTCCTAAGGATCGGCGGGTCCGTTTTGCTGCCCTGATGACTACGCTCGCCAGCCAGGATTCCTACCCAGCGCCGAGCGAGGTTGCTGCCCGTTGCTTTCGGAGATCCACTCCGTCAACCGGGCCGTCGATGTAGCGCTGCAGCGTCGGTGCTATGGCGGCGGCAAGTTCTTCGACTGACAGGTCAACTAGGGCTGGCAGCTTGAGGAGGTAGCGGCCCATCATCAGGCCGCCGAGTTGCGAGGCCACCAGCCCGAGCCGCCAGTTTGCCTCCCTTTGTGGGCATGGCAGCGTATGGAGCACCTGTCCGAGCACCTCGACAGTCAGAAATTCCTGCATCGAACGAATCGTTGCTGGCTCGGCGACCGCGGTGCGGAGGGATGCCACAAGCGAGGCCTGTAGGTCGGATTCCCACATGGCTAGCATCGTCCGCACGAGGCGCTCACCGAGGCCATCGGTGCCTCTGGCGACCAGCGGAGCGACCAACTCGTGGATGGGGACCGGAATCTGCATGGTCGCGAGGAAGAGTTCCTCCTTGCTGTGAAAGTAGTGATGGATGAGCGCTACGTCGACTACCGCGTCGGTTGCGATGCCGCGCAGTGAAACGCCGCTGAGTCCACCTTCTGCAAAGGCATTTTGCGCTGCTGCGAGAATCTCTCCGCGGGTGTCGCGGTTGCCCGGGCGCCGTCCTAGCCGAACCTGACGTTGAGTGGTCACCTTGTCCTTTCGACGCGCATCTCGCAGCCCTTTTGACGAACCCGCAGCCGAATGGCCAGGCATGCGACCCCCCAAAGCTCCTCGTTCAGCCTAAATACGTCTCTCAAGGTCCGGGGCTCACAATGGTGTGGCTCGGGTTCAAGCGCGCATCGGGCGCAACAAGCTAAGTCAGAGATCGACGGCGAGGTCGCTACCGGGCTGGGAGCAGCACACCAAGAGGTTGCCGGCCGCCGGCGGCTCGAGGGGTTCTGGACCGTACGCAACTTTGCCCTCAAGGAGCGCGGTTTCACAGGTATGGCAGACACCGGTTCGGCACGACCAACGAACGGGTACGTCGCATGCTTCGGCGAGCTCAAGGATGGAGGCGAAGGTGTTGTCCCAGCGGACGTTCAAGCCGGTCCGCACGAATGACACCAGCGGGCCCGTGCCCGGAGTGCCTTCAGGCGGGTGTGGTGGCCGGGCGGCGCGCGGCGCGATGCCGGGTGTGATCGGAGCCTCTGCGCCGAACGCCTCGGTGTGCACGCGCGCGGTCGGCACGCCTAGCGTGTCGAAGCCGGTACGGATCGCAATCATGAAGGGGGTGGGCCCGCACAGGTAGAACTCGCTGTCGGTCGTTGCCCCGGTCGCAGCGATCCCCTCGGGCGTGATGTGTCCGAGCTCGTCGTAGTCGGTCCCGATGTGGTCGTCGGGATCAGGTCGGCTGTACCACACGCGGCTGCGCGCGTTTGACAGCGTCGCGAGCAGCGCCCGTGCCTCTTGGGCGAAGGCGTGCTCGGCGCCGTTGCGTGTGCCGTGCAGCCACCAGATGTCACGCGTCGACCGGCTGGCATGGAGCGCGTGCAGCATCGCGAGCACGGGTGTCACGCCGACGCCCGCGCTCACTAGCACGATGGGCTGTGGGCTCTCGTGGAGCGTGAATTGTCCGCGCGGTGCCGCGACCTTGATGCGGTCACCGACGTCGACGGTGGCACGCAGATATCGACCGGCCGATCCGTGTGGTTCGACCTTGACCGTGATCCGGTAGCGCGCGCTGTCCGGCGGTCCCGAGAGCGAGTAGCTGCGCACGAGCGGAGGCGCGCCGCCGCCGGGTTCGAACTTGAGCGTGACGAATTGCCCGGGAAGCGCGCGTGCCAGCGGTGCGCCGGCGCCGGCGTCGGCTTCGAGCTCCAGTGACAGCACGGTGGCGCTCTCAGAGCGCTTCGCGACCACCCGCAGGTCGCGGAAGCCGGGCCACGCTGGTGGCGGCCCCAGGTACGTCAGGCCGGCGTTCCCGCCGCCTGGAGCTCCGCCGCGCTGCTGCTCGAGCAGCGCGCGCAACGAGCCCTGCCAGCCAGGGCTGAGCGCGGGGATCCGCAGTGCTCGCTCGAGCAGTTCGGGGTCGGGGCGACGGTCCAGGTAAAGCAGCGCGTTCATGGACGCGACCGTCATCCGCTCAGCCCCGCTCGCGACCTTGATGACCTCGTCGCCGGGTCGTACCGTACCTTCGTCAAGGACCCGGAAGTAAAAACCGGGACGGCCGTGGCCAGTGAGCAGCGCAGCCATGCGAGGCTCGTTCATGCGGATACCGACCCGGTAGCACGTCACCCGTGGTTGTGTGACCTCGAACAAAGCGGAGCCGATGCGGTACCGGTCACCGATGCACACCTCGTCGTCGCCGAGCCCGTCGACCGTGAAGTTCTCTCCGAATTGGCCGAAGACAAAGTCGTCGCGGTGTAGCTGTTCGCGCCAGTAACGGTACGAATCGAGCTGATAGACGTACACGGCGCGCTGCTCGCCCCCGTGCCCGGCGCGATCGCCTTGGCCGTCGCCGTCGACGTTCAGCCGTCGGACTAGACGCGAACCCGGAACTGCCTCCTTCCAGATCCCTGTGAAAACGGTCCGTCCCTGCCATCTGACTTCGCGTGGCATCCCGACGTTGACCGACGCAAGCCTCGCGACGCGCGTTGACATACGAACCAAGCACCTCCCGTGCCGCAATGGGTACATTGGCACGTTCCAACGTAGGTCCTACGCCGAACCGATGAAACGGCCCATCAGACCTCGTCCGATCGCAAGCGCGCATCCGTCGGACTGTCGGCTGAGTCGCTTCGCGTGGGTCAAAGACCTCTAAGTTTGAGCCTCAGTGCCCTCTGTTGAGATTGGTTCGGTGGCTACGAGGGCGTGGTCGCGGAAGTGTTGTGTTACCAACCGGATCGAGATCCTTTTGAAGGCGTGTCTTATGAGGTCTTCGACGTTTGGTTCGGGGATGGCAAACGGCACGACGGGAATCTCACCCTGGCTTTCGCTCAGCTCAGCAATCTCGGCGTGTCGCGTGATCTCCTGTGCAACCCGGTCGACGGCGTAGACGGTCGCAGTGACTGGACCGTCAATGCGCAGGTCGACTGCCAAGATGGTGTAGCGATCCCGATCAATGTCGGCGAGCTCATACAGGCTCGGTTGGTCCTTTACAGCTTCGGCGTCGTCGGCTGCAACGGTCCCCACATAGTCGTTGAAGCGTGTGTATGCAGGGCCAAGTAGTGGTCCCCGGGGATCCATGACGACACATTTCCACAAGAAGGTGAACGGAAGGTGTCAATGCGGCTGTGTCGAGCCTGGCAACCTTTCTGTTCTGGGTCCGCGCTAACTGATCTCTGGGTTCGTGAGCCCTTCGCGGGCGAGGCGGGCGATCTGCCGCTCCTGTGCCGTCAGCTCAGAGCGCGTGCCCAGCCCGAGCGCGACCGTAGTCCCAGGACCAGCATCGACCGCGGCCGGGAGATGAAGCTCAGTGCGCGTGACCTGCTGCGTCAGTGTCCGGCTGCCTGCCCGCCGTCGATGTGCAGCGTCTCCCCGGTGACGAACGTCGCCTCCTCGAGATAGAGAACTCCCTCGACGACGTCGGCGACCTCGCCCAGGCGACCCAGAGGGTGAAGGCCGCCCAGGTCTGCGTAGGACACCGGATCGTGTTCGGGAGTCTTGATGACGCCGAGGGAGACCGCGTTGACCCGCAGTCCGCGCGTCGCGTATTCGATGGCCAGCGAACGGGTCACGGCAACGAGCCCCCCTTTGGTGAGGGCCGGCAGCGCCGACGGTCTCTTGCTGTCGGCATGATCCACGAGACTCGTGGAGATGTTCACGATGTGACCGCTACCCCGGCTGACCATCTGCGGGATCGTCCGCTGGGTGATGTGGAAGAACCCGGCCAGGTTCACCGCGGTGATCGCGAGCGTAGTCATCAAGCGTGTAATCGGTGAAGGGCTTGCCGATGTAGATCCCCGCGTTGTTGACCAGGGTGTCGATCCGACCGAAGTGATCGAGCGCCTGGTCGACGACACGCTGTGCAGTTTCGGCTTCAGTGATGTCACCTCGGATGCTGAGATAGTCCTGCTCGTCGGAGGGTGGCATTGAAAGGGCAACGCCGACGACGGCGTACCCCGCCTGACGGTAACCGGCCGCGAGCCCGGCGCCGATCCCTTGGGAGGCGCCGGTGATGATCGCCACTTTCCGCGACTCAGGCACCGCGTTCATCCGACCAGGTACGTCTCATAGAGCCGCGCTTCGCTGTCGGCGCGGTACACGCCGACGACCTTCCTCTCCCCCGGTGCGACGTACGGCTGCCAGAGCCGTACAAGATGCCCCTCGCGAGCCAGGACGCCGAAGGCGGCCGGCCTCGGCGCTTTCGCGCTGTTTGAGGTCGGACTCCGATGTCCCCTCCGGAACGTTGATCTCGAACTCAACAAGGAACTCCATGATCTTCTCCTTCAGGCCGGAAGCCGACGTCCATCCAATTGCGAAAGAGCTCGACCCGCTCCTCCGCGGAGGGGGCAGTCGCAAGGCCGACCGCGACCTGCACGGTGCTCATGTCGACTTCGCTAACTGTGGTGGCCCAGAGAGGCCAATCGCGCCCGGGAGACTCCCTGGCGCTGCACGTGGGGCCGGTAACCAGGGACTCTCGCGGGGCTGCGCGGGGGGCATACGTCGACACCCCACACGTAGCGGATCCAGCAAGCAGGGATCTTCTCCACGGATGCAGCACGGTGCGTGAAAATGCAAATGAAGTCCTGCCGGTTGCGGGGGCCATGAGCTGCAATCAAGATCATCATCTCACCAAGATCATCATTGCATTGATCATCTGGCGCGCTCCTTTCTGAGCTGATCAATCCCTTCCACCAGTGAACCCGATCAAGATCATTTAGCCCTCATCGCGGCAATTCCGTCGGCTCCCGGGTGCTGTCACGGGCGATCCCCGGCATCAGCAGGTCGCTGATTGATGGCCGGGCGCCGCTGGCCTCCTGCGCGCGCCGGTGTCTGGTCAGTGCATGATGGCTTTCGTTCGAATGTGGAGTGTGTGGGCGGCTTGCCGCCGACTTGCTGGAAGCGCGGCTCAAGTCTAGGGAGGTGGACGATGGCACGTGTTGTCGTGACGGGCGGTGCGGGCAAGCTCGGGCGCGCCTGTGTTGATGAGCTGGTACGTCATGGTTGGGATGTGGTGGTGTTCGATCGGGTGCGTTCGCCAGCAGAGAGTGGGGCTGGGTTCATTCCCATCGACCTGACCGACTACGGCCAGGTGCTGGACGCGATGCTGGGGGTCGAGGAGCGCTACGTTCGCCCGGACGCGCTGGTCCATCTTGCGGCTGTCCCCGCGCCCGGGGTGGTGCCGGACCACCAGACCTTCATCAACAACATCACTTGCACCTGGAACGTGGTCAGCGCGGCCCGCCGTGTTGGCGTGACCAACATCGTCTGGGCGTCGAGCGAGACGGTGCTCGGGCTGCCGTTCGACACTCCGCCGCCGTACATCCCCGTGGACGAGGAGTACCCGCCGCGGCCCGAGTCCACCTATTCGCTGGTCAAGACGCTTGAAGAAGCCATGGCCGTTCAGTTGTGCCGCTGGAACCCGGAGTTGAGGATGATCGGGCTGCGGTTCTCTAACGTGATGGAACCCGCCGACTACGCACGCTTTCCATCCTTCGACAACGACCCGGCCTCGCGGAAGTGGAACCTGTGGGGCTACATCGACGCCCGTGACGGCGCGCAGGCCGTCCGTCTGGCGCTCGAGTCCGATCTGACCGGTACCGAGATCTTCATCATTGCCAACGCCGACACCGTCATGTCGCGACCCAACGCCGACCTGATCAAGGAGTTCTATCCCAACGTCGAGGTACGCGGCGACGTCGGAGAGCACGACACGCTGCTCTCGATCGACAAAGCCAGACGGCTGCTCGGCTACCAACCCGCGTACGGCTGGCGCGAGGCAGCCATGTCCTGATCCTCAAAGCCTGATGCAGGGGTCGGCTGGGTGATTGTTCACCAATCCCACTCGCCGCCGGGGTGGTCGCGACCACCGCAGAAGCACGCGGCAACCAGGTCGTTAACCTTGTTGTCACTTTGTGTTCACGGAGGAGTAACGTTTCTCTGTTGCGAGTTGAAGAGTAAAGGAGATATTTCAAGGTGCGGGTTGTGAAGGAACGGGAGGACAAGTTCGAGGTTGATCCAGATTGGGTGATGCCCCACTTGAAGCGTCTTGTGCCGGATGGCGGCCGTCTTGATCAGGAGGTGCGCACGCTCGACAACACCTACTTCGACACCCCAGGTGCTGGGTTGCGGTTGTTTGGGGTCACCCTGCGGCGTCGGGTCGGAGGTTCGGAGACGGGCTGGCAGTTGAAGATTCCAAGCGGGACGGCTCGGACCGAACTACAGAGCGGCTCGCGCACGAAGACGCTGCCGCCTGTATTAGCGAAGAGCGTGGCGGGTTTGCGAGCGGGCGAGCGGCTCGACCCGGTTGCAAGGATGAAGACAACTCGAACGGCCTACCGGGTACTCAATGCCGACGACGATCTCGTGTTGGAGATTGCCGATGACCAGGTCGAATCCGGCCCTCCCGATGCCGAGTCGACGCATGCATGGCGTGAAGTGGAAGTTGAATTGGGGCCTGCTGGGAAGAAGAGAGATCTGAAGCAGGCGCGGAAGCTGATGCAAGCTGCAGGTGCGACCCCCAGTGCCATCGGGACCAAGCTGGATCGCGCCCTGGGGCTCATGTCGGCGGACAGTCAGCAACCCGCAGCCCTGGCGGGTACGGTCGGGGAGCTGGTGGGCGGGTACGTTGCGGCGCAGTGTGATGTGCTGGCTAGCAACGACATTTGGTTGCGGACTGGTGCGCCGGTGGTGCACCCGACTCGCGTGGCGGCCCGTCGACTGCGCAGTACGTTGCGGGTGTTTGGGGACGTGGCCGACGCCGCAGCGGCTGAAGAGCTGAACAATGAACTGGCGTGGTACGCCGATGTGCTCGGGCAGGTACGGGACCGGGAGGTTCTCAACGCTCGACTGACCGAGCTGATTGCCGCGCTGCCGCCGGAGCATGTTCGCGGCCCGGTGGAGGCCGAGATCACCAAGACTCTGGCTAAGGAACGCGACGACGCTACCCAGCGGCTTAGTGCCGCGATGCGCACCCGGCGCTACCAACACCTCATGCAGCTGTTGCGTGGCTGGAAGACCGCACCGCCGTTCACCGACGCGGCCGCAAGCAAGGACAAGACCGCGGTCAGGTATGTGGAAGAGGCCAAGCGGAAGGCGGGCAAACGGCTACGCAACGCCGATGACGACGTCGAGCTGCTGCACCGAGCGCGGAAGGCGCAGAAGCGGCTGCGCTACGCCGCCGAGCTCGCCGATCCGGCCGACAAACGGATGAAACGCATTGCCGATAACGCCAAGGATCTGCAAACACTCCTGGGCGAACATCAAGATGCCGTGGTCGCCGCCAACTTCCTCTCCACGATCAGTGCCACATCCGACGGGGAGAACGGCGACAGCACCAGCTTCACCTACGGCGTTTTGGTGGCCAATGAGCTAAACCGCGCAGCAGAGATTCGCGAGTCACTGAGAGGCTAGTTACCAGCCGTAGCGCGATCCCACCAACCACGAAACCGAGGGGTCAGGCGCACGATACTGCTCACGGATGCGGTCGCACTCCGGGGACCACCTTCGGACGCACCGAAATCCTGGAGCTTAGGGCGCAGGTTTCTCAATGTCGGGATTGTGCTGCAGAACGAGACTGAATGTAGTGGGGGCTTTGCTCGTGAGGTTGAGGCGGCCGCCGCACGCTTCAGCCAGTGACCGGGCGAGTCCGAGGCCGATGCCGTGCCCCGAGTCGGTAGGGCTGCCGTGCGTGAATAGCTCTGCTTGTCCCGATAAGGAGCCTTCGTCCGCGACATCGATAGCGACGGCATCACCGATGTCTCGAGCGGTGACGGTTACAGCCCCCGTCCCATGCTGGGAAGCGTTGTCCAGCAGTATGTCGAGGATTTGGCCGACCACCCGGCCCGGAACGTCTGGTGCGGCCATTCCTTGGCGTCGGCGCAAGGCTAGCCGCCGGCCTTGCTTGGCGAGCGGGCCGTGCCAGCGCCGCTCCGCTTCGGCCAATACGTCATCGAGCGGGGTCGGTTCGGCAGCTGCCCATTGATTGGATGGAAGGCGGGCGACCTGGAGCAGGTCGTCAATGGTGCGATGCAACTCCTCAACCCGATTTCCTGCCTCCTGTAACGCAGGTCGCAGGTCGAACGCGGAATTTTGCGCAGCTTGTTCTTGAGCCGCCTCCAGGCCCAACTGAAGTCCGGTGAGTGGCGTACGCAGTTGATGTGAGGCATTGGCCGTGAAATGGCGCTCGCGCTGCAGCATGTCACCGAGCTTGTCGACCATGGCGTTATGAGCTTCGGCCACGCGGCCGATCTCGGGAATGCCGCTGGGTTCGGCGCGTACGGTGAGATCCCCCGCAGCGATCCGCTCGGAGGTTCCCGCCAGCGCCTCCAGGGGTGCGCTGAGGTGCCGCGCCTGGCGTCGCGCGACGAGTACGGCTACACCGCAGGCGGCGGCGGCCAGCGCGATGAGCGCGAGCCAAGAGAGCACCACCCGGTTCCATATGACCTGAACCGGCTGAGCCGCCCGGACCACTCCCACCACCTTCTCTTGGGACGTTACTGGGACGGCAACGATCAGCTCACCACTGATCTGACCGTCGGCGACTGAGCCCGAAACGGCCTGCTGCACGACGGCGTCACCAATCGCAGGGCCGAGACCAAACCGGAGTCGCGAGCTGACGTCGTAGACGCCAACTTGTTGGTCGCTGTTATGCCGCAACTCAACGGGACCCCCGTGTACGAAGTCGGGGTCGATCCGGACCGCAGTCTGCAAAGCCGCGCCTTCGAGCTCCCGCCTTTCATCGTCGAACAGTGCGCTGCGTACGATGATCGCCAGCGGTACGGCGAAAAGCAGCAGCGCAATCGCGACGGCTGCAACCGCAACCCGGACGATGCGTTCGCGCACGCTTCCATCATGGCGGCTGACATCGCCGCCGACCGGTCCACTGATTTCCCCCCACCGCGCCATTTCCTGCGCGACAGGTTTTGCCGTCGCTTAACTTCCTCCTGACCAGCCGCTAACCGTGCCGCTCCTAGCGTCGAAGAGGTACCAAGTCCTGGCGGAGGGGTCATGAAATTGGGAGCGAACAAAGGGGTGGGCTTGGTTCTGGTGAACCTGACCGCGCTGATTACGGGCGGCGGCGCGGTGACACGGTGATGCCGAAAAGGCCGACCATCGGCACATCGGGAGGCGCGCCGAGTTCAGCATCACCACCGACGACCCTTACCCAGTGATGACTGCGACCGCCGAAGCTCCGGCCCTCGAAGCCCGGAACCTGTACCGGTTCTTCCGCGCCGGTGCGGAGGAGACTTTCGCGCTCCGCGGCGTGTCTCTGAGCGTGGAGCCAGGCACCACGGTTGCGGTGTTAGGGCCATCCGGCTCGGGGAAGTCGACCCTAGTCAGCTGCCTCGCCGGGCTGGACGAACCGGCTGGTGGCACGGTATTCGTACGCGGGGAGCGGCTCAGCCACCGACCCGAGACGGAGCGGGCCCGAATTCGGGCCCGCCGGATTGGGGTGCTGCTACAGACCGGGAACCTGCTGCAGCATCTCGATGTGCGCGGCAACGTGCGGGTGGCCCAACTAGCCTGCGGCACTCAGGCAACCCGGTGCCGTGCCGACGAGCTCATCGAGCAGATCGGTCTCGCAGCCCGCCGGCACGCCTACCCGATGGAGCTGTCCGGCGGTGAGCTCGCCCGGGCCGGCCTGGCCGTAGCGCTGGCGAACAACCCAGACGTCGTGCTGGCCGACGAGCCAACCGGCGAACTTGATGGAGATACCGAGCAACAAGTGCTCCGGCTGCTCGGCGAGCATGCCGGCCGCCGCGCAGGGCTGGTTGTGGTCACCCACAGTCGCGAGGTGGTGCGCATGGCCGACCGAGTCCTCACCCTGACCGACGGCCAGGTGTCGGGATGACTCTTGAGGATGCCCTCGTGATTTGCGACGGAGTCTCCCGCGTGTTCGGGACCGGCCCGGCCGCCGTGGTAGCCGTGCACGGCACTAGCTGCGTCATCGAGGCTCAGGCTCGAGTGGCAGTCATCGGGCCGTCGGGTTCGGGCAAGTCAACATTGCTGCACCTGCTAGCCGGGCTCGAGCAGCCGACGGTCGGATCGGTGAGCTGGCCGGGCTTGTCACCCGTACTTGAGCGAGCCTTCCAGATCGGGGTGGTGTTCCAATCGCCCAGCCTGGTGCCGGCGCTCACCGTTGAGGAGAACACTGCACTGCCTCTGGTCTTGGCCGGCGTCTCGGATGGGGAAAGCCGGACTCGGGCGGCCGAGGCGCTGGCCGCGGTGGGGTTGGACGATCTTGCCGGGAAGCTTCCCGAGGATCTGTCTGGGGGTCAGGGTCAACGAGTCGCGGTCGCCCGGGTGCTCGCGCAGCGGCCGCGACTCGTTCTGGCCGATGAACCAACCGGACAGCTTGATCGCGCGACGGGGCAGCGTCTGATCGAAGTGCTGTTGGCCACCGCCACCCGGATTGGTGCCGCGCTGGTCGTGAGCACACACGATCCCGCGGTCGCCGATCGCCTCGACACCCATTGGTACATGTACGAAGGAAGGCTCTACACCTCCACCGGGGAACGGATTTTGTCTTGATCCTCATCTGGCTCCGAGGTTTGCTCAGTCGCCGCTCCGGGCGGCTGGTCGCCGTCTCCGCCGGTATCGCCCTTGCCGTCGCTTTGATCGCGGCACTCGGCGCATTCTTGGCGGCCTCGCAGTCCACGATGACTGCAAGCGCCCTGCGGTCGGTGCCGGTCGATTGGCAGGTGGAGGTTCAGCCAGGCGCCAATCCAGCCGAGGTGTTACGGCAAGTGGCTGCCGCTCCGGAGGTGACTGCGGCACTGCCGGTGCAGTTCGCCGCCGTGAACGGATTTCAAGCCACCGTGGGTGGTACGACGCAAACCACCGGTGCCGGAGTCGTGCTCGGCCTTCCCCCTGACTACCGAAGGACCTTCGCACAGCAGGTTCGGACCCTGACCGGCGCCGACACCGGCGTGCTACTGGCCCAGCAAACCGCTGCCAACCTGCGGGTCCGGCCCGGCGACACCATCCGCATCGAGCGTGCCGCCCGGCGGGCGGTCAGCGTCGCCGTCGCCGGTGTCGTGGATCTGCCGCTTCCCGACACGTTGTTCCAGAAGGTCGAAGCACCACCGCAGTCGCAGCCCAGCACCCCACCGGACAACGTGCTGCTGCTGCCGTCGGCCACGTTCACCAAACTGCTGGGTGACGGCCCATTCACTGTTCAGATCCATGTCGCGCGCCGCGCGCGCGCCCAGTCAAGTCCCGCGGCCGCGTACAAAGCCGTCGTCGGAGCAGGCCACAACCTCGAGGCTCAGCTGGCCGGCGCCGGTGCTGGTCGGCAACAATGTCGGCAGCCGCACTCGACGCTGCGCGCAGTGACGCTGCGTACGCCCAGATGCTGTTTCTGTTCCTCGGGCTGCCCGGCGCGGTGCTCGCCGCCCTGTTGACGGCAGCGCTGGTCGGGGCTGGCGCCAGCCGACGGCGCAATGAGCAGGCACTGTTGCGGACCCGCGGCCTGCCGCCGCGTCGGATCGGGCAGCTCGCCGTTGTCGAGGCGCTGGTGGTCGGGGTTGCGGGTGGGCTGCTGGGCCTGACGGCCGCACTGGTCGCGGGCCGCGTCGCGTTCAGGCCGGCCAGTTTCCTGATCAGCTCGGCCGCCACTGCGATCTGGTTCTCGATCGCCTTCGTCGTCGGCCTGCTGATCGCCGGCCTGGTCGTACTCGTGCCCGCTTTGCGGGATCTTCGCGGCCTCACCATCGTCGAGGCCCGGCGCAGTATCGGCCGGCTGACCAACCCATGGTGGATGCGGGCCGGGGTTGACCTGATCTTGCTGGCCGGGGCGGTCGGCGTGTTCATCGCCGCCAGCCGTAGCAACTACACGTTGGTACTAGCGCCTAAGGGCGCCCCGACCATCTCGGTTTGGTACTGGGCCTTCCTCGGGCCTGCCTTGCTGTGGCTGGGCGGTGCACTGTTGCTGTGGCGCCTGGCGATAATGACCCTCGCGCATGGTCGCCGGCCGCTCGCCCGACTCATCGCCCCGCTGGCCGGCCGACTTGCCCAACCGGGTGCGGCCGCCTTGACTCGGCAGCGTCGCCTGCTGGCGCAGTCCATCGTGCTTCTCGCGCTCGCCGTCTCCTTCGCCGCCTCCACTGCCGTATTCAACGCGACCTATAGACAGCAGGCGGAAGCTGACGCGCAGCTGACCAACGGCGGCGATGTCACTGTCACCCCTGCTCCCGGGACCCACGCGGGTCCCGCCCAAGCCGCTGCAATCGCAGCCATTCCGGGCGTACGTCGGGTTGAGCCCATCCAGCACCGGTTCGCTTACGTCGGCGCTGACCTGCAAGACCTTTACGGCGTCCGGCCCGGTACGATCACCACCGCCACAGCGCTGCCGGACGCCTATTTCCAGGGCGGCAGCGCCGCCCAACTCATGGGTGTCCTCGCTGCGAAACCGGACGCCGTGCTGGTCAGTGCCGAGACGGTCCAGGACTTCAAGCTCAGCCCTGGTGACCTGCTCAATCTGAGGATCGAGGACGACACCACCAAAAAGCTACGCAGCATCCCGTTCCACTACGCAGGCATCGTCAATGAGTTCCCGACCGCCTCCAGGGACAGCTTCTTGGTCGCCAATGCCGACTACGTTGCCCAGCAGACCCGTTCCGACGCCGTGGGCGCGTTCCTGGTCGACAGCGGCGGCCGGAACCAGCCAGCTGTCGCCGCGGCCATTCGCGACAAGGTTGGCACCGCGGCAACAGTCAGCGACATCACTCAGGTTCGCGCGCAGGTCGGCTCCAGCCTCACTTCGGTCAACCTCGCGGGCCTTACTCGGCTCGAGCTGAGTTTCGCCGTTCTGTTAGCCGCTGCGGCCGGAGGGCCTGGTGCTCGCTGCCGGGCTCGCCGAGCGGCGGCGAAGCCTCGCCATCATCTCCATACTCGGCGGCCGTCGCCGTCAGCTCCGCGGACTTGTTCTCGCTGAGGCAGCAGTGGTGACCGTCGGCGGGCTGGCAGGAGGAGCGCTGGTGGCCTGGGGGCTGTCGGTGATGCTCGTCAAGGTGCTCACCGGGGTGTTCGACCCGCCGCCATCAGTGATCGCCGTACCCGTCGCCTACCTCGGCGTGGCAGTCCTCGCCGTCCTAGCCGCGATTACGGCTGCCGCCCTTGCCGGCGCCCGTACGTCCACCAAGCCAGCCGTCGAAGAACTCCGCGAGCTATGAAAGCGAGAGGGTCACGACCTGGCACGTTGCGCGTGGGTCTGGACATGACCCGACCCGAGGAGCGCCCGAAGCAGCGGCCGCCGTTGCACCCCCAACCCCACCCCCCGGCGGCGGCCGCATCCCCTCCCGAGTTGCAGCAGGGCGGGTGGCCCAGAAGGCTGGTCCGGCGGATGCGGGAGCCGTCGAGCCGCCTGCCCGTGTGGGTCGCCCGTGTCGTGTTCCTGCTCGGGCTGCTGAACATCGCCTCCGCGGTAGCGCGCAGGTCGCCGCGGCTGCTGGATTGGTCGCAGGACTACCTGCCACCCTTCGGGGCCCTCACCTCGGTGGCGGTCATTGGAGTGGGGTGCGGGCTGCTCGTGATGGCTCGCGGGTTGCGGCACCGCAAACAGCGGGCTTGGACAGCAGCAGTGGCGCTGCTGTGTGCCGGGATCGCCGTGCACTTAGTACGCCGTACGGAGCCGGCCCAGGTAGTGGTGTCGGCTGCGTTGGTAGCCGTGCTGCTGCTCGGGGGCCACCAGTTCGTCGGCCGACCGGAACCGAGGTCCCGCAGCGCGATACCGCTTGGCTTGCTCGCGATTGCTTTCGCGGGGTGGCTGCTGGGCGCCATCACCATACTTGCCGAACACCACGCCTTGGCCCGGCCTTGGACGGGGGCGCAGGTGCTGGAGCAGAGCTTCCTCGGACTGATCGGGATCTCCGGACCGTTACGGTTCCGCAGCGCCGCCGCCGCGACCGAGTCCAGCTACGTGCTGCTCGGGCTTGGAATTTTGGCCGGGCTGGCAGCGCTGGCGGTGCTACTACGTAGCTCCGCACCCACCGAATTCGCGAACGACACCGACCGCAACCGCATCCGCGCCCTACTTGCCCGGCATGGCCAGGTTGACTCGCTCGGCTACTTCGCCACGCGCAGCGACAAGTCCTATGTCTTCTCGCCCAGCGGTAAGGCAGCGATCGCGTACCGGGTCAAGGCTGGGGTTTGCCTGGCCGCCGGCGATCCGGTCGGCGACGTTGAGGCGTGGCCGGGTGCGATCAGGGTCTGGATTCAGTTGACCCAACAGCGGGCCTGGATACCGGCGGTGTTGGCGGCGTCGGAGACGGGCGCGGAGGTGTACAAGCGAGCCGGCTTCGACGCGTTGGAGATTGGCGACGAGGCGGTAGTGGAAGTCGCCGACTTCACTCTCGACGGCAGGGCTATGCGGTCGGTGCGGCAGGCCGTAAATCGAGCGCGGCGGGCCGGGTACCAAGTGCGGCTCGACCAGGTGCGTGACCTCGATCCCGCCCAGCGGAAAGACGTCGAGCAAGTGTCGGAGCGCTGGCGCCGCGGCGGTCCAGAACGCGGGTTTTCGATGGCTCTTTCGCGGTTCGCGGCAGCCGAGGACCCCGAGTGCCTGATCGTGCAGGGCCGCAACTGCGTTCGTGAATTGGTAGCGGTGCTGCAACTTGTGCCGTGGGGCAGCGACGGGCTGTCCCTCGACATGGTGCGCCGCCACCCGGATCTTGAGAACGGTGTGATGGAGCTGATGATCGCCGAGTTGCTCGCCGCCGCCCCGGGGCGGCTCGGGGTAAGCCGGGTGTCATTGAACTTCGCGGTGTTCCGCTCGTCCTTGGCGCGCGGCGAGCGGATCGGCGCCGGCCCCTTCCTGCGAGCCTGGGTACGGATGCTGCTGCTGGCATCCCGTTGGTGGCAGATCGCCTCCCTGTACCGTGCCAACGCGAAATTTCGACCGGCTTGGGAGCCCCGCTTTCTCTGTTTCATGCTTGCGCGTGACCTCGGGTCGATCATCGGCGCCGCCCTGGTCGCCGAAGGGTTCCTCCACTGGCCGCAACTTATTCCCCGCCGTACTACCGACTCGACTCTGGCGGGTCGGTCGTGCTGAGCCTCACAGGCCACTCCGCTGCTGATTGCGGCGGCGTTGCTCGCGGCTGCCGCACCCTTGCTGGTGGCCTGGTGGTGGCGACGCAAAACCAAAACCGGCTGGGTATCGGGCCTTCGGCCGTTGGCGGCGGTTCTCGCCTGCCAGCTGTTGGCAATCTCGGCCCTATTTGTATGGGTGAACAACGAGTACGGCTTCTACACATCCTGGTCGGACCTGTTTGGAGTGCGCACCGAGCGCGCGACCATCCAGAGCAACGGGTTCGCGCGGCCCGGCGCTGGCCGCCTTGAGGTGTTGACCGTCCCTGGGCGCTCACGCGCCGACCACGCCCGAAAGGTGCTGGTCTGGCTCCCGCCCCAGTATCAACAGCCGCAGTTCAAGGCGACCGCCTTTCCGGTGCTGATGGTGCTGCCCGGCCAGCCCTCGACTCCGGAGGTGATGTTCCGGCATTACGACTTTGGTCAGGTCGCCACCACCGAGATCAACGCCGCGCACATCAAGCCATTCATCGCCGTGTTTCCGCCGCTGATGACAAACCCGCCGCGGGACACCGAATGCACCAACATTCCGGGTGGTCCGCAGGCGTACACCTGGCTCTCGTCGATGGTGCCGGACGCCGTACGTCGCCAAGTCCGAGCCCAGGCAGGACCGTGGTCGCTGGCGGGGTGGAGCACCGGCGCTTTCTGTTCGGCGAAGCTGCTGCTCTCCGAGCCGAAGGACTTCCAAGCCGCCGTCTCGCTTGGCGGCTACTTCACTCCGATTACCGACCGTACGACCGGCGATCTGTTTCCACGGCGATGCCGCTGCCCAGCGCCGCAACTCGCCGCTGTCGCTCTACCAGCAGCACGGGCTTCACGGGAGGAAGCTGCTGCTGATCTGCGGTCGGCAGGACAAAGAGTCCTGGCCACCCAATCGACAGATGTTGGCCGTGAGCCGCGGGGACCCTGGGGTTTCCTTCCTGGACTTCCAGTCCGGCGGCCACAACTACCGCAACTACCGTCGCTACCTGCCGGACGCCCTGCAATGGCTCGACCATGTCCACGCGGCGCAATGATGGCTAGCACCGGTGTACGCGTAGGCTCGCCCGCATGAGCCGGACGGACCCGGTCCAGTTGCCGGCAGTACTGATTGTGGAAGACGACACCACCATCGGCCACCACCTCCACCTGGGTCTCGAAGGCCACGGCTATCCGACAACGTGGTGCCGCACCGGCGGCGCCGCGCTCATCCAAGTCCGCGAAGCCAGACCTGGAATCGTTCTGCTTGACCTCGGCCTTCCCGACTTCGATGGTGTTGATCTTGCTCGTACCATTCGCCGCGACAACCCGGACACCCTGCTGATCATCCTCACTGCCCGCAGCGGCGAGATCGATGTCATCGTGGGCCTGGACGCCGGCGCCGATGACTATCTCGTCAAACCCTTCAGCCTCACTGTGCTGCTCGCCCGCCTCCGAGCGCATCTTCGCCGGCGACCCATCTCCACAGCAGCAGAGACCGTCCTCCATCTAGGAGCGCTCAGCATCGATCTCGCCTCTCGACGGTGCCACCTCAACGGACAGGAGCTGGCACTGCGGCCGAAGGAGTTTGATCTGCTCGCCGCGCTTGCTGCCCACGCCGGTGCCGCTGTAAGTCGGGAGGTGCTCATGAGCGAGGTGTGGGACGAGAACTGGTACGGCCCGACCAAGACCCTTGACGTCACGATGGCTGCACTGCGGCGACAGCTCAGCGATGCCGCCCAAGATCAGCACATCCCCGACCTTGCATTGCCGACCGTGACCACCCTGCGCGGCTACGGGTACCGCCTCGACCCGCCCCGATCCAACCAGGAATCAGTCCGAACCTGATGTCTGCCCGCCGTCTTCTGGTTCGCGTCCGGGCGGGGTTCGTGCCCCCGGGCAGGTGTTGCGCTTGGGAACATGCCCGCGTTGAATGGTGTCCACCGAGTGCTTGGATCCAGAGGGGAGCTCCAGCTGCGGGGTTCGGCACGGTGGACCGGTTGGGCCATCGTCGGGATGTTGATGCTTGTATCTGCGGCTTGTACCGCCGCAGATCAGTCGTCGTCCGCGGTCCCAACGTCCTCCAGCAGCTTCCCAACAGTTGTGCCGGTAAAGCCAAAGGAGACTAACGAAGTAGCGCCGCTTGCTACCAGGAAGCCGCGCGCGCCAGCACGACGACCTGCCCCCAAGAAGCCGAGGACGGCAATGCGGCAACAGGACCACATGGTGCCCTCGACTCCACGACCAACTGACGCCGATTCGAAGAAGGCAGTGCAGCGACCCGACCACATCGTGGTCGTGATCTTTGAGAACAAGCATCGCTCGAGCGTCATCGGCAGCGGGCAGGCGCCATATCTGAACAAGCTCGCGGCCAAGGGGGCCAGCATGACCCACTCCTACGGTGTTACCCACCCCAGCCAGCCGAACTATCTGGCGCTGTTCTCTGGATCGACCCACGGTATGACCAGCAACGCATGCCCCCAGCATTTTCGAAAGGCCGACAACCTGGGCCACCAGCTCCGTAAGTCCGGGCGCAGCTTCGTCGGATATGCCGAGTCCCTGCCGAAGACCGGCTTCCGTGGATGCTCATCCGGTCGCTACCTCCGCAAGCACAACCCCTGGGTCAACTTCGGCACACTGCCGGCAAGCACCAACCGGCCTTTCAGCGCCTTCCCGCGCGACTATCGCAAGCTGCCGACGGTGTCGTTCGTGAGCCCGAACATGTGTCACGACATGCACGACTGCTCGATCCGAACTGGCGACCGTTGGATGAAGAAGCACTTCAGCAGGTACGCGCGCTGGGCCCTACGCCACAACAGCCTGCTCATCGTCACCTTCGACGAGAACGCCGGCGGAACAGCCAAATCGATTCCAACGATTATCGTCGGAGCGAACGTGCGGCCGGGCGTCTATGCCGAGCGGCTCGACCACTACACGATGCTCCGCACCATCGAGGACGTGTACGGACTGCCCGCGCTTGGCCGCGCCAAAACCGTTTCACCGCTGTCGAAGATCTGGACGCGCTCGCCGATTCCACGAGGCCGGCGCCATGGCCGGTGAACGACTTGCTCTATGGCAGTGAGGGGTCCGAATCCACCCTGATCAACAGTGGCGTGGCGCCAAACTGCCTTCGATCTTGGCCATGCCGGGGCGTTCGACCACGATCATCGACCAGCCATCTTCAGTTGGTCGCATGCAGCCAATGGAGGCGGTCAAGTACCGGGACCAACGCACGCGGACGTACATATTCACCCGGCTCAGGCAAGGACACCTCGAGGGAGACGGCATCACGAGCGACAACCTGCCCCGGGGATGAGATGACCGGCTGCGGATTCGTCACGGCATAGAGAGTCCAGGTTCGGTTCGACCACACTGATTGCAAGTACGGCAGCCCATGACGTACCAAGCTCACTTCATCGGGCGCCGACCAGTCATACGGCCCTTGAGAGATGGCCACATAGGAGATGGCGTTGTCGTCGAGCCATTTTCGGTATGTGTCCGCGTTGAGGGTTCCTTCGTAGAAGATGGCGTTGCGCCCGGTGTCGGCCGCTCGCGACCACCCTTTTGCGATCGCAACCACCGGTGCCACGAAGGCCGCTTCGCCGCGCCGCTGGGTCGGAACGACCTCAATGGGCCCGGCAGCCCTACGAGCGGCCAGCTGGCTCAGCAGGGGCGCATAGAACTCAGCGCTCAGTGTGGGATCACCCCGTTCTTGCACCTCTGTGATGGATACCGGCGGTAGCAGCAAGACCAGGCTTGCGGTAGCGGCAATGAGGGCGACAAGGGGGATGGCCGCGACCGCCACGATAATCGGCGCAGCGAACAACTCGGGCAGACGTGTCGCGGTCGTACCCACAGGCGTCGGTAACAGATAAGCCGCAGCGACCAGCCCTGCCGACAACAACGCACCCCAGCGCACAACCGCGCGGCGCCAACACAATCCGACCACGGCTAGGCAGACGAGGAGACTCACCAGGGCTTGCTTCCCTGCGAAGGTTTGGTACCCGCCGTTGCCAAACGCCAAGCTGACGGCGATGGTCGGCACCATGGCGCTGACAGCCAGCGTCACGCCGCCTCGTCGCCGGCCGGACAGGAAAAGCGCGCCACCGGCTACGGCGAGGAATAGACCAGCCACCGGACTGGCGAGCGGTGCTAGGACAGACAGCCCGGAAGTGAGGCGTAGCCGTCCGGACACGAGAGCCAACAGCGCACCAAGCGCTACGGCGAGACCTAGCGCGAACGTAGTCCGAGTGACCACGAGATTCCCGGTAAGGCAGACCGCCCCAACAATCGCGCTGGCGACCGGTCGCGGGACCGCGGTGCGCTTCAACAACGCCGCGAAAAGCACGGCGCTCGCGACGTAGGCAAGCGCCGTCGTGAGGCGTACACCCAGGACCGCCATCACCGGAGGCGACAAGACGCTGTAGCCGAGCGGGTTGAAACCGCTATACCAACCCAGGTCCAGCAGCTCAGGCCAATGCGACTCGGCTAGCTGGGCGTGAGCTAGCTGTGCCGAGAAGTCCCGGCCCATCGGCGGAGCGAGAAGGTACGCGGCTGCAAGGAGCACGGCAATGGAACCGGCGGCAACGACCCCAGGCGATCCTCGGAACAGCGAAAGCACCCGCGATCGGATCCTGACATGCAGGCTCGTGACCTTATTCTCCGCATCGACGCCACCGGAATTCGCGGTGACCGTTTCGGCGTGTTTTCTGGTTTCAGACTGGATGCTCAACGCAGAAGGCTCCTCATAACGATCCTCCCCCTTCTGATCGCTGTTGGTGTACCTGCGGCTCAATGCACCCGCGCCACGATGCTCAATCAAGCTGAGAACTGGCTGAGTCGACCACATGCCGGGCGCCAGGAGCGCCGCCAGTGGATTGGCGACGGCCGCGATCGTGGCCGCAGCGGTCGGTGTCGATACCCAAGCCAGGCGAATCTCGCGGGCGCCGCCGCACGAGGTTTGTGGTGGCGGGCGGGCGGGTACTCCTGGGCTATGAGCAACACCACTCTCATCATCGTGATTGTCGTCGCCGTCGTGGTGATCGTCGCGATCGTCATCGTCGGCTATCGGATGGCCCGCCAGAGGAGGACCACGCAGCTGCGTGAGCAGTACGGACCGGAGTACGACCGCACCGTCGACCAGGCGGATAGTCAACGCGACGCGGAGTCCGAGCTGAGAGACCGCTCCAAGCGGCACGAACAGCTGGAGCTGCGCAGCCTCGACTCGTCTGAGCGTGAGGACTTCGAGCGGCGTTGGTCAGACGTACAGGGCCAGTTCGTGGACGACCCGAGTACCGCGGTGCGCAATGCCGACCTGCTCGTAGTGGAAGTGATGTCCGCCCGTGGCTACCCGGTCGAGGACTTCGACCAGCAGGCCGACGATCTGTCAGTAAGCCACCCGGAAGTGACCCAGCGCTATCGGGAGGCTCGCCGTATCGCCCAGGCAAACGAGGACGGCACGGTCGATACCGAGGATCTTCGCCAAGCGGTGACGTCCTACCGGTCGTTGGTACGGGTCTTGCTGGCGGACGACGGGGACCGCAGTCGGCATGACGGCACAGAGAGCGAGCACGACAACAACCAGATGACGGAACGGGAGACCCAAGCATGAGCGGCACTGAGGCGAGAACCACCGACGGCGGAACAACTGGCACTACCGAGAGCAGAGACGACGCCAGTAGCGCGGCCGAGCGGCTGGGCGGGCCCCTCGAGGGCGAGCAGAGCGCGGACACGACGAGCGAGGCCCAGACCGACGTTGATCGTCGAGCGGACACGACCGCCGGCGAGAGCGAGCAGAGCACCGACACGACGGGCGAGGCCCAGACCGACGTTGGTCGTCGAGCGGACAGGACCGCCGGCGAGAGCGAGCAGAGCACCGACACGACGGGCGAGGCTCAGACCGACGTTGGTCGTCGAGCCGACACGACCGCCGGCGACGGCGAGCAGAGCACCGACACGA
This sequence comes from uncultured Actinomycetota bacterium, assembly GCA_963734005.1. Lineage (GTDB taxonomy): Bacteria > Actinomycetota > Actinomycetes > Propionibacteriales > Propionibacteriaceae > Microlunatus. The sequence continues at coordinate 74,117 of CAVTFS010000030.1, forward strand.
CGAGCGAGGTCGGGACGGGCGCTGATCGTCAAGCCGACACCGGCGGAAGGCAGCGCGCGACACTAATCGAGCCTGAGCGGGCAGAGAGCTACAACAGTCGGTGGAATGAGCTCAAGAGCGAATTCGTCGACGATCCACGCGCTGCCGTACGAGGCGCGAACCAGCTGGTCGGAGAGGTGCTCGACGAGCTGGAGGAGCTGTTCCGCCGCCAGCGCGCCGACCTCGAACAGGGCTTGGACAGCGAGCAGACCAGCACCGAGGATCTGCGGCAGGCACTCGGACGGTATCGCTCTTTCTTCGATCGGTTGCTCTCCTTCTAAGCGCAGCGACTACCGGGAGCGGCAAGCGAATATCGGCGCAACTCCTGCTCCGGGAGCGGGCGTCGGGAACCCACTGATGTCGGCGCACACCTAGGCCCTGTGCCGACATCAGCGCGTGCAGAATCTAGGCGTTCCTACCGCGGGCCGCGACCTGCCACTGGTCGACAACCGCTCCGCCTGATGTGACCACGAGTACGTCGGCGAGGTTGACCGCAGCGCAGACATGGTTGGGGGCAACCCGGACGAGCGACCCAAGCTCGGGCAGCGACGCTTCGTCGGTGAAGCTGACCGTCGCGTGGTGCTCGGACAGGGCGCTGATTCGCGCGTGTGGACGGTCAGGCAACCGGCCACCCCCCGAGGCCCAGGTAGGTCGATCGGCTCCTAGCACCTTGCTCCCAGCGTCGAGGACGAGGTCGCGGCCGTGGCGGCTGACGACCGTGGCCGCAGCGGTCAGGGCGACGGTGTCCCACTCGGCGGCGCCGAGCTCGACCTGCTGAGCGTCGTTGAAGACATACACGCCGGGTCGCATCTCGTTCAGCGCACCCTCGATCACCAGCGCCGCTGTCGGTGTCGATCCCCCGCTGCGCAGGTCAGCAGCCACTCCCGCCTGACGGAGCGCGCCGCCCGCCGCCTGCAGGGCGCGCGCCTCGTCGAGGGCCGCCTGCTTCCGCCGGCCGGGCTCGTAGCTGTGGCCCGGGAAGGTGAACACTCCGGCCACGCCCAGCCCGTGGCGCCGTGCTGCCGCCGCGACCTGCGCCAGCGCGCTCCGGTGCGACGCCGGTGCGATGGTGGCCGCTGTCGACTTCGACCACGACCTCCGCCTCAGTCCCGGCGAGAGCGTGGGCCAGGACCTCTACTCCTTCGCCGGAGTCGACACCGACCAGCAGCTCGACCCGCTCCGCCAGTGCGCGCAACCTGGCGCCACGCACCCCGGCGGCCCACACTGGGTAGGCGATGAACAGGTTGGTGAAGCCCGCGTCAGCGAAAACTTCCGCCTCACCGACGGTCGCGACTGTGAGGCCGACCGCGCCGAGCGCCAGCTGGCGACGGGCAATCTCCAGACACTTGTGGGTCTTGGCGTGCGGGCGCAGGGTGAAGCCGCGGTCACGCGCGCGGTCAGCCATCGCGACAAGATTGGCTTCCAAGACGTCGCGGTCGACCACCAGGCAAGGGGTCTGAAGGTCCGTGGGTAGAGGCGGAGCGAGGGCCATCGCGACATTGTGCCTGACCTCAAGCGCCAGCCCCGTCTACCGTCCGCGACGGCAGCCGACTCGCCCTTGGCATGTCAAGTCGAGCGTTCGAATTCTCGAACCCGACAGTGTCAGTGGGCTTGCCCTAGCTGACGCAGATGATCGCGGCAAAAGTGTCCCCTAGGGGTACGCACGCACACGCTTAGAGTGAATGAATGGCGACACGGACGGCTTTCGTCGTGGGCTCGGGAAAGCTGTGGGGATCACCCGCGCTGATCGACGGCCTACTCGCTTACGCCGTTGCGATGGCGGTCGGAGTGGCGGTGTTCACCAGCTCAGTCGGCAGCCAGCCGTGGCCGGCGTACGTCTTCGCTCTCGGTTTCGGTTTGATCTTGCTCATCCGCCGGCGATATCCGGTGCTGGTCTTGATACTCACCTCGCTCGGGATCTGTGTGTACTACACGCTGCAGTACCCGCCCATCGGTCTCGCTCTGCCGATTGCCGCCGCCTTGTTTTCCGCAGCAGAGGCCGGTCGCCTCCGCATCAGCGTCATCGTTTCGTTGGTCTTGGTCGGGCTAGCCGTGTACTTCCAGATCGCTGGCGGCCGAGATATTGGGCAGCTGCTCGGCTATGAACTACCACCGGTCATCGCCTTGATGGGAGCATCGCTGGCGCTGGGCGATGGCGCCCGGTCGCGGCGGCTGCTCAAGGAGTCTCAGCGGGAGCGGGATCGACAGGCCAGGCTGGAGCTGGAGCGCCGCACGACCGAGCAGCGAAACGAGGAGCGGCTTCGGCTCGCCCGCGACTTACACGACGCTCTCGGCCACAACGTCGCGATGATCTCACTGCAGTCTGCAGTGGCCGCCGAAGCGTTGCCGACGCGGGTTCCTGAGGCGCAGCGTGCGGTGGCTGAGATCCGGAACGTCAGCGTCGCCACCATGGCCGAGCTGCGCAACACAGTTCGGAGCCTTCGGTCGCTGGACTCGGCGGTGGAGCGGCTGGTTGGCCTCGACGAACTCCCCGAGCTCGCCGAACAAGCGCGCGGCAATGGTCTGGATGTCCGGATCGTCGATACGGGTGAGAGCCGGGAGGTGCCGCGTGCGCTCGGACAGGCTATCTACCGAGTTGTTCAGGAGGCGCTAACCAACATCATCAGGCACGCCAATGCCACTACGGCCCTCGTAACGCTCGACCGCGGCCCGGATGCGCTCACCGTCACGGTCCGTGACGACGGGCAAGGCGCAACCGAGCTCACTGCCGGCAACGGCATCCGAGGCATGAGCGAGCGAGCAGCCGAGTGGGGCGGTCACCTCAACGTGACGAGTCCCGGCCCCGGTGCTGGAACAGTCGTAACCGCCGTGCTGCCCTGGCCACAATCCGCAGAGGCGGAGTCGGACACGTGATTCGGGTGGTGCTGGCTGACGACCAGGCGCTGGTACGCAGTGGGCTGCGCGCGCTACTGGCCAACAGCGACGACCTCCAGGTCGTCGGCGAGGCGAGCGACGGACGAGAGGCAGTCGCCATCGTGACTCGCACCCAGCCTGATGTGGTACTCATGGACGCCCGGATGCCCGGGCTGGACGGAATCGAGGCGACCCAGCGGATCACCGCGGATCCGCGTCTGTCCGAAGTGGCGATCATCATGCTGACCACCTTCGATGAGGACGACCTGATCTTTGCGGCAATCCGGGCCGGCGCCTCCGGCTATCTGCTGAAAGATGCGGAGCCCGCGGACCTGCGCGAGGCGATCCGAGTAGTGGCGGCCGGAGATGCATTGTTGTCGGCCTCGGTGACCCGAAAGGTGATGGAGGGCATCGTTTCCGGGCCGGCGGGAGTCGCCGACCGTGGCCGGCTGAACCAGCTGACCGAGCGGGAACGCGAGGTGCTGGCCGGAGTGGGCCGCGGCCTGTCGAACGACGAAATCGCCGCGGAGATTCACATCAGCCCGGCGACCGCCCGTACGTACGTGAGCCGGATGCTGACGAAGCTGGGAGCTCGCGACCGGGCCCAACTGGTTGTCATCGCGTATGAGAGCGGCTTGGTGACACCGGGCCGGCACGTGGAGACACCTGGCCGACCCTGACCTGGCGTACGACGAAAAGCGATCCAATGTGTCGCCCGTAGCGAGTAGATAGCGGGTGGTGCGATTTCTACCGTGGTGAACGTCCTGATCCACGACCACGGAGAACTCTCATGTCCGCCCGTATCAGCCGCCGCACCCTGCTGGCTGGTCTGGCTGCCATGCCAACCCTCGCACTCGTGGGTTGCGAATACGATCGCACCACCGCCGGCCCGATCAGCACGACCGACACCCTCGACTTCGCCAACCGACTCCGCATACCGGCACTGGCCGAGTCCACTGTGGACAACGATGGTATTCGGGTATTCCGACTCAGCGCCGTATCCGGATCGGCTGAATTCCTCTCCGGTCAGTCGACGCCGACCTGGGGCTATACCGACGGTCGATACGACGCCGGGTATCTAGGCCCCACATTGCGTGCAGCACAGGGCGAGCGAGTACGGGTCATTGTCGAGAACCGTCTATCGGAGATCACCACCATGCATTGGCATGGTATGCACCTTCCAGCGCGCTATGACGGTGGCCCACATCAGCCCATCGCAGCCGGTGAGCAGTGGCAGCCGGAGTGGATGATCAATCAGTCGGCGGCCACCCTCTGGTATCACCCGCACCCGCATGGCGAGACAGAATTTCAAGTCACGCGCGGGCTGGCCGGGCTGTTCTACGTCGACGACGGACAGAACCCGGACCTGCCGCATCGGTACGGGATCGACGACATCCCGGTCATCCTGCAAGACCATACCTTCGACTCCCGCGGCCGGTTCCAGCTGCGCGGCCGAGCGGTCACGGGTCTGCTGGGCGACAAGATCTTGGTCAACGGGACCTACAACCCGCACCTGCCGGTCACCACGCGGCGGGTTCGGCTTCGCATTCTGAACGCCTCAACCGCCCGGATTTATCACCTGGCCTTCGCCGACGATCGGGAATTCGCACTCGTCGCTACCGACAGCGGCTTCCTGCCTTCGCCCCAGCTAACCCGTCGGCTACTCCTCTCCCCCGCCGAACGGGCCGAGATCCTGCTCGACCTGCAGCCGGGCGACCGGCCGGTGCTTCGCTCGCTGCCGTGGGATCTGGGCATGATCACCCCGTTGACCAATGGCGCCGGTGGCAATGATCATCTTGATCTGCTGCAACTCCGGGCCGGAAATTCGCTGGCCGACAGCGGCCGCCTGCCGGAGAGGCTGGAGACCAGTCCCGCTGTCGCGCTTGATCATGTCGCGGCCCACCGGACATTCCAGCTCGATGGCCGCGAGATCAACGGTCATCAGATGGAGATGTCGCGAATCGACACCGTTGTCGGAGCCGGCACAACCGAGCTATGGACCGTACGCAACACCCACAATCAGCCGCACAACTTCCATGTCCACGGGGTGTCGTTCCAAATCGTTGCGCCGGGGACCACCACGCCGGATCCCCGATTGGGGTGGAAGGACACCGTACTACTGGCTGCCGACGAGACGGTCCAGTTGGCGATCACGTTCCCGCCGTACCAGGACCCGCTGACGCCGTACATGTACCACTGCCATCTGATGTGGCACGAGGACGTAGGAATGATGGCGCAGTTCACCGTGGTCGATCCTGATCAAGTGGACTCGGCGCCGCGGACCCTTGAAGTCCCGCAAGATCACATGGCAGGCGGCCATGATCACGGCTGATCTTGAGTGATTCCTAGCCAAATCCAACACAAGGAGACGAACTGACATGTCAACAGGCAACCTGCCGACGAACTCGCCAGCCACCAGCAAGCGGCATCCAGCAATGATCATCGCCATGATTCCCGCCGGAGCCGTGCTCGGCTTCCTCGGTGGCCTCTTGATCGAGATCATCGTCGGACTCGTCGCTGGGGCGGTGTTCAGCGCCGAACATCCGGCAGCCTTCTCGATGCGCTTCCTCGGGTCACTGCCTGGCCTCGGCGCCTTGATCGGCGCGATCCTGGCGCCCATCTTGTACGCCCGCGGCCGCGGTCGGAGACAGGCCAGCTGATGACCATCCCCGCCGTACTCATCCCGCGGCGTTCGCCGCTGCGTTGGCTGATGGCGGCAGCGGCCGTCACTGCTGCGGCCGCGCACATTCCAGTCATCGGCCCGCATCTGGAGGAGGCGCCATACATGGGTGTGCTGTTCATCTTGCTGACCATCGCCTGCCTCATGCTGGCGACGGCGGCGATCCTTTACGATGCGCCCGCCGTCTATCTTGCGGCGGCGATCACTTGCGGGCTAACGATCATCGGCTACGCGGCAACCAGACTCGTTGCCTTTCCGATGCTTGCCGACGATGTCGGCAACTGGCTGGAGCCGCTTGGTGTGGTGTCGATCATTGCCGAGGCGATCGTCGTCGCGTGCTCTATTGCCGCGCTGCGGGCGCGGCGGGCGGCCCGGGCGCATCGCGCCGTAGGGATAGATAATGATCTTGCTCGTATCGCGGAGATCGATTCACTCGAGCTCGGAGGTCACGGGTCCGACGTTGATCATCAACGGTGTTGCCGGGACAACAATCGAACCTTCGGACAATGATGAGATCCGCTTCTGTCTGCGCTCGATCCGCAACCATGCGCCGTGGGTCCGCACGATCTGGCTCGTGACTGATGATCAAGTTCCGGCTGCGATCGATCGCGGGATGGCTGAGCGGGAGAACATCCGCATTGTTGATCACCGCGAGATCTTCCGCGGATATGAGCAGCTGCTGCCCACCTTCAACTCGCTGGCCATCGAAACCATGCTGTGGCGCATCGAGGGTCTGGCTGATCGTTTCTTGTACTTCAACGATGACATGATGTTCGTCGGACCGGTCGAGCCCACGAACTTCTTTTCGCAGGAAGGCAGGGTCACTCTCCGCGGCCGTTGGAGCAGTTGGAACGAGCTGCTCGAAAAAGGGAACACTTTCAACGGCCATAACAAGCTGTTGGGCGCGGAGATGTTGGGGCTACACGTCGGAGCGTTTCTTCTCCTCCGGCCACGTGATCTACCCAATGCTGCGACCGGCGATGGAGGAGCTGTTCGAGCAGTTCAAGCCTGCCTTCCTCGCCAACGCCGAGTACCGATTCCGCAATCGCAAGCAGTTCTGGCCGATCTCGGCCCACGATCACCTGTTGCTCAAGTCGGACCGGGCGCGAGTAGTGAAGCCCCGCGACGCGGCGCATTTCTCGGTGCGCTACTGCCGCAAGGCGAGTCCGGACGCCCTCGAAGCGCGACTGCAGCAGCTTGCGGATGGCACGACCCGTATCGCCTGCATCAACCATCTCGAGGCGGTCGTGGACAAGGTGCCCGATGCGATGGACTATCTGTCTAAGGCGACCGGGCCGGCCGCGGCCTTCGAGAAGCCGTCTCGTGGCACGTCCGTTTCACGCTTGCGCAGCTGGCGTCGCCGATAATGCCGCCGACGGTCTCTTCACGGGCCTCTGATGAGGCCAGGTGTGGCCGAGTCAGGAGGCAGGCGCCAAGCGAACCGAGGAGGTATCCATGATTAGCCACGTATCCATCCAATGCTCCGATGTGCATGCCAGTTCGGCGTTCTATGACGCGGTCCTGGCGACTATCGGCGGTCAGCGAATCATCGAGCGCGGCGACGTGATCGGCTATGGCGTACCGCCGATGCCCGACTTCTGGATAGGGCCCTGGTCGACTGGCGACGGATTCCGCGAGTCCCACATTGCATTCTCAGCATCAGACCGTGCCGCTGTCCGAGCGTTCTTCGACGCCGCGACGGCGGCGGGCGCCGAGGTGTTGCACGAGCCCAGGGTCTGGCCGGAGTACCACGCCACTTACTACGGCGCCTTCGTGCGAGACCCGGACGGCAACAATGTCGAGGCGGTCTGTCACGAGCCTGAGTGACATCAGCTGCCCTCCCCCTAGGCTGTGGGGGTGAGTGCCCGCACCGATCCCAAGGGCGCATCATCTGAGCGCCTGGAGACGGCGCCACGCGCGCTCAGCTGGGCCGGCCGGGCCTGGCGAGTGATCGCAGACACCACGGCTGTCTGTGTGCGCTATCGGGTCACCGGGCTGGCAGCCGAGGCGGCCTTCTTCGGGGTGCTGTCACTGCCGCCGCTGCTCTTCGGCCTTGCCGGTGCCATTGGTTTCGTCGCCAGCACCTTGGACATCCGAACGATCGCCGGGTTTCGCGAGCAACTGGTCGACCTGTCATCGCGGGTACTGACCCCCGACGTCGTCGAGAGCGTGATCGAGCCCACGCTCGACGACGTACTCTCACGTGGCCGCGCCGGCGTGATCTCGATCGGGTTCCTGCTCGCGTTGTGGTCCGGCTCCCGTGCGCTCAACGTCTTCGTGGACACGATCACGATCATGTATGGGATGGCTGGCAAGCGCGGCCTGGTCCGTACCCGCGCCCTCTCTTTCGCGCTTTACCTGGTCTTCCTCTTAGCGGGCATTGTGGTGCTGCCACTGATCCTGGCAGGGCCCACCTTGGTGAGCCAGGTGCTCCCGCTAGGTCTGGAGACCATTGGATACCTGTATTGGCCTGTCGTTCTGCTGGGCTCCGCCTGCATGCTGGCCACGCTCTATCACCTCTCGGTTCCGACGCGTACGCGTTGGAGGGCCGATTTGCCGGGCGCGGCGATCACTGTGGCCATGTGGGTCGCCGGAAGCGAGTTGCTCCGCTTCGTGCTGAGCAAATCCGTCGGGAATACGACGATCTACGGCCCGCTGGCTGCCCCCATCGCATTTCTGCTCTGGCTCTACGTGATCTCCATAGCTGTCTTGATCGGTGCGGCCTTCAACTCGGGCCTCGACGAGGTCTTCCCCAAGCTGTCAGGCATTGATCATGGTGCTGCTGGCACTGACAAGCCCTCTGCGGGTAACACGGAGGGAAATGCGCCACGTCGCACGCTCGCTGGCATGCGCACCCGGCGCGGGAAATCCCAATAGTTGGACGTTCTTCTCACATGTTGAGAAAGGATTTGATTCGGTAAAGGTCTCTAGCGGAGTGTTGGTCCGTGCGTATCGCTCCGGAACTTCTCCGCGCCTGGCCTCTGCCGGCGCGACCGGCGCTCTCGTGTGTTCGTCGGACCTTGGGTTTGACTGCGCGGCGCTTCGTCGACCTCGGTCGGACGGAGTCGATGATGTGTCACTTCCACGCTGCCTGATCCACCGGCCCCCGCAGCCTTCCCGCCTGGCAACGACTGGCTAAAGCCGCCAGACCGGCTGGTGCTGCTTCGGATAACGAGGAACCCAATGACGACCGATACCGCCACCGAGACAGCCAGCCCACGCCGCGCCGGTCCGCCAGCGCAACGGTCCGCAGTCCGGCCGCGCCGTAAGAAGGGGGAGGGTCAGTGGGCGCTCGGCTACCGGGAGCCCCTCAATCCCAACGAACAGTCCAAGAAAGACGACAACCCGCTCAACGTCCGGGCACGGATCGAGAACGTCTACGCGAAGCGCGGTTTTGCTTCCATCGATCCCAATGACCTCCGTGGTCGCTTCAGGTGGTACGGGCTCTACACGCAACGCCGACCCGGTATCGATGGTGGCAAGACCGCGACGCTCGAGCCGTGGGAGCTGGACGATGAGTACTTCATGCTGCGCATCCGCATCGACGGCGGGGCGCTCACGACCGAACAACTGAGGGTCATCGGTCAGATCTCGGTCGATTTCGCGCGGGACACGGCCGATGTGACCGATCGCCAGAACGTCCAGTTGCACTGGGTTCGAATCGAAGACGTGCCCGAGATCTGGCGACGCCTCGAGGCGGTCGGACTGCAGACCACCGAGGCATGCGGCGACTGTCCTCGGGTAATCCTCGGATCTCCGGTCGCCGGCATCGCCGCCGACGAGATCATCGATCCCACTCCCGCGATCCGCGACATCGTGGATCGCTACATCGGAGACCCCGAGTACTCCAACCTGCCGCGAAAGTTCAAGACCGCCCTCACCGGTCATCCGGTGCACGACGTAGCACCTGAGGTGAACGATGTCGCCTTCGTCGGCGTCGTGCACCCCGAGTACGGACCGGGATTCGACCTGTGGGTGGGAGGCGGCCTTTCCACCAACCCGATGCTGGCCGTACGCCTTGGCACGTGGGTGCCGCGCGAGGAGGTAGCGGAGGTCTGGGCCGGCGTCGTCGCAGCCTTCCGGGATTACGGCTATCGGCGACTCCGGACCAGGGCGCGGATCAAATTCCTGATCGCCGACTGGGGTGCCGAGAAGTTCCGCGAGGTACTGGAGACCGAATACCTGAAGCGCCGCCTCATCGATGGACCAGCGCCGGCGGTGCCGACCGAGCCGGGCGATCACGTCGGCGTCCACCGACAAAAGGACGGTAAGTACTTCGTCGGGCTTTCGCCGGTGGCCGGACGGGTCAGCGGCAGCAGCCTGCTACGGCTGGCCGACCTGGCGGAGGCCCACGGCTCCCATCGCATTCGTACGACTCCGCTGCAGAAGCTGCTGGTGCTCGACCTTGATGAGTCAGAAATCGACGCGCTGATGACCGGTGCTGAGGAATGCGGTCTTTCTGCACGCCGTGACGCATGGCGCCGCTCGGTGATGGCCTGCACAGGTATCGAGTTCTGCAAGCTCGCGATTGTCGAGACGAAGGCCCAGGCTGCCCGGGTCGTTGAGGAGCTCGAGCGTCGATTGGGTGCGTTGGACTCCCCCATCACCGTCCACCTCAACGGCTGCCCGAACTCGTGCGCCCGGATCCAGGTCGCCGATATCGGTCTCAAGGGCCAGCTAGTGGTCGGGCCGGATGGCGATCAGGTCGAGGGCTACCAGGTCCACCTTGGCGGTGGCCTCGGGCTGGACGCGGGATTCGGTCGCAAGCTGAGAGGCCACAAGGTGACGGCAGCCGAGTTGCCGGACTACGTCGAACGGCTGGCTCGCCACTACGTGGCGCAACGACGCGACGGCGAGCGGTTCGCGCAATGGGTGGCCCGGGCCGATGAGCAGGTGCTTGTATGAGCGCTGAGACCTCGCACGCAACTCGGCAGTCGGTGCTGTACTGCCCGTACTGCGCCGAAGAGACCCTCTTCCCGTTGGAAGGGGGTGGCTGGGAATGCCGCAGCTGCATGCGGGCGTTCTCGGTGACCTTCCTTGGGCTTTCCTCCCGGGGTCAGAGTGGCGGGGCGTCTGGGACTGCCCGTCAGGAGTCGGCGTGAGTACCACTGTGGACTTGGCCGACGTGGCAGCTCAGGCTAATCGTGATCTCGACGGTGCTTCGGCGTTGGAGATCTTGACATGGGCCCGTGCCGAGTTCGGCTCGAAGCTTGTGGTGGCCTCCTCCATGGCCGACACGGTGCTCATCCATCTCGCGGAACAGGTAGCGCCGGGCATCGATGTGATCTTCCTCGATACCGGCTATCACTTCGTTGAGACCATCGGCACTCGGGACGCTGTCAAGCTGGTCCACAACGTCAACGTGATCAACGTGACGCCCGAGCAGACCGTGGCTGAGCAGGACGCTATCTGGGGCAAGGATCTGTTCGCTCGCAACCCTGATCAGTGCTGCGCGCTGCGTAAGGTGGCACCCCTTGGCAAGGCCCTCGAACCGTACGCCGCGTGGGCCACCGGACTGCGCCGCGCCGACTCAGCCGCACGAGCTGCGACCCAGGTGGTGTCGTGGGATGCGAAGCGGAAGTTGATCAGGGTCGCCCCGATCGCTGCCTGGACCGATGCCGATGTGGCGCGCTACATCGAACTCAATTCGCTCATGATCAATCCCCTGCTCGAGGATGGCTACAGCTCCATCGGGTGCGAGCCGTGCACTAGCCGCGCATCCCAAGACGATCCCCGGGCCGGCCGGTGGGCTGGGTTCGCCAAGACCGAATGCGGGATCCACCTGTGAACGCGCAGGCTGCGACAGTGGAGGTCGTGAGTCGGGAACGTCTGGTCGAAGCCGCGCCGCTGCATCCCGCCAGAAGAGGCGCCACACTATGGTTCACGGGCCTTCCTTCGGCCGGGAAGTCCACCATCGCGGATGCCCTGGCTCGTGACCTGCACGCCACTGGCGAACGGGTCCAGGTGCTGGATGGCGACGAAGTGCGGCCGCATCTGTCGGCTGGACTCGGCTTCTCTCGCGAAGATCGTGATGTCAATGTCGCCCGGATCGGCTGGGTGGCCCGGATGCTCGCCTCACATGGCGTCATCGTGCTGGTGCCGGTGATCGCCCCGTACGCCGCCGCCCGCGACGCTGTCCGAGATGATCATGGTCGGCTTGCCGTGCCGTTCGCCGAGGTACATGTAGCCACGCCGTTGGAAGTCGCCGAGACTCGTGACGTCAAAGGTCTCTACGCTCGAGCCCGCCGCGGAGAGCTGAACGGCCTGACAGGTGTCGACGACCCGTACGAGGTGCCTACCCAAGCCGAGCTGGTCGTGGATACCGCCAGTGTTGATCTTGACACCGCGGTTGAGATGTCCAAGGCGCTGCTGTCGGCGATCGTGGAGAGGGACTTCGGGTGACAGCGGCTCAGGTAGGACCGCTGAGCGAGCTCCAAGCGCTCGAGTCCGAGTCGATCCACATCATTCGCGAGGTCGCGGCCACATTCGCCTCGCCCATCATGCTCTTTTCTGGTGGCAAGGACTCGGTCGTCATGCTGCACCTAGCGGCGAAGGCTTTCTGGCCGGCTCCGATCCCATTCGGAGTGCTGCACGTGGACACCGGCCACAACTTCCCCGAGGTCCTGCAGTTCCGCGACGAGGCCGTTGATTTCTACGGCGCTTCCATCAAGATCACTCCTGTGCAGGACTACATCGACGACGGTCGGCTCCGGGAGCGACCCGACGGCACCCGGAACCCGCTGCAGACCGTGCCACTGCTCGATGCCATCACCAATGGCCGGCATGACGCCGTCTTCGGTGGCGGCCGCCGCGATGAGGAGCGGGCGCGCGCCAAAGAGCGTGTCTTCAGCATGCGCGACCAGTTCGGCCAGTGGGAGCCACGGAACCAACGCCCCGAGCTGTGGTCGCTCTACAACGGGCGCCACCTGCCCGGAGAGCACGTTCGCATCTTTCCGCTCTCGAACTGGACCGAGCTTGACGTCTGGGACTACATCGCGGCCGAGAAGATCAACGTGCCGACGATCTACTACGCGCACGAGCGCCCGGTCGCCCTGCGCGACGGCATGTGGATCGCGATCACCGACGTTACGCCCGCGCTTGCCGGTGAAGTGGTCGAGGTCCGCTCGGTGCGTTACCGAACAGTCGGTGACATGTCCTGCACGGCTGCCGTGCTATCAGCCGCTAACACGGTGCAGGACGTGATCAACGAAGTCGGCCTCAGCCAACTCACCGAGCGCGGTGCGACCCGGGCCGACGACCGGCTATCGGAAGCCGCCATGGAGGATCGAAAGCGGGAGGGCTACTTCTGATGCCCCAGCGCTCTGCACTCTTGGCTCCGAGTGCCGACCCGATCACCGGTGGCCGGACGATGCTGCGGCTCGCGACAGCGGGCTCGGTCGACGACGGCAAATCGACTTTGGTGGGTCGGCTGCTCTTCGACACTGACTCTGTGTTCGTCGACACTCTTGATCACGTTGAGCAGGTGAGCAAGCGTAAGGGTCTGGATCGCGCCGATCTTGCGCTGTTCACCGACGGACTGCGTGCTGAGCGCGAGCAGGGCATCACGATCGATGTCGCGTACCGCTACTTTGCAACGCCGGCCCGGAAGTTCATTCTGGCCGATTGCCCGGGGCACGTGCAGTACACCCGAAACACCGTGACCGGGTCCTCCACCGCCGATGTCATCGTGCTGCTGGTCGATGCACGCAAGGGTGTGGTCGAACAGACGCGGCGGCACCTGGCTGTTGCCTCCTTGCTGCGGGTGCCGCACGTCGTCCTGGTGGTGAACAAGATCGACTTGGTGGACTACTCCGAGGATGTCTTCACCGCCGTCGCCACTGACTTCGCGCTTCTGGCGCGCAGCCTCGGCGTTTTGGACACCCATTGCATTCCAGTCTCTGCGACCGAAGGCGACAACGTGGTGACGCGATCGCAGCGGACGCCTTGGTACGACGGGCCGACTGTTCTGGGCTACCTGGAGAACGTCGACGACACCCGCCTCGCCGTGGGCTCTGACCTCCGGCTGCCGGTGCAGCATGTGGTCCGGCCCCAGTCGGCGGCCCCCGCACCCTGGGCCGCTCGCGCGCCACAAGTCAATGGGGACTACCGTGGCTATGCGGGGAAGATCGAGTCGGGCCGAGTGCGCCCAGGGGATGAAGTGGTAGTCCTACCACGGGGCTCGCATGCCATCGTTCAAGCGATCGACACTCCGGATGGTCCTCTTGATCTGGCGGTAGCTGGGCAGTCAGTCGTGATCCGGCTGAGCACCGATATCGACGTGTCCCGAGGCGACATTCTGGCCGCGACCGACGCTCCGCCAGCACCGATCCGAGATTTGACCGCGACTGTGTGCTGGCTGGCCGAACGTGAGCTCACGGCCGGCACCCGGGTACTCGTCCAGCACGGCACGTCGATCACCAAAGCTGTCGTCAGGTCCATCGAGGGAGCACTCGACCTAGACTTCGAGGCCGGCACAGTGCCGTGCTGGCGGCCAACATCCTCGCTCACTCTGAATGACATCGGCCGGGTACGGCTTGCTCTGGCCTCGCCGGTACCCGTCGACTCCTACCGCGAGCACCGTGCCACCGGGGCGTTCATCCTCGTCGACGACGCGGACGGCTGGACTCTAGGAGCTGGCCTCGCCGGCTCAACCCCCCTTACCGCCATGACCGCGGTCATACCGCGGTCCAATTCGCACCGTCCCGCACAACAAGGAAAGCCATCATGACCGCTCCTTCATTGGTACTCCTCGGCCACGGAAGCCACGACCCCCAGGTGCCGCAGGTCAGCCATCAGATCCGAGAGGGTCTGCTGGCGATTCGACCGGAGCTCGACATTCACGTTGCGTTTCTCGATCACTGTGCGCCCAGCGGCATTCAGGTCGTCAACAAGTTGGTCAGTCAGGGCGTTGCAGAGGTTGTCTTCGTGCCGCTGCTGCTGTCGGAGGCGTTCAATGTCCAAGCCGAGGTGCCGGCGCTGCTCAACCAAGTGCACGCCAACTTCCCCCAGTTGCGACTCATCGCCTCTCGCCCCATCGGCCCGGAGGCCCAACTGCTGTCGATCATCGATCGGCGGTTGCGGGACACGCTGCGTGCGCGGCACGTGTCAGAGCTTGATGGGCTGGTCTTCGCAGCCGCTGGTAGCGGCGATATCCGAAGCAATGCCCTGGTCGCAAGGCGAGCCCGGCAGTGGGCAACCCACCACCGGCTGCCGTGCGTGACGTCGTTCGCGACAGGCTCCGGGCCATCGACCGCGGACGCTATTCGTACTTTGCGCGGTCAGGGTAGACGGCACATTGCTGTGGGCAGCTGGTTCCTCTCGCCGGGATTGCTCTACACCCGGCAGGCCGAGCTCGCCCGTGCGTCAGGCGCAGTAGCAGTGTCCCCACCTATGGGCGGCGAGCCTGAGATCGCTGAAGTCGCCTTGATTCGCTATGTGATCGCCGCGATGGATCTTGTCGATCTTCATGAGGTCGGCGACACCGATCACGAGCCGGCGCCGGTGCGCCACCTGTCAGTAGTCAGCGCGTGACTATCGCTTCTGCCGGAGCAATGTTCTGGTTGAAGCGGAAAACATTTGACGGGTCGTACTTGCTCTTGAGCGCAGCCAGCCGGGCGTACTTGCTGTCTCCGTAAGCCAGCTGCACATGTGACGTCGGTTCATCAGACATGAAGTTGACGTACGCGCCCCGGGCAAACGGCCGCATCGCCTCCCAGGCTTCCCGCGCCCATGCCTTGTGGCGCTCGGGCTCGGGATCGTCGGGGAGCCATGAAGCGACGAAGTTGATGTCGTGCGTCGCGCTCCGGCCAGTGAAGGCGGTCGCGTCGTCGTCGATTCGTCCTACTGCCCCGCCCAGGGTGAAGATCGGGATGGCCGAAAGCGGCGAGGTGATGGCTGCGGCCTGTTCGACGATTACGTTGATGGTGCTGTCGCTGAGTGGCGGCAGCTTCCAGGACTTCCAGTAGTAATGGCGGCCGTGAGGATAAGCCGGATCGAACATCGCCTGGTGTGTCTCGTAGGGCTTGAGGCCGACACTGTCGAGTACGGGCGCCTTGAACTGGCGGAGGGGGCGCAGCACCTCCTCTCCCTCTTCGACGGGCCCGGCGTAGCAGACGATGAGCGCCACAACGGGTCTTCCATGCAGCTCGTCAGGAAAGGCCGGCAGAGCCGGAGCCACCCGCAGGTTGGCCATGATCCCCACCTCGTCAGGCGCGTCGGCCATGAAGTCACCGAAGAAGCGCAACACGTCGCCCGCTTCCGCCATCGGCCACGCAAGCACACCGGCGAGCACGGCGGGCCCGAGCGGTTGAAGCCGGTACTTGAAGGACGTGACGATTCCGAAGTTCCCGCCCCCGCCCCGTAGCCCCCAGAACAGATCGGGATGCTCATCCACGCTGGCCACGAGGAACTCGCCATCGGCTGTTGTCACATCACATGACACGAGGTTGTCGATGGTGAGGCCGAAGCGGCGCATGAGGTGGCCGATCCCGCCCCCCAAGGTCAACCCGCCGATCCCGGTATGGGTGACGATGCCGCCAGTCACCGCCAGCCCGAAGGCCTGGGTCTCTTGATCGACATGGCGCCACAGAGAACCCCCTTCGGCCCGGACCGTCCCCGTTATCGGGTCGACCCGGACACCAGTCATGCTCGACAGGTCGATCACCAGGCCGCCGTCACACATCGCATGCCCGGCCACGGCGTGACCACCGCCTCGGATCGCGATCGGCATCTCACGCTCGCGAGCGAAGCGTACGGCGGCCAGTACATCCCCCGTCCCTGTACAGCGAGCGATAGCGGCCGGCTTGCGCTGGATCTCCCCGTTCCAAATCTGCCGAGCGGTATCGAAGCCCTCGTCACACGCTTCGAGCACCGATCCCACGAACCCTGCGATCTCCATCACGTTCTCCCTACTCTGATCGGTCGAGCTATGTCGATCGTGACGTGTGTGTTCTCGAAGCAAAAGTGCAACGTTTGAACCTGGGTTGGGAGCGCTGCTTCGCCCAAACAGGGATTCATCCTCAGGTACGCGCCAACGCCCGCGCGACGGTCGCCTTGTCGGGCTCTTGGTCGGCACTGTGGAGCGGTTGAGGACCCTTTTTATGAGCCCGATGCCAGGTGGGAAGTTCTCGGGCGAGGTTTCGGGATCCTCTCAACTCGATCGCCCCGGATCGCAGGGCATCGCCCCATCCGACCTCGCCCAGGTGCCAGCGGGCGAACGCCACCGGATTGTTGACGACCACGACCAGATGTTCGTCGCCGCCGGGATACTTTTCGCAGATCTCGGCGTCGCCTCGCTCGATCAGCAGCCAGTTACGGCTGCCGGGCCCCGACAGAGTGGGATAGTCAAAGCGGATCAGGACCCGGTGCCACGGCAACCGCTCACGATCAAGGAAGAAGGTTGCCCACATCCACAGCACGACGCCGGGATGGGCTTGTTCGGGAGTGAGGTCGGCCCACTTCGAGCCCCATTTCTGGAGCGCGTGCATCACCTCTGTCAGCTCCAAACCCGCTTCCGTGGGCGCGTAGATCGAGCCGGGGCCATCGGGCTTCCGCCGGATCTCGATTACCCCGACCCGCTCCAGGTCCCGCAACCGCTTCGACAGCAGACCCCGAGACATGCCGGGCGCGCCATCGGCGATCTCATTGAAGGTCCGGCAACCCAGGATGACGATGTTGCGCAGGACAATGATGGACCAGCGCTCGGCGAGCAGCTCCGACGCACGGGCGATCGGGCAGTACTGCCCATAGCTCCGCATGCCGACAGCTTCCCACGCACGGACGTGGGAAGCCAGTTCAGCTTCTGAACCTAGGTGCAGCCCTTGATAGTTAGCTGGCCGCCACTCGCGCCTTCTCCTTCTCGACATCGAACTCAGCGGTTGGCCATCGCAGATCGAGCGCTCGCAGGTGCTCGAGGAGTAGTTGAGCAACGGCCCAGTTTCGATACCACTTGCGGTCCGCTGGAATGACGTACCACGGCGCCTCCTCAGTGTTGCACCGCTCTAGGACAGCCTGGTACGCCTCCATGTACGCCGGCCACTCGGCGCGCTCGTCGACATCGCCCGGGTTGTACTTCCAGTGTTTGGTCGGGTCATCGAGACGAGCGAGCAGTCGGTCTTTCTGCTCGGTCGAGGAGATGTTGAGAAAACACTTGATCAGCACCATGCCGCGCTCGATCAAGTCCTCTTCCCAGGAATTGATCTCGTCGTAGCGCGTGCTCCACACCGACACGTCAACCAGGTTGTGGACCCGTACCACTAACACGTCCTCGTAGTGGGACCGGTCGAAGATACCGATCAAGCCTGCTGGCGGTAGCTCGCGCTCGATACGCCACAGATAATGGTGGGCCCGCTCCTCCTCGGTAGGCGCCTTGAAAGCCTTGATCTTCACACCTTGAGGGTCGACCATGCCGATGGCATGCCGGATGACTCCTCCCTTTCCTGAAGTGTCCATTCCTTGCAGCACGACCAAGATCTTCTGGCTCGTGGTCTCCTTGACTCGGCCCACGGCGAACAGGCGTTCCTGAAGATCACTGAGCTCAGGCGCCAGCGCCTCAGTCATCGCGCCTGCGTCTTCTTTGTCACCTGGGAAGCCGGGTGTGGCGGCAGAGTCGAGCGCCGTCATATTCACCCGGCCGGCAGGCAACCTGAGCATCTCGCTGAGCGGCTTGGTGATCAATGGGGGCACTTGGTGGTCCTTGCTCTTATTCGCCATGGCCCCGATTGTGCCCTAGATCGCCTCCTGCGCAGACCAACCTTCGTCGACCTGACGTGCGACGATGGTGCGGTGCAGCTGATCTTCGGTCCTGATAGTGGCGCTCCCCGAGCTGTCGAGGAGACGGACTTGATCGAGCTGTACCGACATCCCGCGCTGGAGGGCCGCGGCTGGGTCCGCAGCAACTTCGTCATGTCGCTCGACGGATCGGTGCAAGGTCCCGATGGGCGATCGGGCAGCATCAACAGCGAAAGTGATCACCGCGTCTTCGCCCTGCAAAGAACTCTGGCCGACGCAATTCTGGTCGGAGCCAACACCGTGCGCCTCGAGGGCTACCGTGCCGTCGATCTTGAACCGTGGCAGCTGGCGATCCGTGAGCAGGAGGGCCTCGCTCCCTATCCTGCGTTGGTGATCATCTCCGCCAGCGCCGATCTTGATCCGGCGATTGCCACGCCAGCCGAGGGCGTTGGCGGAGCTGTCGTGATCATCACTACCGCGGGCAAGTCGGCAGATGATCTTGAGCCCTTGCGGACGGCGGGCATTACGGTGCTAGAGGCCGATGGCACGACACTCGATCTGGTTCAGATTGTTGATCAGCTGGCGGGCACTGGCTTCCCCCGGCTGCTCTGCGAGGGCGGTCCCAGGCTGCACAACGATCTACTCGCCGCCGGCGTCCTCGACGAGCTGTGCCTGACGCTCGCTCCAGTTGTCGTGGGTGGCCAGGGCCTGCGTTCAACCAGCGGCGCCGCGCTCCCCGTGCCGAGCTCGTTCCGGCTGCATCATGTCCTGTACGCCGACGACGGCGCGCTGTTCACCAACTATCGAGTTGTCAGAACTCAGCAAGGTACCGGTGGACTGAGCCCACGGTGACCGAGCTCCCCCAACGGCACTGGCGACACGTTTGACCGACCTGTACCGAACGTCGCCGGCGGGGAACACCCAGCCCGGTAGTCGGGCTCGAATCGGCGAATTAGCGCGGGTTCGGTCGTCAAACGCGCCTGCCGATCACCATCTAGGACAACCGATACCGGAGTCGCCATACCGCTCTCAGGCAAGGCCCTCGATTTCCCTCGTCTCCTGGGTCATTCGGCTGGGTTGCACTCTGGCCGGTTCGCCCGGCATCTTCGGAGTACCGACCCCGTAGCACTGTGCGACAAGGCGTATTGGGCGGGAATTGCGGGAGCGTTGTGGCCCAAGTTATCAGGTGAGATTTACACCGATAACAAGATCAGCGGCCCCGGTCGGTGCGTCACCACCGGCATCCGGGGGCTACACGGAAGTGGGTTCCGCCTTGTCCCATCCTCCGACCACGCCATTGGCCCACGGTCAGATCACCAACCACGACAAGATCACCGTCATGCTCGTCGAACCGACCGACGGCACACCGGCACTCGTCAGGATCCAATGGCCCACTCCCGCGAAGTGTTAAGTACACGACGTCTGGGCAGAGGCTTGCCGTGCCGAAATTCTCCTGGCTTGAATGTCTGCGAAGTTTCGACCGGCCTCCATCTACCGGCCGGCTGATAGCCGCCGGACATCAACCGCCCGGTTACCTCCCGCTGGGCAGCGGCCAGCGTTCGCGACACAAGGTCGAATTGGAAGGTGGACTCATCTTCGTAGACGACCATGCAGGTGAAGGTGGTCGCCCTCTTCTGCCTGATCCAGACCTCGATCGGGCCGGACGGTTTGGTTGCGTCGCCGTTCTCAGTGTTCTCGGTCAGGGTCACTTCATTCCTTTCTTCTGAGTTGGCCTGGCGGCAGAACTCTCGCAGATGGCTCGCTCTTGCGTGGGCCGTGTACCGACAAACTTGGAGCATTCCGCAAAAACCAGAGCCCCCGGGGGATTCTTTCCGGGGGCTTCTGTCATTTCCGACCGAGCAGGCAACTCTCAGCGTATCGAAGACAGCTTCGATTCCGCTAGAGCGCGGGCTGGCCAATTGGCGCTTAGGTATGTTTGGCAAACAGAGTTTCAGGAACTAAGCTCAGTCTTATGAGTGACAGCATCGACGAACAAGACGTAACCAGGCGAGCCTTCGCTGCCTACTTCCGAAGCGGCGGCATTGACCAACCGGCGAACAGCTCCGGCGTCGTCGAGCACAACGGCAAGGCCTACGTCGTGCTCGAGAACGTCAACGGCATACTCGCCGTGTACCGCGTACGCAACGACGGCATGTTGAAACGCCTACGCCGCTGGCCCTCAGCCCTCATCTATATGAGTCCGGCCATACGTAGCGGTCTACCTGGTCAGTCACGATCACCAGCCGACTGGTGGGAACCACGACCGTGGCAAACATCATCCGACGATCCACTGAGGCCGCACGTCAAGGGCATCTAGCTGCCGCTCGACTTCCTCGCGGCGTACCGGGTTCCGACTGCCTCTAAACCGCCGCCACCGCTCAGATAGAGGCCCGCCTTACCGACCTTTCGAGCGGGGTGTGCTTCCTTAAGACTCGACGTGCGGATCGAGCCAGTTCAGCACACCCACGGCTAACCAGCCAGAGATTGAAA
This sequence comes from uncultured Actinomycetota bacterium, assembly GCA_963734005.1. GTDB lineage: Bacteria > Actinomycetota > Actinomycetes > Propionibacteriales > Propionibacteriaceae > Microlunatus. The sequence continues at coordinate 94,929 of CAVTFS010000030.1, forward strand.
GAAGACGAGGATCGACCGAAATACAAGAGCAATGCCGCCGGCTATGGCACGGACGGCGTTTGCGGCAGCCACAGGCTGCGAAACCAAATAGAACAGAAGAAAGCCCACGATCAAGAAGATGATGAACCGCTTGACCCACGTCATGTCGTATGGCTTATTCTTCCGGTCTTCACCTCAGACTATTCGAACGCCCGCCGCATGTACACATGTAGAAGCCTCGATGCTTGCCGCTGCCGTGGATATGACCTGGGACAAATTGTCCGATTGGACAGCTCTTCAGCCGCGATTCCTGGCCATCCTGACGCGCTGGTGCTCGCGGCACTCGTTGCAGACGCAGCCGCGCACGTACGCCGCGTTGGTGCCGTGCTGGAGGTCGTGCCTGCGTGTTGCTGTCAGCGCGGCATCCAGCTTCTCGGACCGGTCTTGGTGAGCCCCCACACCTGATTAGGTGTCAGGCCGAGGTCGCTGAGCGCCGACCGGAACGGCTGGCCACTGTAGATCGCATCGAGAAGCTGTTGTCGCATCTCGACTGGTAGCCGCTTCTGCGCCCGGGTCCGCGGGCTCTCGCAGCGTCGTTCTGCGCCTCACGGCATCGGTCGCAGTCGCACCCTTCTAGCCAGCGGGTCAGTGTGCCGTGTGTCGCCTGTGGGCCTCGTCGTCGACCGTGGGGATCGGTAGGCTCCCGAACCTGCTGCGGCTGCCGCAATGTCCACGGCGGCCCGGAAATCAGCCCAAGGGAGAGCCAGCGCCGGACGACAGGCGGCGTCACATTGCACACGGCAGCCGGTTGGAGGACAGAGGTGACCTCCTGTGATCCGCTCACTATTTAGGAGGTTAAGCCCGAGAAGCTGCTCTGACCGGTAATATCCGGTCCACCCGCGGTGGTAGCTCAAGGTAGAGTCCGCGCCTTCCAAGCGCGAGATCTAGGTGCAAGTCCTGGTCACCGCTCGAAGGAGTGGTTATGGCGTGGATGTCGAGCGCGCCGCCGATTCGTACACTAAACGAACGCCAGCGAGGCTTCACCGCTCCCCGCGCCGCATTGCGCTACCTCGCTCAAATCCGATCCGTGTCCAGTGCTCCAGTTCGTCGTAGTCCATCGGTAGTCCGCGGCCGTCTCCCGCCGCTATGAGCATCCCGGCGCCGATCAGTTCATAACCAACATGTGTAGTTGGGCTCGGCATACCAGGAGCCCGCGGTGATCACGGCGGCCTCGGCCAGGATGTCGGTACGGCCGTCGGCGATTTGGCGTGGCTCTTCGATCGATTCGTCGAGGTTGCGGCGCCCGGCGGCGTACCGCATCGCGGTGCCGTGAAGGGCGCTGTAGAGCAACTGATCCTTGGTGCTACTCAACTCCAGAGCGGACCCAGGGCGTTCTTGAGTTGAGCGACGAGGGCCAGGTGACTATCGGTACCGGCTGCCCATAGATCATCTGCGTTGTTGCCCGGAGACCCTTACTTAGTGGGCTCGCCATTCCCGGCGCCATCGAGCAACTTCGCAGGACTGCCCAAATGGAAGTGGCACGTCGCCTTTGGCGTGGCCCCTCGACAAAATCGCAGGCATATTCTTAATCGGATATGGATCTCAGTAGACGGCCCTTTGGCAAGCGGAGCGGCTGGACCGCTTGCGCGGACTCGATGTCGCGACCGGTGGCCTCCAAATGACGCGTGGCCCCCAGCCAGCCGTGCACTCGGACGATCCCGCCGGTGTACCCGCTGGGTGGGTCGAACAGCACACCCAGCCCGATCCGCTCTAGCACGCGATGGATCAGCACTGCCAGCACGATGATCACCAAGGTCAGCACGATCGGCCAGAGCGCGGTGACCAGCGGGTTGCGCAGCGCGCCACCGAGCCAATCGGTACCGGCGTGGTTAAGCAATACGAGCACCAGCAGAATCAGCGGAGGGTGCAGCAGATAGATCTGCAGGGTGCGGCGGCCAACATAGTTGCCAGCTGCCGCCAGCGGCCGCCACCGCACCAGGTGCGGGACGAACGCCGCAGCGAGCACGATGCACACAATGCCATGGAACATGTGCTCCAAGCTGTCGCCGACTGGGCCGATCCTCCACTTGGCCAGCACGACCGAGCCGAGCGCGACCACCGTGGCGATCAGCAGGTCTGTGATGCGCCGGCGCGCCGCCAAGGCCTGAAGCAGCCGGCCGCCATAGACGCCGGCGGCGAAGAACACGGTGTTCTCCGGCACCCTCCACCACGTCGGCCCGGGTTCGGTGCTCAGCACCGCCACGCTCAGCGCTGCCAGAGCGCCCAGCACAAACCACGGTGGCACCCGGCGCACCGACGTCAGCACGACGACGTAGAGCGCTAGCGCGAAGATGAACCACAGTGGCGTCTCCGGTACGAACAGTTGCGTCAGGAAATCACCGATCGAGCCAATTCGATACAGGTCAACACTGGAGAATACGCGATCGGAAGCCAAGTAGAGGACCAGCCACACTACGTACAGGTAATAGCTCGAAGCCACGCGCACAGCGGCGCCGGGGCGAGACCACCCTTCGCTGATACGCCTCGCTGCGAGCATTCCGGAGATGGCTAGCAACATCGGCATCCGCACCGACCCGAGGTATCTGTCCACCTCTATCCAGGCCTCGCGGCCTGGTTGCCAGAGGGCGCGGTCCAGCGGCAGGAACTGCCAGGAGCAAACGTGGAACAGGATGACCGCAACTACGCATGCGCCGCGAGCGGCGTCGATCCACTGCAGCCGCATGCCGACCGCGGTGCCCGGCGCGGTGGCCATCAGCGGCCCGCCGAGCTCGGGGTCATGTACTAGACCGACAACAGCGCACCCCCCCAAGCGACTCTGCCGTCAAGAAGCAGCTCTATGCGTTCTGCGCAACGATAACGCTGGAGATCACACTTTGGCGCAGTTCTATCAACCAGCCTCTGCTGAAAGACCCTCCACGATGGAGGGGTTCTGGACCCGCCCCCGGCAAGCATCCGATTCAGTGGAAAGCCGATCCGGCTGAGACTCGCTACGGTGTCGCGGTGGACCTATCAACTTCGCCAGGCCGGCATCACCATGCGTCGCAGCGGCCCTCCCGCTCATCCGGCCTCGACACAACAGATCCTGGAGCTCTGTGACCAAGACCTGAACTGGACCGAAGTCGCAGAACAAGTAGGTATGACTCGCTCTGGTACATGGAGTCGATACCGGAAGGCCCGGCCGCCAAAATCCCCACGCTTGGGCCGTTGGCAACAGGTTCTCGTCGACGCCCTCGACCAAAACCTTGCCGTTGGCCGTCCGGGCAGCCGTCGCCGATCCCTGTCCTCATCGGTTTTGGTGAGTCCCCAGACCTGGTTGGATGTCAGGCCGAAGTCCCGGATTGCGGTCCTGAATGGTTTGCCTGCGTAGATCGCATCCAGAAACTGCTTCCGCACCTCGATGGGCAGCCGCGCCTTCGCCCGGCGTCGGAACCGTGCCCTGGCCGCGTCGTTCTGCGCTTGCCGGCATCGATCGCAGTCGCATCCCTCCAGCCAGCGGGTCAGGGTGCCGTGCGCCGCCTGTGGGGCCACGTCGTCGACCATCCGGATCGTTAAGCTTCCGCACCTGGTGTAACTGCTGCATTGTCCAGGGCGGGCCGGGTATCAGCCCAAGAGAGAGCCACCGCCGGACGACAGGTGGCGTGACATTGCACACGGCGGCCGCCTGGCGAACAGAGGTGACCTGCGGACTCACCACACGAACGCTAGCGGGTGGCGGCCGGCCCGGGCCGTCGTACGCCGGTATGCAAAGTTGGCCGACGGTCGGCACGGAGGGATTCAAGAAGGATGATCGCCGGGGCGTGCGCCGGTTGGGCAATGCACACAGTCAAAGTGGTTCTTCGATCTTTAGCGGGGTCTCCGGACGGCTGAGGCTCGTGTCGTAGCCGATTGTGGGCTCGTGGCCCCGCGATGCTGTTGGTCTTCCACAACGTCCAGCAGCGAGGCCACGAGCATGACGGATGCTACGTCAATCGTCCCCACCCAGGTGTTGTCTGGGGTGTTGTCCGACCCGACGGCGATGTTGTTCGGTCTGGAGGAGGAGTTCAGCGTTCTCACGGTCGATCGGTGCGGTCCGCGTGCGGTGAAGGTGATCATCGAACAGATCGCTCGGGAGGGGCCGTGCCCTGACTGTGGGGTGCTGTCCTCGGTGGTGAAGGATCGGCCGCTGATCCGGGTCAAGGACCTGCCGGCGTCGGGTCAGGCGGTCGAGCTGTGGTGGCGCAAACGCCGCTTTCGATGCGGAGAGGAGCGGTGTCCGCGCCGGTCGTTCACCCAGACCGCGGCGGCGGTGCGGCCGCGTGGCCGGCTCACCGAACGGCTCCGGGACAAGGTCGCATCCGCGATCGCAGGCAGCAACCGGTCGGTCGCCGATGTCGCCGCCGAGTACGGCGTGTCTTGGCCGACCGCGCACAAGGCGCTGGTCGCGGCGGCGGCCCACTGGCTACCCGAGCCCGAACCGACGGCGGTGCTGGGGATCGACGAGACCCGGTTCCGATCGGTCCGTTGGATTCTCGACGGGATCACCTGGCGACGGTCGGATCCGTGGATGACCAGCTTCGTCGACTGCACACCCGGCCATCGCGGGCCGCTGCTCGGGCTCGCACCCGGCCGCACCGGCGGCTGTGTCCGCGAGTGGCTTGGCGAGCAGTCCGAGGCGTTCCGGCGGCAGATCGAGATCGTGGTGATCGACCCCTCGGCACCGTACGCGTCAGGGATTCGGGCTGCGCTGCCCGGGGTGAAGATTGCGGTCGACAAGTGGCATCTGGTCGCTCTCGCGAACACCATGGTCACCGAGGTCCGGCAACGCGTCACCCGCGACCTGCTCGGCCGCCGCGGCACCGTCGTCGATCCGATCTGGGTCAACCGACGACTCCTGCTGACCGGTGCCGAGCACCTGTCATCGAAGCAGTGGAACCGGCTCTGGCGATCCTTCGACACCTGCGACCCGACGAAGGAGGTTCAGGCCGCGTGGGCGGTCAAGGAACGCCTCCGCCTGCTCCTCCGCGAGCGAGAGCCGTCGAAGATCCGGTGGCGGCTGGCCGACTTCTACGAGGCCGCGATCGACGCCCACCTGCCCGAAGCGACCCGACTCGCCGGCACCATCCAGACCTGGTGGCCAGCCATCCTCACCGCGCTCATCGACGATGTCGACAACGCCCGAACCGAAGGGTTCAACCGGATCATCAAACAGGTCAAGAGAATCGGCTGCGGCTACCGCAACATGATCAACTACCAGCGCCGTATCCTCACCCACATCGCGGTCACCCGACCGCAAAGATCAGCAGCATGAACGGGCCACACCCCGCTCAAGTTCGTAGAACCGTCAAAGTTGCCCATGTCGTTCACATGTACACAGCGCTGGCACGTCCAGTATTCCGCCAATTCCAAGCCGCTTTGGGCAACACCGGCGCGGTCCCTTATGGTCATGTCGGGGTGATCCGCTGCTTCAGAAAGCACCTCTTGCATTCCCGGGATGTCTGCGACAGTCGACCTAGCAAACCATGCTGAACCTTGGCGCCTAACAAAGTCGTCGCCCCTCAAGCCCTCTCGAGCGGCTGCGACTGAATCGATTGAACAGGCACAAATGACGAGTTGGGCAAGCAACTGACTGTCACCGCTCATCAGATCAATGTCACGCTCGAGTGCGTCGGCAACTGCGACATCTTCACTCATACATAACAGGTCTGCAGCCGTTGATCGCACGATGGAAAGCCGGGATGTGATTGCCAACCGAAGGCTCGACAATTCGTCTTCGAGGAGTTGTGAGACATCGGCGGCGCGCGGATCAGCGAAGGTATGCGAGAAGAGCAGGGAATTTAGTCGCTCATCACGGCGAGCAGATTCTTTCAGGAGGTGGGCTGCCTGAGCACCGGCTGCGGCGTGGTTGATTCCATACGCAGTCGCCACAGCCCGATACCAGCCGCGAAGCAGGCCTTGGTCTTCCCGCTGCGCCGCTTTCACATCAGCCCAACTCCCACCCGTCATGTTGATAAGATTGAATAACTCGCCAAGATCGAGGGACCTCCATAGTTCTGCCTTCGATTGTCTGACTCCCGAAGCTAGATCTGCTATGGGCTCGAGTAGACTCTTCCAACCGTACCAGCCATCGTTAGGGATATCTGCGACGAGTTGTTTTATCACATTTGTCCAATTGTACGGTTTCGGGTCTTGAAATCCCGCTTGTTTCAGCATCGCAGAAATTGCGTAATAGTCGTTCAGGGACGAGCGATGAGCTATCTGGTACAACAAATCCGCCGCGCCTCGCGGGAGCAATCCCGCGTTAGAAGCCAAGTGCTTTGCTGCGTCCGTCAATCCGAGTAAAAGCGGCGATTCCTTGGAATTACCGATGACAAGCAGTGCTCGCCTCGATTTGCGGGCGGGCAGCTCCTCACGAGTCGAGGTACGACTTCACTGCCGGTACAGCGTTCGAGAGGACGGTCATGATCAGCTCTTGCTCACGTGTGTCGAAGGGGGCTCCCTCTCTCCTCTGAGATAAGACCGACAGTAATGAGAGGACACCTTTCTGATCCTCGGAAAATTCCAGGTCATCAAGCATGCGCCACTTTTGCGACTGAAGCTCCTTATTCGGAGCCGGGAATGAGGCAAGGGCATAGGCCCAGTACCATCGACTTCCGGTAGTAGCGCCAGTTCGCACGACGTAATCGCGAAGCTTCGTAAGGACCGCATCCGGCTCATTTCTCTGTGGCGCACTGCCAGCGCGGGCAGCTTCCTGGGCCGCTTCCATAAGCGACATACAATCCATATCGGCGGGCATGGACCCAACAGCGCTTCGACTAAAGAGTAGAGTCCACTCCAGGGCACGAAGCCGAAAATCGAAGGCATCCTCGGTCGCGAGGGAGCTGAGAAACTTAAGCATATCCGGTTGAATGTGAATGGCTAGCTCTACCCGTTCACTCGATACGTCGTCGGCAAGTGCTTCCCCGAGCCACTCGAGTTGTCGTTCGCGTGCCTGTGCACACACCCACATGGCGTCGCCCACTTCAGCAATCTGCCGGTGCCGAGGTTCCAGTGATTTCTCCACTAGAACAAACGACCCCATCTGCTCAATCCAGAAGTTCATGGCGGCTTCCGCGACCTGTCGCGATTGCATCCGCGGCACCTCTAACTCAGTTCGAAGATCGTTACTTACTCTTTGAACTAGAGACTCCATCTCAACCCGAGACTCCAGAGCGGCAGACAAACAGACAAAGGTGTAAACAAAAATCAGGATTTGCGCGTTAAGCTGAGAATCTTCCAATTCATCAGTAGGCTTATGCGTTAGTTCCCAACGTCGGACTGCATTCTCTATTCCGGACCGGAATAGAAGACCCTTGTTATTCGACATCTCGAAGCCGGCATCGTCGCACGCCGCGAGCGTCATAAGAGTCGCCGTTAAGGGAACTTGCCAAAGTGGGTGTCCCAACTTCAATTGTCCGCTCAGCCAAGCTTTCCTCGCCGCGGCCCAATCAGGCTCTTTAAGACGATTCTCGGCAACATGGTCGATCAAGTTGTCCAGAACAGTCTCAAACCTTTCGGGAGTGTCGAGGTTCACGACCGGAAGGCCCAGCTTTCGAACCGCCGGAATCGCAGTGTGACGAGTGGCCAGTATGAATCCAACGGTCCGAGGCATCGAGGCAATGAGGATACGAAGGCCGTCTGTGATCAGCCCACGCTTCGAAAGCGTCTCGTCGAGGCCGTCAAGGATGAGTGTCCAGTGATCGTCTCGGCTCAGGCTCGACATCTTCTCGTCAATGACAGCGTCAGTTACGCCATCAAGGCCCTTCAGTGCAGTCTGAATGAGTAAGCGGAGCGTGACATCCGTGGATCGCGTCACAGTGGAGGCCAATTGACGTAGTTCAACGAATAGGGGGGTGGTGCATGAGGAGTCAATTGCCCAGTCCGCAGCGAGCTGATGAAGCGAGGTGCTTTTTCCAGCACCCGGCAGGCCGTCGAGCACAAACTTGGGAATCGTACGTGCGAATGAAGCTAAGTTGACAGTGCTCGGACGATCCTGTGAAGGACCTTCAAAGAATATTTGGCTACATTCGAGCAGATTAGGCACGAACAATGGCGGTAGATCATCGGCGAACAGCGACAGAGTGATCTTACCTTTCTCGCTCTTGTAGCGCTCTAGATTGGCTTCCTCGACGTTTCGGAGTGCAGTTAGCCGTTGGCCAGCGGGCCCGCCGGAATCCGCGATTAGCTCGAGGTGTTCATCACGTAACGCTTGCAGCCACTGGGCGACCGTCGAGCTTCCGTCACTAGCAGCGACCTGCTGGAAATGTGAACGCAGAGCGCGAAAAGCAGCCTCTCCTTGACCGGCTGCGACGATCTCAGAGCTGAGCATCGAGGTGGCGGCCACCGAGCCCGCATCCCGATCGTCCTCGACTTGGCAAACAAGGACATGGGCGGCTGCGACATGTTCGGCACGTCCGCCCATCTCTGCTACCAGTTCGGTGAATGTCTTGATCGCCGGCTTCTCAGGTGCGGAAGGCTCGCGGCTGTCTCGCAGCTTGTCCAGGCCGGAACCGACATATCGCATTATCCCGGAGGGTGATCGCACCGCAATTCCAAGACGATCTCCGGGTTGAAGCTTTTGCTCAATCCATTGCTGAATGGCACTGCGAAGATTTCTGTCATTTCCGCAGGACCGCTTCGCTTGTATAAACCAAGATGTTCCATCATCCATCTCGCACACGAGGTCATCAACGGGCGAGTCAGACTCCAGCGAAATTCTGATAGGCGATGGCCCGCTGCGCGGAAACCCGGCCTCGACTACACCTGAACTTACTAATCCTCTAGTAGCGATCAAGGCGGCGACGCCAGCTCGGTGCAGGGAACCGCCCTCTCCTGCCACGCCGCCGTGCTTGTTCGTTCTGACCACGGCAAAACGCTATGGCATCACCCGCCATCAGCCCTGGTGCATGGCGAAACATGGAACATAAACGAGGTACGTGACCGTTAGTCCTGTCAAGATCCGCTGCAGTACGGCAGTGGATCAGTTTCAACCTGACCGGTGTTGACCGACTTTTGTAAGTGGACTATCGGAGAAATACAAAGTCGGCGACGCACTACGGTCCCTCGACAAGACATCGATGCAGGCGTCGTCAGTGGCCGGGTCTGCCGTCTTGGCCGAGGACACCATCGAACGTGGCCGCGTCGTCGGGCGCAGCCTCGGTGAGCAGCTCCCAAGTGGACAACGCGTCCGCGCCCACAGCCAGCACCCGCGCGTCCTCGAACGCTGGGCGGCGCGTCAGCGACACCTCGTGCGGCAGCACGGCGTCCTCAGTCAGGTATGCGCCGACGCTCATTCCCCAGACTGCGGGCAGCCATTTCTGGTGCAAGATCGAAGTGATGTCGTGCAGCAGCGACACGCCCCATCCGTCCGCAAAATCGATCTCCGCCAAGCAAAGTAGGCCGCGCACCGGATATGTCACCGGGGCGAACCACCGGGCCGTCCCCACGCTGGGGGTCACGCCCCAGCTGTTGATCAACGGGCCGTGATCAACAAGCAGCGGGATCCCCATCTCCGAATCGAGGAACTGTTCGAAGTGCTCGGCTGATCAGGATCGACCGTCGTTGGGGCTCGGTCGATCGAAAATTGTTGCGATGCCGGCGAGACATCGATCAGGGTCCATCTTCACCGGCCGTACCGCCTCTTGACATCAGCGATCAGCTGCTCGTCGTTCAGGCAGATTTCGCGCAGCTCGGCCTCAGCGGCGCTCCGTACCTTCTGCGCGGCCATGGCGGCAGCCAACGTGTCAGCGTTCGGTTTCCGCCGCCAATCGAACTCGGCGAGCTCGCATGCCCGCCTGGCCTTCTTTGCCGCGATCGCGAGATCCTTCACACGTTGGACGTCATTGGCGTTGTTGATCTTCGCCTGCGATTTCTCCGCGGCGACGCGATCCTCAAGGCGTTGCGGGTCCACGTCAACACCGCGGCGTCGTAGCAACGCAGCCAATACTTCGGCGGGGCGCGGTGGCCCGTAGCGCTTCGTCATCATGCTGTCCTTTCTCGACGGAGGCCCTTGACGAAGGCGTCAATGTCGGCAGTCGTAATCCGTGGGCGGCCGCCGATGTCCACCCGCGGCAGCTCACCGCTGGCCACCAGCCGGCGCACCGTCCGCGGAGAAACGGACAACCTCTTGGCGGCGGCGTCGTAGGTCACAGCCAGAGCCTCGCTGGGATCCGCATCGACGTCCAAGATTGGCCGCGCCTGACCGCTGCTGGCCACCAGCAGGCGCAGCGACTCCAACTCCGGCGGCCAATGGAGGCCATCCTGCCGGTAGCGGCGTCGAAGATCACCCAACTCGCGGGCTACGTACTTAAGCAGCGCCGCATCAGAGTCGGTCAACGTTATGTCCATGATCGGCGCTGGCGTGCCCGGCGTGCATAGATCTCTTCCAAAGCATCAGCGTCGCGCTTCCTGGCGGCGCACCAGGCAACGGATTACCCAAGACGATCGACGATCAGATCACATTCTAGACAGTCTCAACTTTCCAGTGAGAGTTAAGTTCATGCGAAGATATCCCCATGGCATGGGCGAGCGACCGGGAGCGAACTGACCCCAGCCTCGGCCGCTATGCATGGAAGCAGATCCGGCAGTACTGGCGACGGCTCGGACGACCCTGCTGGCGCTGCGGCTTACCGATCCGTTACGACCTAAAGTGGCCGCATCCGCTGTCGCTGGTCGTGGGCCACATCACCTCGCGAGCGCAAGCCCGAGCAGCTGGCTGGAGCGAAGCTCAGGTCAACAGCATCGCCAACACAGCACCCGAACATGCCGACTGCAGCAACAAGTCCGGAGCTGCGCTCGGCCGACGGCTCCAGCGTCAGACGCCAACCCGAATCGTCGCGGATCGTTGGTAGACGGTCGGGGCCCGGTCGACACGCAAATAGACAATCGAGTCCACCCAGCGCCTGGACGTTTCTTTATCCACAGCCTTTTTCCACAGGACGAGCTGACGCACTGGTATTACGCGCGATGAGGCTGTTCCTCCCAGTGGTGCTCGGACCAACGGCATCTGGCATGGTCCGCGTTCCTCCTAGTGGTGCTTGGCAATAACGATCCGGCCACGAAAGACCGCGCGAGGTGCCTGCATCCGACCCGTCCGCGATCCTTGCGACCATGACAGACGCGTACGCACGGGCTCTCGCTGACCTCGAGCGTCAGCATCGACTCCAAGAGATCACCAACGAGCAATACCTCGAGGCAAAGGGGAAGATCGAGGTCGAGCGCTACAAGGCCGGCAACTCGGTGCGGATGTTCGCCGGAACTCGGAGGCTCCACTAGACATAGCGTCAGAAATGGTCGCGTTCGGGGACAGTCCAAGATCAACTCTGCAGACACGTAACATCCCCCTCTCGGGGGGATTTTGTCCATGCGCTAGTGGACACTGCGCCGATCTCCCGTCGCAATGCCGGCCCCCCGGGGTGCGTCTTCTTTGCCGCGCTTTCTTTGATCAGCGGCGACGGATCGTGATGTGCATGAAGATGCGAGCAATCCATTGCTGGAGCAAGGTTTGGCAGATGCGACCGGGCGGCTACGTCAGGCGCGACCGACAAATCGAGCCGAACTGGCGCAGATAAGGATGCCGATTTGCGCCTTGACACTGCCTTGGCGGGGTCGGCTTGGTTGTGCGCACCGACGAGATATCCGGCAGCTACGTCGGCGTTTACCTGCGCTTGTTTGTTGGCTACAGCTCGGTCAGGTAGTCGGCGGTCATGGTCGGGTTCTTCCTTGGGTGGAGAAGATCGCAGGCCTCGCCGGGCGTCTCCTCGCCGGTGGCTTTGTTCCAGACCTCCCAATCCTCCCGGGCTTTCGGGGTTCTTCGGGTTTTCTCCCGGCCGGTCTGGCCTGCGTGCGCATCCACTCGTCGACCTCGTGATCGTCGGGGAAGTGTCGATCAGTCATGCTGATCACCGCCGTCAACATCGAGGTCACCGGGGACGGGCTCGAGCCGGCACAACACCAGCCAGGCTGCCTGACCTTTGCCGCGGGCACGCGCCACAGCCGCGCGGGCGTGGCCCAGGTCGAGATAGACCTTGCGACTCGGCATGCCGGCGCGGGTGATCATGAGCACCACGTAGCCGGGAAGGTTCGGTAAACTAGGTCCCGCGTCTTCCCAGCCGCGATCTGAGCCGCCTTCACCCGGGCGGCTTTGGTCTTTCACGCGGCATCACCGCCCGCCTCGCGAGCCTTGCGGCGTGCTATGGAGGACTTGAGCGCGATGCGCTGGTAATAGGCGCGCTTCAGATTCGCCGCGCGCTTGGGATCACCGCCAGCTTGATCAAGAAACTTCTGCTCTAGGGCAGCTCGGGGTTTGGCGGTTGCCGTTGTGCGATCTTCACACTTGGCGCACCGCATGTTGGCAGCGATGGATGCGGCAAGTTTGTTCTCGCCGGGGGTACGGGACACAACAAAGCCCTTCGGGCAAGCAGCGGTGTCCTTAGCCTCCGGGGCCGAATCCCCGAGGACCCTCTCATTTCTTCTGGGCCTGCCCGTGCCCCTTCCCGGTCCTGCCTGACCCCTTACGTTCAAAAAGTACGTACAGCGGTTGACCGGCGCCAACCGTGTCCAAATGTTGAGACTTAGACTCTGTCGCCTCGCTTGAGTCGCTGTGCCGCTGCCTTGGCTCGGGCATCGGCAGCGCTGGCGCCGTAGCGTTCCAGCATCACATCCGATGACCAACCGGCCAGCCGTTTCAGGTCGCGCTCCTGGCGCCGTTGATCAGGAAATCGTGCGCGAAGGTGTGGCGGAAGCGGTGCGGATGAAGGTCCTCGATTCCGGCGAGATCACCACGGAACTTGACCCGATCACGAGCACCATCGGCAGACAGGGCGCCGCGCTGGGTCAGGAACAAAGCATCCAGGTGTGCCCAGCGGTGCGCGGCCCGTATCCGGATGTATCGGTCGAGGGCGCGGGTCGTCCGGGCGCTGAAGTAGATGGGCCGCCGCTTGCCTCCCTTGCCCAGCACCAGGGCTGGCCCCTGGTCGAGATCAAGATCATCGACACGTAGCCCGCATGCCTCGCTGACCCTTACGCTGCAATCCAGCAGCAGCCGGATCAGCGCCTCGTCGCGACGGTCGACAAAGTCCCGGCCATTGCACGCCTTGAGCAGCGCACCTAGTTCGTCGTCGGAGATCACCGGGACCGGCTTCAATTTCGAGTCGGTGGGGAGAGGGTGGCCATCGGGTGAGCAGTGATCTCGCCCTCATCCACGAGCCAGCCGCAGAACCGGAAGAGTCCCCGGTATCTGATCTTGACGGTGCCGGGCTCGTGGGTGTCTCTGAGTACGGCAAGCCACTCCCGGATCGCGGTCAGATTCAACTCGTCAAGCGTCGCTGTGCGACCTTCGGATTCGAGCCAGCGAAAGAAAAACGTGACCGCCTGGCCGTACAACCGGAGAGTGTTCGGGGAGAGTCCTTCGGCCCGGAGATGGCGGAGAAACGAGCGTTGCAGGTCTGCCAGATGCGCGGTCACATGTGCGAAGTGATCAGGCAAGTAAGCACTGTGCCTAACCGAACACTCACAAGAGGCCCTCGATTTCCCTTGTTTCCTGGGTCATTCGGCTGGGTTGCACTCTGGCCGGTTCGCCCGGCATCTTCGGATAGTCCGGCGGATACGGCATTTCCGCGCCGCCGTACTTGCCTGTTCCCAACTCCCGCTCATCGCGCGCATACATCTCGAGCGCGGCGTCGATGCTGCGTGGCTCCATCGCATAGAAAGGTCGCCACGCATCACCAGCCTTCGCAAACCGGGCAGGCATCGAGCTGACGGTGAAGTCCTCTGGAGCGACGTCGCTCAGCTCGTCCCAGGTCAGCGGAGCTGAGACCACGGCCGTCGGGGTCGGCCGGATGGAGTAGGCCGATGCGATGGTCCGGTCCCGCGCCATCTGGTTGAAGTCCACGAAGATACGGGCGCCGCGCTCCTCCTTCCACCAGCTCACTGTGACGTGCTCGGGCATCCGGCGGGAAAGCTCGCGGCCGAGCGCGATCACTGCGTGCCGGGCTTCGATGAAGCCGTACGCGGGTTGAATCGGCACGAAGACGTGGACACCGCGGCCGCCGCTGGTCTTCGGGAACCCAACCAGATCGGCGTCCTCAAGCACCGAGCGCAGCTCATGCGCGGCCCGTACGGCATCAGCGAAGCCGGTGCCGGGCTGAGGATCAAGATCGATGCGAAGTTGGTCCACCTTCTCAGTGTCGGCTCGTGTCACCGGCCAGGGGTGGTACCGGAGTGTGCCCAGATTCGCCATCCAGGCAACGGTTGCCAGCTCGGTCACGCAAACCTCGTCAGCGGTCCGCCCCGACGGGAAGGTGATGGTCACCGTCTCCACCCAGTCGGGCATGCCTTTCGACGGCGCTCGCTTCTGATAGAACGCATCGCCGTGGCTGTCGCTCCGGGTGCTGAGTTTCACATCGGGCCGGTAGCCGCCGGGCCAACGCTCCATGGTGACCGGCCGATCTCTGAGGGCAGAAAAGATGCCGTCTCCGACGGCGATCACATAGGAGACGATGTCCAGCTTGGTCAGACCGACGTCCGGAAAATAGATCTTGTCCGGGCTCGTCACCCTTACGGTGCGGTTACCGACCTGGAGCTCAACCGCTGGCACCGGCATGGCGTCAGCATAGGTGAGTACTGTCGGGAACAGACATACCGCGTTGGCGGTTGACAAGGTTGCCCCGCAAAACCGAGAGGCAGAGATGACCGACACGCAGAACAATCCGGCCGCCCAGGTTGGCAAAGTGATCAAATCCGAGGCTGAGTGGCGAGCCCAGCTCACTCCGCAGGAGTACAAGGTCCTCCGCGAAGCCGGTACCGAGCGCCCCTTTACCGGTGAGTACACCGACACCAAGACCGAGGGCGTCTACCGCTGCAGGGCGTGCGGCTCGGAGCTGTTCAGAAGCGACCAGAAGTTCGAGTCGCACTGTGGCTGGCCCTCCTTCTTCGCGCCGCTGGCCGAAGATCGAGTGCGCTACATCGAGGACGGCTCGCTCTTCATGAAGCGAGTCGAGGTCCGCTGCGCAACGTGCGACTCACATCTTGGGCACGTTTTTACTGGCGAGGGTTACGACACCCCCACCGACCTGCGCTATTGCATCAACTCGGTCTCGCTCAGCCTCGAGCCAAAACGTTCCTGATCCTGTTGTCGGCAACCTACGTTCACGTAGGCTGCCGACGCTCTGCATAGGTTGCAACCCATGCAGACCGCAAGAAAGCTACGTCAACGTAGGTTTCGTCACCCGGCGGCAGCTCACCAGAGGGCGAGGATGCTGCTCAGCTCTCGTCGCCGGCCGGTGTAGAAGGGCACCTCTTCGCGGGTGTGGCGGCGCGCGGCGGCAGCACGCAGGGCTCGCATCAGGTCGACGATGCGATGCAGCTCGTCGGCCTCGAACGCCAGCATCCACTCGTAGTCGCCCAAGGCGAAGGATGAGACAGTGTTCGCCCGTACGTCGGGATAGGGCCGGGCCATCATGCCGTGCTCGGTAAGCATGTCACGCCGCTCCTCCTCGGGCAGCAGGTACCACTCGTAGGAGCGCACGAAGGGATAGACGCAGAGGTACGCCTTGGGCTCCTCATCCTGCATGAACGCCGGCACATGACCCTTGTTGAACTCAGCCGGGCGGTGCACCGCGAGGGCCGACCAGACAGGTAGCAAATGTCCGCCGAGGTTGGAACGACGTAGGGCGTGATATGCGTCCTGCAGCGTGTCGGAGCTGGGCGCATGCCACCACACCATCAGATCGGCGTCGGCCCGCAGACCGCCGACGTCGTACCAGCCACGGATCACAAGGTCATCGTCTTGTGTGACATGGTCGATCACCTTCAGCGCTGCATCCGCGGTCTCGTACGCCGGGTCCTCCAACAGGCCTTCTCTCTTGAACACCGACCACATGGTGTAGCGAATCGTCGCGTTGATCGCGCGCGCCTTCATCTCCCGCTCTCCTCGAGTTGATCTTCGCTCTTGATCATCTCATTGCGGCTTAAGCCAAAGTCAGCCGCGAGAGCGTCGACCGCAGCCCCTGCCGAACACAGGCAGGCCGCGATCCCCACCCCGTCCAACGCTGCACCGGCCACCGCTAACCCCGGTCTGCCCGCGACCTCTGAGCGCAGCTGGCTGATGAGATCTCTGTGTCCGACCTGATACTGCGGCAAAGCGCCACCCCAGCGGTTCACGGCACCATGGAGGAGTGTGGCCGTCTCCCATCCGGGGATGGTCAAGGCCTCACTGAAGGTGCGATCAATGAGTGCTCGGTCGCTGAACTGGAGACTCGTCGGCTCCCCATGCCGTCCAATGCTCACTCGGACGATCTCGACCCCCGAGCCCCAGGCCCGACGCGCTTGGGAGGCAACCCAAGGCCACTTGATCGACGAGTAGGTCAACGCCTTGATCGTCGGCAGTTCGCCGGGTGGCACCAGTAGCCCGGAGGCGTCCGATCGCACTCCCCGCACCACCAGGGTGATGACAGCGACTGATGCATACGGCAGGCGAGCGAACTCCTGCGCCGAGTCCACCAGACCGGAGAGCAGGCGCCCAGTCGCTGTAGCGGGCGCGGTGAGCAACACTCCATCGGCCATGATCATCTCTGGTGCGCCGGCAGCGCCTATGACGAGCTGATATCCCCCAGCCATATGATCAAGCGCCCGGACGGCCGCACCCGGCCGCAGCACAACCCCGCGCCGATCAAGATCATCAACGAGTGCGTCGACCATGATCGACACACCGCCACGTAGCCCGGCGAACACCGGACCGTTGTGTCCCTCCTGGCCTATCGCTTGGGCGTGCCGAAGCAATGAGCCACCGCCCTTGGCGCGCACGAACAGCTCATGGGCCACTGCATCGAAGGAGAGCCGTCGCGCGTATCCGGCGTAAACCCCGCCTAACAGCGGCTCTAGGAGTCGATCGGTCACCTCTGCGCCAAACCGCTCTTCGACATAACGGCCAATAGGTACGTCATGATCAAAGGCGGGCGCGGGCCGTTCTGGCTCTGAGGCCGCCGTCCGCCAACCTTCAGCTGATAGCAAACCGGCCAGTTGGGGAACGTCAGTCGGTACGCCGAGAAGCGAGGCCGGCATCGCATGCAGATGACCGCCTACCAGCAATTGGGGTTTGGCCTCAGCCGGATGCACCACGCGAGAGCCCAGGGCGAGCTCATCGATCAGCTGCAGACCCTCGGGGCGACGCGCCAGGATCGACTCTGCGCCACCGTCCAGACGTACCCCGTTCATCGCAACAGGGGCGAGCTTGCCGCCCCATCGGTTGCCAGCCTCGAGAATGATGACGTCAACACCTTGCAGCGCGAGCAAGCGGGCTGCACTGAGCCCGGTGATCCCGCCACCAACCACCGCAACTCTGATCATCGGCCACCCGCCACAGATGCACCCGCTAGCTCTTCACGGGCCTCACGCCGCAGCTGAGCGCCCTCGGTGTGGACCAGTTCGACGATCATGGCCAGGACTCCAGGGTCGGCGTCTGGTGGTACTCCATGCCCGAGGTTGAAGATATGACCAGGCGCGACTGCACCCGATGCGATGACCTCCCGAACACGCTCGGACAGCACCGACCATGGCGCCGACAGCAGCGCAGGGTCAAGGTTGCCCTGCAGTGCATAGCGATGGCCAACCCGGCGACTTGCCTCGGCCAGCGGCAGCCGCCAGTCCACGCCGAGGACCTCCGCTCCAGCGGCACCCATCAGTGACAGCAATTCAGAGGTACCGACGCCAAAGTGGATTCGCGGCACTCCGGTGTCAGCCAGCGCCTGCAGCACCCGAGCGGAGTACGGCTGCGCGTACCGCCTGTAGTCCTCGGCACTGAGGCTGCCCGCCCACGAGTCGAACAGCTGGACGACTGCGGCGCCAGCCGCCACTTGGACGCGAAGGAAGGTGGCGGACAGATCGGCCAACCGGGTACATATCGCATGCCACAACGAAGGCTCACTGATCATCAAAGCCTTCGTCGCCGCGTAGTCCCGACTCGGCCCGCCCTCGATCAGATAGCTGGCCAACGTAAACGGCGCACCAGCAAAGCCGATCAGGGGAACGCTCGCCGAGCTGGCTGGTGATCAGCCCAACCGCCTCGGTGACGTACCAGAGGCGCTCAGGATCTAGCGGCCGCAGCTGCTCGAGGTCACCAGATGCCTGGATCGGACGAGCGATCACCGGGCCGCGGCCGGAGACGATGTCCAGGTCCACTCCCGCTGCCTTGAGTGGCAGCATGATGTCGGAATACAAGATTGCGGCGTCGACGCCATAGCGGCGCACTGGTTGCATGCTGATCTCAGCTACCAGCTCCGGACGCATGCAGCTTTCGAGCATCCCGATGCCTTTTCGGCTGCCCGATACTCCGGAAGAGAACGGCCCGCCTGTCTCATGAACCACACCGGTACGCGATCGTTCGGGTGAGTCTTCCGGCATGCGGCGACGAGCAGAGGCAGATCGGAAGCCAGGCGACGCACTCGTGAATCTTTTCACGGTCACAAAACCCGGCGCGTCGAAACTCGTCGCTTATGGGCGGCCGAATACGCTCGTCGGATGGCAGCGAATAGCGATGCGGCTCCGGCGCCGGACGCGTTTCGTCGGGCCGTTGAGGACCTGATGTCTGCGCCTTGGCGCTCCGAGTTGCACGTGGAGGAGCTCCCGGCTCCGCAGCGTATCGCGCCGTACTCAGCGGCTATCACCGCCGATGTCGTGGCGAACGGTGATGAGGTGGGCAGCGGTCGCTTTGTCTTGCTCCACGATCCGGCCGGCAACGCCGCATGGCAGGGCACCTTCCGCTGCGTCACCTTCGCTCGAGCCGATCTCGATCCGGAGATGGTGCCAGACCCCTTGCTCGCAAGTGTGGGCTGGTCGTGGCTGATCGATGCACTCGACAACCACACCGCTGCCTACGATGCTCCGAGCGGCACCGTGACGTCGGTCTCCAGCGAATCCTTCGGAGGCATGGCCTCTGAACCGCCACGCGCAGAGATCGAAATCCGTGCCTCGTGGACGCCGTTGCTGGAGGATGGCGTCGGACTGAGCCCTCATCTGGCCGCCTGGGCTGAACTACTCTGTACCTTAGCGGGGCTGCCACCGCTACCCGCCGGGGTGGTGTTGATGCCGTCACGGCGCAAACCGCCGAGCCGAAGTACCCGGAGACGTTGACAGAAGTACCGCTAACCGCGCCTGATCTCGATCAGGAAGCGGAGCTGCTCACCGAGCCCGCGGAGGGCGTGCCAGCTATCGTCACCGCCCCCGACGCCTTGCACCAGACAGTCACCGCCCTGCGCGGCGGAACCGGGCCGGTCGCCGTGGACGCTGAAAGGGCGCACGGCTTCCGCTACAGCCAGCGCGCCTATCTCATCCAGCTGCGCCGTGCTGGGGCCGGTACGCATCTTGGTAGATCCCATTGCGTTCGGCCAGCCGGCCGATCTTTCGGCACTCGGTGCCGCGGTGTCGGAGGCCGAGTGGATCATCCACGCGGCGGGCCAGGACTTGCCGTGTCTGTACGAGGTCGGGTTTGTTCCCATGACGCTGTTCGACACCGAACTCGCCGCACGATTGCTCGGTTATCCCCGCGTTGCTCTGGGCACCATGATCGAGGAGATGCTAGGTGTGCGGCTGCTGAAGGAGCATTCCGCTTCGGACTGGTCGAAGAGGCCACTGCCTGAGGAGTGGCTGATCTATGCCGCCCTGGATGTCGAGCTCTTGATCGAACTACGTGACCGACTGGCAGCCCGGCTGGTTGAAACCGGCAAATGGAGGTGGGCTGAGCAAGAGTTTGCGGCTCTGGTTGCGAACGCTGGGATCAGCCCCGAACCGCGACGGGACCCATGGCGCCGCACATCTGGCATCCATCACGTTCACAATCGTCGCGGTCTGGCGTACGTCGCCGAGCTTTGGTATGCCCGCGATGCAATCGCACAGCGCCTGGACCGGGCGCCAGCCAAGATCCTGCCAGATGTCGCGATCAGCGAACTGGCTTCCCAGAAGCACCCCGATCGCGCCACACTTCGGCAGATCCCAGCGTTTACTCGCCGCCAGGCGAGGCGGGCCGAGGCCAGCTGGCTTAAGGCGCTGGACGCTGTGGCACGGATGCCAGAGAGCGCTCTGCCGCCTATGCACGTTCCTAGCGATGGACCCCCGCAGTCGCGGTTGTGGCCCGCAAAGAATCCTGGGGCGGCGGCTCGGTTAGCGGCGGTGCGCGGTGCGCTCCTGGCTATCTCGGAGCAATACGAAGTGCCGACGGAGAACCTCCTCACGCCGGATCACCTACGTCGCCTCGCCTGGCGGCCGCCATCCCCATTGACCGAGGAGACCGTCGATCAGGCGTTGACCAACCTTGGCGCCCGGCCGTGGCAGCGTGAGCTGACAGTCGCGGCCATCACGCCGCTGCTTGCCTAACCATCCGTCTTGAGCCGTGATAGCTACTGATGAGTAATATTTCGGTATGCCTCGTGATCTTCGAGATGTGGTCTTTGTCGACGGCGTACGCACCCCGTTCGGCAAGGCCGGCTCTATGTACGCCGAGACCAGGGCCGACGACCTCGTCATCAACTGCATCCGGGAACTGCTGCGGCGCCATCCGGAGCTACCGCCAGATCGGATCGACGATGTCGCCATCGCTGCAACGACGCAGATCGGGGACCAGGGTCTGACAATCGGCCGTACGGCCGCCTTGCTCGCTGGACTCCCGCGCTCGGTACCGGGTTTTGCGATCGACCGGATGTGCGCTGGAGCAATGACTGCGGTGACCACCACAGCATCAGGAATCGCGTTCGGTGCGTACGACGTCGCCATTGCGGGCGGAGTTGAGCACATGGGCCACCATCCCATGGGTGAAGGCATCGACCCCAACCCCCGGATCATCGCCGAGAAGCTCGTCGATCAGTCAGCGTTGATCATGGGATCTACCGCAGAGAATCTTCATGATCGCTTCCCGAACATCACCAAGGAGCGAGCTGATGCTTTCGCGGCGCTCAGCCAGCGACGAGTGCAGCGCGCGTATGAGCAGGGTGTGATCCAGGAGTCACTGGTCAATGTCGCGACTCGGAGCGCTGAGCTCGGCTGGGGACTGGCCGTCGCTGATGAGCAGCCAAGACCTGGCACCACTGTCGAGGCGCTGGCGACTTTGAGGACCCCGTTCCGTCCGCATGGGCGTGTCACGGCAGGCAATGCAGCGGGCCTGAACGATGGAGCGACGGCGTGCCTTCTGGCGGCCGAGAGTGTTGCCGCCGAGCTCGGTCTGCCGGTGGCCATGAGGCTCGTCTCCTATGCGTTCGCTGGCGTCGATCCCGAGGTGATGGGCGTCGGACCGATTCCTGCGACGAAGAAGGCGCTGGCCAAGGCCGGACTGTCTATGGGCGACATTGGTGCCTTCGAGATCAATGAGGCGTTTGCCGTCCAGGTGCTTGCGTTCTGTGATCATTTCGAGCTGGCGGCAGATGATCCGCGCCTCAACCCGTACGGCGGCGCCATCGCACTCGGCCATCCACTCGCCAGCTCCGGGGTGAGACTGATGATCCATCTGGCGCGCGCATTCCGCGAGCATCCGGAGGTTCGCTATGGGCTCACCACGCTGTGCATCGGCCTTGGCATGGGCGGCACGGTGATCTGGGAGAACCCCCACTTCTCCTCCGAACAGAGGAGGCACCGTGAGGGCGGACGAGCTCGAGCAGCTGATCGCCGAAGCCTCAGCCAGCAGCGAAGGTGAGGTCGTGACCAGAGCGCTGAGCCGGGACATCAAGCTGCCACACACAGCGGGGACCGCGGTGTTGATCACTCTGGATAACGGACGTGATCACAAGCGGCCCAATACCTTGGGTGCTCGGGGTCTCGGGCGAACTGAACCGGGCCATGGATGCTGCGCTCGCACGTGAGGACCTGTTGGCGATCGCAATGACTGGCAAGCCGTTCAGCCTCGCGGCTGGCGCTGACCTCTCCGAGTTCTGCCAAGATCGTCAACCGCGACCAGGCGCTTGCCATTGCGCGGATTGGGCATGCTGTCTTCGACAAGCTGCATACGTCGCAGGTGCCGACCTTCGCCTTCATCAATGGGGTTGCGCTCGGTGGTGGCCTGGAGCTCACACTGCACTGCCACTACCGGACGGTCTCTGCGGCGGCGTCCGGAATCGCTTTGCCTGAATGCTTTCTTAGCTTGTTCCCCGGCTGGGGCGGGGCCTTCATCGTGCCTAACTTGATCGGCGCCGACCGGGCCGTTCAGCTGATCATCGAAAATCCGCTCAATCAGAACAGGATGCTGAGTGGCCGCCAGGCGTACGAGCTGGGCCTGGCCGACGCGATCTTCGACGGCGCGGACTTCCTCGCTCGCTCGCTGGACTGGGCGGGTCAGATCGTTGCTGGATCGCTGACAGTGACCCGACCAGAGGTAGACCGTGGCGAGGCTTGGGATGAGGCGTTGGCACGAGGCCGCAGCTTCGTCGACAGCAAGGTCTTCGGCGCCTCGCCGGGGCCGTATCGAGCGCTCGAGCTGATGGCGGCAGCAAGGACCTGCGGACCGGATCGAGGCATACGCAGCCGAGGACGAAGCACTCGCTGATCTGATCATGGGTCCCGAGCTGCGAGCGAGCCTGTACGCGTTCGACCTCGTTCAGAAGCGGGCACGGAAGCCGGCCGGTGCGCCCGATCCCTCACTGGCGCGACCAGTGACCAAAGTTGGCATCGTCGGCGCCGGCTTGATGGCCAGCCAGCTCGCCATCCTGTTCCTGCGCCGCCTTCAGATGCCGGTGGTGATCACCGATCTCGATCGCGCGAGGGTCGACAAGGGACTGGGATATCGTGGCGGACGAGATCGACCAGGTTGCTTGAAAAGCGGCGGATCCTTCCAGATGAGGCGAACCGGCTCCGGGCGCTGATCTCGGGCACGACCGAACTGGTCGACTTCGCGGACTGCGATTTCGTCATCGAGGCGGTCTTCGAGGAGATGTCGATCAAGAAGCAGGTCTTCGCCAATCTGGAGAAGCATGTCTCCGAGAGCTGCGTGCGTGGCTACCAACACCTCGTCGCTGTCCGTGACGGAGATGGCAGCAGATCTTGATCATCCCGAGCGAGCTGGTCGGCTTCCACTTCTTCAACCCGGTGGCGGTTCTGCCGCTCGTTGAGATCGTACGAGGGCTCCGGCGACCGACGAGGAGACTCTGGCCACAGCATTCCTCGTTGCGAAGAACGCTGAAGAAGAACGCCGTGTTGGTCAAGGACTCCACTGGTTTCGTGGTAAATCGGCTGCTGCTGCGGATGCTGGCGGAGATCTTCGCCGCTGTTGATGAGGGCACTCCGGTCGCGGTCGCCGACGAGGCGCTGCGGCCGCTCGGCCTGCCTATGTCGCCCTATGTGCTGCTTCAGTTGGTGGGTGCAGAGGTCACCTTGCATGTCGTTGAGAACCTGCATGCCGCGTTCGGCGATCGGTTCCCGGTCTCGCCCAACCTCGAGGCGCTGGTGGCCGCAGGGCGGCCCGGCGTCTACGACTGGACGCCCGACGGCAAGCCGTACGTCAGCGACCAGACGGCGAAGCTGCTGGTCGTGGGCGACCGGCCGAGCACCGCCGAGCAGGTGCGAGAGCGGACACTGAACGCCCTGGCACAGGAGATCGGCTTGATGCTGGCCGAAGGAGTAGTCGCCGCACCCATGGATATCGATCTGTGCCTGATCCTCGGTGCCGGCTGGCCGTTCCACCTCGGCGGCATTACGCCATACCTGGACCGAGAAGGAGTCTCCGAGCGCGTGCTCGGTCGCCGCTTCCTGCCGCCGGGAGTCGCCTCCGTCCCCAACAACGCCGACTTGTCAGAACCCAGTTGAGACCCAGCTGCGAGCGCCGGAAAATCGCGCGCCGCCGCACGGAGGAGGAGCGAGCGGAGGTGTTCTTCCTCTGCGAGCGACGACGACGGCGGCGGATTCACCGCGCGATTGCGCGAGCAGCTGCAAGAAAGGGGACTTAACTGGGTTCTGACAAGTCGGCGCGAGTGGGCGGCTGTTCGAGTGACTCGTCCGCACGCACGATCGCCTCCACCGCGTACCGCGCGATGTTCTGGGGCGTTAGCCCGATCTCTTTCAGGAGCTCGCTGCGGCCACCATGTGGCAGGAACTCCTGTGGAATGCCAAACTCGCGGACCGGAGTATCCACTCCAGCGGAGTGCAGCTCCTGGGTCAGCCGCGCTCCCCAGCCGCCCACCACGACGTTGTCCTCGATCGTGATCACAAGATCATGATCAACTGCTAGTGCGATCAACGCGGGATTGAGCGGCAGCGCCCAGACCGGATCGACGACTGTTACCCCGATCCCCTGGTCGGAGAGTCGCTCGCCGACGGCGACGGCCGTCACGGCGAGCGGGCCGACACCGAGCACGAGCACCCGCGGCTGCTCGGTCTTGAGCAGTATGTCCATACCGTCCAGCTGATCGACAGCGGGAAGATCCGGCGGCACCTGCTCCTTGGGAAGTCGGATCACGCTCGGGGCGTCATCGATGGCCAGCGATCGTACGAGCGCGTCGCGCAACCGGCTGCCGTCGCGCGGCGCGGCCAGATGCAGGCCCGGCACCACCTGCAAGATCGACATATCCCACATGCCGTGATGGCTGGGCCCGTCTGGTCCGGTGATGCCAGCCCTGTCGAGCACGAAGGTGACGCCACATCGATGCAGGGCCACATCCATCAGGACCTGGTCGAATGCGCGGTTGAGGAAAGTCGAATAGACCGCTACCACCGGATGCAAGCCACCCATGGCAAGGCCCGCGGCCGAAGTGACGGCGTGCTGTTCGGCGATGCCGACGTCGAAGCAGCGATCGGGGAACGCCTGTGCAAATCGGTGCAGGCCCGTCGGATACACCATCGCCGCCGTAATGGCGACGACTCGTTCGTCGGCACTACCCAGCCGGAGAAGCTCTTCGGAGAACAGTTCGGTCCACGTCTGGCCCGCTGAACCGCCGATGGCCTCGCCAGTCGTGGCATTGATCTTGCCGACGGCGTGGAAGCGGTCCTCCTCATGGTTCTCGGCTGCCTTGAAACCATTGCCCTTGCGTGTAATGCAATGCACCAGGACCGGGGCGCGGAACTGCTTGGCCTGCCGTAGCGCGCGCTCCACCTCTGCGATGTCATGACCATCGATAGGACCGACGTACTTCAGGCCAAGGTCGGAAAACAGCCCCTGCGGAGCAAGAACATCTTTGAGCCCGATCTTGATGCCGTGCAAGATGTCGTACGCGGCATTCCCGACCAGCGGCGCTCGACTGACATTGCGCTTCACCAGTTCCAGGATTTGCTCGTAACGCGGGTTGGTGCGCAGCCCGGTCAAGTGCCGTGCCAGCCCACCAACCGTCGGAGTGTAGGACCGGCCGTTGTCGTTCACCACGATCACCAGCGGCAGGTCGTCAGAGGCAGCGATGTTGTTCAGCGCCTCCCACGCCATTCCCCCGGTGAGGGAACCGTCCCCGACGAAGGCGACGACGGTGCCATCTTTTCGCTGCAGCCGAATGGCCTTAGCCAGTCCATCGGCGTAGGAGAGTGCGGTTGAGGCGTGCGAGTTCTCCACCCAGTCGTGCTCAGACTCTGTCTGGCTGGGGTATCCGGAAAGCCCGTGACGCTGCCGCAGCGTCGGGAATTGATCTTGGCGACCAGTCAAGATCTTGTGCACGTAGCTCTGGTGCCCGGTGTCGAAGATGATCGGATCGCGCGGCGAGTGGAAGACGCGATGCACCGCGATCGTCAGCTCGATGACGCCCAGGTTGGGTCCGAGGTGGCCGCCGGTCTGGCTTACGTTCTCGATCAGGAACGATCGGATCTCCAGACTGAGCTCACGCAGCTGATCTGGCGTCAGATCCCGGAGGTCCTCTGGGCTGCGGATCGAGCTCAACAGTCCGTCCCGGGCGGCTGACATGGGCTTGAGTTTACGTGTTCGGCGGTCCCGGGATCATGAGTGTGGCCCATCACACACGTTGTGCGCTCAGCCGCCTCACAGCTTGCGAACAAAGACCCGCCCTTGCAGAGCCTCTTCGATCAGCGCCACCGCTCGGCGGGTGCGGGCGAGCCGAGCCCCTTGCTCCAGCCACGCCTGCGTCGCGGCCTCCACCACCTCTGCGTCGACATAGTCACTGATACTGGTACGGACCGCGGCCAGTCCGCGTTGCGACGCCTCATGCTGGCCGTTGACAAAGTGAGTCGCAAACTGCGCCAGCACCACCGGATGATTGCGGAGCACGCGATATGTGCGAAAGTCCGGAGGGCAGCAATCCAGCAGATAGGCGATGGCTGTCGCCTCCCAACCAGTCGCTCCTGGCGGCCGCACCTGTGCCGGCCAGCCAGGCGGCACATAAGCCGAAGTACTCATGCCTGGATTATATTCGAACTGGCGTTCGAGAACGCGGACCTTCGCGCGCTGACCGGTAATGTCGGTCCATGATCGCGCGGATTTGGAGAGGCGTGGTGCGCCGGGAGGACGCTGTCGCCTACGCGAACTACATCGACACCACCGGCATGGCGGAATACAGAGCTACACCAGGCAATCAAGGCGCGTGGATGCTGCGGCGGGACGACGGCGATCGCTCTGAGATCATCACGTTCTCGCTGTGGGACTCCCGGGACAGCATCCGGGCGTTCGCTGGCGAGGACATCGACCAGGCTGTCTTCTATCCGGAGGACGACCGCTTCCTCATCGAACGTGATGAGTTGGTGCGTCACTACGAGGTCGTGGCTTGAGGCCCTTCAGGCATCTTCGGTGCGCGGGCATTAATCTCATGCCGGTGAGCGATGTGATCTGCCAGATCGTGAGCGGTGAGCTGGACGCTGCGATCGTGGCGCGTGATGACCAGGTGATCGCTTTCCTTGATCACCGGCCGGTGTTCAAGGGTCACGTACTCGTCGCTCCGACTCGCCATGTCGACACTTTGCTGACGCTTCCCGGGGATCTCATGGTTCCGCTGCTGACCATGACCCAGCGGATTGCAGTCGCGATCAGCGCGGCGCTGGGCGCTCAAGGGACTTTCGTCGCAATCAACAACGTGGTCAGTCAGTCGATACCCCACCTGCACATCCACGTGGTTCCACGAACCAAGGGCGACGGCCTACGCGGCTTCTTCTGGCCTCGGACGCACTATGCGGCCGGCGAGATCGAAAGGTACGCGAAGCTGATTTCGGACGCCATGCCCGAGGCCTCGCAGCACCTCGCTCACCTCACGCTGCGCGAAGAGCCCGACCCCGGTAGAGATAGCTGAAGGGTCGCGGCCCGTCCCCATATCCGGTCTCCAACTCCCGGATCATCAGGCCGGCGTGGGTGATCAGGTCGTCGATCGGCCGGTCGAGATGGCACCCTCCCGCGATCCGGCTGTGGACCGGATGCAGCCGCCGCTGCCAACGGCGTACGGACTCCGTCGGCGCGCGACCGTGCTCGAGGAAGTGCAACGCACCTTCCAGCTTGAGCACGCGATGAATCTCCCGCAGCGCGGCATCCACGGCTGTGATGGTGCACAGCGTGTAGGTGGACAACACACAGTCCACCGACCCATCCGGCAGTGCGAGCCGGGCACCATCGCGCCCTATCCGCTCGACCGGCGCGGACGCGGCCGCCTCGCGCGGCTGCGCGAGTCGCATGGCCGACTCTGAGGGTTCTACGACCAAGATTTCGGTCACCTCAGCCGGATAGTGGTGGAGATTGAGACCGGTGCCGAAACCGATCTCCAGTACGCGACCGTGCAGCCCCTGACAGACCTTGGCACGTCGGGCGTTCACCGTAGGCGTGTCCAGCACCCGATCCATCAGCCGTGGAAACACATGATCGTTCCAGACGCTCACGCGTCAAGGCTAATGTCGCGCAGCTGGTGATCAGACGCCGAAGGCGGTCTCCAGCAGCACGGTCAGTGCACGAAACTCGGGTTGTCGCTGCGGGAACCCGCAGTCCGGACCAGAGACCGCAGGCTCGGTGTCGACGTACAACCGGTAGTACGCAGTCGAGGTGCATGGCACGACAGGCTCCTCGATCACGCGCGCCAGTAGCAGCCGTGACGGTGTCGCGCTGCTGGATCGACAGCTCGTGCCGCTCAGATCTGCGGCCGGCAATCGTGATCATGGCCCGTCCGGCGGCATCGATCCTGATCGTATAGGCCGGTTGATCTTGGACCTGCAAACGCTCGAGCCGCATGGGCAGCAGCCGCGGCTCAGCTGTCCCGACCGGTCCGTCGAAGTTCCCCTGCATCGCAGGGGCGACGATGCTGAGGATCTCGTCGAATGCCGGCGTCGGCTCGGATTCCTCACCGCATGGCTCAGTACGGCTCATCGACATGCTGCCCATCGTCACCTCGGTCGTGATCTGGTCGGCGCAAACCGGCGCCGGCGCCTTCGATTTCCGCTGCGCCTCTCGAGTGACCTCCTCGCGGAACTGTTTGGACGTCAACAGTTCCTGGAGCCGGCTCAGTGACTGATCACTCAACTGGCCGGCGGCTGGTGCGCGAGAAATCAGCAAAGCGACGCCGTCCGCCGCCCTCACGTACAGGATGTTCTGGCGGCCATCGATGCCGCCGAACTCGCCAACGGAGAAGTCGCTGAACGGTTCGGACGGCGTGGCCAATGGACCAATGAGCGAACAACCCGCGACAGTCAACGTGGCCGCTGTCACGAGCACCGCGACTCGTCGGCGGAGCTTCCCAGCGATCACCACAACACCATGACGAATCGGCCAGCCACCAAGGTTCCAGGCTGGCTGACTGCGCGCTCGGATTCTACTTCTTGATCAACGACCGCAGCACGTACTGCATGATTCCGCCATTGCGGTAGTAGTCGGCCTCGCCTGGGGTGTCGATACGTACTACTGCGTCGAAGCTGACATCACCGGCGTTGACCTTGACCGTCTCTGGCGTACCGCCCTCATTGAGTTCAGTGATCCCGACGATGTCAAAGGTCTCCTCGCCGGTGAGCCCAAGGGAGCTGGCGTCCTGCCCTTCGGGAAACTGCAGTGGCAGTACACCCATCCCAATCAGGTTGGATCGGTGGATCCGCTCGTACGACTCGGCAATAACGGCCTTGACCCCGAGCAGTGCCGTGCCCTTGGCGGCCCAGTCCCGTGAGGAACCCGAGCCGTACTCCTTGCCAGCCAGTACCACCAGCGGAGTTCCCGCTGCGAGGTAGTTCTGCGACGCCTCATACACCGTCGTGACTGCTTCGTCCGGTGAGGTGAAGTCTCGGGTGAATCCGCCCTCCGTGCCCGGTGCGAGCTGGTTGCGGAGGCGAATGTTGGCAAAGGTTCCTCGAATCATCACCTCGTGATTGCCACGCCGTGACCCGTAAGAGTTGAAGTCCTTCCGCTCTACACCGTGTTCGGAGAGGTATTGCCCGGCGGGCGAGTCGGCCTTGATGGACCCAGCTGGGGAGATGTGATCCGTGGTGATCGAGTCGCCGAGTTTGAGCAGCACCCGTGCCCCACTGATGTCCGTGACAGGCGCCGGCTGCGCTGGCATGCCGTCGAAGTACGGCGGCTTGCGGACATAGGTTGAGTCCGGGTCCCAGTCGAAAATCTCTCCCTCAGGCGTCGGCAGAGACTGCCACTGCTCATCCCCTGCAAAGACATCCGCATAGGACTCGGTAAACATCTCGGCACCGATCGCCGACGCCACGATCTCATCGATCTCGGCTCCGCTCGGCCAGATGTCGGCAAGGTGTACCTCGTTCCCCTGCTCATCGGTGCCGAGCGAGTCGTTCATCAGGTCGATGTCCATCGTGCCGGCGATCGCGTACGCCACCACCAGCGGCGGCGAAGCCAGGTAGTTCATCTTGACGTCAGGGTTGATCCTGCCCTCAAAGTTCCGGTTGCCCGACAGCACCGAGACCACCGCAAGATCATTTTCATGTACCGCTGCACTGACTTCCGGAATGAGCGGCCCGGAGTTGCCGATGCAGGTCGTGCAGCCGTAGCCGACCAAATTGAAACCAAGCTTGTCCAGGTACGGCGTCAGGCCGGAACGGTCGTAATAGTCGCTGACGACCTTCGATCCTGGAGCCAGCGTGGTCTTCACCCAAGGCTTACGGTTCAGTCCACGCTCGACCGCTTTCTTGGCGACCAGCGCTGCTCCGATCATCACACTGGGGTTTGAGGTGTTGGTGCAGGACGTGATCGCGGCGATCGTCACCGCCCCGTGGTCGAGGTCGAACGACGTGCCGTCGGCCAGTGTCACCGGCACCTTCTTGCTTGGCCGCGCGATATCGGCCGGCTCCTCGCCGTACTCGTGCGGCTCTGCGGAATCGTGGCCGGTTGAGTAACTCGGCACGTCCGAGGCCGGGAACGACTCATCCACAGACTCGTCGTAGCCGGTCAGCTCTTCGGCGGCCACATAATCGCGCAGCGCCTCCCGGAATCCTTGCTTGGCGTGGGCGACCAGGACTCGGTCCTGCGGACGCTTCGGCCCTGCGATGCTGGGAACCACGGTGTCAAGGTCAAGCTCCAGGTATTCGGAGTACCTCGGCTCCCGGTCGTCGGAATGCCACAGACCCTGCTCCTTGGCGTACGTCTCGACGAGGGCAATCTGCTGATCACTGCGACCGGTGAGCCTGCAGGTACTCACTGGTCTTGGAGTCGATTGGGAACACCGCAATCGTGGAGCCGTACTCCGGACTCATGTTGCCGATCGTGGCCCGATTGGCCACGGGAACCTGGGAGACGCCTGGCCCGTAGAACTCGACGAACTTGCCGACCACCTTGTGCTGGCGGAGCATCTCGGTGATGGTCAGAACAAGATCAGTTGCGGTCGCGCCCTCCCGCAGCGCGCCGGAAAGTTTGAAGCCGACTACCCGAGGGATGAGCATCGATACCGGCTGCCCGAGCATCGCCGCCTCGGCCTCGATTCCGCCGACTCCCCAACCGACGACCCCCAGCCCGTTGACCATGGTGGTGTGTGAATCAGTACCGACACACGTGTCGGGATAGGCGTAAAGCTCAGTCTCGCCGGAGCCTGTCGAAGACGCGACACTCGCGCGAGAAGATCACGCGAGCCAGGTGCTCGATGTTGACCTGGTGCACAATCCCCGTACCCGGTGGGACTACTTTGAAATCGTCAAAGGCGGTCTGACCCCAGCGCAGGAACTGATAGCGCTCACGGTTGCGCTCATATTCGATCTCCACGTTCCGGACGAACGCGTCAGCGGTGCCGAACACGTCGGCGATGACTGAGTGATCGATCACCAACTCGGCCGGAGCAAGTGGATTGATCTTGGCCGGGTCGCCTCCCATCTCGGCCATTGCCTCGCGCATCGTGGCCAGATCGACCACACACGGCACACCCGTGAAGTCCTGCATGATCACTCGCGCTGGCGTGAACTGGATCTCCTCGCTCGGCTCCGCGTCCTGATCCCAGCCGGCAAGCGCACGGATGTCATCCGCGGTGATGTTGGCGCCGTCCTCGGTGCGGAGCAGGTTCTCGAGCAGGATCTTGAGGCTGTAGGGCAACGAGTCAGACCCTTCGACGGCATCAAGCCGGAAGATCTGGTACGACTCGTCACCCACCTGGAGGGTCGACTTGGCACCGAAGCTGTTCAGACTCATGAGCCCTCCCTGGTCACTCCGTTAAACTATCTTGACGTCAAGATAACACGCGCCAATTTTGTGCACTGCTCGCGCATCGCGCGTGGAATCCGCCGCCGTCGTCGTCGCTCGCAGAGGAAACAACGCCTCCGCTCGCTTCTCCTCCGTGCGGCGGCGCGCGATTCCCGACGCTCGCAGTGCGTTTTGTGCACTGCTCGCGCATCGCGCTGTTTTGATTGCTCGCTGCGCTCGCTGCGATGTTCGCTAGATTGCCGCCGTCTTCGTCGTATCTGGCGGAACGGAAGAGCGTTGTTCTGCCATCTCCTCCCGCAGATCGGCGGCGCGAACATCGAGAATCCGCCGCCGTCGTCGTCGCTCGCAGAGGAAACAACGCCTCCGCTTGCTTCTCCTCCGTGCGGCGGCGCGCGATACGCGGCGCTCGCAGTTCCGGTGCTTGCAGTGGGCAGGCGAGCGCAGCGTCCGATGGCGGTGACACCATAGTGCGGAGAGCAGCTTTAGCGGAGGCAGGATCGGCGGCCCTTGGGCAGGGGGTAGATGAGCGGTAACGCAAGCTTTCGGCCGATCAACACGACCGTGCTCTCGGTGTGTGCGGTTGACGCACCGATCGTGATGACCTCCGCCGCCTTCGACGAACGGTTGGCGGATACCTACCGGCGGGTGGGAACGCGGCCCGGCATGCTGGAGAAGCTGGCTGGCGTGGTCGAGCGTCGTTGGTGGCCGACGGATGTGAGCTTCGCGGACGCCGCGGCCATGGCGGCAGCCAAGGCGCTGGCCGAGGCAGGCATCACACCCGCGGAGGTTGGCGTCATGATCAACACCGCGGTCTCCCGGGAGTATCTTGAACCCTCCACCGCGGCGGCGATTCACCATCAGGTCGGCCTGCCTACGAACTGCCTCAACTTCGACGTGGCAAACGCCTGCGTCGGTTTCGTGAACGGTATCCAGTTGGCGGCGACCTTGATCGACTCGGGCCAGGCTGACTATGCCGTGATCGTCGATGCCGAAGGTTCGCGCTTCACCCAAGAGTTGACGCTCGCGCGGCTCGCTCGGGACGAGACGACCGCAGCCGACCTGCGGTCACAGTTCGCCACCCTGACGCTCGGCTCCGGGTCGGCGGCCATGGTGCTCGGACGGGCCGACCGCCATCCCGAAGGCCACAGAGTCATCGGCGGGGTAAGCCGGGCCGGCACCGAACACCACGACCTCTGTGTGGGTGACCTCACCCGGATGAGGACCGACACCAAGCGGCTGTTCGACGCCGGCCTGGCGCTGGCCTTGGCGACCTGGGCCGACGCCAAGGCGGAGTTCGACTGGGATGGCATCGATTGGTTCGTCGCTCACCAGACCTCGGTCGTGCACATCCGAGCGATGGCCAAGGCGCTCGGCGTCGACCCGGCACGCTTTCCCCTTACCCTGCCGAGGTACGGCAACATGGGTCCGGCTGCGGTGCCGTTCACTCTGGCACGGCACCTGGACCAGCTGCGTGCCGAAGACCGGATTCTGCTGCTGGGCATCGGGTCCGGGCTGAACACCTCGTACGCCGAAATCGTCTGGTGATCAGCGGTCCCGTCGCCGCGCCCGGCGTTGTCGCGGAGCTTGGCGGAATGCCCGACCTCGATCCAGCCTGGTCGAGACTGGTCCACGCCGTCGACAGTGAAGGGGTGCTGCGTGCCTGGCACGTGCTCGACAACGGCGTCGTGCCACAGGCGGGAACGCTGCTCTGCCTGCATGGCAACCCGACCTGGTCCTATCTGTGGCGTCGGTTTCTGGCATCCGCGGATCCTGGCTGGCGGGTCGTTGCGATCGACCAGCTGGGGATGGGTTACTCCGAGCGACCGAGGTGGCCCCGTTCGCTTGCGGCACGGATCGATGACCTCGACGCCATCACCTCGGAGCTGGGAATCACCGGCCGAGTAGTGCTGGCGGCGCACGACTGGGGCGGACCGATCTCGCTCGGTTGGGCGCAACGCCACCTTGATCAGATCACCGGGTTGATCTTGACCAACACCGGGGTCGCGGTGCCGCAGACAGGCACGCCGGCGCTGATCCGGCTGGCACGCAGCCGGGTGCTGCGCGAGCTGGTCTGCGTACGCACGGCGACATTCGTGCGTACCGCGGCCGCGCTGTCCTGGCCACCGATACCGGCCGAGATTCGCGCCGCACTGCGGGCGCCCTACTCCGACTCTGGTCGTCGGCGGGCCGTCGGCGATTTCGTCGCCGATATCCCACTGGAGCCAAGCCATCCCAGCCGCGCGGCACTCGATCGGGTGGCCGTCGGACTGGCCGAGCTCGAAACTGTTCCGACGCTGCTGCTGTGGGGCCCACGGGATCCTGTTTTCAAGCAAGCGTCGCTCCGCGACCTGGAGAGCCGGCTGCCGCACGCGGATGTCCACCGGTACGCCGGTGCGTCCCATCTGGTCGTAGAGGACGCGCCTAGCCTCGCCGAGGATGCCTGGTCGTGGGTGAGATCGAGCGCCTCCACGCAGCCACGCGAGTCGGCGTCCGACCGGCCGACCCACCAAGCAAGTGCGGAGATGGCTGTTCGTATCGCGCCTTCGCGGGCCGGCCGTGACTCCGGTCCGGCGATCGCGGAGCTGCGCCGCGGCGGCACCCACGTGATCTCATTCGCCGAGCTAGAGCGCCGGGTCGATGCATTGGCCGCCGGGCTGCGCCAGATTGGCGTGCGGCCGGGACGCCGAGTTGCGCTGCTGGTCCCGCCGGGTCTTGACCTGACCACGACGGTCTATGCCAGCTGGCGGGCGGGTGCTGCAATTGTGGTCGCCGACGCGGGCCTCGGCTGGCGCCGGATGGCAGACGCGCTTCGCAGCGCCGATCCGGACTACCTGATAGGCATCCCGGCAGCGGTGGCCGCGGCGGCTGCATTCAAGCTGCCTGGAATTCGGTTGGTGGCCGGTGAGCTGCCGAGGCCGACACGTCGGCTACTTGGGGTCGAGCATTCGGTGGACGAGCTTGCGACACGTGGCGATCGCGGGTCCGCTTCCTTCGATACCGCACAGCCGCACGCCGACACTAACGGCGCCCGTTACGGCGAGGCCGCGGTGCTCTTCACCTCCGGT